>NZ_LMFV01000023.1:0-251443 GCF_001427285.1 Mesorhizobium sp. Root552
CCGGCCCCTTCGTGGGGGAGCAGCCAAACCTCCCCGGAACAAGACCACGTTAGCCTCGCCTCCGGGGCACCGGCCCCTTCCCACGCAATCACCGTCATGACCGGTGTTCCCGGCGGAAGGGACAGGCAAATCATAGGCCGGAGCGACAGGCCGGGGATAAGATCGGAAGGGATATTCGCGCAAGGAAATACAAGGCCCTGATTTGGCGGGGCAAATGTCCTTCCTCTGCTGATGGGCGAGCAATTTTATCCACATACGAAGAACCAGCCGACGATTTCCTGCTGACATTCAATTGCAGATGTTGCTATTATGTTCTCGTTGCAGTGCCGGGTGGGATTATGAACGACAGCAGCGAAGAACCGGTTCATCTCGTGGAGGATGCGGGAACCGGGGATCGTTTCCTTGTTTACGGCACGCAGAAGGAGCTGCACCTCGATATCCGCTACGAGGGCGAAACGCTTTGGATGACGCAGGCGCAGATCGCGCAGCTTTTCGGGGTGAATATCCCGAGCGTCTCGCGACATGTTTCAAATATTATCGAAGATGGCGAGCTCGACGCGGAGTCAACTGTTTCAAAAATTGAAATAGTTCGAACCGAAGGCGACCGGCGGGTCGCGCGACAGATCGAACACTATAGCCTCGATATGGTGATATCGGTCGGCTATCGGGTATCCTCGGCGCAAGCAACCACTTTCCGTCGCTGGGCGACGGGCATTCTGGTTCAGTTCGCGAGAAAAGGGTTCGTCGTCGATGCGCCAAGGCTCAAGCAGCCGCAGGCTGTGGATCGTGTCGCAGAGCTTCGCGAAATCATTCGCGACATCCGCTCCGACGAAGCCAATGTCTATAGGGAACTGCGACGGATATGCTCCCTATGCCAGGACTACGAACCGGCGTCGGACTTGTCGCAGATATTCTACAAACAGACTCAAGCGAAACTGGTTTATGCGGTTGCCGCGCACACGCCAGCCGAGATCATCGCGTCCAGGGCAAACCACACCTCGGAAAACATGGGTCTGGTGAACTGGCCGGGCGACGCCATTCGCAAGGCCGATGTCAGGGTATCGAAGAACTATCTCGGGCAGGCTGAAATCAAGGAGCTGAACCGGCTGACAACCATCCTGCTCGATGTCTTCGAAGACCAGCTCGATCTGGGACGTCTTGTAGTCATGCGCGACGCCGAGATCCTGCTGGACAAGCAACTGACGGGTCTTGGACGAAACGTATTGCGTTCGGGAGGGTCTATGAAGGCCTCGGCAGCGCGGCAACTGGCGGAAGCGGAATACGAGAAGTTCGATCAGGCGCGAAAAGCACAGCGTCTGGAGGAGGCTGATCGGGTGATCGCCGAACTTGCGCGCGAGGCCGGAAAACTGCCAAAGACGCCAAGGCGCTGACCTGAACTGGAATTGGGCAGCGGAAGAAAGACTGCAACGATGTACCAGCCGCCGCTTTTCAAGGAAGACGATCTTCAGGTCCAGCACGCGCTGATAAGGGCGCATCCGCTCGGGCTTTTGATCACCGCGCCGGCCGGTGGGCCGACGGCCAATGTCTATCCGTTCCACCTCGATGCGGGCCGATCCCAGAAGGGAACCTTGCTGGCGCACATGGCCAAGGCGAACGGCCAGTGGCAGGAACTGAAGGACGGCGCGCCGGCGCTCGTGGTGTTCCAGGGCGCAGAATCCTACATCACGCCGTCCTGGTATGCGACCAAGCAGGAAACCGGCAAGGTCGTGCCGACGTGGAACTATGCGATGGTGCAGGTGCGCGGCAAGGTGACCGTCATGGAGGGGGCCGACTGGCTGCGCGCGCATGTCTCGGCCCTGACGGATGAACACGAGGCGGGCCGCGCCGAGGCATGGGCCGTGAGCGATGCGCCGGAAAGTTATATCCAGTCGCAGATCAAGGGCATTGTCGGGCTTGAGATCGAGATCGCCGAGATCGCGGGCAAGTGGAAGGTGAGCCAGAACCGGCCCGTCGCCGACAGGGACAGGGTCGCCGAGAGCCTTGGAACGACCGGCGAGCCGTTGCACAATACGGCGATGGCCGACCTGGTGCGCCACTACGGTGCCAAGCGATGATTATCGCCATTGACGGTCCGGCAGGCGCGGGCAAGGGCACGCTGGCGAGGCGTCTGGCGGACTATTACCACTTGCCGCATCTCGACACCGGGCTGACCTATCGCGCCGTCGCGCACATGCTCTTGATGAAGGGCTGGCCGCTCGGTGACGAACCGCACGCGGTGGAGGCAGCAAGGCTGGTCGATCTCGGCCATCTCGATCGCGCCGTTCTTTCAGCCCATGCCGTTGGCGAGGCCGCCTCCAAGGTGGCGGTGATCCCCGAGGTGCGCAAAATCCTGGTCGAAAAGCAGCGCGCCTTTGCCGCGCAGCCTTCCGGTGCCGTGCTGGACGGGCGCGACATCGGCACTGTGGTCTGTCCCGACGCGGACGTGAAGCTTTACGTGACGGCGAGCGCCGAGGTGCGCGCGCGCCGCCGCCTTGCCGAGATCGAGGCCAATGGCGGCGCAGCCGATTTCGCCGGTATTCTCGCCGATATCCGGCGCCGCGACGAGCGCGACACCGGCAGGGCCGACTCGCCGTTGAAGCCTGCCGCCGACGCGCACTTGCTTGATACCAGCGAAATGGATATAGAAGCCGCGTTCCTGGCAGCCAAGGCAATCGTAGACGACGCCGTGGCCGGCGGAAACAAGACCTGATCCGGGTTGGTCGATCGGCGCTTGCCGGAGACGCGAAAAATCCCCATTTCAGGTTGAACCAGCCTGCAAGCATTCTTTTGCGCCGGATTTGCCGCTTGAAGCGGTCAGGACCCAAGGGTCCGGGATGTCGGCAGGCCAACGCAACGCTAACCCACGGCGCCGCCTCTCAAAGAGGCTTTTCAGGAGAACATATGTCTGTTGCAAATCCCTCTCGCGACGATTTCGCGAGCATGCTCGAAGAATCATTTTCCGATGGTCATTCTGGCGAAGGCCAGGTCGTTCGCGGCATCATCACCGCGATCGAAAAGGACATGGCCATCATTGACGTCGGCCTGAAGGTCGAAGGCCGCGTTCCGCTGAAGGAATTCGGCGCCAAGGGCAAGGAAACCTCGCTCAAGGTCGGCGATACCGTCGAGGTTTATGTCGAGCGCATCGAAAACGCGCTTGGCGAAGCGATGCTGTCGCGCGACAAGGCACGCCGCGAGGAAAGCTGGGTCAAGCTCGAGGAGAAGTTCTCGAAGGGCGAGCGCGTCGAAGGCGTCATCTTCAACCAGGTCAAGGGCGGCTTCACCGTCGATCTGGACGGCGCAGTTGCCTTCCTGCCGCGTTCGCAGGTCGATATCCGCCCGATCCGCGACGTCACCCCGCTGATGCACAACCCGCAGCCGTTCGAGATCCTCAAGATGGATCGCCGCCGCGGCAACATCGTCGTCTCGCGCCGCACCGTTCTCGAAGAGAGCCGCGCCGAGCAGCGCTCCGAGATCGTGCAGAACCTCGAAGAGGGCCAGGTGGTCGAAGGCGTGGTCAAGAACATCACCGACTACGGTGCGTTCGTCGACCTCGGCGGCATAGACGGCCTGCTGCATGTCACCGACATGGCATGGCGCCGCGTCAACCATCCGACCGAGATCCTCAATATCGGCCAGACGGTCAAGGTGCAGATCATCCGCATCAACCAGGAAACCCACCGCATCTCGCTCGGCATGAAGCAGCTCGAGAGCGATCCGTGGAGCGATATCGGCACCAAGTTCCCGATCGGCAAGAAGATCACCGGCACGGTCACCAACATCACCGACTACGGCGCGTTCGTCGAGCTGGAGCCGGGCATCGAGGGCCTCATCCACGTTTCGGAAATGTCGTGGACGAAGAAGAACGTGCACCCCGGCAAGATCCTGTCCACCTCGCAGCAGGTCGACGTGGTCGTGCTGGAAGTCGATCCGGCCAAGCGCCGTATCTCGCTGGGCTTGAAGCAGACGCTCGAGAACCCGTGGGAAGCTTTCGCCCGCAACCATCCTGTTGGTTCGCAGGTCGAGGGCGAGGTCAAGAACAAGACCGAGTTCGGCCTGTTCATCGGTCTCGACGGCGACGTGGACGGCATGGTGCACCTCTCCGACCTCGACTGGAACCGTCCGGGCGAGCAGGTCATCGAAGAGTACAATCGCGGCGACATGGTCAAGGCGCAGGTGCTCGACGTCGACATCGAGAAGGAACGCATTTCGCTCGGCGTCAAGCAGTTGCAGCGCGACGCGGCCGGCGAAGCCGCCACCAGCGGCGAGCTGCGCAAGAACGCGGTTGTGACGTGCGAAGTCACCGGCATCAAGGATGGCGGCCTGGAAGTTCGACTGGTCGAAAGCGGCCTCGAGACCTTCATCAAGCGCGCCGATCTTTCGCGTGACCGCGACGAGCAGCGCCCCGAGCGCTTCACCGTCGGCCAGAAGCTGGACGCCCGCGTCATCGCCTACGACAAGAAGACCCGCAAGCTGCAGGTCTCGATCAAGGCGCTGGAAATCGCCGAGGAAAAGGAAGCTGTCGCGCAGTACGGTTCGACCGACTCCGGCGCTTCGCTGGGCGACATCCTGGGCGCCGCGCTGAAGAAGCAGGGCGGCAACTAAGAGCCTTGTCGATCGGTCGCGCCGTTTCAGGCGGCGCGACGGACAACATAAAAAAACCCGCCGGAGCGATCCGGCGGGTTTTTCTTTTGAACGGGCTGGATGAGCGGCTGTCGCGCCTTTGGCTCAGGGATCAGGCGCGGCCGTAGAGCGGGACGAGCGTGCCGCTGATGGCCTGGTTCGACGGCGAGACGAGATAGGCGATCGCCTCGGCGGCAGCTTCGAGACTGACCCATTTCGAAAAATCGGCATCCGGCATGCCGGAGCGGTTGGCGGGCGTGTCGAGCGTCGAGGGCGCGATGGCGTTGACGAGGATGCCCTTGCTTTTCATCTCTTCGGCCAGCGCCACCGTCATCGCGGCGACCGCCGCCTTGCTGGTGGCATAGGCGACCATGCCCGAACCGCGCCGCGGATCGAGGCCGGGCCGGGCCGAGACATTGACGATGCGCCCGCCGGCGCCGGTGGCAAGCATGGCGCGCACGGAGGCCCGGCAGCACAGGAATGCGGTCTGGACGTTGGTTTCCATCAGTTCGTCGAACGAGGCGGCCTCAGTTTTTTCCACGGCAGAGGCGGCAAAGCCGCCAGCGAGATGGATCGACGCCCAAAGCTCGGGCACGGTCGCATAGTAGGTGTCGACCGCGTCGGCGTCGGCCAGATACACATTGTGCGTCAGCTTGACGTTGTTGTCGTCCACGAACGGGAAATGGGGCGGCGCGGCTGCGTGGCTGTTGGGGACGTGGCAGACTGCACCTTCGCTGAGCAGTTTTCCCACCACGGCGCTGCCTAATGCGCCTGTTCCCCCGGTTACGACGATATTCTTGCCGTTCAATGTACCTGTCATAAGCAATGGGTCTCGCACAAAACGCCTATTTGGTGACCGTCGCGCCTTTTGCGTCATCACTCAATTGCAATTTCGATAATGCAGGGTTGTCTTTTCGCATGGGCTCTGGTGAGAGCGGCGCCCAGTTCGCCGGCTGACGAAAGCCGTTCGGCGTCGATGCCATAGGCTGCGGCGAGCTTGATGAAGTCGGGCGGGGCCGGCGAAACGCCGACAGGCTCGACGCCGACATCGCGCATCGAGGTCTCGATCTCGCGATAGCCGCGATTGTTCCAGATGACGAAGATGACGCGCGCGCCGGCATCCGTCGCAACCGCGATTTCGGGCAAGGTGAACTGGAAGCCGCCGTCACCGGCAAGGCAGACGACGGGCACGCCGGGCAGGGCGATGGCAGCGCCGATGGCGGCGGGCGGGCCAAAACCCAGCGCGCCGAAACCGGTCGCGGCATTGAACCAGCCGCCGGGGCGGTCATGGTCGTAGTAGAGGTTGGCGGCGTAGACCGGCTGGGTGGAATCGCCGACGATGAGCGAGTTGGGCAGCGCGTCGCGGATATGCTCGACGGCGCGGACCTGCGCCTGCATGGCCGGGCCGATTTCGGCGAATGCGGCTTCGCGGGTCGAGCGCGCCCGCTCCGCGCCGCCGCGATCGTGGGTAGAGGCAGCGCCAAGCGTGTCGCACAGTTCTGCAAGGGCCGCGCGGCAATCGGCTTGGATGGCGATGGTTGAAGGACGGCGCTTCAACTGGGCGTCGTCAATGTCGATGCGGATCAGGACAGGCGGCACGACAAAGCCGCCATCGGCATACATGTCGTAGTCGGTGGGGCCGAATTCGGTGCCGGCGGCGATGACGACATCGGCATCGGCCATGAGCTTGCGTACCGCTTTGAGGCTTGGACTGGCGGGAACGCCGAGCTTGTGGCCGTGCATCAGGCCGCGCGCATTGGCCGTCTGCACGACCGGCGCATCGATCAGTTCGGCAAGGCGCTTCAATTCGGCATTCGAGGTTTTTGCTCCACCGCCGGCGAGGATCAATGGGCTGCGGGCAGAAGCAATCAATTCCGCCGCCCTTGCGATCAACGCCCGCTCCGGGGTGGGGCGCGCTGTTCCGGCGACGTCGAAGGCAAGGTCATCGGCAGGCAAGGCCATGACGTCAATCGGGACTTCGATATGGACGGGACCGGGCCGCGAAGAGGCAAAAAGTGCAAAGGCGCGGGCAAGCGCGCCCGGCAACTCATCGGGGTTGGCAATGCGCTCGGAACTGAGGGCGACCTTTTCCATCATGCCGCGCTGGTCTGGAAGCTCGTGCAGGTAGCCGAGCCCCTTGCCCAGCGTCGCGGTGGCATTGACGCCGGAGACGACCAGCATCGGCACGGAATCCGCACGCGCCTGCGCCATCGCCGTGACGGCGTTGGTGAGTCCCGGCCCGGTGATGACGAAGGCCACGCCCGGACGCCCGCTGGCGCGCGCATAGCCGTCGGCCATGAAGGCTGCGCCCTGTTCGTGGCGCGGCGTGACATGGCGGATTTCCGAGCCCGCCAACCCCCGATAGAGTTCGACCGTATGCACGCCCGGAATGCCGAAGACGGTATCGACGCCGTACGCTTCCAAAAGGCGGATAAGGGCTTCACCGAGGGTCATGCGGCGAGGCTCTCGATACTGTAGGCGTTCTCACCCCCCTCTGGCCTGCCGGCCATCTCCCCCTCAAGGGGGAGATCACGTCTATACGGCGTCGTTCCTGTCTTGCGAGGCCGGTGATTTGCGATACCCCTGGGTTCAACTGATCTCCCCCCTTGAGGGGGAGATGGCCGGCAGGCCAGAGGGGGGTGAATTCCATCGCCGCCCTCACTGCCTGAGGATCGGCCGCGTCAGGCAGGTCGGGCCACCTTCGCAGGCAATGCAAAGTGCGTCCGCCTCGAAGGTCTGCACGCTGCAACCGGCGGCCCGCATGGCGGCCGCGGTCTTCGGAAAGCCGGCAACTGCGATCACCTGCCTTGGCGCTGTCGCCAATACGTTGAGGCTGAGGCCATTGGAAGCGTGGAACTCGTCGGCATCGCCATGAACGAGCGTGTAGCCCCGCGCGCGCAGCAACTGGTAGAACGCGGCCGGCAGAAGCGGCGCATAGACGAGGGCCAGATCGCTGGCGAGCGGCGAGATCACTGACTGGAGGTGCAGGCAGGCCTCCTCGCCTTGCCACAGCGGCAGGTCGAAGCCGAGAACGGAAATGCCGTGCGGAGCAAGCATGTCTGCAAGCTGGCGGATGCCGGCCTCGTTGGTGCGCACGCCGCGCCCGACCGCAAGCGTCCCGGCATCGACCCACACGCAATCGCCGCCTTCCACGGTTCCGGGCGCGGTAATGCTTCCGAGGACAGGGATGCCCATGCGGGTGAAGGCCACGCCGTGCAAGGCGGGTTCCGGTTCGCGCAGCACCTTGCCCATCGAGAGCAGGATGGCGCCCTGGTCGCTCATCAGGGATGGGTCATGGGTGAAAACGGAATCGGCAAGGCCGTCGTCCTCGTCCGTCAGCCACTCGATTTCGGCGCCTGAAGCCCCGACGAGCGCCGCAAGCTCGTCATGCTGCCTGGCGGCCTTGTGCGGATCGAAACCGGGGCCGTAGTGCCATTCGTTCGCCTTGGCGCGGCGCATGGCACTGGAAGCCCTGCGCATGAGCACCCGCTTGAGCGGGCCTGCCATCGACTGCGATCCGTATGCCTTGGTCACTTTGCGCGCTCCCCAGCTTGTTGCCTGCAAGTAAGCATTCGGGGTGGCGCAAGATCAATGGTCCACGACCTAAATCCAGCCGCGCCGTTTGAAGAACAGGTAAGGCAGGATGGCCGAGAGCGCCATCAGGCCGAGCGCAAATGGATAGCCGAGCATCCATTTCAGTTCCGGCATCATGTCGAAGTTCATGCCGTAGATCGAGGCGACGAGGGTCGGTGGCAGGAACACGACGGCGGCAACGGAAAAAATCTTGATGATCTGGTTCTGCTGCAGGTTGATCAGGCCAAGCGTGGCGTCGAGAAGGAAGTTGATCTTTCCCGACAGGAACACCGCGTGGTCAGCCAGCGAGGAGGCATCCCGCTGCACCAGCTTGAGGCGCTCCCTCGCATCCTTCTTCGATTTGCGGCGAGGCGTTTCCGATGACAGCCCGTTGGTGGCAATCGCGCTGTGATAGGCGGTGAGCCTCAGGATGCTGACAAGACTTTCGCGAAGCTTTGCCAGCAAATCGCCCTTGCGGCCGATGTGCTCGATAAGCGATTGCAGGTCGCGCGTCATCTTGGTCGCGTTGCCGGCCTTGTTGCGAAAAACTTCGCGCGAAACCGCGTCGGTTTCGTCGCCGATGCGCTCCAGCGTGTCTGCTATCCGGTCGATGATGGATTCGATCACGCCCAGCATGACGCTTTCGCCGGACACGCAGGGCTCGGCGATGCCGCGCTGCACCTTGGCCACATACTGTAGGAACGGCTTCGATTCCATGTGGCGCACTGTGACCAGCGACTGACCCTTCAAGATGAAGGTGATCGGCGCCTTGACGGGATGGTCGCTGTCGATTTCCGTGACGGTCGTCATGGTCATGAACTCGGCGCCGTCCTCATGGTAGAGGCGGTCGGAAAGCTCGATTTCCGCCATCTCGTCGCGCGTCGGGATGCTAATGCCGAGATGGGATTCTATGCGCTTCACGTCGTCATTGGAAGCATTGAGGAGGTCGAGCCAAAGGATGCCGGGGGCTTCGGGCTGGTCGAGGGTGTCGATGGTCGCGAGGCGGCCGTTCTGGCCTGCATAGATACGCAGCATTTCTAGCTCCTTCCGGCAAGGTTTCGCACCGCCGGAGGAGCCTTGAACTAGAGGCTGCGCGCGGCGGACGGGTCTGAAGCGGGACTTCGACTGTCCGGGTCCATCATGTTTCCTTCGGTCCTGTGACGGTCCGATGACCGCCACCATGCCCGTTGCGCCTTCTTTCGAGCGGTGTCAATCGGCTTGACTGCGGTGGACCCGTAGCCGGGACGTGCGCATACGTCGTTTGGCTTCTGCGGCTGCGGGTTGACGAGTGCGAGCGGAACGGTCCATCTTGCGGTGGGAGTAATCGTTAGTGGCGGGTAATGGGTAAAAAAGTCCAGCGCCTGACGAAGTTTCGGCCCCGCAGGGCGGTGCCGGCATGAGTCATGGGGAAACCGTTTCCCTTTCGCAGCCTTCGTCCGCACAGGGCGCAGCCGAAGCCATCCATGTCGAAAACCTGCACAAGAAGTTCGGCGAACTGCACGTCCTGAAGGGTGTGTCGCTGTCGGCGCGCGACGGCGACGTGATCGCTATCATCGGCGGCAGCGGTTCGGGCAAGTCGACGCTCTTGCGCTGCATCAACTGCCTCGAGAACCCGACCAGCGGCATCATCCGCGTCAATGGCGAGGAAATCCGCCTCAAAGCCGACAGCCACGGCAACACGCAGCCGGCTGACCGGCGCCAGATCGAGCGCATACGCTCGCGGCTTGGCATGGTGTTCCAGAGCTTCAACCTGTGGAGCCACATGACGCTTCTGGAAAACGTCATCGAGGTGCCGGTTCACGTGCTGGGCGTGAAGAAGGAGCAGGCGGTAGCCGAGGCCGAGAAGCTTCTGGCGCGCGTCGGGCTGGCGGAAAAGCGCGACGTATACCCGGCTTTCCTTTCGGGCGGCCAGCAGCAACGGGCGGCGATTGCGCGCGCGCTTGCCATCCAGCCGCGCGTGATGCTGTTCGACGAGCCGACCTCGGCGCTCGACCCGGAACTGGTGGGCGAGGTCTTGAAGGTGATCGGCGATCTGGCGCGCGAGGGGCGCACCATGGTCCTGGTGACGCACGAGATGAAGTTCGCGCGCGAGGTCGCGACCCATATCGTCTATCTTTACAATGGAGTTGTGGAGGAGGAGGGCCCGCCGGCCGCACTTTTCGGTTCGCCGAAATCCGACCGGCTGAAGCAGTTTCTACGCAATGTCGGGTGAATGCCCGCATCAAGAAAAACCGGACAGAAAGTCCAAGTCAAAATGGGAGAATGGAGCATGAAGACATTTTTGAAGGCAGCGATAGCCGCCGCCGTCATTGCCCTTGCCGGAACGGTTTCGGCGAGCGCCCAGCAGGTCAAGGTCGGCTTTTCGCCGGAAGCCTATCCGCCCTTCTATTCGCAGGATGCCTCCGGCAACTGGGGCGGCTGGGAAGTGGAGATCGTGCAGGCGATCTGCGGCGAAGCCAAGCTCGACTGCGTCTTGACGCCGATCCCGTGGGACGGCCTCATCCCGGCGCTCAAGACCAACAAGATCGACGCGATCATGAATTCGATGTCGATCACCGCCGAACGCCAGAAGGAGATCGACTTCTCCGTCAAGTACTACAACACGCCGACCGCCGTGATCGGGCCGAAGGACCAGACCTTCGACGCGACGCCGGAAGGCCTGAAGGGCAAGATCCTCGGCGTTCAGGTTTCTACCGTCCATGCCGCCTATGCCAAGAAGCATTTTGGCGGCAGCGCTTCCGAGATCAAGGAATACCAGACGCAGGACGAGGCCAACCAGGATCTCGTTGCCGGCCGCATCGACGCGACGCAGGCCGATTCGATTGCGCTCGACGCCTTCCTGAAATCGGACCAGGGCAAGGCCTGCTGCGATCTCAAGGGCTATGTCGCGCCTGACCTCGAAGTGCTCGGACCGGGCGTCGGCGCCGGCGTGCGCAAGGGCGACACAGAGCTTGCCGGCAAGATCAACGAAGCGATCAAGGGCATCCGCGCCAACGGCAAATATGCCGAGATCACCAAGAAGTACTTCGACTTCGACATCTATGGTGACGAAACCCAGTCGAATTGAGACAGCCTGAGTGCTGCCTTATGCCCGGCGCCCGTGACGGCGCCGGGCACTCTTGGCGCAATTTCTTGTTCTCGGCCATCGCCAGTGATTGGAGGCGAAGCTGATCGGCGCAATCATACCCGCCGCTGCATCCGGTATCTTCGACCTTCTGGCGCTTGAGCCTCCGGGTTGGGGAGGCAACCTGCTGCGCGGCTTGCTCAGTTCCGTGCAGATCGCATTGGGCGCCTACGGGCTCGGCCTGTTGATCGGCATCGGCGGGGCTTACGGCAGGCTCTATGGCGGGCCGGTGGTGCGCGACCTGTTGGGGCTCTACACGACGGTCGTGCGCGCGGTGCCCGAACTGGTGCTGATCCTGATGCTTTACTTCGCCGGCACCGACCTGGTGAACCGCATTCTCATCGCCTTCGGGCACCAGCCGGTCGACATCAACGGGTTGGTCGCCGGCATCGGCGTTCTGGGCATCGTGCAGGGCGCTTATTCGACCGAAGTGCTGCGTGGCGCGATCCTGTCCATTCCGCAAGGGCAGATCGAGGCGGCGCGCGCCTATGGCATGCCGCCCGGCCTGTTGTTGCGACGCATCACCTTGCCGGCCATGCTGCCCTTCGCCATTCCGGGCCTTGCCAATCTGTGGCTGATCGCCACCAAGGACACCGCGCTTCTGGCCATCGTCGGCTTCAACGAACTGACGCAGACGACGCGGCTGGCGGCTGGCGCGACCAAGGCCTATTTCACCTTCTTCCTCGCCGCCGGTGCGCTCTATCTCGCGCTGACGCTGTTCTCCAACGTCATCATCGCCCGCGTGGAGCGATGGGCGCGGTGCGGCACGCCGAAACTGTCGGAGACGCGCTGATGGCGAGCGAGGCGACGGCGGGAACGACGGGAAAGGGCGCTGCGGGTTGGCTGCAGCCGCACCGCGTCGTGCTTCTCATCATCGCGCTAGCGATCGTGCTGGCGTCGATCTTCTACCTGCGCTGGGACTGGCTGCCGGCCTATCTGCCGCTGGCCATGCAAGGCATCTGGCGCACGATCTGGCTTCTGGTCGTGACGTCGATCCTCGGCATAGCGCTGGCGATACCGCTGGGGCTCGCGCAGGCGGCCGGCCCGTGGTTCCTGTCCGTGCCGGCGAGGACGTTCTGCACCATCATTCGCGGCACGCCGCTGCTTTTGCAGTTGTGGCTGCTCTATTACGGCCTCGGTTCGCTGTTTCCGCAGATACCGTGGATACGCGACTCGTTCCTGTGGCCGTATCTGAGGCAGGCATGGCCCTACGGCGTGCTGGCCCTGACGCTGTCCTTTGCCGGTTATGAAGGCGAGGTGATGCGCGGCGCGTTTGCCGGCGTGCCGAGGGGACAACTGGAAGCCGCCCGCGCTTTCGGCATGCGCCGCTGGACGGCGTTCCGCCGCATCTGGCTGCCGCAGGCGCTGCAGCGCGCCTTGCCCACGCTGGCGGGAGAATCGGTGCTGCAACTGAAGGCGACGCCGCTGGTGGCGACGATCACCATGGTCGATATCTATGCCGTGGCCTCGCGGGTGCGGCAGGATACCTTCGTCACCTATGAACCCTTGCTCCTGCTGGCGGTGGTCTATATGGCCATCACGGGTATCATCGTGCTTGCCTTCCGCCGGCTTGAGGCGCGTATCCCGACCCGGGTCGGCTGACCCGGGATATGCAGGGTCCTGAGGAAGCAGCGCAAGAGCAGGTGATGCAGCTTAGTCTCGAACAGGCGACAGGTCTTTGCCGCATGGCAGCACTTGGCGCAGGCGCCAGCGACGAGGTTGCCCGCTCAATAGCCGCTGCTGCTGTGGCGGCCGAAGCGGAAGGCTACCGCACCGTCGGCCTGTCGCACTTCGTCGATTATCTCGAAGCGCTTGAAGCCGGCCGCATCAACGGCAAGGCGGAAGCGGTCGTGACGCGGCCTGCATTGGCGGTGTTCCGCTCGGATGCCAAGGGCGGCGTCGCACACACCGGTTTCGACAGGACTTTTGCCGACCTCGCCAAGGCGGCGCGGCTGTTCGGCATTTCGTTATTCGCGCAGAAGAACGCCTATACCTGCGGCGCGCTCGGCTATTTCACCGGGCGACTGGCTGCCGAAGGGCTGGTGGCGCTGGCGGCAACCAACGGTCCGGCGCTGCTTACCGGGTCGGGGTCGGTGAAGCCGGTCTATTGCACCAACCCTTTGTCCTTCGCCGCACCGTCGGCAAATGGCCCGGCGCTGGTGATCGACCAGGCGTCGAGTGCAACGGCCTTCGTCAGCATTCGCCAGGCGGCCGAGGAGGATCGCAGCATCCCGCAGGGCTGGGCGATCGATGCAAGCGGAAATCCGACCACCAACCCGCAAGCCGCGATGAAAGGCGCGCTTCTGGCCTTTGGCGGCGATCGCGGGGCCAATATCGCGCTGATGGTCGAGGTGCTGGCGGCGGGACTGACCGGCGCGAACTGGTCGCTTGATGCTCCCTCCTTCACCGAGGGAGCGCAAAGTCCGGGAACGGGGCTTTTCATCGTCGCCATCGAGCCGAAGCTGCTCGATCCGGATTTCGAAAGCCGGATGAAGGACCAACTGGACCGCCTGCGGCGGCAATATGGCGTGCATATTCCCGGCCGCTCGCGCTCGGAAGCTTCGGAGCAGGCGGTGGCGCGCGGCGTTACCGTTTCCAGGGAGGTGGTCCAGCGCATTTCCGAGTTCGCCTCGCGTTACTCGGAATGAAGCTCTTTCGCCGGCAAATAAAGTTGACTACATAGTTCAACTTTATTTTATTTGACCGTGAGCCTTACGGTCGGATGTGTGCGCTACAGCACACAACGAAGGATCATGTATGTCAGTTACCACCGAAACCAAGTCGCCGCGCCTCATCGTCCCTGCCTTGCGCGGGATCTATTCGGCTCTTCACGACAGCGCCGAAACGGTCTTGCGCCTCGTAACCGGCGGTTTTCTCGCGCTGCATGGCTCGCAGAAGATCGTCAATCCGTTCGGCGCTGCCGAAATGGTCGAGGGGATGGGCTTTTATCCCGGTGCGTTCTGGTCGCTGCTCTTGGCCTGCACTGAGTTCTTCGGCGGCATCTTCATTGCGCTCGGCTTCCTGACGCGCCCGTCGGCGCTGGCCGGCCTGGTCGTGCTTCTGGTCACGGTCTGGTTCCACTGGGTGACCATGGACCAGGGCATTTCCGGCGCGGAAAAGTCGATCCTCTGGTCGGCGATGCTGTTCTTCTTCGTCATCCGTGGCGCCAACCGGCATTCGGTTGATGCAAGGATCGGCAGGGAGTTCTGATCTTCGTGAGATTCAGGTGAAGATGGCCTGCAAATGGCGTCTTTCTGTGCTTCCGGTGCTCATGTAGCTTCATGTGCACGCCGCTCCGGTTCTCGAAAGCCGCCCTGTTCGGCTCACCCTGACCTGAATCTCCACACACCTCGGGCGGGAATGGGTGTCCAGCGACCACCGAACGCACTTTGCCTTCGGCGCGAAACGGATTATGAAGCGGCTTCAGCCAAGCACCGGCAAGACCGGGGCGCATAGCCGGAGCCAGACATGACCGAAATCCTGCAAACCCCAAAGCTCGTGGTCATTTTCGGCGGCTCGGGTTTTGTCGGACGCCATGTCGTGCGGGCACTCGCCAAGCGTGGCTACCGCATCCGCGCCGCATGCCGCCGGCCCGACCTGGCCGGCCATCTCCAGCCGCTAGGCAATGTCGGCCAGATCCAGCCGGTGCAGGCGAATTTGCGCGTGCGCTGGTCGGTCGATCAGGCGGTGATCGGCGCGGACCATGTCATCAACCTTGTTGGCATCCTGCACGAAAGCGGCCGCCAGAAATTCCGCACCGTCCATGAATTCGGCGCGCGCGCCATTGCCGAGGCCGCCCGTTCCGTCGGCGCGGGCCTGACCCATGTGTCGGCCATCGGCGCTGACGTGAATTCCGAATCCGCCTACGCCCGCACCAAGGCGCTAGGCGAAAAGGCGGTTTTCGAGACGATCAAGGACGCGGTGATCTTCCGGCCTTCGATCAATTTCGGCCCTGAGGATGGCTTCTTCAACCGCTTCGCGGCCATGGCCCGCTATTCGCCGGCATTGCCGCTCATCGGCGGCGGCGCGACGCAATTCCAGCCCGTCTACGTTGCCGATGTCGCTGAGGCCATTGCGCGTTCGGTGGATGGTGCGGTCGCGGGCGGCCGGGTCTACGAGCTTGGCGGGCCAAACGTCCTGACCTTCAAGGAATGCATGCAGGAACTGCTAACCGTCATCGACCGCAAGCGCTTGCTGGTTCCCGTGCCGTGGTGGGTTGCCGAGATGCAGGCTTCCATTCTCGGCCTGCTGCCCAATCCGCTGCTGACCCGCGACCAGGTCACGCAACTGCGCTCGAACAACGTCGTCTCCGACGAGGCGCTCAAGTCGGGCAGGACGCTGACGGGGCTTGGTATCCAGCCGCAGTCGCTCGGCACTATCCTGCCCAGTTATCTGTGGCGTTTCCGCGCTGCCGGCCAGTTCCAGCGCAAGCCGGCCGGCTAAGCAACCTAGGCGGCCTCTTGTTCAACCCCAGATGAGAAGGGCTGTGAGGCCGAGGCCGCCGACGATCAGCCGCCACCAGCCGAACAGCGCATAGCCGTGGCGTGAAACGTAGCCGAGCAGGCTGCGCACGACGATGACGGCCATGACGAGGGCGGCGACAAACCCGGTCGCGATGATCGGGAAATCCGCCGACGACAGCACGCTCCAGTTCTTGAGAAGATCGAGCGTGAAGGCGCCGAGCATCGTCGGGATGGCGAGGAAGAACGAGAATTCCGCCGCGGCGCGCTTGTCGGCGCCCATGAGCAGGCCGCCGACGATGGTGGCGCCCGAGCGCGACGTGCCGGGGATCATCGCAAGGCACTGGAACAGGCCGATCTTGAGGTAGAGCGAAAGCGGAAACTCGGCGACGCTGGCATATTTCGGCTTCAGGTCGAGCCGGTCGATCCAGAGCAGGACGATGCCGCCGAGGATCAGCATGATGCAGATCAGCTTCGGAGTTTCGAACAGTACCGTCTTGATGAAATCATGCGCCAGCACGCCGATGATGGCAGCCGGCAAAAAGCCGATGGCGAGCCCGACCATCATCTTGACGGCAGGATCGTTGGGCAGTTCCGGTGGCAGGAACAGGTTGGGCTTCCTGCGCCGTACTGCCGAGGCTGCCAGCTCGAATGCGCAGCCGCCCATCCAGACGAGGGAGGCCAGCACGCCGATGATGGTTTCGCCGATCAGCCGGAACCTGTCGGGCCGCTTCAGGAAGGTCCAGAAACGGCCGGCATAGACGCTTAGAATGGCGAGGATGGCGCCGAGCTGGATCAGCACTTCGAAGGCTTTGCCGGTCGATTTGAAACCAAGGAAGTGGCCCGCCAGCAGGATATGCCCGGTCGAGGAAACAGGAATGAACTCAGTCAGGCCTTCCAGCAGTCCGAGCAGCAAGGCTTCGATGATTGTCTGGCTTTGCATGCTCAGTTCGTCCCGGTTTGCTTGTCATGTCGCCGAACTGATCCTATAGCTCGCAGCAGCTTGACAGCCTGCTCATTCAGGCTGCCAAGACTTACCGGCGCGTTAGGCGATTCGCCAGTACGCTTCTGATCCAAGAGACCATGCTGACACTTTTTCACCATCCGATGTCCGCCTCCTGTCGATTCGTCCGGCTCGCGTTCGGCGAATATGGCGAAGAATTGGCCCTTATCGAGGAAAAGCCGTGGACACGGCGCAAGGAATTCCTGGCTCTTAATCCGGCGGGAACCTTGCCGATCCTGCTGGCTGAAGGCGACGTGCCGATTATCGGCGCTGCGGTGATTGCGGAATATCTGGACGAGACGCGCGGCGTTCTGAAGCGCGACAAGCGCCTGTTCGTCGAAGGGCCGATGGAGCGCGCCGAAATCCGCCGGCTGACCGACTGGTATCTCACCAAGACCGAGAGCGAAGTTACCAGGCATCTGGTGCGTGAGCGCGTGCTGAAGCCGCTGATGCCACAGGAGGTCGGTGGCGGATCGCCGGATTCCACCGCCATTCGCGCGGCGCGCGCCAACATCAAGCAGCATATGAAATATACAAACTGGCTGGCCGGCACGCGGCCCTGGCTGGCGGGTCCCCGCATTACCTACGCTGATCTCGCCGCCGCGGCCACCTTGTCGGTGCTCGACTATCTTGGCGAGATCGAATGGCGCGACCATGGCGCTGCGCGCGAATGGTACACACGGGTGAAGTCGCGCCCTTCGTTCCGTTCGCTTTTGTCTGACCGCGTGCGCGGCCTGTCGCCGGTGTCGCATTATGCGGACCTTGACTTCTGACACCCAGAAACTGCGTGGGCTGATCGACCGCGAGGCTGAGCGCGCTGGCTTTGCCGTCGTGGCGGTGACGTCCCCCGATTCAATCCCGCTTGCGCCGTCAAGGCTGGCGCAATTTGTCGCCGAGGGTTTCCACGGCTCGATGGGGTGGATGGAGGAGACGCTGGACCGGCGCGGCGACCCGTCGGCGCTGTGGCCGGAGGTGCGCTCGGTCATCGTGCTCGCCATGAATTACGGGCCCGAGCACGATCCGCGCGAATTGCTGGAGCGCCGCGACCGGGGCGCGGTCTCGGTCTATGCGCGCAACCGCGACTATCACGATGTGATGAAAGGACGGCTGAAGGAAATCGCCGGCAAGATCGTGGCCAAGGCGGGCGGCGACGTGAAGGTGTTCGTCGATACCGCGCCGGTGATGGAAAAGCCGCTGGCCGAGGCGGCGGGCGTCGGCTGGCAGGGCAAGCACACCAATCTGGTCAGCCGGGAACATGGCTCATGGCTGTTTCTTGGCTCGATTTTCACCACCGCCGAGCTGGTGGCGGATACGCGTGAGGCCGATCATTGCGGCTCATGTCATGCCTGCCTCGACGCCTGTCCGACCGATGCCTTCCCGGCACCCTACCGGCTCGATGCCCGCCGGTGCATCTCCTATCTCACCATCGAGAACAAGGGGCCGATTCCGCTGGAGTTCCGCGAGGCGATCGGCAACCGGATTTACGGCTGCGACGACTGCCTCGCAGCCTGTCCGTGGAACAAGTTCGCCCAGATGGCTTCGGAGGCCAAGCTGGCGGCGCGCGAGGATTTGCGCGAGCCGAAGCTGAGCGATCTCCTGGAACTGGACGATGCCGCCTTTCGTACCTTCTTTTCCGGTTCGCCGGTCAAGCGTATCGGCCGCGACCGCTTCATCCGCAATGTGCTGATCGCGGCGGGCAATTGCGCCGATCCGGCTCTGGCGGGCCAGGTGACGGGCCTGCTCTCGGACGCTTCGCCGCTGGTGCGCGGCGCTGCCGTCTGGGCCTTGTCCAGACTGTTGCCGGAAGCCGAATTCAATGCGTGCGCCGATGTCGCATTGGCATTGGAAGGCGACGACGGCGTGTGCGAAGAATGGCAGCAAGCCTTGGACGGCATTTCCCAAAAGGAGATCGGGTTGTGACAGTGGAGCAGGTCTTCATTTTTGGTGCCGGTTATTCCGGCAAGGCGTTTGCCCGGATATGTCCGGAGGGGACGCCGGTCTACGGCACGACGCGCGCGCCGCAAAAGTTTGCCGCGCTGGAGGCGGCGGGCATCAGGCCGCTGGAGTTCAAGGGTGCGCTGACGCCGCAGATTTCGGATGCGCTTGCCGGCACGTCTCATCTGGTCGTTTCCGTCGCGCCCGATGAGGCCGGCGACCCGGTGCTGAATGCAGCCGGCACCGCGATCAGGCAGGCGATGCCAGGGCTGAAATGGATCGGCTATCTGTCGACGGTGGGCGTCTATGGCGACTATGGCGGCGGCTGGGTCGATGAGACGGCGGAGTGCAGGCCGGTCTCGCGCCGTTCCATGATGCGGGTGGAGGCCGAGAAAAAATGGCTCGCGCTTGGCGAGGAGACAGGGCTGCCGGTGGCGATCTTGCGGCTGTCCGGCATCTACGGTCCGGGCCGCAACGCGCTGGTAAACCTCAAGGAAGGCACCGCGCGGCGGCTGGTGAGGGCTGGGCAGGTGTTCAACCGCATCCATGTCGAGGATATTGCAGGGGCCTTGCTGCATCTTGCCGGGCAGGACCGTGGCGGCATCTTCAACGTGACCGACAACGAGCCCTCGCCGCCGCAGGATGTGGTGACCTATGCGGCTCACCTGATGGGCGTCGAGCCGCCGCCGGAAATCGCCTTCGAAGATGCGGAACTGACGCCGATGGCGCGCTCGTTCTATGGCGAGAACAAGCGCGTTTCCAACGCCGCGATCAAGGCTGGCGGCTTCTCGTTCGGCTTTCCGAACTACCGCAGCGCGCTGGACGACATGTGGTCGAAGGGCAACTGGGCCGACGGCGAAGCGCGCAGCCCGATGAAACGGCCTTGATCCGGTCGCAGTTGGCTTCATGATGTGATTCGCACTGCTTCTGCCTTTTGGAGACAGGCGGGGGAAATGGGATTGCGGGGACTTCGACCTTGATGAAGCGGACGATGCGATCAATGGCTGGCCGGTTTGCGCAGGCCGTCTTTGCAGGTGCAGCGCTGCTTGCCGCTTCGGTTTCGGGCGCGCCCCAGGCGCAGGCCGAGCAACTGGCGAAGAACTTGTTTGGCGCCAAGGATCTGCCGGCGGCGACTGCGCCGCAATCGATAGGCTTCTATTCCAAGGGCTGTTTTTCCGGCGGCGTTGCGATCGCCACCGATGGCCCGACCTGGCAGGCGATGCGCCTTTCGCGCAACCGCCGCTGGGGGCATCCGACGATGATTGCCCTGATCGAGAAGCTGTCGCGCGCTGCCGTTGCCGACGGCTGGCCGGGCCTGTTGCTGGGCGACATCTCGCAGCCGCGCGGCGGCCCGATGATGACCGGGCATGCCTCGCACCAGATTGGCCTCGATGCCGACATCTGGTTCACGCCGATGCCGGACCGGCGGCTGAGCGCAAGCGAGCGCGAGAACATGAGCGCGACCTCGCTTGTCAATGAAAAGACGCATCGGGTCATCGACAAGCTGTGGACGCCGGCGCACGAGCGCTTGTTGAAGCGCGCGGCGAGCTATCCGGAGGTCGAGCGCATCCTCGTCAATCCGGGCATCAAGAAGAAACTGTGCGACACGGTGACCGGCGATCGTTCATGGCTGCGCAAGGTGCGGCCGTTCTGGGGCCACGACTATCATTTCCATGTCCGTATCGGTTGCCAGCCGGGCTCGCCCGATTGCAAGCGGCAGGAAGCGACGCCGGCAAGCGACGGCTGCGACAAGTCGCTGGCGTGGTGGTTCACCGAGGAGCCGTGGCGGCCGAACAAGAACCCGGATGCGCCCAAGGCGCGTGACATCATGACCATGGCGTCCCTGCCCAAGGCTTGCCGGGCGGTGCTGAACGCGCCGGACCCGGTATCGATTGCGGCGGTAACCTATCCGGTCAATGGCGGGGCTGCGACCATATCGACCGCGCAACCCGTGACCGCCTCCGCAGCCGGTGGCGCGGCGCTGCCTTCCTCGATCAGCGCCTTTGCCCCGACGCCTGATATCGGCGTGCCGTTGCCGCGGCCCCGGCCCGGCAATTAACGGGCGGGCCTGCTTCCTTCAATCGATTTAAGAAGGCCGAGCGAAAAGCGATTTCCCTTTTCGAGTCGATGCGCTAAAGCATGTCGCCCGAAAGCGGGAAACGGTTTCGGGATCACGGCATGCGCAAAACGAACGAGTCGAAGTGCCTCGCGCTTTAGTCAACCGGAGGCCGTCGGGCGGACGGTGACGAACTGAGAACGGCTATGGCGGAAGAAGGTGCTACAAAAACGCTGCGCTTTCCGGTCCTCATCGGGGATATCGGCGGCACCAATGCGCGCTTTTCGGTGATTGCCGATGAGAAGTCGGAGGCTGGCGAACCGCGGATCGTCAAGACGGCCGATTACGCCACCATCGACGACGCCATCCGCGCCGCAGTGCTGGATCGCTCGAGCATACGTCCCAAGTCGGCCGTGCTTGCCGTTGCGGGACCTGTCGAGGCTGACGAAATCCCGCTGACGAACTGCCCGTGGATCGTCAAGCCGCGGCAGATGCTGTCGTCCCTCGGGCTGGGCGATGTCGTGGTGCTGAACGACTTCGAGGCGCAGGCGCTGGCCGTCGTCGCGCTTGGCGAAGAGCATATGGAACAGATCGGCGGCGGCGCACCGGAGCCGAATGCCGGGCGCGTCGTGCTTGGTCCCGGAACGGGTCTTGGCGTTGCCGGGCTTGTCCACGCCTTTGGCGGCTGGGTGCCGATCCCGGGTGAGGGCGGCCATATGGATATCGGGCCGCGCACACCTCGCGACTATGCGGTTTTTCCCAACATCGAGACGATCGAGGGGCGCGTTTCGGGAGAGCAGATCCTGTGCGGGCGCGGCCTGGTCAACACTTATCGGGCAATCGCCAAGACCGACGGCAAAGCCGCCAGGCTGAGCGTGCCCGCCGATATCACCGCCGCTGCATTGGCCGGCACCGATGAAATTGCCGTCGAAACGCTTTCCATGTTCGCGACTTGCCTCGGACGCACTGCCGGCGACCTGGCCCTGGTGTTCATGAGCCGTGGTGGCGTATTCCTGACCGGCGGCATCGCCCAGAAGATCGTGCCGGCGCTCAAGGCCGGCAACTTCCGCGCCGCCTTTGAAGACAAGGCCCCGCACAGCGAGTTGCTGCGCACCATTCCGGTCTATGTCATCACGCACCCGTTGGCGGCACTTGCCGGGCTTGCAGCCTTTGCGCGCGCACCGCGTAAATTCGGCGTCGAGACGTCGGGACGGCGTTGGCAGGCGTAACCGGACGGCAACATGACGAAGATGGCGCGCGGATTGCCTGAAAAGCGGTTTCCACTTTCAGGCCCGATGCTCTAAGAGAGGGCCGGACGCCGCCCGGCGCTCCTTGGTGAGACAGACGCAGCGGACCGAATTTTGACCGTCGCAAACAACAACAGCAAGCCTGCGCCCGGCGAAGTCTTCGCGGTGCTTAAGCGCATCTTTGGCGAAAACGGGCGCGAATATCTCGGTCTGTATATCGTCACCATCATCTGCCTCGCCGTCATGGCAGCGACGACTGGCCTTGCCGCATGGATCATGAAGCCGCTGGTCGACGACATCTTCGTCCATCGCATGTATGAGCGCGCGCCCATCATCTGCGGCAGCGTGATCTTGATTTTCTTTGTTCGCGGCATCGCCAACTACGGTCAGGCCGTCACGCTGGCCAAGATCGGCAACAATGTCGTCGCACGCTACCAGAAGCGGGTGTTCCAGCATCTGATGCGGCTGGGCGTCGATTTCTTCAACGAGACGCGCTCCGGCCGGTTGGCGGCGCGTATCAACGAGAATGTGGGCGGCGTCCGCGACCTGATGGGCCTGACGTTGCGCTCGGTCGCCGGCGATATCGTCAGCCTGATCGGCCTGATCGGCGTGATGGTCTGGCAACAGCCTTATCTTGCCGCGTCCGTACTGGTGGTTGGGCCGCCGCTGGTCTGGGCCGTCAACTACATCATGCGCAGGGTGCGTCGCGTGACCCGCGAGTCGGTCACCATCAATTCGCATCTCATCGGAGCCATGCAGGAGACGGTGCAGGGCATTGCCGTGGTCAAGGCGTTCACCATGGAGGACCAACTCTCTGTCCGGGTCGGGGAGTTGGTTGATCTGGCGGAAGCCCGCTACAACAAGATTGCCCGTGTCTCGGAGCGGCTGGGGCCGTTCACCGAAATGCTGGCCGGCTTTGCGGTGGCCGGCGTCATCGGATTTGCCGCCTATCAGGCCGCGACCACCAACCATCCGCCGGGCGATGTGCTGGCATTTATCACAGCGCTTTTGCTTGCATATGATCCGGCGCGACGTCTGGCGCGCACGCAGGTCGGCCTCGAGCGGGCCCTGGTCAATGCGCGCATGATCTACGAATTGCTCGACCTCGAGCCCAGGCAAAGAGATGTGCCGGGCGCGGTTGCAGCGAAGATCGAGCAAGGAGAGGTTCGCTTCAAGGACGTTTCGTTCGCCTACACTGAGAATAATCCTGTCCTGCACAAGGTGAACTTTACCGCAGCCGCCGGCAAGACAACGGCAATCGTTGGAGCTTCGGGGGCCGGCAAGACGACGCTGGTGGCCTTGCTGCAGCGCTTTTACGACCTCGATGGCGGCAAGATCGAGATCGATGGCCAGGATATTTCCAAGGTTACCAAGAGATCGCTGCGCCAGTCGATCGCCTACGTTTCGCAACAGCCCTATCTGTTCGAAGGCTCCATCCGCGACAATATCCGCTATGGCCGGCCTGATGCGAGCGATGCGGAGGTCGAGCAGGCTGCGGACCGGGCAGCAGCCGACGAATTCATTCGCCAGCAGCCTGAAGGCTACGACACCCAGATCGGCGAGAACGGCGCAAACCTTTCCGGCGGACAGCGCCAGCGCGTTTCCATTGCCCGCGCCATTGTGCGGCGGGCGCCGATCCTGCTTCTCGACGAAGCGACTTCGGCGCTCGACAACGAGTCCGAGGCACGGGTCCAGCAGGCCTTGGGCGAAGTGATGCAGGGGCGCACCACCATCGTCATCGCGCACCGCCTCTCCACCGTCGTCAACGCCGACCGCATCGTGGTGCTGGAGCAGGGGCGGGTCATCGAGGAAGGCACGCACGCATCATTGATGGCGGACCCGCACAGCGCCTATGCGCGCTTCCATCGGCTGCAGGGAGGCAAGGGCCTCGGCCTGATCGACGACAAGGCGGATGAAAAGCAGCCGGTCAAGCGGCGCGCCAAGAAGGTGGCTGGGAGAAACTGATGGGCGACATGGGGCTTGTTGTGGTGGGCGCCGGCGGCCGCATGGGGCAAGCGCTGGTGCGTGCCATCCGCGAAACCGCAGGCGCGCAGATTGTCGGCGCGATTGAGCGGGCGGGTTCTCCGGCGCTTGGCAAGGATGTCGGCGAACTGGCCGGTCTCGGTGCAATTGGCGTGACGGTCGGTGACGACCCGCTGCCTGCCTTTGCCAAGGCGGACGGAGTGCTTGATTTCACGGCGCCGGCGGCATCGGTCGAGTTCGCCGGCTATGCCGCCCAGGCGCGCATTGCCCATGTGATCGGCACGACCGGTTGCTCGACGGCAGACGATGCGAAGATCGCCGCTGCCGCCCGCCATGCCACCATCGTCAAGTCCGGCAATATGAGCCTCGGCGTCAACCTGCTTGCCGCGCTGGTGGAACAGGCGGCGCGCGCGCTCGATGCCGAGGATTTCGACATCGAGATTCTGGAAATGCACCACAAGCACAAGGTGGATGCCCCTTCCGGGACGGCCTTGCTGTTGGGGGAAGCCGCCGCGGCAGGGCGCGAGATTGCGCTTGCCGGCAACGATGTGCGCGTGCGCGACGGCCATACCGGCGCGCGCAAGGCGGGCACCATCGGCTTTGCAACGCTGCGCGGCGGCTCGGTGGTAGGCGAACATTCCGTGGTGCTGGCAGGCCAGGGCGAACGCATCGTCCTTGCGCACCACGCCGACGACCGCGCGATTTTTGCACGCGGCGCGGTCAAGGCAGCGCTTTGGGCGCGCGGCAAGAAGCCCGGGCTTTACTCCATGCGCGACGTGCTTGGCCTGAATTGAACGACTTTTTTGATGCGAAGGAAGAAATGATGTCGGGAACCCTTGTGCTCGTGCGCCATGGCCAGAGCGAATGGAACTTGAAAAACCTGTTCACCGGCTGGCGCGACGTCGACCTGACCGAGCAGGGTCACGCCGAGGCAAAGGCAGCCGGTCAGAAGCTGAAGGCCAAGGGCCTGAAGTTCGACATCGCCTTCACGTCGGCGCTGATGCGCGCCCAGAAGACCTGCCAGCATATCCTCGATGCGACCGGGCAGGGCGACCTCAAGACGGTTGCCGACCAGGCGCTCAACGAGCGCAACTATGGCGACCTCAACGGACTCAACAAGGATGACGCTCGCAAGAAGTGGGGCGACGAACAGGTCCATGTCTGGCGCCGTTCCTATGATGTGCCCCCTCCGGGCGGCGAAAGCCTGAAGGATACCGGCGCCCGGGTATGGCCTTACTACCTGCACGACATGCAGCCGCATGTGCTGCGCGGGGAGACGGTTCTCGTTGCGGCGCACGGCAACTCGTTGCGTGCGCTGATCATGGCGCTGGACGGCTTGTCGGGCGAGGAAATCGTCAAGCTGGAACTCGGCACCGGCGTGCCGATCGTCTATCGGCTGAACGCGGATTCGACCGTTGCCTCGAAGGAAGTGCTCTAGTAGCTACGGCTCTGTCTTTTTGTCTGGCCGCATTTCCGGACGCAAAACCGCTTCACGCTTTTATTGGAAATGCTCTACGACCCCGATCTCTTCTCGCTGGCGTAAAGCGCGACCGCCATGGCGCGGCTGCGCACGCCCAGTTTGTCGTAAAGATTCTTCAGGTGGTATTTGACCGTATTTTCCGAGATGCCCGTTCGGCTGGCGATTTGCAGGTTCGTCCAGCCGTCGGCCAGCACGCCCAGAAGCTCCAGCTCGCGCGTGGTCAAGCCGGACAGCCTGGTTTCGCCGATCTTGGTGACGTCGGTGTAAGGAATGCAGATGCGCCCGTTGGCGACCGCCACCAGCGTCTGGAACAGGATGAGCGGGTCCTCGAACTGATAGCAGAAGCCTTGTGCGCCAAGCCGCACGCATTGCTTGAGGATGCCGACATCGTGGTCATTGGAAAAGATGATGACGCGCGGCGAAAGTTGGCGGTTCCGCAGTTCCATCAGCACTTCGCCGCCGTTCATGTCCGACAGCCGCCATCCGACAATGGCGACGTCGAACTCGGCCGGCTGCTTCGCGGCGGCCTCGATGAAGGCATCGCCGCTCTGCACCGAACCGGCAAAGCTGAACCGCTCGTCGCGGCCGATAAGGTCGCGCACCGCCGCGATGACGAGCGGGTTTCGCTCCGCGATCAGGACATTCAGTCTGCTCGTCTGCGTCATGGACCCGCCAATGAAACCCGAACCACCTGCTGGTGGATATCAATCCGGGTTTCGGCAGTCTATGACAGTCTTGCCGCGACGGAAATCAGTCGTAGATTTTGTATCGGCGGGTCAGGCCGCGCGCTTCTTCCATAACCGCGGCTTCGACGGCGCCGTTTCCGTCTTCTCCGTTCTTCGCCAGCCCGTCGATGACCTTCAGCGTCATCTGGCCGACCTGGGCGAAGTCGTCCGCGGTGAAGCCGCGGGTGGTGCAGGCCGGCGTGCCGAGCCGCACGCCGGACGTGACGGTGGGGCTCGCCGGATCGAACGGGATGCCGTTCTTGTTGCAGGTGATGTGCGCGCGGCCCAATGCGGCTTCGACGCCTTTGCCTGTCAATCCCTTGCGGCGCAGGTCGACCAGCATCAGGTGCGTGTCGGTGCCGCCGGAGACGATGTCGACGCCGCCATTGGCGAGCGTTTCGGCAAGCCGCTTGGCGTTGGTGACGACATTGGCCGCATAGGTCTTGAATTCGGGCGTAAGCGCTTCGCCGAAGGCTACCGCCTTGGCCGCGATGACGTGCATGAGCGGTCCGCCCTGCAGGCCGGGGAACACGGCGGAATTGATCTTCTTGCCGATGTCTTCGTCGTTGGAAAGGACCATGCCGCCGCGCGGGCCGCGCAGCGTCTTGTGGGTCGTCGTGGTGACGACATGGGCGTGGTCGAGGGGGTTCGGATGCACGCCGCCGGCAACGAGACCGGCAAAATGCGCCATGTCGACGAACAGCTTGGCTCCCACTTCATCGGCAATTTCGCGGAACGCCTTGAAATCGATGATGCGCGGATAGGCCGAGCCGCCGGCCAGGATCACCTTCGGCTGGTGCTTGCGGGCAAGGTCGCGCACCTCGTCCATGTCGATGCGATGGGTGTCGGGCTTGACGCCATACGACACGACGTTGAACCACTTGCCCGACTGGTTGACCGGAGCGCCGTGGGTGAGATGGCCGCCGGCGGCGAGGTTGAGGCCGAGATAGGTGTCGCCCGGCTGCATCAGCGCCATGAACACCGACTGGTTGGCCTGGCTGCCCGAGTTGGGCTGGACGTTGGCGAAGGTGCAGTTGAAGATTTCCTTGGCGCGGTTGCGGGCAAGATCCTCGACCTCGTCCACGAACTGGCAGCCGCCATAGTAGCGGCGTCCGGGATAGCCTTCGGCGTATTTGTTGGTGAGCACGGAGCCTTGCGCTTCCAGCACCGCCTTGGAGACGATGTTTTCCGAAGCGATCAGTTCGATCTCGTCCTGCTGGCGCTTCAGTTCGCGCTGGATGGAATCGCTGACGGCCGGGTCAGAGGCGGCGACGCCGGTGTGGAAGAACGAGCGGGCATTACCTGTGCCGGGTCTTGCGGGAATATTCATCGGGCTCCTCCCTTGTGGCGCTTTTTTGCGCGAGCGTGGTGTTCAGCGTTTTTGGGTGATGTCAGCCAGTCCAGCCGAGGCCGGACGAGATGCAGTTGATGGAAAGCAGCAGCGCGTTGACTGCCCGCTTCGGCTTTTCCGGCGCAGGCTCCTTGGCGCGGACTTCGCGAAGAAGCTGGACCTGGAGGCGATGGATCGAGTCCATCTGCGGCCGGATGCGGTCGAAGTGGCGCTTGAAGGCAGGAAAGCGCTGCGACAGTTTCAGGCCGCCGTTGACTTCGGTGATCATGCGCCGGGTCAACGCATATTCGTTGGCGATCTTCTGGTAGATGCGTTCGCTGGTGGCGCTGTCGTCGACCAGTTCGGCATAGAGCCGGCCAATGTCCATGTCCGCCTGGTAGAGCGTCTTGTCGACCTCATCGACAATCAGCCGGAACAGGCGCGAGCGCTCGAACATCTGCTGCAGCAAATAGAGGCCGTTTTCGCCGCGGACGTTGACGAAGGCGTTCAGCGCGCTGCCGATGCCGTACCAGCCGGTCAAAAGGTGGCGGTTCTGGCTCCACGCGAACACCCACGGAATGGCGCGCAGATCCGAAATGGTCTTGGCGCCGAAGCGGCGCGCCGGGCGCGAGCCGATCTTGAGCAGGGAAAGCTCTTCGACCGGGCTGGCCTGGTTGAAATAGTCGATGAAGCCCGGCTCGTTGATCAATCCGAAATAGGAAGCCTGCGACATGCCGGTCAGCGCTTCGAGCGCCTCGTTGAACTCCGGATTGTCCTTCAGTTCGGCTTCGTCGCCCGACTTGACGCTGTGGGCGAACACGCTCGCGGCCAGGATTTCGAGTTGGTAGAGGCCGGTGCCGCGGTTGGCGAACTTGGACGAGACGACCTCGCCCTGTTCGGTCACCCGCATGATGCCGCCGACGGTGCCGGCCGGCTGGGCTGCGATGGCGCGTCCAGTCGGTGCGCCGCCGCGGCTCACCGATCCGCCGCGCCCGTGGAAGAAGCTGATCTTGATCTTGCGCTTGGTGGCAAGCGCCGTGATGCGCCGCTGCGCCTTGTTGAGCTCCCAGTTGGAGGCAAGGAAGCCGCCGTCCTTGTTGGAGTCCGAATAGCCCAGCATGACTTCCTGCCGATTGCCGAAATCGCGCACGGTGCGGCGCACGATCGAGACATCGAGCAGCTTGTCGAGGATGTCGGGCGCGGCGCGCAGGTCGGCGATGGTTTCGAACAGGGGCACGACTTGCAGGCCGATTGTGCCGCTGCCGTCGTCTGCCGTGGCAAGCCCGCTGTACTGGGCAAGCAGATAGACCGACAGCAGATCGTCGCAAGAGCGCGTCATCGACAGCACGAAGGCGCCGACAGCGCCGCGGTTGCCGCCGCCTGAGGCGTCACGGATGACGTCGAAAAGATCGAGCAGTTCGCGCGCATCGTCGGAGAGCTTGGAGCGCTTCAGCTTGAGTTTCTCGCCATTGTGAAGGCCGGCGCGGATGCGGGCGCTCCATTGCGGCGTGTCGGCAGCCGGAGCATCGTCCGGGCTCTGTTGCTGGAAGATCTCCTCGAGCACCTTGTTGACGACGGTGGAGTTCTGGCGAATGTCGAGCGCGACAGTATGAAAGCCGAAGCTCTCAACCTGCTGGCGCAGCGGGCGCACGAAGCGCTGCGCGACCAGCTTGCCGCCGATCTGGCCAAGGACGGTTTCAAGATCGACGAGATCGGCCTTGAACGCCTCGGGGCGCGGGTAGGGCTTGGCGGAACCTTCGCCGAGGATCGCCTGGAGCCGGTCGAGCATGGACGCCGCGAACTGGCGAAGCGGCTCGTCCGGATTGCGCGCCACGATTTCGGATGCGACGCGGCTGCGGTGCAGCGCGCGCCCCAGCGCCTTGGTGAAGCTCTCGGGAATGTCGATGACGTTGGCGCTGACGCTGAGCACGGTCACAAGGCGGCGAACCTGACCGATGTACCACCCGATCACCGCCTGCTGGCATTCGTTCAGCGCGTAGGCGGTCAGCTTTGCGGTGACGTTCGGGTTGCCGTCCCGGTCGCCGCCGATCCATGACGCATAGCGCATGAAGGACGGAACCTTGATCGCGTATTCTGCGTAGTGGCGCGAAAGCCCTTCCTCGACGGCGTCGTAGAGCTTCGGCGTCGCCTCGAAAATGACTTCGCGAAAGAAGTGCAGGCCCCAGGCGATCTCGCGCTCGACCGAAGGGCGTTCGAGTCGGAGTTCGCCCGACATCCACAAAAGCTCGATCTCGCTCTTGAGGTCGTCGATCAACTGGTCGCGCTCGCGCGGCGCCCAGCGCTGCTGCTCCAGTTCGGTGAGCTTGCGGTAGATGCGGCGGTGGATTTCCAGGACCGTGACGCGCTTGGCCTCGGTCGGATGGGCGGTCATGGTGGGGCCGACGCTAAGCGTGCCCAGAACCGACTGCACATCCTCGGCCGAATAGCCGGCCGCGGCGATCTCGCCGATGACGTTTGCGAACGAGCCGATGACTTCGTCGGCGCCGCCGGCCTGTTCCAGTTCGCGCCGCGAACGCATGGCCAGCAATTCATTGGCGATGGCCGCAAGCTGGAACCAGATGCCGGTGGCTTGAAGGGCGGCAATGCGGCGTTCGCTGGCGACCTCGTCGAGACTGACCTTGCCGGTCAGGATGCCGGCCATTTCGGGTTCGCGTTCGGACACCACCGAGACCAGCAGCCTGAACAACAGGCTGCGCACATCCTCGCGGAAGCTCAGCGGCTTGCTTTCCTCCAACAGACGTCCATGCATCGGCTCGTTGCTCCCACTGCCGGCCTGCATCGATCCCGGCCTCCTCTTGCCACGGTTGCCGGGTGGTGCAGGTCGGCGCATCACCCGATATCGCCAGTGAGTCAGAAGAACGCTTTTCCGTCGTCTCGGAAACGCCCGGACGGGTAGATTTCCCATTCGTTCGGGTGGTGCGGGTACTGACCGTTCGATAGCGTTTTGGGCACTTGCAGAGCAGATTCCCGAGCCTTGACAGGTAGGGAAGGGGGTAGCCGACAGCACCATGTCGGGGTGCTCGATTCATCTGGACGCAACTTAACCTTTGTGCAAGTATCTTGCCTATGGAGAAAAGCGCAAACCACTGAGGACGGCGTCGGGCCAACCCGATGTCGCAGTGTTTCGCGCCTGAGGTTAAGGAGGTCCGTCGATGGAAAATGCCCTACCCGAACTTTACGAAGGCCACGCACCGATCACGCTGCAGAATGCGTTTCATGATGCGCTGGAAGCTCTTGAAGGTTGGCTGCCGGGCGAACCGGAGCCGGGTATTTTCCTGAACGGGTTTGAAATTCCGCTGGTTCTGGTGTTGAATGCCATGACCCGTTGCACGGATCTGTTGCCTCGGCGCAGCCGCTCGATCCTTGAATCGATCACAGGCACGCCCGCAGCGATTGCAGATGGGGCTACGTTCGCAGATGGCGCGCATCTGGCCATGCCGATATGTCAGGAGCGGCTTAACTCGCTTCGCATCTGGCCGGCCATTCAAGCTTCCCGGGACTTGGCCCGGGATTTGGAATGTACGACCATTTCCTACGGCGGGGCTTGAGCCGCGATAGCGCAAATCAGCAGGAAGAATGACCGCCGCGGTTGCAAGCGCTGCGCTCGACCTTGACTATCGCTGCTATTTCAACCTGTTGCCTATCAGTAAAATTTCTTGCATTTAGATATTGCCCTTCGAGCAAATTTACGTTCAAATATCCGCGACAGCTTCATACCGGGCCAAGAGGATGCGCCCTTTGAAGCAAAACAGATTGGAGGAGAATACCGCATGACCGCTTCCTGGCGTTTCTCGACTTTGGCAGACAGGCACCGCGCGCTCGGTTCCAAATTGGAAGACTGGAGCGGCATGGGAACCGCCTGGAGCTACGACAAGGATGCGAACGAAGAATATGTCGCGATCCGCACCAAGGCCGGCATCATGGATGTTTCGGGCCTGAAGAAGGTCCACATCACCGGACCTGCGGCTGCCCACGTCATCGATCTGGCGACGACCCGCGACGTCGAGAAGATCTATCCTGGCAAGTCCGTCTATGCCTGCATGCTTAACGAGGCCGGCAAGTTCACCGACGACTGCGTTATCTATCGCATCAGCACCAACTCCTGGATGGTCGTGCACGGCTCCGGTTCCGGCCATGAGGAACTGACCCGTGCCTCCATCGGTCGCGACGTCTCCGTCCAGTTCGACGACAATCTGCACGACCTGTCGCTGCAGGGCCCGACCGCCGTCGACTATCTGGCCAAGTACGTGCCCGGCATCCGCGACCTCAACTACTTCCACCACATGCAGACGCAGCTGTTCGGCTTCCCGGTGATGATCTCGCGCACCGGCTACACCGGCGAGCGCGGCTATGAAATCTTCTGCCGTGGCCAGGATGCAGGCACGATCTGGGATCGCATCGTCGAGGAAGGCAAGGACGTCGGGATCATCCCGTGCCGCTTCACCACGCTCGACATGTTGCGCGTCGAAAGCTACCTCCTGTTCTACCCCTACGACAATTCGCAGCGCTTCCCGTTCGAAAAGGAAGGCCCTGGCGATACGTTGTGGGAACTGGGCCTCGACTTCACCGTTAGCCCTGGCAAGACCGGCTTCCGCGGCGCCGAAGAGCATTACCGGCTCAAGGGCAAGGAGCGTTTCAAGATCTACGGTATCGAAGTTGCCAGCGACAAGCCGGCCGACGAGGGTGCCGAAGTTCACCGCAATGGCAAGAAGGTCGGGGTGGTGACTTGCGCGATGTATTCGCCGCTGGTCAAGAAATCGATGGCGATCGTACGCCTCGATGTTGATTGCGCGGTTCAGGGTACCGAACTAGAAGTTCACAACGCCTCTGGCAAGGTCAAGGCAAAGGCTCACCCGCTGCCGTTCGACGATCCGAAGAAGTTGAAGCGGACGGCAAAGGGCTGAGGCTTTGGACGGTGTACCGGTCATGACGATACTTAGTCGCCCGGTCTATGGAGTTCTGACGCCTCAGACCGGAAAGAACCACCTCCTGATCGCGGACGCCGATGGGGCGTCCGCGATCACGGACTTCGCCAAGAAGGCGCCACCCGGCTTTTTTGCCTCGGCCGAGATCATGTACGTTGCCGGGCCGGATGGCGCAAAGAACGTCGATGCGCTGAAGGCGCTTTCGCCGGCCCGCTTCTACCTGGGGCCGTCTCTCGCCGCCGCGCTGCCGCGACTGCGCCAGCTTCTCGGGGAATCCCACATGGGCTTGCGCCTCTATGTGGCCGGAACCGAAGGCCTGATCGGCCAGATCGTGCAGATCGCAAACGAAGCCGGCATCGAATACACGGCGGTGCAGACGGAGCATCGGGGATCGCTGGCCCGCCGCGTCCAGTGCGTGCACTGCAAGGGCATTACAGAGAACGTGACCACCCAGCCTTGCACATGTTCTCATTGTGGCCTGCTTCTTCTCGTACGCGACCACTATTCGCGCCGTTACGCAGCTTACCAGGGCGTATGCATCAACGCGGAGGACCCGACCGAGATTCCACCGACAGAGGAGATATTCCGTTGAAGGCAGGATCGAACAGGATCGAAGCGGTCGTAACCAACGTGGTTGCGGTCAACGAATTGGTGAAGCGATTCCACTTCGAACGGGCCGACGGCGGACTTTTGCCGACATTCTCGGGCGGCGCCCATATCGTCGTCGAGATGCGCGACGATGAAAAGACCAGGCTCAATCCCTATTCGTTGATGAGCACGCCGCTCGACACCAGGGATTATCGCGTCAGCATTCGGCGCGACGATGTCGGGCGCGGTGGGTCGCTTTTCATGCATCGCAAGGTCAAGCTCGGCGACCGAATGGTCATTTCCAACCCGGTCAATCTGTTCTCGCTCGATCTCAGGGCGAAGAAGCATTTGATGATTGCGGGCGGCATCGGCATCACGCCCTTCGTTGCCCAGACATCCCAGTTGGCGGCAGGAACCGGCAATTTCGAATTGCACTATGCAGTTCGCAACGACGCTCTCGCGACCTATGCCGATGTCCTGAGGGAGCGCCACGGCTCCCGCATCCATCTTTATCGCGACGATCACGGCGAGACGCTCGACCTTGCGCGGGTTCTGGCCACGCAGCCGCTAGGAACGCATCTTTATGTGTGCGGCCCGGCAGGCATGATCACCTGGGTGAGGAATACCGCAGCCGCTGCGGGATGGCCCGCCGAGCGGGTTCATTTCGAGCATTTCGCGGCGCCGCAGCCCGGCAGGCCCTTCGACGTGCGGCTGGCCGTCAGCGGCGTCGAGATCCAGGTCGGCGAACATGAGAGCTTGCTCGAAGCGATCGAGGCTGCCGGTCTCGATCCGCCCTATCTGTGCCGTGGCGGCGTGTGCGGCCAGTGCGAGACCAATGTGATTTCGCACGATGGCAAGTTCCTGCACAACGATCATTGGCTGAGCGAGGAGGATCGCCAGTCAGGTTGCAAGATCATGCCTTGCGTATCGCGTTTTGAGGGCAAGTCGCTGGTACTTGAGCGCTAGGCGGGAGAAGGAGGAGATCATGGGAATCAATTTCAGGCAGGAAACGTTCCGCGACGATTATTCGTTCAAGAACAGTCCGGAACAGATCCGGCGTTTCCCGTTTCCGTTTCCCGAAGACAAGTACATGTATTCGGTGAATATCGAGCCGCACGTGCCCGGTTTGAAAGACACGGTTTTCGAACATCTGTTCGACGTCGACGAGCACTATATCTCGGAGATGCAGGACCGGGCGCTGGTGCTGGCGGAAGATCCGCTGCGCTGCCAGTCGCTGCCCCACATGGAGCTGGCCGGTTGGGACACGCTCGAGCTTCTCATGACCGAGAAGGCAAAGAGCTATCCCGACCTGTTCACCCTGACCCGCGATGGCGACAAGTGGCACTGGATCAACCGCCCCCTGGGCATCGACGATCACTTCACCTTCGGTGACAGCTCGACGCTGCCGTACGGTCCGCTCGAATACATCACCCGCCAGAGCCAGGGCGACTTCGCGGTGCTTGACCAGCGCGACAACAATTTGTGGATGGATGCCGGCATCGTCACGACCCAGGCTGACTGGTCGCTCGATTTCGACATCGGCATGAATTTCTTCGAGTGGCATGCACCGGTTCCGCTTGCGCACCAGATGGGCGTGTTCACGCGGGCGCTGAAGTTCCTGATGGCATTGCAGCAGGGCCAGCCTTCGCGCCGGCACAACTGGACGATGACCATCAATTCGCGCCTCGACACCAGCCCGGAAAACTTCCACAAGTGGGGAACCGACCGGGCGACCGTGACGCCGGAAAACGTCGGCCAGAAGGTCCACCTGCGCGTCGAAGTGCAGATGTTCTTCCGTCTGCCGCGTTCCAACGCGCTTCTGTTCCCGATCCGCTGCTACCTGCTCAAGATGGACGAACTGGTAACATCGCCCAAGTGGGCACGCCGTTTCCACCGGGTGCTGCGCGACCTGCCGAACGAGCTGGCCGAATATAAGGGCCTTGTCCGCTATCGACCGACGGTGGTCGAGTGGCTGTCGAAATACGACGACGGTGCACCGACGTCAGCTGGTCTTGGTCCGGATTGATACCGGCCTGATCCCGCGCCAAGCGAACCCCGGAAGGGTTTGTTGCGCTAGGACAAAGAAGGGCGGCGTCCCTGATGGTATGCCGCTTTTCCCGCAGTGCAGAAAGGAGTTACATCACGATGGATGTAACCGTGAAAACCCGCACGCTCTATAAGGAACTGGGCGAAGAAGAAGGTGTGCGGAACCTCGTCGAGACATTCTACGACGTCATCGAGCAGGACCCGAGCGCCCACGAGCTTCACCTGTTGCACCTCAGGGGCCACGGCGTGGCGCACTCCCGGGAAGAACAGTTCAACTACCTGTCGGGTTTTTTTGGCGGCCCGAGCCGATATGTGCAAAAGCACGGTCATTCACGCCTGACCGAAATCCATGAGCATGTTCCGATTGGCCCCGCCATGCGCGACCTCTGGCTGCGCTGCATGGAAAAGGCCATGGCCACGGTCGGCATCGAGGGCGAGTTGAAGGAGCAGGTGATGGTTCATTTCACCCGCGCCGCCGAAACCTCGAGGAACCAGGATTTCGATTGAAGCACTTCCGGCTTCACATTGGAGTGATTGCGGCCATTTGCCTGATGGTGCGTCGGCGCTTGAATTCAGGTGGTGAAATGTTTACTCTCGATAAAGAGGCAACGGTGATCGGGAGATAGGATAATATGGCGGGAGCAAGGAACATGACGGCCGCGCCGCTCGCTCCATCCGTATCCAACGCATCCTCGCTTCAACGTAAGGCAGCGTCCCGTCCGTCGCCAACCCTTTCGCAGAACCCGCACGCCGTAAAGGACACCAAGGAAAAGGTCCTCGAGGTCGCCATTGGTCATGAGGTGCGGGCGTTTCGCAAGAAACTGGGCATCACCGTAGCCGATCTTGCCAGCGCGACGAACATCTCGCTCGGCATGCTTTCCAAGATCGAAAACGGCATTACCTCTCCGTCGCTGACCACATTGCAGGCATTGTCGCATGCGCTTGGCGTGCCGTTGACCTCGCTGTTTCGCCGCTTCGAGGAAGAGCGCAGCGCGGTCTTTGTCAAAGCGGGCCAAGGCGTTGACGTGGAACGCCGCGGAACACGCGCCGGCCACCAGTACAACCTGCTTGGCCATATCGGCTCGAATACCAGCGGCGTGGTCGTGGAACCCTACCTCATCACGCTGACCGAGGATTCCGACGTATTCCCGACCTTCCAGCACGACGGGATGGAATTCCTCTACATGCTCGAAGGCGAGGTGACCTACCGGCACGGCAGCAACCTTTTCCACATGGAACCGGGCGACAGCCTGTTCTTCGACGCCGATGCGCCGCACGGCCCCGAGGAGATGACGAAGTTCCCGATCCGCTACCTGTCGATCATCTCCTATCCGGCGCGCGGTAACGACTGAGATCCCCCGCAAGCGCGTCGTCCGGTGCCTGTTTCGATAGGACAGGACCGAGTATAGAGTTAGGAAATGAAGGCTGAAATCGACCAGATAACGTCTCAGATCATCACCACCCACTCGGTGGGGGCGACGGTGCAGATTGTTCTGGATCGGCTGTTTGCGAAAATAAAATCCGAGGAATATCCGCCGGATACGCGCCTTCCCTCGGAACGTGCGCTGGCCTCGGAGATCGGGGTGGCCCGAAACACCGTGCGCGAGGCGCTGGACGTGCTGGAGGCCCGCAACGTCATCAAAAGACGGCCCGGCAGCGGCAGTTTCGTGACTTATCGCTCGGAAGACGAGTACGGGCGGGAAGACAATTCGGTGGCGCTGGAAACCAGTCCGCTGGACCACCTTGTGGTGCGCGGCATCCTTGAACCCGAGATGGTGCGCCTCGCCGTCATCAACATGACCCCTCGCGAAGTGCGTGAACTGGAACAGTTGATGTCGAAGATCGAGGGCGTCCACACCGATGTCGCCGCCTTCGTCAAATGCGAAGAGGAAATCTACCGCAAGATTGCCGAAGGCACGCGCAACCCCCTGCTGGCATCCTGTTACGAACTGACGATCGAGGCTTGCAGGCTGAGCTTTCGTACCGCGCTGCTTCGCCGGCACCTGACGCCGAAGCGCATCCTTGAATATCAACAGCGCTACAACACGCTGTTCAACGCCATCGCCTCGCGCGACGTCGAGCGCGCCGTCGAGTTCATCAAGCTGCACCTGATCGAGGAGCAGAAATTACTTTTGCAGCAGGACTGATTCCGGCGTGCGCGTCTTAAGGGCGGCTCCATTGCCGCTCGAGCGCAGGCGTTGTTCCCAAAGCTGGCCCAGGTTAGACATTTCCTTTTTGAGAAGATCGCCGTGGCGTTTCAGCCAGCGGGGGATCGAGCCGAAGGTGGCAATTTTCGCCTTGCCGTTCTTCAGCGTGACCACGGGCCAGTCGCCGACCAGCGCGTTGTCGATCCCGAACATGCTTTCGCCCCACCAGTGGGCCGGACCGAAAGCGTGGGTGACGTGGCCAAGCTGCTTCATCGCCGCCAAAACGGATAAAGAGTTGACGCTGTTGCATTTTTCGACGGCTGCATGCCAGATGTCGAGAATGGCTACATATTCCCAGCTCACCGCGGTCCAGGTGCCGGGGAAGCGGGTGTTGTACTCGTCGAAGAAGCCTTTGGGGCGATTGAAGAAAAACGTCTTTTCCGTCAGCTTTTCATCGTCGAAGTCCGGGAACTGGAACACGAAACCTTCCATGAATTCGACGGATGTCCTGGCAACCAGCTGATCGTAGTAGTCCAGCGTGCAGGATATGATCTGGCCCTTGAAGCCCTTGGCGTGCGCATACTCCGTCATGGCGTGAACCATAGGCGTATAGCTGGTGCACCAGCACAGGATATCGGCGCCCGAGTCCAGCATCGGCTGGACGATCCCGGCAGCCGTGGTGGTGCCGGGATCATACTGAATTTCCTTGGTAATATCGATGTTCGCGGCCTTGAATGCCGCGCGATAGGTCGCGAGCGAGGGCAGGCCGAGCTCATCGACCTGGCTGCAGATCGCAACGCTCCCAAGCTGCGGCCTGGTCTGGGCAAGCCATTCCACGCCGGTCACGTTGTAGATCGGATGCAGTTCGCTTGGCGCGATCAGATAGGGCGTATCCGGCGACAGGTCGCTCGGCAGCAAGGTCGAAGTCAGCAGTTTGCGGCGGGTCAGATAGTCACGTATCTGCGCAATCGTATCCCCGCCCAGCATCATCAACAGCTTGACGTCATGCTGCTCGACCAGATGGCGTGCGCCTTGCCTGGCTTTTCCCGGGTCGTAGCCGCAGTCGAATTCGACGATCTTGATCGGATAGCGCCGTCCGTTGATCAACAGCCCGCCATTCTTGTTCAGCCAGTCTTCCCAGATCCGGCAACCGCGCAGTCCGGGCAGGCCCCATGACTCGACCTGACCGCTAAGCGGGGCCAGAAACCCGATGTTCACCGCGTTCGGCATGCCGACAGACAGCCGAGGCAGGGCGCTTGAGACCGCGAGTTGATGGGCGAAGCTGGAATTCTGCATGTCGGTAAGTATCACCAAAACCTACAACATTTCATCTTCCTGCAGTAAAATTTTCTTCACCGCAGGAAATCGGTTGACAGATTGGTACAATCAAAGGCACCATTCGTTGAACCAAAAGAACCAATAACAAAAAATCTTCTAGAGGGCTACCGTATGGATAAAAGGATCGCAGTCATCGGCGCCGGACCATCCGGCCTCGCTCAACTGAGAGCATTCCAGTCAGCCGCAGCTAAAGGCGCAAAAATCCCGGAAATCGTATGCTTTGAGAAGCAGGCGAACTGGGGTGGCTTGTGGAATTACACCTGGCGTACCGGTCTAGACCAGTATGGCGAGCCGGTTCACGGCTCGATGTACCGGTACCTTTGGTCGAACGGACCGAAGGAGGGCCTTGAATTCGCCGACTATTCCTTCGAGGAGCATTTCGGCAAGCAGATCGCTTCCTATCCGCCGCGGGCAGTCCTCTTTGACTACATCGAAGGCCGCGTGAACAAGGCCGGTGTCCGCGACTGGATCCGTTTCGAGACCGCCGTGCGCATGGTGACCTGGGACAAGAATACCCGCAAGTTCACCGTCACCGTGCAGGATCTGCCGAAAGACCATTGCTATTCCGAGGAATTCGACCACGTCATCGTCGCCTCGGGCCATTTCTCGACCCCGAACGTTCCTGAATTCCCCGGCTTCGACCGGTTCAACGGCCGCATCCTCCACGCCCACGACTTCCGCGATGCACGTGAGTTCATCGGCAAGGACATCCTGCTCATCGGCACCAGCTATTCGGCCGAGGATATCGGTTCGCAGTGCTGGAAGTACGGTGCGAAGTCCGTCACCAACAGCTACCGCACCGCGCCGATGGGCTTCGACTGGCCGGCAAACTGGGAAGAAAAGCCGCTGCTCGAAAAGGTCGAGATCAACACCGCCACGTTCAAGGACGGCTCGACCAAGCGCATCGATGCGATCATCCTGTGCACCGGCTACAAGCACCACTTCCCGTTCCTGCCCGATGACCTGCGCCTGCGCACGGCCAATCGCCTTGCGACCGCCGATCTCTACAAGGGCGTGGCCTACGTCCACAATCCGAACCTGTTCTACATCGGCATGCAGGACCAGTGGTTTACCTTCAACATGTTCGACGCCCAGGCGTGGTGGGCGCGTGACGTGATCCTTGGCCGGATCAAGGTCCCGGCAGACAAGAAGGCGCTGGTCGCCGACGTCGAGGCCCGTGTCGCCGGCGAGGATGCCGGCAAGGACAGCTACGACGCGATCCGCTACCAAGGCGACTACGTGAAGGAACTGATTGCCGAGACCGACTATCCGAGCTTCGACGTGGACGGAGCCAACGAAGCCTTTTTCGAGTGGAAGAAGCACAAGAAGAAGGGCATCATGGAGTTCCGCAACCATTCCTACCGGTCGGTCATCACCGGTACGATGGCGCCGCCGCACCACACGCCGTGGAAGGACGCGCTCGACGATTCGCTGGAATCCTATCTCGGCGCAGCAGAGACGACCGCCGCAGCGGAATAAAAGCCGTGGGCTGGTGAACGGGAATACCCGCGCCAGCTTGCTTTTCAAGACAGTAGCCAATTGGGAGGCATACACTGTCCGACGCACCGATTCTCGAACTGCGCAACGTCACGAGGAAGTTCGGCGGGCTGACAGCCGTCAACGATCTTTCCTTCTCCGTCAGGCGCAACAGCATCCACGGTCTCATCGGCCCCAACGGCGCCGGCAAGACGACGACGTTCAGCCTGGTCAGCGGCTACTACAAGCCGTCGAGCGGCAAGATCTTCTACGAAGGTCGGGACGTCTCGGGCTTGAAGACCAGCAAATTGGCCCAGCGCGGGCTGATCCGTACCTTCCAGGGCACGACGCTGTTCCAGGAGTTCAGCGTCATCGACAATGTCAGGGTCGGGTGCCACCGCTCCGCCGGATCAGGTTTCATTTCGCGCATTACGGGCGGCGATGCGCCGATCGAGCGGGAGGCCGACAAGAAGGCGCTCGCAGCGCTGGAATTGTTCGACCTTGGCCAGCTTGCGGACGAGCCGGCTTCCAGCCTGCCGCATGGACACCAAAGGGCGCTCGGCATGGCCGTGGCGTTGGCTGCCGATCCGGCGCTGATCCTGCTCGATGAGCCGTTTACCGGCATGAACCCGGAAGAAACGCGGCGCATGATGGACCATGTGCGGCGCATCCGCGACGAGCGCGACATCACCATCATGCTGGTCGAGCACGACATGCAAGCGGTGATGGGCCTTTGCGAACGCATCACGGTGATGAACTTCGGCCAGTTCCTCATGGAAGGTTCGCCGCAGGAAATCGCCAACGATCCGCGCGTCATCGAAGCTTATCTGGGGCGTACAGACGATGCTGCTTGAAGTCCGCAACCTGCACGTTCACTACAACAAGGTCGCTGCCCTTAAGGGCGTCAGCCTGCAGGTGCCCTCGGGCGGCATCGTCACCATTATCGGCGCCAATGGCGCCGGCAAGAGCACGACCCTGCGCTCGATCTCGGGTCTGACCAAGCCGTCCAAGGGCGAAATCCATTTCGACGGCCAGCGTATCGACAATCTGCCGGCGGAAAAGATCGTTGCGCGCGGCATCGCCCATGTTCCGGAAGGGCGGCGCATATTCCCCGACCTGACGGTGGAGGAAAACCTGCGCATCGGCGCGTTCCTGCGCACCGACAAGGCAAAGATCGAGAGCGACATCGAGGACATTTTCCAGCGCTTCCCGCGCCTGAAGGAGCGTCGCACCCAGTGGGCGCGCACGCTGTCCGGCGGCGAGCAGCAGATGGTCGCCATCGGCCGTGCGCTGATGTCCGGTCCCAAGCTCCTTTTGCTGGACGAACCGTCCATGGGCCTGTCGCCGGTTATGGTGCAGGAAATGGCGAGGATCGTCTCCGACATCGCCGAGCGCGGCGTGCCGGTTGTGCTGGTGGAACAGAATGCCGGCCTTGCCCTGAAATTGGCTTCCTATGCTTACGTCCTGGAAATCGGGACGGTTGCCGTGGAAGGCAAGGCTTCCGACCTTCAGACCAACGATCATGTGAGGAGGGCGTATCTTGGTGCATGAGAACTGGACCTTCAACGATCTCGTATCCGCAGGTTGGGGCGAAGCCGATCTCGAATGGGAACGGCTTAATGAAGATGCGCTGACCGCTCTGGCCTATGGCCGCATCGACGAGGCGGGCAACGTCTTTGCTACCTCGCTTCGCTTGGCCCGTGCCGAATTTACCGCCAACGATCCGAGGCTGGCTGCAAGCCTGAGCAACCAGGCGGCGGCGGTGGCGGCCCTGGACAGCGATCAAAGTGCCGGCCAGACGAGAGCCGCTGCGAAACAGGCCTGGGCTGCGTGCGAGAGCTGGGTCGAAAAGATGACGGCGCCGCGAACCGCTCGCTCGTCGATGTTTCATTTGCGCATGGAGCGGCTGCATCGGCCTGCCTATGAAGAGCGCTGGCGCGTCAAGGGACGCGAATTGCTCGCCGATGTTCGTGAGGAAGTTTGCGTCGGCGACGCGCTGGAACTCATTGACCGCGAAGAAGCAAGAGTGCGCCTTGCACGCTGGCAACGGGAGCGTCCGGTGACGCTGAGCGATCCGAGGAAGTTGATGGCGGCGGTTATCATGCTCGCCGCCCGCGAAAAGAGGCCCGGAACGAACAATGGCGATGCGACGCCACAAGAAACGGGTCGCGTCAGACGATCGTAGAAAAATGAGGGAAACGGGTGCGCTACAGTCGATCCGGCGCGCTTCGAAACAGACAGGATCGACATGGGAACTGGTCGGGCGGGGCACCGTTGGCCATTCGCAAAGCGGAGGAACTGCAATGAAGTCAGCATCAAGTATCTCGCTTACCAGACGATCCCTTTTGACCGGTGCGGCAAGTGCCGCGCTGCTGCCCTTGGTCGGCATGCCGAAGGCGAGCTTTGCGCAGGAAAACGTCGTCAAGATCGGCTTCCTGGCTCCCTTGACCGGCCCTGTCGCGGCCTGGGGCAAGCCGGGCCTCGACGGCTGCAAGATCTGGGCTGACTGGGTTAATGAGGCCGGCGGCATCGAGATCGGCGGCAAGCCCTACAAGGTCGAGCTCGCGTCCTATGACGACGAGGACGATGCCGGCAAGGCGCGCACCGGTGCAACCCAGCTCATCCGCGAAAACGACGTCAAGTTCATCATGATGCTGGGTGGCAACTCTTGGCCGGGCGTGGAGGAAATCGCCGCGCGCCAGGGCATGATGGTCTCGACGCTGCTGCCAAGCGACCTGACGCCTGACACGACCACCTTGATCGCGCCATGCGAAGTGCATCCGATCTACAACGTGACGGGCGTAGACTGGCTGGCGGCCAACCATCCGGACCTCAAGACCGCCGTTGTCTGCGCGCAGGACGATGCGCTGGGCAAGCCGTCTGTCGCCACCTATCTCGCGGCGTTCGAAGCAGCCGGCATCACGATGGCCAGCCCGCCGCTGTTCTTCGATCCGGCCACCACCGACTTCGCCCCGGTGATGACGCAGCTTCTGGCCAACAATCCCGATATCCTGTGCCTCGATACCTGCTATGCCGACTATGTGCAGCCGCTGTGCGAACAGGCTTTCCAGCAGGGTTACAAGGGCAAGATCATCTCGTGCACGCTGGACTTCTACCAGCGCATCGTGGAGCGCACCTCGAAGGAGTTCATGGAAGGCGTCATCTTCCAGTTCCCGGACTTCGACGACAAGGCGCTCAACGATCCGCGCATCAACTTCAAGAAGCCGAACGAGTTCTTTGCCGAATATGTGAAACGCTATGGCGCGACGGAATGGTCTGCGGTGTCGTGGGAATACTCCTCGATCCTCGATCTTTGGGCGGATGCGGCCCAGCGCGCCGGGAGCGTCGAGCCAGCGGACGTGCTGGTTGCGATGAAGGAAGGCGGCAAGGGCAAGCACGCCTTTGGCGACGCCCGCTGGTGGGGCAAGGACCTGTTCGGCATCGACAACGCACTTGTCGGCGACTGGCCGGTGGTGGTCATCCGCGACGGCAAGGCGACGATCGCCGAGTTCCGTTCGATCCCTGAATGGTGGGACAAGAACGGCCAGTTGCTGGTCAAGCATATGACCGATCTCGGCCAGATGTGGAACCAGCGCACCTGATCTGCGCGCTGCCGGGCCAAGGCTGGCCCGGCAGCTCCACCACCTGAAACTTGACGCCACCAAACGGGGTGACCGATGCCGGATTTCCTCCTGCAGACCGTTTTCAATGCATCCTATGCTGCCAGTTACATGGCGCTGATCGCCGTCGGACTGGTGCTTATCTTCGGCGTCATGGGTGTGATCAATTTCGCGCATGGCGAGCTCTATATGGCTGGCGCCTACGCGATCGTGTTCTTCTATGTATGGTCGGGGCTTCCGTTCTTCGTGGCGGTGGCGCTGGGGCTTGTCTTTGTCGGATGCCTCGGCATCCTCATGGAGCTGACGCTGTTTCGACCGCTGCGAACGAATCCGCTGGGCGGTCTGATCGCCTCGATCGGCTTCCTGCTGATCCTGCAGACGCTTGCGGTGCTCGGCTTCGGCCTGCGCAACCAGAACGTACCGCCTGTCTCGCAAGGGCGCATCACCGTCGGTGGCGCATTCCTGACCTATGAACGGCTCTATGTGATCATCGCGACCATTGGGCTTTTGACCGCGCTCTACTTCTTCCTGCGCAAAAGCAAGTTCGGCTGGGCGCTGAGAGCCTGCGCGCAGGATCGCGAAGCTGCTGCCTTGCAGGGCATCTCCATCAACCAGACGGCGCGCTATGCGATGTTCATCGGCGCGGCCCTTGCCGGCGTGGCCGGCGCAATGACGGCTCCGCTGGTGGCGCCGTCACCCTATATGGGCCACAGCGTCATCGTTACCGCCTTCATCATCATCATCGTGGGCGGCATCGGCAGTCTCGAAGGCGCAGTGGTGGCGGCTGTGCTCTATGCCTTCGTCCATACCTTCGTGACCACCTTCTACGATGGCGTGATCGCCAACATTGTCGGCCTGCTGCTGATGCTGGCTGTCCTTGTCGTCAAGCCCCAGGGCCTGTTTGGAGTGCGCGAACGTGCCTGAGAAAACCTCAATCGGCGGAGCCGGCCTGATCGGCATTCTCATCCTCGCGGTCGTGCTGATCGCGGTGCCTCACCTGGTCAGTTTCTCGCAGCAGGAACTCTTGGTGCTGCTGACCATCAACGTCTTGGTCGTCGTCAGCTACCGCTTGCAGACGCTGACCGGCGAGTGGTCGCTGGCGCACGTCGTCATGATGGGCGCAGGCGCTTACGGCAGCGCGCTGTTTGCCAAGAGCTTCGGCTTTCCGGTGCCGCTGGCGATGATTGCAGGCGCCATCACCGCCGGCGTGATCGCGACGGTGCTGAGCTTTCCGCTGTTTCGCATGAAGGGCTTCTACTTCCTGATCGGCTCGTTTGCCGCCGGCGAAATCCTTCGCCTGATCTGGAAGCGCTTCACCGACCCGTTCGGCGGACCGAAGGGCATCCAGCGCATTCCGGGTTTCCCGGAGATCGACCTCGGCTTCATCCACATCGATTTCTACGACCCGGCCAACTACTACTACCTCGTGCTGGTCGTCGTGCTGGTGTCGCTGTGGGTGCTCTACCGGGTTGAGAAGTCGCGCATCGGACTGACCTTCCACGCCATCCACTGGCAGGACAAGCTGTCGGAATCGGTCGGCGTCGATGCCTTCCGCTACCGCATGCTGGCTTTCGTCATCGCCTCGTTCTTTGCCGGTCTGGCGGGTGCGCTTTATGCGCACTACCTCAGCACGGTCAATCCGAACCAGTTCGACGTCAACACCATGGTCTACGTGCTGATCTGGACCATCGTCGGCGGCACCAGCCGCTGGTATGGGCCGATCCTCGGCGTGGTGGCGCTTACCATCGTCGACGAGGTCATCCTGCGTTCCATCGGCGTCGATCAGGTCCGTCCGCTGCTCTACGGCCTGATCCTCATCCTCGCCATCCTGTTCCTGCCCAACGGCTTGGAAAGCCTGGTCATCAAGGCGCGCGACGCCTTGCGCAACCGGGGTGGAGCCAATCTGCCGAACGGCCAGGCGGTCGCGCGAAAGTAGCGCGGCGGCCGACGATAGGATCATTTTTAGATGCGAGAGCGCCGGACCGGTCCGGCGCTCTTTTCGTTTGTGAAGCATGTCGGCGGAATCGCCAACGGGTAGGGCAAAACCTATCCGAATGTGCGCCGGTGCATCTGATTGAGTAGGCCGCAACCAATGCCCGTAGCGTCATGAATCTATCTGGACAGGTGTTGTGAGAAGAGGGGCTGAAAAGGATCATTTCCCCAGAGCTACACAAAGGGTCCACGCACCCGACAATCCTCGGAGGAAATTTACATGGCCGGTTACAATCAGCTTTTCGTTCCAGGACCGACGAACGTCCCCGAAGTTGTCCGGCAGGCAATGAACATGCCGATGGAAGACATGCGCGCCTCGGACTATCCGACGTTCACGCGCGGACTTTTCCGCGACATCGCCAAGGTGTTCCGCAACGACAGCGGCCGCGTCTTCATCTTCCCGTCTTCCGGCACCGGCGCCTGGGAATCGGCGATCACCAACACCTTGGCCCCCGGCGACCGCGTTCTCATGTCCCGCTTCGGCCAGTTCTCGCACCTCTGGGTCGACATGGCCCAGCGCATGGGCCTCGATGTCGATGTGATCGATGTCGAATGGGGCACGGGCGTTCCGGTCGAGATCTATGCCGAGCGTCTTGCGGCCGACAAGGAGCACCGCATCAAGGCCGTGTTCTGTACCCACAATGAAACCGCAACCGGCGTGACCAGCGACATCGCTGCCGTCCGCGCGGGCCTCGATGCGGCCAAGCACCCGGCACTGCTGTTCGTCGACGGCGTTTCTTCGGTCGGCTCGATCGATTTCCGCCAGACCGATTGGGGCGTGGACCTCGCCGTTTCCGGTTCGCAGAAGGGCTTCATGCTGCCGCCGGGCCTCGGCTTCCTCTCGGTCAGCCAGAAGGCGCTCGACGTCGCCAAGGACACGACCAAGAACAACCGCTCGAACCGCTGCTACTTCTCGTTCGAGGACATGATCCGCGCCAACGACACCGGCTACTTCCCCTACACGCCGGCGGTGCAGCTGCTACGCGGCCTGCGCGCCGCTCTCGACCTCATTGAGGAAGAAGGCCTGGACAACATCTTCGAACGTCACAACCGGCTGGCTGAAGGCGTGCGCAAGGCGGTTTCCGCCTGGGGCCTGCGCCTCTGCGCCAAGGAACCGAAGTGGAATTCGGACACCGTCAGCGCCGTTCTGGCACCCGAAGGTATCGACAGCAACGAGATCGTCAAGCGCGCCTATGAGGCCTACAATGTCTCGCTCGGCGTCGGCCTGAGCAAGGTTGCCGGCAAGGTGTTCCGCATCGGCCATCTCGGCTGGATCAACGAGCCGATGGTTTGCGGCGCGCTGTCCGTGGTCGAGATGTCGCTGCGCGATTGCGGCGTCAAGGTAACCCCCGGCTCCGGTGTCGGTGCTGCGCTCGAGCACTACCGCCTGGCGGCCCAGAAGACCGTTGCCAAAGCAGCCTGATCGGAGAGGTAGGAAAAGATGAGCTACACCATCCACCATCTTCGCAAGCTGCGCCTCCAGCGCAGCGAACTCGCGGTGCCGGGTTCCAATCCGGAAATGATCCGCAAGGCCGCCGACGGCGCTGCCGACTACATCTTCCTCGACATCGAGGATGCGGTCGCGCCGCCGGACAAGGAACGCGCCCGCGCCAACATCATTCAGGCGCTGAACGAGATTGACTGGCGCGCCCGCGGCAAGACCATCTCGGTTCGCATCAACGGCCTCGACACGCACTACATGTACCGCGATGTCGTCGACGTGATGGAGCAGGCCGGCGACCGCCTCGACACCATCCTGGTGCCGAAGGTCGGCGTACCGTCCGACCTCTATATGGTCGAGGCCATGGTCAGCCAGATCGAGACGGCCAAGGGCTTCAAGACCAGGGTCGGCCTCGAAGCGCTGATCGAGACGGCGCTTGGCATGGCCAATGTCGAGGCAATCGCTGCCTTCGGCGGACGCCTTGAAGCGCTGCATTTCGGCGTCGCCGACTATTCCGCGAGCTGCAAAGCGCGCACCGTCAACATCGGCGGCCTCAATCCCGATTATCCGGGCGACCAGTGGCATTTCGCTATCTCGCGCATGACGGTTGCCTGCCGTGCCTACGGCTTGCGCGCCATCGACGGACCGTTCGGCGATTTCTCCGATCCGGAAGGCTACATCGCAGGGGCCAAGCGCGCCGCGGCTTTGGGCATCGAAGGCAAGTGGGCGATCCACCCCTCGCAGGTCGATCTTGCCAATTCGGTGTTCTCGCCACCGGAAAAGGAAGTCACCCGCGCACGCCGCATCATCGAAGTGCTGAAGGAAGCGGAGGAGCAGGGCAAGGGCGCTGCAGCTCTCGACGGCAAGATGATCGACGCCGCGTCCGAGCGCATGGCCCGCAACGTGCTGGTCACGCATGACGCTATCGAGCAGTCGGCGCGCGCCCGCAAGGTGCCCGCAAACTAGGCCTTGATCCCGGAAAGCGGGACCCGGTTTCCGGGCGATCACGGTCTAACTATTTGATTTGCCGCATTTGGCGACGCGAGGCGAATGCACCTCGCTGCAAGATGCTTCAGGAGGAACTGACATGGATATTCATGAATACCAGGCCAAGGAACTTCTTTCGCGCTACTCGGTGCATATCCCGCGTGGCGGCCTAGCCTACAGCCCCGAACAGGCTGCCTATCGCGCCAGCGAGATCGGCGGTGGCAAGTGGGTGGTGAAGGCGCAGATCCATTCCGGTGCGCGCGGCAAGGCCGGCGGCATCCGCGTTTGCGCCTCGGACACCGAGGTTTCGGAAGCGGCGGAAGCCATGCTTGGTCGCAAGCTCGCAACCAAGCAGACCGGTCCCAAGGGCAAGCTCGTCTCGCGCCTCTACATCGAGGAAACGGTTGATATCCGCCAGGAAATCTATCTTGGCATGGTGCTCGACCGCAAATCCGAGCGCGTGATGATCGTGGCCTCGGCTTCCGGCGGCATGGAGATCGAGGAGATCGCCGAAAAGCAGCCCGACTCCATCATCCGCGCCACCGTCGATCCGGGTGCCGGCATGCAGCAGTTCCAGGCCCGCGAGATCGCCTTCGGTCTCGGCCTGGAAAACAGCCTGATCGGCAAGGCCGTGGACACGCTGCTCGGCTGCTATCGCGTCTTCCGCGACTACGACGCCTCGATGCTGGAGATCAATCCGCTGGTGGTGACGCGTGACGGCAACCTGATCGCGCTCGACGCCAAGATGTCGTTCGACGAAAACGCGCTGTTCCGCCGCCCCGAGATTTCGGAGCTGCGGGACAAGTCGCAGGAAGACCCGCGCGAAACCTTCGCCAGCGACCGTGGCCTCTCCTATGTCGGCCTTGACGGCAATATCGGCTGCATCATCAACGGCGCCGGCCTCGCCATGGCGACCATGGACATGATCAAGATCGCAGGCGGTGAGCCGGCGAACTTCCTCGACATCGGCGGCGGTGCTTCGCCTGAGCGCGTGGCCAAGGCATTCCGCGCCGTTCTCGCCGACAAGAACATCGAGACGATACTGGTCAACATCTTTGCCGGCATCAATCGTTGCGACTGGGTGGCAGAAGGCGTGGTCAAGGCCATGCGCGAGGTTGGCGTCAACGTGCCTCTGGTGGTTCGTCTGGCCGGCACCAACGTCGAGGAAGGCCGCAAGATCCTTGCCGAGTCCGGCGAAAAGGTCATCGTTGCCGAAACGCTCGCGGAGGCTGCCGAAAAGGCCGTCGAAGCGATGAAGAGCTTTTCCAAGTCGAAAAAGCACTGAAGGGAGGACGAAATGAGCATTCTTCTCAATCACAGGACGCGCGTCGTCGTTCAGGGCCTGACCGGCAAGATCGGCAGCTTCCACGCAGCCGACATGAAGCGCTACGGCACCAATGTCGTGGGTGGCATTACGCCGGGCAAAGGCGGCATGGATCACAACGGCATTCCGGTGTTCAACACCGTCAAGGGCGCGGTGCGTGAGACCGGGGCCGAGGCCAGCATCGTGTTCGTCCCGCCGCCCTTCGCCGCGGATTCGATCATGGAAGCGGCTGATGCGGGCATCAAGTTTTGCGTCTGCATCACCGACGGCATCCCTTCGCAGGACATGATGCGGGTGAAGCGCTACATGCGCCGCTTCCGTTATGAAGACCGCATGCGGCTGATCGGCCCCAATTGCGCCGGCATGATCACGCCCGGCCAGGCCATGATGGGCATCATGCCCGGCCATATTTATCTGCCGGGACGTGTCGGCATTGTTGGCCGGTCCGGAACTCTGGGCTATGAAGCTGCTTCGCAGATGAAGGAACTCGGCATTGGCGTTTCGACCAGTGTCGGCATCGGTGGCGACCCCATTAACGGTTCGTCATTCCTCGATATCCTAAAGCTGTTCGAACAGGATCCGGATACCGACGCTGTCGTCATGATCGGCGAGATCGGCGGACCGCAGGAGGCAGAGGCGGCCGAATGGGCCAGGCACAATATGCGCAAGCCGCTGATCGCGTACATCGCCGGCCTATCCGCGCCGAAAGGCAAGCGCATGGGCCATGCGGGCGCCATCATCTCGGCCTTCGGCGAGTCGGCCCAGGAGAAGGTGGAAATCCTGCGCGACGCCGGCGTGACCATCGTGCCGACGCCAGCCGCATTCGGACCGACAGTTGCAAGCGTCCTCGAACAGCACCAGAAGGCCGCCTGACCCGACCAAGGTGCAAAGGGGCCGGCGCAAGCCGGCCCCGATCCCATACAAGCAGAGAGTGGATATGAAGCCTCGTGTAATCGTTACCCGTCGCTGGCCGGCAGCGGTCGAGCAATTGCTGGCCGAGAATTTCGATGCGACCTTCAACCGGGGCGACGTTCCGCTCACCGCAACGCAGCTCAAGGCTGCGTTTTTGAATTTCGACGCGATCCTGCCGACCGTCAGCGACAAGCTGCCGAGGTCGGTCTTCCCGGACGCCGATATCCGCACCAAGCTCATCGCCAACTATGGCGTCGGCTTCAGCCATATCGACATCGATGCTGCGCGCGACCACAAGATCGCCGTCACCAATACTCCTGGCGTGTTGACCGACTGCACCGCCGACATTGCGCTCAGCCTGTTGCTTGCGGTTGCGCGGCGGGCAGGCGAGGGCGAGCGCCAGTTGCGCGCCGGCGAATGGCATGGCTGGTGCCCGACCCACATGATCGGCACCAAGGTGACCGGCAAGACGCTTGGCATCATCGGCATGGGCCGCATCGGCAAGGCAGCCGCCAAGCGCGCCCATTTCGGCTTCGACATGGATATCGTCTTCTACAATCGTTCCAAGGTCGATGACGAGGAGACCCGCGCCATGGGCGCAAGGCAACTCGACTCCATAGAAGAAGTGTTGGCGCAATCCGATTTCGTGTCCCTGCATTGCCCTGGCGGTGCCGAGAACCGCCATCTGATCAATGCCGCCCGGCTTGCCGCAATGAAGAAGGGCGCGTTCCTTATCAATACGGCGCGTGGCGACGTGGTCGACCAGGACGCGCTGGTGGCGGCATTGGAGAGCGGTGGCATCGCCGGCGCCGGCCTTGACGTGTTCGCCAACGAGCCAGAAGTGCCGGCCGCGCTGGTAAAAATGGAAAATGTCGTGCTGTTGCCGCATCTGGGCAGCGCCACCGAGGAAACGCGCGTCGCCATGGGCATGAAGGCGTTTGAAAACCTCACGGCTTTCTTCGCCGGAAAACCCCTACCAGATAAGGTAGCGTAAACGCGGGCATCGGAAGTTTCACTGTTCAGGCCCCGGACTTTTCAGTCCGGGGCCTTCGCTTTTTGTGAGCCGAATTCCGATTCACTGCTGATTCTGCAAAGGCTTAGCAATGCCGCGCCATTTCGTGCCCGTTTGGGTGTGCAAAGGCGATGCAGCAATTTCTCCGGTAGTACGCCCCGATTTTTCTTACGGGAATAAAAAATTCATGACAGTTGAATTTGCTATTGGAACCTGTTAGCTTCTTTTTCAGACATCAAACTGGCTGAGGTAACGGCGATGTGTGGAATTGTGGGACTTTTTTTGAAGGACAAGAAATTGGAGCCCCAGTTGGGCGCCCTGCTGTCCGAAATGCTCGTAACTATGACCGATCGCGGCCCGGACAGCGCCGGCATTGCCATCTACGGCAATGGCGCCAAGGGCCACGGCAAGATCACCATCCAGTCGCCGAACCCGGAAGCTGATTTCCAGGGTCTCGATGCCGAGCTCAGCAAGAAGATCGGCACCAAGGTGTCGTCGATCGTCAAGTCGACCCACGCTGTTTTCGACGTGCCGGTTGCGAAGCTCGAAGAGGCGCGCGCCGCTATCGCCGAACTGCGCCCGAACGCCCGCGTCATGGGTTCCGGTGAAGCCATTGAAATCTATAAGGAAGTTGGACTTCCCGCGGAAGTGGTGAAGCGCTTCGACGTTACCAAGATGAGCGGCAGCCACGGCATCGGCCACACCCGCATGGCGACCGAGTCGGCTGTCACCACCTTGGGTGCGCACCCCTTCTCGACCGGTCCCGACCAGTGCCTGGTGCACAATGGCTCGCTGTCGAACCACAACAACCTGCGTCGTGAGATGATCCGCGACGGCATGCGCTTCGAGACCGAGAACGACACCGAAGTCGCGGCTGCCTATCTCTCCTCCAAGATTGCCCATGGGCAGAACCTCGGCGAGGCGCTGGAATCGAGCCTCAACGACCTCGACGGCTTCTTCACTTTCGTCGTTGGCACCAAGAATGGCTTCGGCGTCGTTCGCGACCCGATTGCCTGCAAGCCCGCCGTCATGGCCGAAACCGACCAGTACGTTGCTTTCGGCTCGGAATACCGCGCGCTGGCCAACCTGCCCGGCATCGAAAATGCCCGGGTCTGGGAGCCGGAACCCTCAACCGTTTATTTCTGGGAGCACTGAGAGCATGCACGCGACCAATCTGGCCACAGCTCCAGCGAGCAAAGTTAACTACGAACCGAAGGTGTTCGACCTCAGCAAGATCACCTTGCGTGAGTTCAACCAGGCTCTTCATTCGATCCAGGACGGCACCAACGCGACCAGCTGGGAAGTTATCAATCCCAAGGGCAGCCATGCCGTGGCTGCCGGCGCAGAGCACCCGATCTCCATCGATGTGAAGGGCAGCGTCGGCTACTACTGCGGCGGCATGAACCAGAAGAGCACGATCACCGTGCATGGTTCGGCGGGCCCGGGCGTCGGCGAAAACATGATGTCCGGCACCATCGTCGTGAAGGGCGATGCCAGCCAGTACGCCGGTGCGACCGGCCGTGGCGGCCTGCTCGTCATCGAAGGCAACGCCTCCTCGCGTTGCGGCATCTCGATGAAGGGCATCAACATCGTGGTGCGCGGCAACATCGGCCACATGTCGGCCTTCATGGCCCAGTCGGGCAACCTCGTTGTTCTCGGCGACGCCGGCGACGCCTTCGGCGACTCCATCTATGAGGCCCGCCTGTTCGTTCGCGGCAAGGTGAAGAGCCTTGGCGCCGACTGCATCGAGAAGGAAATGCGCCCCGAGCACATCGAGATCCTCAAGGATCTGCTGGCCAAAGCGGGCATCACCGATGTCAAGCCGGAGGAGTTCAAGCGCTACGGTTCCGCGCGCACCCTCTACAACTTCAATATCGACAACGCCGACGCGTACTGAGGTAGAACATGTCCTATCACAATCCTCCGACTACACCGCGTGGATCGGCGACTTTCGATCAATACAGCATGTCGGAAATCCGCCGTGCGGCGGCAACCGGCATCTACGACATCCGCGGCTCGGGCGCCAAGCGCAAGGTTCCGCATTTCGACGACCTCCTGTTCCTCGGAGCTTCGATTTCGCGCTACCCGCTCGAGGGCTATCGCGAAAAATGCGAAACCAAGGTTACGCTCGGCACTCGCTTCGCCAAGAAGCCGATTGAGCTGAAGATCCCGATCACCGTTGCCGGCATGAGCTTCGGCTCGCTGTCCGGTCCGGCCAAGGAGGCCCTCGGCCGCGGCGCGACCATTGCCGGCACTTCGACCACCACCGGCGACGGCGGCATGACCGAGGAAGAGCGCGGCCATTCGCAGACCCTGGTCTACCAGTACCTGCCTTCCCGCTACGGCATGAACCCACGTGACCTGCGTCGCGCCGACGCCATTGAAGTGGTTGTCGGCCAGGGTGCGAAGCCAGGCGGTGGCGGCATGCTGCTCGGCCAGAAGATTTCCGATCGCGTTGCCGAAATGCGCACGCTGCCAAAGGGCATCGACCAGCGCTCGGCTTGCCGTCACCCCGACTGGACGGGCCCGGACGATCTCGAGATCAAGATTCTCGAACTGCGTGAAATCACCGACTGGGAAAAGCCGATCTACGTCAAGATTGGCGGCGCGCGTCCTTACTACGATACGGCACTTGCAGTTAAGGCGGGCGCGGACGTCGTCGTTCTGGACGGCATGCAGGGGGGCACCGCCGCCACGCAGGAAGTGTTCATCGAGCATGTCGGCCAGCCGACGCTCGCTTGCATTCGTCCTGCCGTGAAGGCGCTGCAGGATCTCGGCATGCACCGCAAGGTCCAACTCATCGTCTCCGGCGGTATCCGCAACGGCGCCGATGTCGCCAAGGCGCTTGCACTCGGTGCGGACGTCGTCTCTGTCGGTACCGCTGCGCTCATCGCGCTCGGCGACAACGACCCGCGTTGGGAAGCCGAGTACCAGAAGCTCGGGACCACTGCCGGCTGCTACGACGACTGGCATGAAGGCAAGGACCCGGCTGGCATTACCACTCAGGACGCGGAACTGATGAAACGCGTCGATCCGATCGCCGCCGGCCGGCGCTTGGCAAACTACCTGAAGGTCATGACGCTGGAAGCGCAAACCATCGCGCGTGCCTGCGGCAAGAACCACGTTCATAACCTTGAGCCGGAAGACTTGTGTGCGCTGACGATCGAGGCCGCCGCCATGGCGCGCGTCCCGCTTGCCGGCACCGGTTGGATCCCCGGGCAGGGCGGTCTCTAAGCCATACCTCCGAAAGCTACAGAACAGGGGAACTGCAATGGGAACATTCGAGGCGAAACTGGAGGGATCCGCTGTGAGCGACCTTACCGACTATGCCAAGGCCCGTAATATCAAGTACTTCATGGTAACCTTCACCGATATCTTCGGCATGCAGCGGGCGAAGCTCGTTCCGGCCCGCGCGATCGGTGACATGCAGAAGGACGGAGCTGGCTTTGCCGGCTTCGCCACCTGGATGGATTTGACGCCAGCCCATCCTGACATGCTGGCCGTTCCGGATCCGTCTTCGGTCATCCAGCTTCCGTGGAAGCCGGAAGTCGCCTGGCTCGCTTCCGACTGCGTCATGGAAGGCAAGAGCGTTGACCAGGCTCCGCGCAACACGCTGAAGCGCCTCGTTGCCGAAGCTGCCAAGGAAGGCATCCGCGTCAAGACCGGTGTCGAGCCGGAATTCTTCCTGACGACGCCGGATGGCAAGCTGATCGCCGACGAGCTCGACCGTTCGAACAAGCCTTGCTACGACCAGCAGGCCGTGATGCGCCGTTACGACATCATTGCCGAAGCTGCCGACGCGATGCTCGAACTCGGTTGGGAGCCTTACCAGAACGACCACGAGGACGCCAACGGCCAGTTCGAAATGAACTGGGCTTACGATGACGTCCTGGCCACCGCCGACAAGTATTCGTTCTTCAAGTTCATGATCAAGACGATTGCCGAAAAGCACGGCTTGCGGGCGACCTTCATGCCGAAGCCGTTCCCGGGTCTGACCGGCAATGGCTGCCATGCGCACATCTCCGCATGGGATCTGTCGGGCAAGAAGAACGTGTTTGCCGACAAGAACGCCAAGGACGGCCTGTCCGAGCGCGGCATGCACTTCCTCGGCGGCATCATGAAGCACGCTTCCGGCATGGCCGCCATCACCAACCCGACGGTCAATTCCTACAAGCGCATCAACGCTCCGCGTACGACCTCGGGTGCAACCTGGGCGCCGAACACGGTGACCTGGACCGGCAACAACCGCACCCACATGGTTCGTGTTCCCGGCCCCGGCCGCTTCGAACTCCGCCTGCCCGACGGCGCAGCCAATCCGTACCTGATGCAGGCTGTCATCGTTGCAGCCGGTCTCAGCGGACTGCGCAGCAAGGCTGATCCGGGCAAGCGCAGCGACATCAACATGTACCAGGACGGCCACACGGTGAAGTCGGGTCCGAAGCTGCCGCTGAACCTGCTCGATGCCATCCGCATGTTCGACAAGGACAAGGAATTGAAGGCAGCACTTGGCGATGACCTGTCCAATGGCTTCATCAAGCTGAAGATGCTGGAGTGGAATTCGTACGCCACTCACTTCACCCAGTGGGAAGTCGACAACACGCTCGATTGTTGATCGGCATCATATCAAACACCGCGGCGCTCCGGTGCCGCGGTGTTCCATTGACCCAAACATGAATCCCGCGCAGCGGAATATGGATGTCATGAAGTATTCGATCTTTTCTTTGGCGCGGGCGGCTTTGTCGAGCCACAAGAACTGGGGCCGCGCCTGGCGCGATCCGGCACCCAAGAGCCACTATGACGTAGTGATCATCGGCGGTGGCGGCCACGGCCTCGCGACCGCATACTTCCTTGCCAAGGAGTACGGCATCCGCAATGTCGCGGTGCTGGAAAAGGGCTGGATCGGTTCCGGCAACGCCGGCCGCAACACCACCATCATCCGCTCCAACTATATGCTGCCGGGCAACACCAGCTTCTACGAGCTTTCGATGAAGCTCTGGGAACGCATGGAGCAGGACCTCAACTACAATACGATGGTCAGCCAGCGCGGCATCATCAACCTCTATCATTCGGATGCCCAGCGCGACGCCTTCGCGCGGCGCGGCAACGCGATGCGCATCAACGGCATCGACGCCGAGCTTCTCGACGCCAACCAGATCCGCCAGATCTTGCCCTTCCTGAACTACGACAATGCGCGCTTCCCCATCCAGGGCGGTTTGATGCAGCGTCGCGGCGGCACCGCTCGTCATGATGCCGTGGTTTGGGGCTATGCCCGCGCCGCCGATGAGTTCGGCGTGGACATTATCCAGAATTGCGAAGTGACTGGCTTCCAGCGCACCAATGGGCGCATCACCGGCGTGGAGACCACCCGCGGCACCATCGGCGCCGGCAAGGTCGGCATGGCGGTTGCTGGCAGTTCCTCGCGCGTCGCTGCAATGGCTGGACTGCGCCTGCCGATCGAAAGCCATGTCCTGCAGGCGTTCGTGTCCGAGGCCATCAAGCCGCTGATCCCGGGCGTCGTCACCTTCGGCGCCGGCCACTTCTACGTCAGCCAGTCCGACAAGGGCGGTCTCGTTTTCGGCGGTGACCTCGACGGCTACAATTCCTATGCCCAACGCGGCAACATGCCGGTGATGGAAGACGTCTGCGAAGGCGGCATGGCGATCATGCCGATGATCGGGCGCGTCCGGCTGCTGCGCCAGTGGGGCGGCATCATGGACATGTCGATGGATGGCACGCCGATCATCGACAAGACGCCGGTGGATGGGCTCTACCTCAATGCCGGCTGGTGCTATGGCGGTTTCAAGGCGACGCCTGCTTCCGGCCTGGTCTTTGCCCATCTTCTGGCGCGTGACGAGCCGCATGAGGAAGCAAGACGCTTCCGCCTCGACCGTTTCCGGCGCGGCGCGATGATCGACGAAAAGGGCCAGGGCGCCCAACCAAACCTGCACTAAACAGCGAGACTGGCGAATGCGTATTGCATGTCCCTTCTGCGGCGCACGCGACTCGGGCGAGTTTACTTACCTTGGCGACGCCTCACCCAAACGGCCCGATGCTCCGATCGACGGCGGTGTGGCCGTTGAGGATCAATTTTACGACTATGTCTACCTGCGCGACAATGTGGCCGGGCTCACCCGTGAATACTGGTATCACGGTGGCGGCTGCCGGTCGTGGCTGATCGCCGAGCGCAGTACGACAACCCATGAATTCAAGTCGGTAACGGCAGCCCCCGGCGCGGGCGCCGCGAAGGCGAAGCAAGCAGGAGAACGGTGATGGAGGGTAGCACCAGAACCGTCGCGGGCCAGTCGCACCGCTTGGGTAGTGGCGGCCAGATCGACCGCAATGCCCCGTTGAATTTCAGCTTCGACGGCAAGCAGATGACCGGCTTTGCCGGCGACACGCTCGCCTCCGCGCTGGTGGCGAACGGCGTCAGGCTGGTTGGCCGCTCGTTCAAGTATCACCGTCCGCGCGGCATCCTGACCGCCGGCCCGGAAGAGCCGAATGCGCTGGTTGAGCTGCGCACCGGCGCGCGGCGCGAGGCCAATACACGCGCCACCACTTCGGAGCTCTATGACGGCCTCGTCGCGCAGAGCCAGAACCGCTGGCCTTCGCTGCGCCACGACTTCATGTCGGTCAACCAGCTGGCTTCGCCGATCTTCGTCGCCGGCTTCTACTACAAGACCTTCATGTGGCCAGCCAAGTTTTGGGAAGCCCTGTACGAGCCTGCGATCCGCCGCGCTGCCGGTCTTGGCAAGACGGCTGGCATCGCCGACCCGGACCACTACGACAAGGCCTGGGCGCATTGCGATGTGCTGGTCGTCGGCGGTGGCGCGACCGGTCTTGCGGCTGCGCTTTCAGCCGGCCGGGCAGGCGCGCGCGTCATCCTGTGTGACGACGACAGCCAGCTTGGCGGCAGGCTCCAGTCCGATGGCGGCGTGATCGACAGCGTCGATGCGCTGCAATGGGTGCAGTCGGCGGTTGCCGAACTGTCCTCGCTTCCAAACGTCCGCATCATGACCCGCACCGCAGTGTTCGGCGTCTATGACGGTGGCGACTTCGGTGCGCTCGAGCGCGTCAACGATCACGTGCCGCAGCCGCCCGAGCATCAGGTTCGCCAGCGCCTGTGGCGCATCTCTGCCAAGCGCAGCGTTGTTGGCGCGGGTGCCATCGAGCGTCCGATCGTGTTCCCGGGCAACGACCGGCCTGCGGTCATGATGGCTTCGGCTGTGCGTACCTATGTGAACCGCTTTGCTGCCCTGCCGGGCAAGCGCATTGCCTTGTTCGTCAACAACGACGATGGCTGGACCACGGTCGACGCCATTCGCCGCGCCGGCGTCGAAGTGGCTGCCGTCATCGACCCGCGCGGCAAGCCGGCGACGGGCGACTACTCCGGTATCCGCGTCATCCAGGGTGTCGTCGCCGATGTCGGCGGCGGCGTCGACGGTGTCAACAGCATCACTGTCAACGGCGCGGGCGGCAACCAGAAGATCGAGGCCGACTGCCTGGCTATGTCCGGCGGCTGGAATCCCAATCTTGCGCTTTCCTGCTTCCATCGCGGCAAGCCGGCATGGCGGGAAGATATTGCAGCATTCGTGCCAGCCAATGCCCCAGCGGGCATGACCATGGCAGGTGCGGCCAATGGCGATCTGTCGCTGGGCGCATGCCTGCGGACAGGTCATGCAGCGGGCGCCATGGCAGCCGCTGAAGCTGGTGCGAAGGGCAAGTCCGGCAACGCCGCCAAGGCTTCCGACGAAGCTTTCGCCATCAAGCCGCTGTGGCATGTGCAGGTGAAGGGCAAGGCATTCGTCGACTTCCAGCACGACGTGACTGCTTCCGACGTGAAGCTGGCCCAGCGCGAAGGCTATGAATCCGTCGAGCACCTCAAGCGTTACACCACGCTTGGCATGGCGACCGACCAGGGCAAGACGTCCAACGTCACCGGCCTTGCCATCATGGCCGATGCGGTTGGCCGCAGCATTGCCGATACCGGCACGACAATCTATCGCCCGCCTTATGCGCCTGTCGCTATCGGTGCGCTCGCCGGCCACAACCGCGACGAAAATTTCCATGCCACTCGCCTGACGCCTTCGCACTACTGGGCGGCGGAGCGTGGTGCGGTGTTCGTGGATACTGGCCTGTGGAAGCGCGCGCAGTGGTTCCCTCTGCCCGGCGAGACCGACTGGCTGCAGTCGGTGACGCGTGAAGTTCTCGCGGTTCGCAATGGCGTTGGCTTCTGCGATGTCTCGACGCTCGGCAAGGTAGATGTGCGTGGCGCGGATGCGGGTACTTTCCTCGACCGCGTCTACATCAACGCCTTCTCGGCTCTTGGAGTGGGCAAGGCGCGCTACGGGTTGATGCTGCGCGAAGATGGCATCGTCATGGACGACGGCACGACCTCGCGCCTTGCCGAAGACCACTATTTCATGACCACGACCACGGCCAAGGCCGGCCCGGTGATGCAGCATCTCGAATTCTGCCGGCAGGTTCTGTGGCCGGAACTCGACGTGCAGTTGTCGTCGGCAACCGACCAATGGGCGCAGTTCTCGATTGCCGGACCGCGCACGCGTGATCTTTTGCAGGCGCTCGTCGACCCATCCGAGGACATGTCGAACGAAGGCTTCCCGTTCATGGGCGTACGCACGGTAAAGCTGCGCGGCGGCATGGAAGCGCGGCTGTTCCGCATCTCCTTCTCCGGTGAAATGGCGTTCGAAATCGCTGTGCCTGCCCGCTATGGCGAGGCCATGGCACGCAACCTGATGATTGCCGGCGAACCCTTCGGCGTTACGCCTTACGGTACTGAAGCGCTTGGCGTGATGCGTATCGAAAAGGGTCACGTCGCGGGTCCGGAACTGAACGGCACGACCACTGCCGGCGATCTCGGCCTCGGCAAGATGGCGTCCAAGAAGAAAGACTTCATTGGTCGCGTGCTTTCGCAGCGCGAGGCGCTGACCGCGCCGGACCGCCAGGTCGTCGTTGGCATCCGCCCGGTCGACAAGGCGCGTCGCCTGCGCTCTGGCGCCCACATCGTGCCCAAGGGCGCGATACCGGGGCCGGATACGGATCAGGGCTATGTCACCTCGGTCTGCTTCTCGCCGACCCAGAACCAGTGGCTGGGCCTCGGCCTTGTTTCTCGCGGCGCAGAACGCCACGGCGAAATCGTCAAGGCGCATGATCCGTTGCGTAACGAAACCTATGATGTCGAGCTATGCAGCCCGGTGTTCTACGATCCTGAGGGAGTGCGCCAGCGTGCCTGATTTTGTCTGGAGTTCGCAATCGCCGCTCAAGAAGGCGCTTGTCCCCGGCCGTCATGGGGCAGGCAAGGGCGCGCCCGGTGTAGCGTTGTCGCATGTCAGTGACATCGCGCTTGTTCAGGTCATGGCGCGGCGCGGCCGCAACGCGGACGTGGCGAAGGCTGCAAAGAAGCTGTTCGGAGCCGAGCCGCCTGCCGCTCTCAAGATATCGAGCGGCAAGGTGGTTACCTTGGTGTGGTCCGGTCCTGACCAGTTCCTGGCTTTTTCGGAATTGCCGCAGACAGCCCCGTCCATAGAGCAGCAGGAACAGGCGTTTTCCGGTTCGGCATCGCTTTCCAATCAGTCGGACGGACGCTGCCTGATCCGCATCTCCGGCCCGAATGCGCGGGATGCGCTCGCCAAGATGACGTCGCTCGACTTGCACGACTCGGTGTTCCCGGTCGGCTCGGCCGCCACGACATCGATCGATCACACCGCAGTGAATTTCTGGCGCGAGGCAGACGACGCAAGCGGAAACCCTGCTTACGTGGCGCTCGTCTTCACCAGCTTCTCGGACACGCTGTGGCACCTTTTTGTTGAGTCTTCGCTGGAGTATGGCGTTGAGGTGGCCGCAAGCGGCACCGGTCACTGACGGGTTTCGACCCTTGGACGCCGGTGCCACGCGCCGGCGCCAATGCCTCCACGGGCAAAGTTTTGCGCCGCATTTTCCGGCAGCGACATATTGGTTCGCGTGCTCGACTGTATATTTGGCCTTGGCCATTTAACAGTGTTGGCAAGGAGGCCGGCGCGCGATGATGCGGATCCAGATCGAGGCTTTGTGGAATTTCACGAGCGAGACCTCGCCGCATTCGATGCGCGTCATCTTGAGCATCCTGCGCGAAATCAAGCAGACGGGCACACTCGCCAGCGCCGCCGACCACAGCGGCATGTCGTATCGCCACGCATGGAACCTTGTCGACCAGTGGTCGGCCTTCTTCGGCGAGCCGCTGGTTGAACGCCAGCGTGGCAAAGGCACCCATCTGACCGCACTCGGCAACAAGCTGGTCTGGGCTGAACAGCACCTCAACGCGCGCCTTGGGCCGCAACTGCACAACATCGCCCAGGAACTGGAGATGGAACTGGCAAGTTTGCTGCCGGGCTTGCCGCCGCGCATCAGGATCCACGCCAGCCACGGCTTCGCCATTTCCAAGCTGGGTGAGTTCATCGCCCGCGAACCCGGCACCAATCTCGACCTTCGCTACATGAGCAACCAGGCATCGCTGGAATCGCTGAGAGCCCAGGAATGCGAGCTTGCCGCAATTCACCTGCCGCACGGCGAGTTGCGCAAGCGGGCCGCCGCCGACTGCAAGCGCTGGCTCGATCCCTCGATCTATTGCGTGCTTGGCTTCGTGACGCGCGAGATGGGCCTGTTCGTCAAGCGCGGCAATCCGCTCAACATTACCGGCCTTCATTCGTTGGTCGATCCCACCATCACCTTCGTCAACCGCGATGCCGGTTCGGGCACGCGCCTTCTGTTCGAGCAGTTGCTGGCGCAGGAAAAGATCGAAAGCGACCGCATTCCCGGCTACCAGAACGTGGAACTGACCCATGCTGCGGTCGCCGCCCATGTCGCCAGGGGCATGGCCGACACCGGTTTCGGCGTCGAGGCGGCAGCGATCGAATTCGACTTGGATTTCGTCCACGTCATTCGCGAGGACTATTTCTTTCTGTGCCGTTCCAACATCCTTAATTCCAAGCCGATCGAGCGGCTGCGCGAGATCATTTCCGGCACCGACTACCGTCGAGCGGTGTCGACGCTACCGGGCTATGCCGTGTCCGACGCCGGCATCGTGAAGACGGTCAAGAAGTTCTTCCGCGAAAACGCCTGAGACAGCTTCGGGCTGCCAGCCATCCGGCAATTCGGCATCAATAGTGGGAATATCAGTTCGGCTGAGTCGTGTCCCGATTTGGGACTGATGGACGCACAATTCCCAAGATCAACGAATGAGCGCGAATGTATCACTCGTAACATTCGATAGGATATCCGTTGTGTATTGAAGCAAATAGGAGCAGCTTTCGGACTAAATATTTTTTCCTATTTCAATTACTCATTATATGTATTCAATCGATATAGGTTAGAAAACGCCTGACAAACTGTGTCGAAGTGATTCGAAAAGTGTGACTCCGCCACGTTTCTGACGGATGCTCGCCGCATTTGCTGCCTCATTTGCCCCCTACGGCCCCGTATCTGAAAACGGAGCCAGTTCCTTTCATGGACAGAAAAAGCAAGTCTGCCCTTGTCGCGGCGACATTGACGGCAGCGATGGTGATGGGTCTTTCCACCAATGACGCGGCGGCTCAATGTGGCCGCGCTTCCTGGTATGCTCTGCATTCGCGCACCGCTTCGGGCGAGCGCATGAACCCGTCCGCGCTGACGGCGGCCCATCGCACCTTGCCGTTCGGCACGCGCGTCAAGGTCACCAACCGAAAGAACGGCAAGAGTGTAGTCGTACGCATCAATGATCGGGGTCCGTTCATCAAGGGCCGCGTGCTTGACCTGTCGAAAGGTGCGGCGAACAGGCTTGGGTTCATCAAGTCGGGCCATACGTCCATCTGCATGGCGCAGGTCTAGGGTCTCAGCCTGAGGGCTTGACCTTGGGGAAGTTCTGCCGCGAGCGTGGTGGAAACTATTTTCCATCCGGGACTTTGCCGGCTTCGCACCTGCGCTGGTAGCCGGCTCCTCAAAATGCTTTCGCGTTCTCAATGGCTTGGACCAATGTCCAATGTCCAAAACGTGCATTGATGTATTGCGTCGCAGCAATTTGTTGTTAACCTCTGCGCGAGACAGTCAAGGCTCGGCGCTGCTTCGTCGTCCTTCGTCGGAAGCAGCAGCGGGGACCTAGCATGTTCTATCAGCTCTACGAATTGAACCACGCGGCCTTGCAGCCCGCCCGCGCCTATGCGGATGCGGTGCGCATGCTTTACAGCAATCCGCTCAATCCGCTGTCGAACACCTTGTGGGGAAGGTCGATTGCCGCGACCGCCGAACTGTTCGAGCGCACCACGCGCCACTACAGCAAGCCGAGCTTTGGCATCACCTCCGTCGAGGTAGACTGGAAAAGCGTTCCGGTCAGCGAGCAGGTGGTGTGGTCGCGGCCGTTCTGCAATCTTATCCGTTTCAACAAGGCGATGCCTGCGGGCAAAAACCCCGGTCCAAAGCTTTTGATCGTGGCGCCGATGTCGGGCCACTACGCGACCCTGCTGCGCGGGACGGTCGAGGCGATGCTGCCGCATGCCGAGGTGCACATTACCGACTGGGTGGATGCGCGCATGGTGCCGATGGCTGAGGGCAGCTTCGATCTCGACGATTACGTAGACTACGTCATCGACATGCTGCATGAGCTTGGCCCCGACACCCACGTCATGGCGGTGTGCCAGCCTTCGGTGCCGGTATTGGCTGCTGTTTCACTGATGGAGGCGCGCGGCGATGCCTTTGCGCCTTCGACCATGACGCTGATGGGCGGCCCGATCGATACGCGCAGCCACCCGACCGCCGTCAATGCGCTTGCCAAGGAAAAGGGCATCGACTGGTTCCGCGAGCATGTCATCATGCAAGCGCCGTGGCCGGCCCCCGGCTTCGGGCGCTTCGTTTACCCCGGTTTTCTGCAGCTTTCGGGCTTCATGGGCATGAACCTTGACCGGCATATCATCGCCCACAAGGATTTCTTCATGCATCTCGTCAAGCACGATGGCGACAGCGCCGAGAAGCATCGGGAGTTCTATGACGAATATCTGGCGGTGATGGACCTGACCGCAGAGTTCTATCTGCAGACCGTCGATACGGTATTCATCCGCCATGCCTTGCCGAAGGGCGAGATGATGCACCGCGGCACGCCTGTCGACCCGTCGGCCATTCGCAGCACCGCCTTGTTCACGGTCGAGGGCGAGAACGACGATATATCGGGCATCGGCCAGACCAGGGCCGCCCACGACCTTTGCATCAATATCCCGGACGGCATGAAGGCTCACTACATGCAGCCGGCCGTTGGCCACTACGGCGTTTTCAACGGTTCGCGCTTCCGTTCGGAGATCGTGCCGCGGATCGTCGATTTCATCGTGAGCCACGGTCGACAAAACCGCGCGCCGGCCAAGCCACGGCTGGTGCGTACATCTAGGGCCTGACCCTAGAAGCTGAACCGCAGCCCGGCTTAACCACATCTATCGCTACCGGCACCTGGTTGCCGATATGCGACACTGTTGCACAATCGCCGCGGTCGCCCTCGCGCGAGTAACCATGCTTGCAAACAGCCGCCGTGTTCAATTGACACGGAGTGTAAATCGCCCTTAACTTTTCGTTAACAAACAGGGGCGAGCGGGGACAATGAATTCCTCACCGGTGGCGCTAGGGTTGCGCTTCTGCATCGCAGGGATGGTTGGAGTTGTGGCTGCCGCATCGGCTGTCACTTCCGCTGCCGCCGCCGGCGCCATGATGACTGGCGGGATAACCTCGCAGCCGATCGGGCACTACGATTTCTGCAAGGCCAACCCCATGGAATGCTCGGTTCGCTCGGCCGACCTTTCGCCCGTAAGGATGACTGGAGCGCTTTGGAAGCAGTTGGCCAGTGTGACGGCGACGGTCAACGCCGCCGTCAAGCCGATGAACGATATCGACATCTACGGCAAGGACGAAGTCTGGGCCTATCCCGACAAGGGCGTGGGCGACTGCGAGGACTATGTGTTGGAAAAGCGCCGCATGCTGAGCCGCATGGGCGTGCCTTTGTCGAATCTGCTCATCACGGTAGTGCGCAAGCCTGACGGCGAGGGCCATGCCGTGTTGACGGTGCGCACGAGCAAAGGCGATTTCGTGCTCGACAACCTGAACGACAAGGTGCGTTCCTGGGATCAGACCGGCTACCGTTTCCTGAAGCGCCAGGCGATCGACAACACCGGCCGTTGGGTTTCGATCCGCGATGACCAGCAGGTTCTGGTTGGCTCTGTCGAATAGATTTCCGCTGATCGGGCCGCCTTAAAGCGCCGGTTTCGACACTTTTTCAGTGCCGGGCAGGAAATTGTAACGCCTTAAAACAGCGCCTCGAGTTCCGGCAGCTTGTCGTTCACCAGCCAGCCGTAATAATTTTCCTCCGGCATCTTCTGGGCTTCGCCGGCGGCGCTGCGGCGCTCGTTTTCCGTCTTGAGCGCATAGGCGCGGGCTTCGGGATTGCCGACGTTATAGAGTGTGGCCGTTACTCCCGGGTTCTCGGAAATGTCGAAACCAGCGATATCCCTGTAGGCATCGATCGACTTCTTGAGCGTAGCCGCGACGTAGGCAAGCGTCAGGTCGGGATCCATGATGGTCTTGTAGACCTGGTTGGGGTCCTTCACATCGAGTTGCGGCAGGCCGGAAACCTTGTGGACGATGTCGCTCATCTGCAAGGCGGTCAACGGATTGAGCTGGCCGAGGCCGAAGGTCTGCCCGGCATAGTAAGGCTGGAAGAACGTGGCGCCGAAGCGGTCGTTGGGAAAGCTGGTTCCGCCGACGGTCTTGCCGCGAAACGAGCGGTTCCATACTTGCTCCCGGCATTCCCAAAGCTCATAGCTGCCGGCCTGGCTGGAACAGTCGGCAAATTCCGGCCGCTCAACGAAGTCGGAAACGTCCTCGCCCTTGTAGGCAAAGGTGAGTTGGCTGGACAGATACGAGATCGCCTTGACGTAGTAGGTCTGCAGCCTGTCATAGGCATCCACGTTGTAGGTATGTTCGCCGACGATGGCGCCGACGATGTGGATGGGCTTGATGCCGTAGGCGGCGGCGGCCTGCCTGATCTTGTCGCGAAGGGCGGCATCGCTTTTCAGGAGCCCGTAAATCTTGCGGTACTTCGCCTGGAAGGTCGTATTCGTCGCTTGCGTGCGCCGGGACGAGGCGCCTGGAATGGGCGGTTGCTCGACGGACGTGTTGCCGGGCGGCACAAGCGTGGCCGCGCTTGCGGGCATGACAATTGCCGCCGCAACAAGGCTCAGAACAACAAGGGCCAGTTTCTTCATACGTTGCCGCTCGGGAGTAGATGCGGCGCAACCTATGGAAAGTGACTTGGCGAGTCGAGGCTTGTGTACGCCAATGGCAAGAAAGAGGTCGTTATGCTTCCATTTCGCCACACCTTTGGGGGCGACCACCGCGACTGGTTTGGCTTTGGGCCCGAATACAACTTGATTTCACCCGTTGAAGCGCTGGCGTCGTTCCGCTAAGAAGCCTTGGCTAACCGCTTCGGCGGCGCACTGTTTTCCGTATCGCGCTTGCGATCCTGAAAGCACCCGTAGCTCAGCTGGATAGAGCTCCGAAGCTGGGTAAATTGGGCATTGTAATAAATTCAAAGCCTTACGGGCAAGGGTATCCTCCGGATTTCGTTGGGGTCAATCAGCTATTTGGCACAACCCCGCCACTCTCCCTTGATCAGTGTGCATCTTGATCCAGTTGAGGGTCGGATGTGTTTTCACTCCGTCTTCCTAATAGGGCCATTCGCCAAAACCGATCGCCGTCATTACGCATGATACGCTCGACGTCATCGTAGTCAAAGTTACTTCCCTCAATCGCGAATCTCGCGAGCCTAACGATGCTTTTAGAGATTTTCAGCAGGTCGAAAAGCTCTCGATAGATGGGCAGCGCTTCGCGAGGTGGACGTGTGAGAGAGTGGGCAATCTCGCGATCTCGAAGTTCTCGGACACGTTTCAGCGCGTTGCGATAAGAAGTTGATTTGCGGAAAGTGCGGTAGCTGGAGATTGCGCCGGAGAGCGCCTCTCTACAGGCTGCCTCTTGTGAATCTGAAATATCCGGCATGTGTGGTATCCATGAGCGCGCTCGCCTCGCAAATTCCTCTGCACAGCGCTTTTGACTTAGTAGCCGTATCAGATTCGGAAGTGATGCTTTGTCGCTCTTGTTCGGATCTCTATGCGGGCCGTCTTGATCGAACAATCTGGCTACAGTTAGCAGCACGCTGATGGTCAATGCATGTTGTATAGCAGAGTAGGATTTTGCCCCTGGGTATGTCCGCTCAGGGGCAGCATTAATCAGGTCGTTTCCCGCTTCCATCACGGACATGTTCAGTAAGGCGTCCTCGATGTCGTCACCAACATGTCGAGCGATTTCCTCAATCTTAGCTAATGCGATCTTGAATTTTAGCGGTTTCCTGCGCTTTCTCTTGATCACCAATTCAACCTCAGTGGTTTGGTCGGCATGCTCCCGTCTGGGTGTATACACTACATCTGCCTATCAAAAGCAGCGCTCTCTGCACTGTTCGGTTGTCCGGAAGTCCTTGATATTCCACGATCCATGCAGCGCCTTACAAAGCGCCATAGAGCGCCCCTGACACTCCCGGCACAATTTGATCACACTGTAGCTGGAAACCTCCTTGGCTCCATCTGAGGGGCGTCCTACTCGAATGAGGCACAACCCGAGGAGGTGCTTCATGGCGACGATCCGGCGGCTTCGAGGAAGGTGGCAGGCCCAAGTCAGACGTAAAGGATTGGCCCCGCGTGCCAAGTCCTTTGATGCAAAATCTGACGCTGAGAGGTGGGCGCGCAATCTCGAAGCCGACATCGACCGCTGCGGTAACCTGCCCGATACGCGGCTCGCCGAGCGCATGACCGTCCGTGAACTGCTGGCTCGCTATCTGATGGAAATCACACCGACCAAGCGCAGCGCTTCCACAGAAACATATCGCGTCAAGGCACTGATGAAGCGAGACATTGCGCACCGGACGCTCGCCATGCTGTCGTCTGCCGACATCGCCAGCTATCGCGACGAGCGCCTCAAGGTTGTCTCAACGTCCAGCGTGATACGCGAGCTCAATACCATCGCGCACGCGGTCGACGTGGCACGCAAAGAATGGGGTGTGCACATGGTGCAAAACCCTGTCCGCATGATCCGGCGCCCAGCACCTCCGCGCGGTCGCGATCGTCGTTTGAATGGGGATGAAGAGCAACTTCTGCTCGCTGCCGCCGACGCCGGACGCAGTCCCTACATGCGACCACTGATCATCTTGGCAATCGAGACTGCCATGCGCCAGGGTGAGATGCTTTCGCTCACCTGGAACGATGTGGATCTCGACAGACGTATTGCTCATCTGGACATGACCAAGAATGGTGAGAGCCGCGACGTGCCACTCAGCAGCCGTGCCCTCGACGCGCTCGGTGTTCTCAAGCAGCAGCAGATCGACGAGCGAGTCGTGCCGTCGACCAAAAGCGGTGTGCAGCAAGCCTGGGGACATCTCCGGACGCGCGCGAAACTGACCGATCTGCACTTCCATGATTTGCGCCACGAAGCTGTGTCGCGTCTGCTGGAACGCGGCCTTAACGTAATCGAGACGGCGACAATATCGGGACATAAAGAGCTTCGGATGTTACAGCGCTATAGCCATTTGCGCGCCGAGGACCTAGTCGCCAAGCTTGCGTAGATGCATCTATGACTGGATCACCCGGTGTCGTTTCAATCTCTGTCGGAAATGATGGCTCGTCCGCTCGTTAGATCGAGAACCATCTGCCGGACGATGTCGGCTTCCGCTTCATGAACATTGAGAACGATCTCACCGCCGATCCCACTGTAGCGCTGAGAGATCACCCGCGCTGACTCCATCGCAGATAGCCTCGATTGGATGAGAGCCAGGTCAGAGAAATCACACGCAACGGTGATCTCGACGGTCGAGATGACCGGCACTCTCGTTGCTGATCGCAAACACATCGCAGCCGTTCCGCCGTAAGCTCGAATGAGACCGCCGTTGCCGAGAAGCACGCCACCGAACCAGCGTGCGACCACGATGGCGACGTTGTCGAGCGCCTGACCGTCGAGCGCCTGCAGGATTGGTTTCCCGGCCGTGCCGCTTGGTTCGCCGCCATCATTGAACCGGTAGTTCTGACCAGCCCGCCACGCCCAGCAATTGTGTGAAGCCGTTGGATCCGAATGGGAAGCGATAAAGTCTTTTGCTTCCGCCTCTCCTGCAATGTGGCCAGCAACCGCCACAAAGCGACTTTTCCTTATTTCCTGCTTGAAGGTGCTCGGGCCTTCAAGCGTAAATCTGTCAAGCGTAGTCAATTTCGCCATGTCAATCTAAGTTGGAGAACCTGAATGTAGACAACGCTTCGACCCGTTTCTGCGCCAGAAAGTTGACGCCGCTTTACGCTAGATTGACGAACAACGACTGATACAGAACTTTATCTTATTCTGATATATTCGGCCGAAATCCCGATCAACCGGGCGGTGCCAATGTATGTCGCTGAATACACGATGGTTTCCGTTCCCTCGAAGTGAATAGTGGGTCTGTATTTCGATTCTGATGAGAGCAGGACGATTGAGCATGTGCCATAAATCATCGATCCTGCCGCCTTGCAAAAATTCACAACCCTTTTCGATACCGATGAGAATCATGCTGTCACGATCGCCATGTCAAACTCCTTGGTAGGCGATGAAGTCCTAGAGATTTTCCACTTGCATTGATCCGGATGGTTCCGGTTGCCAAAATAGCTTATCGACGATCCCTCCCTTCGACCGGGCCTGTTGCATGGCACCATGAGTTCGCACCAATTTCTTGATGCTCTCCTGATTGACACCATATCTGGTTCTGAGCATTTGTAAAAGGTATCGTATAGATATGCTCATATCAACCGCTTGGAGTCTCAGGATGGGTAGATCAAGAAGATGGAAGGATGCGATCGCTTACAGGCGCGTGTCCACAGATAAGCAAGGCGCTAGCGGTGTTGGGTTAGAAGGGCAATGGGCAGCTATTACGGCCTACGCGGAAGCGGATCGACACCAGCTTAAACACGAGTATCATGATATTGCCTCTGGCCGAGGAGAACACAATCTTCTCAAGCGCCCAGGCCTACAGGCCGCAATCGGCAGAGCCATCTCCGATGGCATTCCTATCATCGTTTCGGGTCTGGATCGAATATCTCGGGAAACCAGCACCGTTAATGAGATTGTCAGCAAGTATGGCGTAACCATTATCTCTGCCAGGGATGGAAAACTTCACAATCCAGTCATTATCGCTGCTAAAGCAGCACGTGCTCAACGCGAGGGGGAACTCATCGCCCAGCGCACGCGAGAAGCTCTTACTCGAAAAAAGGCGGAGGGTGTTCAACTTGGGAACAGAAAGAACCTTCCGGAAGCTCAGCGTCTCGGGAGAGAATCTCGTATCCGGAAAGCAAATGAAACAGTCCTCAAGATCGTTTCAGTCCTTGAGACACTTCCGGAAGATGTCGCCGCTCGTGAGCTTGCAGATATTCTGAATCAGCGTGGAATTCGGACGAGCCGAAATCTGCCTTGGACGATTTCAGCCATTCGTCGTCCCAGGCGAGAAGCGCAAGCCTACATTTGCTCTCGAAAAAGTGAGGGTCTCAAAGAAATGTATAAGGACAATCCCGAATTCGGCACGTTCTAGTCGAAGAAGCACTTGCCAATCCTAGATGCTTTTGTTCGCCTGCAGCCATCTTTCTAGCGCGGAAATGACGTCCGGCTGCAATTGATCTCGGCGTGCCAGCGCTCGGCCCAACGAAGCATTCAAACGCTTATAGCCCATCTCATGCATGACGTCCCCGATCGTTAGACCACGCTTGTTCATAATGTCCCTGATCCTGGAAGTGGCCCACGCTTCCAGCCGTCGGTTCACCGCTACCTGGGTAGTGCCGCTACCGGAAGCAGGTGCTGATGGCCCGGTCATCACGGCTGTCTGAGCGTTCAGCCAGCGCAAGAATTCACGCTGTTCAGCGGCCGTGGCCTTCAGCCAGGCGTTCTTTAGCTCATGGAGCCGAGAACGCGGCTGTTTGATGCCAGACGTGATAAGAGCTTCTCGCAACGAGCTATATTTCCCGGACCTATAGTCAGAATGTATGGCGGGAAAGCGGTGCTTTAGCTGCGCCTCATAATAGGCATTGTCGCGCTTTGGCTTCTTGGGCATCTCAAATCCATCGACATTCCAACTGTAGATGGATCTACACCAGACCGCGAGGGCCGGCCACCAGACGGTTTCCGATCCTGTGTGCATATAGCAGCAGGAGACCGAACGAAATACATCAGTGAGCTCCCCTGTGTCAGCAAACGTGATTCGGTTGGCGAACTATGGACCACCGCCGGTGTTATGCTGGTTGCGTTCAGCGCCGAGCCGCGCCGACGCTGGTCCGGCCTTCCGGGCGCGCCTCCCTGAGAGTAACCGAAGGGAAATTTTGGCAGCAAGAATTTGAAAGGGTTAAATTCAAACCTTGCCGTCAGCCGCCGCTTGGCCACCAGCAGGCGGCTGCGACGTTCGCGAAGGCTGTGAGATCAGTGTGGTCACTTTTGCGGCGACCTCATCGAGAGTCGCGGTGAGCCGGTTGATCTGTGAGGCTGTCGCCGCCAGTTCCGGCCCATAGCGCGTAATGAGATATTCCCGATTCTGGCTGAGGGTTTGCAGATGCCTGACCGTCTTTGCACGAAGGCGCAGTCCCGTTGCAACAGCGTGCTCCGTCCGCGCCCACAGGTCATGCTGCATTTTGCGGATTTGAACGGGATTGTGTCCGCGGTGGAGAAGCAATGCCGTCAAGTAGAGTTCGATGGCCTGTAGAGCTGACAATCTGAATGGTGCTCGTGTCAGTGGCTTTCCGGGTCGCCCGAGTGTTAGAAGCTGATTGGCCGCCCTATGATATTCTTCCGCAAGTTCCTGGATCTGTTGCGGAGATGCCAGTTCACCGGGATATTTTTGTTCCACCATCATGTGTCGGTTATAGCTTGGTTGCCGAAAATACTTTGTAAATGCAGGCGCGCCAAGCATCCAGCCTTTGATGTCAATATCCAAGCATCAGGGGCGCTCACCAGACGGCTCCGCGCGAAATCTGTATAGAGCAGCACCGCGCGTGTCGGAGCGCGCCAGTGAGCTGCTGTGTGGCGGGAAACGGCTCAGAATGGGTCGCGCTTGAAAAGCACACCTCGATGATATGCAACAAACGGGAGTTGATCAGTTTGGAACCGTCGCGCTTTGCATGGGGTAAAAATGCCCCAGGCTGCGATAACTTCCTGCGGAAGGCGAGGGCTGACTAAAAGCGTGCCATCGTCCTCGAATGAGATAAAGCCACGATCGAACAGCCTATCAATATGAGGAGCGAGGAGGAGGCCGTTATGACCATCGAGCTTCTCCAAATCAGTTGAACGGGCCCATGGCTTCATATGACTGGCGACTAAGAAATCGAGTGCGGTCAGCCCTGTAACTCGGCAGCATTTTTCAATGTGGACAAGCCGATCGCGAAAAATGCCCTGTCCACGTCTGGCCTGGATGATCTGCATTTTTGTTGTGGGCGGAATGTCGGTTCTTTGTTCGGTGGCGATTTCCGTTGTCTCATCCATCGCTATCGAGTTTTCGGAATCGCATAGTTTCAACAGCAGCCGTCCCAGTTCCACTGGAAGAGCAGCCAGATAGACCCCTTGGTTACCTCGGCCGCTATCTTGGAGCGGTGCATATTTTGACGGAAGGAGCGGTCCAATCTGCTCCATGTGGTCAGCCGGACGGATCACTGTGTCGGCACTAAAAAAGCGCACAGGTAGGCGCCAACCCTGAATGTTCCAATAGTCTCCCGCAGACCCGAACTCCACCGGTTTCGGGCTGGAGTAAGCTGGCGAGATGGCAACGCCAATGTCGCTTATGTGCTGGTTATAGAACGAAAAAATAATATCGCCTGGCTCAACTGCCGTCATGTTGTCATAGAAAACGTTTCTACCACCGTCTCGCTTGGTTTTCGGCGACCATAAATACCCTCCGCCAATCTCGCTTTCATGTGTTTGGTTCTGATTCACCCACCAGTATTTCATCGCGTATCTCCGGTAGGTGTAGTTTCCATCGAGAACACAGCTTCGTCTTCGGACGCCTCTTCGATCTCTAAGTCGATCATCCGCACCCGATTTGCAAAGACATCACGAAAGCGCGTCATCCGGTCGAGCATCCACGTATGAAGTCTTGGGAATGTGTGCTTGTCAGCCGCATCAACGTCTTCAAGGAAGCTGGCGATGCGACATCCTTTCTTGCCATTCAGATCCTGCCAATCGAGCCGCTCACCAAATTCAGCCTCGATCGACTCTCGTTGCGCGAGAAGTTGTTTAAAGGCGATCTTTAGCGGATCGCTATGTATATAGAGTTCGACACCCACGCGCTGTTTGCTCATAGTGATTGTGCAACTTATCGCGAAGCCGGCCCGACCAATGGGAAACTCATGCCAATGGTCTTTGCCCGGTGTGCGAATGCGGAATTTGCTGTCGCTAGCATCCAAGAATTTTGCAAATGAAGTCCAGTAGGCGATACGTGCCTTGTGGCGTTCTGCCAACCCGTCGGATGCAGCCTCACGAGCCGCCGCACCTACTCTTCGGGCCCAATTGTTTGGTTTCGCGACTACCCTCAACACGGGCGCGGGCACACTGTCAGCAATTCGAAGTGCCGCTACTTCTATAGCAAAGAAATCGAAATCCTCCACCGTGCTCGCGTTCAGCCAGTCGATGGCAGCTCGATGGTCCTCCTTTATACGTTCTGCAATCCATACCATCGTCGCTCTACCACTGAGGCTGGCGACGTAACTTATGAGCTGACCGAGATGCTTGTGATCGGTAGCTCCGAACTGGTTTTCAACGATTACCGGGTTGCCTTGAGAATCCTCGGCCAGAATGTCGATCCGGAAATCGCCGGCGGACATTTCAGTTCCCTTGAGTTCAAGCTCATCAATATCGAGGGCTTCGGCAAGCAGATCGAGATTCTGTGCTAGCCACGGAGTGAAAACGTAGGGCTCATTTTGCCAGACGTCAGTTGTCCTAACTGTTGTTATCCTACCTAGTGCTGGCAACATCTTCATGCATCCCTTCGAGCGACTTATGTGCACGCCGTGAAGCAGAGTCTGTCATAGTGGAATAGATTGAATGATTCGTTCTCTAAGGTTGCATGTTCAAACCACTGGCAAAATGCCACCGGGCTAACATCTGATCAGCTCCGGGCTTCGCTTCCGGCACAGCCCCGGCACAGCCCCGGCACGCACCCGACAGGATTCGAACCTGTGACCTCTGCCTTCGGAGGGCGCACAACTCGATTTCACCCGTTGAAGCGCTTGCGCCGTTCCGCTAAGAAGCCTTGGCTAACCGCTTCGGCGGCGCACTGTTTTCCGTATCGCGCTTGCGATCCTGAAAGCACCCGTAGCTCAGCTGGATAGAGCGGGTGCGCCACTTCCGAACAAAACTGGGCACTCCTGCGGGAGAGGCCCCACCGCCCATCACCAGCCTTTCCAGAATCGTTCTTCGTCCGTGGATACGGATTTCTGTGTCGTCGACTTCGACATTGTCGATCATGGCGCGGAGATAGGCGCGGCGGAACGGGATGGGCCCGTTCTGAATATTGTCGCGCATGATGGTCGTGAAGGCTGCGATCTTATCCTGCGTGATCCGTGCTTCGGGACGAAGCTCGGTGAGAGCGCGGTCCAGCGCGACCTGGGCGATGTCCCGCTCGGTTTTAATCGCGGTGATGCGGTCTTTCAGAGTTTCGTCAGTGGGATCGGCGATGCCGTTCTCGATGACGTCGTAAAGGCGCTTCAAGCGCGCTTCTGTCTCGCTGAGGTTTTTTCTGAGGTTGGTGATGCGGTCCGTGTAATCGGCGCTGCGGTTTGCCTGCCGTTCGATCAAGCCCGTCAGGAGCTTTTCGACGCGCTGGGGCGTCAGAATCTGATCCGCGATGCGTTCGGTGACGATGGTATCGAGCTTATCCATAGGGACTGAGCGGCCCTTGCAGGCGCTCTTGCCCTTCTGGGCGCAGGTGGCGCACGCGTAGTAGCGATAGCGACCGGACTTGCCAGTTCTGAGTGTCATGCCGCCATGGCAGCTGGCACAGGTCGCAAGACCGGTCAGCAGAATGGGGCCAGTCACCGTGCGCGGCGGTGTGGCCTTAGGGTTTCTGGCCCTGAGGGCAGCTTGCAGATCATCGAAGGTCTTGCCGTCGATGATCGGCTCCACCGGGACCATGATCTGCTCGGCAACGGGCTTGTCTTCCTTGGTCTTCCAGATTTTACGGTTAAAGCGGTATTCGCCCTTATAGACGGTGCTGGTGATCAGGTTGTGCAAAGGGCCAATGCCCCATCGCGCGCCCTGGCGCGTGCGGTAGCCGTGATCGTTGAGCCAGTTCGCCACGGCTTTGACGCCCATCGGGCCTGTTGTGCCGTCGCCTTTGGTGAAGAGCCTGAAAATTAGCCGAATGGTCTCGGCTTCGACGGGGTCGATGGCCAAACGCTTTTTGGTCTTTGAGCCGCGTTGCTCGGCGGCGATGACCTTATAGCCATAGGGTGCTTTTGCGCCGTTCCAGAAGCCCTGACGGGCATTCTCCTGCATGGCGCGCAGCGTGTGCTTCGCGTTCTCTTTCGATTGATACTCATCGAACAGCGCGAACACCTGCCGCACCATCACACTCATCGGATCATCACCCAAATCCTGGGTGATGCTGACCAGACGCACATTGTGCTTTCTTAAGCGCCGGACATGGTACTCCAGCGCGAAATGGTCCCGTGCGAAGCGGCTGAAGGAATGGACAAGGACGATATCGAAGGGCGCGCCCTCGGTCGTCGCCATGTCGAGCATGCGCTGAAGTTCAGGGCGGCGATCATCGGTGCCGCTCGCACCGGGTTCGACATACTCCGCAGAGACGGTCCATCCCCGCGCTTCACAATACGCCATGGCCTGCCGTCGCTGATCGGGAATGGACAGATCATGTTCAGCCTGCCGGCCAGTTGAAACACGCAGGTACAACGCCACCCGGGTCTGCGCATCGGGAAGAGTGTTGTTGAGTGTGTCCACTGTCATGGCGGGCTATCCGATCATGAGGTTTGGCAGTTATCGTTGTCTGATCTTTGCGGCTCTTTCGAGTCGGATTTTGATGTGCTCTTCAGTATGGCTGAGAGTTCGCTCATAAAGAATGACTCAACGACATCCAGCTCGGCATCTGTGACCGGAAAGTCATCGCCGAAATCATCAAGCACGATTTGCGCGCCCGCCGGCTCAGAGACCTGGCCGACTGGCAACAGTATCCTGCGATCGCTGGACGATTGTCCGCGCATCGGTCAAGTCCTTCGGTCTTGTGGGGTGAGGGAAACCGGCGGCCGTGCGCCGCCGGTTATTGCTCACTCATCATTCGCCGGGCGTAGATGACGATGCGGATGCTTGTCGTAACCGCGCTGCCGACAGATCGCTTCCATCGTGTTGCAGTAGCTCGCATAGGCGAACTTGTAGGCTTGCTCCCGCGTGCCCGGAAAAGTCGCTCCGGCCATCATCACTACGCCGACTGCCTGGAACATCGCGTAGATGTCCGTTTCGCTGATGGGCTTGGTGCTGTTCGCGTCCAAATACTCCATCGCCCAGGCGACAAATTCTTCTGGCATCTGGACCGGCACAAAGACGTCGAGTTCTAGTGGGGTATGTTCTCTGCGATCTTTCATTGCGATCTCCATCGTTTGGTGATGGGATCAATATGAAGGGGTTCTCGGGATCGTTTCCGCGTGGAAGTCACGAGGTTTTCTCGGTGGACCTTGTGCTGATGCTTCACGGCGAAACAGTTAGGCGTCCCGACGCAGGGCGGAGGTAGCGATGGCGGAGAATGACGAATTCGCGCGGCATGAGGTGCTGCACATGGCGGCGTTCCTGGCGCGAACAGTCGCCAGCGAACTGGCCGAACATCCGGAGGTCAAAGCAAACTCGGAATGGCTTGCGCTCGCCGACCAAGCAGGTCAGTCGCTTGAAGCGCTCTACCAGGCTGTCGGTGCCGTGCATCTGGATCAGGATAGAGCCTGATCCAGCCATCGCGTTCGGTGACCTAAAGCGGCTTCCGGTGCTAGCGGACGCGGCGTTTTTTCCGCCCATCCAGTACAGCGCTGTGACCTCATTCGGGGAATGAGAAGCAGGGACCGTCGTATAAAACAGTACTTAGCGGCCAGCATCCCGCGTATAGAGCCAGACAGGTTAACTCCATCCACGGTGACTCCTCAAACGAGGGATATTCACCCGGGTGTGCCGCGTACCAAGCTTCACCGGCTGCGTGAATGTAAGCATACCTTGTCTCATAGAAGGCCTGCATCACCCAGGCATCCTTCGGGCGGCCGCGATTGGCTGCAAGAGATTCAAAGGCGGCCAACATCGCATTGGACGCCGCGCCATAGCTCAGAAATGACGGAGTCTTGGTGCCGGTCATGAGATGGTCCTCCCGTATCTGGTGTTTCGAAGATACGGGCCGTTGCGGACGCATTTCCGCGCGCAAACCGCGCGCGCAAGAAGCCGGGCCCATGAAAGGTGGGCGGAGCTAGAAGCGCGGGGCCATAGCCTGCTGCTTCTGCCGGATCATCCGGCGGATGGCCTCAAGGCTGGCAATAGCTTGGCGACGGGCTTCGGTGCCGGGTTGGGTTTGCGCCAGAGCGGATTGAACCTGATGTTGCAGGCGCTGCAGTTCAGGCAGTGACCGCCCCTGCAAATCGGCGATGCTGTATTGATGCGACATTGTATGCCTCCTTCGTTCGGAGGCCCCGACCATCGGGGCCTTGCGGCCCCGGACACACAGCATCATCGGGGGATGGTCCCGATGGACGGGCTGGAGAAAAGAAGAGGAGGAGGGAGATGAGCGGCATACTGCCAGCCATCTGCAGGAGGGCACTCGCTGACGCGGTGGATACAACCAAGGGCAAAGCGCTGGAGCCCGCAGGTTTCTGCGGGTTCGCGGGATTTTGAAATTTGCGCAATGTGGGCTGAAGACGATATAATGGAACTATATTGAGTACTGTTTTTATTACTGATTTTTATTTGATGGATATTGGCAATGCAGATCAGATTGCTGGGCGAAGTCAGCTTCGCCGAAATGCGCCAGGCCCTTTTCGAAGCTCTCAATGAAATCGAGGATGAATTTGCGATCCGCTATTCGCGCGGCGCAGTCCTGTTCATCAATCCAACAGACGGTCTCGACGAAAATGTCGTCGCGCGCCGGCGAGGACGTGTGATTTCCAAGGTGACGAAGAAGGGTCCGTATCGTTCGGCTGCGGATGAGTATTGCCCGTGAACTGATTGACCAGAGTGGGGAGGTGCGGATGAGATTGCCGCCGCAATTTATCGGGCTGGAGCAGGCCCGCCAGGTGTTAGCCGAAATGGGAGTGGACCTGAACCCGCGTCAAATGAAGCGGGCGGCTGATAAAGACGCGACCGGGCGGCGCAAATTGCCGTTCTTCGTCGATCCCATTGAAGGGACTCTGAAAATCGAAAAAGGGACACTTGTCGATATTTATCAACGGCTTCAAATAGAAGCCGAGAAACAATTTAATAATAATGGTTGACTAACGGATTCACTTTTTGTTCTATATTTTTAATATCAAATATAATCGCAGTTTTCATGGCAGATATAAGGAAACGCACGGGTAAAAAGGGGACCAACTACCAAGTCCGGTATCCGAGCAGCAACACATCATCCGGTTACGCTTTTGCCACCTTCAGTACTTTGAAGGAGGCGCGTGCCTTCACCGAAAATCTGGGATCATTGAAAAGCGTGCCGGGCGGCACCCTTGTAACAGTTGCTGAAGCCGTCGATCGCTGGCTGAATATTTGCGAGAAGATCGGACGCGATGGTCGTGAAAAGGTCGAGCCGGAGACGCTGAAAGAGTACCGGCGACGTGGCAATGTGATGAAGGAGTATGCGTGGCCGAAGCCTCTGCATGAGATCGAGGCTGCCGATGTTGTCGCCTTCCGCAGCTGGCTGCTGGAAAACAAGACGCGAGACCTGGCGCGTAGGGTTCTTTCCTCTTTCCATTCTGTTGTTATCGAGATGCGCCGCCATGGCTTCATCCAAAATGATCCGGCGGCCGGGATCACGATCAAGACTGGCGGGCGCTATGAAGATGACGACGCAGAGGTCCAAATCCCCAGTGACGCTGAAATGCGGGCCATCTACGAAGCAGCGGACCGTCTCGCTGTCAAAAACGACTACATGCAGAAATGCTGGGCGCGTTACCGCCCCCTGATTTATCTGGCGGGGTTTACCGGTATGCGGCCTTCTGAATATCGAGGGCTTTCCTGGTCGCAGGTTGCTGCAGACCATGTCGTCGTGCGGCAGCGCGCCGACGCCACCGGCATCATCGGTCCGGTAAAGTCGCGCGCCGGTCGCCGCACCCTCTATCTGCCGGCGCTGGTTTCCGGCATGCTGGCGGAATGGCGCACTGCATGTCCGGTATCAAACGCCGATCTGGTGTTCCCCACAGCTTTAGGGAAACCCATGATGCTCACCAACTTCCGCGTGGGTTGCTGGGACCCGCTGATGCGGGAAGCCGGCCTGATGGTTGAAGTCCAGAAGGCCGGGAAGTTGGTAGCGGTGCCGAAGTACACACCCTATGCCCTGCGACACTATTTTGCGTCGAAGCTCATTGAGACCGGCAAGGACCTAAAGTTCATTCAGAATGCGATGGGGCACTCGAAGATCGAAATCACGTTCAACGTCTATGGGCACCTGATCCGGGGGCGCGAAGAGCAGTATAAACTTACAGCTGAAGAGTTGGCGCAGAACATCCTTGGGTCGCAAAATTCATGTGGCAAATCTGTGGCGAGAACGCTGCAAGCCGCAGAATGATTGGAGTTCTATCTATCCTTCCAAGCTAGCTATGAGGGTTCGATTCCCTTCACCCGCTCCACGTTTCTTTTCAATGACTTAGCAGACATTCGTTTCCAGAATACACCCTAAAATCATGATTTTTGCCACAAATGGCCGATCCGCTGGAGCCCGCAGAAATCCTCGATTGTCCGGCTTGGGCCGCGCGGGCTTGTGGCAAGTTTGTGGCAAGACCATTTGAAATATAGGGGAATATAGACGCTCTTATTGATCAATTTCATAGTTGGCTCCCGGGTGGAATTGCGGGGCTCCTACTTTCTGCGATACGCCAAGACTTTCCTTGAGCGGGCTTTCAGTTGGCAGCCTGCCTCTGTCGGTCGGTGAGACTTTCGTTGACACATGGCAGCCGTTCGTGCTGAAGTGTCCTTAGTCCTAGGACAGAGGACAGGTGAGACATGAACGGGATGAAAAGTCAGGATATCGTTGTTCTTCTGAAGCTCGTAAGCCTTCAGGAGCAGGAAGAGCAAGCTCTGCCGGGGCAGCCTCAATGGGCTTCTTACGGGGAGTCTCCGTATTCAGTGCGGACCCTTGAAACGCTTCTAGGGATCAGCAAGTCCGAGATCAATGGCGCTATCAAGCGCTGCCTCTCTTCGGGTCTTGCCATCAAGGACAGGCAGACGGGTCGCCCCAGCCCCCATCGCCGAAATCTCCATAATTTTATTGTCCATGGCCTGAAGTTTGTCTTCCCGGTCAAGCCCGGCGCCATGACGCGTGGCGTACCAACGGCCTTTGCCGCCCCTATGCTCAAGAGCCAGCTCGTGAGCGGTGGTGAGTATATCTATGTCTGGCCATCTGCCCAGGGCCGGGACATGGGGCAATCGGTAGAACCGCTATTCAAAAGCGTGCCTGACGCCGTGCAGCAGGATGAGCGGCTGTATGAGTATCTCGCCCTCGTGGATGCGATCCGGCTCGGCAATCAGCGAGAGGCGGGTCTTGCAGGAGACCGCCTTTCTGAAAGGCTCCACGCAAAATGACGACTGTCAGAGGCCAGTTGCTCCACATGCTGCAGACCGTTGCCGAAGCGCTGGGAAGCGACTTGCGCGAACGGCTGGTATTTGTCGGAGGATGCACAACCGCGCTGTTTATCACCGATGAAATCACGCTTGAGGACGTCCGGGCGACCGATGATGTTGATCTCATCGTCGACCTGGCGGGCTATTCCGCTTGGGCGAAGCTGCAGGATCAGTTGCGGCAGAAGGGGTTTATGGAGTCACAGGACGACACGGTGATCTGCCGCATGCGGCTGGGCGAGCTCAAAGTCGACTTCATGCCCGATGACCCTGAAATTCTGGGCTTTAGTAATCGCTGGTATGCCAAAGGCATCGAAACGGCAACCTCTCACCAACTGACCCCCGCACTGACTATCAAGCGACTGGCCCCGGCGGTGTTCGTTGCCACGAAGCTGGAAGCCTATCTGGGCCGTGGTCAGGGGGACTTTTTCGCAAGCCGCGATCTGGAGGACATCCTCCTCATCGTCGACGGCCGGCCGGAAATCGTAGCGGAGATCCAAGAGGCCGACGACGACATAAGGCAATTTATTGCGGCGCAAGCCAGGGCGTTGCTGGAAGACCGGGATTTTGACTATTTCCTGGAGGGCAATATCCGAGGTCCAGAGGGTCGGGTCGATATCGTCCGCGAACGCTTCCTCACCATCAGCCAGGCCGGTGGCTGATCATGGGCATCGAGATCAGCTGGCGCAGCCAGACCGGAACGAGGACGGACGATAATCGCGATTACGGCGGGGTCGGACTGCGCGGCGATGAGGCATTGTGTGTCGTTCTGGACGGCTCAACCAAAGGACCGGACAGTGGCGCGCTTGCCCGGCAGATCGCCAGCGCCCTGATAGACTGGTATGTCTCCACGGATCAGGACATCACCGCAGAGGCGTTGACCGCCCGTCTGCGGGAAATTCATGCGGCCCTATCCCACGAGCATCTTCGCGGTTCTGCCAGCTACATGATCGTGCATGTTCAGAGCGCGCACACGATCCTTGTACTGCACGCAGGCGATTGCTTGTTGGGACAGGTCGAGGAAGATGGCGGCATTACGTGGATGTGCCAGCCACATACGCTGGCCAATATCGTCGGCGAAATCCCCGTTGCAGAAATAGCCCGGCTGGCAGTCCGGCATCGGTTGACGCGCAGCTTCCGGCCCCGCGAGTTCATGCCTCCTGACGCGACGCAAAGAAAAATCCCGAAAGACAGCATCCTGGTTCTAGGCACTGACGGCTTCTGGGCCGAGTTGAGCGCGCGCGAGCAGGACCAATTCTTGAACGGTAATGACGTTTCTATGACTGGCGAAGGGGATGATCGCAGCGCACTCTGTATCCGGATAATCGACGGCGCGACCGGCAGTGTCGTGCGCGATCCTCAATTCGGTGCTGAGAATTTCTACGTGAAGACTGCGCCTTGAGCCCGCGTGTTCACCATTGATGCCTTCGCTTATAACGAGCGCCGTTTCGCCAAAGTTTTCAGGGCCAATAGCTCGTCGACGCTGACGTCCCCTTTGATGACCCGCAGCGCCGTGATGAAGGTCTCTTCAAAATCGCTCGAAAAGGAAGACTGGCCGATAATATGATCGACCGCCCAGGACGCCAGATCAGCATCGATGCTGACGGTTATTTCCTCTTGTGGGCGCAGATAGCCCTTACTGCTGGTGGGCCATGTGGCCCTCTGCCTCGGCGGCAGGTCTTTCCATGCTGCATAATCCATAGCTGCACTCCTTCGGAAGGGTTCGCCAATAATGGTCTGTTGAACCGGATCAGGCGAGTCTGTTCTGGCACCTCCGCCTTCGCGGACCGGGCTCTAGGCTGCACCTGCCGGCTTGCCCCGCGCCGCTTACGCGTCTCGGCCATGCGGTGACGATCCCTGGCGCATGATGGGAGCGCCGCTGGCGCGCTTTGTCTTTCATGGGGCCGATGGCCGCCGCGCACCTCTGCGCTGCTCTTAAGAAAAGGGGGCCTGCGGCCCGCCGCGCACGTTGTGCGCAGCATTCAAAAAGAAGAGGGGCCTGCGGCCCCACGGCCGTCAAGACCAAGCCCTCCGCTTTGGCTGTGGGCGCTGCCGGGGCTTTCCCCTGCCTTCCGCGCCCCGAAGATGGGGCTTGTGCAGGCCGGGTGATCCCCCTTTCCCCGGCAGCGGTACTGACCGCCGATCCCCCGCTCATTGCCGCTTTGGCTAGTCGGTTTGCATGCGCAACCCGTTTCCAAAGGAGAAAGGCAAATGACTTCCGATATTTATCAACGAGTAACCGATCAGATTGTGGCCGAGCTGGAAAAGGGCGTCTGCCCTTGGTTGAAGCCATGGAACGCTGAACATGCCGCCGGGCGGATTACGCGCCCGCTGCGCGCTAACGGCATCGCTTATCGCGGCATCAATGTTCTGATGCTCTGGGCGTCCGCAGTTGACAAGGGTTTCGCCGCCCCGTTGTGGCTGACCTACAAACAAGCGCAAGAGCTGGGCGGGCAGGTCCGCAAGGGTGAGAAGGGATCGCCCGTTGTCTATGCGAACACCGTCACCCGGTCGGAAAAGGACGAAAGCACCGGCGAAGAGACCGAGCGCGATATCCCTTTCATGAAGGGATACACCGTCTTTAATGCCGAGCAGGTCGAAGGTCTGCCCGCACATTTTTACGCCCTGCAAGAGCCGGTTCTTGATCCGGTGGCGCGGATTGAACCCGCAGAGCGGTTCTTTGCCACCGTGGGCGCGCAGATCACGCATGGGGGAGACCGGGCCTGCTATAGCCTAGCGCTCGACCGCGTGCAGATGCCGCCGTTCGAGGCCTTCCGCGATGCTGAAAGCTACTACGCGACCTTGGCGCATGAGCTGACCCACTGGACCCGCCACCCGTCTAGGCTGGACCGTGATTTCGGGCGCAAGCGTTGGGGTGATGAAGGTTACGCCATGGAAGAGCTTGTCGCCGAGCTGGGCGCGGCGTTTGTTTGTGCCGATCTGGCCCTAACGCCGGAGCTGCGCGCCGATCATGCCGCCTATATCGCCTCATGGCTGGAGGTGCTGAAGGGTGATAAGCGCGCAGTCTTCAGCGCCGCCGCGCACGCGCAGAAAGCGGCGGATTTTCTGGCAGGTACGCAGGCACAGGCCGAGAGCGCCGCTATGGCCGCCTGAAGAAAAAAACCGCCCGGACGTTCGGTCTGGGCGGTTCCTTTGCGGAAATTTTCGCGCCCGCGTTGCGGGCGCTGACCTTAGTGCAGGGTCGAAGATGCGGAAGTCTCCAGATCGCCGGGCTGATGACCCCACTGATCGGCGGGATCGATCGGCGCACCGCGCCCCTGCCGCGAGCGGGATTCGATGATCTCATCGCAGGCCTGCAGGCGGGCCACCACCGCAGACGCTTCCTTCCGGCCATAGACCGTGACCAGGTCCTGGCGTTGGCCGAGATAGTCCAGGCAGACGATGAACGAATCGCCATAGTAGGGCTTGCGGAACAGCACCTTGCGCTTCATCGCCGCCTTCTGCCGCTCAAACTCGACTTTCAGCTTTTCCATCGGGGCATAGTCGTGCTGCAGGATGCCGAAACGATGGGGGAGCTTGCGGTCAAAACAGACCCAACCACCAGATTGCCAGACGGCGAGATGCTCTGCATTCAGCCGTAGCTTTGTTTGCTTGCGAAAGCTGTCGCGCAGACCGGAACGCGCCTTCCAGTAACAGCCGAAAAAAAGAGCGGCTGTCACCACAGCTGCCCAATCCTGATGAGGATCGTTCAGGAACAGGGCTATGAGGAGCCCGGTGACGTAAATTCCGAAAAGCACATCCGCGATATCGGCCAGGCGCGCGCGCAGCGGCGTCAGCTCTTTGACGGTGACATGATATTCGGTCTGTCCGTCGGCAGTGGAGACTTCGCGGGTCTCCGGTTCACCTTCAAAAGGCCGCTTGAAAATCTCCATTGTTTTCATCCTTTCAAATCAGCTTGCGCTTTGACTGTTCTGAAATGAAAGTAAGCCCTGTCGCGGCAGCAAAACCGCGCGCAAACCGCGTCCGTTGAAAGCCTTTAAAATGGAGTACACCGATCCGGTCCTGCGGCGGCTCCGTGACCGCCTGATCCGCTACCGCAGCGAGGCGCGCACCAATGGGCGCAAGCGTCCCTGGCACCGCGTGGCGATGGATATCTTGGACGCAGAATCGGTGTCTCCTGCCTACTACGAGAAAGAAGTAAGCTCAGAAATACTCGGCGAAGCGCTGCGCCGGTTCGCCGCCGGTCTGCAGACGCCGACTGTTGAGCGGCTTGACGCCATCACTGCCTTCCTGACGGAGCAGCATTATCTGAGCGGGAGCGATCTCGGCGAGGCGCAAGCGCCACTGGAGGCGGCGCGCCAGCTGGCCGCCTTCTTCGGAGAGGCAACGCCGCGCCACCTGCCAGCGCGCGACGCGCTTTGCGGCCAGTTCCTGGCTTTGCGGGCAGATGGCGGACGAAAGAAATACGTGCTGCTCGACGTTTCGCCGGTGGGCGACAGTGGCCTGCAGGTCGAGGAGACCGAGCACAGCACCAGCGCGGTCACGCAATCCCGCAGCCCGGCGGAGCTGCGCCGCTTCCTGAAGGTCGCCAGCACTGCAGTGGAGAAGCGGGATGGATGGATGGTCGAAGCGCCGCGCGGCCAGGTCATCATCTTCATTCGTGATCGGCTCAATGAGGAGGCCAATGTCTATACCGTTGTCGCCGATGACAGAGAGGCAGGGGTCGCGAACGCCGCGCGTAACATCCACCTGCTACGGCCTGTGCCGATCACGGGAGGGGCGCGGATTGTGCCCCTCGCCTCGGATGACAGCGCACCGGCTGAAAGCTCGGTGCCGGGCTTCTTGAGCCAGATGATCTGGCACTTCAGCCGGCAGGAGGAAGCTTGAGATGGCGACGCCGCCCGGCACAAGTCTCGTCATGCCGGATTCATTCCTTGAAGCCGTGCGCCAAGGACTGACAGAGCGGGTCGCGGAATGGCTGGCGGGCGGCTATAGCAAGCTGAACTATCAGGAAGCGGGCACCGGCATGACTGCGCTGCATTACGCCGCCGCCCGCAACGCCGTGCCGATCATCCGGTTGCTCGTGCGCACCGGCAAGTGTGACGCACGGATTCGCGATCACAAGGGGCGGACCGCCGCGACGCTGGCGATGGAAGTCGCGGATAATCCCGCGGTCGGTCGCTATCTCTATGATCTGCAGTACCAGCAGATAGACGCGCGGCAGCCCGACCAGGATGCCGGGCGGCGCGCGCGCTAGCCTGCATCATATTTGCCAGCAAACACGGCGTGCAGCGGACTGCTCGTATCGAAATATTCGACACGTTGCAGCATCATCGGATGGCGGCCCGCCCAGATGATAAGCTGCCGTTTGAGCCGGTCGCTGCGCGCGAACTGGCGGCTTACCTCTTCGGGGGTGAGTAGCGGGTGCAGCTCGACACTGGTCGAGCGCCCGGCCATGCCCATGGCACCCTGTTCGGGGCTGACCTCACCGTCGCGCGTGACGCTGACCGTGGTCTTGCCGAGCCTGCCGGACACATACTCCATGGTCATCATGTCGTTATTGCCGAAGAACTGCATGACGCCGGCATTGCCGGCAAAGGTTTCCCAACGATCGCCATACAGCGCCTTGCCCTGACCCCAGTCCTGCAGGAACACCCAGAGCTTTACATCGAACGAGGCGATCTGACCGGCAGCATCTTCGAGCTGCCGCATGTGACCCAATACCGGAAACTCATCGAGACAGACCAACACGGGCGCGGCGGGCTTCACGCGCGTGCGCTCCATCGCGTCGATCAGCTGATTGACGAACAGGCGCAGCCAGCGATTGCACAGTCCCATCCGGGTGGCGGGCAGGCACAGATACAGCGTCGCGCTGGCAGTGGCTGATTTCAGATCAGAGAGATCGAAATCATGCCCTGACAGCACGCTGCGCATCGCGCGGTAATCCAGAAACTTGGTATGGCGGCGCGTGGTCGAAAGAACGCTCGCGCGTTCATTGACCGGCTTCTCATAAAACTCGCGCGCCGCGCTTTCGATCGCGTTGGCGATGTCAGCTTTATCGGCGTCGTTCTGCAGGCGCTCCGCATTGGCGAACATCGCCAGTTCCAGCGCGAACCCGTCTTCTTCACCGTCATCGCCCAATAGCGCGTCGCGCAGCAAGCTGCGCACCGCGATCAGCGTGCGCTGGCCTTCGAACTGCGGCGCGGTGGCAACGTGGAGGATAAGACCTTCGAGGAAATTGCGGGCGCATTCGTCCCAATGCGGGTCTTTGCCCGCCGGGACGATCAGCGCATCCGCAATCATGCCCGCATCCTCGATGATGGTGGCGCTGTCGGGTTTCAAAACCGCCAGCGGATTATAGCGTTTGCGAAATGCTGCTGCCTGCGGCGCGCAGGTGTTGAAAGGGTCGAGCACATGAACGGTCTGCCCCAATGACGCGCGACGGCGCGCCGTCAGGTTGGCCAGCTCGCCCTTGGGGTCAAGCGCCAGAACAGAACCAGGATAGAACATCAGGTTGGCGACCAGCGTGACGGACTTGCCGGTGCGCGATCCCGCCACGGTCATCATATGCCGGTTATCTTCGATCCCGATCAGCTTCGAGCCCAACGCGCCGACCAGGATCTTGCGACCGGGATTGGCCGGATCGTAGGCAATCGTAGCATGGGACGCGAGCTTGGCCGGCTCCAGCCAGCGCGCCTGCGGCACCGTCTGCTGATGCAGGAAGCGGGTAGACACGCCGCGTGGGATGTCGCGGGTGAAGTCGGCATAAAAGCTGTCCATCGGCTGCCTATCCTTACTTGGAGATGCACCGACTATCGCAGGGCTTCGCGCTTGGATTCCGCGCACAAACCGCGTCGGGAGGGTGCGCGAACATAGCGGCCTTTGTCTCCTTTCGTCTGCCGTCCCTCCCGGAATGATCCGCGTTCTGCCGGGCGTCGCCTTGTCGTCAATGGTCTGCCCGCGCCGGCCCCCGCCTGCGGGCCGAAGCCCTTGGGCGTAGGCCCGTGTTGCCCATGACGACTGCGGCTGCTGCCGCCCGGCCGCTCAAACGCGTCCTTCGGGACAGCAACAACAACGAAAGGAAAAGACAATGGGACTCGATATGTACGCGCACACCACCACCGAACAGCCTGCCGCGCCGGTGGACTTCAAAATAGATGAGGCCAGCGAAATCCACTACTGGCGCAAGCATCCGAACCTGCATGGCTGGATGGAACAGCTATACCGCAGCAAGGGCGGCACCGACGCGAACTTCAATTGCGTCAATCTGCAGCTCACAGAAGCAGACCTTGATCAGCTGGAGGCCGCCATTCGCGAGCACCGCCTGCCTTCGACCACCGGCTTCTTCTTTGGCAGCTCCGACGGCAGCGAGATCACCGACGATCTGGCGTTCGTCGCCAAGGCGCGGGAGGCGCTGGCTGGGGGTCTTACCGTCTTCTACTCATGCTGGTGGTGAGGCGTTTAGCCGGGGCGGCGGTGACGCTCCGGCTTTTCTATTCCGCCAGCGCGCGCCGCAACGTCAGGCCGCTGACGCCAAGGGATTCGGCAGCGACCGCGAGTTTCTCGCCGTTGGCGATCTGCTTGCGCGCGGATTTGACCTGTTGCGGCGACAGTTTGCGTGGGCGGCCCAATCTTACGCCGCGAATTCGCGCGGCGGCCATCCCGGCGATTGTGCGGTCGCGGATCAATTCGCGCTCGAATTCCGCAAGCGCCGCCAGCATATGTAGGTAGAACCGGCCCGCCGGGCTCGTGGTGTCGATCTGCTCCCGCAGTGACTGCAACCCCACCTCTTTACCGTTGAGCCCGGCAATGATGTCGATCAGATGTGGCAGGGACCGCCCCAGCCTGTCCAGCCGCCAGACAATCAGCACATCGCCGGCCCGGAGCGCCTTCATCGCGCGCCGTAGGCCGGGTCGTGTCGTCGCCGCACCGGATACGCCGCGATCCTCATAGATTCGATCGCACCCCGCCGCCTTCAGCGCCTGAAGCTGCATATCGAGATTTTGTTCATCCGTAGAGACGCGCGCATAGCCGATTTTCATGAGGGTTCACAGGGCGGCAGAGGCAAGATATTGAAATTTCTCATAAAGGTTGGTTTTTGAACGCGCGCACAGAGGCTGTTTCTCGCTAAAATACGCCCCTATATTACAATATCCTAATGTTTTTTAACAGTTATAAAAGGTATGATATAGTATAATTTCATAAAGGAAGGTTTTTATGCGCATTTGGAATCCATTTTTACTATCACTTCTTCTGCTTTTATTAAGTTCCGGTGCTTTCGCACAGTCTGTCGCGAATGAACGTAAAGCGCCTTGGGACAAATCAGGGGCACCCCTTGAAATTGTAGAAGATCAGGAAAGCGCGGCCTTTCGCTTCATCATCGATGGTCGCGAAGTGGCGCGGCTTGATAATGCTGGACTGCGCGTTGACGGAAACATTGAATATGAAGGTCAAATCACTGATACGGGCGCTGGCGTGGTCGACAAGCACATGGCTCGCGAAGGGAAAGGCGACGTCAATGCGCCTTAGTCACCTTGTTTTCGCAGCGCTCGTGCTCGTCGCCGTTCCCGCGATTGCCCAGGAAACGCAACCCGGCGATGCCTGCACCGTAGCCGGGAGTATTCGAGAGACCGGCGGGCCGGAGCAATCGCCCGGTCGTATCCTCATTTGCGATGGCGCAAACTGGAACTCGCTAAAAGTTCGTAACAATGATGGCAAAAGCTTGTTTCAGGTTGGTTACGATGCTGCTGCCTGCACTGCCGACAAAGAAGGGCGAATGCGCTTTAGTAGCGCCGGTGACCCCCCTTGGGAATATTGCGATGGGGCGGACTGGGTAAATTTTAAGCAGCCCCGGTGCGAAGACGACGACGCCGGGGAGTGCTACCTTCAAGTCAGTCGCGTCACGGATGATCCCGATTTTCTCCCGGCGCAGATCGCCTGCGGGGTCAACATTCTAGGTGTAGTCGGCATTCTTGGAACCGACACGATTCCCGCTGCTTTCACATTCACGGACCTGACCGATCAACCGATCAACACCACCGTGGTATCGACGGGCGCGCAGCTCAATAGCTTCGACTGCCTGCTCAACGTGCTTGTGAGCGGCGACGGCACACCACAATACCGCACCTGCGATGATATCAATTGCACGGTCAACCCCAGCGCCTGGGGAACCGGCAGTCAGCAAATCGCACCGAACAAATTCATTCAGTTGCGACTGACAACACCGGCAACCTACCAGACCATGTCCAGTGCCTCTGCAACCGTGGGCGGACAGACAGATACATGGAATGTCACCACCTGCGACGGTGTGCCCACCGCTTATAGCTTTGGCGATCTAACCACGCAGCCAATCGATACGACCGTTGAATCCAATATCGTCCAGATCAACGGCATGACTTGCTCGTCCACGGTTACGATTGGCGGGCATTCCTCACGCGATTTCCGAATCTGCAATAACGCGGACTGCTCATCCGTTGCTTATACATGGACCAGCAGTTCACGCCCGATCGATAACGGGCAGTATCTACAATTGCGGATGACAACGTCCAGCTCATATAGCACGCCGCGGTCCGTAAATCCGTCGATTGCAGGCGTCGTCGATGACTGGAGCACGACAACCACCTGCGATAATATGCCCTCAAACTTCGCTTTCTCTGATTCAAACAATCAGGCAGTGAGCACGCTTGTTCAATCGGCGGCGGTACAAGTTTCGGGCATGGCCGGGGCCTGCCCCGCGCCCATAACAATCTCCGGGGGCGGCTCCCCGGAATTTCGGATATGCGATAACTCGATATGTACCTTGATTGACCACGACTGGGGTTCAGCACCGCAGCAGATTGACAATAACCAATATGTGCAGGTGCGGCTGACGACACCCGCCGTCAACCATACGGCCCATGCCGCACAAATTTCGGTCAATACAGTATCCGCAATATGGACGGCGGCGGCGGGCTGCAATACCGCACCGCAGGATTACGTAACGGCGGGCGTTCACAGCTATACAATGCCCGCCGGCTGCACGTCTGCTCTGGTGCAGGCATGGGGCGGCGGTGGCGGCGGTGGCGGCGACGGCTACGACGGCAGCGGTGCCGGCGGCGGCGGCGCTTATGCGGCAGCCACCTTGGCGCTGGTGGGCGGCACACCCTACAATCTCACCGTGGGGGCCAGAGGAAACCGGGGCAGCAACAGCAACGGCACCGCCGGTGGCGATAGCATATTCGATGCGGGTGCCGATGTCCTCGCCAGAGGCGGCAGCGGCGGCACGCGCGGTAATGGTGCGGGCGGCGCGGGCGGCACAGCTGCGGCCAGTGTCGGGACCACGAAATTCAGCGGCGGCACAGGCGGCAACGGCACCACCAACGATTCCGGCGGCGGCGGCGGCGGCGCAGGCGGCAGCACGCAGGCCGGCACCAACGGCAATAATGGCAGCGGCAGTCCCGGTGCGGGCGGAGCCGGCGGGGCAACCGGCGGCGGTAATGGCGGCGTAGGCGGCAACGGTGACGAAGATAACGGCGATGACGGCGCGGCTCCCGGCGGTGGCGGCGGCGGCGGCGGCGAAGACGCCCGCGGCGGCTATGGCGGAGACGGCAGGATAACCATCACCGCTCAACCCTAACGGATAGCAGCTTCAGCTATTTTCGGTCTGAAGTTGAGCATGCCCCGGCATCATTGATGTCTTCACGCCATTGAGAAGCGGACTGAGACAGGGTGATTGCCATCCTGATCTTAGCGTACGTTGCGGGAACAGAGCGGCTGCCGTTTCTTTGCATGTTTGTCGATCGCGACGGAGGCGGTGGGCTTTAACGGCCTGCGGTCGGGTTCAGCGTGCCTGAAACGCATCGATCTTTCGCTAAGGGATTTCCCTCGACTGAACACGCCACAACCTGATCGGGCGCGCACCGGGTTCAAGGCCCTTCGGCCCCTGCGGGGTGATACGCGGGTGTCCCCGCCTTTCGGAAGGCCTGCAAGGCGGGCGATCCCCCTCCCGCGTATCAGCCGTGAACCCGGCGGCTCGAAGCCCGCTCCTAGGTGAGGCGTGTCGAGGAAAACCCAACCGAAAGGAGCTTACATCATGGCACGCAACAACACCCCGAACCGCAAACCGGCCCGCGAGTCCCGCACCCCAGCGTTCATCGCCTGGCACGTCGACGAAAAAGGCGAAAAGTCCTTCTGGACCCGCATCGGTGCCGCCTGGGATCACAAGGACGGCGAAGGTTACACCCTTCAACTCGACCTGGTCCCCGTCAATGGCGGACGCGTCATCCTCCGGGTTCCCGCCGAGGACAACACCGATCAGGAGGCGGGCGCGTAAGCGCCCCCTCACTGCCCGAAGGGAGGAAACAACATGACCACATCACTTCACATCGAAACCGCCCGCGCTGCCTTGGCGCGGGCAGCCTGGGCCAGAGGCGAGAAACCGGCTTATGACGAAGAGGCCATCATCGACCTGCTGGCGGACATGCGGCACTGGTGCCGTAATGCCGGGGTCGACTACGACCGCTGCGACCAATGCGCCGCGTCCCATTACCGGAACGAAATCGGGAGCGTGTCATGACGCGCTCCCTTGAAAACCACACCATCATATGGCGCGGTTTCTCGATTGAAGTTCGCTACGAGCAGAACTGGCTGGGAACCGAGGGGCCGTTCAGTACGGCGCATCTTCAGGTGAATACCGTAGAACCGGAGAACGCCCCTCTGCCGATAACCGAGACAGGCTACCGGTCCCGGTTCATCGACGCAGAGACGATCGCGGAGGCCGGAGGACCGGTCGCCTTCGTTAAAGCCTGGCTTGACCAAGCCGCCGAGGCAAAATCGTGGAAAGAGCAGCAGGAAAAAGCGCGGCAGATGACACTGTTCTAGCCGCGTGCTGCGGACAAGAAAAAGGGCGCGAACCGCTGGTTCGCGCCCTGAATTTTTGGATCAGACACGGTCTATTCGCCGAACACCATCGGCACCATGTGGTCGCCGCAGACCAGACGGGCATCATGCTTTGCCCAGGCTTTCAGATCACAATCGGGGCAGCAATAGCGCACCCGCTTGCCGCTTTTTTCCGGCGCGGTGGCTTCGCCCGCGCCGGCCGGATCGAACTCGGGGGCAGTCGGGGCTTCCTTCCAGATGATCGCGAACTCCTTCGCCATCAGTTTCTCGGCGGCCTGCGCGAACGCGCCGCCCGGCACGATCATGTGGTTGACCGTCTCGCCGGTCTCCTTACCACCGTCTTCGCCGGTGTCGGTGGGCTGCAGGCCGAGGCTCTTCATTTTGTCGGCCCACTCGCGGTTATGGTAGCGCCCGCGTCCCGGTGTCCCCTGATGGCGCTGCCAAAGATGCACCATCTCATGAACCAGCGTGCCGAGGATTTCGACCAGGGGGCGGTCGCCAAAGCGCGCCGGATTAAGGGCGATTTCATCCGCAGCCCGGCCCTGATCGTCATTGAATTTATCGCCGGAGAAGAATCCGAATGTGCCTTTGCGGCGCTGCAGCGTGATCAGCGCGTTCGGCAACTCATTGCCAAACAGCGTCTTGTTGAAATGCTCGTATGCCTGCTGGAATCGATCATAGGTGTCGCGAGTGGGTTTGATCGGCAGGAGTGCAGGAGCAGAATGCATGTTCATCGCGAACCATCCTTCTGCACCGCCTGTGTTGGATTGTAATGTACATTCCAGGAAAGGTCAGGGTGCCATTGCGTGATGGCGATGAATGTCGTGCAATATTGATGGCGCTTTCCTCGTCTAAACCGCGCGCCGTTGTGGCCGGTGACAGTGTAATGTACACTCCAGTCACATCATCAGATTGAGTGGACGTACATTTCCATTCCGCCCCGCCGCTCTGCTACAATTATAGTATGAGGGGCAATCCCAGATAGAGATGAGTACAAGGTGTGCGTGGTACTACCACGCGCACCTTGCTGGGGGGACTCTCCAGTCCCCCGCAGACCCCCCTCAGGGCATCCGTAAGGCTGCGAATCCGCTCATGGCGTATTCGGTCCAACGGATGTTTTCAGCCGGGCGCTGGCGCTTTTTGGGTGTCGAACCCATCCGGCTGAGCGCAACGATTTCGGCGTTGCATCACGACCATGGAGACTGCCGCTCTCCCTGGACCCATCGCGCAAAGGGCTATCCGCGCCCCTTGCAACCACGGCCAGGACTTTCGTGTCCTGAACCACGACCCGCCGACGCTCTGCGAGCTTTGGCGGGGGAACCCGGTGTTGCTGCCCTCCGTAGCCTTTGGCGTAAGAGGGTCGGCACCGGCTTCGAGCAAAGGTGAGAAGTCTGCTCTCCCTTTGCGATCCCATCGACCAGGGGCATGGCTGCGCCCCTGGACCCGGCGGCGACTGCGACAGGTGTGTCGCCAGTCGAAGAGAGATCGGCGAGCGCGGTTTGCGCGCGGTCTGGTGCCGATCTTTGCGGCTACGTGTTGATGCATGACGGAGAAGAAGACACGAGACGCGCCGATATCCTATCGCCCGCCCACCGCCTTGCGGGAGGCGTTTCGCGCCCGTGTCGAGGCCTCTGGCCTGTCCGTCAATGCCTACATCACCCAAGCCGTCTTCGACCAGGATGCGCCGCGTCAGGCACGGCGGCCCCTCGTCGAGCAGCAGACAATCGCACGGCTTCTGGTCGAAACCGCACGCTTGCATGACCGCCTGGGGGCAGTCGGCGTCGATGCTGATCTCGACGCCGTGCTGCTCGCAGAAGCCCTGCGCGACCTGCGCGAAATCCGGGCTGCCTGCCTCGCTGCGTTGGGGCGAAAACCATGATCCCCAAGGCGAGCCAGCGTGCCGGCGGGCAGGACCTCGCCACCCATTTGCTCAACGCGCACGACAACGAATATGTCGAGCTGGCCGAGCTGCGCGGTGCGGTCGCCGATGACCTTCACGGCGCGTTCGCCGAATGGGAGGCGATCGCGCATTCCCTGACTAAGTGCCGGAATTACCTCTACAGCCTATCGGTCAATCCCGATCTCGGTCAGGGGCAGCTCAGTCGCGATCAGTATCGCGATTATGCCGCGCGCGTTGAAGAAGCGCTCGGTTTGACGGGTCAGCCCCGCGCCCTCGTGTTCCACATCAAGGAGGGGCGCGAGCATTGTCACATCGTCTGGTCGCGGATCGATGCGCGGGCCGGTAAGGCCATCCACCAGCCGTTCGATCATGACAAGCTGATGATGGTGACGCGGGAATTTGCCCGCGACCATGGGCTGGCCCTTCCTGCCGGGTACGAGCGCGGCGGTGATGACCGGAAGAAGAAGTCTCTGTACGAGACGCAGCAGGAGCGCAATTCCGGTCTCACCAAAGAAGAGCGCATGGCGGCGATCACTGCCGCCTGGAAACGCAGCGACAGCCCGCGCGCCTTCGTAAGGTCGCTGGAGGAAATGGGTTATGTGCTCGCCACCGGGAGCCGGCCCTATGTGCTGGTCGATCTCTACGGCAACATGAACGCGCTGCCGAAGCTGATCGATGATCGCAGCATCCGCACGAAGGAGATCCGCGCCTTCCTGGAGCGGGATTTCCCGCCGGAGAGTTTGCCCTCCGTCGATGAGGCCAAGGCACTGGTCGCCGCGCACCGGCAGGCGCGTGAGGATTTTGTCAGATCCGGGCGCGACGCCAAGAAGCTCGATCTTCTGAAAGCAGCGCAGGCAGCGCGTCGGGAGAAGGTCGAGGCAGCCCAGGCCACGATGATGGCGCGGCATCGGCACGAGGTCGGCGCGCTTTCGCAAAAGCATCTGGCAGCACGGAGGCTGTTACGCACGCGCTATCTTGAGGAAACCCGGCAGGTGAAAGAGGCGCGGTTGGCGGCAAAGCCGACCGGGCTGGCGGCGTTTCTAGGCCGGGTCACGGGCGTCAGCTTCGTCATCAGCAAGCTTCACAAGCATCGTGATGGACAGCGCTACGTCGCCTTCCAAAGGGAGAAGGCGGCGCTCGTGGAGCAGCATGCAGAAGCGCGGCGTGTACTGGAACATCGCCATACTTTGCAGGCGATCGATGCCGCGCGGGAGGTCAGGGCGCTGGCGCAAATCGAGGCGCGCGAGCTCAAAAGCTATGAAGTAGCTCAGCGCAAGCAGGAACGTATACAGCAGCGTCAGGGGCATGAGCACATGCCGTCGCTCAATCTGGCACTGAAGCCGAAGGGTCGATCAGCAGTACCGCACAAGGCGAAGGACCGCTATCGCGAGCGGGATCGTCATCATTATGATGATCGTGGTCATGAGCGGCCCAAGGACCGCGAGATCACCAGCACTGTCGATGGGCAGAGTGTCGATGATTGTGGTGATGATAGTGCACTGCGCAAGGTGTTCGGCACGGCGGCGAAGAAGCAGGCCGAAAAGGCGGGTGATCAGCGGTCAGGCAAGGGTGAGAGCGCGCGTGGTGGGCGCGGTAGTGATGGCGGTGACGGCGTGCGTCGTCGCCAGCGGACTCGGCGGCAGGACCGGGCCCGGGATATCGAGATACCGGAGGATCAGGTGCCGGTGTTCGAGGCTCCGCTGCCCACCGTGCCGGAGCCGCACTGGACCGAGTTGCCGCTGGCAGATGAGTTCCGGGAGGCGGCAAGGGACAAGGATGAGCCCGGCGGAAAGCGCGGGTCCGGCGGGCGGCGGATCAGGCCGTCGCGTTCGGCGCGGGGGAATGAACGAGACGGCGATGACAAGGACTTTGAGCGGGAGCGGTAGTTGGGCGCGTCCCTTGCGGGTCCGGCTCTACGCTGGCGCGCCGAGCCGTAAAGCGTCTCGGCCCATCCGGGTCACGATCCTTCGCGCAGGTAAAGAGGGCTCGGGAGCCCACCACCAAAGCAGGCTAGATTTGCCAGTCGGATTTGAAGAGGTCCGCAAGTTCAATGATCTTGTTCGGCAGCGCAGGACCATCGCAGGTCATACCCAAGTATGTGGCCGCGCGCGTTGCGCCTACGTAGAGATATTTGTCGAACAGCTCCGGTCGACGCTGCGCCAGTTCATCGACGCCGATAAAGAAGACCGCTTCAAATTCGAGGCCTTTGATGTGTTGCACATCAAAAATACGGATATCGTTCTCCTGACCGACGAACTGCCCGTCATGACACGGTACGACGTTTAGATTGCTGTTAGAAAGTGCGATCTTCAGACTATCGGCCAGCGGGCCAACGGCTTCTTCGTCATTGACGAGTATGGCCACTGAGGGAAGAGGGGTGGTCAGTTTTTCGATCTCGATAATTCTCGCCACCAACCAATCAACGATGTCGATGTGGTTCGAAAGACGTGTGGCCAGCACGGGGTCAACACCAGCGCTATTCACGTCCTTCGGCAACACCACATCCACAGACTCTCCAGAACACAATCGCACGATTTCGCTTGCGAGATGGCTAAGCTGCTCGCTGTGGCGATAAGTAACCTGGATCGGGCGGACCTCGATCCTTGGGAAGGCCCATTTCATATCGACAGTTGATCGACTACCCCAACTCGTAATGCGCTGATTGAAGTCCCCGCAGGCGAAGAACGATGAAATCCGAGGGTTAGAAAGTTCCCCCATGCAAGCCAGCTGCAAAGGCGAGAAATCCGTGGCTTCATCAACCATGACCTGGTTGCGTGTAAGGCCAAGAAATTCTTTTATGGCCCCAAAGACAGGTTCGTCTATTCTCCTGACCACACCGCGTTCGCGCGCAAGCCCGCTCAATGTGCGCAAAGAACATAGCAACATCGCGTCAATCTCCAGCGGTCCGGCATCGGCGGCTGAAGCTTGGGTGCTACTATACCAAGTGCCTTCGGCTTGCCGCATGCGCCGGAATCGGCGGTAACGGGCAGGCAAGCCGTTCACATAGCGGCGAACCGGATTGGTAAATCGACGCAACGCCGTCTGTAATTGCAAACTCTCGCCGAGTTCGCGCAATTCCGGCTGAGCAAGCGTTCTATCTGCAATCCAAGTTGCGATTTTCCCTGCTCGTGTATTCTTGGACAGAGTGCGCCCACTGATACGTGCGCGAGCCTGACTGCGGATGTTGCGTGAGAAGGTTGCGGCTGCAACGGCAAGTCGGGTCTTGGGACTTTGGCCTTCTTCTTCGTCGTCTGAATCAGCGTCTTCGCTTTCGTCGTCGTCGCTGCCAAGCGCATCCAGAAACGCAGCCATTTCATGAAGCATCTGTCGGTCGCGGTTGACCGCTAGATTGAGATGACTCCGAAGAAGGCTGTCTGAAGCGGTCTTCAGCGTGTCCAACATCGTTTGAGCTTCGCCACTTAGGTCAACGATCTCGACAAGTGCCGAGGACAGCGGCGACTGTTCTGTGCGGCGAACGATGGTTTCAGCGCGTTCCCCCAGCCTCCCAGCCACCGCGCTCTTGTTTCTTGACATGGCGGATGCCGCCGTTACGAGCTCGTCCCAGAAATCGCTCCTCTCCCATGCAGCGAAATCCTCAAACCATTCAGTCTGACTGGCCAGCACCTCTGGCAGGAGCGGGTCAATGTCCTTGAGTACGTATGAGCCTCCGCCGGTTGACCCACGCAGGATACGGAAGTGGTTGCGCGCCAGATCGTGCCGGTATTTTGTCCAGGTCGAGATCTTTTGATCGGGGGCAGCAATTCCCTCCCGTGCAAAAGCTTCTTTGAGATACTGCTTGAGCAGCTCTGTAGGCGTGAACATAAGCCAGCTATCGCTATGCGACAGCTGAGAATCTCCGACAGCTCTATCGATTAAGACGCGTTCTTGCTCGTTCAGATACTCGCGGTCCGCTTTCTGTCCTAGGCGGCGAATCAATGTTGTGGTTTTCCCTGTTCCGGGAGGGCCCACGATCAGAAGTTGGCTGTCTAGGCTGAGTCGGAAAATTTCATCCTGATATCGGTCCAGAATGGGCTGATCTCGTAAGCCCATCTTGGTGATGACGTTGCGCTTTATACCGTCAAGGATGTTTGCTGCCTTTTCATCCTCCGCAAGAATGGCATCAAGGAGGTTCTCTTCCTCGGCAGCCAGGTCTGCGCCATCAAGCAAGTCACGCATTGAGATGACGGTGACGGGGCCATAGGCCCCGGTCTTGAGAATTGAATCTCGCGAGTCCCAGCCCTGCCGGTTGCTAAAGGCGTGAAGGAGAGCTTTTTCAACAATCTGAACGGATTGTAGACCGCCTGGGGTACGAAGCTCATAATCGTCGCCAACGTCAAGGGATGCGAGACGCCCGGCGGGTGTATTTCGTCCAGCCAGTTTGTGGGGGCTGCCCGGGATACTTTCAGCTGTGTGGCGGCAGATATAGTAGACGAGGGGTTTCCCGTCTTCCGGAAGGACCACTACGCGCGCTATGGCTGGCTCTGTCGTCAGGGATTCGAGATTTTGACGACGCGCGCCGTCGATTGAACTCAGAGATTTTGCCGCAGCACCGGAAGTGAACGAGTTATAGCTGGCCAGCGCGTGCGGACCCGTTGCATGCGGCTCACGCAATCGCGTTTCAGCGGTTGAGGCGATTGTCTCAAACACTGAGAGTGTCTCCGCTGCCACTCGCGTTATATCGATTCGCTGTTCTTCCGTGCTCAAAATGCCCCCCCTGTAGTGCTGTTTAAATGTAATGGCGAAACGGAAGGGGTTTAGAGCCCACATCAGGAATCGCCGTTAATATTTCGCCGATATCGTCTGCAAATCTCAAGGTAACGGGTAAGCCGTCGCCAAAGAGGCAGGCGTTGAAGTTGATTTTTGTCAGTGCGAGGATATCCGCTAAAACCTGATTGATTTTTGTTTCACCAAATACGATGCGGACTTTCAAAGGTGACGGCACCTCACGACCGGGGTAGGTCTTGAGTTTAGGAATGTAACCCAGCGTCCACAAAAATGCGTTGCGGTCGTCCATAGGGAGAGCAAGCCCACGCAGGATAGGGCGACGCCCCTCGCTGAACAGCTTTAGATCATTCGGACGTGTTATCTGTATTCCCGTGATCTTTGTGCCAGCGGGAACGGCGCTGCGGAAACCCTCGATTTCGGTCGAGCTGAATCGCGTGCGGCCATGAATAAACACTTCGGCCGGTGGTTTACCGTGCCAAGTGATATAGCTGTCAATTGAACGACGCACGATGTCGGCGGCCTTCTCTTGCGAGAGGTGAAACTCGCCGATCTTGTCCGATCCCCACGCACCGACAGCCCCTTTGAACACAATCCCCTCTCCGGTGTGCAGAAACATCTGCGCGCCGCAGCAGGCCTCATTCCTATCGTGCGGATTATTGGTGCGCTTGAAGACGAGTCCGATATAGCACACACCCTCCCGGATATCTGAAAGTGTCCAAGGTTTGGCGCCAGCCTTGTAGTATATCGCCGTTGTCAGGTTCCACGCGATCGTCGCGTCATCCTGAAGCTTGCGGAGCGGCTTGCCCCGAGCGTTCAGAAATTCCTGCGGTGCGATTGTTGTCTGCCGCACGATTTGAGTAACGGCCTCGCAGGCCAGCAGCTTGGCTTTCAGCTGGTTGTGGAAATGATTCTCATAGAGATGTTTTTCTGCGGCGAGATTCGTTTCCTCAAACAAGTCCGGTGCGGCCAGAATTTCAATTGCGCGTGCGTGCGAAAGATGATGTTCAGCTTGGATGCCCTCACGCCGGCTTAGTGTCGACTGTGGCCGGCAGAGCTTCCAAACCTCTTCCGGAATGACTACGAACCAAAGTGAAACCCTCGGGTCTTCCTCTTTCACGAAGCGTTGAATGGGATTGGCGAAGAGATCGACCGTATCAAATACGCGCTGGTGCGGGTCGCTGAGTTTGACAGTTCTGGCGAGCTTGTCGGGATGAACTTCGAGTTTCACGCGCGGTGCAGATGGCCATGGCCATCTAAATACCGTCTCAAAGCCGGGGAACGTTACCGAACTCCCGACTTTCTCGTCCCGAGGAACAGTTTTCTGGATTTTCGCACACCACGACTCAAACTGTTGGATGCCTTCTGGTGTGCCGATCACGCCGTATTGTACCCCGAGGGGCGCTTCCGGCGGTCCGAAAAGCAGCAAGCCGTCCTTTGGGTCCTCCAGGGTTTGGTCGTAACCAAATCGTAGACGCGGTTCGCTGAACGGCACGAGCATCTTGGGCGGCGGTTTATGCCTTTTCTTCATCCGCATCCCCCTCTTCGTCATCCTCCACCAATTCGATCTCTGCGTTTTCGTCCAGTCCCTCTCGCTCGTCGTCGTAATATGTCCATGGGCTGGTGATCTGCATGCTTGCCGCCTCGACATCGATACAGCAGTCGCCCCCGACATCGAGAGATAAGCTGGCTTGGCTCTCGCATAGTGTTGTCATGAAGGCCCGCAGTCTGTCGCGCCACTCGGCATTCCACCAGTTCTTGCATACGCTCCGTCGCGCCTTGTGCATGCGGTCGGCCGCAGACCAAGGGGTGATGCCGTCGTCGGTGAAGATGACGTGATGCTTGAGGACTAGACGCGGGAAGGGTGAAAGCTGCGGCCAGGCCGATACAGCGTAATGCCAGTAGCCATCCGGCACGCGCGTGCCGTCAATTGTCCTCCGTGACTTAGTTCCTACAACTTGCCGAAACGAGCGCTTACCTGGCGTGCTTTCGTAGTAGCCCCGATTTTTATCCAGAACGCCGGCTTTGAAAAACCAGGCCTTCTGTCCATTGGCCATCGTGTGAAACGCAAAGCCTCGCGTTTCCATTGTTCGTTCCCAGGCCTGTCGTATGAGGTCGCTCAAGATATTCGCAGCATCGAATGCGGCGACGCTCAGCGTCTCAAATCCGTCGTTTGCAAACGATGTTGAGGGGCAATCCAGCGTTTCCGAAAAATGCGGTCCGAGTCGGTCTTCGACGACGGCCCGGGATGCAAACGTGACCAGAATTTGACCAAGAATTTTGTACGGATATCCTAGAGCACCAGCAGTTCCGGTCAAAGCGTCAGAAGGGCCCCTGAATTTGTGGAAGTAGAGTCTGTCTGGTAGCTTGAAAGAAAACCAGTTCGACTGACAACGCTCGCGTGACACGACAATGCGACGCTTGTAGTCGATGGATCGCCGGTACCAATCAGCGACACAAGCCGGTCCCGCTGCGGCAGACTTTGGAGCACCTTCCCGCTCTAGAAGCTTGAGCAGTCGGCTAAGTCCGTGCGCCCAAGTTTCATCGAAGCGCACGCAGTTCAGATCCTGAATGGACGGCTGCATACTTTGGAAAGGAAAGTCATCGATCTTCAGCGGAATGACAAAATCGCCAAGCTGGTATTTCTCGCGCGTATCCAAAGCGAGGCGCAGTTCTCTCAATGTGCCCGGCTTGCGATTGCCTTCCAGCGTCGAGACAAACAGGACGCGAAAGGCACCGGCATCAATCGCCTCATCAATATCATCCCACCAAGCCTCACCACCCAGAAGCGCTGTGACATCACACCACACCTCATAGCCGGCGATTGCGAGCTGCGTGGCGAGCCACTCGGCAAAAACGTTATCTTGCGGCGTTGCGTGACTGATGAATATGATGCTGCGTACGCGGCTCGGAGCGACCACGGCTGCGGGCTTGCTGACTGGCTTTGGCAACTCACCAATATCCGACAACGTACGCTCCGATTTAGTTTCGTTTGTCGCGCGGCGGAAACGGATCGCGGCCAGGAGAAACCGTATCCGAGTCGCGCCACCGGCCGTCGCGGCCTTGGATGCGCACTTCGCCGCCTCCACTCTCGCGGACTGTTTCCTTGGCTGCGCGTTCGGCCGCACTCTGGGTACCATAGACACCTTCCGGACGAGCGATGCCGCCTTTCTTTACCGCCCAGTCGTTTCCGTGACGGACAACGAAGCGATCATTCTTGGCCATCGACGATCTCCTTTGCTGTTGACGAGCTTGAACCTTATGGGTTAAGAAACTATACGTATCGAGTTTCGATGTCAATATAGTTTCTATACCCTTTCGTGGAGCGGTGATGGATCAGGAAAATTCAGGTATCCGGTGGGGGGTCGAGCAGCGGCTCGAATTCATCGAGTTCCGGCTTTTCTGGGAAGGCGGCGTTAATCGATCCGACATCATCGACGTATTCGGCGTGTCGGTACCGCAAGCTTCCAAGGACCTCGCGCTCTACCAGGAACGCGCGCCTGGAAACGTGGACTATAACAAGAGCGCCAAGCGCTATGTCGCGGCCAAGAGATTCGCGCCGCGATTTTTAAGGCCTGACCCGGATGCTTACCTGTCCCGACTGCGTTCCTTGGGCGAAGGCCTGTCGGCTCCGGTCGAATCGTGGATTGCGCACCCGCCCGAGACCGATATCGCGCTGACCCCGAAGCGCGACATTAATACGGATGTGCTGCGCGCCATCCTCGAAGCGGTGCGCGACCATCGCTCGCTCGAAATCCACTATCAATCAATGAGCAAGCAGCGTCCCGATCCAGTCTGGCGGCGCATTACCCCTCACGCCTTCGGCTATGACGGTTTTCGCTGGCACGCCCGTGCGTTTTGCCACATCGACGGGAAGTTCAAGGACTTTCTGTTGCCACGCGCCCTGAAAGTCCGCAGTCCCGGCGAGCCGGGCAAAGCAGGGGCAAAGGATACGCTTTGGCATGATTTTTTCAGTTTCGAGATCGTACCGCATCCCGATCTTACGGCCAGCCAGCAGGCGGTCGTAGCCAAAGATTATGGAATGATTGAAGGTAAATGTGTGCTCAAGGTGCGCTATGCCATGCTTTTTTATGTTCTTCGCCGGCTGGGATTATTAGGAGATGCTTCAAAATTACCGGCACGGCGGCAACATATTGTTGTTTCCAACTACAGTGATGTGCAAACTGCGCTGGAGCGCGCTGAATTCTTTGAAAACAATACGGAAAATACAGGCGCGCAGGGGTAGTCATGGTTCGGCTTGAAGAGATAAAGGGGGGCGCGTTTGTGCGCGGCATTGTGCCGCGGCAACCGGTCGAGATCATATCGCTCGACTGGATCGGTCAGCAGGCCGTCAATGTCGTCTTCCGCGACCAGAACGGAGCCGTCGCCGAAGGAACGCTGTATCGCGACGATGAGCACCGGCTCGAACTCGATGCGCGCGGCAGGCTCTGGTCGTTTGATGCCGATGGCGGGCTTCTCCGGCTTGTCACCGAAGCGAACCGTATCAAGCTCGCCCATTATTTCGATCCGTATCTCGCCATTCACACGAGTCTCGTCGATCCGCTGCCGCACCAGATTTCGGCCGTGTACGGCGAAATGCTGCCGCGTCAGCCGCTTCGCTTTTTGCTGGCCGACGATCCGGGCGCGGGCAAGACCATCATGGCTGGCCTGCTCATCAAGGAGCTGATCGCGCGCAGCGACCTGGAGCGCTGCCTTGTTGTCGCGCCCGGCAGCCTTGTCGAGCAGTGGCAGGACGAGCTTGGCGAGAAATTCAACCTGGAATTCGACATCCTCACCCGTGACATGATCGAAACCTCCCGGTCCGGCAATCCGTTCAACGATCATAACCGCCTGATCGTCAGGCTGGACGTGCTCGCACGCAATGAGGAACTTCGAGACAAGCTGCTGACATCGCAGGAATGGGATCTAATTATCTGCGACGAAGCGCACCGCATGTCGGCCACCTATTTCGGCGGCGACGTGAAATACACCAAGCGTTATCAGGTCGGTCAAAGGCTCGGGCAGATTTGCCGCCACTTGCTGCTGATGTCGGCAACTCCGCATAACGGCAAGGAAGAAGACTTCCAGCTCTTCATGGCCTTGCTCGACGGGGACCGTTTCGAAGGACGATTCCGTGACGGCGTCCATTATGCCGACACCGAAGACATGATGCGGCGGCTGACCAAGGAGGAACTGCTCAAGTTCGATGGCCGACCGCTCTTCCCCGAACGCCGCGCCTATACCGTCAAGTACGAGCTCTCTCCCAAGGAAGCGGCTCTCTACAGCGCCGTGACGGATTACGTCCGCACGGAGATGAACCGCGTCCAGCGTTTTGCCGAAGGCGACAATAAAAAGCGCAACAATGTCGGCTTCGCCTTGCAGATTTTGCAGCGCCGCCTTGCATCGTCACCGGCGGCGATTTACCAGTCACTGAAACGCAGGCGTGAGCGGCTCGAAAACGAGCTTGCCGAGGCGCGTCTTGCCGCGCGCGGCCGTCCGGGTGACGGTCTCGGCGAGGCCGGCGTCAGCAGCGAAGTCCTGCGCAATATCGAGGAATACGGACAGGAAGAAGTCGACGAGCTGGAAGACATCATTTCGACCGGGGCGACGACGGCCGAAACGATCGATCAGCTGGCCATCGAAGTCGACACGCTCAAAAACCTGGAGCAGATGGCACTTGGCGTTCTCCGCTCCGGTGAAGACGCCAAGTGGTCGCAGCTCAATCGCATCCTTGATGACGACCTCATGGTCGATAGCCACGGCAACCGGCGCAAGCTCATTATCTTCACCGAACCCAAGGACACGCTGCACTACCTCGTTGATAAGGTGCGGTCGCGGCTTGGCAATCCTGAATCCGTCGATGTCATCCATGGCGGGGTCACGCGCGAAGAACGCCGCAAAGTCATTGAGCGATTCATGCAGGACCGCGACATGCTGGTCCTGATCGCAAACGATGCCGCCGGCGAAGGTGTGAACCTTCAGCGCGGGCATCTGATGGTCAACTATGACCTGCCGTGGAATCCGAACAAGATCGAACAGCGCTTCGGTCGCATCCATCGTATCGGTCAGACGGAAGTCTGCCATCTATGGAATATCGTGGCCGCCGATACGCGAGAAGGTGAGGTCTATGCCCGCCTTCTCGAAAAGCTGGAAGCGGCCCGCGAAGCGCTGGGCGGTCGGGTTTATGACGTTCTGGGTGAGCTATTTGAAGGCGTGGCGCTCAAGGACCTGCTGTTTCAGGCAATTCAGTACGGCGAACAGGAGGACGTTCGCGCACGCCTGTTTCAGCAGGTGGACGGGGCGGTGGATCAGGAGCACCTGCTGGAGCTGCTAAAGCGCCGCGCTTTGACCAATGACACGATGCCGGAAGCGCAGGTGCATGAACTCCGGCTTGAGATGGAGCGGGCCGAGGCCCAGCGTTTGCAGCCCCATCATATCCAGAGCTTTTTCGTCGAGGCTTTTCAGCATCTCGGCGGGCGCTTGAAACAGCGCGAGGAAGGCCGCTGGGAAATCACCCATGTGCCTGTCCGCATCCGGGAGCGCGACCGGCAGGTCGGCAGCGGCGCGCCCATCCAGAAGAAATACGAACGCATCTGTTTCGAGAAGAGCGCAATCAACCAGCAGCCGGTCGCAACATTTGTGTGCCCGGGCCATCCGCTTCTGGAATCCGTCATCAGCATCATTCGGGAAGACTACGATCAGCTGATGAAGCAGGGGGCCATTCTCGTCGATGACACGGATATGGACACCGACCTTGCCGCCATCTTCCTGCTTGAGCACAGCGTTCAGGACGGACGGCTGACCAGCACCGGCAAGCCGCACATCATCTCTCAGAAGCTTCAGTTCGCGTCCGTTGATAAAGAAGGCCGAACCACGAATGCGGGAATTGCCCCGCACCTCAATCTCCGCCCGGCCACACCGGAAGAAATTGCGCTGGTTCAGGACCAGCTGGATGAGCCCTGGTTGACGGCAAATCTGGAAAAGACCGCCGTGCAGTTTGCGACGGTCGAGCTTGCGCAGGGGCACGTCGCCGAAGTGAAGGCTCGCCGCATCCCCGAGATCGGCAAGGTCGAGCAGGAGGTGAAAGCGCGCCTCAAGAAGGAGATCAATTACTGGGACAGCCGCGCCTTCGAGCTTAAGGAAGAGGAAAAGGCCGGCAAGAAGACGCGCCTTAACTGGCAGAATGCCGAACGGCGTGCCGAAGACCTCGCCGAACGGCTCAAGCGCCGTCAGATTCAGCTTGAGCAGGAGCGATTTATCTCGTCGCAGCCGCCGCGCGTCAGGGGCGGCATGGTGGTGATCCCGCGCGGACTGCTTGCGGGTCGCTCGGCGGATGTCCTTGATGACCTGCTGCGCAGGCGCTTTCCCTGTCCCGGATCTCTGTCTCATCTTCGCTCCTTTGAAAGGCCAGAAATCCTCCGTTCTCGGTTAAACCGCTTTGGTCCCATCAGCGCTGACGCCGGACACTACGATAACATTGCCTATTCCATCCTGTCAGACTTTTTCTACAGCTGGCTACGACCGACGCTTAAGGATGTCGCTCCAGAGGTGTTTAGTGTTCTGTCCACGCCGAAAACAGAGGAGCTGGTAGCGATCGCATCCAGGCATGGCGGACGCGACGGGGCCGAGCATTTCTTTATTGACGGCATGACGAAAGCGATTGCGCGGATGGTGGCGAATGGCTCCCAAGAATTCCCAGCAACGATCTACTACGCTTTCAAGCAGAGCGAGGTGAAGGACGAGGGCATAAGCTCCACAGGTTGGGCTACCTTCCTTCAAGCCGTGATTGAGGCGGGCTATGCCGTTGTAGGTACTTGGCCAATACGCACTGAGATGGCGAACCGGATGATCGCCTCAGGTACCAACGCCCTTGCCAACTCGGTTGTCCTCGTTTGTCGCAAGAAGGAAGCGACCGCAGCCACCATCACCCGTGCCGAATTCATCCGTGCGCTAAAGCACGAATTGCCTCCGGCCATAGCTGAGCTTCAAGCCGCTAACATCGCGCCTGCTGATATGCCGCAATCGGCCATCGGCCCCGGGATGGGCGTCTTCTCACGCTATAAGGGTGTGTTGGAAGCCGATGATAAGCCTATGACCGTCAAAACGGCTCTACAACTGATTAATGCCGAACTCGATGACTATCTCGGCGGCATTCAGGGTGAGTTTGACGCCGACACTCGCTTTGCGATCACATGGTTTGAGCAGAATGGATTAAAGGCGGGCGACTATGGGGTCGCCAACAATATCGCGACAGCACGAGGTATTTCTGTCGACAGCGTCAAACATGCAGGAATCGTTGAGAGTGTTGCCGGAAACGTTCGCGTCCTTAAGCGCGATGAGATTGATACTGATTGGGACCCGGATACCGACCCGCATCTGACAATCTGGGAGTGCCTTCAGCATTTGGTTCGATTGCATGAGAAGGATGGCATCTCACACGAGGCTGCTGTCATGTTGAAGAAGATCGGAGACAAGGCGGAGGCGGTCAAAGATTTGGCGTACTGCCTTTACGATATCTGCGCCAACAAGCGGCAGGATGCCAAGGAAGCTACGGCCTACAATGCCCTGATCGCGGACTGGACGGAACTGACGCGCGAAGCAGCAACAATTCACGACACGCGCGGCGACGGCCAGACGCGAATGAACTTATAGGGGGGCACTCATGGCCAAAAGCACACGCCAGCATGTTTTTGAAGGCATGGAATTATTGCCGGAGGGGCTGATCCCCTTCGTCGAAAAGCGCTTGGAAACCTCTGTAACCGGCCATTGGCAGGTCGAAGTCGTGCAGCGCGTTCAGGGGCTGAAGCCCAACAGCCAGGGCACAGCGATCGCGTGGGATCAGCAGGGACTGCTGAAGACTATGATGGCGTTCTGGAAGGATGCCTTCGCAACGGTCTTGGGGCACCCCGAGCGATCATACGTGTCCGAGCTGCTTGATGTCCGTAACAAGCTCGCGCACAACGAAAACTTCACCTACGACGATGCCGAACGCGCGCTGGATACAATGCGGCGGTTGCTTGAAGCCGTGAGCGCTAGCGAGGTCGCGGAGAAGATCAGCGCATCCCGCGATACGATCCTGCGGACCAAGTATGCTGAGCTTCAGCGCAACGAGGAACGCCGGAAGACGCAGCGGAGTGAAATTTCGGTCGAGACCGTGGCCGGGCTTATGCCGTGGCGGGAAGTCGTGGAGCCGCACCAGGACGTGGCGACGGGCGAATTCCAGCAGGCCGAGTTCGCCGCCGACCTCGCCAAGGTCCATAACGGCAGTGCTCCGTCCGAATACCGCAATCCTCGTGAGTTCTTCGCACGCACCTATCTGACTGAGGGTCTCAGCAATTTGCTCGTCGGCGCAGCCAAAAGGCTTGCCGGCGCGGGCGGCGATCCGGTTGTCGAATTGCAGACCAATTTCGGCGGTGGTAAGACCCACTCGATGCTGGCGCTCTACCACATGGTCAGCGGCACCCCGGTCGGGGATTTGCCGGGACTGGACCAGCTTCTCTCAAAGAATGGGTTGACCGTTCCCGCGAAGATCAACCGCGCCGTGCTCGTGGGCACATCGCGCGGCCCGCAGGATGTTATCAGTCTTGAAGGCGGCAGGCAGATTCGCACGACGTGGGGCGAATTGGCTTGGCAGCTGGGCGGCGCGGAATTGTTCGACATGGTCGCCGAGAACGATGCTCGCGGCATCGCGCCGGGTTCCAACCTGCTCGAAGCCATCTTCAAGAAGTGCTCGCCCTGTCTGATCCTGATCGACGAGTGGGTCGCCTATCTGCGGCAAATCTACAAGGTCGATGGACTTCCTTCTGGCTCTTTTGACGCCAACTTGTCCTTCGTCCAGGCTCTCACCGAGGCCGTGAAGGCCAGCCCCGGCACGCTACTTGTCGCTTCGCTTCCGGCCTCCCAAATCGAGGTCGGTGGTGAGGGCGGCCATGAAGCTCTGGCTCGCCTCAAGCAGACCTTCAGCCGCGTCGAGTCGTCGTGGCGACCGGCCTCGCAGGAAGAAAGCTATGAGATCGTCCGTCGCCGTCTCTTCAAGGAAATCCCCGGCGACAAGTTTCATCACCGTGACAACACGCTGAAGCAGTACGCTAAGCTTTACCGGGAGAACGCGAATGATTTCCCGCAAGGCTGCGCGGATGAGGATTACCGGCGAAAGCTGGAGAAGGCCTATCCCATCCATCCCGAACTCTTCGACCAGCTCTATACCAGCTGGGGATCGCTTGAAAAATTCCAGCGGACGCGCGGTGTTTTGCGTCTGATGGCACAGGTTATCCATGAATTGTGGATGGGGAACGACCCGTCGGTCATGATTATGCCCGGCAGCGTTGCGATCAGCTCCGCACGCGTGGAGCCCGAACTGCTCCACTATCTCGACACGAGCTGGCAATCGATCATTGCCGGTGATGTCGATGGCATCACATCGACACCTTATAAGGTAGACCAGTCTGCACCTAACCTGAACCGCTATTCTGCTACGCGCCGCGTTGCGCGTGCCGTGTTCATGGGAACCGCGCCGACACACGGTCAGGAGAATAAGGGACTCGACGACAAGCAGATCAATCTGGGGGTCGTCCAGCCCGGAGAGCGTCCTGCCATTTTTGGCGACGCCCTCAGGCGGTTGACCAACCAGGCCAAATTTATGCACAGCGACCTTGGCCGATACTGGTACTCGATGTCGGCCAGCCTCAACCGGATCGCGGCCGATCGCGCCGGGCAGTTCGAAGAGGCGCTTGTGTTGATGGAAATCGACAAGGCTCTCATCGGCTATGTTAACGGCCTGGGAGATCGCGGGCTCTTCGATGCCATCCAGATCGCACCCGGTAGCTCGTCCGATGTTCCCGATGAACGCGGGGGGGTCCGTGCGGTCGTCCTTGGCGTTGCCCACCCGCATACCGGACACGATGGCTCGGATGCGCACAACGAGGCCAAAGACATCCTGATGCAGCGGGGCAGCACGCCGCGCGTTTACAGGAACATGCTCGTATTTCTGGCAGCGGAGCTGCGCCAGCTGGAAAACCTGAAGTCAGCCATGCGCTCGTCGCTCGCCTGGGCGGAGATCGTGCGGGAAATCGACCGTCTCAATTTGACGCAGAGCGACAGCGCACTGGCCAAGTCAAAGGTGGCGGAGGCGAACGAAACACTCAAAACCCGGATGAAGGAAGCTTGGTGCTACCTTCTCTATCCGGTGCAGGAAAGCGCACAGGCCGACCTTACTTGGACCACGGCAAAGATACCGGCGCAGGACGGCTTGCTGGCTCGTGCAAGCAAGAAGCTGGTAAGCGACGAAGGGCTGCTACCGGAACTCGGTCCCGCCCGACTGGACCGTGAACTCCAAAAGTACATCTGGAACGGCAAATCGCATCTTTCCCTTAAAGATCTCTGGGAATATCTCAATCGTTATACCTACCTTCCCCGCCTGCAAAACCAGCAGGTGCTTGTGAAAGCAGTGCAGGCAGCGATTTCGGGGATGTTGCCGGGACCGTTCGCCTATGCCGAGCGCTGGGATGAGACCACGCAGACCTATCACGGCCTTGCCATTGAGAAAGCGGGTAACGTCCCGGTCGTTATTGACAGCGACAGCGTCATCATCAAACCCGAGGTTGCGATCAGCAAGCTGGTCATCCCCACGCCACCGTCCGGCAGCGATACGGTGACCGATGGACAAGCTGGCGGCACCGGCTCGACGGGACAATCTGGTGATGCGGGAGACACCGGCGGAGCTGGCGCGCCGCCGCCTGAAAAACTGCCCACGAGGTTCATTGGAACGGTCATGATCTCCCCGGAACGTCCGGCACGGGAAATTCACCAAATTGTTGAAGCCATCGTCGAGCAGTTGACGACAATACCCGGCGGGGACGTGTCCTTAAAGCTTGAAATCGACGCGGAAGTTCCTGGAGGCATGGACCGCGCCAAGGTCCGTACCCTCATGGAAAATGCAACAACGCTCGGCTTCATCGATAAAGTCGTGAGCTAGGTTGTGACTCTGGTCTGTGTGAGGTTGGAAAAGAGCTTTGGTGTCGAACGACTTACTGCGCTAGCGGACACACGTGCGTCATTTCGCCGGAGTGATGGCACATTTAAGACCGTGTCCGATACGACGACAAAACTCTTCGCAATCCCGGTTCGTTGCTATTCGCTAGACCAGCTCTCTCCAGTCGTCGGGGCATGGGGCACTCCATATTTCGAGACGACTGTGGGCCTTGGATTCTCCGGGTCCTGCTTTGAGGCGCTGACGGTGATTGCACATATCACCCAGTCACTTTCTGCGCTCGTTGCCCCCGACGGAGACGAGCCCATCCCCACACGCGACGGCCTGACAAATCTGATTGCCAAGCTCTGTGAAGGCTATTTTAGCCAACATAGCGGTGACGGCGACCCCCTGCTTCTGCTTCTCGTCTTCGGCTTCGACGGTCCCAAACCCTGGATCGGGCGAATTACTTGGGATAAGTCGCAGGGGCTCCGATCGACTGTGATGTGGGCAACCGACGATACTTTGGAAACGGTTGGTCAGGATGCGCTATTTCAGCAGCGTGCTGACGATTTGCGGAAGCGCATCCAGAAGCACAGGGACAGGCTGTTTCATAAGCCTGTTTCCTCAATCCCTGACGCAACCTTCGACCGGGCGCTTGAACTTGCCCGATACGAACTTGCTGAGCGTAAATCTACTGAAGAAGAAATGCTCGACCAAATCGAGTCTGAGTTTTTTGCCGGCATCGGTGGCGTGCTGCAGCGCCTTGAGTTGGCAGTAGAAGGAGAACGGGTTGTCGCCGGCTTTACCCAAGATGATCGTAGCTATCTGGACGGCGCGTACTACAGCGTTGCGCCCGGCGCTTCTCTAGGGCCAATAGCGATAGTAGAGAAAATGGGGCGCAAGGTCCGGCGACCCAAGGCCGAACCCAAACCAGACAACGCGACATAAATTAGATAGCTGCTGCAATTACATAGCGGTGCCCAGCTTCATCCTCTCCGGCGCGCCAAATCTCCACCATTCCGGAACAAAACCGGGCACGAAGGTCGGCTATCGACCCCCTTGTGCGCTTCCGGACTGGTCTCACCCAACCCGGAAGCGATCATTCTTGACGCGTTGCGGAGGCAGCCATGCCTCATCGCGTACGGCAGTCCGGCGCATGAGCGGTCAGGGTCTGTTCGTCTATGATTTGAGGGCCGCAGCCACCGCATCCGACAGCCGGGTAGTCGGACGCCCGATCAGCGCCGAAAGCTGGCCTTTGTCGTCGAACAGCGCTCCATTGGAGGCGTCGATGTCGAAGGCGGCCAGAGCACCGGCGAAATCTGCAGGTATACCCACACCCTTCAGCACGGCGGCATATTCATCCTGCGGCAGGTTCTTGTAGGGGATGTCCTTGCCAGTCTGTTTGGAGATCTCCGCCGCGAGATCAGCCAGCGTATAGGCGTCGTCGCCAGCCAACTCGTAGACCTTGCCGTCATGGCCCTCGCCAGTCAGCACGACGACGGCGGCCTCGGCCAGATCGGCGCGCGTTGCCGACGAGATGCGGCCCTCGCCCGCGCTGCCGACAAATGCGCCGGCCTTCACCGCGCCGGGGACCGAGACCGTGTAGTTTTCCGTGTACCAGCCATTGCGCAGAACAGTGTTGGCGATGCCCGACTGTTTCAGGAGGCTTTCGGTTTCTACATGCTCGGGTGCAAGGCTCAGTGACGACGTATCGGCATGGAGCAGGCTCGTATAGACGATGCGCCTCACGCCGGCCTTTTTGGCGGCGTCGATGATATTCCGATGCTGCGCGGCCCGCTTGCCGACCTCGCTGGAGGAAACCAGCATCAGCGTCTCGACGCCTTGCAGCGCCCGGTCGAGGGTTTCGGGCTTCTCGTAATCGGCTGCGCGCACTTCGACGCCGAGGTCGGACGCCTTCTCGACGCTGCGCGCCAGCGCGACGATCTGGCTGGGCTCAATCTTCTGCTTGAGCTTCTGGACGATGAGGCGGCCCAACTGGCCCGAGGCTCCGGTTACGGCGATGGTCATGGCGAGTGACTCCTTGTCTTGATGATCCAAAGCCATGATATAGGCTCATACTAACGCAAAGTAAGTACGCACAGGAAGGTAAGTATGAACATTCACGATGACGGCACGGCGATCGGGCTTTCCGACAAGGTGCATGGCGAGCTTCTGTCGGCAGGTTGTCCTTCGCGCGACGTGCTCAAACATGTGACCAGTCAATGGGGTGTTCTGGTGCTGATCGTGCTGGAAGGAGGAACGCACCGCTTTTCTGAACTGCGCCGCAAGATTGGCGGCGTGAGTGAGCGCATGCTGGCGCAGGCGCTGCAATTGCTGGAGGCGGACGGGTTCGTCTTGCGCCGCGCCTATCCCGTTGTGCCGCCCCATGTGGAATATTCATTGACCCCCCTTGGCGAAGAAGTCGCGGAGAAGGTACGGATTCTGGCCGATTGGATCGAAATCAACTTCCATCGCATTCATGCAAGCGGAGGGAATGCTGAACCGCCGGGATAGCCTGCGGTGGCAGCGTACTGAACTCTGCCGTTTTGATGAATGCCGCTTCGCTGAGACTCTGGACCAGAAACAGGCGGTCTCGCCCCCAAACGCTGGTCACTGCTACAAGAATTATAGAGCGCCTACAATGACATAGCGGTGCCCAGTTTCATCCTCACCGGCGCGCCATTTCACCGGACAAGATTCGAATTCGCTCAATTACCTTGGATATGTTTCGTCCCAGCCTGACGGTGTGGATGGTTGTTGTTCATTTGCAGACGTTCAGTCGCTGCCTGAATCCATGAGGCGCTGGAGGATAGCTTTTGCGTCGCTACTTAGGCGATAGTAGTCGTGCATTCTTTCACAATCTCATCCCCGATGCGGACCGTTTCCCGGATCAGCAGGTCAAGATCACAGCGCCGCGTTCTGTGATTGTCTATCGCAACTCGTAGACAATGTTCGCCATTAACCGTCGTATCCGAGAGAACTGCGATACCTTCTTCTTGCAATCTCAGCATGATTTCGATGTTGAGCGCCTTCAGATCCCCGGAACCCATTCCGTCTGCACGATAGCGAAAGCAGACGATGCTGATGTTTGTCGGCACGACCAGTTCCAAAAGAGGTTCTGCCTCAACCAATGCAGAGAGATAGTGAGCCTGTTCAATGTTCTGGTCGATCAGCCTACCAAATTTCTCGATGCCATGCTCCTTAAGAGCCATCCAGACCTTTAGCGCCCGGAATCCGCGCGAGGTCTGCAGGCTGTAGTCCGAAAGCCAATTGGTCGATGCAAGGCCGCGGGTCGTCATCTCCAGATACTCAGGTGTAACCGCGAATGTGTTGCGATGTGCTGTGGCGTCTCGGACGAGGGCGCAACCGGCTTCGATTGGCGAATGCAGCCATTTGTGTGGATCGAGCGCGACGGAATCGGCGCGTTCAATGCCGGCAACGCGATGGGCATTCGACGGGGCGATGGTGATCAAAGCGCCGATGCAGCCATCGACATGGAACCAGAGGTCCTCGTCTTCCGCCAGATCCGCGAGGGCATGTAAATCATCGATGGCGCCGGTATTGACTGTCCCGGCCGTTCCGATCACGCAGGCAGGTTTGAATCCCGCGGCACGGTCTTCGGCGATAGCTGCCCGCAATGCAGCTAGATCAATTCGCAATGCGGTATCCGTTGGAATGCGTCGTAGGGCCCGATTTCCTAGCCCCAACGCCTCCACTCCCTTGCGGTGGCAACTGTGAACCTGATCAGAACCATAGAAGCGCAAGGGTTTTTCCACGGCAGCCACACCGTGCTCACGCACGTCGATGCCCGCCTTCGCATTCCTTGCCACGGTCAGGCCGATAATATTGGCCATCGAGCCGCCGGCCACCAACGTGCCGCTCGCGGACGCAGGAAAGCCAACCATCTCCTTGCACCAGCCCACCACCTGCTGATCCACCAATGTGGCGGCATGGTTTCCGCCACCAACGTTCGAGCCCTGGACGGCGGCCAAAAAATCTCCCAACGCCCCGGTAAAATTGCTCGCCCCCATGTACCAGGCCCAGAAACGCGGATGGACGTTACCATAGGATAGGGCATCACGTTCTCAGCCACCTCGCGATAGACATCTATCAGCGAAGCCGGCGATTGCGGCAACGGGGATGTGAAAAATGCCTTTACTTCCGCAGGCATCTCCCGCCAAACTGGGCGGTCGCGGACACCACGCAGATAGCCAACCCCGTCGGCCATGATTTGGTGCGCCAGCGCCTCCACATCTGACCAGTTGGCTGGATCAAGTGTTTCTTCGGCAGACATACCGCGGTCTTCCGCTAAGTTACTCATCCGGGAGCCTCTCTGCTGACGTCGAGATAGTATTCGTTTCTTGTCATGGAATCTAGCTGATCGGACTTCCGGATGATCGACGAACGCGGCCACGGGCGGTTTGCAATCGCCGGATCATCGAAGCACTATCGGATCACAGGCCTATGAAATTACAACGCACCTACAATGACATAGCGGTACCCAGTTTCATCCTGACCGGTGCGCCATTTCCAGTTTAACATGCCGCGGCTTGCCGGTCTTGGTCACGGATTGGTCATTTCGCGCGCATCGGGTTCGCCACGCCATCGTTCTCGCTATGCAAACAGGGCGATTACCGCGGCTGACAATCACTAAAGCGAAATGATGACTGGCGTCGCGAGATAGTTCCCGCCGACGGCAGAGGAAAATGCGATGTCATGACAATGCGGCCATTATCCGAGCATGCGTCCAAAAACGCCCACCGCGTCCGACGGGCCGGCTCAGGGTCCGTGTCCCACAGCAAATTCCAGCCGGGTACATGCCTTGCATCGGCCAAAGCATGAGGTCGCCGGAAAACACGACCCCTAACCCTGAGATCTCAGTGCCACGGCCACGTGCCCTAAGGGGTGGCCAGGCGTCGGCTCCAGCCACACTTCGTCATCGAGTTCATGGTCCATATCGACAAGCACAGCTCTTCCGGCCTCGATGATTGGCAGGGCATTATCCTCAAAGGTGCGGATGGCATCGCCAGAGGCCACATGCGTGGCCTCGAACTCACGCCGCGCCATGTAACGGGCGTTGGGAACATTCCATGATGCGCATAAGCGAATATCCAAATTTCTGGAATCTTGCAGTTCTTCGCTGGGGCGCCGCCTCAACTCGTACCGCGCACCCCGCGAAACGTCCCTCAATCATCGTGCTCAGGATGATGCGAGCGTCGCCCATGTTTGCGTACAGTATACGAAAGAAATGAAAGCAGGTGGATGCGGCGGAAGAAAATCCTTCTCATGCTTCCAGGCGTGACAGTTTTCGATCGTATCGAAGGACTTTCGTTCCCGACGCTGCTCGATGCCACCATCGACCAAGACGAGAGAAATCACATGCGCGGTTGCATTCACAGATTGGGGGTCTGCTTTCGCAGCCGTTTGCGCTGCCAGAACAAGAGCAAGAGCGATGATGGGCCTGGTACGTTCCATGTCTTCCTCCACCCCAATCCGGTGTTGGCAGGGTCGCTTGGAAGCGGCGGCCGAATTGGCTAAACTAGGAAGCGCGCCAGGAGGGTGAAATGTCCCGAAAGGCTCCCGAAATTGACCTGAAATATGCTGAAACGATCACGTTCCGCGGTTTTGTCTTTCTGACGAAAGGCAAAGAACTTCAAACCGTCGAAGGCCAAGCGGTCGATCTTCGCAGCCAGTCGGCCGAGGTGCTCTCCGTGCTTGCGGCGCGACCGAGCGAGATCGTGTCCAAGGACGCGCTGATGCAGGCGGTTTGGCCCGATACCTTCGTGACCGACGACAGCCTCACTCAATGCATTGCCGATATTCGCCGCGCGTTGGGCGACCACGAGCACGTGATCGTGGAAACCCACCCCAAGCGAGGTTACCGGCTGAATGCCGATCCATTGGGTGCGGCTGACCCAAACGCCGCAGCCGGCCCGGAACGCGCCAAGACACTGTTCTCGCAACGCGGCTTCATTCTGGCTGCACTCGTTCTCGTTGCGGCAGCGATCGGCGCATACTACGGCGCGGAAATATGGCGGGCCGCCCCGGTTCGTCTCAGCGACATGCCCCGGATTGCGGTTCTTCCCTTCGAAGACATGAGTACCACCGCGGACGAGGGATATCTCAGCGATGCCGTTGCCGAAGGGATCATCACCGAGTTGTCGCGCAGCAAGACCTATGCCGTCATCGCGCGGAACTCGAGTTTCAGATACCGCGACCAGTCGCTCGACGTCCGGAAGATCGGAGACGAGCTCGGTGTTGACTACCTGCTCGAAGGCAGCCAGCAGAAGAACGGAGACCGGCTGAAAGTGACCGCCCAGTTGCTAGATGCGCGCGACGGATCGCATCTGTGGGCGAATACCTACAACCGGGAGATCGGCGATCTGTTCGTCGTCCAGGAAGAAATCATCCGCACGCTTGCGGATCGGGTCGGACGCAGGATCGAGCGCCCCCTGCCGGAAAGTGATGCCGCGCAGGTCAGTGCGCTTCACTATCACCTGACGGGGGTCGCCGAGATCCGCAAAGATAATTCCGCCGCGGGAAGCGAAAAACTGCGGCAATTGAGCCGCAAGGCGGTCGAAGCGGATCCGAACGCCCAGTTCGGCTATATCGGGCTGGCCTGGTCCTATCGCTTTGATGCGGTCTTCGGGTGGCGTGAGCAGGAGTATGACCGGAACGAAGCGTTGAAGCGCGGCGCCGAGTATGCGGACAAGGCCATCCTGATCGCGCCGGATGATGCCGAGGCGCATCATGTCCGCGCCCGCATCCATACCGAAGCCGGCGAGATGGAGCAGGCGCTTGCACGGTTCGACCAGGCGATCGCCCTCAACCCCAGCAACTCGAACATCCTTGTCGGCAGCACGGACGCGCTGCTCTATGTGGGCCGCACCGATGAAGCGATCAACCGGATCGAGCACGCCAAGGGCATCGATCCTTTCCACCCTGACTGGTTTCACTGGCAGATGGGCTGGGCGCTCTGGGAAAAGAACGACTGCGAGGCGGCGCTGGCGGCGATGCGCAAAATGTCGAGAATTCCGAACGGCGCACAGCGAATGCTCGCGGGCATCCACGCTTGTCTGGGAAACGAGCTGGAGGCGAAGGAAGCGCTGGCAGTTTTTCTCAAAGACTCAGCCGGCGAGTCCATCAGCAAGGAACGCAGGGAGTGGGAAAAGATTTGGACCGCGCCCGGAAGCCTCGACCGCTGGATCGAACACATGCGGATCGCTGGCCTGCCGGAGTGAACGGCTTTCCGCATGCGGTCCGGCTGAAAACCGGTCAAGCTATCGTGTTATGCGCCCCGATTGCCCAAGAAGGGCTTTTCAGTCTGAGCCCTGATCTCAGAAACATAGGTGCGACAATGACATAGCGGTGCCCATTTTCATCTCGTCCGGTGCGCCAGAAATCTTTTCAAACTCAGGCATGTAAGCTCGAGGCCGGCGCCTGGAATGAGTTTCAGTCACGGAAATTGCGGCATCGCCAAGTTGGCTATTCGCTCGGCCACCGCAGATTCAAACAATTTTCCCTGTTAGCAAGGCGCAATTATTTCGGTTGGCCTGATGGCTAGATAAATCGTGGGTTGTAACGAAATTCGCCTATGACAATTCATGCCCGCAGAGCTTCCGTTTAACCGGAAAGCAGGTAGGCGCACGCGGCCTTGTCGTAGTCGCGGATGACGTAACCGTCTTCAAAGAGCCGCGTCAGCGTATCGCGTACGCGCAGGCGTTCGGCGTGGGCCGTGCCGGAATCACTTGCCAAAAGGGTGTCGAAATCGGCTGGAATCGTGACGCGCGGACCAGCCCGGTCGCAAACCGGGTACGCGCCCAGCTCGTCGTTTGCGCGGCGACCCGCATGCTCGGAGCCGATATGCCATTCCGCAAGCAGGCGGTCGGATGGCAATCCTGCGTTGATGCCTCCCATCGTGCCGTAGTAGTCGCTGTAATAAACCGATGCCTCGGCGCCCAGCCTGCCGATGTTGAGGTAGGCGTTGGCATGCCGCAACGGATCGAAGGTCCAGCGCACGAGAGTGATGCCGCGCTCCAGGCACCATTGCCGCTGATAGCGCTTCAGGCCCAGGCCGATGCCTCCGCCGCGCGCGACAGGATGAACGGCCAGCCTATGCGAGTGCTGGATCCCGGGGTCCCTGGTCGGAAACCCGAACACATAACCGGTCAATTTGCCGTCGAGGAAAGCGCCGCCAACCAGTCCTCCTTCTTGCTGGATGACCATCATGAGGTCGGCGGGATCTTCCTTGTCGCCCTTGCCCCAAACCTCGCGTTGCAGTCCCTCGGCTGCTGAGAACTCCTCCATGCCGGAGAGCTCGCGGTATTCAACGGTGCTCACGCCGCAAACGTCTCCTTGCCGACCGTCACTTGGTCGAGGAATTTCCAATCCAGCGTGACGCCAATTCCGGCTCCCTCAGGTACTGGCATCAGACCGTTGGTCGCTTCAAGCGGTTCATTGACGATGTCCCTGGCGAAATAGAAGCTTGAGCTTGCAGTATCGCCAGGCTTGCGGAAGTTGGGCAGCGTGGAAAGGTGGATGTTGTGGGCGCGGCCGATGCCTGCTTCCAGCATGCCGCCGCACCAGACCGGGGCTCCCCAGGCGGCTGCGATGTCGTGAATGCGGCGCGATTCAAGATGGCCGCCGACCCGCCCCGCCTTGATGTTGATGATCCGCGCGGCTCCATGTTGCAGCGCCTTGCGCGCATCGGCGACGCTGCGGATGCATTCGTCGAGGCAGATGGGTGTGCGCAGTTGCGCTTGCAGCGTGGAATGGTCGTGAATGTCGTCCCAGGCGAGCGGTTGTTCGATATATTCGAGATTGGCGCCATCGAGCGCTTGTAGGGTGGCAGTATCGGCCAATGAATAGGCGCTGTTGGCATCGACGCTCAGGCTGGCGTCGGGCAATGCCTTGCGCACTGCATCAACCAGCGCCAGGTCGTGACCCGGCATGATCTTCAGCTTGATCCGCTTGTAGCCGAGGGCGTGATGCTTGCAGGCCCGTTCGACGGTTTCGTCGATTGTCCTGATGCCGAGGGAAACACCCACCGCCACACTGTCGGTAGTACCTCCGAGCAGCGTTTTCAACGGCAAGCGAAGCGACTTGGCCCACAAGTCCCAGAACGCCATTTCAGCGGCAGCCTTGGCCATTTGGTGGCCGCGCCAGGGAAGCAGAAGCTTTTCCAGAGCTGTGGGACTTTCGAAGCTGGCGCCTACCATCTGCGGCAGAAGCACATCCCGCAGCAGCGCCATCGTTCCGGCGATCGTTTCATCCAGGTAGTCAGGCAACGGATCGCAGACGGCTTCACCGTAACCCTCGATACCGTCGCCATAGAGGATGAGCAGTGGAAAGGTTTTGTCGACCATCGTCCCGGTCGAGATCGTAAACGGCGCCAAGAGAGGCAGGCGAACCAGCCTCAGTTCCGCGCGGTCGATCCGTATCGGCGCCATTGTGCCTGAAGGGGAGGTTCGCAGCATAGAAGGTTCTGCTTCCGTGATTGCCATGCCGGTCAAGCTACGAGTTTTCTAGTTTTCTTGCAACATTGACGGTATGCTATCTTTCTGTCATCGTTGCCGGATGAAGCAAGAAATCGATCTGGACAAAGCGCCGTCCGATCTGGTTCAGCGCCTGAAGGCAAGTCTTGGTAAAGCCACCAGGACTGAAAGCGCCATTGCCAACTACATCCTTGGCAACCTCCAGAGCCTTCCCTTTGAAACCGCAGCCTCGCTTGGGCAGAAGGTCGGCGTAAGCGAGGCTTCGATCGGCCGCTACTGCCGGACCATCGGCTATCGTCATTTCAAGGACCTGAAGGGGAGGCTACAGGCCGACCTGGGCGACACGGCCTGGCTGATCGGCGATCGGCTGCGCGACTTCCATGCGCGAAGCCTCGAGGGTGCGACAGAATTGGCGCACGCTCTGGAGAAAGAGATCGCGGCTGTCGTCGCCGTTTACGAAGTGGCCGCCACGGCAGACTTCACCCGCGCGGTCGAGCGCCTGACCAGATGCAAAGAGGTATATGTTGCCGGCTTCCAGACCGAGCGCGGTCATGCGGCGCAGCTGGTCCACAATCTCCAGTACCTGCGCCCCGGCGTTCATCTTGCTGATCTTGCCGGTGGGCATTTTGCAGAGATCCTTCTCGCTGACCCAAGGTCGACAGCCCTGGTCCTGATAGACGGCCGACGCTATTCGCGCCTCACTCAACGTCTTGCCGTGGAAGCAAAAGCAGCAGGCATCGGCGTCACGTTGATCACCGATCCCTATTGCGACTGGGCGCATGGCAACGCTGACGAAGTATTCGTCGTGCAGACCGATCTCAACAATTTCTGGGACACGACATCGGCGATGTCGAGCCTGGTCGGCTTGATCGTCAGCGGCGTCTTCAAGGAACTCGGTGCCGGCGTGGAGGAACGGATGGCTCGGATATCGTCGCTCTACAACGAGTTCGTCGGCCATACCGGCATCCAGAGGACACCGCAAAAACAGGACTGAAAAAAGAGGGAGGACTACCGCAATGAGGAAGTTGTTGGCCAAGGCCGCGCTTGCGGCCGGCATATGCTTTGCGGGCTTGTGCGCTGCGGTTCCCGCAGTGTTCGCCCAGGAAGCGACCATCGTGTTCAATACCAACGAAGTCGGCGCGCCGACCTACAATCCGATCAAGGCGTCGATGCTCAACGCCGCGACCGGTCTCATCTACGACATGCTGGTGGAACAGGATGCGGACCTGTCGTTTCATCCGCATCTGGCGGAGAGCTGGGAGGAAGCGGCTGATGGCATGTCCTGGGTTTTCCACCTGAAGAAGGGCGTTACCTTCCACAACGGCGAACCATTCAACGCGCAGACCATTCCAGCCTGGCTTGAATTGTTCAAGGAAAGCGACAACGCCTACATGAGCGAGGCGATCGACAAGGTCGAGGTTGTCGACGACTACACCGTCAAGTTCGCCATGAAGCACCCTGACCCCAACCTGCTGTACAATCTGTCCAGTACCTTCATGGCCATTCCGGAACCAAAGGCCTACAAGGCGTTGGGCGACAAGTTCGGCGTGACGGAAGCGATCGGCACGGGTCCCTACAAGCTGGAAAGTTTCAACGTCGGCTCCGAGACGGTGCTGGTGCGCAATGATGCCTATACCTGGGGATCGCCGCTGTCGAAGAACACCGGTCCGGCCAAGATCCAGAAACTGACGTTTCGCGAGATCGCTGAGGAATCGACCGCCTTCCTGGAACTCAAGACCGGCGGCGTCGACATGCTTCTGGGCGTGCCTACCGATTTCATGGGCGAGTTGAAGTCGGAGCCGAACATAACCGTCCTGACGCTGCCCGGCAGTGAAGTCGCCTACATGTCGATCAACGTCACCTCGGCTCCGTTCACCGACATCAAGGTCCGCGAGGCTGCGGCATTTGCCATCAACCAGCAGGAGATACTGGATTCGATTTATGGCGGCGTCGGCGCCGTCGCCAACACGTTCCTCATCAGTGCCTTGCCGGAATCGCAAGTCGATCCGAAATATCTCGTCAAATACGATCCCGAGCGGTCCAAGACCCTGCTCGACGAGGCCGGCTGGAAAATGGCCGATGACGGAATAAGGGCGAAGGACGGCGCTCCGCTGAAAGTATCCTTGTGGACACAGAGCGACACGTCGTTCCGCCGCCTGTCGGAAGTCGTGCAGGCGCAGCTGAAAGCGGTCGGTATCGATGCCGAGATCACCTCTTTCGACAGTTCCTCGATACGTGACCAGTACAAGTCCGGCAAACAGCAGTTGGCCGTTCGCTCCTACGAATGGAACAATGCCGACATCGTCGACTGGTTCTTCGGTGGCGACAGGCTGGGCTATCCCAACACGTCCATGTTCAACGATCCGAAAGCCGAGGAACTGCGGAAGAAAGCCATGTCGGGCTCGGCCAACAGCGAGCAGAGGCAGGCCAACTTCAAGACCTATCACGAATATGTCCTGTCGCAGTTTCCCTTGGCGCCGATCTACCAGCCAACGGTCAACGTTGCCTACAACAAGGACCGCCTGGTGTTGCCTGAACAAATCCACGGCACGGAAGTAGGTCCCGTGACCTTCATGGACATGACGGTCAAGGAGTAGAGCGCGAAACGGCGAAAAGAGGACAGAGCGGGGCCGCAATGACCGCATATATAGTCAGACGGCTTCTGATGCTGGTGCCGGTCTTTCTTGCGGTGTCGGTGGTTATTTTCCTGATCATCCATCTGATCCCGGGAGACCCTGTCGACAACCTCATCAAGATCGGCTCGGGCCCCGAACAGCGCGCGGCTATTGTCGCGCGCTATGGGCTGGACCGCAGCTTGCCGGAGCAATACCTGATCTGGCTGGCGGGCCTTTTGCGCGGCGACCTCGGAACCGCGATCGTCGCGCAACGGCCCGTTTCCACATTGATCGCGCAGGCGCTGCCGCATTCGCTGGCATTGGGTGGCCTGTCATTGCTGGTGTCGGCGGGGGCCGGTATCGTTCTCGGGGCGGTCGCCATGCGCTACCGCGATGGCCCGATTGACCAAGCCATCATGGGCGGCGTGCTTCTCGGCTCGACCCTGCCGACCTTTTGGCTCGGCCTGCTCATGATCCTGCTGTTTTCGGTCGTGCTTGGCTGGTTTCCAGTCTCGGGGGCGCGGACCTGGTCTTCGCTCGTTCTGCCTGTGATGACCATCGGGCTGGCGGGCACCGCTCTTGTCGTACGCGTTACGCGCATTGCGATGATCGAAGCTGCGCAAAAGGATTTCGTTCTGCTTTTGCACGCCAAAGGCTTGTCGCCGTCCCGTATCAGGCTGCGCCATGTGCTGCGCCACGCGCTGACGCCAGTGGTCACGATACTGGCGTTGCGGATTGGCTGGATACTTGGCGGTGCAGTTACCGTCGAGGTCGTGTTCGCCCGTCCGGGCCTCGGCACCTTGCTGATCAAGGCGCTCAACCAGCACGACTATCCGGTCGTCCAGGCCTGCTTGCTCATGCTTGCCATGGCGGTGATGCTGGGAACGCTCGTGGGCGATATCCTTCAGGCGGCAATAGATCCACGGGTAAGGGCGAACCTCAAATGACAGGCGCCGCGTCATCCGCCCGCCCGGCCTTGCGCGACAACCTTTTCGCCAGGGCTTTCCGCACGAAGACCGGCGCAATAGCCGGCGGATGGCTGGTGCTGCTCGCCCTGGCGGCCATTTTTGCCCATCTGCTCACACCCTATGAGTACGATATCCAGCAACTGAGTGCTGCCTACAGCCCGCCCAGCCTGTCGCATTGGCTGGGAACGGACGAGTTCGGCCGCGATCTTCTCACCCGCATATTGTACGGCGCGCGCATCTCGCTTTCGGTTTCGGTCATCTCCATCGGTCTATCGGTGTTGGCAGGGATGGTGCTGGGCGCAGCAGCGGGATACTTCGGCGGACGCCTTGATCGCATGATTACGACCGTCATCGATTTGAGTTGGTCATTCCCGGAAATCCTCGTGGCGCTGATCCTGGTCGCAATCATCGGACCGGGGGTAACCGGCACAATGGTTGCCATCACCGTTGCCTATCTGGCGCAGTTCGCACGCCTGACGCGCGCGCAGGTCATGGCCATCAAGTCCGAGACATTCATCGAAGCTGCATCGGGCCTTGGCGCCTCGCATCGCCACATCCTGTTTCGACACCTCCTGCCGAACGCGATCACGCCGGTGCTGGTAAGCGGCATGCTGGCTACCGGGGATGCAATTATCCTGGAGGCGACGCTCGGCTTTTTCGGCCTTGGCGCGCAACCGCCGACGCCGAGTTGGGGCGCAATGATGTCGTCGGGCACAGCCCTGTTGTTCAAGGCGCCATGGATCATCATCTTTCCGGGCCTTGCAGCCGCAATCACCGTCGTCAGTATCAACCTGTTCGGCGATGCGCTGATCGCCGGGCTCGATGTCCGTTCACGACCGAGAGTCGAATGAGGAACCGTCATGGGGCTTCTTGAGGTCGATCGGCTGTCGGTAGGTATCGGCCGGCTCACATTGCTCGAAGAAATCACTTTCGAGGTGGATAGAGGCGAAATCCTTGGACTGGTCGGCGAATCCGGATCCGGCAAGTCGCTGACCGCCTTGGCAATTGCCGGCCTGTTGCCGCTGATCGGAGCGCGCGTGACGGCTGGAGCCGTCCGCTTCGACGACACCGACCTGACCAGGCTGGACGAATACAGGCTTCGCAAGTTCCGGGGCCGCAGGATCGCCTTCATCACCCAAAATCCGATGACGGCACTGGACCCGCTTCAACCGGTCGGCGAACAGGTCGATGTCGTGGCAAGGCTGCATCTCGGTCTGCCGGCGGACGTCGCCCGCAGCCGGACAATCGAAATCCTGACGCAGTTGCGCATACCGGAAGCCGCCACGATCTATCGTCAGTATCCACATCAACTCTCCGGCGGCATGAAACAGCGGGTGGTCATCGCCATGGCGCTCGCCGGCGAGCCGGACCTTATCGTCGCGGATGAGCCGACAACCGCGCTCGACGTGACTGTTCAGGCGCAGATCATACATCTGCTCACCTCGCTGGTTCGGGAACGCGGGCTGGCGCTTGTGCTGATTACTCACGACATGGGTGTCGTGGCGCAATGCTGCGACCGGGTCGCGGTCCTATATGCCGGCCGGCTCGCTGAACAACAGGGCGTGAGATCGCTGTTTGCAGCGCCTGCCCATCCCTACACCCACGCGCTGATCGATTGCATTCCCAAGGACGGCATGGCACGCGGCAGCCTGACCGGGATCGCCGGTTCCGTGCCCTCCGTGGCGCATTTTCCTTCCGGATGCCGGTTTCATCCGCGCTGTATCGGGCGTCAGTCGGTATGTGAGGCGAGCGTTCCTGCCGCAACGGCGTTGCCGGGCGGTGCGGTTGCTTGCCATTTCCCGCTCAATGGCGACGCACGACATGGCTGATGCCGCCAACCTTCTGGTTATTGACCGGCTTACCAAGCGCTTCGACAGCGGCGCGGGCCTGTTCGCGCCGCGCCGTAGCATGACGGCGGTGCGCGATGTCAGCCTTGGCGTCAGCCGTGGATCGGTGGTCGGCGTGGTCGGCGAGAGCGGTTGCGGAAAGTCGACTTTGGCGCGGCTGGTACTGCGTCTGCTGGAGCCGACCCAAGGGACCGTGCATTTCGACGGTGTCGATCTCGGCAAGCTTGCGCCACGTGATCTGCGCCGGGCGCGCCGGCGCATGCAGATGGTGTTCCAGGACCCTTACTCCTCGCTCGACCCACGCTTTACGATCGAGCAGGTTGTGGGCGAACCCTTTGCCGTGCAGGGCGAAGCGCTTCCGCCGGGGCGGATCGCTGAACTGCTCGATCAGGTCGGCCTTGCCGGGGAAATTGCGCGCAGCTATCCGCACCAGCTTTCGGGTGGTCAACGCCAGCGGGTGGGTGTTGCCCGGGCGCTGGCGCTTAGGCCTGATCTGCTCGTGCTTGACGAACCCACGGCTTCGCTCGACGTCTCCATTCAGGCGCAGATCATAAAATTGCTTCAGGACCTGAAGCAGGATCTCGGTCTCACCTACCTCTTCATTTCGCACGACCTCGGCCTGGTACGCTATTTCTGCGACCGGATCATCGTCATGTATCTGGGCGCCGTGGTCGAAGAGCTTCCGTCTCCGAGCACCGAGCCGCGCCATCCGTATACGCGCGCGCTGCTCGACAGCACGTTCAGTCCCGATCCCGGCAAACGACGGCATCTCGCATCGCTGACCGGTGAAATCCCTTCCGCCTTCAATCTCCCCAAGGGTTGTGCCTTTGCGGCGCGCTGTTCGCGCGCATCATCACGCTGCCTCAGCGAGCGGCCGACCCTGACAACGCACGCAAGCGGGCATCGCGCAGCCTGCTTTCATCCCATAGTCGCCGACGAGAAGGAGCCATCATGAGCAAGCATGTGCTGACAGCCGAGTTCCAGCATGAAAGCAACACGTTCAAGAAGGGTGCCACCATGCTTGCCGATTTCGAGGCGGAAGCGTTGGCCGAGGGCGAGGCCGCGATTGCCGCATACGGTAGTGCAAATACCGAACTGGCCGGCTTCCTCGACGCGTCGCGTGAAGCTGGCTGGAACATGCAGCACGTCATCAGCGCTCATGCGGGGCCCGGTGCCCGCGTGGCGCGGGCAACCTTCGACCATATCGCCGGCAAGATCTGCGATGCAGCGCGCGCCGAAAAGGACAGTCTCGACGGCATACTCCTTGGCCTGCACGGCGCAATGGTGCCGGATTTTTGCGAAGACGGCGAGGGCGAGTTGCTGTCGCGCCTGCGCGCGATCGTCGGGCCGGACATGCCGATCGCCATCGTGCTTGACCTTCACGCCAATGCCACCCCGCAAATGTGCGAACTGGCGGACATCATCGTGTCGTACAAGACCTATCCGCATATCGATATGCGCGAGCGCGGATTGCAGGCCGGGCGAATTCTTGAGCAAACGATGAGCGGCCGTATCGACCCGGCGACCTTGCGCGCGCATCGGCCCATGCTTGATGAAATCAATGCCGGCCGCTCCGACGCCGGCCCGATGGTCGCCGTCTACGAGCGCGCCCGCATTTTCGAGATGGAGCCGGGTATTCACGCCGTTTCGATTAACGCGGGCTTTTCGGACGCCGACATCAGGGAGGTCGGGCCAACCGTGCTCGTTACCTATGACCGCAATATTGCCGGTGTCGAAGCGCGCGCCCGTAGTATGGCCGAAGAGCTTTCGGATGCCATCTGGGAGTCCCGCTTCGCCAGCGAGAACCGCTACCTCGAAGTGGAGGAAGCTGCCGCCATCGCATCCGGTTTCGACGCATCGAAAGGCCCGCTGATCATTGCGGATTATTCCGACAATCCTGGGTCCGGCGCCTATGGCGACGCGACCAATCTGCTAAAGGCGATGCTGGATGCCAGATTGCAGAATGCGGCCTTCGGTCCGATGATCGATCCCGAAGCTGCTGCCCAACTCACCGCGCACAAGGTAGGGGATCGGGTGAAGCTACGGCTCGGTGGCAAAAACGATCCGGCTTTCGGCGGCGGACCGCTTGAGGTCGAAGGTGAAATTCGCCTGATCAGCGATGGCCGGTTCATCGGGGATGGACCTATCATCAGCGGCCTGCATCACAGCTTCGGCCCGACGGCCGTTCTGCGCATCGACGGAATCGATGTGCTGGTCGTGAGCGGCAATTCGCAAATGCTGGACCAGCAACAGTTCAAGGCGTTCGGAATCATGCCAGCGGAGAAATCGGTCATCGGGCTGAAATCCATGCAGCATTTTCGCGCTGCTTTCGAACCGATTTCTGGCCGCGTCATCGTCTGCGACAGCGGCGCGTTGTCGACGCCACAATATCACCGCCGCCACTATCGCAACGTGCCGCGCCCGATATTTCCGCTCGATCGGGACGTCACGCTCTAGCAAAGGTGCTGGAACGCTTCGGTTTTCTGATGCGATTGCAGATCAAGCAATGTGCACGCAATTTCTAGATTGAGCGTCCGCCATCGATCGGCAGGCAAACGCCGGTAAGGAATGCAGAGGCAGGCGATGCCAGGAAATTGACAACGCCGGCAATGTCAGAAGCTTCGCCAAGCCGCCCAAGCGGTATGGTCGCTTCGATCTGGCGGCGGCGGGCCTGCGGATCGGCGCTGCCCAGTGTGTCCTTGGTCATTCCGGTGAGCGAGGCGACCGGCGCGACGGCGTTGACGCGCACGCCGTCGGGCGCAAGTTCGATCGCCAGCGCCCTAGTAAAGCTGATCATTGCCCCCTTGGTCGCGGCATAGACCGACTGCCCCCAGCGGGGGTGCTCGGCGGTTATGGAGGCAATGTTGACGATCGCTCCCTTGCGCTTGCGCAGTGCCGGTATGGCTTGTGTCGTCATCAGGTAGACAGATTTGAAGTTGACCGCGAAAATCAGCTCGAACTCTGCCTCGTCTATTTTTTCGACTGGAACCGGCGGATGCGTGATGCCAGCATTGTTGACCAGAACATCGATGCCGCCGGACCACTCGATTGTCGTGTCGATCAGCCTTTGTGTGGAGCGCGCATCGGCCACGTCAGTGTACTGAAAGCGGGCTTTGCCACCTGCGGCCTCGATCTCTCCCGCCACGCGCTGGCCGCCGACTTCGTTGATATCGGCCAGCATGACGGCATCGCCTGCCGTCGCGAAACTCTTGGCGATCGCCTCGCCGAAGCCGGACGCAGCGCCCGTGACGATAATAGTGCGAGCCATGCTTCAGCGTCCCTGGAAGATCGGTTTGCGTTTCGTCATGAAGGCCTCGACGCCCTCGTCGTGATCTTTGGTCTGGAAGCTGAGCCGGACTTGCTGGCGTTCGGCATCCAGGCCGGCTGAAAGCGCCGTCTCATAGGCGGTGCGCACTGCCTGCTTCGCCAGGCGCGCTGCAACGGGTGCCTTGGCGGCGATGCGGGCGGCGATTTCGACGGCGCATTGCACGGCCTCGCCGGCCGGTACCAGATCGGACACCAGTCCCCAGCGCTCCGCAGTCGCCGCGTCGATGGCTTCGCCGGTCAGGACCAGTCGCATCGCCTGAGCCTTGCTGAGGCTGCGCGGCAGACGTTGCGTGCCGCCATCGCCAGGCAACGAGCCGAGGTCGATCTCGGGTTGAGCGAAACGGGCCTTGGCTCCGGCAACCACAATATCGCACAGCATGACCAGTTCATGCCCGCCGCCGAAGGCAATGCCTTCAACCGCCGCAATCAGCGGCTTGTCGAACGCATCGATAGCCTTCCAGGCATTGAGCCGGCGCGGACCGTAGATCGCATCGATTCCGGCAGCGGCCATTTCATGCACGTCCGCACCGGCAGAAAAGGCGCGCTCGTCACCAGTCAGCACGACCGCTCGAATTTCGTCGCTTGCAGAGCAGGCATGCAGTTCCGTCGCAAGCTCGACCAGAAGATCGCCGCTCAATGCATTCAGCCGGCTGGGTCGGTTGAGGCGGATCAGTCGCACGCCGCTCCCAGGCTCGCTCGTCTCGATCAACTCGACTGTTGTCATAAGGATGAAAACGCTTTCATAAACCTGATCGATCTGTCACATTGAAAGTCTCAAGTCAACGATACGCTTGGATAATATACACAAAAACATATGGTTGTATGGTAGCTCCAAAAGCTGCCGGCTTGCTCAATATGTAAACGCTTGCAAAAATTGGAAACACAGTGACCCTTCTCGACGGCGTACGCATTGTCAGTTTCAATCATTTCCTGATGGGGCCGGTCGGCGTCCAGCACCTTGCTGACCTGGGCGCGGACGTTGTGGCGATCGAGCCGCTTGGCGGCGGTCAGCAACGGCACTGGGCGGCGGCAGGCAAGTGGATTGGCTCCGATACGCCGCTTTTCCTGGCTGGCGGCAGAAACAAGCGCAGTCTTGCGCTCGATCTCAAGTCGCCTGCGGGCGTGGAGGTTGCGCGGCGGCTTGTTGCCCAGGCAGATGTCGTGGTGGAGAACTACCGGCCCGGCGTCATGGATAAACTCGGTCTCGGCTACGAAGCTGTCCAAGCCTTCAATCCCAGGGTCGTCTACGCATCCGCCTCCGGATTCGGAGCCGACGGCCCTTATCGCGACCGCCCCGGCCAGGATCTCCTGATCCAGGCGATGAGCGGACTGGCCGCGATCACCGGGCGCGCTGGGCAAACAGCGCGCCCGGTGGGCGTTTCGGCGGTCGACCATCATGGGGCGGCGTTGCTGGCGCTCGGTGTTCTGGCCGCTCTTTATCGGCGCAGCGTCACCGGAAAGGGCTGCCGGGTCGATGTCAGCCTGCTCAATGCCGCGATCGACCTACAGCTCGAATCCTTCGTCACTTACCTGAACGGTCCGCGCCCGGAAGCGGGCATTGCAACGGAAGGCTCGCTGGGCGGCTGGTATTTTCCTGCGCCCTACGGCATCTACCGCACCGCCGATGCGGATCTGGCGATTTCACTCACCAGCCTCAAGGCGCTGGCCGAGGCAACCGGATCGGCGGACCTGGCAACCATCGACGATGCGGACGCGTGGACGGAGCGCAACCGCATCTGTTCTCTGCTGGAAGACGTGCTTGTCCAGCGGCCCGCTGGCGACTGGGAAGCAATCTTTGCCAAGGCCGGCATCTGGCATGCGCGGGTCGGAGACTACGAATCGGTGCTGGCGGACCCGCAAGTGCGTCACAACGGCTGCTTCTTCGACACACGCAGCGCCGCCGGCGAACCGATCACGTTGGTGGCTCATCCGGTCCGCTATGACGGGGCCGCGCCGGCATTGCGCCTGACGCCGCAACCGCTGGGTGCCCAGACCGCAGAAATCCTTGCCGAACTTGGTTACTCGGCGGCCGAGCGGGCGCGCCTCTTCGAAGACGGCGTTTGCAAAGGCCCGGCGTCCGCAGAGCTGCGCTGAACCGTCGCTCGTGCAGGTTCGGGCGGGCGCCCGGTTGATTCACGCACGATGAAGGACGCCTTCAGGCGCGTGGAAGATGGGGCATCACGCCCCTCTATACGGGCCAACAGATATTCGCCCACGCGCCGGCTTTGCTCGGCAAGCGGAAGCCGAACGGTGGTCAGCGAAGGCTGGGTGTGCTCGGCAATATCGAGATCGTCGAAGCCGATTACCGACAGCTGCCCCGGTACGTCGATGCCGAGGGTCCGGCACTCTGCCAGAGCACCGAATGCCATCAGATCATTGGTGCAGGCGACGGCAGTAATATGCGCATTGCGCTCGACAAGTCGGCGCAGGCCCTGGCGCGCATCTGTCAGCGTCGATGGCACCTCGACGACATCCGGCTTGGGCAGGCCGTGGTCGCCAATGCAGTCCCGCGCGCCTGCAACACGCGCTGCAAGACGCTCGTTTCCGGCAGTCTCCGCAGTCAACACGCCGATATTGGTGTGCCCGAGATTGATGAGGAAACGGGTCGCATCGTAAAATTCCTGGCGATTGTCGACGCCGATGCAGGGGTAGGAGGATTCGCCCGCATATTGGAATGCCGTGACGAACGGGAGTCCTGATCTCTCGAGGAGCTGCCATAATTCGGGTGCGTGATCCTGGCCTACCAGGACCATGCCGTCGATGCCATGCTGCAGAAGCGCCCTGACTTCATGGTATTCGCGCGCCTTGTCGTATTCGGAGCTGGCAATGATCAGGTGGTAGCCGCTGCGGTTCAGCGCCTGCTGCAAAATCTCCGCCGATTCAGCAAAAACCGCCGTGCGCAGGGTCGGCACGATCAGGCCGATGGAATGGGTCCGGTCGGAGGCAAGCGCGCGGGCGGCGCCGTGGGCGACGTAGCTGAGTTCCTGAATGGCGCGGGCCACGCGTTCGCGCACCTCCGGCCGCACGAGCTCGGGCCGGTTGATGGCGCGTGATGCCGTCGCTTCCGAAACTCCAGCGCGGCGGGCAACGTCGGCAAGGCGCATCTTTTGCTTTGCGCTTCGGCGCGAACGATGACGCTTCGGTTCGCCTTGCTGTGACTGCGTCATCGAGACTCCTTTCACGCTGCGCGAATCCAGTAGCACGCACCGTAGCACCAAAGAAACATCATTACCAAACATATGAAAGCGTTTGCATTACAAAATATATATGTAAAACAATAATTTGCAAAGCTTCAGGTCGAAATAGCAGGAAAAATATGCAGATTTTCCTACTTCCCGTACCAGACCTTCGTCGTATTCGGGTCAAAAGCCGTATCCGCTCCTTGACTCGCAGTCTGGCAAAAGGCTAGGGTTTTCTGGCTAATCCAAGAGTTAGAGGCCGATCGCCGGCGCAGAATTACGCGCGTCGCTATTTTTCAAAGGGAAATGAAAGCGGTTTCATAAAGATTGGTAGCAACGCGCAAATGAGACATGCGGCTCGCACGGATCAATGGCTGTGCCGGTGGCGTGGATCGGACTTCTTGGGAGGAAATTTATGACACGAAAGTTAGGCGGGCTGCCGTTGGCCGGGAGCTTGTTGCTCGGCCTGGCTGCGATCGGGGCAACCCCGGCGCAAGCAGAGGACACGCTCAAGGTCTGTTACATGAGCCACCCTGTCATCGAGGCGAATGTCGCCATGATGGAAAAGTGGGCCAAGGCAAGCGGCGTCGAGTTGGAAAAGAACCCGATGTCCTATTCGGTCTACCTGCCGAAGATGAGCCAGATGCTCAGCAGCGGCGGCACCGACTGCGATATCTTCTGGCACAACGACGACTGGGGCCAGTTGTGGAAGCAGTGGGTCGAGCAGACCTCGGATGTCGAGGGCATGGACAAGATCCGCAAGGGTCCGATGCGGGCCTTCCCCAATGACGAGGGGCAGCCGACGGCGGTGCCGCTGGCCCATACGGTCGGAACTTTCTTCTACCGCACCGATCTGGTCGATGAAAAGGACGTACCGAAGACCTGGGCCGACATGGTGAAAGTCGGTCACAAGCTGCAGGAGGAAGGCAAGACCAAGTGGGGTTATGTCGGCGGCATGACGCACCAGAACACCTGGTTTTCGATCTGGTGGTCGCTGTGGACGAACGGTTGCGACATCTTCAACCCGAAGTTCGAGCGCGACAACGCCGTTCTCGACAAGAGCGGCTGGGTGCCGACGCTGACCGAGGACTGCCACCGCGAGACCATCGAGTTCTGGTGGGACAACCTGCACAAGGACAAGATCAGCCCCGAGGCTATGGTTTCCTATGGCCGCAACGAAGCCAACGCCATCTTCATGGCGGGTGAATCGGCCTTCACCTTCGCCGACTCGACCTTCTGGGGGCAGTTCAACGATCCTGAGAAGTCGAAGATCGCCGGCAAGGTCGGCATGGCCTTGTGGCCGATGGGTCCGCGCCTCGACAACAATATCGCCTGGGACACCATCTGGGCCTGGGGCATTCCAAAGGCCCTGGACGCCAAGCAGAAGGACCTCGCCAAGAAGGCGCTCGGCGCAATGCTGCTCGACCACGAGGGCCAGATCGCGCAGTGGAAGGCGACTGGCGGACCGCCGCCGAACACCGACCTATGGCCCGAACTGGCCGCGCAGGACCCGGTATTCGCCAAGCTCAAGGCGGTCGTCTTCGATGTGAAGGACCAGGTTCTGTCGGCCTACTACTTCCCCAACTGGCCGGCAGTGCAGAAGGCTTATGCCGACATCTCGACCGAAGCCTTGAGCGGAAAGCGGGAAGACATACCCGCGGCATTGGAGCGGGGCATGAAGACCTTGCACGACGCAGCCGTGCAGCAGATCGCGAAGTAGCGTGATGCCGACGGTTGCCGGGGATCGTCAGACTGCGTCGCGGGGAGCAATCCCCGCGGCGCGCCGCCGCCGCCGTTTGATCGGCGAGCGGCTCTCTTTTCAGATCGGCCTGATCCTGCCGTCCGTGCTTGTGTTGTTGCTGTTCCAGGTCGTGCCGATCTTCATCGGCACGGATGCAAGTTTCCGACGTTGGTCCCTTTATGACCCGGACAAGACCTGGGTCGGGCTCGAGCATTATCGCTATGTGCTCAGCGACACCAATTTCCTGTTTACCGTGCTGCCCAACACGTTCCTGCTCATCGTCGCCTCGGTCGGCCTGTCGTTGGCGCTGGGCATGGCTGTTGCCCTCCTTCTCCATCGCGGCTTTGCTGCCCAACGTCTGGTCCAGACCGTGGTGCTGCTGCCGCTGATGATCGGTCCCGTCATCGCCTCGACGATGATGCGCTGGACGTTCAACGACCAGTTCGGCGTGGTCAATGCATTCCTTGGCTGGTTGGGGCTCGGCCAGCCTGCCTGGCTAGCCGATCGCTGGTATGCCTTCGGTGTCATCGTCTTCACCGATGTCTGGATCTGGACGCCGTGGTTCGCCCTTTTGCTGCTTGCAGGTTTGAAGAGCCTGCCCAAGGAGCCGTTCGAGGCGGCGGCGCTCGACGCCGCGGGGCGCTGGCGTATTTTCACGCACATCACCGTGCCGATGCTGCGACCGGTCATCGGCGTGTGCGTCGTCATCCGGGCCATCGACTGTTTCCGCACCTTTGACCAGGTCTGGCTGCTGACCGGCGGCGGTCCGGCTCGCTCCACCGAAGTGTTCAGCATCTACGTCTTCATGGAAGCGTTCCAGAACCTGAATTTCGCCCGCGGCTCGGCGGCTGCCGTCATCGGCACGCTGATCATCATGGTGGCAGGACTGGCGCTCTACGCACTCATCAACCGTTTCATGGAAGTGTCCCGATGAGCCTCGCTTCCTCCGCCGCTCCGTTGCCACGGCGCACCGGCCTGTTCGATCTGCTGCGCCCCGGCGCGCGCGCCGCCTTCATGATCCTTGCGGTCTCGGCCGTGCTTCTATTGTTCCTGGCGCCGATCATCATCCTGGTGGTGACCTCGCTGCGTCCAGGCTGGGGTGTCTACTACATCCATCGCGGCACCGAATTTACGCTGGCCAACTATGTCGAGGTGTTCCAGCGCGGCGTCGTCATCGAAGCCTTCTTCAACTCGTTCCTGGTAGCGACGGCAGCCACGATCCTCTCCCTCGGCGTCACCGTGACCAGCGGCTATATGCTGTCGCGCTTCAAGGGCTGGCTGCCGAAAACCTGGTTCACGTCGATCTACGTGTTCCGCACCGTACCTTACATTTCCTGGGTGCTGCCGCTTTATGTGGTCAACGAATCGCTCGGCCTCTATGACACTTTCTTCGGCATCTTGGCCGCGCACGTCGCCGTGCATGTGTGCTTCTTCTCGTGGATCATGAAGGGCTTCTTCGACGGCATCGATCCCTCGATGGAATATGCCGCGATGATCGACGGCTGCACGCGCTGGGGCGCGTTTCGCCGGGTCGCGCTGCCGGCTGCCGGTCCTGCGATCGCCGCGCTCGGCATCCTGTCCTGGCTGTGGACGTGGAACGAATTCCTGTTCGCCCTGATCTTGACCGGCAACCGCACGCCGCTGTTGACCGTGACGATGGCGCAGTTCGTGACCGAACTCGGCACAGAGTGGAACCTGATGAGTGCTATGGCGGTGATGGCCATGATCCCGGCGGTCATCATTACGCTGTTCGCCCAAAAATACGTGATCCAGGGCTTGCGCATCTGACCGCGCCCCAATTCGGAGTTTTGATATGGCTGAAGTCGTTCTGCGCGACGTCTGCAAGCGGTACGGTAGCTACAACGCCGTCGACAATGTCAACCTGACCATCCGCGACAAGGAATTCCTCGTACTCGTCGGCCCCTCGGGCTGCGGCAAGTCCACGACGCTGCGCATGATCGCCGGCCTCGAGGATATTTCCGACGGTACGATCGCCATCGGCGACGAGACGGTCAATGTCCTGCCGCCGCGTGATCGCGACATCGCGATGGTGTTCCAGAACTACGCGCTCTACCAGCATATGACGGTCTACGACAATCTGGCCTTCGGCCTGCGCAACCGGAAGGTGCCGGAAGACACCATCAAGACGGAAATCGATCGCGCGGTCGACATTCTTGGCCTGCGTGACCTGCTCAAGCGAAAGCCGCGCGAATTGTCCGGGGGGCAGCAGCAGCGGGTCGCGCTCGGCCGCTGCATCGTGCGGAATGCCAAGGTGTTCCTGTTCGACGAACCGCTGTCCAACCTGGATGCGAAGCTGCGCGCGCATATGCGCCTTGAACTCAAGCGCCTGCATCGCCGTGTCGAGACCACCGCCGTCTATGTCACGCATGATCAGGTCGAGGCGATGACGCTCGGCGATCGCGTTGTGGTGATGAATAACAGCCGCATCGAGCAGGTCGGCACGCCATGGGAAATCTACTCGCGCCCGCGCACCCGCTTCGTCGCGAGCTTCATCGGCTCTCCGGCGATGAACTTCCTTGACGGCAAGGTGAAACGCAACGGCTCAGGCTACAATATCCACGCGCCCGGCGGGGCATTCCACGTCTCCGATGAAAGCGCGCGTGGGCTGGTGGGACAGGATGGACGCGGCGTGACTATCGGTCTGCGGCCGGAGCATATCCGCTTGTATGAATCCAGGGCCGACAACGCTCTGCACGGCCGCGTCGAATTGACCGAGCAACTAGGGGCCGAGCAACTGGTCGAGGTTGAAGTCGAAGGAGCGCGGATCATGGTTTCGCGCGTCGAGGCGGAGCGTGAGTTGAAGCCGGGCACTCCGGTATATCTCACGGTCGAGCCCGGCCAGCTACGCTATTTCGATCCGGTAACGGAACAGGCTCTGGCCTGAGTGCGCACGAGGCTCCCGGTTCTGGCTTTCGTCCTCTCCGACGCGCCAGATTTTCCGGGGGCTCCCGACCCTAGGTTCGTGCCGGCGCGAAGTGAGCGACAAGCTCATGACCGTTGCCCGGATATGTCAGGCGGACATGGGTGATCGGCTGCTCCGCACCCCAAGTGCGTCGCTCGATCAACAGACAGGCGGTGCCCTCGGCAATGCCGAGCGCGGCGGCCGTGACGGGGTTGGCCCCGATAGCCTGGATGCGATGTTCTGCCGTGCTCCACGGAACGCGTTCGACAAGCCAGGGGCCCGGTGCGCGCTCGGCAAACGTCTCCGCATCGGCTTCGGGAACCGCATCGAGGTTGATCAGGCGTTCTTCATGGCAGAACGGTTCCTTGCCGGCAAAATGCAGACAGTTGAGATCGAGTACCGGAACTTTTCTTTCCAGATGCAGCCGGTCGAGGTCGGCGCGGGTGGCGCGGCGTCGCTTTGCGCGTTCGACAATCTCGAAGCGGTAGGCAAGTCCGAGCGCCTGCACTTCCGTCATGATGTCACGGATTTCCAGCACGGCTGACTGCGAATGCGGCCGCAGCACGAAGCTGCCGCTGCGGCGGCGGCGCTCAATGAGGCCAGCCCTCGCCAACTGGTTCAGCACCTTGCTCACGGTCATTCGCGAGCAGCCATATTGCGCCGTCAATTCGTGCTCGAAAGGGATGCGGTGGCCGGGCGGCCAATCGCCCGAAAGGATGCGGCCTTGTACGTCGTCGAGAATGCGCTGGTGCAGCGAGCGTCTGTCGGGGTTCACCAGCGCCTCCATTTCATTGACCTAGACAAGCATAGCGGCGCCACGGTCCAGATAGGTGTCGAGGAACTGGTCGAGGCGTGGATGACGCGGTTTGCCGAATATCTGCTGTGGCGTGCCTGTCATCAACAGCTTGCCGTTGTCGAGGAATGCGATCTGCTGGCACACCGCCGCTGCAAAACCGATCTCATGCGACACCACCACCATCGTCATGCCGTCTGCCGCCAGCGCGCGCATGACGTTCAGCACCTCGCCGGTCAGCTCAGGGTCGAGTGACGAGGTCGGCTCGTCGAACAGCATGATCTTCGGCTCCAGCGCCAGCGCACGGGCAATTGCGACGCGCTGCTGCTGGCCGCCGGAAAGCTGGGATGGATAGTGGCCGGCGCGCTCGGCCAGGCCGACTTTCTTCAACTGCACCATGGCGCGCTCTTCGGCTTCGCTCTTGCGCACGCCGTGAACCGTCTTCAACGCCTCGCTGACATTGCCGAGCGCGGTCATGTGCGGCCAAAGGTTGAACTGCTGGAACACCATGCCGATCTGCGAGCGCACCGCGCGGATGCGGGCAGCAGGCAGGCGCACCGGCTTGCCTTGCGGGCCGGACGCATAGCCAAGCGGCTCGCCATTGATGAATATCAGCCCATCGGATGCTTCCTCAAGGAAGGCCATGCAGCGCAGGAGCGTGCTCTTGCCCGAACCGGAAGGGCCGATCAGGCAGGAAACCTGTCCTTGCGGAATGTCGAGATCGATCCCATGCAGCACCTCGACGTCGCCGAAACGCTTGATCAACCCTTTTACGGAAATGGCTGGCATCGTCATGCGGTCACAAACCTGTATTTGGAGAAGCGGGCTTCCATATAGCGCCCGAGTCGGCCGGCGAGCTCCACCAGCCCCCAATAGAACAAGGCAAGCAGGAAGAGCGATTCGACGAAAGCGTATTGCTGCGAACCGATGGCGCTGATGACGAGCGTCAACTCCGGCACGGTGATGATGGAAAGCACGGCGGTTTCCTTGAGCAGAATGATCGCCATGTTGACCGAAGCCGGCAGCACCAGCATGGTCATTTCCGGAATGAGGATGCGCTGGATGATCTGGCGCCGGTTGAGGCCGACGCATTCGGCGGCTTCGACATGGCCGGGCGGTACGGCCTCGAAGCCAGCGCGAAAGATCTCGCTGAAATAGGCCGCTCCATAGACGGTCAAGCCAAGCAGGCCGGCCGGGATGGGCTCAAGCGAGAGGCCGATGAACGGCCCGCCATAGTAGAGCAGGAATAGCTGGATCAGGAACGGGGTGCCGCGGATGACCTCGACGCACAACCTCAGCGGATAGCCCAGCCAGCGGCTGCCGTACCGACGCGCGACGGCAACCAGGAAGCCGAGCAGGGCTGCGCCGATCACGCCCGCCACCCATGTCAGCATGGTTACCCCGAACGCCCGAGCGAGCTCGGGCATGATGCTCAGGATCAGGTTGGTGTCGAAATTCATGGCCGCCCCCAGCGGAAGGAGCGTTCGAACACCGAGCCGCCCGAGGCGATCAGCCAGTTGATGATGAGGTAAAGCAGGCCAGCCGCCGAAAACAGCTCGATCGGCCGATACGTACTGGCTGCAAGATCCTGTGCCATGCGTGTCAACTCGACGATGCCGACCACCGAAACCAGCGACGAGGCTTTCAGGATCATGATCGCTTCATTGACCAGAGAGGGGAGGGCGAGACGCAGCGCAATCGGCGCCTTGATGCGTCGGAATTGCTGGAACGCACTAAGTCCGGCCATGTCGGCGGCCTCGAGCAGCCCGCGCGGCACGCTCTGGAAACCGCCGCGCAAATTCTCCGCCTGATAGGCCGCCGTGCAAAGGGAAAGGCCGGTGATTGCCGCAACCACGCTTGGCACATTGAGGCCAAGTGCCGGCAGCAGATTGTAGATGAGCAGCAGTTGCACCAGAAGCGGCACGCCGCGGAAGAAGCTGACGAAGGTTCGCCCTGAAATGGAGAGCGCACGATTCGGCGAAAGCGAGGCCGCCGAAACTGCCGTGCCTATCACCAGCCCGATGGTGATGGAGATGAAGCTGATAAGCACCGTGTAGAACGATGCCTGGACCAGCAGTTCAAACAATTTCCAGGACATGGAATAGCTTACCCGTTTTGGGTTGGCTTGATGTGAAGCGCCGCCGCCGCGCCCTCCTTGCGGTGAGCGCGGCGGGGCCGTTCACTCAATCAAAGCGCCGGGTCGTTGACCAGATCGGGCGTCTCGAACTTCGAGCCGAACCACTTTTCCTGGATCGTTCCCAGACGGCCGTCGCCTTTGATCTTGAGCATGGCGGCTTCGATTGCGTCCATGAGGCTCTTGTGGTCGTCGTCCTTCAGGCCGGGGTAGCCGAAATAGGCCTTGGTGCCGAACGGCGGCTGGACGACTTCGAAGGTGTCGGGGCGCTGCTTGGCGACGAAAGCGATGTTGGGCAAGGAATTGCCCACGGCCACGATGCGGCCTGCCGCGAGGTCGGCATAGGCTTCGTTGTTGCCCGGATATTCGCGTACGTCAGCCTTGCCGGGCAGCGTGTCCACAAACGCCTTGAGCTGTTCGAGCTGTGCGGAAGCCTTGCCGCCGCCGACGGCCTTGCCGGCAACATCTTCGGGCTTCTTCACGGTCTCATCGCCCGCGCGCTTCAAAAGCGCTACGGTCGCTTCGGCAACCGGAGGGGTGAAGCGATAGCGCTCCATGCGTTGCTTGGTGATCGTGGCAGGGCCGCCGACGATGTCGAACTTGCCTGCCTCAAGACCCGGCAGCACGCCTTCCCAGGGCAGCAGGACCCATTCGATCTTGACGCCGAGTTCCTTGGCGATCTCGTCATACAAATCGACGTTCAGGCCCGCATGCGTGCCGGCATCGATGAAGTCGAACGGCGCAAAGGCGGTCTCGGTGCCGACCTTGAGGACACCGGCTTCCTTGACGCGGGCCAGCGCATCCTGCGCATAGGCTCCGGCCGTGGCACCGAAAAGGAACGCTGCACCAACCAGCGCTTTGAGGAAAAACCTCTTTTGCATTAACACCTCCCAATGTGTTCGTGCCCGCTCAAGGGCGTGTAGGCTTGAAGAACTATCGACCGCCGACCCGCTCGAAAGTCGATATGACTATACATAATAGGCAGCGTTTCGAAACCGAGTCAACGTGTCGTTTCAAGGGCGGACGTTGCGGAAGTCAATGCTGGGTTGAAATCGTCATTGGAAGACGACTGCTGGCGGTCATCCAAAAAAGCGACGGCTACCCACTTGCATGGCTATCCAATATGTATATACATAATAGGCAGAGCCGTGGGAGAGAGCGTTAAATCAACCCTCTTGCCCAACCTTCATCCACCATGCTCCGCAGCCGGAGAAGCCGATGACCGAGCCCTCTTCCCAGAAAGCCGCAACACGCCCTCTTGCCGGCATGCGCGTGCTCGATTTCAGCCGTGTGCTGGCCGGTCCCTATTGCACCGCGCTGCTGGCCGATCTGGGTGCCGACGTCATCAAGGTGGAGCCGCCGGCAGGTGACGACTACCGCCATGTCGGCCCCTTCATCGAAGGTGAGAGCGCGTTGTTCCTAGCCGTCAATCGCGGCAAGCGCAGCATCTCGCTGGATCTGACCAAGCCGGGCGATCTTGCCATCGGGCAGGCGCTTGCCGCTAGGTCGGATGTCGTCGTCGAGAATTTCCGCCCCGGTGTCGCCGACAAGCTGGGCATCGGCTGGGGAAAGCTATCCGGCATCAATCCGAAGCTGGTTTACGCTTCCATTTCCGGCTTCGGCCAGAAAGGCGAACTTGCTGCCCGGCCCGCCTACGACATCGTTCTCCAGGCCATGAGCGGCATCATGTCGGTCACCGGCACGCCGGACGGCCCGCCAACGCTGGTGGGCGAATCCATCGCCGACGTGGTTGCCGGCCTGTTCGGCTCATGGTCCATCCTTGCCGCGCTGGTGGAGCGGCAGACCACTGGTATCGGCCGTCACATCGACCTTGCCATGTTCGATGCGATGATCGCCATCCAGCCGCTGGTCGTGGCCCGTTACCTTGCCTCCGGGCAAGCCCCGCAGCGCGTCGGCAATCGGCATGCGCTGTCCGCACCTTTCGGTGCGTTCCAGGCGCGCGACGGCATGTTCGTTCTGGCAGTGCTCAACAACAAGCTGTTCGGCATTTTGGCAAACCTCATCGGCCGCCCGGAACTGGCTGCGGATCATCGCTTTGGCAGCGACACCGACCGGCTGGCCAACGAACAGGCCTTGCGCGAAGCGATCGAAGGCTGGTCCCGCCAACTGACCGCCGAAGGCGCGGTCAGCGCCCTTGTGGCCGCCGGTGTGCCCGCTGCCGAGATAAGCGACATGGCCGAAGCGCTTAAGTCTCCGCATGCCGAGGCGCGCGGCCTGTTGCAGGAAACCGAGCATCCGCTGCTGGGGGCCGTGCGGGTGCCTGAACAGCCGGCCCGCTTCTCAGGCGTGGTGCGCGGGGGTATCGCTGCGGCTCCCGCCCTCGACGCGGACCGTCAGACCATATTGGCCGAATTGGGCGAGGAGACATGAACGTGACCGTGCACAATGAGGATGATCAGGCGCTGATCGAAGCAGTCCGCCGCTATTGCGCCGAGGTGCTGGTGCCGGCAGCCGCTGAGATCGACGAAACCAGCCGCTCGGCCACCTGTCACCTGGGCAGCCTTGCCGAAATGGGATTGATGGGCCTGAACATTCCCGAAGCATATGGTGGCCTGGGCTTGCGGCCGACCGCCTTATTCGATGCGGTCGCGCTGATCGCCAGTGCTTGCGGCTCCACGGCTTCCATGATCACCGCGCACTGGCTTGCAACCGATTCCATCCTGTATGGCGGCGACGAGGCGCAGCGGCATCGCTATCTCACAGGCGCTGCCGACAAGAGCATTGGCGCATTCGCACTGACCGAACCCGGCGCAGGCTCCAATCCGGCCGACATGAAGACGCGCGCGGTGCGTGAAGGCAACTTCTATCGCATCACCGGCACCAAGCATTTCATCTCCAACGCGGCGGAGGCCGCGTTCATCGTCGTCTATGCCAAGACCGATCCGGCGGCAGGTGCGCGCGGCATCTCTGCTTTCGTGGTCGATCCGAAGGCTGGCGGCGTACGTTTCGGTTCGCCTGAGCGGACCATGGGCCTGCGTGGCGGCCATGTTTTCGAGGTATCGATCGATTGCCTCGTTGCGGAGGAAGACCGTCTCGGGTCGGAAGGCTCGGGCTTTCGCACCGCGCTCAAGGTTCTCGATGGCGGGCGCGTCGAGATCGCAGCCTGCGCCGTCGGTATTGCCGAGGCAGCTCTCGGGGCGGCGATCGAGTGGGCGAAACAGCGCAAGATCGGCGGTGAGCCGATAGCCGGTTTCCAGGGCCTGCAATGGATGTTCGCCGACATGGCGACCGACATCGAGGCTGCGCGCCTTCTCGGCATGGCGGCGGCAACCAAGCGCGAGGCAGGCGAGCGCTATTCGCGCGAATCCTCCATGGCGAAGCTGTTTGCCTCCGAAATGGTCGGTCGCGTTACCGACAAGGCAATCCAGATCCATGGCGGATATGGCTATACGCGCGACCTGCCGCTCGAACGCTACGCTCGCGATGCACGCATCTTCCGCATCTATGAGGGGTCGTCGGAGATACAGCGCAACATCATCGCACGCACGATACTGGGCTAGGTCCCGACTCTGGATGCATAACCATCGGAGAACCGGTCTGGAAGTTGGACGCTCAGCCGGCTTTGACGGGCGGCGGCGTCCAGTTAGCTGCAAAAGCTTCCTGACGCCGGGAGATCGAGGTAATCCACGTGCGCAGTTCCGGCCCATACGGCTTTTCCAAAGCGGCACGGTCCCATGCCAGGAAGTAGGCGTGCGACATGCGCAGCCGCTGATTGAAAGGAACTACGAGCCGGCCGGACGCGATCTCGTCAGCCGACATAGAAAGTTGCGCCAGCACGAAGCCACGGCCATTGACGGCGGCGTCGATGGCGGCACTCGACAGCGACAGCGTAAGCTCGCCCGATGTCTTGCTGTAGTGCTCGCCGATGCTTGCCGCCCATTCCGGCCAGCCCGGCAGCAGGCTGTGGCTGCGGTCCCATTCTATGCCGAGCAGCGGCATGCTCAATATGTCGGATGGCCTTCGCAATTTGTACTTCGCCAGCAACGCAGGCGAACAGGCCGGCACCACCCAGTCGGTGAACAGTTCGGAATAGTGGTCGAACTCCTGCACCTTGGCGCCATACGAGATGCGAAAATCGACCTGGTCGTCACCGAAGCGGGGCTCAAGCTCGGTACCTTCAAGGCGCACTGCCGCGTCAGGATGGTCAGCCTGCCAGTCGAAAAGCTGGGGCGCAATCCATTTGATGGCGAGCGAAGGCAGGCAGGAGATGGTGAACCCGCTTTCCAGCCGCTTGCGGGCCAGGATTTCCTGCGCTTCCCTTATCTGGTTGAAGCCGCGCGAGATTTCGGCGTGATAGATCCTGCCCCACGAACCCAGCGCCACGGTCTTGCCTCGCCGCTCCAGAAGCTTAACGCCGAGCGTCTCCTCGGCCTTGCGGATCTGTTGGCTGATCGCTCCGGCGGAAACGCCAAGCTCCTTGGCGGCAGCGGTGACGCTACCGTGCCTTCCAAAGGCTTCGAAAGCCTGTATCGCACGCAGGGGAGGCAGGTTGCTGGCCAAGGGTATCATGCCGCTGTTGAGGTTTGTTTTAGATTTTCTAAAACAGAACGCATTTGCAAGGCCTTTATGCATTTTGGGCGGCGGCGTATTCTCAATAAAGAAATAGCCACCCTGGGAGGAAGCCAACATGTTTCTCAAGAACGCCTGGTATGTCGCCGCATGGGATCATGAGGTCGGGCGCGATTTGAAACCCATCAAGATCCTCGGCGAGGAAATCGTCCTCTATCGCAAGAGCGACGGCACGCCTGCCGCACTGGAGGATGCCTGCCCGCACCGCAAACTGCCGCTGTCGATGGGGCGCATCAAGGGTGACGACGTCGAATGCGGCTATCATGGCCTGACCTTCGACTGCACCGGTACCTGCACGCGTGTTCCGGGCGCTGAAAAGATCCCGCACGTTGCGAGGGTCCAGTCCTATCCGGTCGCCGAGCGCTACGGCCTGCTCTGGATCTGGATGGGCGAGGCGGAACAGGCCGACCCTGCGAAAATCTTCGAAGTCGACCATTGGGGTGACCCGGCCTGGGGCGTCAACCGCGGCGAATCCATGATGCTTGACTGCAACTATCTCTACATGACCGACAATCTGCTCGACCCGTCGCATGTGTCCTGGGTGCACCAGACCTCGTTCGGCGGCGTGGCGGCAATCGAAGGCGTGCCGCTCGAAACCACCGTCGGTGAAAACGGGGTTACGGTCTGGCGCTGGATGATCGACGTCGAACCGGCGCCCTTCTATGCGCCTTTCCTGAAGTTCAAGGGCAATTGCGACCGCAAGCAGCACTACGAAGTGCGCTATCCGAGCAACGCGATCATCAAGGCCATTTTCGTGCCGGCCAACACTGGCGGCGAAGACAAGCCTTACCATGACGACGTCTTCCTCATGGACAGCTACAACTTCATGACGCCGATCGACGAGAACCAGACGAAATATTACTGGTTCCAGATGCGCAACTTCGCGCCGAACGACGAGGAAGTGTCGAGCCAGTTCGCCAAGTCCGTACGCGGTGCATTCGACGAAGATCGAGCGGTGCTCAATGCCGTTCACAAGGGCATGGCCAACAAGCGCACTCCCAATCTCGATCTCAAGATCGACGTTGGTCCGCTGCGCTATCGCCGCAACCTCGCCAACCTGATCGCAGCTGAAAACCAGAAGCTTGCGGCGGCTGAATGAACGCGCTGGTAACGCCGCAAGCTGGACGCAAGACGGGCTTTCGCGACCTGAAAGTGGTCACGAAAACCCGCGAAAGCAGCATCATCACTTCCTTTGACCTGGAACCCGTCGAGCCGGAAGGCTGGCGGGCTTTCCAGCCGGGACAGTTCCTTGTCTTCCGCATCCCGGTAGCGGATGGCAAGGATTTCGTGCTGCGCAACTACAGTGTCTCCTGCTCGCCTGCGCGCGAAGGCAGCTATCGCATCACCGTGAAGCGGGAAGCAGCGCCCCGATCCGATGTGCCGAACGGAGTGAGCTCCTGCTATCTGCACGACACGATCGAGGTCGGCGACGTGCTCGTGGCCGAGGGGCCGCGCGGCGAGTTTGTCCTCGACCGCACCAGCACGCGGCCGGTCGTGCTGCTCAGCGGCGGCGTCGGCCTGACGCCGATGGTGTCGATGCTGCACGCGCTCGCCATCGAAAGCGATCGCCCGGCCTTCTTCGTCCATGCCTGCGAGAACGGCGACGTGCACGCCTTGCGTGACGAGGTCGAGACGATTGCTGCGTCCCGACCAGGCATCAGCGCGCATTTCTGCTACCGGTTCCCGACGGAACAGGACAAGGCGCGCAAGCTCCACCACAGCGAAGGCGTCGTCACACGCGAATTGCTGCAGCGCCTTTTGCCGCTCGATGACTATGAGGTTTACCTGTGTGGGCCGCCGCCCTTCATGCAGGCGCTCTACCAAACCCTGCGCGGCCTCGGCATCGAGAAGAACCGCATTGCCTATGAATTCTTCGGCCCGGCGACCGTGCTTGAACAGGTGCCTGCACCTGTTCTCGTCGCCGCGCCTCCCGTTTCGGACAAGAAAATCGCCAGCGATGCCATCACGGTCGAGTTCCGCAAATCCGGCCTCACCGTGCCGTGGGATGAGAAGGCCGGATCGCTGCTCGACTTTGCCGAGTCGCAAGGCCTTTCGCCGGAGTTCAGTTGCCGTGCCGGCATCTGCAGCACCTGCAAGTCGCATCTGGTTGAAGGCGCGGTCGCTTATTTCGAAGATCCGCTGGATGAACTCGGCACGAACGAAGTGCTGCTTTGCTGCTCGAAACCCCAGGGGCCGGTGGTGATCGACATCTGACCGGTTGGCGAATTTGGAACCGCACGGTTCGTACTACTTCACCTCACAAACGGAAATTCCCTTGGAACAATCGGCGAAAACCAGACCGGAAGGCGAACTGCCCTTCAACCCTCATGTCGCATCGCTGCCAGCCTACAATGCCGGCATGAACATTGCCGCGGCGCGCGCCGTCAGCGGTCATCACGACATCGCTCGTCTCGCCAGCAACGAGAACCCGGACGGCTGCTCGCCGAAGGTAATGGCGGCACTTTCCTCCGCCGGTTTCGAGCCGTGGCGCTATGCCGATCCGGCCTGCACGGCGCTACGGACCGCGCTCGGTGAAAGGCTGAAGGTCGAGCCGTCGCATATCGTCGTCGGCAACGGATCGGAGGAAATGATCGCCGCGATTTCCCGGGCCATGCTCGTTCCCGAGGCATCCGTCGTCACCGTGGTGCCGAGCTTCGGCTTGCACGAGATCGAGCCGCTGGCAGCGGGCGCGAAAGTGATCAAGATTGCGATGACTGCATCGCTCGGTTTCGATCTCGACGCGCTGGAACAGGCGATCGCCGCAGGCCCGCGCATCGTCTTCCTGTCTTCTCCGTGGAACCCGGTCGGACCGGGCCTCGACCGGCGGGAGCTTGAGCGTCTGGTCAATGCGGTGCGGCCCGGCACGCTGTTCGTGCTGGATGAGGCCTATTTCGAGTTTGCCGATCCGGACGCGCCGAACGGTATCGAACTGCTGCGCGAAAGCGGCATCGCGTATGTCGTGCTGCGAACCTTTTCCAAGGCCTATGGGCTGGCGGGACTGCGCGTCGGCTATTCGGTCTGTTCCGATAGCGAAGTTGCGCGCGTCGTCTCGGCTGCCAAGACACCCTTCAACGTCAATGCCGCCGCCCAGATCGCGGCTATTGCAGCGCTGGAAGACGACGCCTGGATGAAGGCGTCCGTCGCGCGCATCCGCACTGAGCGAGCGCGCGTTGCTGCGGCGCTTGGAAAGCTCGGCTTGCGCCTTGCTCCGTCCCAGACCAATTTCCTGTTCTTCGATTGCGGCGGCGAAAGTTCCGCGCTCGCCGCATCGCTTCTTCAGGCGGGCATCATCGTCAAGGCATGGCGCGAAAAGGGCTATGAGCGGTTCCTGCGCGTCACCATAGGTTCGCCAGCTGAAAACGACCGCCTGATCCAGGCCCTCGGACAATTGGTATCACGATGACGTCCGGTTCTCTTGTGGCAGAGTTGGTCCCTGAAGCGACGCTCGATGCCTTGCGCGCCATCGTGGGTTCGGCAAACGTGCGGACCGGGGAGGCGGTAACGTCTGCCGATCCCGGCTGGAATCCCGACAATTTCGGCGCGGGCATCGTCGTTGCACCCGGCTCGACCGAACAGGTTGCCGCCGTCATCCAGCTCTGCCGCGACCATCAGGTATCCTTGGTGCCGCAAGGCGGACGCACAGGCCTCGTGGGCGGAAGCGTCTCAAGCCAGGGCCAAATCATTCTGTCGCTGGCGCGCATGAACGCCATCGAGCGGCTCGACCCGGTCGAAAGAGTTGCCGTCGTTCAGGCGGGCTGCACGCTGGAAACGCTGCAAGCCGCCGCCGCCGAGCATCGGCTCGAACCCGGCATCGATCTGCCGTCACGCGGTTCGGCGACCATTGGCGGCATGGTTTCCACCAATGCGGGCGGCATCATGGCCTTTCGCAACGGCGTCATGCGCCACCGCGTCCTTGGCCTTGAGGCGGTGTTGGCCGACGGCTCGATCATGACCGACCTGACCCGCGTCGTGAAAACCTCTGCCGGCTACGACCTGAAGCATCTCTTCATCGGCGCGGAAGGCACGCTCGGCATCGTCACCCGCGTGGTGGTAAAGCTCGAACCGCTGCCCAAGGCCACCGCGACTGCTCTGTTCGGCCTGCCTTCGGTCAGCGCCGCGCTGGAAACAATCCGCCTTGCCCTCGACACCGAGGCTGGCCATCTGCGCGCGGCGGAAGCGCTGTGGCAGTCCTACATCAAGCTGGCCGCGTCCGCCCATGGCTGGTCCGAGCCCGACTTTCCGCTCGACCAGCCGATCTGCCTCCTGGTGTCGCTCGGCGGAGCCAGTGAGCAGGCGCTATACGACGAATTCGAACGGCTCTTTGCCGAAATACTTGACCGCTTCCCCGAAGCGACAGGCATCATCGCCAGTTCGAAGCAGCAGGAAATCGGGCTGTGGCGGCTGCGCGAAGATACGGACGTCATCTACCGGACTCATCCGGCCTCGCCATCCTACGACGTGTCGGTGCCGCTGTCGGAAATCGACGCCTATGTCGCGCATATCCTGCGCGGCCTTTCCGAAATCGAGCTGGATCTGGCGCCCTATCTGTTCGGGCATCTGGCCGACGGCAACCTGCACATTGCGCTTAATCGAACCGGCCCGTTGAGTGACAGCATGGCAAGTGCTGTGGAAGCCGTCCTCTACAACGGCTTGCGTGAGCGGGGAGGTTCGTTCTCAGCCGAGCACGGCGTTGGCTCCAAGCGCATCCATTCGCTGATGGCAACCGCGGACTCGACCAAGCTAAGCGCCATGGCGCAAGTGAAAGCAGCGCTAGACGGCCAGGGGGTCATGAACCCGGGCAAGGTATTGCCGTTGAAACGGCGGTAAGCCGCTCACGCTCGATTGAAACAGGAATCGGCTCGCCTTCAAGCGAGCCGTTTCCATAATGTGCGTTGGATTTACTCGGCAGCGCCGATTGCCTTCAAACCGGCCACGGCGCAGCCGGCATCGATATCGCCCGAGGGAGCGCCGCCGACGCCGATGCCGCCGACAAGTGCCTTGCCGAACTTGATCGGCAGGCCGCCGGCCTGGATGACCATACGCGCATCCATGTCGCGCAAGCCTTCGTTTGCCGGCTTGGAAGCGATGAATTCCGCCAGCCCGGCCGTATCGCGGCCGAGAGCGGCAGAGGTGAATGCCTTGCCTTGCGCACTGGAACCGGTATGCGGGCCGGAATTGTCGGCCTTGATCAGAACCTTGGTCGAGCCGTCGCGCGCCACGATCGCGACGCTGACATTGTGGCCTTCGGCGACGCAGGCCTTCAGCGCGGCGTCCGCAGCCTTGGTGGCGATGTCGAGCGGCAGGTAGGGAGCGGTCGGCAGTTCCTGCGCGGTGGCGGCAAGGGGAGCCAGAACGGCAGCGGCGAGAACGAGGTTGCGGAGCATCTGTTGGTTTCCTTTCCAAGTTGATGGAAGGAAGCTAGCGCACGTCTCGAACGACGGGCATTCGTAGGCCTTGCAATGGTGTCCGTAGTTCTACGGAGTGTCGCGTCCCTCGATCCACAGGCGCGTCATCTCGGCTTGCGAGGTGGTGCCAAGCTTGGCGCCAATGGCCGCGCGGTGGCTTTCCACCGTGCGTGGAGACAGGCCAAGCCCTTCGGCGATCTGGCGCGAGGTAAAGCCTTCGGCGATGCGGTCGAGCACTTCGCGCTCGCGCACCGTCAGCGCTGCGAGCAGGGCCTGCGCTTCGGCCTGTTCGGCGCGACGGTTGAGCGTGCGTTCCAGTGCTTCCTGGGCTTTCTGGATCGCATCGATCAGGTCCTGCTCATCGATCGGCTTGGAGAGGAAGTCCACCGCGCCGTTGCGGAATGCCCGCCGGCAAGCCTCGATGTCGCCGTGGCCGGATATGACGATGGTTGGCCAGTCGATGCCTTGCTCGGTCAATCGCTCCTGCAGCTTCAATCCGGAAATGGCCGGCATGCGGATGTCGAGGATCAGGCAGCCGGGCGAAAGCTTCGGCACCTGCGCCAGAAACGCTTGCGGATCGGCGAAGCCGACGGCCTTGATGCCGACCGTGGACAGAAGAAGGCCGAGCGCGCGGCGCACTGCCTCGTCGTCATCGACCAGATAGACGGGACGGGTCATTGTGCGGCCTCCGCAACTCCATTGCGCGGCAAGGTAACCCGGAAGGTCGCGCCCGGCCCGCCGTCGACCAGAGCGATTTCCCCACCGGCGCGTTCCACCAGGCGTTGGCTCAGCGCAAGGCCGAGTCCGGTGCCGTCGGCGCGTGTCGTGGTGAACGGCGTGAACAGGCGAGGACGGAGTTCCTCGGCGACGCCTGGGCCATTGTCGGCGACATCCAGTACAGTTTGACTTCCATCCTGCTCCAGCTTGACGACAATCCGTCCGGTGCCGGTTGCATTACCCGCCGCCTCGATGGCGTTGCGCACGAGGTTGAAAACGACTTGTTCCATCTCGACAGGGTCGGCAACAACGGACACTGAGTGTTCCGGCATTTCAAACTCCAGTTGTGCACCGTGCAGCGCGGCTTGGGGAGCGAGCAACGACCGCACATTGGCCAAAACTTCGCGCAAGTCGAAAGCCGTGGCTGCGCCACGTTGCGGTCGGGACCAGTTGCGGAAACGCTGCAGGATTGCCGACGCCCGGCGCGCTTGCGTCACGGTATCGTCGAGCACCGGCTCCAGCGCGCTCGCATCGCCTTGACCGAGCATCCGCCGCCCTGCCTGTGCCTGCGCCAGAATGGCCGTAAGCGGTTGTGTCAATTCATGCGCCAGGCCGCTGGCCATCTCACCAAGCGCATTAACCCGCGATGCATGGGCAAGGCGTGATTCCAGCGCACTCAGCCGTGCCTGCTCAACCGCCGCCCGCGCCCGTGCCCGCTGGCGTAGCGCTGCGAGTGCAGCAAGATAGGCAAGGGCGACGGCGAGCAGCGTCAGGCCCGTCTGCAGGGGAGGATAGACGTCGGCGATCCCGATCTTCATCCCGGTTTCAAGAAGCAGTGGCTGGGACTGGCTGCCGAGAACCTTGGTGAATCGCACCGTTTCGGGCGAGCGGGAATCCCCCACGAGTGAATGGCCATCCGGCAGGGACAGGCCGAGCGCTACGCCGGGGCGCGACCAGAATGTTCCCGCCTCGTCGAGCAGTTTTTGCGCGTCGATGCCAATCATCAGCCCGTAGAGTGCTGCATCCGAATTGGGGCTTCGCTTCACCATGATGTAGTGGTGTTGCCTGCCGGGGTGCGGCAGCAGCGTGATCTGACCTTTGGAAGCTTGCGCCGCCGAACGGACAAGATCGGCGGCGGCAGGATCTAGGGGCTCGGTGCCTACCACTTCGCCCTGGGGATCGAGCGGGACAAGCTGAACCTCGTCGATGCGCGGGTAAAATCGCGTGATGGTCTCGGCCACGTCGAGAAACAGCTTGTGCTGCTCGCTCCCGGCGGCCACCGCGATCGCCGATAATGCCGTAAGATGGGCGTCATGCTGGTCGGCGCGCTGCGATGCGAGGCGGTGAAGAACCGTGCTTTCCTGTTCCAGTTCCGCAACAAGGGCATCTCGCTGGAAAAACGCAAGCGCGCCGGCGGCAGCAAGAAGCAGCAGGCATCCGATGGCGATCTGCTTGAACAAGCTGTCAAGGATAGTGCGATTGCCGGGCATCATCTGTACATTCTTGCAGCTTGTGCGCCTGACCGGAATGCCCGCTGCAATTTGCAGATTTTTCTCATCCATCTATCCATGCTGAGATCGTCCGGCCGCTAGAATCGCACTCATGTGCCCCACCAACTCTGCGCCCGGCCCGGTACTTTCCCATGAGTAGATCGAGACGGCCATCGCGGGCTCCGTTCCAAAAGCCGTGCATTGCCGGACGCGATACCCCGCCACCGCGCTCTTGGGGAGAAGGGACAGGCCTATACCACCCTCGACCGCAACCAGAACACTATGCAAACTGCTGCCCGAGAAGGCGATGTACTAGCGGCGTTGGTCTTGCTCGATGCGCTCGAACATCGCTTCGCGATAAAGGCCGCCGGGCGGAAAAGTGACCAGCGGAATCGGGTTGAGTGGCTCACCTGCTGCATCGGCACTTTCGAACCATGCCATGGCTTCCGGATAGGTTGCCCGGCATGAGGGGTCTGCCGCCGGTTCCTTGACGACCACGATATCGAGTTCGCCGGCGCGATAACGCCTGGTCAGGTCGCGGCTCAGGCCTGCCGTAACGTCCAGCCTGATCGCGCGGTATCGCCGGGCGAAGTCGCTGAACACCGCCGCCATGGCGCTTGTTACGATATCTTCGGGGACGCCGATCCGGATCGATGTCGTTCCGGCAGGGTCGCCAAGTGCCGATTGCGCCTCTTCCTGAAGGGCAAGGATTCGGCGCGCATAGCCCAGCAGCCGCTCACCAGTGGGCGTCGGCTCGACAGGCCGCGCCGCGCGATCGATCAACGCCGCTCCCACTGCTTCCTCCAACCGGGCAAGTTGCTGGCTGATGGTGGATTGCGTCATGTTCAGGCGCTCCGCCGCCAGCGTGAAGCTTCTGGCATCTGCGATCGCGACGAAGGCGCGGAGAAGGCGCGGATCGAGCATTGTTTCGAGGCCGTTCCCAAATTTCTAATATCTGTATTGCAAATGATATTTATCCAAACATTTAATTTTCAAATATTTCTCTTTCTCCCTATCTGTACTTCGTGCCCGCGCAGTCACGAGAACCGAGATCGGTTCTCGCGCCGGTATGGCCGAAATCGCGCGCCCAGATGGAAGGGAAAAAGCATGACCGAAGAACAGGGCTTCTTGTGTCAGGCCATCGAACTGGCTCGCGCCAATATCGATCAGGGCGGCCGGCCCTTCGGCGCCATTGTGGTCAGGGACGGCGAAGTCATCGCCATCGGCGTGAACGAGATCCACACGACAAACGACCCGACGGCTCATGCAGAAATGTCGGCCATCCGTGCCGCCAGCCGCAAGTTAGGGATGCCAGATCTTGGCGGATGCGCTGTTTATGCAAGCGGCCACCCTTGTCCAATGTGCATGGCTGCGATGCGGCTTTCCGGCGTGAACAAGGTTGCCTACGCCTACTCCAACGAAGACGGCGCTTCATTCGGGCTTTCGACGGCGGCCATCTACGAGGACCTCGCCAAGCCTTTTGCCGAGCAATCCATGGCCATCAGCTACCAGCCCATTCGTCCTGAAGGCAAGCCCGATCTCTACCATCAATGGTCTCGCAGCCGCGCTGGGAAGCGCTAGCGGTGGAAGCCAAGGCTCGCCCGCTGTTGCTCGCGGCAGTCGTCCTGATTGGTCTTAACCTGAGGCCATTCATGACCGGTGTCGGGCCGCTGGCGGCAGACATAGGCGCGCAAACCGGGCTCGACCTGCAGGGCATGGCGCTTCTGACTCTTGTGCCGATGCTCTTGATGGGTGTGTTTGCCTTTGCCGGCCCCTCGTTGCAGGCCCGCATCGGTGCGCGTCAGGCAATTATTGTTGCGCTTGCCGTCCTCGGCTTTGCCTCGTTCCTGCGCGTTTTTGTATCGACCGGCTGGCAAATGATTGGAACCACGGTCCTGCTGGGCTTAGGAGCAGCCATCGTGCAGGCGGTGTTTCCAGGCGTCATCAAGCACCAGTTTCCCCGACATGTCGGCGTCGTCATGGGGCTCTATTCCGCCATGCTGATGGGCGGAGGCGCGCTCGGCGCGCAACTGGCGCCACTGATCGCGAAAGCTGCCGGTGACTGGCATGCCGGTTTCGGCTGGATGGCGATTCCGGCGGTGCTCGCTCTTTTGCTGGCGGCGCGCAGCCTGCCACGCGGGGCCGCGCGGCAGGGCAGCGGCCATGTTGCGAAGACCTTCCTCAAGCGACCGCGGACATGGTTGCTGATCGCATGCTTCGGCCTCGTCAACAGCGGATACTCCACAGTTGTGGCGTGGCTCGCGCAATACTATCAGGACTTCGGCTGGAGTGCCGCATCGAGCGGCAGCCTGCTGGCAGTCGTATCGGTGGGGCAGGCTTTTGCGGCCCTTGTGTTGCCTGTACTGGCCGGCAGGGGCGGGGATCGCCGACCCTGGCTCTGGCTCACGCTCGCCATGCAGGCAGTTGGCTTTGCGGCGCTTGCGCTACGACCGGAGGTTGCTCCCATTCTCTGGGCGGCTTTGCTTGGCGCGGGATTGGGCGGCTGCTTTTCCTTGTCCATGATCCTGGCGCTGGATCATCTGCATGACCCGGTCGAGGCCGGCGCTCTCTCTGCGCTCATGCAGGGAGGCGGCTTCCTGATCGCTGCGATGGCACCGTGGGTCGTGGCCGTCCTTCACGATGCCACAGGCAGTTTCGTATCCGGTTGGGTGTTGCATCTCGTCAGCGTAGCCATCGTAACGGTGCTTTATTGGCGCGCATCGCCGGCAAGCTATGTCGTCGCGATGAACCCGACGGCCCCAACATCCCGCAACTGACCATTCGTCGGCTGCGGGATTGGCAACAGTCTTGTCACGAAACGGCGAACGACCGTCAAGATCAGCTGAAGCCGAGGAACGACAGGATGGCCACGACGGCAACCGTGAAGCCGGTCAGATAAAGAACGTAGTTCATTTTCGTCTCTCAATTTCAAGATGTTCGATTTTGAGAACTGTTAGCGGACCTGCGCCAAGGCCGCTTTGCGGGGGCGCAAAGAAAAGCCTCGCCGGAGCGAGGCAAGAAGGAGGGTTTTTAACTGCGTCGTTGCAGCGTGTGCTGCTCCGTTGCAGCAGGCAATATTGTTCGCAGTTCACCGTGGGATGCGCTTTGCGCTGCGACAAATAGAATGGCGCGCAAGCGGCCTTTGCCCCTGAACCCTGCCGCCGCGCCGACTGGCTTGTGGCGCAGCCACATGGTTTGACTTCCAGCGGTTACTCTTCTGCAACTTCCTTTCAACAGCTCTGGCATCGTTTCTGGCAGCCGCAGTCCAGCGAATTATTTCGAGGGTTGGCTGCCGATATTGATCCAGATCAAGTTCGTGTGAGCCTATACCCGGTTTAGTCGCAATCCGATACAACTTGGCTCTGGCTCCATCGACTATGTGCCCGGAGCGTCCGCCGTCGCGCGAATTGAGACGGCTTGAAAGGCAATATTTCAGCAGGGCAAACGGGGCGCATGACTCATTTCCGGGGTAATTTCGGCGTCGAGCAATCGGCGGTGGCGGAGCTTGTTTTGCGTGCACGCAACAAGTCTCTTTCAGACACCACGTCGGCATTGGCGGTTCTGGTCGTGGCCGGCCTGTTCTCGCAAGCGGCAATCGCTGCGGATGCGACATGGAGCGGCGGTGTTTCAGGCCAATGGTCCAATACCGCGAATTGGATAGGCGGCGTTGTCCCCGCCGGCGCCGCGACCTTTTCCTCCAGCGGCATCTCCACAATTACGCTCCCCAACGGAGCTGTTGTGAATTTTGAACTGGTCCCGACCTCTGTCGGCGCGATCGTTTTCGATGCAAGCGCGCAGGCCTACACTTTTCACATCGGTACCCAAAATAGCGCCGCATTGGCTTTGACGGGGGCAGGTATCGTCAACAATTCCGCCAACCAGCAGACATTCGTCAATGGTCTCGGGTTGTCGTTCCTTAACGCAAGTTCCGCCGGCAACGCGTTCATATCAAACTTCGGCGGTTTGGATTTCCGTGATGCGAGTTCCGCTGGAACTGCCACCATCACCAACAGTCCTGGTGTGTTCCTGAATTTTTCCGGAACGAGCACTGCCGGCAACTCGGAAATCACCAACCACAACTGGCTGGCCTTTTTCGAAGCATCCACGGCTGGAAATGCTGTGATCAACAATGCCGCAGATGGAACAATCTACTTTATAGACAATACGAAAGCCGGCAGCGCTACGATCACCAATTATGGCACGGTCAGCTTTTCCGATGCCGTTCAGTCCTATTCCACCAGCAATAGCTCTGCAGAAAACGCTACAATCACAAATAATGGCAACCTTACGTTCAGTCGATTAAGCACAGCCGGCAGTGCGAATATCACCAACAACGGGACGATGTCGTTTTCCGAGGTCTCGAATGCGGGTAACGCCACTATTACCAACAACGGCACGCTCGCATTCGATGGGCCGATGCCAAACCGGTTTGATCCGAGGGATCCGACGTCGGCAAAAGATGCCACCATCCTCAACAACGGTACGCTGAGGTTCGCGAACAAGAGTACAGGTGGCAATGCTGCCGTCACCAACGGCAGCGCGGGAATTGTCGATTTCTCCCAGGCTCTCGTGGCACCGACGGTCGGGTCCATTGCGGGTGGCGGCAACGTCTATCTGGGGTCACTTGGACTTGTGATCGGTGGCAACAACCTCTCGACCGTCTTTTCTGGGTCGATCAGCAATTGTGCTGTTGGGAAGCCTTGTGCAACGCCGTCTCCTTTTGGAGGCCGCATTAACAAGACAGGCACCGGCACCCTCACCCTTGCCGGAACAAACGGGTACCTCGGCCCAACGACTGTCCTTGGCGGCACGCTTTTGGTGAATGGCAGCATTTCGAGTTCGGAAAGCGTGTTTGTGGGCGCCGGCGGCACGGTCGGCGGCATTGGCACCTTGGCGCCCACGATCATCGACACGGACGGAACACTCGCCGCAGGCAATAGCTTGATCGGCACTCTTTCGGTGGCTGGCGACCTTACGTTGAAGACCGGAAGCAAATACGCGGTCGATTTGTCGCCGACCTCCGGCGACATGACTTCGGTTTCGGGCAAGGCGACACTTTCTGGGGCAGTCGAAGCGAGCTTCGGCGCGGGATCGTACCTTCCGAAGAGCTATGTCATCTTGTCGGCGACCGGAGGATTTGGCGGCACGACATTCGACGCCTTCAACATTGTCGACGCCCCCGCCTTGCAGGCGAGCCTGGCCTATAGCCAAACCGAGGTCAGCATCGATCTCGTAGCAGCGACTGCGCAGATGAAGGGGTTGACCCGCAACCAGCAGGCAGTAGCCGAGACGCTTGACGAGGCCTTCAATGGCGGTGGCGGTATAGGTTCGGGCTTCTCGACGCTGCTTGGGCTGCCACAGGGCCAACTGGTCAACGGCTTGTCGCAATTGTCGGGTGAGGCGGCTTCCGGCGCGATCCAGTCGCCGTTCCATGCGCTCGACACGTTTCTCGGTGTGCTGCTCGATCCGACCATCGGCCAGCGCGCAACGGCGCAGGAGCCCCCGTTGGCATTCGCTCCGCAGGGGCAAGAGCTTCCGGTCTTTGCGTCGGCCTACGGTGAAGCCGGTTCGAGCGGCGCATCGCCTTCGCTCGCACCCAGTCAACCCGGCTACGGCATGTGGGGCTCGATCTATGGCGGCCAGGCGACAGTTTACGCGGACGCGCTCGTGGCGGGCACGCATGAAACGCATGACAACATAACGGGACTGGCCGTTGGCATCGACTACCGCTTGGGTGCGGACACCGTGGCCGGTTTTGCCCTGTCGGGCGGCGCCACCTCGTGGAGCCTGGAAAACGGCTTGGGCGGCGGCGACAGCAACATGTTCCAGGCCGGCGTCTACGGCAAGACGCACTTCGGCGCCGCTTACCTGTCCGGGGCTCTGGCCTATGCTTGGCATGATGCGAGCACGGCGCGCACCGTTACGATCGCGGGCATGGACGAACTGGCCGCCGACTTCAACGCCAACGTCTTCGGTGCAAGGGTCGAAGGTGGTTATCGGTTTGATACGCCCATGGCGGGCATCACGCCTTACGCAGCCTTCCAGGCACAGTCGGTGCATACGCCGTCTTATAGCGAATATGCCAAGTCGGGCTCGGCCCAGTTCGCGCTCGACTATGCGGCGCAGACGACGTCGACGACACGGACCGAGATCGGCACGGGTATCGACAAGCTGTTCACTTTGGATGACGGCACTTTGCTGACTCTGCAAGGGCGTGCCGCCTGGGTCCATGACTTCGACAATGACCGCAACATCTCGGCAGAGTTCCAGGCGCTACCGGGTTCGAGTTTCACGGTCGATGGCGCGGCTTCGGCGCAAGACAGCGCCTTGCTTTCTGCCGGTGTAGAGATTGGCTTTGCCGGAAACTTTTCGCTGAGCGGCAGGTTCGACGGCGAGTTCTCTTCCAGCGGCAACGTCTATTCCGAGACGGTGGTCCTGAAACACCAGTGGTAGTCGCCGTCGCCGTCAGAACCCGCCTTCACTATAGTGGCGGGTTTTGGCGGCGTAGCTCCGCAAATTGTAGCTACTTGGAAGACGCGTCGGCCTGGATCACGATGCGGTCGGTCTTGTCGCCCTTGGGACGCTCCACCGGCATCTGCTCGCCGGTCACGATATAGTAGATCGTTTCGGCGATGTTGGTGGCGTGGTCGCCAATGCGCTCGATGTTCTTGGCGCAGAAAAGCAGGTGCGTACACGAGGTGATGTTGCGCGGATCTTCCATCATGTACGTTAGCAGCTCGCGAAACAGCGACGTGTACATCGCGTCGATCTGGTCGTCGCGGTCGCGCACGAAGCCGATCGTGTCGACCGAGCGCGACGCGTAGACGTCGAGCACTTCCTTCAACTGCGTAAGCGCAAGGTCCGAAAGCGCCTCGATGCCTCGAAACAGCGAGGTCGGCTGGCGTCCATCCGCCACGGAAGCTACGCGCTTGGCGACATTCTTGGCCAGGTCGCCCACGCGCTCCAAGTCCGCTGAAATGCGAATGACGCCCACGATTTCGCGCAGGTCCTTCGCCATCGGCTGGCGCTTGGCGATCAGCAGAATGGCCTTGTCGTCGATCTCGCGCTGCCCGTCATCAAGCACGGTGTCGTCGCCGACGACCTTACGGGCGAGATCCTGGTCCGCGCCGACAAGGGCGGCAATCGCCTGATCCACCATGCGCTCGGCATGACCGCCCATCGCAGCGATCCGCTTCGACAGATACTGCAGTTCCTCGTCGTAGGCGGTGACGATGTGTAGCGATTGCATGCGCGAAGACCTCCGGGACCTTTGACGATTCGGCCTCTTGAATCTGTGCTGATACGCTGCCCGCATGACAATTGCGCGAATGGCGTATCAGCCAAATCGCAGAGAGACTAACGCCTGCTTGCCCGCAAAGCTAGTTTGTCGGCAAATGAACGGTGAAGGCGGCCCCCTTGCCGAGTTCAGACTCGATGGACAGGCGGCCGTTGTGGCGCGTCAATATGTGCTTGACGATGGAGAGGCCGAGGCCGGTTCCCTTTTGTGATCGGCTGGTTTCGACATCGACCCGGTAGAACCGTTCGGTGACGCGCGGGATGTGTTCCTCGGCAATGCCCGGGCCGAAGTCGCGAATGGTCACGTCGATGCCGGGTTCCGGTCCCTTGGTGCTGGGCGCGATGGAGACGATGACCCTCTCGCCCGATTGGCCATATTTGCAGGCGTTTTCGAGCAGGTTTTCAAACACCTGGTAGAGTTCGTCGCGGTCGCCTGGAACCTCAAGCGCCCCGTCGGCAAAGTTCCGCTCGATTTCAAGGCCGCTGTCCTTGGCCAGCGGTGCAAGCGAATCGATGACGCTTTCGACCACGTTGCGCAGGTCGACGCGAACCCCGGACCTGTGAAACGACTTCATCTCAAGTCTCGACAAAGACAAGAGATCGTCGATCAGCCGCGCCATGCGCCCAGCCTGGTTCTGCATGATCTGCAGGAACTGCTCGCGGGCGGCAGGATCGTTGCGGGCCGGTCCGCGCAGCGTTTCGATGAAGCCGGAGATCGAGGCAAGCGGCGTGCGCATTTCATGGCTGGCATTGGCGATGAAGTCGGCTCGCATCCGGTCGATCCGGCGCGCCTCGCTCTGGTCCTTGAACACCAGAACGTAGAGACCGGTGCCGTGGCCTATGGCCGATGCGCTGACCCGATAGACCCGCTCGACGGGCAATTTTTCGACGTAGTCAATGGCTAGCGACGACACGCCGCCTGTCAGCATGTCTTCGATAAGCGCCTGCATTTCCGGCGCTCGGAATTTCAACGGCAGCGACATGCCTGCGGTTATGCTGCCGAAGATGGAAATGGCGGCGGCATTGGCGTGGACGACGGTCGCCGTCTGGTCGAACACGATCAGCGGCTCGGTAACGGCAGCAGCAAGGTGTTCCGCCGACAGCTGCGGCAAGATCCCGCCCTGTGCAGATGCGTCATGGTCCATGTCCGCCCGTCCGGTTTGCAGAGGCAATGCCATTGCGGCGATCACGAACCCCAGCATCGCCAGCGGGGCCACGAGAGGCGACAGAACGGAAAATGCCTGGACAGCGATCATCGCGACGATGCCTGCGGCAATCAGCCAGCCACTAGCCTGCAAGCGCTGCAAGGCACGCCGGCCCCAATTTTGTCGCTGACCATCCATATCGCTCATACGCGCCCCAATGGCTCGCCGGCACGGCAAATTCAGTCTGGACCGGTGCCGAAGCCCCCAATAGCATGAAGTTTCCAACTGGAAAGGTTCGCCTGAATGAAAAACTCCAATGACAACGCTGTGACAGCAGCGTCAGGACCGCTGAAAATTACGGTTGCGGGCAAGCAGCGCGAGTTCGATGTCGATGCTCCGGATCTTCCCGATTGGATCAAGGACAACAAGCTTACGGCAGGAGGTTATCCCTACGACAAGAAGATGAAGGGCGAGGAGTTCGAGCCCAAGCTCGAGGAGTTGCAGATTGAGCTGGTGAAGGCGCAAGCCTGGCTGCAGCGCACCGGACAGCGGGTTCTGGCCCTGTTCGAGGGGCGCGACGCTGCAGGCAAGGGTGGCACGATCTTCGTGCTGCGCCAGTACATGAACCCTAGAACGGCACGCAACGTGGCGCTGACCAAGCCGACGGAAACTGAAACCGGCCAATGGTATTTCCAGCGCTATGTGACCCATTTCCCGACCAAGGGAGAGTTCGTCACCTTTGACCGCTCCTGGTACAACCGCGCCGGTGTCGAGCCGGTCATGGGTTTCTGCACGCCTGAGCAGCACGAGCAATTCCTGAACGAAGCGCCGCGCTTCGAAAAGATGATCCGCAACGAAGGCATCCATTTCTTCAAGTTCTGGCTGGATATCGGCCAGGAAACGCAACTCGAGCGGTTTCATGACCGCCGTCACAGCCCGCTGAAGAACTGGAAGTTCTCGCCGATCGACGTTGCCGGCCTGTCAAAATGGGACGCCTACACAAAGGCGCGAAACCAGATGATCGAAAGGACCCACAGCAAGGAAGCGCCGTGGATCGTCGTGCGCGCCAACGACAAGCGGCGCGCAAGGCTTTCGACCATTCGCCGCATCCTGTTATCTCTGCCTTATGATGGGCGTGATCTGGACGTCATCGGCAAGGAGGACAAGAAGATCATCAATGAGGGCAACTCGTTGTTGCTGGCATAGGCGGGCAGCGGCCTAGCCGCCGCTCGCAGGAGGCATCGCAGCCGCCAGCACCTGTCGGTGTGGCGTCTTTTCCCAATGGAATGGGCGCTTCCACAACTGAAGCACTGCCCGCCATCCGGCGTAGGACATCATGGCCCAATAGATCGGGGTAAGGGCGACGATCTTCCAGAAGCCGCGACGCTGGTTTTTTGCCAGCGTTTGCCAGCCAAGCAGCAGGAACGACAGATACCCGCAGGTGATGTTGATGACGTCGACAATCAGCAGAGCGGAATGGACGGGACCGGACGAGGCCGTCAGCAGCAACTGAACCAGCCCGAAGCAGAAAGTGGCCAGCAGAAGCGGGTGAAGCAGCGACGAAGCCAGCATGCCGGCAAACAGCACTTGCGCGATCACGAATGAGCGCGGCCCAAGGTCGCCGGCCAGTTTCACCGGGTCGCGCATATGCACCAGCCAGGTCTGCGCCCAACCCTTGAACCATTATCCATTGACGTTTACACTCGTCTCCAAAAAGTGAGCCTTATTTGAATGTTAACTCAATTTTCATGCCTGGGCGTGCGTGCGTGTCCACGCCAATCCAAGGAAATTGTTGCTATAGTGTTGCTATAACGCGCGAAAAGGAATCACACTGTGCGTAAGAGGCTGACCGCCGTAGTTTTGGATTCCCTCCGAGCGCGAGGAGCAGCCTACTATGTGTCGGACGAGCAACAGACTGGATTGCGTGTTCGTGTTGCCCCAACAGGTGTTCTGACATGGGGGTTGGTCTACCGGATCAAGGGGACGGGTTCTCCAAAAAGTGTGTCCTTGGGAAAGTGTGATCCACACGGTCGAAATGGCCTCGGATTATCTGAAGCTCGTGAGCGGGCGGCAGAAATCATCAAAGCAGCGCGACAATCGCGGGACTTGCTGGATGAAGAACGCGGGGAGCGCGATGCCCTGCGCGACGCGCTGACCATTCATGAACTTATCGAACGATACGTAAAGAGTATTCGAAGCCCGCATAGAAAAGGCGGAGCGTTGCGTACAGCCGACGACATTGAAAGCCGTCTGCTGCGGGCATTAGGTGCCAAACTTGCAGGGGCTGCAGACAGCCTTCGACGAAGCGATATCAGCGATCTTCTGGACGTGATTGCGGAAAAAACCCCGCGAGAGGCAGAGAAGCGCCGGCAAGTTATTGGCGCCATGTATCGTTGGGGTGTGGCCAAGGGGTATGTGGCGATGGATCCGACAGCAGGCGCCGAAGTTTACGGCCGCGGAGAGCCTCGCGACCGTGTCCTGTCGCCAGCAGAAATCAAACTGCTATGGGACTGGCTGGACGCAGGTGCAGACAGCATGCCGGCGGACTGTATTGCGGCGCTTAAGCTTCAGTTGTGCACTGGTGCCCGGATCGGAGAGGTCAGTGGTATGGTGGCCTCCGAGTTGGTCGAAGATGGAAATCGATTGTTGTGGGTGCTCCCATCTACGCGCTCCAAGAACAAGAAGGAACGCATCACCCCGTTGATCGGCAACGCGCGAAATATCGCCAAGCAGGCGCTTTCACGACATAAGAATGGGGCGCTGTTCCGGGCGGCAATGTCGGAAAGGGCGCTAAAAGCTACCGATCTTGGGCATGCCCTCAAGCATCGCAAACTTCCTTGCGCGCATTTCACCACTCACGATCTGCGACGGACCGCTGTCAGCGGCATGGATGAGCTGGGGATTTCCTTGGAAACGATTGCCGCCGTCGTAGGTCATCAGCGCGGGACCAAGGACACGCGCACTTTGGTTCGGCATTACAGCCGCCCTCAACTCGATAACCGAATAGAGGCAGCTCTGAAGGCTTGGGACACGCGTTTAACAGAAATTGTCTCCAACCGAAACCGGGCGAAAGGTGACTCGGTCATTCAGTTTCGGCCCGATTTTTCGCGAGATATTGGATGACGTAGTGTTCATTGGGATACAGACTTGACCTAAACGCTGTAGAGGAATATATTCCCTTACGAGCAAGCGTAAATTCCTCTGATTGAAGTCGCTGCGCAATCTGCAACCCGAGTCCGGGGCGGATTCCGTAGGCGAAGGCCGTCCCTTAAACGTAAGGATTGGCCTCTAATGACGCAATTAGCCGTTAGCATCCCCCAAGCTGCAACAATGATCGGAATAAGTCGGTCATCGCTTTATCTGCTTTTCCAGGACGGTAGCCTCACGCCTCGAAAAAGTGGAAAGCGGACTCTCATACTTGTTTCGGATCTCGAACGGTATGTGTCCAATCTGCCGTCAGCTGAAATCCGCTCCCCCAAGTACGAAGCCGCTTAGCCCCGTTAACAACTGCATTGCGCCGACTGCGGGGCAAAGAAAAGCCCAGCGTAGCAAAAGCTCGGCCGGGCAAATTTGGAAAAATCAATATGAACATTGATAACACGTCCTCGGCGGAAAACCAAGCGCCGAGCTTATCTGCCATTTTCGATGTGGAATCTACAACTGCAATTGTTGAGCATGGCTGCAATCGGTCCGCTATCCCGCTCGATACTGTTTCCCCCGATTGGGCAAAGTTCATTCACATTTCGGATCTTCAGCCGTCGGATGTTCCGGGTCCCCATAAATTCGAAACGATCCCACTTCGTCGAGTGATACGAGCAGCAGATCTAATCATCATCATGCTCTTTCACGAAGACGTGCGAGGCGTGTTTGGCACTCAGGCCAGCCGTCAGGACGTTCTACTCACCATTGCGGACGTGTGGAATCATATGCAGCGTCGCAAAGCAGTGACGGTTGTAAAAACACGATGGGAATGGTTGGCGCCCTGGGAGGCACGCTTGCATGACGAGGCATTACCGGGCACCGAGATAACGGTTGTGGACGGCGCCGGCGCTCGGCGGCTCCAATTTCGGCGGCGCGGACAGTCGAAAAGACTGCGGTCAAGATCATGAGGTTGGCCGATGTCCGAATTTTCATTTGAAACCGAGTACGCTGTCGAGTTTCTGCAGTCCTTCGATCCGAGCGGCTGGCACAATCTAGTCGCGATCGATCCAGAAGGCGGCGGTCCCATCGGCCGTACTTTCCCCCCTAACGCATTCCATGAAATTTCGAAATTCGTAGAACGGCACAACGGCAAGCGGAACCTATATTTCACTGTTAACGAGCCGTCGGCCACCGCGCCGCACAAGAAACTGGAAAAGGGCGATATTGGCACCATACGTGCCGTGTTTACCGATATCGACCCCGCCGACGCAAACCTCACCAAAGAGCGCCAGCGACTTAAAGCGCTAGCATTCGCTTCCGACGCCGATATCGTGATCGATAGCGGGGGAGGCGTTCAACTCTTTTGGCAACTCGCTTCGAAAATCCCCGCGGCCGATTTTGAATGGGCCGAAGGGTGCTGCCGCCGCTTGGGAAAAGACTTCGGGGGCGACAACACATGGAACGTCGATCGGCTTATGCGGTTGCCGTACACAGTCAACTTGCCAGATGCCAAGAAGCGGGCGAAAGGTCGATCAAAGGCGATTGCAACCGTGCTCCGCACGCAGCGAGGGCGATGGACACGCGACGCTCTTGAACAGGCGTTCCCGCCAATTGCCAGTGATCGGATCGGCCAGGACCGCAGTTCCGAAACGAGGGAAACGAGTAAAAGGATTCTGGCAAGCGACTACACTAGCTTTGCAGAATACGATGATCTTCCTGTTGACCTGCGTGATCGTCTCGCGGCCGCATTGTCGAAAGACCCAGGCCTCGATCAACTTTGGCACGGCGAGGGCGCTGGGAATGAATTTCGCTTCGAATTGGCCGCCAAATTGAAAGCACTCGATTTCGAAGTGGAAGATTATGCTCGTCTCGCGAACATTTGGCAGCGATCGACATCGAAACCAGAACGCCCGTCCGCCAGAGAGCTTGCACGAGATTGGGTTCGAAGCCCATCGATTATGTCGGCTGCAGATGAATTTGGCGTGGTGGAGATAGAGATACCCATCCGGCCAGAAAAGCGGCGAGGATTTTACACGCTAGGTTTGCAGGAAGTAATCGAAAGAGCGCAAGCCGATGACACCGTCCCTCTGATCGAACACGTCCTGGATCAAGGCACTCTGGCCGTGTTGTACGGCAAGCCAAACTGCGGAAAATCGTTTGTCGCACTTGATATGGCCTTCGCCATTGCTGGCGCTGTTCCTTGGGCTGGGCACGGTGTTTCGCAAGGGTCAGTGCTCTACGTGGCTGCTGAAGGCGGCCGGGGCGTAAATCAGCGTATTCGCGCCATCGTGCAAAAGCGGCAAATCGCATGTGACACGCCATTCGCTTTGGCGCCATGTTCGATTGACCTGTTTGACGGAGCGGCAGATGTAAAGGCGGTAATCGCCGCTGCCCATGCATTGTCCGCCCAACACGCCGCGCCATTGCGCATGGTCGTTATAGACACTCTCGCCCGCTCTTTTGGCGCCGGTGACGAAAACACAGTCAAGGACATGACCAAGTGCATTCGCAATTTGGACGCCATACGTGAGGCGACCCAAGCTACAATTCTTGTCATTCATCACAGTGGCAAAGACGCGTCCAAAGGCGCGCGTGGAAGTTCAGCTTTGCTTGGTGCAGCGGATACGGAAATCGAAATTGCTGATCGTCACTTCCGAACGACAAAGCAGCGCGATATGCCGCTCCTTCCTGCGGATATTCGATTTGATCTGCAATCGGTCGACCTCGGCCTTAATCGAGCCGGTCAGCATGTGTCATCCTGTGTTGTTCAGTTTCTTACAGGCACGGAATTCGATCCGATACCACTTGCACCTGCCGCAGAGAAACTCAGGCAATCTCTAGTCGCTGCACTCTCCACTTCTGCAGAGAACGAGGTGTCGTGGGCCGCCTGGATGGAAGCCCACTGCACTGCCACCGATCCCGCATGGCACCTTGGCTCCGATCTGCCGCGAGGGTGTTCACCGTCAAATCTTCGGAAGCTGCGTAACGAAGTCATCGAATGTGGCCACGCGAAATCGATATCGGATGACATGTTCGCACTTGCGTAATCCGAAACCTGATCGGAATCCCAATACCTCTTGCAAACATTCCATAGGCTAAAAGTAGCCATTGGCCGCGCAAAATCCGATTGCGCGGCCCATCTGATACGCTCAATAGGCAATTTAAGCGCGCAAGTTGCGCAGCAGTCGCTCAATGCACTTATCCTATTGATATAACTGGATAAAAATGACATGCGCGCATTGTGCGCAATTGCCGCGCAATTGGGCGGCCAAGCCCACTGCGCGCTCAACCACCTATATAGGTTGAGCGCTGGGTGGCGGACGATCAAAATTGCCTGTGGGCGCTACCTTGTGGGTGCATTGGAAACCCACAAACGCGCCTTGTTTACCCGGTGCCGCCACTGTGGGATTGGCCGACATTCAACTCGCGCGTTGACCTGCGATATCAAATCCATGCAGTCCTCATACGACGCCGGGTGAGACTGCTCCCCTGCGTGGGCGACTTCCTCTGTGTCTCCGGGCGCCATCAGATACCACTCCGCAGTCGCTGTGCTAGACAGATAGAAGGCCAATCCGCCACCGACTGCCAGCCCCAAGAGAAAGCGCCCCATAGTCTTCGTACCCTGACGACTCACGCTCCACCAAGCGCAGCCGGCGTACCGTGCGCCCAATAAAAATGGCTCGTCAATCATGCCGTACGTCCACATTCCGACTGGTGCGGGGTGACAAAATAGGATATTATTCCTACAATTGGTCTTTGCGATGGATACCGGAATGCCTCTGTTCGAACTCGAAGCCCCCGACGGCGCCAAATACGAAGTCGAAGCCCCTGACGAACACTCTGCCGTCGCTGCGTTCAAGAAGATGACGGCGCAGCAGACGGCTAAGCCCAGAGGGGGGCTATTCGATGACCTCATTCCGTCGGGAACGACGCATGCGCCTCGCTCTTCCCAACCGATCCAGATACAAGCGCCGGACGGCTCGCTCGTCGAGTTCCCCGACGGGACCGATGACGAAACTACCAAAGGCGTCATGCGCAAAAACTTCGGCGGTCCGGCGCCACAGCCAAAAAAGCCAGGTTTGTTCGACGACCTCATCCCGCAGGAAACAAATCAGGCGTCAGGCGCGGGCCTTTTTGATGACCTGATTCCGCAATCCCGCTCTCAGGCATATACGGATGCCGCAGGCGAGCTTTCTACCCTCACACAGGATTTGAACGCCTCGCCCGCTGTGGAGGACAAAGATGCCCTCTACGTGTTGCAACGCGGCAATCGAGGTATCGCTGACTTTCTAGGTGGCCCTGTCGATCTTGCTGCCGCTGGGGTGAACATCGGTGCGCTGGGCGCTGACAAACTGGCCAGCATCTTCGGCGCCAGCGTTCCGTATCGCGTCGAAAAGCCGTTCATGGGGTCCGACTGGATTGCTGACCGAACGTCCGCAGCGAATGAAGCATTGGGCGGCGAAACAGTTTCGCCCGATGAAGTTTCGGGAGTCGCCCGCGTTCTCGGCGAAGCGACCAGATTTGGGACTGGCGCGGTGTTGGGCGGTGGCTTGCTCGCAAGCGGGCCTGTGCAGATGGCCACGCAGGGGAGGGGCCGGGTTGCAGACATTCTACGCGGCTATACGGCGCCATATAGGGACTCACCCCGAGCCATGATCGGCGACGCTGCCGCAGGGGCTGGTGCGGGCGCCACTATGACAGGCTACGAAGACTTTGTGCCGGAGGACGTTCAGGAAAAGCTCGGCCCTGTCGGTCCGGCCGCCGCGGCAATGTTAGGCGGGATGGGTGGGGCAACCGGCCATGCCATTGTGAGTGGCGCCAAGGATGCTACGATCAATCTTGGTCGCAACGTTATTCTGGGAAAGTCGGACCCGGCCGCGCCTATGTCCGAAAGCACGGGTCGACCTTACTCACGCTCGGAGATGGATGAAGCGGCGCGGTCGGTTCAGGCTCAGGCGTCCAACCCCACAGCCGCTGCAGCTCGAATACGCGAAAGCGCGGAAGGTCTGCGGTCGGTTAGCGGCGAGGCTTCCTTGCCGACAACAGGCGCGCTTTCAGGCGATGCGGGCCTGGCGTTGCTAGAGCGCGAAGCCCGTTCGCGCGAACCCCGGCCTTTCATCGAACGCGATCGTGCCGTCAATTCTCGTGCTGCCGATCTGGTGACAAGCACATCACCAGCGGAGGCGGTTTCACGTGACTTCACCGAAAGTGCAAATCAGCTACAACATTCCCGTGAGCAGGCTGCGCGCGGCAATCTCGAAACTGCAAGACAGGCAGAGCAGGGTCACGCTGAACAACTTCGCAACCTGGGCGCCCCCGTAGCCGCCGCCGTCGGTCAAAAGGTGCCGGCTAGCCAAAATCTCGATGCCTTAGTGGTCGGCGAATCCCTGGTTCCGATGCAGGCTCGAAAGAACGAAGCTTTTGCCGCCGTTGACCCCAACAGGAGCGTCGTGCGGGACGCCCGGCCGCTGGTACAGTCCGCGCAGGCCATCCGTGACGGACTTGGGCGGCTCAATGATCCCGGCAGCGTGCTGCCCACACGTACGCTCGATCGTATTGCTGCACTGGCGCCGGATGCCGGGGGAAACGGAACTATAACATTCGGTGAACTGAACGCACTTCGGCCGGAATTGTCCGCCGGGCTGGCAAAAGCAAGGGCGTCAGGTGATTTCGCTCTTGCTGACAACATCCAGGCCCTCCAGCGAGCGCTAAACCGCGAAACGGACACACTCGCCCGCGAGGCTTCGCCGGCAGGTCAGCGAGCGGCGGAAGCGCAACGCGTCTACAATGATGAATTCGCACCTATCTGGAACGTCGGCCCCGGTGATGAGGCGACACGCTTTCGCAGGGACGTGAACGCCGATCGAGCCGCGCGGACGCAATCCCCACCGTCGACCACAGCGGGCCGTTTCCTCCGGGCTGGCCAACCAGAGAAAGTTGACGCTCTGCGGCGGATCATGACTTCGATGCCCGATCAAGCAGCAGCGGCAGCGGAAGTTAGACGCTACCTCGTAGCGGACTTGGCCGAGAGTGGCGTGATTGACGCAACATCCGGCCATCTCCGGCCCGACGCCTTGCGGCGCTGGCGCAGCCAATGGGGCAATAGTCTCGATGTCGCGCCAGGTTTCGGTGCTGAAGTGGACGACTTGCTGCGACGCACCGACGACGGCGCCCTGCGCCTCGGCCAACTCGCGCGCGATGTGCGCTCGGCGGAAATGAAACTGGACGACGTTACCAAAAATCGCGGTGCGCTTGGGTTGGTGCTGGGCAAGGATCCGGTAAATGCGGTTTCCTCAATCTTCAGGTCTGGTGATCCCGAAAACTCGATGAAGGGTGTACTTCGCGAGATTGGCAGCAACAGCCGGGCCAAAGACGGGCTGAAAGCATCTGTCGTCGATTATATGATGCAGCGGGTCAGCACGCCTGCCGTGCAGAAGACTGTCGATGCGGCCCGCCCGGTCAGTTTCGACAAGCTGGAGAATCTGTTTAACGAGCACGAAAATACCCTAGCGTCGGTCTTCTCACCCGAAGAAATGAATACGCTGCGCCAGGCTCACCGGCTTCTGAAGCCGCAGAAGGAACTTTCCCAGCCGGGAAGTGCGGGTTCGCTCTATGAGCGCCGGAAGACGGAGCAGGCGTGGGCCTTGCTGGAAGGTGGTCTGAAGGCGCGTTACGGTGTGCTGAAGGGTGGCGGCATTCTTCGTACAGTTCGCATATTCATGTCGACGCTGCCGAACCAGGAGGAGGCTGTAAAGGACATCATTCTGCGTATGCATTTCGATCCTGAACTGGCAGGACACTTGCTTGGCCGCAACGTGAAGGTGGACACGCCGCTTTGGAACGCCAAGCTGAACAAGCTGTTGGCAGCGGCAACTGGCGCTCGGGAGAGCGTTTCGCCTGAAGACCAAGGGGCGCACGACTAGATATGAAGGGATGCTTAGGAGGGCGGCGTGGCCCGCCGCCGTCTGAACCTACGGATAGTTCTGCTTTTTCAGGCTCGATTTCGGCGGCTCCTTGGCGAACACGATCCCACATCCTTTTCGATTTGAGGCGTCCTCGATAGCCTGCATCTCGCCCTTGAGCCGCGCAACGTCGGCAGCCGCTGCCCCATCTCCACTAGCCAAAAAGAGAGCAGGCCAGAAGACAATCATTCCGACAGCAACGAGTGCAGCGTCCTGGCCCGCCTTCTTGTTTTGAACACCGGCCGCTTGGGCGGCACGGCTAGAGACGGTTGCGGCCTCCACGGCCAACTGTTCGCAGCTGAGATTTTGATAAAGTATTGGCGAGACGTAGCTGGCCTGTATCTTGTCGGGCGCAGTTGCACAACTAGCCACCATCAGCGCGGCGCCAAACGCCGCTCCGGTCGAGTATTTCATTTTTACATTCCCCCAAATTGCCCCTGCCCAATAGATGCTCATTTCAGAGTTGAGGCAATGCGATCTAGTTGGGCCAGATCGGAGGGAAGGGAAATCCATCCGGCGAACATTGGCCCGTCGCATAAGGCGGTCTGTGGTTACGATATGGATTTGAAGGGAGCCGGAGTGCAATCTACCCACGCGGTAATTCCAATCGACACCGTGAAGTCGATCGATGAACTGACCTGCAGATTGGACGAAGCTGGCCGACACTATCCCGAAACGCTTGTCGCGCAGCTGAAGGGCACACTGGCCCACAATGTCGGCCAGTTCATCACTTCGTCGGTTGGCATCGCCGCCAACCCGCAGCTTGCGAAGATCGCTTGCAAGGTCGGCAAGAAGGCTGGTGAGCGCTACGGCAACGGCTTGATGATCTGGCAGCCGGAAGACCTTCCCGCACCTCTATTCAAGCTCAACCTGGACGATATTCCGGGAATAGGTAGCGGCATGGAGCGGCGGTTGTTGCGCGCCAGTATCCAGACCGTAGAACAGCTCTACAACACCGAACCGAAGCACATGCGCAGGATATGGCGTAACGTCACCGGCGAGCGGCTTTGGTATGCGCTTCACGGCTACGACATTCAGGCGCCCGAGGCAGAACGCGGGATGTTCGGGCACGGCCGCGTGTTGCCGCCCGAAAGCCGGTCATTGGGGGGGTGCCTATCAGCTTCGCCGGTCTATGGGCCTACAATCCCGGCCTCGACCTCACCAGTTGCACGATCCTCACGGCTGCCGCGCAGGAACCGATGGCGAAGTTGCACACTCGTCAACCAATAATACTTGACCCTGCCGCCCATGATGCCTGGCTCGATCCCGCCACGGGGGTTTCGGACGCGAAGTCGCTGTTGAAACAAGATATAGACGGCGACCTGCAATTCTATCGCGTAGGCCGCGAGGTGAATGTCACAAGAGGCGGTGCCGACCATGCCGGAATGATTGGACCTCTCAACCCTTCATAAAGGACAGGACGATGGCAGAGCGTGACGGAAAGCGCATCAAGCCCCTGATACCGGTGGGTTTCAGCACAGGCGTATTCCCTGATGAAACACCCCCGGTTGCCTCGCTGACGATCGATACGAAAGAAGGGTCGTACACCTTCGCCATCAACAACGAATCTTGCGCCATCCTGAAAGAGGTGGTGGCGCACCTGGAAACGGTCGTAAATCAGCACGAAGCGCCATGACGCCAGAGCGCCCGCACGAACCGCAGATTGGCCCGGCCGGCAAACTGATCATCGCCGCAATCGTCGCTTTCGGTCTGTGGGCTGCATTCGGCTGGCTGATCACATAGACCGGAACGATTCCTCACCCCATCCGTTCGAATCGCTTCGGTGATGGAGATTAGCATGGTTGCGCCGCGTGCCACCTGGAAAGGCTTCCTGCGAGTTGGTTCGGTGAGTTGTGGCGTCAAGATCGTCGGCGTCGTCACAGAAGCCGAGAATATCCGTTTCAACGTCCTGAACCGCAAGACCGGCAACCGGGTGAACAGCGTCTATACCGACGAGGTGGCATGGACCTGGCCGCGCTTCTGAGTGATGTCTAGGCCGTCGCCGGGGATCGCTCTTGCCGGCCCCTCTCAACTCACGGTGGTGCTAAAGCTACTTTCGCATCCTGACCTTGAATTCCTTCGTCGGCCCTATGCGCATCATGCGACGGGAACGCTCTGCCGACAATTCGCGGTATTGGGCTTGTTCATGATCCGTAGCCGAGCCGCTCAAAATGCGGGCTAGGAGTTGCTCTGCCTTGCGATCAATCTCGGCCTCCGCGGACGAGTGACGTACGACTTCAGTAGCGTTCATAGGCTCGTCTCCTCGTTGTTCGACAGTTGGCACATTCCTACACCTAGCGCGACCATACCCGCGAAAGCCCGAACAATCTCCGCATTCTGTACACCCGTCCTTCCATTAGGTACAAAATGCCCATCCTGATCGTTGGTTGCAATGACGACACCCCACGGCGTATCGTCGCTGCCCACTAGGATAGGTACCGCCGCGAACGATTTATAGCGCTCCCCATCTTCGGGTTTTGCTTGCGATCCCATAGCGAACACTGCTCTGACAGAAGTGTCACTGGTGTCTCCAATGATTACCTCTTGGCGGTTGGTAAACGCCACTCCTAGGATTCCAGTACCTTCGTCCCAGATCCGAGCTTGGGAAATATCACACTCGATAGCTCTACGTTTTGCTACGCATATCAGCTCTCGCTTTCCTGTCCTGTCACCTTTGAGGCGCGCACGGTAGATGCCAAATGTCCAACGGTGCCAAATTTCGAAGCCAGCTGCGATGTGCATGAACTCGCCAGCAGCTTCCACCAAAGCCTTTGCAACGGCAGCGTCACTTTTCTCTTTCCAGCTCGGGAAGCGCTCCAAGGCACCCCTCATTGCGTAGACTGACAGGTAAAGGTTGACGGCCCGGCGGGCCTCCGCCTGAAACGTTTCGATTTCAGCGAGTGCTTCTCTCGCCTGATATTCGGCTTCGGTGGCAGTTTCGATTGCGCGACGCGATGTTTCGAGTTCTTGCGGCGCATTTTCGTCTGCAATGGCCGCGTAAAGTGCCCCGACAAATACCAGCGCCGATGCCACAATGCCCGAAATTTGCCATCCACTGGGCTTGTTTGGCCAGAATTCCAAGAATTGCGAGGCCCCGGCCACGAACGCAAAAAGCCCGAAAAACACAGCTTTGGCTACACGACTTCCCACACTATGGTTGCGCAGACGGCGAGAAATCAGAGTACTGATTTCGCTCGCTCGCTCCGCCAAAGTAGAGGTCACGCGCCCACTCCCCTCCGAATCTCGGCACTTCCGTATTGTGGTACTGTGGTCAGTTCAAGTCTATACCTTCCTTAACCCATTCATCTATTCACTCACACCGAAGCCTTCTCTAGATTTGGGCTGATTCACGGAGTCAGCAGGCTGGAGCGGGCCAAGTCGTCACCGTGACTTCAGACCATTGGGGATCTCGCGGACACACTCGTAGAGAAGCCAATGTTGTTGCTGATGATGCCTGACGGCATGAAATAGGCCCGCCACCAGACGGGACGCAAGGATGGCGGGCCTAGGCAGAGGGTCAGGAAGGGAAGCTAGATGATCCTCAGGCCGCTTAACGCTGATTTCGGCGGGTTTGTTCCGGCCCAACGCAAAAGCCCGCCCAGCCGAAGCTGAGCGGGCCAAGCGCATGAAAAATTTCAAGCAGCTGGTGCGCCTTCGTGGATAGCCTTCCTGATCTCGGAGCGGAATTGAGGTGTATCGTGTTCTCCATGAACAGACACCGCGTGTTGCACTGCAGCGTCAATTAGCTCGTCCTCGCGATCCGCAGAGATTGCAACGGTGCACTTCATTTCACTGGGGAATTCTCGGCAGTCTATGAACTTGCGTGCCATCGTTTCCTCCTGGAAAATCTTGCCGTTGTTCGGCGGTGAGCAGCATACGCCTACACACAGGTGCAAACAATCTGCGTTCATAATCAGAAACGCGATGACGCCCCTGATCAGCGCGCGAACCAACCCGTGATCTTCCCCCTGGCAGCACAAAAACCCACCCTGCGGATTTGCAGGACGGGCGGTCATTTCCCCGGCGTCGGGAATATGGTCACTGCCGGAACCAACTGACAATCTTCATTACGCTCTCGCCAAACATGACCACGCCGCCGAGAATGCCAAAGCTGGCGATGGCGAGCCACTTGGTGACCGTTGCAAAGCCGATAATGGCCCTGATGATCGGCAAGCCGGTTCTCAACGTCGCGACATCGTCACGACTGAGGCCAGCGAGGAATTGCCTCGTTTCCTCGGGCAACTCCACCATTCTGTTGACGGGTATGGCGCTCTCGTCCATCGCATTTGCCTTGTCCAATTTCCCTGGCCCCTGCACTGCTAGAATGAAAGATAGGTCCTGACTGCGGCGCAGATCAGAAACGCCGCTATGAGGATGAAGGTTGCTATTCCTGGCCTGCGTTCCATTGCCGTATTCCTTCAAGCTTTGCCTCGCGGTAAGTCAGCCCGCCTTCGTTCACGTCGCCACGCGCAACAAAGTCGTCGGTGATTTCGGGGCCGTCCTTCTTGCTCCAGGCTTTCGCGCATGTCGGAGCGATCAAGGCCGCAGGGATCTTCTCGCGGATGAACTGTGTCTGGACCACCACCTGAGACTTAGCGGTCAGCGTATAGTCGGCGCAGAGACAGAGGCACAGGAGTGCGGAGGTAATCATGAACGTCTCATCGGTTTCCTTCAGCGCGGTAAGAGCGGAGAAAACGGGGAATGTCGTGGGCGATATGGGCAGGATGCCATCGAGCAGAGGCAGCGCCACTTCAAGCCCGGACAGGATGCCGGCAAGCGGCAGGAAACGAATGCTGTACGCATGGCAAAGCACCCGCTTCAAATTGGAAACGAGCCGCATGGGTGGGCCTTTCAGGTTGTCGAGAGTTTCCAGCAAGAAAATTGCTAGCTAGGCGCAATTCTTTCGATTGGCGAAGTGCGCGCGGGAACGGGTATGGGGTGCGTATTCAGATACGGTGAATATGCACAAATTGGATTCCCAATTTATACGATTTGTTGCCGTTGGCAGCGCACTCGCTGGCCTGTATTTTGCCTTGTTTCTTTTATTTCTGGAATATGCCCGCTTCGGGAGCTTCTATTCAGGGCTGTTATCGTACGGAATATGCTTCGTCATTTCGTATTTCTTGCAGAACAATTTTGTCTTCAAATCTAAGCAGGGATTTCGGAAGACGCTGCCTAAATATGCTGCATGGGTGTTATTGGCCGCACTTATTTCATCATCAATTTCGTATTTTTCCCATTTCTATATCCAAAGCAGCATATACCTTTCAGTTATTTCAACCGCCTCGTGCGGCATAGCAAGTTATTTCGTCTCCTCACTATGGGTATTCAAAAGCAAAACAGCATGAACTTGGATATTAGAAACTCTGTAAATACCGACATCGAGCTTACGATTCTCATGCCGTGTCTGAATGAGGCGGAGACGTTGGCCACCTGCATCGACAAAGCAAAGAACTTTCTCGCAAGATCGAAAATTCATGGCGAAGTTCTTGTCGCTGACAACGGAAGCACAGACGGCTCCCTTGATATTGCGGCCACGCACGGCGCTCGCGTTGTTAACGTACCCATCCGTGGCTACGGGGCCGCTCTTAGACACGGCATCGAGAACGCACGCGGACAATACGTAATAATGGGCGATTCCGACGACAGTTACGATTTTACTGCTTTGGATCCATTTGTCGCGGAGCTACGTTCGGGGTCCGATCTCGTAATGGGCAACAGGTTCCAGGGAGGTATTTCTGCGGGAGCAATGCCGTTGCTGCACCGCTATCTGGGCAACCCCGTCCTGTCATTCTTGGGGCGATTGTTTTTTCGACTTAATGTCGGGGATTTCCATTGCGGACTGCGCGGCTTCAACCGAGACAAAGTGCTTGACCTCCAGTTGACCGCGCCAGGCATGGAATTCGCAAGTGAGATGGTCGTGCGGTCCTCTCTTATGGGACTTAGGATATCCGAGGTTCCCACCACTCTCTCGCCCGATGGCAGAACACGCCCTCCTCATCTGCGCACTTGGCATGACGGATGGCGACACCTGAGATACCTGTTACTACACAGCCCACGTTGGTTGTTTATGTTCCCCGGCGCCGTTGTCTTTGGCCTGGGTGCTATCCTCACCATCTTGCTCGCTGCCGGGCCGGTGCAGATATCCCCCAGCGTTGTGTTGGACACACACAGCCTAATTGTCGGGTGCATGGCGATGATCGTGGGCATGCAATGCTTTTCATTCGGTATTTTGGCTCGCTCGTATGCCGCTCTCAGGGGGTTTCTCCCCGCAAGCGTGACGGGCGAAAGATTGAGGTCGGCCGCAACCTTGGAACGCCTACTAATCGTTGGTGCCTTATTGACCGCTGTTGGGATCGCCGGGCTGTTTCATTCCATCTGGCTTTGGGCCAACGTCTCATTCGGCCCACTAGAATACGGATCAATGGTGCGAACTCTGACCATATCCTGCACACTGATCGCACTGGGGCTCCAACTCGCTTTTACCGCTTTCCTTCAATCGGTCATCGAAATCGGAACCTGAACCTGTGAGCGGAGACAAGCCAAACAGTCAGTACAATATTGCCAGAGCCGATAGTCTATCCATGAAAGTGGCGCACCGACAGCGCCTGGCTATGTACAGGCTTTTTGTCGAAAACTCTGTGGCCTCGGAGCGGGATACGATACTGGATGTGGGGGCAACCTCCGACCAAACATATTCCGCATCGAATTATATCGAGCTTTGGTACCCCCACAAATCCAATATCACCGCCGTTGGCCTTGATGACGCTTCCCACTTGGAAGCTCAATTCCCTGGAATCAAGTTTGTCAAAGGGGACGGTACAGACTTACCCTTCGAAGACAAAAGCTTCGATGTTGCGCACTCGTCCGCCGTCCTGGAGCACGTAGGTTCAAAGGAAAGCCAAGCAAGGCTGATCTTGGAATGCACGCGCGTCGCTCGAAAATCCGTATGCCTCACCACTCCCAATAGGTGGTTTCCGATTGAGGTTCATACTTCAATCCCATTTTTGCATTGGCTTCCTAAGCCGGTATTCCGCAGACTTCTAAGAAATTCAAAGTTGGACTTTTTCTCGCACGAAGAAAACCTCAATTTACTGACGGAGAGAGGATTGCTTTCGCTTGCAAATGAAATTTCAGATTGGGATTGGCGAGTCCAAAAGGTTCGTCTTGCGGGTGTCACAAGCAACCTAGTGTTAATTGGACATCGACATGCCGGATAGAATTTTTCGGTATGACATAGCGTTTCTGCTGTTTTACGTTCTGGCTACGGTCTACTTTTTCTACCCCGGCATGCTCAGCCCGGACAGCGTGTCATTTTTCAAGCAGGCACGATCTGGCCAAATTAATGATTGGCAATCTCCTTTTTTGATCACTTCCGTCGGCTATCTTGACAGGATCATTGCAGGGCCGATTCTTCCGCTTGTTTTTCAAACCTCAACCTTGGCCGTTGCGCTCTACTTGCTTGCAACGAGTATTTATCCGCAGAGGGCTTTGGGTCGAGCCGCAATATACGCCGTACTCATTTTACCTCCTGTTTGGGGGCTTATAGGTGTTATCTGGGCGGATAACTGGATGCACGCAACTTTGATGCTTGCATTCGCTGTAGGTATCATGGGCGGATCCCACCCCGACCGCGTAAAGGGTTATTTGCTGCTCGTTGTGGCGTCTATCCTCTTTGTCGCCGCCGTTGGACTCCGCCACAATGCAGTAGCAGCAACTCCCCCGCTATTCGCCGTTATCGCCTTACTGGCGGGTATCAGGTATCGATGGGTTCCAATGGTGATTGTGGTGGCGACGGTAGGTTCGTTGACGGCGAGCAGCTATTTGAACTCGACCCTTGCCACCCGTCACGTGGACCTAACGCAGATACTGTTTGCGTACGACCTCGCTGGCACCTCGATCGAAAAGGGAGAGATTCTTTTTTCCGACCGCTATCCCTCGATAGTTCCCGACGTACCGTCGCTTGATAAAGTACGCGAAAACTTCGGGAGCGGCAAAAACTACGTCTGCATTTTCAGGGTATGCAAGAAGACGGAGCCGTTCGCGACACGATCAGACAGCGAAAACGATATTGCTGAACTCCGTGCGGATTGGCTCCGCGCGATCACAAGCAGCACTTCAAGCTATCTGGACCACAGGATGCGAATGGCGAAATACGTTCTCGGATTGGATGGCGGTCCGCTTTGGTATCCTGGCCCCGCCCTGATAATGCACAAGAACAACTTGGGTTTTGAATTCTCTGATAATTCGCTTCGCCGGGCATATCGCGGATTTTTGTCGATCTTTCTGCCGACACCACTTTACAGCCAGGCAATTTTTTTACTGGTAGCCATTGGGTCGTTTATTGTCGCGTTCGTTTCATACATATGTTACTCAACTTCTCGTTTCATGGTCGCCGCAGGCCTACTTGCGAGCGGGATTCTTTATGAGATTGGGGTAATCGGCGCGGCGGTAACGCCAGATTTTCGATATTCCCTCTGGCTTGATATTACTTGCTGGATTGGAACTTCTATCTTGATTATCGCCCCCTCCAGCAAACGGATCAGTTAAGCCTTGCGGACGCGCGTCCGTAGCGTTCCGCTGGTGAGGTTGATCGATGAAGTCGTACTCAGGTTTTGGAACCTCACGGAAACAGTGTCGGCTGCACTGACTCACGGAACCAGAGCGATGACAATCGCCAAGCGCACCGTCCACGCATAGCGCAGCACGGCCCGCCAGTTACGGACGAGCATAGTCTAGTCCTTTCAAGTTGTCAGGATTTACGGGTTTGCTACTCTTGCCCTTTGGAGGGCAGAAGCATGGGGCCGCTAACGCACTTCACCATGCAGGAATGGTTCTATGTGGTGGTCGCGATCATCGCGATTGTCGGCATCCTTTGGGCCATCATGGCATGAGCCTTCAACACCGTTTGTTCCGCCTGATTGTCAGGGAAGGTCGGGAGGGATAGGGTTTGCCAGCGGTCATCCAAGGAGGCTGCAAAGGCCGGCGCGCTATTGCCCCCCCCAAACGCTAGTGCGTCGGCTGCCCGTTTGACCATTTTCGTGCCAAGTTCGGTCGAATTCACTGGAACCAGATATTCCGCTGCTCGTTGAAGCCCGCGTATCGCGCCTCGCGCAGAGGGCCGGCGGTTGGGATTCCCTAGGCTATTGCACATGGCTTCGCCGGCCCTTTTCCTCATGGTACCAGGACCGTCATGGATATCTCGGTTGGATTTTTTTGTCATCTTCATATTTTCGGCGATAGCAATCACTCTGTTCGCGTTTCTACTTGCGTACGTGTGTCCCTGATGGGGGTTGGAGGGTTAGCCCGGTCACTCCATTCCAGGGTGTTCGGTCAAGAAATCATCGACTAAGAGGATCGGGCGCCGCCCGTTCTGCACATTATCGATTTCGGCCTAGGCAACACCCCTAGAGCATCGCGCCAAGGCATGGACGCCTGAGATGCTGACACTCAATGCTGCACGGTGTTGTTATCCGACAGTGGTTACCGATGCGGTGCCGTGCGTGGTTGCCGCAGCATATAGTTCTCTTGCAAACCGATTCCTAGAGCCTGCAAAATTAGTAGAGTCAGCTTATGGGCTTCACCAAATAAGATTTCGCCCTCCCCCCAGGGGGTGATTTCTAAAATGTGTTGCCATTGTCGCGTATTGTTGCACCGCGTTCCGGTCCTATAAGAAGACAAAATACTTTAAAAACAGACAGTTACAAAATTTTACAGTTGACTCGGCGTGGTTTCCGCGCAACTTTTACTGTGCTCCACTTAGAGAGCGATTCAAACCAAGGAAAAATCAATATGTCTACACAAACCAGACTGCTTACCGTATCGCCCGGCAAGTCTTTCGGCATCGCCGCCGGTGGTTGGGGCGCAATGATGTCAGCTACGATTGAACCTCACCACAGCGAAGGTGTCGAGGATATGTTGTTTCGGTGCCTGGACGATCTCGCAAAGGCAATCCATGCCAGCAAATTGCTAATCGCAATGCCAAAGCGGCAAACTACCCCCGAAGGCCGGCGTTCGGCAAAAGAGATGCACAAAGCAATCGTGGCTTGGGCCCGATCGCGGGGGATCGCTTGCTGTGGCGTTCGTACGCCGGACATACGAAAGAGGTTTGTGATAAACGGGAAGGCTTCGGACGAGAGAATGATTTTCGAAGCTGAGCGGCGTGGCTTCGCACCAGCTAGCGCGGCGGAAGCGTATGCGATAGCCACGTTCCACATTGGATTGGCTGACGAGTATGATGAAAGTGAATTTTTGTCGCCCTTGGAGGATTTTCCCGCACCGATAGTCCCGTTGCACTAGTCAAGAATCGCCTTTAAAGCGATTTCATCGTCCGTCAATTTCCTACCGAGGCCGCGCTCTATGTGCGGCCTTGTCATATCCAATGGATAGACTGGATTCTGCAGCGTGAATTCCGCAGCGTTGCGCTGGGCCTCTCCCGGCGGCAAAAAGCGAGCCGACAGGCAAAAATTACCAACCACTTCGTACTCTGCCCAAAGCTCCGCCTGGTTGGGCGCATCCGGTGCCGGGCATGGCACGCCGCAAATGCGTTCTATCGCCTCGGCAATATCGGCGGGCGCGGTGGGCTCATCTCTATGAGATGCCCTGGGGCGCTTCACTGAACGGTACTCGCCGCAACGCCCGCAGCGGCAAACGAATCAAGAATAGCCTTATAGTCTGGCGCGGGCTTTCCGTTTCCTCGCCAACGTTCGTCGTCCACAGCGGAGCCCGCCACACCCGCAAATTCAAGTAGCGCGCGGCCCGCTGCGACCTTTGCAGGCGCCGGCGCCTTGTCATTTGTCGCCACTTGCACGAGCGCATTGAGGCCTATGACGCCGGCTCTAGCGCGCTGCCGCGTAAGCTCGACCAAAATCATTTCATTGACTATTGGAGACTCAAGAGCACGCCTGCCTAAATCCTCGGCAGACTTAGGCGAATATCCAGCTTCGAGTGCAGCGGCGGTGGAGTTGCCCCCATTTCGCGCGAATGCGATTGCGAATCGAATTTGTAGTTCAGTTCCGGGCGCCGACATTGCTATTCTCACATTTGCGGTTGGTGCTTCTAGAATATAGGAAAAAATCCCTATTTTGGCAACGCTCAAAGCTCGAATGTTGCTATAGAGTTGCTATATGCTGGCATGTCGAGTTCACATGCGTATGATAACGTAGCAAAAACAACGATATAATGTTTTCTTGAAAAGTGCGCGCCCAACCCTTGAACCAGCGCGTGCGTTGCGGCAGCCAGACCGAAAGCTTGATCGGAGCCTGCTCATAGGTCGGCGCGGAAATGGTTGCGGCTTGATATCCGAAGCGGGCAAGACGCGTGCCGAGGTCGGCATCCTCGGTGACGTTGAACGGGTCCCAACCTCCGACTGCCTCAAGCGCCGCGCGGCGGAAATGGTTGGAGGTCCCGCCCAGCGGCAGCATCAGCCTATGGCGCGACAACCACGGCAAAAGCCCGTGAAACAAGGCGCTGTATTCGAAGGCGAACATGCGGGCGATAAGGCTTTCGCTTGGATTCGATATTTCGAGCGGGGCCTGCAGAACCGCCAGTTCCGGCCCGCTTTCACGAAATCTTGTCCACGCCTCGGCAAGTTGCATCGGATCGGGCCAATCCTCCGCATCATAGAGCGCGACGAACTCGCCTCTCGTCATCGGCAAGGCGTAGGCCAGGGCCTTCGGCTTGGTCCGCGGTCCCGTCGGCGGCACCCGGACGACTTTGATGTGGGAAGGAAGCGGGCGCATCTCGATGGCTGCCAGCGTTTCGGCGTCGTCTGACTCGCAGACCAGCTTGATTTCCAGCCTGTCGCGAGGCCAGACAATCCAGTCCAGCGCCGTAAGCAGGTCCGGCACGATGTCAGCTTCCTTGTAGAGAGCAACCAGCACCGAATAGACAGGCGCGTTTGCCGGCGGCGTCTCGATACGTTGCAGGCGCTTGCCCGTTGTCACCGACGCTACCGCGGCGAACCTCAGCGCTACGCAGGCGAAAAAGAAAAATGTGGCCAGACCGTGCAACAGCCCGAGCGTGAGGCCAGGCGCCAAGGCAAGACCGACTGGCAGCATGGTCATGAAAATTCCCAGAACGGCACCTTGCCAGCCATTGGCGACGACGCGAGCCGACATCTCGGGAAAGCGCTCGGAAAGGCCGTTAACCGCGATCCGGGCCAGAAACGGGCGGACCCGCTCCGTTACCGCCGCCTGGAGATCGTCGATGTCGGCAACTCTGAGATGCTGGGTAAGATCAGGATGGGACCGGACATAGGCGCGCATCCAATCCAGCCGGATGCGTCTGGAGGGGATGAGAAAGGAAACGGAGCCATCCTTTTCGAGCAGCTTTACGGGAAGGTTGTCGCCGCCGCCCCGCAACACCATGACAAGTTGGTCGTCGCTGGCGATCAGCCTCTTCGGGTCGATGTTGTGGCAGGCCTTCAAACCGAGATCTGCGGCGATGGCTCCGGTCAAGTCGATACGGCTAGCGACACCCGACGCAAGGAGGCGGGAAACGAAGTCTTCGCCTGATTTACGGGCAAGAGCCGCTATTTCAATCGCGACCTCCCGATCTATGGAAAGCCTCTTGAGAACCGGGTGCCATTCATCGACTTCGGGATAGGCAATTTGAGGCGAGGCAGATGCGGGAGCGCTTCCCGCTGTTGCCGCACCTTCGTCGCGCGCAACGTGCCCTCCACGTTGCGCATCCCTCCCGCCGCCCGCAACGGACGACTGCATTCAATTCCCCCAAGCCCCTGCCGCTGTTGAACGGCCCCCGTTCAATTGCGGAATGCACGTTTGAAATATTCCTCGTGATGCGACCAATCCACGCCATGTTGGCCTTGGCCGCAACGCGAGCTGCTAGCCGGATGTCAGCGACCTCCTATGGTTCCCGCACGGGTTGAAATCTGCCAACGGTCTTGCGTACCGGGCGCGGAAAGGTAGTCCGCCGGGCCGCCTCGAATTTATTCCGATGGTGGAAGTGGTCAGTGTGCTGTTGCCAACGACGCCGCTTGTTCGGGCGAAGGTCGGGCTACGACCACGCGATGTCGACGTCAGTTGCGGGCTGGCGTCGCTTCCTTGCAGCACTTCAGACAGGACGGGCGCACAAAATGGCTGCCTCATCGCCTCGACAAGCCTATTCCAATTCACGATACAGATCGTAGTTGTGCGATCTAGATCGCGCCATCAGCTTCAGGTTGAATCATGCGCCCGCAAAGATTGCAGGCATATCAGGCTGCATAGCAAAACGTGCGCCGCGCGTCCCGATTGCGGGCCATGCCGTGCATGGTCAAGGAGCAGGATGGCCCTTGCGCTGCAAAGGCGCGCTTGGCGTCTTAGCGAACCCGCCGCCGCTCCGAAGCTGGCTGGAATGCAATGCGCGAATGATAGGTGCAGTAGGGGCCGGTCTCGGCGGCATCATTGCCGCAGAAATGGAAATCTTCCGACAGGGGATCGCCGTTCGGCCACTTGCAGGTGCGCTCGGTCAGTTCCACCAGCGTCAGGTGGCGCGAGATTGGGACCACCACGTTTTCCACAGGGCGCAGGTAGGTGCGTGCGACTGGTTCGGCGTCGAACTGAACCTGCAGCGCGGTCGCCCCGATGGATGTCGTCACATGGCGCGTGGTGCTGGCCGCCCGCGAGACAGACTTGCTGACGCTTGCGCCTTGCGAAGTCTTTTTCTGGCGCGCAGGCGCTGCACTTGTACGGCCGCGCCCCGACAGTTTCAACCGGTGCACCTTGCCGATGACGGCATTGCGGCTGACGCCGCCGAGCTGTGCTGCGATCTGGCTGGCGCTCAAGCCCTCCGACCACAGTTTCCGCAAGAGTTCGACTCGCTCGTCAGTCCAGTTCATGAGACTGCGCTCCTTTGAACCGTGCGACTCTGGACTCCCTTCCCGATCCGGCAAAAGCCAGCTGGGCACCACATATACTGGGGTGATTAGATCCGCCGCACGAAATCTAGTTATTTCCTGCCCACAATTACCTTACGCGCTGACTCGGTGACAAGAGTCCCAAAGGCAACACGAATCTGTTTTTTCGGTTTTCCCCAACTTGCCCGCTCGCTGATGCAAAACAGCTTACGTAGGGGAAGGCCAATCATGCGCCTGGCCACGTTTCCGTTGACACTGTGGCTGAAAAACATGATAAGCCGCGAAAGCCGCCGCGTGGGCGGCTTTTTGATTTTCCGGTTCCGGAGACGCATATAATGAGCGGTTCGGCGCTTTACGAGACCTTTGCTCGTGTTCCCTTGACCTTCGACCGGGGCGAGGGCGCCTGGCTGATCACCGACAAGGGCGAGCGATACCTCGATTTCGCCGCTGGCATCGCCGTCAATTCGCTCGGCCATGGCCACCCGCATCTGGTGGAAGCTCTCACCGGCCAGGCCGCCAAGTTGTGGCACGTCTCCAACCTGTACGAAATCCCGGACCAGCATCGGCTGGCCGAGCGGTTGGCCGATGCAAGTTTCGCCGACAAGGTGTTCTTCACCAATTCGGGCGCCGAGGCTCTCGAATGCGCCATCAAGACGGCGCGCCGCTATCATTATGTGAACGGTCATCCCGAGCGCTATCGCACCATCACCTTCGAGGGCGCTTTCCATGGCCGCACGCTGGCGACGATCGCTGCCGGCGGCCAGCAGAAGTACCTTGAAGGCTACGGCCCCAAGGTCGATGGCTTCGATCAGGTGCCGTTCGACGACATCGACGCCGCCGAAAAGCTGATCACTGCCGAAACGGCAGCCATTCTTGTTGAGCCGGTGCAAGGCGAGGGCGGCATTCGCTCCTTGCCGGTGCAGTCGCTCAAGCGCCTCAGGCAGCTTTGCGACAAGCACGGCCTGCTTTTGATTTTCGACGAAGTGCAGTGCGGCATCGGCCGCACCGGCAAGCTGTTCGCGCATGAATGGGCCGGCATCACCCCCGACCTGATGGCGATCGCCAAGGGCATCGGCGGCGGCTTCCCGATGGGCGCGTGTCTCGCCACCGACGAGGCTGCCAAGGGCATGACCCCCGGCGTCCACGGCACGACCTTCGGTGGCAATCCGCTCGCCATGGCGGTCGGCAATGCGGTGCTGGACGTGGTTCTGGCCGACGGCTTCCTTGAGGACGTACAGCGCAAGGCTCTCTTGATGAAGCAGGGTCTCGCCGCCGTTGCCGACGAGTTTCCCGAAATCATCGAAGGCATACGCGGAACCGGCCTGATGCTCGGCCTCAAATGCGCTGCGCCGAACAGCAAGGTAAACATGGCCTTGCGTGACCAGAAGCTTCTTGCCGTGCCAGCCGGCGACAACGTCATCCGCCTTTTGCCGCCGCTTACCGTGACGGATGCGGAAATCCAGGACGGCCTTGGCCGCATCCGCGCGGCTGCACAGACCATGTCCGAAGCCCTCGCGGCCGCGAAATAGCCGGAAGATCATCGATGAGCCTTCGTCATTTTACCGACCTGTCTGCTATTTCCGGACAGGACCTGCGCGCCATTCTGGACGATGCAGCTGCGCGCAAGGCGCGCCTCAAGGCCGGTGAGCGCTCGAAGCCGCTGGAAGGCAAGGTCCTGGCGATGATCTTCGACAAGCCCTCGACGAGGACGCGCGTGTCCTTCGATGTCGGCATGCGCCAGCTTGGCGGCGAAACCATCATGCTGACGGGCACCGAAATGCAGCTCGGCCGTTCGGAGACCATAGCCGACACGGCAAAGGTCCTCTCTCGCTACGTCGATGCGATCATGATCCGTACGACCTCGCACGATCGGCTGATCGAACTGACCGAAAACGCGACGATCCCGGTCATCAATGGCCTGACCGACGACACCCATCCGTGCCAATTGATGGCCGATATGCTGACTTACGAGGAACATCGCGGTTCGGTTTCCGGCAAGACCTTCGCCTGGAGCGGCGATGGCAACAATGTGCTGCACTCGCTGATGGAAGCTTCGGCCCGCTTCAGCTTTACCATCAACGTTGCCGTTCCGCCCGGCAGCGAACCCATGCAGAGATTTGTCGACTGGTCGCGCGAAAACGGCGGCAAGGTGAATTTCAGCAAGACAGCCGAGGAAGCCGTGACCGGAGCCGACTGTATCGTCACCGACAGTTGGGTCTCGATGGGACAGGAACACCGGGCGCGTGGCCACAATGTCTTCCTGCCCTATCAGGTCAACGCCGCCTTGATGGCAAAGGCCAAGCGGGATGCGTTGTTCATGCATTGCCTGCCGGCCCATCGTGGCGAGGAAGTTACCGACGAGGTGATCGACGGACCACATTCGGTGGTGTTCGATGAAGCCGAAAACAGGCTGCACGCGCAAAAGGCCGTGCTCGCCTGGTGCCTTGGCGCCTGAGCCGCTGCGCTTGAACCGCGGCAGGGTGATGCCTATCTCCGGCGCATCACCTGAAATACCGACCACCCGAGGCATGCCCTCTTTTCGAGGGGATGGTCTGCGGCCGGAGATGTGTCATGCTGGAAACCGTGCAATTGACTCAACACAAACCGAAACTCGGCGAATTTGGCCATGCGGGCGACGATCACGTCGTGCCCTTTGCCATAGATGCGCTCGATGTGCGTGGCCGCGCCGTTCAGCTTGGCCCGATGCTCGACGCGATTCTTTCGCGCCATGCCTATCCCGAACCCGTTGCCCGCTTGCTTGCCGAAGCCTGCGTGCTTACCGTTCTGTTGGGCACGTCATTGAAATTCGAAGGCAAGTTCATCCTGCAGACCCGCACCGATGGTCCGGTCGATATGCTGGTTACTGATTTCACCACACCGCACGCTCTGCGCGCCTATGCCCGCTATGACGCCGAGCGGCTCGACGCCTTGGTGGCGGCAGGCGAAGTCAGCGACGAAACGCTGCTTGGCGCCGGCGTGCTGGCGCTCACCATCGACCAGGGCGCTCACACGCAACGCTACCAGGGCATCGTACAGCTTGACGGAACTTCGCTCGAAGAAGCAGCGCGCATCTATTTCCGGCAGTCCGAGCAGATCCCGACCGACCTGCGGCTCTCTGTCGCCAAGCTGGTCGAGCCGGGCGGGCGTGAGCGGTGGCGCGCTGGCGGGCTGCTGGCGCAGTTCCTGCCGCAAGCTCCGGAGCGCATGCGCGTAGCCGACATTCCGGGCGGTGATGGCGATAGCGCTGAATTTGCTCCCGAACCGATCGACAACGCGTGGCAGGAAACGCTTGCCTTGCTTTCCACCGTGGAGCCGACGGAGTTGATAGACCCCACGGTTGGCGCGGAACGTCTGCTATTCAGGCTTTTCCATGAGCATGGGGTACGGGTGTTCGATGCCGTTGAAGTGGCGGATCAATGTTCCTGCTCGCAGGACAAGATCCACGGCATTTTGAGCGGCTTTACCGCTGAGGAAATCCGGGAAAGCACCGAAGACGGCCGGATCCGCGTCGCATGCGAATTCTGCTCGACGGCCTATGATTTCGACCCCGCAGCGTTCGCAGGTTCAAACTAGACGAGATCGGCCGGATGCGCCTTTGCGTTTCCGGCCGTCAGTTCACGGTTCGCTTCACGCCCGGCAAATCGAGCGAGAACGCCGGAATGGCGATGTCGAACGTGTCGCCCTTGGCGTTGCGCATGGTGTAGCGGCCGACCATGATGCCGGAAGGCGTCGAGAGCGGGCAGCCGGATGTATACTGGTAGCTGTCGCCGGGATTGAGTTCCGGCTGGTCGCCGACAACGCCGGCCCCGCTGACCTCTTCGACTCGCCCCGTTCCATCGGTGATATGCCAGTAGCGCGACAACAGCTGGACGAACTCTTCGGACTGGTTGTTGATCGTTACCTGATAGCCCCAGACATAGCGGTTCTCGGAAGGGTCCGACCGGTCCTCGATATAGAACGGTCTCACCCGCACTTCGATGTCGCGTGTCGTGGCGCTGTACATGTTCGCCTCCTGGACGGCTGAGGATCGGCTTGTCGCACCATCTGGTCAATTCGAAATCAGCCCAGCGTGGCGGTATCGCTTGATAAGCTTGTTTGCGGCATGATCAGGGCAAAGGCAGTTACGATGGTCACTGGTTCCCGGTTTCGAGACATGGCGCTTTCTTTTGCCGGTGCGGTCGAAGGTGGTCATTTCGATGTGACCGACTTTCGGGTCAAAGGCCGGATATTTGCGACATGGCGCGACAAGGATAGCCGCGCCGTGCTGAAACTCGCGCCCGATCAGCAAAAACTGCTGATGGAGACATCCCGCACGGTCTTTTCGCCCGTCGACGGCTCGTGGGGCCAGAAGGGCTGGACCAAGGTGGCGCTCGACATTGCCGACGAGGCCACCCTGCATCATGCCATGAAAATGGCCTGGTCGACGCTCGCCCGTTAGGCGGCCTTTGCGCTGGCCAGTGCCTGCTCGATGTCTTGCAGCAGGTCGTCAAGATGCTCGAGCCCAACCGATAGCCGCAACGTCCCAGGCCCGATGCCCATTTCAGCGCGTGCCTCGTCGGTCAGGTTCTTGTGCGTGGTGGTTGCCGGATGGGTGACCAGGCTCTTCGCGTCGCCCAGATTGTTCGAGATCAGGATGATGTCGAGCGCATTCTGGAACGCGAAAGCGGCCTTCTTGCCGCCCTTCACGTCGAGGCAGATCAGCGTCGAGCCGCCCGACATCTGTTTCTTGATGATGTCGGCCTGAGGGTGGTCCGCCCGGCCCGGATAGATGACGCGTTCGATTTCCGGCCGGTCGGCCAGCACGTCCGCGATGCGGGTTGCCGACTGCATCTGCTGAGCGACGCGGATCGGCAGCGTTTCCAGTCCTTTCAGCAGCGTCCAGGCGTTGAACGGCGACAGGCTGGGGCCGGTGTGGCGGAAGTAGTTATGCAGGTTTTCGTCGATCCAGGCCTTGTCGGAAAGCACGATGCCGCCCAGGCAACGGCCCTGGCCGTCGATATGCTTGGTCGCCGAATAGACCACGACATGTGCGCCAAGCTCGAGCGGGCGCTGCTGCAATGGCGTGGCAAACACGTTGTCCACCACCACGCGGGCACCGATCGAGTTGGCCAGCGCGGAAACCGCAGCAATATCGATCACCTCGAGCGTCGGGTTGGTCGGGCTTTCGAGGAAGAACAGCTTGGTGTTGGGCCGAACCGCCTCTTCCCAATTCCTGATGTCGGTGCCGTCGACCAGCGTCGACTGGATGCCGTAGCTTGGCGCAAGCGTCTCGATGATCCAGCGGCAGGAGCCGAACAGCGCGCGCGCCGCGACGATATGGTCGCCGGCCTTCAGGCTGCACAGGATCGCCGCCGCGACAGCAGCCATGCCGGACGCGGTGGCGCGGGCGTCTTCCGCGCCTTCCAAGGCACACATGCGCTTTTCGAACATGTCGACGGTCGGGTTGGCGTAGCGCGAGTAGATGAAGCCGGGGTCTTCGCCTTTGAAACGCGCTTCGGCAGCCTCGGCGGTTTCGTAGACGTAGCCTTGGGTAAGGAAGATCGATTCCGACATCTCCCCGAACTGGGATCGCAGCGTTCCGGAATGAATGAGCGTGGTTTGCGGCTTCCAGTTGCGCTTGCCGTCAGATGTCATAGGTCCGTTCCCAAATACAAAAAAACCGGCCGCGAAAGTCGCAACCGGTCCACATGGCCTGGCGGCCCGACGGTCCTTTAGCGACTTGTTTAACGTGGCTGCAAGCCGACCGGCCAAATCACCACGGGATAAAGCCCCTTTAGACCTCACCACCGCTTGCGTCAATTACCCGCGTGATTAAGAGGTCTGTAGGTGGCTTCGAGTTGGCCGCGGGAGCGGATATTGCGACAGACAGGCATTCTCCCCGATCAGGACATAGCAGCGCTGTTTGACAGCGGTGCCCTGAAAACGCCACGCGCACTCGACAAGGACCAGATCCAGCCGGCCAGCCTCGACCTGCGGCTTGGTGAAAAGGCGTGGCGGGTGCGCGCCAGCTTTCTGCCCGGCCCCAACCACAGCGTCGCTGACAAGCTCGACCGCCTCAAGCTGCATGAAATCGACCTCACTGCCGGCGCGGTGCTGGAAACGGGATGCGTTTATATCGTTCCGCTTCTGGAAACGCTGGCCTTGCCTGCGGATATTTCGGCCTCGGCCAACCCGAAAAGCTCGACCGGCCGTCTCGACATCTTCACCCGCGTCATGACCGATAACGGCGCCGAATTCGACAAGATCGCCACCGGTTACCACGGCCCGCTTTATCTCGAGGTCAGTCCGCGCACCTTCCCGATCGTCGCGCGTACCGGTTCGCGCCTGTCGCAAATTCGTTTCCGCATCGGCCACGCGGTGCTGTCGGAAAGCGAACTGCACGACCTGCACGACGCTGAGACGCTGGTCGCGACCGACCCGCCCAACATATCATGGGGCGGCATAGCGCTCTCCATCGATCTGGCCGGCGATAAGAACGGCCTCGTCGGCTACCGCGGCAAGCACCACACCGGCCTCGTCGATGTCGACAAGCGCGCCGCCCACGACGTGTTCGATTTCTGGGAGCCGCTTTACAACCGCGGTGCCGGCGAACTCGTGCTCGACCCGGATGAATTCTACATCCTCGTCAGCCAGGAAGCCGTGCACGTGCCGCCGCTCCATGCTGCCGAGATGACGCCGTTCGATCCGCTCGTCGGCGAATTCCGCGTCCACTATGCCGGCTTCTTCGATCCCGGTTTCGGCCACTCGGCTGCGGGCGGCAAGGGCAGCCGCGCGGTGCTTGAAGTGCGCAGCCATGAGGTGCCCTTCATTCTCGACCACGGCCAGATCGTCGGCCGGCTCGTTTACGAGCACATGCTGAAACGCCCGAAGGCACTTTATGGCACCGATCTCGGCTCCAACTATCAGGCGCAGGGCCTGAAACTGTCGAAGCATTTTCGCCCGGCAGGCTGACTACCGGAACTGCTCTTCAACGGCCGGGTTGTCGAATGGAAAAGCAATAGTTCAAGTACCGGAAGCGTATCTCCGTTTTCTTTTGAATAACTGGCACTGCGAATTCTCATCGTTTTTGGGTTCGGGCAACTTTCAAGGCAATTGAAGGGGAGGGGTGTATGAAGCTGGTAATGCTTGCGGCGGCGTTGGTCTTGGGTGTTTCGCAGACACCAGGCTGCGGCAACAAAAATGGGGCCACGACCTCGGCAGATCAGGGTGCGTCCGCTGCCAGCGCGCAGTCGGGCGACGGTTTGAATTGTGAGTTGAAGAACGGGCCAACAGGGTGTGTCGACGAGAAGGCGCAAGCTGCCGAAGCCAAGCGCCAGCAGGATGCCAAGTCCGCGTCGCTGGCGACGCCTGACACCTCGTCCAAAAAGCCCCAGCATGTTGCCGAAGCCGATTTCCAGCCTTGGATGTGCAAGCAGGGCGGCGGCGGCTTCTTCGGCTTCTGGAGTTCCGCCTTCACCGCGAACCTGGACAATCTGATGGAATACTGCCGGCAGATCGAAGCCCCGGTGGAAGCTTCCACGGTCGCCAGCGACGACACCGGAATTGACAAGAGCGGCACCTGGACTTGCCAGTTGGCCAATGGAGCAGGCCCGATCTACGGCGTTTATGAAATGGTGAATTCACCAAGGATCGTTGCAAGCACCTGCAAACGGGTTGCCGACTAGGGGAAGCCTTATGGGAGGTGCTGGCACGGCGTAACTTCTGTGCCAGCCGTGCTCCAGCCTTGTTTCGCGGACCGCGCCGTGCTTGGCTGCGGTGCCGGCCACCGTCGCCGGTTTTGCCAAGGGGGTGACAGAATGCGGATTTCCGGATGGATCGTGGGCGCTGCTGCAGCAGCGATGCTGGCTGTTTCAGGGTCATATGCGTGGGCTCAGGATGCAACCAAGATCAAGATCGGCACGGAAGGCGCTTACCCGCCGTTCAACAGCATCACGGCCGACGGAAAACTGATTGGCTTCGATGTCGACATCGCCAATGCGCTTTGCGCCCAGATGAAGGCCGAATGCGAATTCGTCACGCAGGACTGGGACGGCATCATTCCCGCCCTTCAGGCCGGCAAGTTCGATGCGATCGTCGCTTCGATGTCGATCACCGAAGAGCGCAAGAAGCAGGTCGCCTTCACCAACAAGTATTACGTCACGCCGCTGGCGGTTGCCGCCTTGAAGGACAGTGCGTTGACCGAAACCGATCCCGCTTCGATGGCCGGCAAGACGGTCGGAGCGCAGGCTTCCACGACACAGTCGATCTACGCCGAGGATTTCTACGCCAAGGCGGGAGCAGACGTGAAGCTTTATCCGACACAGGAAGAGGCGGTTCAGGATCTCATCAACGGCCGGCTGGATGCGGTGATTTCCGACAAGTTCGTTCTGGTCGATTGGCTGAAGAACGCCGCCGACGGAGCCTGCTGCAAGTTGATCGGCGACGTCAATGGCACCGAGACGGAAGCGGGCATTGCGGTGCGTCTGGACGACAACGCGCTGCGTGAGAAATTCAACGCCGCCATCGATGCGATCGTTGCGGATGGCACCTACAAGACGATCCAGGCGAAGTATTTCGACTTCGACATCTATTGAGAAACGGTGACAACCGGGGGCGCGGCACGGCCGTGGCCCTCGGTTCTACCTCTTTGGCTTCGCTTGCCGCAAACGGCAATCTTGGTATGGGGTTTGGAGCGGGTAGAGGGAATCGAACCCTCGCGTTCAGCTTGGGAAGCTGACAAGCTACCATTACATCATACCCGCGCGCCGCTTTCGTTAGCATGCGCTCCGTGCCTTGGGCAATCGCAAAGCCATGCCGCTTGAAGCTTTGTCGCGGCTCACGTATCTCAAGGGTCTGAACGGAATCGAAGGAGACCGCCTTGTCCGCCTTGGCCCGCTTTCTCGGTGACTCGCCGCTCAGGGTAATCATCAAGCTTTTGGTCGTTTCGTTTCTCGTCGGCCTGGTCATGCATACGTTCGGCTGGTCGCCCTACGATGTGCTGCGTGGCGTGCAGAATTTCTTCCTCGACATCTGGAACATGGGCTTTCGCGCCATTGACCGCTTCCTGGGCTATATCCTCTTGGGCGCGGCGATTGTCGTCCCGGCGTTCATCCTGCTGCGCATAGCGAGCTACAGGAAATAGCAACTCGGCACTGCTTCGGCATGAGAATACAGGCGTTTCGCATCGCTGCCCGTTCAAGGGGCAGCGTCTGGATCAGGCTGACTTGCAGCGCATCTCATTTGCTGTGAACATTGCACAGCCGACAATCTTGCAACTGCAGGAACCGGGCTCTACCGACCGATCTTTCCCGGAAAACAAAGTTCTTCAACCGCATCGTTGCTTAAAATCCGACCAGCCCGTGCCAGCAGGATTTTGTACAAGGCGGTTCTAACCGATCGCAAGTAGCGATGGATACACAGCTTTTGCATGCCACTTTCCCCGCTTGATGCGCCTCCACATCTGGAAGCTCGATAGTTCCTTGAAATTCCATGTCGCAGCTTCCACTCCAGCAATTCCTGGAGATCCGTCCTTGCCGATGCTTCAGAATTGTTTTTCCGGAACCGTCACGACCAGGCCGTGGAGCTCTTCGGAAACCCTGACCTGGCAAGCCAGTCGACTGTTTCCGCGCACGTCGACAGCAAATTCGAGCATGTCGTTTTCCATCTGGTTGCGATCGCCCACGACTTCCATCCAAGGCTCGGCCACGTAGACGTGGCACGTTGCGCAGGCGCACGCGCCGCCGCAATCGGCGTCGATGCCTTCGACCTGGTTTTGAACCGCCACCTCCATCACGGACATTTTTGGCTGCCCCTCGCATTTCCGCCGGCTGCCATCGAACTCGATGAATGTGATTTCGACCATTGCTGTCACCAATAGGATTTCTATGCAGGCCGCTTGGTCGCCTGCCCTTGGAAGTTCACGGGAATGCGAGCGTCCACACCATCATCCTAGCCGCTCCAAGTGATATTTCAACATAAATTTCACAAAAGAGATACGCATATTGCAATCACAGCACATTTTCGTTGCGCGTTACGTAGATATAGGCTTTACTTTGAATGCGCCGGAAACGTGGGCGCATAAAACAATGGCCGGGGAAGCCAGATAAGAAATCGGTTGGGGAAGTGGTCCGGACGAGTTCGGCGCGGCATTCAGCGAACGGGATCGGGTGCCTTTGGAATATCGCAAATTTTGACGGCAACACGCAGCCGAAGGTCAACAGGAGCGCAATATGGTCGATCCATTCGAAATTTACCACATACCGCTCGGCGACTGGATTCAATCGTTTCTCGATTACGTCGTCAAAGAATACCGGCCGATCTTTCACGCGATACGCGTTCCCGTTGGAACGGTCCTCGATGCCATCGAGCAGTCGCTGATCTCGTTTAACCCGGTCATTTTTCTCGTTCTGCTGTTTTTCTTCTGCTGGCAGTTCACAACCCTGCGGACCGCGATTTTCTGCACGGCTGCCATGACCCTCATGGGCTTTCTTGGCATGTGGCAGGAATCCATGACCACGATTGCCTTGGTGCTTTCGTCGGTTCTGTTCGCCGTTGCGATCGGGCTTCCGCTGGGAATTTGGTCCGCCAAGAGCGATCGGGTCGAGGCGATCCTGCGGCCCATTCTCGATGTCATGCAGACCTTGCCTGGGTTCGTCTACATGGTCCCGGTGGTCATGCTGGTCGGCATTGGCAATGTGCCGGGCATCATCGTGACGGTGGTGTTTGCGCTGCCGCCGATAATCCGCTTGACCAATCTCGGTCTGCGGGAGGTTCCCTCTGACACCATAGAGGCTGCTCGGGCCTTCGGGGCGCCGGAATCGCGCATCCTTTTCCGTATCCAGATACCCTTGGCGGCAAACACGATCATGGCTGGCGTTAACCAGACCATCATGATGGCGCTCTCGATGGTCGTCTACGCGTCGATGATTGCCGTCGAAGGGCTAGGGCAAATGGTCCTGCGCGGCATCGGCCGCCTGGATGTCGGCCTGGCCGCGGTTGGCGGCATCGGCATCGTCATCCTGGCAATGATACTCGACCGGATCACAAGCAGCATAACCGAACAATCGCGAAACAGGACCCGATGGACGCATCGTGGCCCCATTGGGTTTTTGCGATCGATATTCCAGTCACACCTACTTCACCGAGAAAGGACAGCAAATGGCAAGCTTTAAGAACAGTCTCGCATGCGCGTTCATATCCTTCCTGACCATCACGGGCGCTCATACAGCAAGCGCGCAGGATCTTGGCGTGGTCAGGCCGGCGGACGATGGCCTGCTGGAAGGATTGTTTCAGACCGAGATCGTCAACATAGGGCTGGAAAAACTGGGCTACAAAGTCGACCCGGTAAGCCACCTCGATATCCCGTCGATGACTTTGGCAGTTGGGCAAGGCGATGCCGATTTCACGGCGGTACATTGGGAGCCGCTGCAAAACAGCTATTTCGACAAGGCAGGCGGCACGGATGCGATGACCCGGCTCGGCTCGCTGGTCTCCGGGGCGGGGCAAGGCTATCTTGTCGACAGGGCAACCGCGGAGAAATACGGGATCAAGAACGTTGAGCAATTGAAGGACCCCGAAATCGCAAAGATCTTTGACACCGACGGCGATGGCAAGGCGGACCTGGCTGGATGCCCTCCGGGCTGGGGCTGCGAGAAAGTGATCGAGCACCAGATGGATGCCTATGATCTGCGGAAAACCGTTACGCACAATCAGGGGCAATTCATGGTGATGGCGGCCGACGTCGTAAGCCGCTTCAAGGCGGGGGAGCCCGTCCTGTACTACACCTATACGCCGCTGTGGGTTTCGCAGGTCCTGCGTCCTGGCACGGAAGTCGAATGGCTCGAGGTTCCCTTCACCGCTCTGCCGGATGACGCCAAGGACAACACGACGCTGCCCGATGGGCGCAATGTGGGATTCTCGGTCAACAACATCCGGATAATTGCGAACAACAAGTTCCTCGAGGCCAATCCGATCGCAAAGCGGTGGTTCGAACTGGTCACGGTTCCCATCGAAGAAGTGAACAAGGAAAATCTGCAGATAAATGACGGGGAGAAATCCGCTGCCGATATTCGCCGTCATGCCGAGACGTGGATTGCTGCAAATCAAGCGCAGTTTGATGGCTGGATCGAGGAAGCGCGGGCGGCCAAGTAAACGCACACTGTTCATGGCGCCGGCGCCGCTCGTATGATTTCAACGGGCCGGCGCTGGCGCCCAGTCAAAAGCCTTGAAGGATGACGATGAAAGCCGATGCGAAACCCGTGGTTAGGTGCCGCGATATCTGGAAAATCTTTGGGCCAAATCCTGCCGAGGCGATGGAGGCGCTCAAGCGGGACAATCTGGCGAGGGCGGAGGTCTTGGAGAGATTTCACGCAATAGCCGGCGTCGCGGGTGTCAGTTTCGACGTCTATCCGGGTGAAATCCTTTGCATCATGGGGCTATCGGGTAGCGGCAAGTCTACCCTCATCCGGCATGTGAACCGTTTGGTTGAGCCCACGGCGGGGCAGGTCTTGATCGGGGACCAGGACATAGGAGCGGCTTCTCAAAAAGAACTCAGGCGTCTTCGCGCCGAAAAGATCAGCATGGTGTTCCAGAACACGGGCCTGTTCTCGCACTGGAACGTACGCGACAACGTCGCTTTCGGTTTGGAAGTGCGCAAGGTCAAGCGCGCCGAAAGGCTGGCCATCGCCCAGGAAAAGCTCGAACTGGTGCACCTTGGGCAATGGGCGGATCGCTACCCGTCGGAACTGTCGGGTGGAATGCAGCAGCGGGTGGGCCTGGCTCGCGCGCTCGCGACCGATCCTGAACTGATACTGATGGACGAGCCCTTTAGCGCGCTCGACCCGCTCATCCGCCGCCAGCTCCAGGACGAGTTTTTGCGTATCTGGAAAACACTGAACAAGACGGCATTGTTCATCACCCACGACCTGGACGAAGCAATTCGCATCGGGGACCGCATTGCGATCATGAAAGAGGGGCGTTTCGTTCAGATCGGCACGCCCGAGGAGATCGTGACGAATCCGAAGGACGACTATGTTCGTGATTTCGTCCACGGTATCTCGAAGCTGAAGTTCGTTCGAGCTCATTCCCTGATGTGCGGAATAGATCAGTACCGCGGGACGCATGGACGTCGCGGCGCGAACCTCGAACGTTATTCAAGCGTTACGGAGAACACTGACCTCGATAGTCTTATCAAGTTGAAGGTGAACGCTTCGAATTACGACCCTATCGTGGTAGTCGATTCGCATAGCAGTCCTATCGGGGTGATCACGGTTACGGATTTGCTTAACGGCATGCGTTCATGATGAGGCAACGCCAGATGCGCGATCTGCCGGTTGATGTTCGAAGCGGGCGACACCGTGGACAACCCACAATCCTATGTCGACCACTTTCCTGGGTAATGCCAATACACATCTGAGATAGGCTTTTTCGAAATGACCAATGTAGTCAATTCGCTCGATGACGAAGATGCAGACCGGCAGTCTGGAGCTTCGCGAGCATCACCTTACGATGCTTTGAATCAACAGATCATCAGGCACTTGCAAAGCGACGGGCGAATGAGTTTCCGCTCGATCGCCGAAATTCTGGATGTCTCCGAAGGCACGGTGCGCAACCGCGTCGCCTGGATGAAGGAAGCAGGCGTTTTGACCATTGTCGCCGTCGTCGATCCGACGGCAATGCAATACCGGACCGACGCCATGCTCGGCATCAAGGTGGCGCCAGGCTGGTCGCCGGCGAAAGTGGCGGAACGGCTTGGCGTGCATCCCGAGGTGGTGTACGCGCTCTGGGTCAGCGGCCGCTACGATCTCCTGGTCGAGGTCGTGTTTGATTCTTACGACGATCTGACCAATTTCCTGACGGTGCACTGCTACAGTGAATCGGACATTTCCTCGATTGAAATCATGACTGGTCTTGTGATGTACAAGAACCAGTTTCTTCTCAAGCGAGACTTCAACTAGCGATAAACCTGTATTCCAGCTTCGTTATGCGGCCATCGCGTCGCGAATGCATTGGTCGAGGAAGCGCTCGAATTCCCGATCGTTGCCGGGGTTGGCCACGCAATGCCCGAACGGTGAATCGAACGGGCGCAGTTGCGCGTTCACCATATGCCGGGCCTCGATCTCGTTGTCGGCGGGCGGGAAGTACAGATCCTGCGTGCAAGGGACGAGAATGGCGCGCGCCGGGATGCTTCGCAACGCCTTCTCGAAATCGCCGAGATAGGTTGAATTCGCGCTGATGTCGCCCTTCTGCCACGTCCACAGTTTCGCAAGCAGGTTGTTCGCGTCCCAGTTCTTGGCGTGGTCCTCACCCCAATCCGACAGAAGATCCTCGATCGTCCCGTAGCCCAGCTTGCGGTAGAGGCCATCGCGAAAGAAGGTCTGCGAAAATGCCCATCCCGCGTAGACCCGGCCAAACGCCTTGAGGCCGTTTACGGGTGGCGAGGTGTAGGCGCCGTTGTTCCAGCTGCCATCCGCCAGCAGCGCCGCCTTCACGCCCTCGAGAAAGACGAAATTGTGCGGTGAGGTCTTGGCCGAGGCACAAAACGGAACAATCGCGCCCACCATGTCCGGATACTGCGCCGCCCATTGATAGGCCTGGCAGCCCGCCATCGACCACCCGGCAACCAGCGCGATGCGTTTGACACCAAGACGTTCGGTCAGAAGCCTATGCTGGCAGTAAACATTGTCGAACAGCGTGATGCAGGGAAATTCCGGACCTTGCTGCGAGGGCGACGCATTGCTCGGCGATGTCGAAATGCCGTTGCCGAACAGGTTGACCGAAACAACAAAATGCCTTGCCGGGTCGATTGCGCGGCCGGGACCGAAGAAGCCCTCGTTTCGCCTGTGGCTGCCGGTGTAGAACGTCGGCAGTACGACGACATTGTCGCCTTTGGCGTTGAGCATGCCATAGGTCTTGTAAGCGAGCTTTGCGTCAATGAGCGCTTCGCCGGATTGCAGTTCGACGCGGCCCAAATCGAAAATCTCGTAGTCAGGCTGGGTCATGAAGGTCTCCGTCGAAGCTCGCGAAATTCGTTGGCGTCGGCGCTGCGGGAAGCTGCGCCGACGCCAACATGATCGACCCTTAGTAAAGCCGCAGATATTCCTTCACTTCCCAGTCCGTGACGGTCTGGTGGTAGCGCTCCCATTCGTCCGACTTGTAGGCGATGTAGGATTTCAGCATGGTGGGGCCCAGAACCTTGGCCATCAGCTTGTCTTCGGAGAGCCAGGACGTCGCCTCCATGAGGTTCCGCGGCAGCCGGCGGATTCCGGCTTTCTTTATTTCATCCGGCGTCATCGCATAGAGGTCGCGGTCCGTCGGCTTGCCGGGGTCGATCTTGTTGGAAATTCCCTCGACGGTCGCAGCGAGCGTAACGCCGAGCGAGAGATAGACATTCATGCACATGTCCGCAGCGCGGTTCTCGATGCAGTAGCGGCTCTGCGGCAGGCGGAACTGCGCCGACCGATTGTTGAAACCGTAGGTGATGTTGGTCGGCGCCCAGGTCACCGTTCCGCCCTCGAAGCCGCCGACGCGTGGCACCAGGCCATTGTACGAGTTGACCGTCGGGCATGTGATTGCCGTGATCGCTTCAGCATGCGCCAGCAATCCGCCCACCGCATAACGGGACTCGTCGGACCAGTCGCCATTTCCATCCTGGAACAGGTTCCTGTCCGGCTCGGCAAGCGAGCGCAGTGAAAAGTTGATGTGCGCGCCGGAGCGCCAGTCGCCGGTCGTGGGCTTCGGCATGAAGGTCACGAACATGCCGTGCTTCTTGGCCACTTCCTTCAAGACAATGCGAAGGAACACGAGCCGATCGGCCATTTCCAGCAGGTGGGTGTAGTGGAAATCAAGTTCAAACTGGGAATAGGCGCCCTCGGCGACGACGTCGTGCAGGTTCCAGCCGAGTCCCTCGAGAATGTCGATCATGTCCTTCAGGAAAGGCATCGAGTCGATGGAGTATTCCACGTCATAGCCGAATGCCTGACGGCGTGGCCGAAGGCCCGTCGTGCTGCGTGGGTCGTTATCGAATGCCTTTACGGGCTGCCCCTTGTCGTCCCAGCGCATCACGATGAATTCTGGTTCGATGCCGGCGTAACCGACATAGCCCGCTTTGGCGGCATCGCGAATTGCGCGTTTCAAAACCTGGCGTGAGCAGACATTGTAAGGCTTGTCCTCCCAGAACAGGTCGGCAAAGATGACGGCCATCGTCGGGTCCCATGGGCACACATAGACCGCGTCCAGGTCCGGCACCATCACCTGGTCGGAATCGGCTGCCGTCAGTTCTGGAACGAATGAAATCGAGTGGACCGCAAACTGCGGCCCCTTGCCCGCGCAGAGCGCCTCGAAGTCGCTCATCGGCACCGGCTTGGTCTTTGGAATGCCAAAGAGATCGATCCAGCACGACAGCACGTATTTGACGCCTGCGTCCTCCAGCCGTTTTCTTACCTGCGCGACTTTCTCGGCGCTGGGCAGTGCGTCCTGAAATGTTTCGGCGTAACGCGGCACCGCGGGATTTGTATTTTCGGCCTTAGTCAGCACTTGTCTCTCCTCAATCGCTCCCCGCCGGGGACAAAAACAATCTGTGTCTGCATGGCGTGATGCGGATGGCTCAATTTAATCGGTCACGGTTGCGTTTCCGCCAATGCCATTCAACAATGCATACGCTATACGTATAATTCAATCCAGTAAATATGAAATGCGAAGTTATTTTTCGTATTGATACGCATTTATCAGTTTCGCGAAATTGCGATGACGGGCTCCACGGCTGGAACAACCTGACGTCGCCAGGTGAATGCGGGCCCGCTTGGGCCTGATGTGGGATGGATGCGGTGCAACTGGATTCGCCGTACACCGTCTTCCCGGATCAAGCCCGGGCAGGCATCGACGCATGTCGATTGCGGTGGACGAGAACCAGCTTCGGAGCAGCAGGGCTTTTCAAGCCCGTTGCCCACAAGCCAGTCAGGAATCCGATCGAGGTCTGAACGGCGAGCGCTGGCACAGCGGGGCAGCGCTATTCAAGCTGCCGCCGTTTGAGAGATATGAAGCAACATCTGCGGCCATTGGCGGCCGCAGGATTTCATAGGTTGCTCACGCCATTTCCATCATGCTGGACGAAGGCGAACCGGCCTTGCCACCGGCAATTCCGCACTGTTCGCGGAACCCAATGGCGCCAGATGCCGTCGGGTCTAGAGCCTTGCCGTGACAACCATCTCGACGCGCCAGTCTGGGTCGAGAAGTGCTGCCTGCACGGTAGCACGGGCAGGCGGGTTCTCGCCGTCCACCCACGCGCTCCATGCTGCGTTCATCCCTTCGAAATCCGCGCGGTCGGCCAGATAGACGCTTATCCGCAGTATCTTCGATTTGTTGCTGCCGCAGCTCGCCAGCAATTCGTCGATATTTGCCAGGGCTTCTTTGGTCTGCACTTCAATCGAAGTGCCTTTCACATTGTTGGCGATCTGCCCTGCCAGGTAAATGGTATGTCCATCGATGACGGCTTGGCTGGTCCGCCGGTTGGAGCCGTGACGCGTTATCTGCATGGTGCACCTCACATGCTGGATTTGATGATTGGACGGGCTTTATGCCTGGGAACCGATCTCGTGCGCCGACATGACCTCGAGCGAGCGGACAAGCGCGGAATGGTCGAGTTCCCCATCGCCTCTTGCCTTGCTGCTGTTGAACAGCTCCTGGCAAGTCGCGGTATTCGGCAGTGAAACACCCAGGCTTCGAGCGGTCTCCAGTGCAAGTCCAAGGTCCTTTTGGTGAAGCCTGATCCTGAAGCCCGCGTCGAACGTGCGCTTGATCATGCGTTCGCCATGGACTTCGAGGATGCGCGAGGCCGCAAATCCACCCATCAATGTCTTGCGAACGGCAGCCGGATTGCAGCCAGCCTTCGAAGCCAGCACCAGGGCTTCGCCGACGGCCTCGATATTGAGCGCCACGATGATCTGGTTGGCGACCTTGCACATCTGGCCAGCGCCGTTTTCCTCGCCGACCAGAGTTATGTTCTTGCCCATGAATTCGAACAGGGGGAGGGCTCTTTGGTAGGCCGCCTGCCCGCCGCCGACCATGATAGTCAGCGTCGCTGCCTTTGCTCCGACCTCGCCTCCGGAAACGGGGGCATCAAGGTAGCTTGCGCCCTTGGCTTCGACCGCGGACGCGATCGTTCTCGTGGCGATCGGGCTGATGGAGCTCATGTCGATCACAAGCGACCGCTCACCTAGTCCTTCGATCAGGCCTTTTTGTCCCAGAACCACCCTTTCGACATCGGGCGTATCGGGCAGCATCAAAATAACAACGTCGCAGCGCTGGGCGACTTCAGCCGGTGTAGCTGCAATCTCGAGGTGGTGCTGTTCGAGGCATGCCGGCAACGGGGATCTGTTGAGCGTCGTTACAATCGAATGCCCCGCATTCGCCAGATGCGACGCCATCGGTGCGCCCATTACGCCAAGCCCAATGAAGCCAATTTTCATGGCGGTTCTCCTAATAGCCAATGTCGGGCTGGATCGGGTTCATCAGAGGCCGGCCATCAAGGAAGCGTTCCATGTTGCGGAAAAACAGATCAAGCGTCATCGCAACGTAAGCGTCGCCGTCATCGGCCGACACATGCGGCGTGACGATCAGGTTCCTGGTGTTCCACAGCCGAGAGCCCGGTGAGATCGGTTCCGGGTCAAAGACATCCAGAATTGCGCCTGCCAGCCTGCCTTGATCGAGCATGTCGCACAGGGCGTCGTAGTCCATGACGCTCTGACGGCCGATATTGATTATCCCGGCTGACGGCTTCAGCAACCCGAGACGGCGGCGGTCGAGAAGGCCGCGCGTCTCGGGAGTGTCTGGCGTCGCGGCAAGGACGTAATCTGCTTGTGGAAGAACAGTGTCCAACTCGGCCGTCGTCACGACCTTGTTGCAGCCGTCAACCGGGCGGCCATGACGGTTCACTCCAATCACGTTGACGCCCAGCCGGGATACCTGCTTGGCTGCCGAACCTCCCAGGCTGCCGGTCCCTATGACAACAAGCGTCTTGCCGGCGATGGGGCTGGCGTAGAGAGAGACGAAATTCGCCGCCCTTTGATTGGTGACGATTGCTGGAATATGAGAGTGCAGCATCAGCACGCTCATAAGGCCGAACTCGCCGGCTTTTGACGCATGAACGCCCTTGTTGTTGGTCAGGGTTACCCCTTCGGGCAACCACGACATCGGACAAAGATGTTCGACGCCCGCAGCGATGATGTGGATCCACTTGAGCTTTGGAGCCACGTTCCGCAAATCCTTCGTCGGAAAGTCCCAGGCCAGGAGCACGTCGGCCGAGCGCATCGAGCCGGCAAAATTGTCGGTGTCCCAGTCGATGGTGACGTCCAGCTTTCCGGCGAGATTGGGAAAGCCCCTTGCCGCATCTTCAAACCGCTCGCGCGTGATGCTGAAAACGCGCTCGCCCTCGTCCGTATTTGGAAACGACCCCTCGCGCCAGCGGTTGTTCTTGACGTGTACCTTGATACCCATTTTGAAATCCGCTTCTGTTTAGAGCTCTGGAGGCATTGCCCGGACGGGCAATCTGCCATCTGGCTTGGCTGGGTGGTGCGCAACACCGCTGGAGGGTTTCGGTTCACCAAAACCGTTGCATTTTCATTTTACGAAATTCATACTTTTTGTAAATATGATAACGTAAATCAGCATGTCAACACGATTTTGATACGCAAACAGCAATAAAGGCAAAACACTCTCGTGAAAGTCCCGAGGGGAAAATCTTCTGCCGCCTTGTTTCACCGAAAATCGCGCCACGGGGCAGATGCGAAAAGATTTTATACGCAAATCATAAAAATAAACATTCAAATTTTGTAAAGCGCAAAAAAATGCGCATTGACGTGCGAAATAATTAGTTCAATATGGCATCGTATTGAAGCTTGGCGCCGACGCCGGCCCCACACCACTTGAGGTCAGAACGATGAAGCAAGCATCTGAAAACGTATCCGCTGAGCCGGCATCCGCAAATTTTCGGGGTTATCAGCAGGCGCATCCATCGGCGATCGACGAAGAGATTGCGCGTGTCGGGCCAGGCACGCCATGCGGCGAATATATGCGCCGCTTCTGGCACCCGATCTATCTCACCAGCGAACTCGGCGATCTGCCGCGGGCGATCAAGATTCTCGGCGAGGAACTGGTGGTTTTCCGCTATGGCGGAGACAAGGTCGGCCTGGTCCACAAATATTGTCCGCACCGCCGGGCATCGCTTGAATACGGCCGTTGCGAGGACAACGGCATCCGCTGTTGCTATCACGGCTGGCTGTTTGCCGCGGACGGCGAGATTCTCGAGACGCCTGGGGAGGCGGAAGACGCGGAACCGGCCAGGATGGTGCGGGAACGTACGCGCCTCGGCGCATATCCCGTTCATGAATATAACGGGATCGTGTTTGCCTATATGGGGCCGATCGACAAGATGCCGCCCTTTCCGGTCTACGACATATTCCTGATCGAGGACATGGTCAACCGCCCCTACAAGGCTCCATACAACTGCAATTGGGTCCAGGTGCTCGATGCGATCATGGACCCTGTGCACACCTCGTTCCTGCATAGCCAAAACAGCCACCCGCAATTCTCCGAAGGCATGGCCGAACTCGGCGAGCTCAAGTTCTACGAGCGGCATGAAAACCAGTTCCTCGGTTCCAGCACGCGGCGGGTAGGCGACAACGCCTGGGTTCGCGTGAATGAACTCGTATTGCCGAATTTCACTCAGGCCGGCTCGGCGTTCGCCGCCGACGGCACCGAGCCCCGCTATTTCGGGCGCTCCTGTTTCACGCGCTGGGTCGTGCCTGTCGATGACGAGCATTCGATCGTTTATGCATGGGCCAACTTCGGCGACAGGGGCGACCCCCACCAATACAACACGCAGGAAGGCTGCGAATTGATCGAGCAGGGCGAGCGCTTCGAACGCAGCCCCGAGGAAAAGCAGCGGCGTCCAGCCGATTCCGAAGCGGTTGAAGGAATGGGGCCGATCTCGACCCACAAGGGCGAAAATCTGATGCCGACCGATCGCGGTATTTCGCTCTATCGTCGCCGGGTCCGTCGCCAGATCCGCGATCTGGCAACGGAAGGGAAGGAGCCGCCGCAACCTTTGAGCGCCGGATCGCACGCGGTCCGCACTTATGGCCAGGACACGGTCCTTCACCTGCCGCCGCAGAATGGAATTGATGACCGGGCCTATCTGATGAAGATCGGCGAGCAGGTCATGGATATGGAATTCCGGCACGAAGCCTCATCTGATGCCACCCGTGACTCCTCGATCATCGCAGAGCTGAAGGAAATAGAAGTAAACGGCGTCTCGCTTGAGCCTGCTAAGGCTCGGGGTGAAAGGCGGCAGGCATAGCCGGCAGCTCCAATGCCGGCGGATGACCTTGAAGGCCAGCGGCGCCTACTCGCCGCCGGCTTCGCGATGCGCCGCCGGTTCCGTGCAATCGGCACCGGCCACCGGGTGAAGCATGACGAAAGCGCGCCATCATATTGATACATATCTCGAAGGCTGGCGTCTTGGTGACGGCAACATGAGTCTTGGCGCCACGGCGCCTGAATTCTTCTACGACGATCCGAATACCGGAAGGATTTCGCGCAAGGATTTCCTGCGCTTCTTCGAAGACTTCCGGTCCGCGGTCGACGATGGGAAGGGACCAGCTTCGGGTGAACCCTTTTTGACCTACACCGATGTCGTCATCACTGAGAACTCTGTTCCCCACAAGGCGTGGTGCTGGTGGCAGGCAACCGGAACCGACTTCCAGGGCTCGGCCCTGATCTATTTCGGCGACCACGGCGTGATCTCGGAAAAGATTGCCTATTTCTCGAGACTGCCGTGATGTGGCATCGCCCGAGGGAAATTTGAAACGCGCTGCATCGAGACAACAAAAAGGAAGCTGAAGCGTGCCTGTTGACAGCATTGTTGTGATCGGTGCCGGTCAGGCAGGGTTTTCTTGCTGCTCGAAACTCCGCGCCCTGGGATATTCAGGCGACCTCGCTCTCGTCGGCGAGGAACCGCAGCCTCCCTACCAGCGCCCGCCCCTCAGCAAAGCCTATCTGCAAGGTGAGATGTCCCTGGAGCGGTTGCTGCTTCGCCCGCTGCCCTTTTACGAGGAACGCTCCATCGCGCTTTTGACCGGCGTCAGAGCAACCCGCATTGATCGCGAAGCCAAGACAGTCGAGTTCTCGGACGGCCAGCGCCTGCGCTACGACAGGATCGTGCTTTGCACGGGCTCGACGCCGATACGTCTGCCCGCTTCACTGGGCGGCGATCTTGCCGGAGTCTACTACGTCCGCAATCTGGCGGATGCCGACGCCATGGCCGAAGAATTCCGCGCCGACTGCCGTGCGCTGGTGATAGGGGGCGGTTACATCGGGCTGGAAGCTGCCGCCGTCGCGGCAAAGAACGGCGTCAAGACAACGCTGGTCGAGGCTGCGGACCGTATTTTGAAGCGCGTGGCGTCTTCCGAAACATCCGACTGGTTTCGTGATCTTCATCGCGCCCATGGCGTGACGATCCTTGAGAACACCAGCCTCGCCAGGCTGAATGGCCGCGATGGCCGTGTCGTCGGCGCCACCTTGTCGGATGGCACGGAACTTGAGCTGGATTTCGCGGTCGTGGGCATTGGCATTCGACCCAATCAGCAATTAGCGGAAGAGTCGGGCCTGGCGGTGGAGAACGGAATCCGGGTCAACGCCTTTTGCGAGACATCGGACCCCGACATCCTCGCCGCCGGCGATTGTGCGTCGTTTCCGTACCGCGAGGGACGCCTGCGCCTTGAAAGTGTCGGCAATGCAATCGACCAGGCCGAGAAAGCCGCATCCGTCATAATGGGAGACAGGACGCCGTACATCGCCAAGCCCTGGTTCTGGTCGGATCAGTATGACACGAAACTCCAGATCGCCGGCCTCTCGGCTGGCTTCGACGAGATTGTCGCGCGCCGGGTCGACGGACGAACTGCGTCTTTCTGGTATTACTCGAAAGACCGGTTGCTTGCCGTCGATGCGATGAACGATCCGCGTGCCTACATGGTAGCCAAGCGTTTGCTCGATTCCGGCAGGTCGCCCGACAAGGCCCTTCTGTCCGAGCCGCAGCGAGACTTGAAGTCGCTTCTGGAAGGCTAGCCCATGCCCTTCGATGCGCGGAACTGCTGCTGCTGGAACACGCGGTTGGCGATGATTCATGCTGTCTAAGCTGTTATGCTGGCCGGCATGAAGCTCACCTTTCCCCACAAGGTTGACACGCTCGGCAAGGTGAAAGCCTTGGGTGGGTCCATTTCCATGATCTGCTCGACCTGCAACAAGCAGACTATGCTCGACATGGAGATGATGATCGGGATGCTGGGGGCGGATCACGGCTGCCTGGATGCCGACCTGCGGCCTTATTTCTTCTGCACGCATTGTCGCGAAGCGGGCCGGGATGAAAAGAACTTCAGCTTCATCCAGCTTGCCAATGCAAAGCCGCAGGGTTCGGGAACGCTCTAGGGCTTCGCTTCGCTCCGGGTTAGCATCTGCACCAGGCAACTTTCCGGTGCATTGCAGGCGCTGCCGCAAACCTTCGATTGAACCCGAGTAGAAATCTCTATCTATTTGTTTTTATGCAATTCCAGAGGCGAAACCGCGTCGCGCTTTTACGGGAATTGATTTAGTGCATGTCTGCCGAAAGTGGGAACCGGTTTCGGGATAAAGACATGCATGAATTGTGAGACCAAGGCGCGCCAGGCGCATTTGAAAAATCGCGACGCGCTTTAGGCAAGCCGGCATCGAACCGGGCGGAACCCAATTTGGATCAGACAACAGCGCCAATCTCCAAGCCCTTCGCAGTGACCAATCGTTCGGTGCTGGCAATCGCCTTGCCGATGACGCTCGCCTATCTGACGACGCCGCTGCTCGGCCTCACCGACACCGCCGTTGTCGGGCAGCTTGGCGATGCCGCCTTGCTTGGCGGCCTGGCGGCAGGTGCACTCGTCTTCGACGTCGTGTTCAGCACCTTCAATTTCCTGCGCTCAGGAACGACCGGGCTGGTGTCACAGGCCTTCGGGCGCGGCGATGCGATGGAGGAGCAGGCGGTTTTCTGGCGCGCGGTCCTGATTGCCGTCGTGACAGGCGTGGCAATGGCGGCACTGGCCCCTTTCTTTTCGATCGGCGGGCAATGGTTCATGGGCGCGGAGGCCACGGTCAACGAAGCCATGGACACTTACGTTCGCATTCGCCTGCTGGCCGCCCCGTTCTCGCTCGTCAACTACGCCATCCTTGGCTACGTGCTCGGCCGGGGGGAGGGCGGATTGGGCCTGATCCTCCAGCTTGTGCTCAACGGCATCAACATCGCGCTCTGCATTTTGCTTGGGCTGGAGCTCGGCTGGGGTGTCGCCGGCGTGGCGTGGGCGACCGTTTGCGGTGAGTTCGTCGCCATGCTGGTCGGGTTGGCCATTCTTCTCAACCGGTTTCACAAGTCGCCGCTGCCGGTCGCACGCATCTTCGACATGGCCGCCATCACCCACATGATGACGCTCAACCGAGACATCATGATCCGTTCCTTCTCCTTGCTCATAGCCTTTGCGCTCTTCACCCGGCAGGGTGCGCAGTTCGGCACCGTCACCCTTGCCGCAAACGCCGTGTTGATGAACTTCTTCCTCGTCGGCGGCTACTTCCTCGACGGCTTTGCCAGCGCCGCCGAACAGCTTTCCGGGCGCGCGGTTGGCGCATTTGCGGAAAGCTCGTTCCGGCGGGCGGTGCGCCTGACGCTCTATTGGGGCTTCGGCCTGTCGGGTGGGGCTGCGCTGATATTCCTGGTGTTCGGCGTCGATCTGGTTGCCGTGATCACAACCGCGCCGGACGTGCGCGATGTCGCCGACATCTATCTACCGTGGGCGGCCCTCACGGCGCTGAGCGGTGTGCTGGCCTTCCAGATGGACGGCGTCTTCATCGGCGCGACGTGGTCCCGCGACATGCGCAACGCCATGCTGATCGCACTCCTGGCCTTCCTGGCCGCGCTTTTTACGCTTGCGCATCTCTATGGAAACCACGGCCTGTGGGCCGCGCTGCATGTGTTTTTGCTGGTGCGCGGCTTCACCATGCTGATGATCCTGCCGCGCCGGACCCGCACGACATTTTCAACCGTGGATCGCTAATGCATGTCTCCCGAAAGTGGGAACCGGTTTCGGGACAAAGACATGGATGAAATCAGAGCGCCAAAGCGTGTTGAGCGAACCTGAAAGATCGCGACACGCTTTGGCCCTCAAAGGGCCTTGGCGGCCCATATGTCGAGCGACTGGCCGCGCAACTCGCTGACGGATTTGAGGCCTTGTTTTGCAACAGCTTGGCTCATGCCCGAAACGATGCGCCCCGGCAGGGCCGGCCCTGCATAGATCATCGAGGTGTAAAGCTGGACGAGATCGGCGCCGGCGCGGATCTTCTCCAATGCGCTTTCAGCCGAGTTCACGCCGCCGACGCCGATGATCGCCCGCTTGGGTCCGAGCAGCTTGCGCATCTTGGCCAGAACGACGGTCGAGCGCTCGAACAGCACCTTGCCCGAAAGGCCACCCGTTTCGCGTGCAAGGGCAGCACTTTTCAGCGGCGGGCGCGAAATCGTCGTGTTGGAAACAATGACCCCGTCAACGTCCCGTTCCGAAACCTCTGCGGCAATGTCTTCAAGCTCTGCCTCGGCAAGGTCGGGAGCGATCTTGAGGAAAATGGGCGGCTGCGCGCCCGATCTGGCGCGCGCGTCCGTCACTCGCGACAATAGTTCCGCGAGCTGCTCGCGCGCTTGCATGTTGCGCAGGCCGGGCGTGTTGGGAGAGGAAATGTTGACGGTGAGATACGATGCCAGCGCGGCAAACCGCAGCACGCCGCGCTCATAGTCGGCGATGCGGTCGGTGCTGTCCTTGTTGGCGCCGATATTGACGCCAACGATGCCGGGTCGCCCCTTTCTGGCGACGAGCCGTTTCTCCGCCGCGTCATGGCCTTCATTGTTGAAGCCGAGCCGGTTGATGACTGCTTCGTCTTCGGTAAGGCGAAAGATGCGTGGCTTCGGATTGCCGGGTTGCGCCAGCGGCGTCACCGTGCCGACTTCGGCGAAGCCGAAGCCAAGCCCGAGCAGCCCATCCGGCACTTCGGCGTTTTTGTCATATCCTGCCGCCATGCCGAGGGGATTGGGAAAGTTGAGGCCGCACAGGCCAACCCGCAGCCGCTCGTCCGCTTGCGGTTTGGCGGCCACCGGCACCCCGCACCGCAGCGTGGCAATCGAAAGGCCATGCGCTGTCTCGGGATCGAGGCTGAACAGCAGCCGGCGGCCTATAGCGTCGAATGCGCTCATTCCTGCTCCAGTTTTGGAAAGACATGCAACCCATCGGCGCCGAGCGGCAGCGGTTTGACCCAGACCACGTTTTCCAGCGGCAGCGGACCATAGAGATGAGGAAACAGCGCGCCGCCGCGCGAAGGCTCGTAGCGCAGGGCGGGACCAAGCCGGTCGCCGTCGATTGCCGCGATCAGCAGGTTGTCCTGGCCGGCGAAATGCTTGGTGGCAGTTTCCCTGGCCTGGCTGGCCGTCGAGAAATGGATGAACCCGTCCGCGATATCGACCGGAGCGCCGGTAAACACACCGGCGGCTTCAGCCTCGCGCCACAGCGATTTCGGCACTATCTTGTAAATAAGCTGAGACATAGCCGGGCTATAGCTGGAAGCCTGCCGGCAGGGAAGGGCGGGAACAAGGCCATCCCCATTTCCGGCGCAAACGCCTGCTATGTGTATCGGCATAGGTATACTGATCCGATGGAGGACAAGATGCGCCTTTCACACATCGTCGTTCCCTCGTTGCTGGCATTTTTTGCGGCAGCGCCCGTTCAGGCGCAGGAAGCCGCCCGCTATCAGTTGGAAAAGACCGCAAACGGTTACGTCCGCATGGACACCGAGACCGGCGCCATGTCGAGCTGCGAAGAAAAGTCGGGGCAACTGGTCTGCCGCATGGCTGCCGATGAGCGCGCCGCGGCGATGGACGAGATCGACCGGCTGAACCGCTCGATCGAGGATTTGAACGGGCGCGTCACCAAGCTCGAGAACTCGCTCGCCGCAAAGCTGGAATCCAGCCTGCCGAGCGAGGAGGAATTCAACAAGACGATGAGCTATATGGAGCGCTTCCTGCGCGGCTTCCTCGGCATCGTCAAGGATATGGAAAAGGACAACGGCGGCGACGCCGGCAAGCCGGCGCCGCAAAAGACCTGAGTTGATCTGGCGCGCCTGCGGCAAATCGGACCGAAGGGCGCCAGAGCAGTGTCCTACACCATAGTTGGTTTGACTATTACTGTTGGCAAAGCCATATAGCCGGTGTTTGCGCTTGAAAACGCTGGATATCGACGCATAATCTCGGCAGCTTGATCCCGCAAGAAAGTATAACACAGGGGTCGGGGGAGGAACCATTGCCGGTGGGCTACACTTTCGTCATCGCCGACGACCACCCTTTGTTTCGCGGTGCGTTGAAGGAGGCAATTGCCGGCATCGGCGGCGCTTCTTCCATTCACGAAGCTGGCGACTTTGAGAGCGCCAAGGCTTTGGTGGTCGCAAATGAAGACATCGATCTCGTGCTGCTCGATCTGTCCATGCCCGGCGCAAGCGGGCTGTCGGGCCTGATATCGCTGCGAGGCATTCACCCATCGGTGCCGATGGTGGTCGTCTCGGCGCATGACGATCCGGTCACGATCCGCCGCGCGCTCGACCTTGGCGCGTCCGGCTTCATTTCGAAGTCGGCAAGCATGGACGAAATCCGGGACGCGGTGCAGACCGTTCTCGCCGGTGGCATCGCCGCTCCGATCGGGCTTGATCTGGGTGTCGAGCGCGACCCTGAAGTCTCCGAACTCATCAAGCGTTTGCAGACATTGACGCCGCAGCAGACGCGCGTCCTGGGCATGCTTGGGGAAGGGCTGCTCAACAAGCAGATCGCCTATGAGCTCAGCGTCTCCGAGGCGACGGTGAAGGCGCATGTGTCGGCGATCCTGCAAAAGCTCGGCGTGGACAGCCGCACCCAGGCCGTAATCCAGCTTTCCAAGATCGGGACCGATCCTCTTTCGGCCGTATAGCCGGCAAGAGGTCAGTCCGCGGTTGCCATGGGCCTTGCCCGCGCCATCATGGTGCGCAGCACCGCCGGCTTCAGCGGCTTGTTGATCACCGCGATATCGAGCGCGTCTGCAGCCGAACGCACTTCGCTTGAACGGTCTGCGGTGACGAGCATGGCCGGTATTTCGATGCCGTAGAGTTTGCGCAGTTTCTCGATGACATCGAGGCCGTTTTCGCCATCGAGATGATAGTCCGCGAGGATGACATCGGGAGGCGGCGTACCCGCCTGTCCGGCCTTGAACGCCTGCCAGCCGGAGAACGCCGCGACGTTGCAGCCCCAGCCTTCCAGCAACAGGCGCATGCCTTCGAGAATGCGGATGTCATTGTCGATGCAAAGCACGTTGAGATCGGCAAGCGACATGATCGAGCGCACCGGCGGCGCGTCGGTGACCAGTGGTGCAGGTTGCACGTCGGCCGCTATCGGCAGGATGACCGAGAAACGGGTGCCCTTGCCTTCGTTCGAGAAGATGCGGATCTCGAGTTGCAGCACGCGCGCGATGCGGTCGACGATCGACAGCCCGAGGCCAAGCCCTTCCGCTTCGCGCGCGCCCTCGTCGAGGCGGGTGAATTCGCGGAAGACGGTGTTGAGCTTGCTGCCCGCTATGCCGATGCCTGTGTCGATGACCTGGATTTCAAGCAAGTTGCCGCGCCGGCGCACGCCGACCAGCACGCGGCCCTGCCTTGTATATTTGATGGCGTTGGAAACGAGGTTCTGGATCAGGCGGCGGAACAGGTTGCGCCCGGTCCTCACGCTGAGCGAGGACGGCACGATGGTAAGCTCGAGGTTCTTGGCCGATGCCATCGGCTGGAAGTCGGTGGCTATCTGTTGCAGCAGGCTGTCGAGCCGGAACGTCGTTTCGTCGGGCTTCATCGCACCCGCGTCGAGGCGTGAGATATCCAGCACCGCGCCGAGGATGTTTTCAACCGACTCCAGCGACGACTCGATGTTGACCGCGGCGTCCCCCGCCGGCCCCCTGCCAGCCTTCTCGATAAGCGAGGAGCAATAAAGCCGGGCTGCGTTCAGCGGCTGCAGGATGTCGTGGCCGACCGCCGCCAGGAAGCGCGTCTTGCTGAGATTTGCCTCCTCGGCGATCTTTTGCGCCTGCGCCAGTTCGTCGTTGACCAGCATAAGCTCGGCCGTCCGGGTGACGACGCGCTGCTCCAGCGTCTCGTTGGCGCGCTTCAGCGCGATGTCGGCCTGCACGCGCCGGGTGATGTCGGCATAGGTGGCGACGATGCCGCCGTCCGGCATCGGGTTGGAGCGCAGTTCGATCGTCCGCCCGCTTGTCCTCAGTTCCAGTTGCCACGGTTCGCCGAAGCTGGTCAGCCGGTCCAGCGTGCTCGCTTCCTCAACCTCCGGTATGTCGCCGCGATGCGCGAGGAAGGCGAGGATCTGGCCGAGCGACACGCCGACCTGCCCCATGTCGTCCGGCAGTTCGAACAAGAGCCTGTACTGCCTGTTCCAGCAGGTCAGGCGCAGATCCTTGTCGAACACCGTGATGCCCTGTTCCATCTGGTCGAGCGCGATCTGCAGCAGGTCGCGGTTCTGCTGCAGCGCGTCGGAGGCGTCGTCGAGCAGGCGGAATGCATCCTTCGCCGACCGGTCGTGGCGCTGCACCAGAAGCGACAGGATAAGCCGCGCCGATGACGAGCCGACCGCGCTCGCCAGCAATTGCTCGCCGAAGCGGATCGTCTCGATGCTGGCCGGCGAATGGCCGGGAATGGCTCGCCCTTCGCGTTGCTCGAACGACTGGAACGAACGCTCGGTGCGCTCGACGCCGAGATAGCGCGAGATCGTATCCTTCATTTCATCGACGGTGACGCTGGTGCGGAAGCGTCTCAGGCTCGGCATCGGGTTGGCTTCGCGCGGCACGAAGATCGCCGCCTGGATGCGCTCGCGCGGCTTGGATGCGCGCGACAGCGAGCCCAGCACGTAAAACGCGATGTTGACGGCAAGGCTCCACAGAACGCCGTGGTTGAGCGGTTCGCCGCTGGTCCCGAACAGCGCCTGCGGCTTCAGCGCCGTAAGTCCGAACGGGCCGTTGACGAGGAAAGCCGTCTCGGGCGGCAGCACCGACGGGATGAACAGCGTGTAGGCCCACACCAGTATGCCCGCCAGCATGCCGAGCGCGGCCCCCCTTGCATTGGCCCCGCGCCAGATCAGCCCGCCTACGAAGGCCGGCGCGAACTGCGCGATCGCGGCAAACGAGATCAGCCCGAACGCCACCAGCCGCACGTTGTCGGCCATTTCGAGGTAGTAGAGGAAACCGGCGAACAGGATGCAGAAAATCGACGTGCGCCGGATGACCAGGATGACCTTCGACCAGTCCTCGCGTTCGCCCGGCGCCGGCTTCAACAGGCGGCGCAGGAACAGCGGGATGACGAGGTCGTTCGAGATCATGATGGAGAGCGCGACGCTCTCGACGATCACCATCGCGGTTGCCGCCGAAAGCCCGCCGATGAAGGCGATCATCGCCATGATGTCGCGGCCGTTGAACAGCGGCACCGCCAGCACGTAGAGGTCGGCGCTCGCCTGGCTGCCGACGACGGTCAGGCCGGCGAAGGCGATGCCGACCACGAACAGGTTGATCAGCACCAGATAGAGCGGAAACAGCCAGCTTGCGGTGCGCAGTTCCTTTTCGCTGCGGTTCTCCACAATGGTCATGTAGAACTGCCTCGGCAGCATGATCACCGCGCAGGCCGCGAGCATGGTCAGCACGATCCACGTCGCCGGCGACGTCTGGTAGGCAATGGAAGCCTGCACCATGTCGTTGGCCTGCATCGCCTCGAACAGGTTGGCGGGCCGGTGGAACAAGAACAGGCTGACTGCGGTGCCGACGGCGAGGAACGCGGCCAGCTTGATGACCGACTCCACCGCCATGGCCAGCACCAGCCCGTCCTGATGTTCGGTGGCGTCGGCATGGCGCGTCCCGAACAAGACCGCGAAGACCGCCAGCAGGAAGGCGACGAGGAAGGCCACGTCCCGGTAGACGAAATCATCCGATATCACGTCCGGCGAATAGAACGAGACCATCAGGCCGATTGAACCGGCAATCGAGCGCAGTTGCAGCGCGATGTATGGGATGATGCCGATCGAGGCGATGATGGTGGCAATCGACGCCACCGCGAAGCTCTTGCCGTAGCGTGCTGCGAGGAAATCGGCAATCGAGGTGATCTTTTCCGCTTTGCCGAGCCTGATGATGCGCTTCAAAAGCGGATAGCCGAAGATGAAGATCAGGATCGGCCCGATATAGATGGTGAGGAATTCCAGTCCGCGTTCGGAGGCGAGGCCGACCGAGCCGAAGAACGTCCACGAAGTGCAGTAAACGGCAAGGCTGAGCGAATAGATGTAGGGGCGCGAAGCGATCGGCCCGCGCCGCGCCGCATGCCGGTCGCCGATGCTGGCCACCGCAAACAGCATCGTCACGTAAAGTATGGCCGCAATGACGATCAACCAGCCAAGCACGGCTTTTCGCTTTCAAACTGACTAAGACTGCGAAGCAATCACAGCAGCAACGCCATGTCCACCAAGACCTTGGGCTTGCCCCTGTGCAGCGATCCATCCTGCCGTTAGGGAAAGTCGAAGCGTAAATTTGTCATTTTGCAACCCACGGTTTCTGTTATTGTCCGAAGGGTGGAAACTGGTCGGCAACAACAGCGTGCGAGGAAGTTGCCATGATTAGGAGGGACGAATGCTGAAGGAATTTCAGGAGTTTATCTCCCGGGGTAATGTGATGGACCTGGCGGTGGGTGTCATCATCGGCGCTGCGTTCGGCAAGATTGTCGATTCGCTCGTCAACGACATCATCATGCCGATCATCGGTGCCATCTTGGGTGGCCTTGACTTCAACAACTACTTTATCGGCCTGTCGTCGGCGGTTACGGCCACCTCCCTTGCCGCGGCCAGGGAACAGGGTGCGGTCTTTGCCTACGGCAGCTTCTTCACCGTGGTTCTGAACTTCCTCATTCTGGCCTGGATCATCTTCCTCATGGTCAAGGGCGTGAACAACGTCCGCAAGCGTGTCGAGCGCCAGAAGCCATCTGCTGAAGCAGCGCCGCCTCCGGCCGATGTCGCTCTTCTGACCGAGATTCGCGACCTGCTCGCCCGCAAATAGGCAAAAATTCGGGTCTCTGGACCAAAACCCCGGCCCGTCAGGGCCGGGGTTTTCTGTTTTCCGGCTTGCCGAAACCGGATAGCAACTCCATCGGCATTGAACGGAGTTGGCATTACCCTCATTCAGAATCTGCGCGGTGAAGCGCTGGCCGCGCCCGAAAGCGGCATCGTCGCCGTCGTGAACTATGGGCGAGAGCGTCCCGGCCTGATCCCGTTGTGGGCGGGCGAGGGCGACCTGCCGACGCCGCCTTTCATCGCCGATGCAGCCTCCCGCGCGCTTGCCGCAGGCGAAACCTTCTACACATGGCAAAAGGGCATACCGGATCTGCGCCAGGCGCTCGCGCGCTACTACCAGCGCCATTTCGGGCGGGAATTCGCCAGCGACGATTTCATCGTTACCGGGTCCGGCATGCACGCCATCCAGTTGGCCATCGATGCCGTGGCCGGCAAGGGCGACGACGTGATCTATCTCACGCCTGCCTGGCCCAATTTCGCGGCTGCGGCCGGGATCGGCGGGGCAAGGGCGGTTCCGGTGTCGCTCCAGCAGTCAGGCAACGGCTGGTTCTGCGATGTTGAACGCATTGCGGCGGCTGTCACGCCTGCCACGCGCGCCATCTTCATCAATTCGCCGTCCAATCCGACCGGCTGGACTGCCGACCGCGAAACGCTGCAAGCGATCCTCGATCTCGCCCGTTCAAAGGGACTGTGGATCATCGCCGACGAAATCTATTCCCTGTTCTATTATGACGGCCCGCGCGCGCCTTCGTTCCTCGATATCGCAGCGGATGAAGACCGCATCCTGTTCGTCAACAGTTTCTCCAAGAACTGGGCGATGACTGGTTGGCGGGTGGGCTGGGTCAAGGCCCATCCGTCCCTGCAGCCGGTGTTCGAGAACCTGATCCAGTATTCCACCTCGGGCGTGGCGCAGTTCATGCAGCGCGGAGCGGTGGTCGCCCTTGATAGCGGCGACGCCTTCATCGCCGAACAGGTCGAGCGGGCGCGTCAGGCACGCAATCTCGTTTGCGGCATCCTTGCCGAAACAGGCCGTGCACGCTTCACGGCGCCTCAAGGCGCATTCTATCTGTTCTTCACCATCGACGGAATCGAACAGTCGAAAAGTGCGGCGTTCGATATCATAGATCAGGCCAATGTCGGCCTTGCGCCCGGCACGGCATTCGGCGACGGGTGGGAGCGCTATTTTCGCCTCTGTTTCCACCGTCGCCTCGATCAGGTCGAGGAAGCCGCGCATCGGCTGGCCCGATGGATCACGGCTGCCCGGTAACGGTCATCCAACACCGCTCTGCTCGTTTCGAGGGGCGGACGGTCGCTTCGCCGGGCAAGCCCGACCGCAACCTCTCCGCTTCGTCATCTCATGACCCGGCTGAAGCAAGGCATCCCTACGTTTCGTCATCCCGGAATTCACTTTCGAGCAGCGAGAAAGGAATATCCGGGGTTCATTCCGTGACATCGCGGCACTACTCTGGGCACCAGCGCGCTTACTCTCCCCTTTTGATGAAGAGGCTCGATCCGGTTGCCGGTCGAGTGCCTCGTCAGGCACCCCCTCTGGCCTGCCGGCCATCTCCCCCTCAAGGGGGAGATCACGCGATTGCCATGCTTTCATCCGGTCCTGAGGTCACAGAGGCGGCTGTAAGCTTGAAGCTGCCGATCTCCCCCCTTGAGGGGGAGATGGCCGGCAGGCCAGAGGGGGGTGTTGTTCTTGTGAGGCTTCTGATCACGTAGTGGACAAATCACGCCTACCCACAAAACTTCCCACCTCCCTTATCCACGCCCTCTCCGTCTCGCCCATAATCCCCTCATCGCCCTTGCGGGAGACCTGGTGCGCACCGGGTATCAGGGAAGGGTGTCGGTGCCGGATTGGTCGCATGACGGTGTGCGGCTGGGTGATGAACCCCTAAGTTCGGCCCTCGAACCGGGCGCAGTGTTGCCCGCAGTTGTCGGCCATTGAGGCTGGAGCTGCGGCATGGGTGCACTGGTTGAGGGAAGCCACCGGACGGGCGGCCGCAAGGCCGCACTACTTACCTAAACGAGCGACCGAACGGCCGCCCGTCCTCCCGACCTCTCAGATGAGATCAGTTCTTTGACAATGGCCAGACGGATCAATCCGGGCGTGGCGATGAATAAGCACACCCATTTCTTCGTCATCCTAGGGCGGAGCAGGCCGAAGGCCGTTGCGCAGACCCTAGGATCCATTCCGTGACCAAGCGGCAATGCGCAAGGTGCAAAAAGTCCCCATCCTGCGTAGCCGTGCACCTCACAATCTCCGCGGCATGGATCCTCGGGTCGCGCCTTTCGCTGCGCTCAGGCTTGCCCGAGGATGACGAAGGCGATGAAGAAGTGCGTGCGAACGAAGCGACCTAAAGCTAGCCGCCGGACTTCGGCACCAGCAGCGGAACGACACGCTCGCTTTCGGCAACGGCTGGTCGTCCTGCCGTGCTGTAGGGAATGCCGAGTGCGTCCCACGTCTCGATGAGCGCGGTCTGCAGTTCCATGATTAGCTGGTCCGAGTGGAACGGTGTCGGCGTGATACGCAAGCGCTCGGTGCCGCGCGGCACCGTCGGATAGTTGATCGGCTGGATATAGATGCCGTGAACGCCGAGCAGCCGGTCGCTGGCCATCTTGCACAGTTCCGGGTCGCCGACGAGGATCGGCACGATATGTGTCACCGAAGGCATCACGGGCAGGCCGGCGGCAGACAATATGTGCTTGGTGTGCGAGGCCTGGCGCTGTTGAGCATCGCGCTCGGCCTGCGAGTTCTTCAAATGGCGGATGGAGGTCGTCGCGGCTGCGGCGATTGCCGGCGGCAGCGCCGTGGTGAAGATGAAGCCCGGAGCATAGGAGCGCACGGCGTCGATCACAGCGCTCGTGCCGGTGATATAGCCGCCGAGCGTGCCGAATGCCTTTGCGAGCGTGCCTTCGATGACGTCGATGCGGTGGGCCAGGCCCTCGCGCTCGGTGATACCGCCGCCGCGCGGACCGTACATGCCGACGGCGTGGACCTCGTCGATGTAGGTCATGGCGTTGTACTTCTCGGCGAGCTCGACGATCTCCTTGATCGGGGCGATGTCGCCGTCCATCGAATAGACGCTTTCGAACACGATGAATTTGGCGCGTTCGCGGCCCGCGGCCTGCAACAGGCTTTCCAGATGCGCCACGTCGTTATGGCGGAAGACCTTCTTTTCCGCGCCGGAGCGGCGCACGCCCTCGATCATCGACGCATGGTTGAGTTCGTCCGACAGGATCAGGCAGTTCGGCAAAAGCCGCGCGATGGTCGAAATCGCCGCCTCGTTGGAAACGAAGCCCGACGTGAACACCAGGCCGGCCTCCTTGCCGTGCAGGTCGGCAAGTTCGCGTTCGAGTTCGACCAGCGGGTTGCTGGTGCCGGAGATGTTGCGGGTCCCGCCCGCGCCCGAACCCATGCGGCCGCCGGCGTCCTGGAAGGCCTGCACCACGTCGGGGTGCTGTCCCATGCCGAGGTAGTCGTTCGAGCACCAGACGGTGATTTCCTGGGTGCGGCCGCCGGCGCGCCACAAAGCGCGCGGGAATTTGCCAACCATGCGCTCGAGATCGGCAAAGACGCGGTAGCGGCGCTCGGCGTGAAGCTGGTCGATGGCTTCTTCGAAGAACCTTTGATAGTTCATTTCAGCATCCCGGTTTTCGCGAGGAATATTAGTTGCTGGCTAAAGCGGCGTCCATCGAACGCGGTCGGTCATAATGCCACGCCCGTCAAAGTTACGGCTTCTCGAATGTTGGATCGCGGTGGAACAAAAACGTTCCCGGTCGCGGGCGGCTTTTTCGCTATGGCTTTTTAACGGATTATCGCCATCGTGGCCTGCGCATCGGGTCCGGGACGCGGCAGGGCGGAAAGAGCAGGTCAGATGGCAGTCTTGGTGACAGGCGGCGCGGGCTATATCGGCAGCCACATGGTCTGGGAATTGCTGGACGCCGGCGAAGAGGTCGTTGTCATAGACCGTCTTTCGACCGGCTTCGAATGGGCGGTGGCCCCCGAGGCGCGGCTGGTGGTCGGCGACATTGCCGACAAGGACCTCGTCGGATGTCTTGTCCGCGAACATGAGGTCGATGCGATCATCCATTTCGCCGGGTCGATCGTCGTGCCGGAATCCGTTGCCGATCCGCTCGCCTACTATGAGAACAACACCTGCAAGACGCGGGCGCTGATCGAAACGGCGGTGCGCGCCGGCGTCGGCAATTTCATTTTCTCCTCGACGGCGGCAGTCTATGGCGGCGCAGGCATGGAGCCAGTGAAGGAGGATGCGCGTCTTTCGCCGGAGTCGCCCTACGGCCTTTCCAAGCTGATGAGCGAGTGGATGCTGCGCGATGCCGCCGCCGCCCACGGCCTCAGCTATACGGCGCTGCGCTATTTCAACGTCGCCGGGGCCGATCCCAAGGGCCGCACAGGCCAATCGACGCCCGGCGCCACGCATCTGATCAAGGTCGCCTGCGAGACGGCGTTGGGCAAGCGTCCATTCATGCAGGTGTTCGGCACCGACTATGCGACACCTGACGGCACCTGCATCCGCGACTATATCCATGTCAGCGACCTCGTGGCCGCCCACCGTCTGGCGCTGCAACGGCTGAGAATTGGAGGCGAGAACCTCGTCGCCAATTGCGGCTACGGTCATGGCTATTCGGTCTTGCAGGTCATCGACAGCGTCCGCCGCGTCTTCGGCCATGACTTCGATATCCGCATGGGAGAGCGGCGCGCCGGCGATGCCGCAGCCGTGGTTGCCAATTCCGACACAGCCCGGCAGCAACTCGGCTGGTCGCCGCAGCATGACGACCTCGACGGCATCGTCCACGATGCGCTGGCATGGGAACGTATCCTGAGCGGCAAGAATTCCTCGCGTGGCTGACATATCCACCGCTTCTCCGGTGACGCTCTCGAAACACGGGCATGGACGCGCTAAGAGGGCCGACCGCTGCGCGAAAAATGCCCGCGTTGGCGCACAGGGGCTGACATGAAAATACTTGTCTTGGGTGCCGGGGTCGTAGGCACGGCTGCCGCCTACTACCTCGCCCGCGACGGCCACGACGTTACCGTCGTCGAGCGCCACCAAACCGCTGCGATGGGCACCAGCTACTGCAATGCAGGTCTGGTTTCGCCAGGCGATGCTACGGCATGGGCGTCCCCCGCGGCGCTCAAGACGTTCGTGCGCGGCATCTTCAATCATGATCTGGGCATCAGGGTCAGGCTGCGCGCCGATCCTTATCTTTACCTTTGGAGCCTGCGCTTCCTGACTCAATGCACCCCGGCGCGGCTACGGGCCAACACGCTGCCGAAGCTGCGCCTTGCGCTCTATTCGCGTGACTGCATCAACGCTTTGTCGGAAGAAACAGGCATTTCCTACGACGAGCGCAAGAAGGGCATCCTTTATTTCTTTCGCTCGCAAAAGAGCCTCGACGAAGGCGCCGGAAACTATCGCTTTTTGGCCGAGCACGGGCTGCCCATTGACATCGTCGGTCGTGACCGGCTGGCCGCGATCGAACCGGGGCTGGCCGGCGCCCAGGATCTGATCGCCGGCGGCGTCTATTCGCCGATCGACCAGACCGGCGATTCCAGGCAGTTCGTCGGCAAACTTGCAGCCTATTCGGCCGAAAAGCTCGGCGTGAAATTCCAGTTCAACACCACCGTCGAAGGCCTCGACATAGAGGGTGGCAAGGTGCGCGCGGTCAAGACGTCGGCGGGCATGCTCAGCGCCGATGCAGTCGTCGTTGCCATGGGACCGGAGAGCGGGCTGCTTGGCCGTCGCTATGGCGTCGACCTGCCTGTCTACCCGGTCAAGGGCTATGCGGCGACCATTCCGCTCGAGGACGAGACCAAGGGGCCGACCATGGGCGGGGCGGACGAGGACAGGCTTGTCGGCTATTCGCGCCTCGGCAACCGTTTGCGGCTCTCCTGCACGGCGGAGTTCACCGGCTTTGACCGTACTTTCAAGCCGAAGGACTTCGTGCCGATGTTCAAGACCGCGCACGAATTGTTTCCCGGTGCCTTCGACGAGAAGAAGGCCGAGCTTTGGGCAGGCTTGCGGCCGATGATGCCGAATTCCGTGCCAGTGATCGGCAGAGCGCGCTATGAAAACCTCTACCTCGACACCGGCCACGGCCATGTCGGCTGGACCATGGCCTGCGGTTCGGGCCGGTTCCTTGCCGATCTGGTTGCCGGCCGCAAGACCGAGATCGACCCGCAAGGACTGGTCTACGCCCGCTAGGCGATCTTGCCGAGCAGGCGCATCAACGTGCCGATCTCGCGCGCGGTCAAAGGAGCCAGCGTCTCCAGCGTGATCTGGGCGGCGAGCGGGATCAGGCGCTCGATCATGGCAAAGCCGTCTGCGGTCAATTTGACCATCAAAAGGCGCTTGTCGGCCTCGTGCTTGCCGTAGTCGACGAGGCCACGCGCCTTGAGCCGGTCGATGACGCCTTTCACGGTCGCCGCGTCCATGGCGATCAGCGTGCCGAGCTGGTTCTGCGATGTCTCGCCGACTTCGTGCAGCTTCGCCAGCGCCGCAAACTGCGGCGGCGTCAGGTCGCTGATGCGCGCTGCAAAAATGGCAAGATGGCGCTGGTTCGCCTTGCGCAGGATGAAGCCGATCTGATCCTGCAGGTGGTAGTCGTCGGGAACGGCTTCGTCCGCTTCGACCAGCACCGGATCGACGCTGCTGATGCTCACCGCTGGCCGTCCCAAACCTTGATGTCCTTGACGGCAAGTCCGCCCATCCGGTCATGGATGCGCCCGCCGCAGCTCATCGCCAGGCAAAACAGGATCTCGTCCGGTCGCGGTCCGTCGGACAAGCCGACCTCGAACGCATCGAAATGGCTGCGCACATAGGCGGCGTTGATGTGGCCGAGCGGCACGTCGAGGCGTGATCCGAAAGCGCCCACCTTCATGGCTGACGGGACGATGGCCTTGGCCTCGCCCAGCCGAGCGCGCATGGCATAGCCGCCCGGAACATGCCACAGCGCGCCATGTTCGATTTCACCGGCGCTGCCGACGATTGCGCCCTTGCCGTAGCCGTCGATCGACCTGATGTCGCCGTCCAGCGCCGCGATCAGCCTGTCGGTCAACATCAGGCCAAGCGGCTTCAGGTCTTCCATGGCCGGTTGGAGTTCCTCGACATAGCGGCCCGCAAAAGGGTTCTGCACGACAGCCAGCGCTGCGGCTCGCCGGCGTGGCTCCTTTGCAGCGGGGCCACCTTCGTGGAAGATATCTTCCGTGAGCACGGCAACCTTGCGGATCGGAAATTCAGGCATGAAGGGGTTCCTTGGATTCTTGGTGTCGATGGAGGAGCCTGGGCGCGCCGCACAGGCGGAATTGCCCAGCCAGGAAAAGACCGGCAGCGTGGATCAGGCCACGCCGGCGAAAGTCTTCGGCTACGGCGAGGCCGGAGGAAAGCGCCGTGTCGATTTCCATTGGGGTGATGTATCCGACACTCGTCGTTACCAGCCGCTCGCCAAGATCGCTGTCGGGAGACAGGCTGCTGGCAGGGGTGCGCGCGATAGCCGGATGGCCCGGAAGGTTGACGGCGTTGGCAATCAGCGTTGCGGCAGCGTCAGCCCCGGCCCCGGTTTTCGCCAGGACGGTCACTGCATCGGCTATTCCGAGCGAGAAAGAGCGTCCGCGCCAGCCGCTCGTAGCTACGCCGCGAACACCGTCTTTAGCGTGAATGACGAGGCGGTTTGCAAAGCCGTGTCCTGTGCCGGCAATGGCAAGGGTCAGCGCGTTACCTTCGGTGAGGTACAGAGCGCTGTCGCCGCCATTGTTGACATAGGCCTTGGTCAGCTTGCGCCCAGCGGTAAGCGCCGCCAGCATCTCGTCAGCCACTGAACCAGCCACGGCTGCCATGGGCGTGATGAAATCGTGCGAGAGCGGGGCAACTGCATCTTCCATGCGGCGCGCAATCGAGCCTGCGAAGCGGCGCGGCGTCTCGCCGGCAGGGTGGCGCAGTTCGGTCAGTTCTTCCATCAGTTCCCGCAGGATGGTCTGGAAGCGAGCAACCGCCTGACGATAAGCGGCACGCCGCTCTGCGTCGTCGCCAAAGGCTTCGATGATCAGGTCGATCGGGCCGTGGTTGAGGTGCAACCGCCTGCCGTCCTGCAGCCAGTGTGCTTGCGGGCCGATCATCGCAACATGCTTCCGCTCGTGTGCAACTGTGCCAATGGTGGCCAGGGATTTCCGCTCGAAGCCGCCGACGATTGGCGCGGGTTAAGATACTCTCCGCCATGCGAGACGATATCGGCGACCGAGCGGATTTCCTTTTCATGCCCGCCAAGCTGGATATAGGCGTCGCGCCGCATGGTGAATTCGATTGGCGCCACCAGCGCCGGCGTCGGCACGTAGCCGAACGCATTGTCGGGAACGCGCGTGACGTCCACCATCAGGGTGATGCCGCCGCCCGGCCAGATGTAGACGGGTGCGCCTCCGACCGTGACGTAAGTCTGCAGCCGATGGACGGAGCGGGTCAGGTTGACCGGGTTTTCCGTGACGCCTGCACGTAGCGAACCACCTGCGCCACCGACGAAAAGCACGGTGCACAGTGCTGGCTCGCAATTTTCCTCGATCAGCCGCACCGACTTGGCGAGCCTGTCGGGAAACGGTTTCTCGACCGGCTTCAGATTGTCGTCCAGTTCGTAATAGGCGAACTGTTCACCGGTTGTGGAAACCATCAGCATGGAGAGGCCGGGCCTCGCGCCCTTCTTGGGGTTCCATTCGCCAAGGATCGACAACGGATCGGAAATCGTCGTTCCACCCCAGCCGAGACCAGGTTCCGAGACCTTGAAATAGCGCCCCGGTGTCGAGCGCCGCCCGACGATCTTGATGCCGGTATCCTGCCAGTCCAGAACCTTGCCGGCCTGATGCTCGGAAACGACACCGGTGATGTGGTCATCAACGACCACCACCTCATCGACCAGACCCCGCCATTGCGTGGCGAACATGCCGATGGTGGCCGAGCCGCAGCCCACGCGCATGCGCCGTTCGAGCTTGCCGTCGATGATGGGCGGCTTGCCGGCTTCGACGATCACGTTTGCGCCGCCGTCTATGGCAAGCTCCACCGGTTTCTTGTTGCACAGGTTCAGCATGGCGTCGCAGGTGGCGCGCCCTTCCGGCTTCGAGCCGCCAGTGAGATGATGAACGCCGCCCAGTGACAGCATTTGCGAGCCGTATTCGCCGGTCGTCACGTGCCCGATTGCTTCGCCTTGCGCCCGTACCATCGCCGTTTCCGGGCCAAGGTGACGGTCGGTATCGATCTTCACCTTGACGCCGCAATAGGAAAAAATGCCCTCGGTCACCACGGTGACTAGGTCCACGCCTTCGACTTCCTGGCTGACGATGAAGGGCGCAGGCTTGTAGTCGGGGTAAGTGGTGCCAGCTCCTATTGCCGTGATAAAGCGGCGACCGGCATTGACCAGTTCGCCGTTCCAGTTTTCGCCTTCGGCAACGAAGGGCACGACGCTGCCGCCTGTCTCCGCCGAGTGGTCGAGGATGGTGAGCGGGTCCATGCGCACGATGCGCCCGCCGATATTGCCGTACCGGTCGCAGGCCCCGGTGCGGCCGTCCGCGATGTAGCACATGACCGGGCAGGCATCGCAGCGGATCTTTTCGGCAACCTGCTTGTCGCCGCTTTCATACGTTTCGAAGCGTTCCGAAAGCTCGCTCATCGGCTTCCCTCGCTTGCCCGGATCGCCGCCATGATACGTGACGGTGTTGCTGGCACCTTCGTGACGAGCACGCCGGTGGCGTGGCGGATAGCGTTGAGGATCGCAGGTGCGGTCGGGATCAGCACGTGTTCGCCCAATCCCTTGGCACCGAACGGACCTTCACTGTCCGGGACTTCGACAAGGATCGATTCAATCGGCGGCACGTCGCCGATGGTCGGGATCAGATAGTCGTGCAAGTTCTCGGTGCGGCCTGGAATGTACTCTTCCATAAGCGCCATGCCGATGCCTTGCGCGATGCCACCCTCGATCTGCCCTTCGACCATGACCGGGTTGATCGCCTTGCCGACGTCATGTGCGGCAGTGATCTTCACCAGCTTGACCGTACCAAGTTTTAGATCGACTTCCAGCTCGGCGAGCTGCGCACCATAGCCGTAGACGGCATAGGGTTTGCCCTGGCCCTTCGCGTCGAGCGGGGTGGTGGGCGGATCGTAACTTTCCGTGGCTTCGAACACGTAGCCATCGGCATTGGCGGAAAGTCCCGCTAGATCGATGCGTCGCACGGCTTCGCCTTCGCGCACCACCACTGTTGCGCCATCGAGTGTCAGCGTCGCCTTTGCCGAGACATTGGCGAAGCGCAGGATCTGTTCACGCAGCACCCGTCCGGCTTTTTCGGCCGCCTTGCCGGTGACGAAAGTCTGGCGCGAAGCCGATGTCTTGCCGGCATCAGGAGAGATCGCGGTATCGGCGCTCTTGAGGTGGAACATTGCCAGCGGCATGCCGAGGGCGTCGGCGCATATCTGGGCAATGACAGTATTCGAGCCTTGTCCGATATCGACGGCTCCTTGGTGCAGGATGACATGGCCATCCTGTGAAATCGCAACCTTGATCGTCGATGGATTGGGCAGCGAGGTGTTACCGCAACCGTACCAGCAGGACGCGACACCGACACCGCGCTTGACGCTTTCGCTGCTCATGTTGAAGGCCGAGGCATCGGCAAGCGCGCGGGCCCAGTGCGGCTTCAGCGCCTCGAGGCAATCGGCGATACCGACGCTTGCATCCATCTTCTGTCCGGTAACAGTAACATTGCCCTCGCGCAGGCAGTTTTGCAGACGGAAATCCAGTCGATCCTTGCCAAGCTTGCCGGCAAGTTCGTCGTACAGGGTTTCCTGCATGATGGCTGCTTGCGGCACGCCGAAGCCGCGGAATGCGCCTGAGATCGGTCCATTCGTATGAACGGCGCGGCCGGTTGCGCGATAGTTGGGGGTCGCATAGGGGCCGGAGGCATGGACCGGAACCCGGTTGGCGACGGTCGGCCCCCAGCTCGCATAGGCGCCGGTGTTGAAATCGCCATCGAATACCATACCGCATATCTGGCCATCCGCATCGGTGCCGATCGATGCCTTCATGAAAGCGGGATGCCGCTTGGTGGTCGATATCATGGATTCGTTGCGGCTATAGGCCATCGCCGCCGGGCGTCCCGTCTTGAGCGCAACAAGCCCGATCAGCGGCTGCAGCGAAATGTCGAGCTTCGAACCGAATCCTCCGCCGGTTGCCGTCGGCACGATGCGGACTTTCTCTGGTGCAAGCGCCAGCACCTTGGCGGTGTCGTCGCGATCCATGTAAGGCGCTTGTGTGCAGGCAACGATGACCAGCGTCTCGCCGTCGAGATAGGCATAGCCGCCTTCCGGTTCGATATAGGCGTGCTCGACATAGGACGTCTCGATTTCGCCGGAAGCGATGACGGCAGCGCCGTCAAGCGCCGCCTCCGGGTCGCCGCGCTCGACGAAACCCTTGGTAAGAATGTTGCCCGTCCTATTTTCGTGGATGAGTTGTGCGCCTTCGGCGTTTGCTGCGCCGGGCTCGAGCACATGCGGCTGCTCGGTCCAGACAATGGGAAAATCCGCAAGGCCGAGGTTGGCGATGGCGTCGCGTTCCCCTGCGATCACGGCTACCGCTTCGCCACGAAAACGCACCTCCCGTTCCGCCAATGCCGGCTGATCGGCAAAGGGTGGGATGACGCCGAAGCGGTTGATGCCGGGGATGTCTGCGGCCGTGAACACGGCCACTATGCCTGGGTTCATTCTCTTCCAGGCGTCGATGTCGCCCAAGGAAAACCTTGCGTGATAGTACGGCGAGCGAACGGCCAGCACAGTTAACGCGTCCGGCGGAAATGAATCCGCCCCATACTTTTCCGCACCAGTTACCTTGGCAATTCCATCCAGCCTGACGGGAGATAAGCCAATCGCGCAGCCGGACGCGGGCAATCGAAAGTCGATGCCGCCAACGGGGCGGGCTTGTTTACGAGCTGCCGCCATCACTGCGTTGACGATCTTGCGATACCCGGTGCAGCGGCACAAAATTCCACCCAGCGCGTCTTGCACTGCGGCCTCATCGGGTTCTGCGTTGCGTTCCAGCAAAGCTGACGCGGCCACCAGAAGGGCAGGTGTGCAGATGCCGCATTGCGCTGCACCGTGTTCGAGGAAAGAAGCTTGCAGCGCCGACAGACCACCATTGCCCAAGCCTTCGACCGTCGTGATCTTCGTCCCAACGGCAGAGGCAATCGGCATCAGGCACGCGCAGACAGGCTCGCCATCGACAAGAACGGTGCAGGCGCCGCAATCGCCGGCGTCGCAGCCAACCTTGACGCCGGTCACGTGCAGGTCGTCGCGCAACACCGAGCTTAACCGTTTGACCGGCGAAACCGGCAAGGCCACGGCTGAACCGTTGACCTCGAACGCGGTGAGCGGTAGCCGCGGGTTCATGCTGCCGCCTTGCCGAGGCTTTCGTCGACGATCGCGAGCGCTGAGCGTGCCACGATCTCACGCGCCGCATCCTGCCTGTAGCTTGCGGTGCCGCGCACATCGTCGATCGGCGTCAACTCCGTGATTGGCGCAGACATGATTGCTTCCGCCATCGAACGGTCCGCCTCGCGGCCGGTAATTGTGGTTTCGATGCCATGAAGCCGCTTGGCAGTCGCGGCGCAGGCTCCGACCGCCACTGCGGCATTCGTTATGATGCCGTCTTCAATGACCAGCCGAACGGCCGCCATCGCGATCGAGATGACGAGATAACGCCGCGCGCCGAGCTTATGGAATGCGGACTGCCCGACTGCCGCCGATTTCGGAATGCGGATGGCGGTGACCATTTCGCCCGGCTGCAGGGCGGTCCGCCTGTTTGCGAGGATGAAGTCGCCAAGAGGCAGATGCCGTTTTCTCTGCGCCGAGTTCAGTTCCACATCCGCGTCGAGAACAAGCAGCGCCGGTACGCCGTCGGCCGCTGGCGAGGCGTTGCATAGATTGCCGGCCACCGTTGCGACGTTCTGTATCTGCTGCGAACCCACCTCGCGCGCAGCTTGCCTCAGCGCGTCGAAACACGCCGGCAACGGAGCGCCTGCAACCTGCGCCCAGCTCGTGCGCGCTCCTATTATCCAGTGGGATTCGGTCTCGGCTATGCCGCGAAGCTCTGCCAATCCGTTGATATCGAGGATGTTCTCGCGCACTGGCCTGGTCCCTTGAGCGGGGTAGAAGTCGGTGCCGCCGGCCAGAATGCGCCAGTCATCATCTCCGAGCAGCGACAGCGCCTCGGCGACCTTGGTGGGTTTCGCGTAACGGATCACACGTTGCCTTCCTTTGCCACGCAGGCGGGGGCCGTTCCCGTGGCCCGGCCGGCTTTTGGCGCCGGTCAAATTCATTCGTATGCAAATGATATCAAGCCGCCCCGGATTGTCAAAGCAGCTTTTGGGATGTTGCTTTGAGGTTGACGCAGGCCCGCATCTGGTCAAGTTACACCGGCCCACAAGGGCGCTGTGCAATCGGTTCACAAGGAGGCTTCATGGCTGGCGAAGCACTCGTCGTTATCGACCTGCAGAACGATTTCTGCCCCGGCGGCGCATTGGCGGTCACCGGCGGCGACGAGATCGTACCACTGGTCAACGACATGATCCGCAATACCGAACATGTCGTATTGACCCAGGACTGGCATCCTGCGGGCCATTCCAGCTTTGCGTCCAGCCATCAGGGCACCAAGCCGTTCGAAGCGATCACCATGCCCTATGGTGAACAGACATTGTGGCCCGATCACTGCATCCAGGGCAGCCTCGGGGCGGACTTTCATTCCGGCCTTGCATGGACCAAGGCCGAACTGGTCGTGCGCAAGGGCTTTCGCACCGCAATCGACAGCTACTCGGCCTTCTTCGAAAATGACCACAAGACCCCGACCGGATTGGCGGGCTACCTGAAGGAGCGCGGCATCGGTTCGATTATCCTGGCCGGCCTTGCCACCGATTTTTGCGTTGCCTATTCCGCGCTGGACGCTGTGAAACAGGGGTTCGAAACGTCGGTGCGCCTTGATGCCTGCCGGGGCATCAACTTGAATGGTTCCGTCGATGCCATGGTCAAGCGCATGCGCGAGGCGGGCGTCAAGCTGGTCTAGGCGGATGGAAAATCGTTGCCGCGACAATTGCGCGGTGGCCAACAATTAAAAAGTGGGCGGGTACAGGTGCGCATTCTTAAAATTCTGACGGCCGTTCTCGCGCTGGCGGGCGTTGCGGCAAACCCCGCCTTTGCCGCCGAGGCACATGGATTGCCGGGTACCGAAATGTCGCTCTTGTGGGCGATGCCGTTTGCCGGTCTTTTGTTGTCCATCGCCACCGGGCCGCTTCTGTTTCCGCACTTCTGGGAACACCATTACGGCAAGATCGCCGCGTTCTGGTCGGCCCTTGTCATTGTGCCCCTGATCGCCGGCTATGGCATGCCCACTGCAACGGAAGCCGTGCTGCACGCGGTGCTTCTCGAATACATGTCGTTCATCATCCTGCTGTTTGCTCTCTTCACCATCTCGGGCGGCATCCTCGTTGCCGGCAACATACATGGCACGCCACTGGTCAACGCCGGCCTTCTGTTTATAGGAGCCGCCCTGGCTTCGGTGATCGGCACGACCGGGGCCTCTATGGTCATGATCCGGCCGATCATCCGCGCCAATGACAACAGGCCGTTCAATGCTCATGTCGTCGTATTTTTCATTTTCCTGGTTTCAAACATTGGCGGTTCGCTGACGCCGCTCGGCGATCCGCCGCTGTTCGTCGGCTTCCTGCGCGGTGTCGATTTCTTCTGGACCACGGTGCATATCCTGCCCGACACACTCTTTGTCGGCGGGTTGGTGCTGGCCGTCTTCTTCGTCCTCGATGTCATTCTTCACAGGCGAGAGCAGGGGGCGCCCAAGATCAAGGACCCGACGCCGGATTCCAAGGTGCGCATCCGTGGTTTGCCAAACCTGCCGCTGCTTGCAGGCGTCATTGCCGCAATCCTGATGTCGGCTTCGTGGCAGCCCGGCATTGCCTTCACCATTCAAGGCGTCACGGTCGAATTGCAGAACCTCGTTCGGGACATCATCATCCTGGCGCTGGCATTCGCCTCGCTTGCCATTTCGCGCAAGGAATATCGGGCAGCAAACGGCTTCAACTGGGGGCCAATTTCCGAGGTGGCCAAGCTGTTTGCCGGCATCTTCATCTGCATCGTGCCAGTGGTGGCCATCCTGCGGGCAGGTCTCGATGGATCGCTCGGTCCGCTCGTATCGCTGGTTACGTTGCAAACAGGCGAGCCGAACGATCTGGCCTATTTCTGGCTGACAGGCGTGCTGTCGTCGTTCCTCGACAATGCGCCGACCTATCTCGTGTTCTTCGAAATGGCCGGCGGAGATCCGCAGCACCTTATGAACGAGTATGCATCAACACTGGCGGCCATATCTGCGGGTGCAGTGTTCATGGGTGCCAACACCTACATCGGCAATGCGCCCAATTTCATGGTCTATGCCATCGCCAAGGACAAGGGCGTCAGGATGCCGAGCTTCTTCGGCTATATGCTGTGGTCCGGGTTGGTGCTGATCCCCGTCTTTGTCGTGTCGAGTCTGATTTTCTTTGGTTGAGAATGGTATAACTCAGCCAACCCCGACATAGCGTTTCACTGCCGAAGGATCGGCCCGCAACTGCTCGATCTCGAGCGTTTCACGGTTGCGGCCGTTTTCGATGAACGAAACCCGGTCGGCGACGGACAGGATCGCGTCGACCCGCTGCTCGACCAGTATGGTTGAAACACCCCGTTGGCGCAGCTGCGAAATCGCCTCACGAATCTTCTGGATCATCGACGGCATCAAGCCTTCGGTGGGTTCGTCGAGCAGCAGCACCTGTGGCTCCACGCACAGTGCCCTTGCCATCGCCAGCATCTGCTGTTCGCCGCCGGACAGGGTGCCTGAACGCTGCTTCAGCCGCTCACGAAGCAGAGGGAACATCTCCAGGACGGTCTCTCGCGTGGCGCGCCCTTTGCGGCGCGTGTTGAGTCCGATTTCCAGATTTTCCGCCACCGTCATTTCGGCAAACAGGCGGCGACCTTGTGGCACATAGGCAATGCCGGCTTTCGGCACTTCATGCGCCGGCAAACCTGTCAGGTCGATGCCGCTGAGCTTTATCGAGCCCTGACGGGCCGGCACCAGCCCCATGATCGCTTTCAGGGTGGTTGTCTTGCCGGCGCCATTGCGGCCAAGCAGGCACAGGACTTCGCCTTGGCGCAATGTGAGGTCGAGACCGTGCAGGACCTGAACCTCACCGTAGAAACAGTCGAGCCCGGAGACGGTCAAGGCATCAATCATCGCCGCCTCCCAGATAGGCACGCTGGACGGCAGCGTTGGAACGGATAGCCTCTGGCGTACCTTCGGCCAAAATCCGGCCGGCCTCGAACACCGTAATGCGGTCAGCCAGTTCCATCACGACCGGCATATTGTGCTCGATGATGAGTAGGGTTGCTTCGCTGGCGATCTCACGAACAAGCCCGATGAAATTCTCGATCTCGCTGTCCGCCAATCCTTGCGTCGGTTCATCGAGCACCAGAAGGCGTGGTTTCAGTGCCAGCCCCATCGCCACCTCGAGAAGACGTTGATGACCATAGGCGAGTTGTCCGGCCGGCACATTTGCCCGATCCGCCAGTCCGACACGTTCAAGTGCTTCCATCACCCCGGCATGCACTTGCCCTTTCGACCGGCCATCGGTCAGCGTGCGCTGCACCGGCAGGGCAACGTTCTCGTAGGCGCTGAGGTTTGCGAAAATGCTGGTGATCTGAAAGGTGTAGGCGATACCCAGGCGCACCCGTTTGTGCGCCGGCAGGTTGGTGATGTCCGCGTTGTCGAACACGATCATGCCGGCGGTGGGTTCTATGCGGCCGCACACAAGGCTGACGAAGGTGGTCTTGCCGGCACCGTTCGGGCCGATGACGGCTCGAATCTCTCCTGGCATTAGGGCGAAGTCGACATTGTCCACGGCGCGCAAGCCGCCGAAATGGCGAGACAGGCCTTTGGTGGTCATCAGCGGCATCATGGCAGCCACCGTACCCAGCGCTGCCTGAGCGTACCGAGGATGCCTTTCGGGAAGAACAGTACGAGCAATATCAGTGCTATGCCCACGATCAGAAGATACGCGGATGTGTAGCCGCTGGTGATGTCGACTATATAGTACATGAACAGCGTGCCGATCAGCGGCCCAAGCGTCGTCGCAGCCCCTCCCAGCAGCACCCACAACAGCGGCAGGATAGAATACTGGACCGATGCGAAATTGGCGCCGACATAGCCGAACAGCAGCGCATAAGCCCCGCCAGCGGCGGCGCAGATAACACCGGAAATCACGACCGCCGCAAGCTTGTTGGCAAACGTATCGTAGCCCAGCATACGGGTGCGCTCTTCGTTCTCGCGGACGGCGATCAGAACGCGGCCGAAGCGCGACCTTACGACAGCCAGCGTCAGCAAAAGGACGATCGAAAACAGCACCAACGCTACCATGTAGCGCGCGGTCGGATTTGTGAGATCCAGAACGGTATCACCCAAATGGACCACGCGCTCCTGCTGCTGCAACACCAACCCCTGGTCGCCTCCGGTCAGGGGTGCGAAGTAGAGGATCGCCAAGGCCAGCACCTGTGCAAACATCATCGTGACGATCATGAAGGCCACGCCGGATGTACGAAGTGCCAATAGCCCGATAACGAGGGACAACACCGCCCCGCAGGCAAGCGCGGCCATGAAGGCGACGGGAACCGACAGCCCGAAATGATGAACGCCAAGGCCTGCTCCGTAGAGTCCAGCGGCAAAGAACATGGCATGGCCCAAACTGAGCAGGCCGACATAGCCGAACAGCAAATTGTAGCCCATGGCAAAGGTGGCGAGCACGAGGATGCGTGCCAGCAACCCATGATGATAAGCAGGCAGAATGAAGTTGAGGACGAACAGAAGGGCGATGACGGCCACATGCAGTAGATAGGCTTTGGCCGGTGAAGAACCTTCCATCATCGGGCTGTCCTGCCGAACAGCCCTTGCGGGCGAAACACCAGCACCATTGCCACCAGCAGGGTGGCGATCATCTTGGCCAGCGTCGGTGAAAAGAACACTGAGATCACGCCGTCCGAAACGCCGATCAGAACGGCTGCTACAACGGTGCCGCGCAGCGAGCCTAGCCCGCCGATGATCACCACGATGAAGGACAGGAGCAGTGGGTCCTGACCCATCAGGTAATGCGCCTGGCTGATCGGTACGATCAGCACCGCGGCAATGGCGGCCAGCATGGCGCCGAGCGCGAACACGCCGGCGTAGACGCGGTCGACCGGAATGCCGAACGCTTGCGCTGTTTCGCGGTCATACTGCGTGGCGCGCATGATCAGTCCGGCCTTGGTCCGTGTCATGACAAGCCAGGATATGACCAGCAGCAAAGCTGAGGCCGCGATGATGGAAAGCTTGTAGCCGGAGTAACCGAACCAGGGCAGCGAGATACGAACGTTGAATGGTGGCAGGACGGGGCGAGCATCTGCCCCATAGAAAGTCAGCGCCAACTGCTGGATGATGTAGAGCAGACCGATGGTTGCCACGATGGTGGCTTCCGGATCGTAGTTCACTTTGCGCAGCACCAGCCGCTCGGCAGCCAGCGCTACGGCACCTACGATCAGTGGCGCCAGCAAAAGCGCTGCGATGAAACCGATAGCCGGGTTGCCGCCGATGCTGGTAGTGATCGCCCACGCCAGAACGGCGCCCAGCATGAACAGTTCGCCATGCGCGACATTGACGACGCGCATGACGCCGAACACGAGCGAAAGACCGAGCGCCGTCAGGGCAAGCACGGCTGAGGTGACCAGCCCTTCCAGAACCGCCAGCAGCAGGTGAGGTCCAAAGGCCATTCAGTCAGGCTGCCCGATTGAACCCGGTCGCTCCCCGGTCACAGAGCCTGCGTCGTGTAGTCAGCCTCTGGTTCGTATTGCCCGTCTTCGATCGACGTCTTGTGAACCACGGTAAGCTTGCCGCCTTCGAGTTTGGAGATGTTCTGGCTGCCGAAGACCTGGTGAATCTTGCCGTTGAACACCTTCTTGCCTTGCGGATGCTCTGGCCCTTCAGCGAATTCGGTCAGTGCTTCGGTCGCCTCGATCAGCTTGGCGCGGTCTTCCGGCCCCTTGTAGCCGCTGTCTTCCATCGCCTTCTTGATAACGTAGAGTGTTTCCCAGCAGCCGAACATATGGGCGGCGGTCGACACGTCGTTGGCATCGCTTGTGGAAGCGCCGTTGTCGTCGATCCCTACTGCTGCGCGATAGGCTTTCATCGCATCGCTGTCGTCGGCCTGCGCATAGCGCGGCGCGCCTTCCCAGAAGTGACTGCCGTTGAGATATTCGAGGCCGGGGCTGTTGACGTCTACCGCTTCCAGCGAATCGATGAAGCCGAACAGCTTGGGCCCGTTCGAGCCGTAGAATTCGCCGAGTTCCTTGACGAAGGTGAGCACGGCCGGACCAACCATGACGTGATAGATGACGTCGGTTTCGGCAGGGATCTGCGGGAAGTACTTGGTGAACGAGCTTTCCGTCGGCGGAATGGCGATCTGGGCGACGACTTCCGCACCGGCGTTCTTGAGCGCCGGCGGCAGGTAGTCGCGGTGGTCGTAGCCGAAGGCATAGTCCGGGAAGACCATCGTGACCTTCTTGCCGGCATTTGCCGCGATCCACGGCGCGACCGACGTCACCTGCGCGCGCACATCGGTGATGCCTGGCTGCAGGCAATAGCGGTTCAGCTTACCGGAGGCGACATGGTAGCCTTCGCTCACCACATAGTAAGGAATCTTGAGCTCACCGGCGGTCGGTGCGGAGCCGATCACCACGTTCGAAAACAGCGTGCCGTAGACGATGTCGGTCTTGTGCTGGTTGGCGAATTTGCCGACCACCTCTGCGCCGCGGCCGGCGTCGGTGCCGTCGTCTTCGATGACGATTTCAACCTGGCGTCCATTGATGCCGCCGGCATCGTTGATCAGCTTGATCGCCGCATTGGTGGTCTTTTCGTACCAACGGCCATAGGCGGCGCCGATACCGGTGCGATGGCATTGGAAGCCGATCTTGATCGGCGCGGAGCTTTGCGCCTGAGAGTAGCGGACAAATCCGGGAGCGACGAGACCCGAGCCTGTTGCAACAAGGCCTTTGAGCGCGGTACGGCGTGTAATGCCCTTCTTGCTAAGATCGAAAAATCCCTGCCGATCAGTCATGGCATCGTTCCCTGTTTTCAGCTGTGGCCATTGAGTGGAATGCGAAATTGCACTTGTTGCAAACGGTCAAAAACATATGGCCAGAAGCTAAACCATCAAAGCCGGAACATGGCAAGAAACCATTGCGCGAAGCTTTTTGCCTTTTCACCCGACCTATCCGGCGGTAGGCGTCGCCAGCAGCCAAAGCCCGAAAATCGTATAGCCGATCATCAGCAAGGTAAGGGGAAACTGGCTGATGGCAGCCTTGACCGGTTGAGGGTGCAGGCGAAACGCAAGTCCGTGCGCGACGAGAACCGCAAGTACGTGCCCCGCGATAATCGCACCGGACTGGATGTTCCACAGAACCCATGCCGATTCCGCACCTGCTACGATTCCGGCCCCAATCTGCAGATGCGCGGTGCCGAACAGATTCCATCCGAGCCCAAACGGGTCTGATAGTGCGGCGATGGCGTATTGTCCGTCTACCAGCAGCGAAGTCAGATAGTGCGCAATGTGATAGGCAAGGGCGATCGGGACGATCGACCAGACCAGAAGCCCGGCATTTGCCAGGAGAGCAGATGAATCTCCCGCCATTTTCTGCCCTGCGGCAACGGCGAGAAGGAATATCGCAGCGAGCATGGCAAAGCTAAGCAAAAGACCGGTCGTGCTGATACCTAGCAAGGCAGTTCGACCGGGGAATTCGAGCGGATTTATTCCGTTGAGGCCAAGCCAGAAAAAAGTCTTCGACAGGCCATCGAACGATACCGACGACAGCGCTAGCAGAATGAAGGCGGTGCCGCTGGGATGCAATTTTTCCGCGCCCAGGAGCCGCGCTCCGGGCATACACAGCCGTAAGCGATTGTCCGCACCCTGCGCCACCGGGGCGAAGCGCGAGACAATGGCGAAGAAAACCGAGAGGAACTCGCCGCAGCGGCTCCATTCGCCATAGCCGAAGATCAGCATGACGATGAAAGTTGCGGACCAATAGAAGCCGACTGCAAAAGCCAGTCGCGCAGGGTCATCCGGTGCCGGGTCGACAAGCTCGAACCATGCGAAGGCGAACAGCAAAATGACTGCCGGCCAACAGCCGAGTTTTGGTGAAATCCGGGCTCGTCCCGGCGAAATCCCCGTAAATCGCCTGACCAGCCAATAGGGGCCGTACCACGGGTTGATCCATGACCACAGGTTGCCGAACAGGCCGTGCAGCAGCGTCAGTCCGATCCACACCAACGTCCAGATGGTGAGCGGCAGGGGGTTGGACAGCGGGTCGCGGCTGCCGAACAGGCCAGCGGCAATGAGAACCGCAAGAGAGATGAAGGAAAGCATGCTGGCAAGCGGGCGAAGCTTGTCCGGACAAGGAAACAACGTCAGGCGCTTGCGCCAAATCCGTTCCAGCATATCCGGCGGGAACAGGGCCAGAACGAGAAAGGATGCTCCGACCGCGAATGCCCCGCCTACGACATAGTAGCCGGTTGGCAAGAGCAGCACATGGCCGCGATCAGATGCATGGGCGAGGGCAGGTGTCGGAACGGACGCAGCGGCCAGGAGCAAGAGGGTTGCGAAACATGCCGCCGGACGAGGCCACAAACCGGAAATCACCGCAGGCGGATTGCGCAATGCTTCTTCAAACCTTCACCAGTTGCCTGACGCGGTCCTTCTCGCCGAAGATGCGCAGGTAGCGGGCAATCTCGGTCTTGTCGCCGGTGGCCTTCTCCGGATTGTCGGACAGTTTCACCGCTGGCCGCCCATTGGCTTCCGTCACCTTGCACACCAGCGAGATCGCGTTCAGCCGATCCGTCGGCACGGGCGCGCAATCCTCGAAATCGTTTGTCAGGTTGGTTCCCCAGCCGAAGGCCATGCGCACCTTGCCATGGAAATGCCGATAAGCCTCGACGATGGTTTCGACTTCCAATCCGTCGGAGAAGATCAGAATCTTGTTCCGGGGATCTTTTCCCTTCTCGCGCCACCACGAGATGATCTTCTCGCCGCCCTCGATGGGAGGCGCGCTATCGGGGCGGAAGCCGGTCCAGTCCGCCACCCAGTCCGGTGCGTCGCGCAGGAAGGCGGCGGTGCCGAACGCATCCGGCAGCACGATGAGCAGGTTGCCCCCATAGTAGCGCTGCCAATCCTGCAGCACCTTGTAGGGCGCTTCCCTGAGTTCCGCCTCGCTATCGGCGAGCGCGGCCAGTACCATGGGCAATTCGTGCGCATTGGTGCCGACGGCCTCGAGATCGTTGTCCATGGCTAGCAGCACGTTCGATGTGCCGGTGAAGGAGTCGCGGATGCCTTCCTTCAACGCCTCGACGCACCAGCGTTGCCACAGGAAGGAGTGACGGCGCCGGGTGCCGAAATCCGAAATGTTGATGCCGGGCAGTTTCTTGAGCTGTTCGGTCTTGGCCCACATCTTGGACTTGGCGCGCGCGTAAAGAACGTCGAGCGCGAACGGCCCGAATTCCTTCATTGCCGAACGTGAGCGCAGTTCGTTGATGATGGCCAGCGCCGGAATTTCCCAAAGTGTGGTGTACATCCACGGACCGGGGAAAGTCAGTTCATACTGGCCATCCCGCTTGGCCAGGTGGTATTCGGGTAGCTGGAAATCCTCCAGCCAGGCGAGGAATTCCGGCTCGAAGATCTGCTTGCGGCCATAGAAGTTGTTACCGCCCAGCCAGATCATTTCCTTCTTGCTGAAACGCAGCGTGCGCGCATGGTCTAGTTGTTCGCGCAACTCGCCTTCATCGATTTCTTCAGCCAGGCGAACCGAAGTCGTGCGATTGATGAGTGAGAAAGTCGCGTCAACCTTGGGGTACATGCCCCAGATCATCTGCAGCATCAAAAGCTTGTAGAAATCCGTATCGAGCAGGCTGCGCACGATCGGATCGAGCTTCCATGTGTGGTTGTAGACGCGCCGCGCAATGTCAGTCTTGGCCATGAGTCAAGGTTGCCTTCGCTGCTCGGAACCATGTCCGCACGATGTCTCATAGCATCGATTTTTTCAAAGTGCTGCCCGCTTTCGCCTTGGCCCGATAAAAAGAACGCCTTGTAACCGCAACGACTTAAGGCATTTCATGGTCGGCTTTCGAGGCTTGCCGTTTGCGTCGCATACCGATGCGGGAGGCAACCGAACCGCTTGGGCGGTCGTCGGCCTCTCCCTTTTCGGCAAACAGCCAGTCGATGAAGACCTGCACGATCGGAGCGGAGCGCATTTCGTTGCGGCAGATAACATAGAAGTCATCGACTGCCGGGACCGAGAGCCCAAACGGCGCCACCAGTTGCCCGCGCGCCAGAAGATCGCTCGCGGTCACCGTGTCGCCGAGCGCTACGCCGTGTCCGTGCAAAGCGGCGCCGATCGAAAGATGGGCGTCGCTGAAATATTGCCGCCGTCCGCGCTCCAGATCGAGTGCGTCGGCAGCGGCGAACCATGTGTGCCATTCGCGGCCATCATCGCCATGCAGGATGACGTGGTTGGCGAGGTCACGAATGGTGCGCAGTGGGCGTGTGTTGATCAGCGTGGGGCTGACGACAGGAAACAGCTCAAGTCCCGACCACTTGCGCAACCAGCAATCGCTCCAGCCGCCATCGCCATAGTGCAGGCAAAGGTCGATATCGGGCGAACGAATGTCCTGAGTGTCGTTGGAGCCGGTCAGTTTGAGGCGAACGTCGGGATATTGTGCGGTAAAGCTGCCGAGACGGGGGATGACCCATAGCGAAAGCAGGGCCGGCACGCAGGAAAGCGACAGCGTGCCGGTGCTGGCTGGACGCGTCAGGCGTTGCGTCGCTGCGGCGATGCCGTCAAACGCGTTCGATACCGCCGGCAAAAGTTCGGCGCCGTGTGGGGTGAGCTTGAGGCGCTGGCCGCTGCGTTCGAACATCTTGACGCCGAGCGATTGCTCCAGCGCCCTGATCTGGTGGCTGATGGCCCCATGCGTCACATGGAGTTCGCCTGCGGCCTTGGTCAGCGAGGCATGACGCGCCGTCGCCTCGAAAGCACGCAACGGATTGAGGGGCGGTAGCCGTTTTGCCATCAGTCCATCTGTTAGTTTTTCTCACAATATGACCTACAACAATATCAATTGATTTTCCACTCGTCCTCCCGGACAATTCGCAACGATCATCGGACAACACGGCATCGAGGGCTGCCAATGCCCTCTGCGCGGGTTCGTGCATGCCGTATCTCAGGGAGGAGATGCGAAGATGGGGTTCAACCAGACCAAGCTAGATGCGCTGCGCGCCAAATATGGCGAGGCTCACGGCGGCGAATTGTTCGATCCGAAGTTCCGCCGCGTTGCCGACAAGATATTCTCAAAGAGCGGCACGCGCGTTGCGCCCTACGCCGGCATGCCCACCTTCCTCGCTGCGCCCCATTGCGAGATTTCTGTTGAAAGCCCGGATTTCGGCGACTTGCAGGTCGCAATGATCGGCGTGCCAATGGATCTGGGCGTGACAAACCGCACGGGATCGCGCTTTGGCCCACGCGCGTTACGGTCCATCGAGCGCATCGGCCCATACAACCACGTGCTCGACTGCGCGCCGACCTACGAACTCAAGGTCGCCGACATCGGCGACGTACCCTTTCGCAGCCGGTACCGTCTCGAACTCAGCCATGAGGACATCGAACATCGTCTCAACCAGGTTGTTGATGCCGGCGTCATTCCGCTGTCGGTTGGCGGCGACCATTCGATCAGTCATCCGATCCTCAAGGCAGTGGGCAAGAACCGCCCCGTCGGCATGATTCACATCGACGCCCACTGCGACACCGGCGGCGCATATGATCTGACCAAATTCCATCACGGCGGCCCGTTCCGCAATGCGGTACTGGATGGCGTGCTGGACCCGACCCGCACAATTCAGATCGGCATCCGCGGTTCGTCGGAATATCTTTGGGAATTCACCTACGAATCCGGCATGACCGTCATCCATGCCGAGGAAGTCACCGGCCTTGGCATCCCGGCTATTATCGAGCGGGCGAAGAAAATCGTCGGCGATGGCCCGACCTATCTTTCCTTCGATATCGACAGCCTCGACCCGGCATTTGCTCCAGGGACGGGTACGCCGGAGGTCGGCGGCCTGACCACGCGCGAGGTCCTGGAAATCCTTCGTGGTTTGAAGGGCGTAAACCTCGTCGGTGGCGACGTTGTCGAAGTGGCGCCGCAATACGATGCAACCACCAACACCGCGCATGCAGGCGCTCAGGTGCTGTTCGAGATCTTGAGCCTGATGGTGTTCAGCCCCGCCGTGAAAGGCCGCCGTTGAAAATGACAGCGTGAACGAGAAATTCGTATAACAAGGGAACCCGGCCAAGCCGGTACAAGGGAGATGACCATGACTGATTTCACAAACAGAAATTTCAGCCGCCGCACCGTGCTTGGCGCCGGCGTTGCGGCAGTGGGCATGCTCACCATGCCGGCGGTGCTGCGCGCGCAGGATAAGTCTCTGAAAGTTGGCGTCTACGGCGGCTACTTCAAGAAGTCGTTCGACGAGCACATCTTCCCGGAATTCACCAAGGCGACCGGTATTGCCGTGGAATCCGTTGCCGAACCGACCGGCGAAGCATGGCTTGTCCAGCTTGAGCAGGCAGCCAAGGCAGGCCAGGCGCCGGCCGACCTTTCGATGATGTCGCAGACCTCGACCTTGAAGGGCCAGTCGACCGAACTGTGGCAGCCGCTAGATACCTCGAAGTTCAAGCACTATGGCGATTTGCTCGACCGCTTCGTCAACAAATATCCGGATGGCCGCGTTGCCGGCGTAGGTGCCGTGGCGTGGTACATCACCCTTGTCACCAACACCGATACATACAAGGATGCGCCAACCTCGTGGGACGCGCTTTGGGATCCGGCGAACAAGGACAAGCTCGGTCTGCTCGCGCTCGCTTCCAACTCCTTCCTGCTCGAAGTGACGGCGAAGACCTTCATGGGCGGCACCAACGCGCTGGACACCGACGAGGGATTGGAAAAAGCTTTCGCAAAGCTCGCGGAAGTGAAACCCAATGTGCGTCTCTGGTACCGCGACGAGGCCCAGTTCGAACAGGCCTTGAAGTCGGGCGAAATCCCCATGGGCCAGTATTATCATGACGTCACAGGTCTGGCGGCTGCCGACGGCTTCCATGTCCGCTCGACCTTCCCGAAAGAGGGCGGCATCCAGGATTCCGGTAACTGGGTCCTGTCGCGCGCCTCGACCAAGGTGGAAGAGGCACATGCCTTCATCGACTATATGAGCCAGCCTGCGATCCAGGGACTGATGTCGCGTAAGGTCGGCACCGCGCCTACACTCAAGCGAGAGGTTCTCGACCTCAAGCCGGAGGAGTTCGCGGCTGTGTCGTCGGATATCGAGCCGATCATCCCGCGCTACGATCTTTACACGTCCAAGTCGGACTGGATCAACCAGAAGTGGACTGAACTGATCGTCGGCTGATCATCCTTTGCCGGGCCTTGCGAAGCAGGGTAGATGAGGCGGGGAGAAGAGGCGCAATGCGCTGATCTTCTCGGCACAGGGTAAGACCCGCCTCATGCCAGCCGTGAAGCCGCTGTTGCGGCTTCACTCTTGGTCCCCAAGGGAGGGCCGGCGTGGCAGCAGAGCTGCCAGTTGCCCCTCGTAGGAGAGTTCATGTCCGGTCTTGCCATCAATGACATCACCAAGAATTTTGGTGACTTTGCCGCTGTAGATAACGTCAGCCTGTCGGTTCCCCACGGCACCTTCGTCTGCCTGCTTGGCCCGTCGGGTTGCGGCAAGACGACGTTGCTGCGCATGATTGCCGGGCTTGAGGAGCCGACCGGCGGCGCCATCGTGCTGGACGGCGACAACATTACTGCCGTGCCGACACACAAGCGCAATCTCGGCATGGTGTTCCAATCTCTGGCGCTCTTCCCACACTTGTCCGTCGGCGAAAACATCGCCTACGCCTTGCGTATTCGCGGCAGGGCCAAGGAAGAGCAACGCAAGCGCGTCGAGGAATTGTTGGCGCTGATCCATCTGCCGGGCTTTGCCGACAGGCCGGTCGCAAAACTATCCGGCGGCCAGCGCCAACGTGTCGCGATTGCGCGCGCGCTCGCCCTTTCGCCCAAGCTATTCCTGCTCGATGAGCCGCTTTCGGCGCTCGACGCCAAGCTGCGCGAAGACATGCAGGTGGAACTGCGCCAATTGCAGCAGCGACTTGGCATTACAACCGTCGTCGTCACCCACGACCAGCGCGAGGCGATGACCATGGCCGACCTTGTCGTGGTCATGGGCAAGGGCAAGATCCTGCAGGCCGCGCCGCCGATCGAGATCTATCGCAAGCCGGCTGATGCTTTCGTTGCCGACTTCATAGGCATCACCAATCTTTTGCCGATTGAAGCCGATAGCGCCGGTCGCGTAACCGTGCTTGGCACTACCGTTCCTGGTCTTGCGCTACCCGCCGGCATGGACAAGGCTTCGCTTTCCATTCGTCCGGAAGACGTCAGTATCACGGCGCCCCGAGAGGGCGCGCTTGTCGGTACCGTAAGTTTCGTGCGGGATCTCGGTGGCACCATCGAGACCTTTGTCGAGGCCGGCGGCACAACGATCATCGCCGTTGCGACTCCGCGCGAGCGACCCAACGTCAGCGTCGGCCAGAGCGTCGGGGTCGTCCTGCCGCCTGAAAGTTGCGTGGTGCTGAAGCAATGAGGCGCGAAGCCCCCAAGACGATAACCGACTACACGCCGCTTTTCTTTCCCGGCCTGATGCTGGTGGTGTTCTTCGTCGTGCCGTTTTCCACGATGATCGTTGTCAGCTTCTTCAAACGCGATCCCGCCGGCTTCTACACCCCCGATTTCGTCATCGACAACTACGCCCGCTTCCTGTCTGTCTTCTTCGGATCGGTGCTGGGCTTTTCCCTGATGCTGGCAGTCATGGTCGCGATCTGTTGCGTGGCCATCGCGTTTCCATTCACCTACCTTCTGAGCAGATGTTCGAGGCGCGTGCAAACGTTGTGGCTGGTCGGACTGCTGTCGGTTCTCTCCCTGTCCGAGGTCATCATCGGTTTTGCCTGGTCGACATTGTTTTCGCGCACAGCCGGTATTACCAACCTGTTTGTTGCCATGGGCCTGATGGAGGGACCGGTCGCGCTGCTGCCCAGTTTCTGGGCGGTGTTGACCGGCATGGTCTACCAGGCACTGCCCTACACCATCCTGGTGCTCTATCCTGCGCTTGTGCGTCTCGACCCGACCTTGCTGGAAGCCGCACGTACCCTCGGCGCATCGCCGCTGCGCGCCTTCTTCAATGTCGTCACGCCGGCATTGCGCAACACCATCGTGGCAACGCTGATCATGGTCTTCGTCTTTGCGCTCGGCTCCTACCTGTTGCCGCAAATCCTTGGCCGCCCTCAGCACTGGACGCTTTCGGTTCTGATCACCGACCAGGCGATCTACCAGTCCAATATGCCGTTTGCGGCGGCGATGGCGGTGTTCCTTGTGTTGATCTCGCTGGCGCTGGTTGGGATGACGCTTCTCGTCGGTCGCAAGGAGAATGCGCTGTGATCGCCTTGCGCCGCCTTTACTTTGCACTTGTTGCGCTGTTTCTGGCCGCCCCGCTCATCGTGGTGGCCGGGGTCTCGATCAACGAAAAGCAGGAGCTGACCTTTCCACCGCGCGGATTTTCGCTGTCGTGGTACGGCCAGATCTTCGCCGATCCGGAATGGCGTCTGGCGCTGATCCATTCGGTCACGCTTGCAGTCTGTTCTGCGGCAATCGCGGTTGCCATCGCGCTGCCTCTAGCTTGGTTCCTGTGGCGGCGGATTGCGCCATGGGCGAACATCTTCCAGGTTCTCGGCCTTGCTCCGTTCATCTTGCCGCCGGTCATCACGGCGCTCGGCTTCCTCACCTTCTGGGCGACTGTCGGGCTGTTCGGCCAGTTTTTCACGGCCATCATCAGCCACGCAATCTTCTTCGTTACCTTGCCGCTGGTGACGCTGTCGCTCGGCTTTGCCTCCATCGACCGTTCGCTGGTCGAAGCGGCAGCCACAATGGGCGCGGACGATCGCACGGTGCTGAAGACTGTCGTGCTGCCGCTGATCCTGCCCTATCTGGTGTCGGGCTACGCTTTTGCCTTCGTGCTGTCGCTCAACGAATATATCGTGGCCTACATGACCATCGGCTTCACCACCGAGACGTTGCCGATCAAGATTTTCAACGCCTTGCGTTATGGTTATACGCCGACTATGGCCTCGGTTTCGATCTTCTTCGTCGCGGTTGCCGCGCTCGTATTCGGGGCCATAGCACGCTTCGGCGACATCAGGCGCCTGCTTGGCGCCATGGGTTCGGATGGCAATTGATGCGATTGGCGATTTACCAGATGCAGGCGAAGGCCGGCGACGTTGGGGCCAATCTCACCAGTATCGAGGGGTCTATCCGAAGGGCTGCTGCGCAAGGCGCGAACCTGCTCGTCGCGCCCGAGCTTGCACTGCCGGGCTACGGCGCCGGTCCGGCCATGGCGGCGCTGGCCGAGGCTCCGGACGGCGCGAGCTGGAGACGCCTCGCCGCCGTCTCTCGCGAGACCGGCGTGGCAATCCTTGCCGGCTTTGCCGAGAAGAGTGGCGATACCGTCTACAACAGCTCATTGTTCGTCGATGGCGACGAGCCGCCCGTCGTCTACCGCAAGTCGCATCTCTACGGGCCTTATGAGCGAGGCTTGTTTGCAGCCGAGAAGCCTTCTGCACGGATCATCGAACATGCCGGCATCAGGTTCGGCATGCTGATCTGCTACGATGTCGAATTTCCCGAAAACGTCCGCCGGCTCGCCCAAGCGGGCGCGCAGGCCGCGCTGGTTCCGACGGCGTTGCCGGCAAGCGATCATGCCGATTTCATCGCCCGCAGGATGATCCCGGTGCGCGCCTTCGAGAACCAGCTTTTTGTCGCCTACGTCAATCATTGCGGCGCCGACGACCGCTTCGCCTATGCCGGTCTTTCGGGTGTAGCGGCACCCGACGGCACGCTTCTCGCTGCCGCCGGAAATGTGGTCGAGGAGCTTTTGATCGCCGACCTCGACCCGTCGGCGTTCCGGCAGGCAGCCGAACAGAACCCCTATCTGGCCGACCTCAGGTTGGGTTGAATCTCGGCACCGGCGCGAGCCAGTCGCGTTTCATCCAACGCCAGAGGAGCAGCACCGCGACCACCGCAAGCCCGGCCGAAAGGCCGATCCAGATGCCCGCGCCGGCCATGCCGTAGTGGAATGCCAAGAGCGCGCCGAGCGGCATGCCGACGCCCCAGTATCCGATCGCGGCGATGACCATCGGCACGCCGGTATCGTGCAGGCCTCGCAACATGCCGGCACCGACTGCCTGCGCGCCGTCGACGATCTGGAACAGGGCAGCGAAGATCAGGAATGTCGCAGCGATTGCCACGACCTCGGCATTGGCGATGTCGTGGACGTCTATGAAGAGCCCTATCAGCAGGTGCGGCATAGTAATCATGACCAGCGCCGACAGCGCCATGAAGCCGACCCCGACACCGTAAGCGGCCCAACCGGCCCGGCTGACGCCTGCTGCATCGCCCGCACCATAGGCAATACCGACGCGGACGGTGGCAGCCTGGTTGACGCCGAGCGGCACCATGAAACTGACCGAGCAGAGCTGGATGACGATCGCATAGGCGGCAAGCGAAGAAGCCCCGATGACCCCCATCAGAAAGGCGGCGGCGTTGAACAGCGTCGTCTCAAACGCCATCATCGCGGCAATGGGAATGCCAAGACGCATCAACTGCCGAAAGCGGGGCCAGTCGGAGCGCCAGAAGCGGCCGAACAGGCGATAGCGCCTGAAACGGCGATCCAGCGACACCACCAGGACCATGCCGACGAACATCATCAGGCTGGCTAGGCTGGTGGCGATGCCTGAGCCGACGATGCCCAGAGCCGGTGAACCGAGATGGCCGAACACCAGCGCCCAGTTGCCGAGCAGATTGACGCCGACTGCAACGAAAGCGACGACTGTCGCCCAACCCGGCCGTTCAAGCGTCGTGATGAAGGAGCGCAGCACGATGTAGAAATAGAACGGCAGCAGGCCCCATTGCAGAGCCCTGAGGTAGGCTCCTGCCTCGGCCGCCAGCGCAGGTTCCTGCCCCATCGCAAGCAGGATAGGTTCCCCGTTCCACAACAAAAGCCAGATCGGCAGGCTGATCAGCACGGCTGCCCACAGGCCCTGGCGCACGGTGCGGCGCAGCTCGCGCACGGAATGCCGGTTGCGGCCGACCGAATGAGCCATCATCGGTATCGTTGCCAGCATGAGGCCGAGGCCGAACACCATCGGCGCGAAATAGAGGTTGCTGCCGAGCGCGCCGGCGGCCAGCGTGTTGGCGCTGACACGCCCCAGGATCATGACGTCGGTGACGGTCATGGCTGTCTGGGCGAGGTTGGTGAGAACCATCGGCCAGGACAGGGCGAGTGTCGCCTTGATCTCGTCACGCCAGAGATTTTCCGGTGCTCGCGCACTGGCTTCGATCGCAGACATTGGTATCCAACTTTCGGGCGGCGCGTCGGCATGAAGCCGGAAGCCGTATTCAAGGCCGCAGAATTTCGTTCTTGCGGCGTGGAGCGTCGCTTGTGACTGACCCGCGACATTTTGTCAAGGCCTGCAACGGACGAGCGATTGAGCCAAGCGCCTTTGCCGGCGTACTCGCCGGCAGCTATCTTGTCGTCGGCTCAGTCATTCTTATACTGCGGTCCAGCAATATTTCTGGCCTGTTCTATTGCGGGGGGACATTTTGAAAAGGCAAGCGGTTAGAAGCGCCGGCATGGCGCTTACGATTTCTCTTTTTGCCGCGTGGTCGGCTCCGGCAGCAGCCGACAGCATTTGCGGCCCCGGCAAGCAGTTGGCGTCGAATGCCTGGGCCTGCGTTCCCGAATCGTCAGTCTCGCGAAGCAATTCATCCAACAACACGGCTGCCGCGATTGGCGCGGCTGCGGGCATCCTGGGCATCGTCGGCGCGCTGGCCGGACAGCTTACGCCGACAGACAATGTCGGCCAGGCTTCCCTCGATACAAAAGGCGCGGGCAATGCGAGCCGCATGATGAACAGGAGCGGCTTTCTGAATATGCAGAAAGGCAACTTCAGTCGCGCCGCGACTGCGTTCAAGCTTGCCGCTGAAAGCGCTCGCAAGGCCCAGAACTGGGACGAGGCGACGCAAAACGACAAGAACTGGTCGATCGCGGTTGCCCACGGCCACCTGCAAGCGGCGGTCAAGGCGGAAACCAAGGGCGATGTCCGCGCCGCCAGCAAGTCCTATCATGCGGCGATCGTCATGGCGCAAACCATTGGCGACAACGACCTTGTCCAGCAGTTGCAGCGCCACAACGACGATCTCGTTCGCAAGGCAAAGAAGGCGGGCAAGGCTGGGGAGACCATTCCGACCGGGTCCCAATGCGCCAATGTCAACGGCGTGCTGCGCTGCCAGTAGGGGGAAGAGATGTTGAACCGGAAGTCTTTTGGCGCAGCATGCTTTTCCGCAATTCTCGCTGGCCTCGTGTCTTCGCCGTCTCTCGCGGAGCCGGTCGATTTCAGTTGGCTGATGATCGAGAACCTGTCCGTTGTCTACAACAACTACACGTCCGGCAATCCGAATGTCGGCGCGTCGAGGACGAAGAACAAATACGACAACTCGTCGATCGGGTTTCAGGTCTTCGAGGGAGGCTCGCTGATCACGACGACGACCTTCCAGACCAAGATGTGCAAGATCGACGGGGCGTTGCAGACCCCAAGCTTCTCCTACAAGGTGGACGGCACCCAGAACGAGAACTTCAACTGCAAGATCAAGGACGAGTCGCAGCGCGGGTCGTTCAAGACCACCATCAAGGGCACCGGCAGCTATTCGGGCGGTGTCCTGAAACTGTCCGGCAAGGTCACCCAGCGCGGCACCTACACGCTTGACATCGCGACCGACAGCACCACGAGTTACGTGGTCACCAATGACCAAAGTGTCGTCGTGGTCATTGCCGGGAAAAAATGCACGCTGAAGTCCTTCTCGCTGAAGGGCAAAGCGTCCTCCAGCAGTCCGGAAACCTCGCGTCATTATGCTAGCAGGAGCGAAGACACGATGACCTATCAGGTCACGTCGAAGACGCGCTGCAAGCTGTACTGACGCTTCGCCGCATACTTATTCATCGCCACGCCCGGCTAACGCCGTCTGGCCATTGTCAAAGAACTGACCTCGGTTGAGAGGTCGGGAGGACGGGCGGCCGTTCGGTCGCTCGTTTAGATAGATAATGCGGCCTTGCGGCCGCCCGTCCGGTGGCTTCCCTCAACCAGTACACCGGCCATGCCGCAGCTCCAGCCTTGAAGGCCGACAACTGCGGGCAACACTGCGCCCGGTTCGAGGGCCGAACTTAGGGGCTCATCGCCCAGCCGCACACCGTCATGCGACCAATCCGGCACCGACGCCCTTCCCTGATACCCGGTGCGCACCAGGTCTCCCGCAAGGGCGATGGCATGAGTATGCGCTCATCACCCAGCCGCACACCGTCATGCGACCAATCCGGCACCGACGCCCTTCCCTGATACCCGGTGCGCACCAGGTCTCCCGCAAGGGCGATGGCATGAGTATGCGGGAGACACGGAGGGTGGGGATAARTGGGGTGAAGGATTTTGTGCGGAGGCGTGATTTGTCCCCTACGCGATCAGAAGCCTCACAAGAACAACACCCCCCTCTGGCCTGCCGGCCATCTCCCCCTCAAGGGGGGAGATTACCAAGATTGCCATGCTTTCATCCGGCACT
>NZ_LMFV01000023.1:251477-317659 GCF_001427285.1 Mesorhizobium sp. Root552
TCCCCCCTTGAGGGGGAGATGGCCGGCAGGCCAGAGGGGGGTGCCTGACGAGGCACTCGATCGGCAACCGGATCGAGCCTTTTCCTCCAAAGGGAGAGAAAGCGCGCTGTCGCCCAGAGTAGTGCCGCGATGTCACGGCATGGATCCCGGATATTGCTTCCTCGCTTCGCTCGAAAGCGAATTCCGGGATGACGAGGGTGAGTTCCTGCGTTGGCTGGCCATACCCACGCGGGTTCCTGGTTTATCTCTTCCGCTGCACCGTCTATGAACGTCAGGACGAAGTTCGGGGCAAAGGAAGCCTTGCATGACGCCGAAAGCGGTTTTCTGGGATATGGATGGTACGCTGGTGGACAGCGAGCCCTTGCACGAGGCCGCATTGCGGACCGCCCTCGAGGAAGAAGGCATCGTGCCGCCGTCCGACCTGGCCGAGCGCGTCATCGGCATCGCGGCCAGCGTCGTCTACGAGATGTTCCGCGAGGAATATGGCCTGCGTGTTCCGTATGACGAATGGATTGCGCGCAAGTACGGCCATTACCTGCCACTGGTCGAGAAACTTGTCCCGCGACCCGGCGCGCTCGAGATTTTTCGCGAACTGAAGGCAATGAGCGTTCAGCAGGCGGTGGTGTCGAATTCGGACCGCATCGTGGTCGATGTCAATCTGCGCGCTGTCGGCCTGTCCTATCCCGGCATGAAGTCGATAAGCCGCAATGATGTGCGCGAAGGAAAGCCCCATGCCGAGCCGTTCCTGCGCGCGGCGTTTCTCGCTGGCGTCGATCCTTCGGATGCGGTGGCAATCGACGATAGTTGGACTGGCGTGAATTCAGGGCTTGCCGCCGGCATGAAGACGATTTTCTGGCCGGAGCGGCCAATGGCCGGTCCCGCCGGCGCGATCGTCGTCAATTCACCGCAGGAGTTGCGGCAGGTCCTAGGCCTTTGATCCTAGCCGAAAGGCACGCTCAGTTGCGGTAGACTGGCTCTTCATCATCCAGAATGGCTTTGAGCTCGCTCAGGTGCCGTTCGGCCTGTCCCGGATAGTCGTCCAGTTCCCGCGCGGTCTTTTCGGCGATCTCGTCCGAAAGAACGCGCAGCGGTTGCCCGGTCCACAATGCCTTGATGTAGGTTTCGGCTGCACGCTCGAAATAGAACATGCGGTTGAAGGCGTCCGCCACGCTGTCGCCGACCACCAGCACACCGTGATTGCCCATCACCATCACCTTGTTCTTTGGATCGGCCAGCAAAGCCGAGCAGCGCTCGCCCTCTTCCTCGAAGGCAAGCCCGCCATAGCTTTCGTCGACGACATGGCGATTGAAGAAGGTGGCGCAGTTCTGGTCGATGGGAGGCAATCTGGAATCTGCCAACGAGGCAAGCACCGTGGCGTGAATGGAGTGGACATGCATGACGCAGCGGGCATGTGAAACGTTGCGATGGATGGCTCCGTGCAGGCCCCACGCAGTCGGATCGGGTGCATTGGGGCCGTTGAGCGTTTCGGGATCGTTGGCATCGATCAAGAGCAGGTCGCTCGCCTTGATGCGGGAAAAGTGCGCCTGGTTGGGGTTCATCAGGAAGCGGGTGCCATCGTCCTTCACCGCCAGCGAGAAATGGTTCGCCACGGCCTCATGCATGTTGAGGCGCGCCGTCCAGCGGAAAGCGCAGGCGAGATCGACGCGCTCTTCGTAAAAAGGAAGATTGGTCAGGGTTTCCTTTTGCAGCCTTGCGATGCTCATGGACATGTCCTCCGTTGGCTGAAGATGCAGCGGCGGGAAGGCCGGAACAACTGCTAATTCTTGGGCCAGCCGGCAAATCAGCGCTGATGCGATTGTGCAGGCCGGCTTGCTCTGCAATAAGCGCTTCCGCATGAGGCGAGGGCATTGACGATGGCGGCGAAGATCGTACCGGCTCCCGATTATGAAGAGCGCGTGAGGGCTTCCTTCGCGCGCCAGCAGGCAATGGCCACCATTGGCGCGGAGCTGACGCTTGTGACGCCGGGCATCGTCGAGATCGAGATGCCCTTTTCCAGCACGCTCACCCAGCAGCATGGCTTCCTGCACGCAGGTGTCATTTCCACCGCACTCGATTCGGCCTGTGGTTACGCGGCGTTTTCGCTGATGCCCGAAAACGCCAGCGTGCTGACCATCGAGTTCAAGGTCAATCTGCTGGCGCCCGGCAAGGGCGACCGCTTCCTGTTTCGCGGTTCGGTCACCAAGCCCGGCCGCACCATCATCGTTGCCGACGGCCAGGCATATGCCTTCGGCGCCGATGGCGAGGCCAAGCTCATCGCCACCATGACCGGCACGATGATGACTGTCGCCGGCCGCGACGGGATCGCCGGCTGACATGGGCACGGCAACCATAGCCGGCAAGCGCATTCTTTTCGTGATGGCGCTCGATGCCGAATATGGCCCGGCGTTGCGCAAGCTGTTCGTGCCGTTCATGACAGGGGTCGGTCCGGTCGAGGCGGGCGTGAAGCTGGGTGCGGAACTGGCGCGGCTGAACGCGGCCGGCGCGTTGCCAGACCTGGTCGTGTCGCTCGGCTCTGCCGGTTCGCGGACGCTCGAGCAGACGGAAGTCTACCAGGCGGTGTCGGTTGCCTATCGCGACATGGATGCTTCAGCGCTTGGCTTTGCGAAGGGCGAGACGCCTTTCCTCGGCCTGCCGGCGACTTTGGCGTTGCCGCATCTCGTGCCCGGCGTGAAGCCGGCAAGCCTGTCCACCGGCGCGTCGATCATCTCGGGCAGCGCCTACGACGCCATTGCCGAAGACATGGTCGACATGGAAACCTACGCCTGCCTGCGGGCCTGCCAGTTGTTCGACATGCCGCTGGTCGCGCTGCGTGGCATCTCCGACGGGGCGGCGGAGTTGAAGCATATCGATGACTGGACGGAATACCTTCACGTGATCGATGGCAAGCTGGCAGCAGCGATCGGCCTGCTGGAAGCGGCGCTTCAGGCAGGCATGCTTCGGATTCCGCAACCCGGACTTGGCGACCACAATTTATCCGATGGATGAACCAATGCCCGGCGCGTGACTCATTGCATGAAGCCGCGGAATCGGATTGTCAGCTTCCGCTACTAACCCATTGCGCTGACTCAAGTTCTTCTTTAAACGCCCGCCATGACGACGACCAATCACTCCGACACCATCCTCATCATCGACTTCGGCAGCCAGGTGACGCAATTGATCGCCCGGCGCGTGCGCGAGGCCGGCGTTTACTGCGAAATCGTGCCGTTCCAATCGGCGGACGAAGCGTTCAAGCGCATCCGGCCGAAGGGCGTCATCCTCTCCGGCAGTCCGCACTCCACCGTCGATATCGGCAGCCCGCGCGCGCCTGATACGGTTTTTGCCGCAGGTATTCCGGTGCTTGGCATCTGCTATGGCGAGCAGACCATGTGCGCGCAGCTTGGCGGCAAGGTCGAGGCCGGGCATGAGCGCGAGTTCGGTCGCGCCTTCATCGAGATCGAAGACGACTGCGCCCTGTTCGACGGCGTCTGGGCCAAGGGGACCAGACACCAGGTGTGGATGAGCCACGGCGACCGCGTCACCGCCATCCCGCCGAGCTTCAAGGTGGTGGGCACCTCGAACGGCGCACCCTTTGCGGCCATCGCCGACGAGAAGCGGCGCTTCTACGCGGTGCAGTTCCACCCCGAGGTGGTGCACACGCCGGACGGCGCGAGGCTGCTCGCAAATTTCGTCAACAACATCGTCGGCCTGAAGGGCGAGTGGACGATGGCGGCCTACCGCGAACACGCGGTCGAGGCGATCCGCAAGCAGGTCGGCAAGGGCAAGGTCATCTGCGCGCTGTCGGGCGGCGTCGATTCTTCTGTGGCGGCGCTGCTCATCCATGAAGCCGTCGGCGACCAGCTCACCTGCATCCTCGTCGACCACGGCCTGATGCGAAAGAACGAAGCCGCCAGCGTGGTGGCGATGTTCCGCGAGCACTACAATCTGCCGCTGATCCTGGTCGATGCGTCCGAGCGTTTCATCTCGGCGCTGGAGGGCGAGAGCGACCCGGAGAAGAAGCGCAAGACCATCGGTCGGCTGTTCATCGAAGTGTTCGAGGAAGAGGCGAAGAAGCTCGGCGGCGCAGATTTCCTTGCCCAGGGCACGCTCTATCCGGACGTCATCGAAAGCGTGTCCTTCACTGGCGGACCGTCGGTGACGATCAAGTCGCACCACAATGTCGGCGGTCTGCCCGACCGCATGAACATGCAGCTAGTCGAGCCGCTGCGCGAACTGTTCAAGGACGAGGTGCGCCTTCTCGGCAAGGAGTTGGGCTTGCCGGAAAGCTTCATCGGCCGCCATCCGTTCCCGGGGCCGGGCCTTGCCATCCGCTGTCCGGGCGGCATCACGCGCGAGAAGCTCGACATCTTGCGCGAGGCCGATGCGGTCTATCTCGACGAGATCCGCAAGGCCGGCCTCTACGACGCCATCTGGCAGGCGTTCGCCGTGCTGTTGCCGGTGCAGACGGTGGGCGTCATGGGCGATGGGCGCACCTACGAGTTCGTATGCGCGCTGCGTGCCGTGACTTCGGTCGATGGCATGACTGCGGACTTTTATCACTACGATATGGAATTCCTCGGCCGCGCCGCGACCCGTATCATCAACGAGGTCAAGGGCATCAACCGCGTCGTCTACGACGTGACCTCGAAGCCGCCGGGCACCATCGAGTGGGAATAGGGGCATCGGCGGCAATGGCGTCGTTGCCGCCGATTGTTTGATCTCGTTCTTAGGCGAACGCACTCGCCCGGCAAGGGCCGGTCGCGGCCGAAAGCAGGCTACGCGACCCTCTGGCCGAGCGTCTCGGTTCGGGCCGAGACATGGACGGTCATCGTCCCCAGACCCTTGATCTCGGCCAGTATCACATCGCTCGGCCTGATGGGGCTTACGCCCTCGGGCGTTCCGGTCAGGATCACGTCACCCGGCTGGAGCGTGTAGAACGAAGACGCAAACTCGATCAGCTCCGGCACGCCGAGGATCAGGTCGGCGGTGTTGGATTTCTGCCGCGTCTCGCCGTTGACCCGTATTTGCAGGTCGAGACGGCCCGGATCGGGAATTTCGTCGGCGGTCGTGAGCCAGGGGCCAAGCACGGTGTAAGTGTCGGGCGACTTCCTGAAACTGCGCTCCTCCGGTCCACGGATCGTGATGTCGAGACCGATGCAATAGCCGGCAACATGTTGCAGGGCTTCCGCGCGGGATATGCGGTCGGCCGTGCGTCCGATCACCACCGCCAACTCAACCTCGTGATCGTTGCGGCGATCCAGCTTTCGCAACTGGATGCCCTGTCCCGCGCCGACCAGCGAACTGCCTGCCTTCAGGAACAGGCCCGCCTTTTCGATGTGGTTGATCTTGACGTCGTGGTGCAGGTCGGCATTGGCCAACACTTCTTCCAGATGCTTGCGGTAGTTGACCGGGGCCGCGATGACCTTGCCCGGATTGGCCACCGGGCTGAGCAGGCACGCCTCCTCCAGCCGCAGCCGCTTCGATTGTCCTCGAAGCGCGCCGATCCGGTGAGTTACCGCCTCGATATTCGCGATCAGCGGGTCGAAGGGCGGCAGCGGATAGCCGGATCGCGGTATGGCATCCAGCGCCTCGGTGACGTCGATGACCTCCTGGCCATCGATCACACCCAGTCGATTGTCGTTGAAACGACAGAGCTTCATTTCGGTGATCTCCCGTTACGCCGCTGCCGGCTTCAAGATTTTCGTCAGCGCAAAGCAGGCCACGGCTCCGATAATGAGCGGTGCAGCCGCATAGACGTAAAGCGCGCTGATCGGCAGTTGCATGCCGACAAGAATGCCGCCGACGACCGGGCCGAGAACGGCGCCGACGCGGCCGATGCCGAAGGCGAATCCCGCACCGTTGGCACGGCATGAAGTTGGATAAAGCATGCCCGGCGTCGCGTTCAGGCCAAACTGCAGGCCAAGGACGCAGAAGCCGCCGATGAATGCTGCAAACAGCATCAGATCGGGCCAAGACGTTGCCAGATAGCCGAGCGAGGCGACCACGGGCACCGCAATGCAGAACATGATCGTGATGGGCTTGAGGCCTTGCTTGTCCACCAGCCGGCTCAGAGCAAGCCCGCCGCAAGTTCCACCCAACTGGAAGATCGTCAGGGCGAGAACGCCGCGCGTCGCTGTGCCGTCCACCGTCGAAACGAGTGTCGGCATCCAGCTGTTGATGAAATAGAAGATCATCAGGTTGATCGCGAAGACCAGCCACAACAAGGGTGTCGCAAAAGCGAACTTTCCCTCGAACAACTGCCTCAGACGGAACTTGCTGCCCGCCGCCTCATGGGTGACGAACTGATCGTTTTCGTTGACGTCGATGCCGGGGTCGAGGCGACGCAGCATTTCGATGGTGCGTTGCTTGTCGCCGCGCAACGCCAGGTACCGGACGGACTCCGGCAGCGTGAAGCAAAGGCAAAGAGCGACGGCGATCATGATGACCCCGCCGAGCGAGAACAGAATCTGGAAGCCATGCGTCGGCACCAGCCACATGGATACGAGGCCGGGCAGCGAAGCGCCGAAGGTGTTGCCGGTGAACATGAGGATGACCATGGTGGCGCGCAAACGCTTCGGCGCATATTCGGCACTCAACGCAACCGCGTTTGGAAACACCCCGCCAATGCCTACGCCAGCAAGAAAACGCAGTATCGAAAGCTCGCCGAGCGAGGACGCCCAGGCTGCGGCTAGCGTGAAAACACCGAAAATCATGCAGGAAACGATGGTCCCGACCTTTCGCCCATAGCGATCGCCGACATTGCCGAGGGCAAGCGATCCGATCAGGATTCCAAACAGGCTTGCACCCAGCATCGGCCCTAGCTCGGCGCGATCGATACCCCAGTCCGAAACAAGATGCGGGCCCGAAAAGGCCGCGGCCGTGATGTCATAGCCGTCCAGCATCATCACAATAAAAAGCCAGAACAGAAGATTGATGTTAAATCGACCAATCTTCAAATTATCGATGGTATCTTCCACATTGACGATGCGCGACATGGGTTCCCCTCCCTTGGAAACCTTCGGCTCATGGCTAGGCCGAGGCCGAAATATTTTGTTGTTCGTTGGCCGTGTGGCTTGGCAATTCCGTCCGGCAAATCCCTCGTCTGTGCTGGTTCTCCTAGCTTGATGATTTGGGCGCGCGCCTTGGTGTAGAATGCTCGCCTGACGCTCGTTATTTCGCTCGATACCAGTCCAGATACGCCATGGACCTTCGCCATGCTTCCTGCGCAGCGATCGGCCGGTAGACCTCCGGCCGGTAGTCTTCGTGGAACGCATGACCAGCGCCCGGATAGGTGTAGATTTCCGCCGGATGCGATTTGAGACGCGACCTCAGTGTTTCGACGTCGCCTTGCGAGATCAGCGGGTCCTGCTCGCCATAGTGTCCTAGCTACGGACACTTCAGGTTCTGTGCCGCATCATGCGGTGAGACCGGCTTGCGGTCGCTTGTTTCGCCATATCGGATCGTTCCGTAGAACGCGATGGCGCAAGCAAGGCCTTCTATTTCCGAGGCAGCCAGGATTGCAAAGCTTCCTCCGACGCAAAATCCCATCACCGAGATTCGCCTGCTGTCGATATCCGGGCGCGACTTCAGAAACTCAACATTGGCGGCGACATCGGCCAACACATCGCGATCCGACAGCGATGCGACGGCGGCCATGATCTTCGCACGGTCACCCAGGTCCGGCACGCCTCCGGATCTTGCGTAGTAATCCAGCGCGACGCTGGCATATCCTTGCCCGGCCAAGCTGTCCGACATGCGATCAATGTAGGAATTCAGGCCGGCAACCGCCGGCAGGATGATGACAGCGGGTGACGGATCGCCCGCTGCATCCTTGAACACACTGCCAGCAGAGCCGCCTTGCATCGAAGTCGTGGTGGAATTCAAGATGGTCTCCCTTGCGACGAAGGTGGATGCTGGCAGTTGCGAACCGGCCGTCAATTAGCCGTTTTGATAAGGATCGACTTGAGGTTCGCGACGTCTTCTTCATGCTCGTCCGCATTCCATGAAGCCGCTTCGGACTTGACGATGTGCTGGATGTTTTCCTGGCCCATCGGCTCTTCCCAGAACAGCGCACGCATCTGTGCGAGGATCGGCAAATCGTGGATCGAGAACATGATCAGGTCCTCGTCGCCGGTATTGAAGAACTGGTGTTCGTTCCAGGCCGGGCAGGTCAGGACGTCGCCGGCCTTGAAATCAATCTCGGTGCCATTGACGATGGCGCGGCCCTTGCCCTGCACCCAGTAATAGAGAGCAACCGAATTGTGCTTGTGCGGCGGCAGATGCTCGCCCGGACGAAAGCGCTGAAAGCCCGCAAACAATGCCGGCGATGCGCCCGGCGCTCCGGCCCAGGAATTGTTCACCAGGCACACCGCACGCCGATAGCTCGGATAGCGCTTCGGGTCTGCTTCCATCCCATCCATCACCTTGACGATGTCGTCCCAGCGCCAGATTGCGGGTGGAGTTTCAGGCTGCACCAACCTTTTGAAATAGGTGTCGATGTCCATCACCTCAGCGTTGCTGAGATCGGGCCTCTTCTTTTCGATATCCATATCCATGGCAGTTCTCTCCTCACCAAAAACTATGATTGCCTACTTATTCGGATGCCCATCCGTGGTTGGCGCGCATCGAATTACCTCGCGGCATTTGCCTTCGGCGAAGCAATGCTTCCGCCGACAAACACCGTCCTGTCCCTGATTATGACCTTGAAGGTGCGGACCGGTCGGCCTTCGTCGCCCGAAGGCTCCGACGCGACGATTTCACCGCGAACCACATCGTGCTTCCAGCCGTGCGCGCGGCAACGGACGGCGTTGCCTTCCAGGCATCCGTTCGAAAGCTTCACTCCCCAGTGCAGGCAGCGATCTTCGAAAGCGTGAAAAGAGCCGTCGATATTGGCCAGCACCAAGGCGCGATCCGAAACGACGAACCGCTTCATGCTTCCCGGCGCCAATTCGTCGATGTGGGCAACCGCAACGAACTCATCCTGCTCATCGAATGACGAGGCTGTTTCCATTCGCGCGGTCCTCCCACAAACCGACAGGCTCGAAACGAGCTCTTCTTGACAGGGTTCAGTTGTTCTATATATTGAACAATGATCTGTATGTTGAACAACATTTAACATGGAATTTTTTCAGGCACAAGCAGGTGATGCGATTTTCGTGTGCGGCGGCTGGACGTGCCGGGATCCAGGCCCGGCGGCGGCAATCCCGGGCGGATGTGGTCCACGAAATACGATGCGGGTTTTGGAAGGCTGGATGCGGCACAAAGCCGGGCAGGCATCATCGCCGCGACGAGCCAAGGCGCCTCGGCAGCCAGCCCTTCCATTGCGGTGCCTGCCGATTGGTTCCGCCTTGCAGGGGATGATGACGGCGATGCGCGACGAAATCCGGTGCGAACCGCTGCAGTGGCGTCGCTTGACTTAGGCGTCAACGAAAGTCCACGAGTGCAGGCAAATCATCGAAAGACAAAATGCAATGCAGACAGGAAAACCTCAGTCGAGTGAACAGGCCGAAGCAAAGGGGGCCGTCTCATTGGTTCCCGCGGTCGAACGCGCGGCCGCCATTTTGCAATATCTTCAGGAAAACGCGATCCCGACGCAGTGCACGGTTACAAAGATTGCCAAGGCGATCGATGTCCACAAAAGCAGTTGCAGCTACATTTTGCGAACCCTGGAGTTCTCCAACCTGGTCGAATACGACCCCACGACGAAAGCGTACTCGCTGGGCTCCTCGTTGATAGTGCTGGGAGCCACCGCCGCGCAGCGCCGCGATATCCTGATGATCGGACAGCGGCCGATCGAGGCGCTGGTGCAGGAAACGGGCCTGACCTGCCTGACCTTCACCCAATTGGCCAACAAGAGCTTCCTGATCATCGCAAAGACGGACAGTCCGCGCGAAATCAAGGTCACGATCGACATCGGCAAATACTTCGCGGCCGGAACGCCTGCGCTGTCGCGCGTGGCAATGGCAAGCATGAGCCAAGCCGATGTCGATGACTATATCGCGACCCACTGCCAGACGAAATTCACGGCGCTGACCAAGACCGACCGCGAGACGATCCTCCAGGAGATCGGGCAGGTGCGCGAAAATGGATATGCGCTGAGCGTGGGCGAGTATTATGCCGGAAATACAGTTGCCGTAGCGCCGGTTTTCTCACCGAACGACGACGTGTGCCGGGGCATTTGTCTGATTGGCTTTACGTCGCAGGTGCCAGCCGAGGATATGCCGCTTCTCGGCGAAAAGGTGCGGGCGACCGCCCACGCGATCACGCAAGGCCTTGGCGGATAAAGCCGGGCTGCTGCAATGGCCGAGGCTCAACCCGGCTTGAGGTGGTCCATATAGGTGAAGTCGAAATCCGTGAGCTGGGCGAGCCGGTCCCGGTCGAGGAAGGTGACCACGCCGTCCCGGAAAAGAAGAAGGTCGGATTCGCGAAGGTGCCGCAATACGCGGTTGAGATGGATGGCGGTGATGCCGACGGCATCGGCGACGATGCTTTGCGAAAGCGGACATCGGTAGGTGGTTGCCGAGCCGAGCCCGATCAGTTCCATCCTCGCGCCGAGTTCGAGCAGGAAGTGGGCGGTGCGTGCCATGGCGTCGCGCTTGCCGACGCAGACGAGGTGCTCCGTCACCATCGCTTCGTCCCGCGACGCCGCCCACAAAAGCGTCATGATCAGTCGCGGCGTCAGGCGAAACGCTTCCCATAGCCGGTCGGTGTTGATCTTGCTGACCTCGACATTGGTCAGCGCCACGACGCTTTGGTCGGAGTTTCGCAACAAAAGGCTGCGCAGGCCGATGAAGTCGCCCGGTATCTCGATCTCGACGATCTGGCGCGCGCCATCACGCAATCGTTTATAGGCACAGGTCCATCCGTCGTGCAGGATATACGCCGCGTGCTGCTGTTGCCCCTCATAGATGAGTTCCTTGCCCGCAGCGACAAAGGTGCGCGCGCCTTGCAGCGTTTCGAGCATAGCCGCCTCCTGGGGACCAAGCGTCGTATACGCCCCCAATTTGCGGAAAATGGCATCCGTGCGAGCTACCATGTTGCAGGCAGGCTCCAATCTGTGGTTGTGATCACTAGCTGCAATCTGGATTATAGTACCCTAATTAAGCATGAAGCACTAATTTAAGTTAATATCGAATGTGCAAATAGCCTTGAAATTCAAGCTATTCAATATTCGCGTAAGTCTTGCACAAGCTTCATGGATGGTTTTTCGAAGGTTGCAGGCGAAAATTCTTTACGCGGTGGATTTCGCAGGGGTGCCCGGCGAGCGTTCCTCGATCCTTGCTGAATAGGGCGCATACATCGGAATGCGTAGGGCCGCAGCCCAAAAATCACCCCGGCTTTTATTTCGGAAACCACAGTAAGTCCGCCCGAAGTGTCCGCGACTGACACTATTCGGAAAAATATGATCGGAACGGACAATTTTAACGGATCGATATATTCGGAAGGAAACTTGAGGGCCGCTGTTTATCTGATTCGCGATTCGGGCCAGGAATCAAGGTCTGCGGAATCTCCAGGGCACCTCCCGGGTCAGGCGCAGGGCCACAGGCAAGACGATATACTCGATTCCTGAGTTTATGCACGGCCATGATCGGCGGAAATATTCGCCTAGGTTTCAAATTGTTAGTCAGAGAATGATTGAGTATGGTAATTTAGCTCGCATTTTATTAGAATAATATGTGTAAAGTTTATAAATTAACCAACTAAGCCGATCGGATATGAGATATTGGGGAAAAAGATCATAAATTTAAAACTTCGTTAACCTAAATTAATGACTAGTACAATCTTTTTATCTATTCCAGTCTGGTGCAATAGTCCGCGAAACCGAGTTTGGATCCCTGTGGGACAGGGTGGCGCCATTGGCAGATGCCAAGGGCGGCTGGTGTTCGGGGAAGCGGTGGGGAAGGCGGCCTGCGGCCTTGGTGCCGTAGGGAAAGGAGCTACGTGTCATGACACTTATGGGAGAAATGAACGTTAATCATACCCAGTTCGACTTTCAGCAGCAGTCTGTCAGACCTGACGATGGCGACAGCGTTGCGGATATGTCGGCATTGCCTGCCAAGTTCGTGGTGATGATCGATTCCAGGGCGCTCGGCCGCGAGTGCTTCGTACAGAGTGTGGCGGCCCAGAAGTCGGGCATGAATGTGCTTGCCTTTGCGTCGATCGAAGAATGGAAGATGCAGAGGCTGCACCACCCGTCGGCTTCCGCCATCCTTGTCAATGTCGGCAGCCGTAAGATCACGGAACCGTCCGTGGCCGACGAGATAAGGAACCTCTCGGCGGAACTTGAGGGCGTACCGGTCATCGTTCTGGCTGACGGCGACGAACTGCCGCAAATCGTCAAGGCATTGGAATGCGGTGCGCGCGGCTACATTCCGTCGTCGGTAAACATCCAGGTTTGCATCGAGGCGATCGGGCTGGCGCTTGCCGGCGGCGTGTTCGTCCCGGCAAGCAGCGTGATGGCAATGCGCCAGATGTTGGAATCCGGCGCCGAGCCTGCACGTCCGATGGCTGGAATGTTCACCTCGCGGCAGACCGAAGTGGTCGAAGCGCTGCGTCGTGGCAAGGCCAACAAGATCATCGCCTACGAACTCAACCTTCGCGAAAGCACGGTCAAGGTTCATATCCGCAACATCATGAAGAAGCTCAAGGCCACCAACAGGACCGAAGTTGCCTTCAAGATCAATGATTTGTTCCCGGGCGATTTCGTCGTGCCGTCGCACAGCATCCACGCTGGCGCCCGCATGCCGGTCATTCATTCGTGACCAAGAGAGCTTAGGCCTCATTTCTGACCGAGGCCGGGCCGCCATGCTTAGCATTGGCGGCCCGTTTTTATGGGTCGGTTCCCCGTTTTTATGGCTCGGTTCTTTGTGAGGGCGCGAAATCCCGGATTCACAGGCCGGTGCCGCGAAACACCACCCCGACGGTCTGGAAGATGATCTGCAGATCAGTTCCAAACGACATGATGCGCGCGTAGCGCGTGTCATGCAGGGCGCGTTCCGTGAAGGTGCAGTTGTTGCGGTCGCTGACCTGCCAAAGGCCTGTCAGGCCGGGGCGAAGCTCGAAATAGGCCGTGCCTGGATATTGCGAGCGCTGGTCGAGGCACATCGGGCGCGGCCCGACAAGCGACATCTGCCCCAGGAACACGTTGAACAGCTGCGGCAGCTCGTCCAGAGAATACTTGCGCAGGAACTGGCCTACCCTGGTAATGCGGGGATCCTGCCTGAGCTTCTGATTGAGGTCCCATTCGATTCGCGCCGCCGGATTGGCCTTCAGATATTGCTCCAGCTTGGCCTCTGCATCCGGCACCATCGTGCGCAGCTTCCAAAGCTTGAAAGCCTTTCCGTTCCGGCCGACGCGTGGCTGAGCGTAAAACGCCTTGCCGCCGTCGAGCTTGACCAGCAGCGCCATGGCGCCGACCAGGCCGAGCGCGACTGGCGCCACGGCCACGGTGGCCGCGACATCGAAGCCGCGCTTGAAACCGAAATAGATTTGACGAGACCATGGCTTTCGATTGCCTTCCGGCAAGTCGAACGGCAGGCCATGGATGTGCGTTCTGGAATATTCTTCCAGCATAGACTGCCCCGCCCAATGATACGTGCTTCCGGCGTCCGAACGCCAAAGCCAAGCCCAAGTGAACGTCTTCAGGAGGGAGCAAGTCCGTCACGGAATAGTTCACATTAATAAAAGCTTAACCAGTTATAATTTTTGGCAGCAATGCATCGACTTTAGACAGTTCGATCTAGATACAGAAAGTAGTCTTTCCGCACTTGCAAAATTCTTCTTGAGCAACGTGTGATTCGGCAGGGGTAACGCCGGAAATTTCAGCTTTTTTCTAAGCCGATAAGGGAATCTCCAGCGGGTTTTTGTTTTCCCGCGAGGCCGGATGACCAACCTTCTCTCAAACTGCACTTGTTCAAAGTGTGCAGGAGGTATCTCCGATCGATAGATATCCTATGCGAATGGAGAATGTTGCGGTGCAGCGCGCATCAAAAAGGATGAGGCTTTTGGCGTAAGGCTACACGCAAGGCGTAGGCCGAATGAAGCGCAATGGTCCATCGGGTGTAAAACTGGTCAGGACTTTTCCCTGTTCCAGGTTCCGACCACTGCGGCGCTGTTGTCTTTAAGCGCAAGGCCGAACATGCGCCTGGCCCGGTAGAGGCGGATACGGGTCAGGCAGACCAGCGCCAGCCATCGGGCGCGCAAGCCGCCGATACGGCTAGATCGTATGATTGAGATGGCTCCGGGCAATGGCGACACCGCAAGCGCCGCTGCGGTGGCGAGCCAGCGGGCCATGGCCTTGCTGCTGCCGACATTGTGGAATTCGTGCGCGACGTGCCTGTCCCATCGCCTTGCCAGTTCCGCGAAAGACTTGCACGAGTTCGTGAGCACCTTGGCTTGCGGCAGATAGGCGATCTTGAAGCCCATGGCGGTTGCCCGTTGCCCCCACTCGGTGTCTTCCATGGTGGCGATGCCGCCGAATGGTCCAACGGCGCGAAAAACGGACGCCCTGACCGCCATGTTGCCTGTCGCCGCAAACCCGTATTTCTGGACATAGTCACGGGCGCGATAACTGTAGATGCTTTCATAGGCCTCGACGCCCGTCAGCCTGGCTGGGTCGGCCGGCAGGATGCCGATGTCGCCGCCTAGAAAGCCGGTGTCGGGGTTTTGCTCCAGATGCTCGACGATGGAGCGCACCCAGCCGGGGCACGCGACGCAGTCGGCATCGATGAAGGCGATCAGCTCGGCTTGCGCCATGCCCGCGCCGAAGTTGCGCGCCGGCCCAGGCCCCGGTGTCGCCTCCCGGTGCAGATGCACATTCGGCAGTCCGGCGCAGGCTTGCGTGGGCAGTTGTGCGGAACCGTTGTCCACCACGATGATTTCGAAGTCGATCCCGTCCCGCCGTTGTTCAACGAGCGAAAGCAGGCAGCGACGCAGGTCATGCGGCTCATTGAGATGCGGGATGACGACGCTCAATCGAGGAGGCGAATCCATGGCATTTCCTGTCGACAGGTCGGCGCGGTGCCGCAACTCCGGCAAGCGTCGCGCGCATGAAGACTTTTGATAGCAAGCATCGGCCAAGCTTACGCATAAGCTTTATGGAGTAAGATGAATCGCACGCAACCGGCGCTGCGATAGCCGAATGACCAGATGGAAAAGCCCCCGGGATAGGTCAGTATCGCTTTTGAAGCTGATGCGCCGGGCGCGTCGACGCAACGGAGAAGATCATGGCCTTGTTCGGATTCAGGGTTCGCAGCGCCGATCGGGACAGTGCAGGCGACGCCGCGCGCATGCAGCGCCTTGCCGACACGCTGTCTGCACTCGTCGCGGAAATCGAGCGCGAACGGTCCGGCCTCAAGGCAAGGCGCGAACAGGCTGCCGAAAACGCCGCCTTCTCGATGGCGGCATTCGAAGACGACGGTGCCGATCATTTGTCGGGGAAGGTGGATGGCCTGACAAGTTCGATGTCCAGATATTCCGACCGAATCGCCGTACTGCAGGCGCAGGCTGACTTCGTCGAGGGGCTGCTGGAAGACATTGCGCTCTTCACCCGCGAATATGGAATCGAGATACATGGCCCGGCAGCCGCGCTGCATCGCACGGGAAGCGGTTATTGAAGCTGCGACCTAGACCCTTTTGTATAGCCCGAGGTGACAGGCTGTCCCGCAAAAGGATTAGGCCTGTTGGCCGTTGCTGACACCCTTAGCACCTATCAGCGGTCTATCGCCTGCTAGGCTGAAACTCGAAAATGCACGGGCTGGCATGAGTGCCGGTTTACAGTTGTTGGGCCTGCCATGGGTGATATCGATATCCGTTTTTATCTCTCGCTGCTTTTGCGGCGGCTGCCACAGGTGGCGGCGATCATCGCCGTCTGCACCGTCGGTGGCATAGCGGTTGCCCTGTTGGTGCCGCCGCTCTATCGCGCAAGCGCGAAGATACTTGTCGAGGCTCCGCAGATCCCCACGGAAATGGCTCGGTCTACCGTGCCCATCAGTGCGGTTGAGCAGTTCGAAGTCATCCAGCAGGAGGTAACGACCCAGGAAAAGCTGCAGGATATGGCCAAGCGGCTCGACGTCTATGGCAGCGACATCGCCAAGATGTCGGCGACCGACATAGCCGACAACATGCGCGACCGCCTCCATTTCGAACAGGTCCAACTGGAAACGCAAGGGAGGGGCGAAGGTGCCACCGTATTTGCCATTTCCTTCGATGCCAAGGACCCGCAGCTTGCCGCGAGCGTAGTCAATGATCTGGTCGACCGTGTCGTTGACAAGAACCTCAGCCTGCGCACAGGCCGGGCTGGTGAAACGATGAAGTTCTTCGACCAGGAGGTCGACAGGCTGGGCAAGGAACTGAGCGGACTGGAAGCCGAAATCCTGCAATTCAAGAATGCCAACAAGGATGCGCTTCCCGACAGCCTGGATTTCCGGCGCAGTCAGCAAAGCGGCCTGCAGGACAGGCTGTCCCAGTTGGAGCGGGAAGAGGCCGGCCTGCGCAGCCGGCGAAACAATCTCGTCCAGCTCTTCCAGAATACCGGGCAGTTGGCGGCCACGGGGCCGCTGAGCCCCGAGCAGCAAATGCTCCAGGACATGAACAGGGCGCTTGCCGATCAGCTCAGCATCTTTTCCGAAACCAGCCCGAACATCGTGGCGTTGCGCAAGCGCATAGCGGCCCTTCAGGAGCAGATCACCAATTCGGGCGGGGCCAACAAGAAGGCGGGTCCTACCGAACTCGACCTGCAACTTTCGGATATTGACGAGCGGCTGCTCTATATCACCGAGGAGAAGGCATCCATTGCCGAAAACCTCGCCAAGCTGACGAAAACGATTGCCGCGACGCCGGGCAACGACACCAAGCTCAGCGCGCTCGAGCGCACGCGTAACAACATCCAGGCCCAATACAATTCCGCCACCGCCCTTCAGGCCCAGGCATCGACGGGCGAGCAGATCGAAGCGCGCTCCAAGGGCGGCCGTTTTTCGGTGGTGGAACCTGCCGTCGCCCCGGAAAAGCCGATCCGGCCAAACAAGCTGCGCATAGTGGCCACAAGCATTCTGGCCGGCATAGGCGGCGGGCTTGGCCTGGTATTGATGCTTGAACTGCTCAACAAGACCGTGCGTCGCCCGTCTGAACTCGCAGAACTGCTGGAGACCCAGCCGCTGGCCACCATTCCCTATATTCTCAGCCCCGAGGAGAAGCGGTCGAAATTCCGGCGGCTGCGATTGGGCATGGCCTTGACCGGCAGCATCGCCGTTGCGGCCCTGCTTGGCGTCGGGGCTTCTGAAATTGCCGCTCCCGGTCCTCAAAATACGGCCCTCGGCCTCTTTGCCGACGGGACCCTCTGACGTGACACGAAAGCAGGAAGGTAAAAGGGCCGTGCTGGAAGGTACAAAAGCTGAAGGTATGGAGCTGATCCAGGCCGCGCTGGTCAAGGCAAAGGCCCAGCAACAGATACCCGCGCCTGCGAAGAAGAGGGCAGGCAGGCGGCCGCCGGTGCCGTTTGCGCCCGTGCCCCAGCAGATTTCCGTGCCGTCGCAAAAGAAGCCGGCAAAAAAACACAAGACCAACGGCAAGGCGCAGCCGATGCCGTCCGCCCCTCTCCCCGTTGAAGCGCTGGCGCGCCCCGCGCTTTTGCCCGCCGCATCTCCGGCATCGGTTTGGGACAGCCTGCAAATAGGAAGGCCGGACCCTTGGCGTATCGAGCAGGGCCGTCTGGTCACCGTTGGCCGCACCGATCCCGCACATGTCGCGTTCGACATCCTGCGCACCAAGGTCATGCACGTGATGCGCGAGAATGACTGGAAATCCCTGATGATCACGTCGCCAACGGCACGCTGCGGCAAGACGGTCGTGGGGCTGAACCTTGCCTTCTCGCTCGCCAACCAGAAGGATTGCCGCACGGCGCTGGTGGACCTCGACCTGCGCCGGCCGCAGGTGGCAGAGGTGCTGGGCGTCAAGGCGCCGCCTTCCATGGAAGAGTTCCTGAAGGGCAACATCACGGTCGAGAACATGTTTTCGCGCTACGGCGAAAACCTTGCCGTCGCCGCCAACAATCGCCCCGTGCGCATGGCTGCGGAGTTGCTGCAAAGCCCCGAGGCGGCGCATGCTGTATCGTCGGTGCGCCAGAAGCTTGCAGCCGATATCGTCATCTTCGACCTGCCGCCGATGCTGGCCAACGACGATGTCATGGGGTTCCTGCCCAATGTCGATTGCGCCATCCTCGTCGTCGCGGCCGAGGAAAGCACGGTCTCGGAAGTCGATCTGTGCGAACGCGAATTGTCGGAAAAAACCAATCTGCTCGGCACCGTGCTCAACAAGTGTCGCTACGCGCCTGAAAAGTACGGGTACTGACTGGAGTGACCGTGTTGCATAACCGAAAGCAGTTCGCGCCCAAATACGACGATCCGTCAGGGCAGGCAGTGCCTCAGGACCGGCCTGCCGGCGGATCGAGCAGCTTCCTGATCTATTCGAACCATTTTGGGATAAGCGGGCGGCCTTTCAGTCTCGTTCCCGACCCGGGCTTCCTGTTCTGGTCGACCAATCACAGCCGGGCCTATTCGATGCTCGAATATGCGCTGGCGACCTTTGCGCCGATCAGCGTCATCACCGGAGAGATTGGCGCAGGAAAGACGACGCTGATCCGTCATCTGCTCAGCGCCGCAGCGCCCGACCTGCGCATCGGGCTGGTCTCCAACGCGCACGGCGACAGGGGGCAATTGCTGCACTGGGTGCTGGATTCGCTGAGGCAGCCGTTGGGCCGCGGCCTGTCCTATGTCCAGCGGTTCAGCCAGCTTGAGGAGTTTCTTCGAAGCGAACGCGCCCAGGGCCGCCATACCGTGCTGATTTTCGACGAAGCGCAGAACCTTTCGGCCAAGATGCTGGAGGAACTGCGCTGCCTGTCCAACCTCAATGACGAGAACGACGAAATTCTGCAGATAGTCCTGGTTGGACAGCCCGAGCTCAACGAAATCATCGCCAGGCCGCGAATGCTGCAGTTTGCCCAGCGCGTGTCGGCGCAGTTTCACTTGTCGGGCATGCCGGCCGAAGCCGTGGCTCCTTATATCGCACACCGTCTCTATGTGGCAGGCGCCAAGCGCAAGATCTTCACGCGCGGGGCATGCGAGTTGATCGCCGCGGCCAGCAACGGCCTGCCACGCGTCATCAACCAGATTTGCGACTACGCGCTGGTCTATGCCTTCGCCGAGGACGAGAGGACCGTCGATGCCGACGTTATCCGGCAGGTCATCGCCGACAGGAAAATCCAGTCGCTGAGCGGCGCTGCCGCTCCGATCGGCTGAAGGCGGCGGAAACGCTTCCTGTAGAAATTTTCCAGGCTTAGCGCCGCACGCTGCTGAAAACGTGGTCGGGCGGCGTTTCCTTGCCCGCCTTGAAGGCGCGCGCCGGAGCGACCAGTTCGCGAGCGGTCAGGGCGAGGAAAGTGGCGTTGGTCGAGAAGTAGCGCCACCACAGCCGGCGCGGCTCCTGCAGCACCCGGTACGCCCACTCCATGCCCGCGCGCTGCCAGATACGAGGCGCGCGCCTGGTGATGCCGGCCATGATGTCGAACGATCCGCCGACGCCGTGCAGGATCGGCACGTCGAGCGAGCGCCCATAGGTGCCGAGAAAGATTTCCTTCTTGGGGGAGGTCATGCCAAGGAACAGCATGTCGGCGCCTGACCGCCTGATGTCTTCGGCAATCCCTTCGCTATTCGTGACATCGAAATAGCCGTGATGGCTGCCGGCAATGCGCAGGCCGGGGAAGCGTTGCGCGATGTTTTCCTCGAGGCGCGCCAGAACGTCGGGGCGGGCGCCGAGAAGGTAGATCGAGCGCGCGTCGTGATGGGCCAGCATCAGCAACTGTTCGAATATGTCGATGCCGGCGATGCGTTCCGGCAGCGGGCGGCGAAGCATCTTGCTCGCCCACACCACCGACTGTCCGTCGGCGAGCAGCATGTCGCACTCGATGAGCGAATTCCGCAACAGGGAATCCTTGCGCAGATTGACGACCTTGGCCGCGTTGAGAACGCCAAGGAGCAGGCGGTTGCGCGTCACCAGCGCCGTCCGGCAGCGGTTGATCACGTCCTCCATGCTTATCGCATCCATGTAGACGCCGAACAAAAGCTGCCGTTGCGTGCGCATGCTACGCTCCCCAGGTTCTGGAAACGGCCTGTTTCGGATCACGCCCGCTCAATCCCGCGACCGTGCCGCCGCACAGCCACGCATAGAGCAGCCAGCCGAATTCATAGGGCCGGCATTCGTAGTCGACATAGGTGGTGGGAAATAAGAGATTGAGGCCGGGCAGGTGCAGGCCCGGTCGAATCGAGGTCGTCACGGCTGAAATGGCGCGCGCCGCCTTCTTTGGCTCGCGGCGGGCCACCTTGCGCCAGATAACGCCATGCTCTTCGCTGACCAGCGGCGTGTCGATTTCGGGATGGGTGTCCAGCCACTGTACGCCCTTGACGACCGCAGCGAGGTGGTCCGTGCCTCCGGCTTCCCTGAGGTCGAGAAGCGCCATCGGCGCCATCGCATGCTGGTGGACGCTGTAAACCGGATAGCCTTCGACGACGCTGCCGTCGCGGACATCATAGTGCCACCACCATTGGCCTGCCGGCCCTTGCAGGGCGCAGATGCGGGCCGCGCATGCTTCAGCCGCGGCAAGCGCTTCCTCGTCCGGCGAGGCGACATGAAGCCGGGCCAGCGCCTGGATCGTATAGACTTGGTCGGCAAAGCAGCCGACATGCGCGCGCCAGCGGCCGTTGGATGAGGCGGGCAGGCCGTGCGGAAACAGGCCGAACGGCCCCTGAGCCTCGATCAGCCTGTTGCGGGCCATCGTCGTAAGCCGGGCGGTGTCGCCGAGATGGCGAGCTGCCACCGCTGCAAGGAGCGCCCAGGCGCAATCGACCGTGTTCACCGGCTCGCCCGACTCCAGCCATGCGGTGAGCCGGTTGAAGAGAGGCGCGGCATATATCCCGGCAGCTTCCGCCGACGTCCATGCGGCGAGTGCAACGGCGCCGGGGTCGCTGGAAAATTCCGCGCGTGTGGCGGTGGTGCTGATGAGGTCTGCCGCCGTTACGCCCTTCAGGATCCGGCGCTGCTCTTCGATGCTGGTGAACGAGAGGCCGAGTGCGACATCGATCGCATAGCGCAGGCTATCGCCTTCCGCCCGCACGGCCTTGCCCTTGGCTGTGTTCACGCCTCTGACGGTGTGCGCGAACAATCCTTTGCGATACATGCGCGGCAGGCCGCTCTTGGCCAGTTCGACCAGTTGGTCCATCCGTGCGCGGGTTGTCGGCGCAACGGCGCCAAGCGCCCTCAATCGGTCGAGGGGGAAAATATCGCTTCGATCGGCGGCGATCGGCACTGGCTGCTGAACTATGCCCAAGGGAACGCTCCTGATCCGTGGTCGGTCTGCCTTGTCGATGTGGGCAAGGGCTTGCATTATGTGCTGCTGACGGAAGCGCAGGCTTCCAACTCGCCCTGATGCTAGAAAATCTGGCCAGTTTTGCCATTGCCCTGAAAGGCTTACTGAGCGGTGCGCGGGCGCGGAGCGCTTACGATGGGTTACGCCGATAGGACTAGGGGTTCTACGACGCGCACGCTTTGTCTGGCTGAAGAGGCAGGCCGCACTACGCCGCTGGGTCGCGTTGCAACTGGCCTTTCGTATCGGCGATAGTCTTGCACGAAATTGGCGCGCATCCGTGCGAGGAGGCGCAACACCGCGAGATTGGACGAGACTTGGAACAGGTAACCGGCGAATTGCGAAGAACGGCAATGCGTGAAGCCATCCGCGATCCACTGTCGCTGGCAGTGGTCATCGTTACCTACAACAGCGCCGAGGTGTTGCCCGGCTTGCTGGACTCGCTTCCGGCTGGCTGCGCGGGCATCGACGAACTCGACGTGATTGTGGTGGACAACGATTCCCGCGACCAGTCGGTCGAGATCGCGCGCAACCATCCTGTTGGCGCGCGGGTCATCGAAACCGGCAGGAACGCCGGCTACGCTGCCGGCATCAATGCCGCGACCGCAACCATTGGCAAGCATTGCGATGTCCTGGTACTCAACCCCGACATTCGCCTTATGCCGGGTTCCGCCCGCATATTGTGCGAGCAACTGTCGGATCTAGCAGTCGGCATCGCCGTACCGCAGATCCTGACGGAAGAGGGTGAACTCACCTTGTCGCTACGCCGCGAGCCTTCCATCACGACGGCATGGTCTGATGCACTGCTGGGCAGCAAGATCGCCGCGCGGATCGGGACAGGCGAGATCGTCGATGATCCTGCCCTTTACGAGAAGGGCGGCGACACGGATTGGGCGACGGGAGCGATCCTCGCTATTGCCGCCAGGGCGCGTCTTGCGGTGGGTGACTGGGACGAGTCCTTCTTCCTCTATAGCGAGGAGGTGGACTATCTCGAGCGTATCCGTCGTTCAGGCATGTCGATCTGCTATGTGCCGGAAGCCAAAGCCGTTCATTTCGGCGGCGAGTACCATGCAAATCCGTTCTTGTCGGCCCTTATGACATCCAACCGGATCCGCTATTTCCGCCGTCACCACGGTCCAATTTCCACCGCGCTGTTCCGGCTGAGCATCGTCGTTGGCGAAACAATGCGCATGGCGCTTGGACCGGGCCACCGAGCCGCATTGCGCGCCGCCCTTACGCTGTAATCCTTGCCGGTTGCGCAGATCCAGGCATCGCGCCTGTCTTGGCGGCGTGGCTCAAAATGTCCGTATAGAGTACGTCCATGCGATCGAGCTTCGCCGACCAGAGCGCAGTGTCGGTGACGTGCGCGTGGGCCGCGGCGCCCATGCGCAGGCGAAGCCCGTTGTTGGACGCAAGCGTGCGGATTGCGCGGGCGACGTCCTGAGCCAGTATCTCGGGCGTAGAGACCGAAAGCTTGATCGCACACGCCTCCGATGTGGCGCTGCCGGGGCCTCCGCGATCCACAACGATGAGCGGTAGTGAAAATCCCATCGCCTCCAGGGCCACGTTGCCGCCCGGCTCCCGATAGCTCGGGAAAACGAAAATGTCGGCGGCGCGGTAGAAATCCGATACCTCGGCTTTTGAGCGCCAGCCGTGGAATGTCACCTTGTCCGACAGCCCGCACGACGCGACAAGCGCCTCGCATGCGGCGCGCTCCGGACCATCGCCGACGACGTCGAAGGTGAGCGGGACATCGCGGATCAGCGACAAGGCCCTGATGATGTCACGCGCGCCTTTGGTTCGCACGAGACGTCCGACATAGAGCAATCTCACCGGACCTGTCCGGCCGGATCGGTCGATCGGAGCCGGAACTTCGTCCAGCCCGGTTTCGCTCATGACCTCGAAGCGTCGAAGCGGAATGTCCTGGAGTTGCTCCTTCACATAGCCGGCAATGCCAAGGACGCAATCGGCTCCACTATAGGTTGCGCGCAGAAGAGGGTCCCATCGGCGGCGATAGGTATCGAGGCCACGCAACGCCATGAACCAGGGCTGGCGACCTTCGTCTGCGGCAAAGCCAGCGGGACTGTCCAGCCCGCCGCCCACCGGCCCGATGATGTAGGGGATACCAAGGCCAGCCACGGGCGTTGGATAGCGCATGGCGACCGGCACGGGCTGGTGCGTGATGTCGAATGTCTCACCGGCGGCGAGCGCAGTCCTGATCCAGCGGCGAGCCCGGACATAAAAGGGGATGTAGGCCGGTTTCAGGATGCTGTTCAAACGCTCCGCGCGGCCAAACAGCGGCGGCTCGATCCATTCCACGACCCTCATCCCCGGCAACTGCCGCGACGCCGGCGTCGCGCCCCGCTTGTGGTAGGTGAGAAGCGTCACGTCGTGGCGTTCGCCCAGCCGCCGCGCCCACTGGTGCGCGACCCAGGCTTCGCCGACGTCTTCTCCATTGCAGGTCGGGGCGACGAGCAGAAGCTTTGTCATTTGGGCCTCACGACCGCGTGCGAGCGCGACCGAGGCCGCGTGTTTGAGCTGACGCCCTACGTCGGGAGCGCGGCGTATCCTGTTCGGTGGCGGCATCCAGCAAGAAGGTCCCTGCGCCCATCAGGAACATGACCAGGACATAGGTCGTATTCCAGAAATGGACGGTCCATCCAACCATGAACAATCCCGTCAGCGCGATCACATAGGCTGTCTTGTAGCGGCTGGTTTCCTCGTTCAGTCCCTTCGCATATCCGACGCTGAAAGCGCTGGACAGGAAAGCCGCCATCATCAGGATGCCGCCCGGCAAGCCGTAGTAGACAGCATGGATGAGCCAGAACATGTCGATGCTTGGCGGCATCCACGAAGGACGGTCCCATTCTCCCAGTCCGACACCGAATACGGGGTGGTTCAGAACCGACTCGGTACCGAAGTTCCAGATCAGGACGCGATAACCGGCCGACAACTGGTCGAACGCGAAATGGGTGATGAAGAATTCCGGCACCGTTTGATTGGACGCCATCGAGACGAAGACATAGGCGGCAAACACCATGGCCCACAAGAGCTTCCACCGGTTCTTGTTGCCTCTCAGCACCCAGTTCCAGCCAAGCAGCATCGCTTGCGCGGCAATCGCCGTCAGCGGTCCCGAGGAGAAACACAGGAATGTGGTAACCGCGACGACGCCGGTCATCAGCCAGCGTTTCGATGTCGACTGGCCATCGCTGAGCACGGTGAACACCAGCGCCAAAATACTGCCGCAGACGACCCCATGCAGGATGGGATGTTCAAATACGGTTTGAACGCGCCGCAATCCCCATCTTGGCTCCGTAATTGCGATCACATGCGTTGGCAGGACCGTTGAAAACAGGTCCATGATGACGTCGCGGTTGGCAATGGCTTCCAATATTGCGAAGGGAAGCAGGAATGCCACCATCCAGAACAGAAGCCGGATCATTTCGCGGAATGACCCGATATTGCGGATGTAGCAGCGGGCCATCAGGTACGGCCCGACCGTCTCGATCAGCAATATGCCCGCAGTCTGGAACGAGGCGCCTATGCCGTGGTTCGCGATCAGGCTGACGGTTGCCCAGCCGCAATAGAGGAAAAGCAGGATATCAGCGGCGCGGATGCGCCCGGCCTTTCCGGACAACCAGGCCAGCAGGCATGGAACGAAGGTTGCCACCAGGACAAGCCGATAGGGCGAAAGAGCCAGCGACCCGACCTTGAAAATCCAGGGGATGAACAGTGCGACTAGAAACAGCGAGACTGGCAGAGCCAGCCTTTGGGATGAAGCGCGCATTCTTTGACCGGCGCGATTGCCGCGCGCGCGCGGTGAGGCCGGGCCTGGCTCGGACTGTGCCCCCACTTGCCTGCTGGCTCTCCCTGTATTGGTCAGCGCGGTTGACGATCTGCTCATACTGCAATCCGGACTGCGAGCAGGCGCCGGTTCCAGACAACTGCACCTGCGGCCTGTAGTTCAGGCATTCAACACTGCTTTAGTTGTGAACGCATGGGCAGTCACTTTGTCCATTTGAATGAACTGCGCACGGGGTCCACGGCTTTAGGATGCCTTTGCCGGATTTGGCGGTGACCTTTCGAACTGGAATGGCTTTTGACGAGCCTGAACCGACGATTGTGCGGCTGCTTCATCCGATTGGCATACTTGCCTTCAACGTGGTGGCCGCGGCTATCTTCTTGCCGTGAAGGCCCACGACACTGTGGAGGCCTCGACGACTGTGTCGTCGACAAGTGTGGAGCCTGAAGTTGAGCCGTTGTCCCGTCTCGCGGATGACATTCCGGTCGAACTTGCCGCGCAAGGCGGCGAGGGGTTCCGTTGCGCTTGCGTTGATGGCGCTGGCCGCAACCGGCATTTCTGCAGCCGGAGCGCAGGATGCGGCTTGCGATGCTGCCTCGCCATGCCTGCCGGCGCCGGACAAGACGAACTGCGCCGCGCGCCCCTCATTGTGCGGCTACCCTGACGAAACCAATACGGGGCCGGTCAAGGGAACCGTTCTCAAGCGCGTGCCGCAGGACATTGCTTCGGGCGAGGGCTGGGCCTGGGAACCGGAGATGGCAAGACTGCGCATCACCGCTCCCGGCGTCACGCTGGAAGCAGTGGAGGTCCGTGGTCAGGTCGTCATCGACGCCCCCAACGCGACGCTGCGCAACAGCAAGGTGCTTGCCTGCAATGTCGATGCGATCGTCGCCGTTCGGGCCGGGCGGCCGGCGGACGGCTACGATGCAGATGGTGCGCGGGTGGAAAACAATCTGCTGGGATGTGACGGCCCGATAGACCAGCGGGCGGATCGGGGCGTCAGTGATGTCTATGGAGAAGCACGGCGCTTGGTCATTCGCCAGAACAACATCTGGAATGTTTCGAACGGAGTAACCGTCGAGCGCGAAGGGCTCGTGCAGGGAAATTTCGTCCACGATCTTGGTCACAAGCCCGGCGACCATCATTCCGGGCTTTCGAACCACGGCGGCGCGACCGATGTCGTGTTCGACCTGAACACCGTGCTGCTTTCGCAGGAAGGGGTTTCCGGCCCGATCGTGGTCTATTCGGATTTTGCCCCGGCGCGTAATGTCACTATTTCGCGCAATCTCGTCTCCGGTGGCTCCTATTGCTTCTATGGCGGCGAATCCGGAGGGTTTGCTCCGGCGGCAGGATCGATACGCATATTGAGCAACCGCCTTTCCACAATGCATGGGCAAAAGGGCAATTGCGGTATCTACGGGCAGATCGCAGCTTTCGCGCCCTCCAGCCGGGACGATTGGTCAGGTAACGTGTGGGACGAGGATCTGCGGCCGATGGGACCCGAGAAGTTCAGGGTCCACAGCACGCAGGGCACCTCCTTGCCGAGCGACGGGAACTAGGGCTGATAACATGTTTCCTTATCCGGATTTCAAGGGTCAGTTCATCGTTTCGCGAGGCGACGAACCGAGCCGCGAGGGCACGCGGCGCCATTCTCTCGAAACGCTTTGCGTCGATGTCTTCGACCGTCTGGATACAGTGGCCGTGCTGGATGCCACCGGTCGCGTGGTGGGGTTGTTCCTTGGCACGGTGATTGATCCCGACGCCGAGGAGATCGTGACGGCGAGCGTTCGGTTGGGCGTTGGCGTGGATGAAGCAACCAACTTGGACGAGTTGATCGAGGAACACATCTATCGCTACACCGGCAGCTTCATTTTCGTGCTGGAAACAGGCAATGCGCGCCGCATCTATCTCGATGCGAACGGCAGCAAATCCCTCGTGTACGATCCCGCTGCCGGAGCAGCCGCCGCTACGACGCCGCTGCTCCTCGAAGCATCGGACTACGCCAGGCGCTTCGATGCCGAGCTTTATCGCGGACTGACCGTCGAGCAGGACGGATGGTTTCCGGCAGGATTGACGGCTCATACCGGCATCCGTCGCCTGATGTGCAACCACTATCTCGATCTGGACACCATGCAGACGGTGCGGCACTGGCCTGTCGGTCCGATCGCGGAAGCCAAGGATTTCGATCAGGCCGTGACCTCGATCGTCGATGAAACCCGACGCACCATCCGTGCAATTCACCGGACCGGTATTTCCACGATGGCGCTGACCGCAGGCAACGAGACACGGCTTTTGCTTGGATGCTGCAGGGATTTCGCCGGCGAAGTCGATTTCATGACCGTCAACGCTCCCGGTGCGGAACTGGACGTTACGCGCGCCGGCGAACTCGCCCGGAAGTTCGGGCTGAAGCGCCGCTTGCTCGCCTATCTGGAGGCTGACGCTGCCGGAATGGAAGCCTGGCAGATGCGCGTCGGGCACTGCATCACCGGCTCGAACATGACGATGCATCCAAGTGTCGAGCCGCTGAACGGCAGGATATTCATCGGCGGTCTTGGCGGCGAGATCGGGCGGGGGTTCCTGTGGCTGAACTCCGAGGAGGGAACGGAAATCGATGCATCGGGCATCGTGACGAGGCTGAAGCTGCCCCAGCATCCGACCCTGCTTAGGGAAGTGGAGGAATGGCTTCAGCCGCTCAAGCACTACAACAGCCTGCTTCTGCTCGATATTGCCTATATGGAACTGCGCATGAGCTGTTGGGCGTTCGCCCAGTCCTATGCCGCTCCGTTGCAGCTTGAGGTCAACCCGCTCGTATCGAGGAAGAACTATGCGGCCATGCTGTCGCTTCCTCCTTCGGTCAGGCGCAACAACGGCGTCATCTTGCGCTGCATTCGCCAGAGCTGGCCGGAGCTGTTGTCGCTGCCGATCAACCGCTACGGCGATTGGCGCGACAAGATGAGAATGGCGCGCGATGCGATGGGCGATCCGCGCCGCGCCATCCGCAAGATCAGGCAGTTGGGTACGGTCAAGCTCGGCCGCATGCTTGCCCGCCGTGCGTCATAACTGCTAGGCGGTATTCATGGCAGCGACTGTTTCGGTCATCCTTCCGACCTACAACCGCAGCGGCAGCTTGCCTGCCGCCATTTCGAGCGTTTTGACGCAATCCTACCGGGATATCGAACTCATCGTCGTCGACGACGCGTCGTCGGAAGACATCGAGGGACTGGTCCGCTCCATTCCCGATCCGCGCATCCGCTATGTCAGGCGACCGAAGAACGGCGGTGCTGCCGCTGCGCGAAATACCGGCGTCGCCGAGGCCAAGGGAACCTATATAGCGTTCCAGGACAGCGACGACCTCTGGCTGCCGCGCAAGCTGGAACGCCAGATGGCGTTCTTTGCCAAATTGCCTGACGATGTCGGAGTTGTGACCGGCGGCAAGCTTCTCTATGGCCGCGATGCCCGCTTCAATTTCGGGCATGGCAAGGTCGCCTATGCGCCGCCTCCGGAAAGCGTTCTGCGCCTCGATGAAGACCAGGTCGCGCACTTGCTGACCGAGAACCGCATCAGCCTGCAGAACACCCTTTTCAAGAAGGCGCACGTTCCGGAAACCGTCTGGTTCGATTCCAGCGCCAAGGCCAATGAAGACTGGGATTTTGCCATTCGTCTTGTCCAGAGAACGCGCGTCTATGAGGATCGCGAACCGGTCGTGGTGGGCTTTCTATCGCCGGACAGCATCTCATCCAACTACAAGGGGCAAACGATCGGCATCTTGCGCATACTGAAGAAGAACCGTGCAATTCTGGAGAGGCACAGGAAGCAACGCTCGATCATGATGATCGACGTCGCCGCAGCTCTGTGCCGCGCCAACAAATACAAGAGTTCGTTCAATTTTCTAATGGCGGGCCTGAAGGACTATCCGCTCAATGTCGGCGTCGTCCCATGGGCTTTCGGCCGCGAAATCAAGCGCCGGCTGGCCAGATTGCTGCACGGGTCGAAAGTCGGTAAGCCGGCTTGAGATAGGCGTCAGCCTCGCCCGTGCCGCTGCACCGACAGGGGCAGGTTGGGCGGCGGCCATGAACCCGAATTCGCGGCTTCGAGGATCGTCTGTTGCAGGGCCTTGCTGGCGCGTTTTCGCCGTGGGTCGTGGTTGTGTATTTCGAGCTGCAAGGCGAGCCACGCCGAGTTGACGGCCTCGCCGATCCTGCCTTTGGCCCTGTTGGCCAGGACGCCCTGGTAGATGTCCAGTTGCAGCCCGACCGCGCGCTTCAGGCTGAAGCGTTCGCACGCCACTTGCCGGCCATATTGGCCGAGCGTGCTGCGAAGATCCTTGTCTTGCAAAAGCCGCTCGATCATGGCGGCGAGCCGGTTCGTGCCTCCCTGCGGGTCGCCAAGCCCATAGAAGCCTTGCCACAGGAATTGCTCCAGCGTGGCCGGTTCGAAGATATCGCAGAAGGCTTGCTCGCCCTGCACGATCAATGGGCGGCCGATAGCCATGGCCCTCAGCGCCGAGCTGCCCATGCCAAGAACCACGTCCGCCGCCGCATAGGCCGCGCGCGGGTCCATTTCGGAGCCGTGCAGGGTTACGACCTCGCGCCCGTTCGCCGCGTTCACCGCCCTCGCGCGAACTTCCAGCGCTTGCCTGGCTGGGCCGTCTCCGACCAGGACCAGCCGCACCGGATAACGGCTGGCAAGGACACCGATGGCATCGATGGCGCGCACCAGAGCGTCGAGCTTGAGATCAAGCGCCAGCCGCGACACGGTAACCGCAAGAAGGTCGGTGTCCTTTACCTTGTGCAGCTGCCGGAAAGCGGAGCCGTCCACTTCAGGCGTATCGCGTTCGGTATCGATGGGCGGTTCGATGACCCATACTTTTCCGCGCTGGACCTTGCGCGCATCGGAGCCGAGTTCCTCGGTCCCCATGATCAGCGGCACCGACGCCGGCACATAGGGTGGCACGCCCATGCTGAGCACCGTGCAAACCATCGGTGTCCCGAGAAAGCAGACGGCGCCATAGTAGGCGTCGAGGCATGTCGACCATTCGTAGGTATGGATGATGTCGATCCGCTCCCTTCGGACGATGGACGCGATTTGCGCCATTCGCGTCGGGGCAGGGCGGTATTGCAAGGGGTGCGCCGGCAGAAATTGAAGCTCGCGCATTCCGATATATTCGACGAGAGGCCCCGGAACGCCGTAGATGATGGCCTCATGGCCGGCGGATCTTGCCGCAGCCGCCAGATCTATAGCATTGATTTGGCTTCCGCCGATCGAAAGATCATGCGGACAAACAAGAATACGCAATATTATCTTTCCAGGTTCGGATAATACATATCTGAAAGATAGCTGAAATTATGTATATATTTGTTTGGTAATTTAATCAATTAATACATAGCGATCGCCGTCCAGCACAAAGCTTAATTCGGCGCATCGTGGCGCTACCTCTTTCGGATATGACCGTTCGGCGATTGGCCGAATTTACTCCATTGGCGCCGAAACTCCATTGTTCGGGCGGTAGCCTGTCGGGAACGACGGAATATCGATCCGCGACAGCAATGGAGTCGATAGCATGATCGTAGCGAGTGTCGTTCTTGGCGAGGGAGTGGTCATCCATCATCCCGACCTCGTCAATCTCTATGGCTGCACCATCGGCGACGGCTCGCGTGTCGGCACCTTTGTCGAAATCCAGAAAAACGCCGCGATCGGCCGCAACTGCAAGATCTCCAGTCACAGTTTCGTCTGCGAAGGCGTCACCATCGAAGACGGCGTCTTCGTCGGCCATGGCGTCATGTTCACCAATGACATCCATCCGCGCGCAGTCGCGGCCGATGGCGCTCTGCAGACCGAGGCGGATTGGACGGTCGTTCCGACACTGGTCAGGGCTGGCGCGTCCATCGGTTCGAACGCCACCATCCTTGCCGGCATCACCATCGGAATGGGCGCGCTTGTCGGAGCAGGCGCGGTCGTCACCCGCGATGTCCCCGACTACGCCATCGTCGCCGGCGTGCCGGCGGTCGTGACCGGACGGGTCAAGGATGCGCCGCCTGTTGCGCGCGTTGCAGGAGGTGCACGATGATCGGCGTCGCTGTCATCGGTTACGGCTATTGGGGGCCGAACCTCGTCCGCAATTTCGCCGAGGTGCCGGGCGTCCAACTCGTCGCCGTCTGCGACCTCAACAAGGAACGCCTTGCGCCCGTGAAAGCGCGGTATCCGTCGGTTGCCATTACCGACAACTATGATGAAATCCTGAGCGATCCGAGCATTTCCGCCGTCGCCATCGCTACGCCGGTGTCGAGCCATTTCAAGCTGGCCATGGCCGCATTGATGGCCGGCAAGCATGTCTTTGTCGAAAAGCCCATCGCCTCGTCGGCCGAAGAGGCCGAACGCCTGGTCGAGGAGGCCGCACGCCGTGGCCTTGTGCTCGCGGTCGATCACACCTTCGTCCACACCGGTGCGGTGCGCAAGATGCGCGAACTGGTCGATAACGGCCTCGGCGAGATGTACTACTACGACTCGGTGCGCGTGAACCTCGGGCTGTTCCAGCACGATGTCAGCGTCATCTGGGACCTCGCCGTCCATGACCTGTCGATCATGGACTACGTAATCCAGCACAAGCCGGTTGCGGTTTCGGCGACAGGCATCAGCCACGTGCCCGGCGAGCCGGAGAACATCGCCTATCTCACCCTGTTCTTCGAAACCAACCTGATCGCCCACATCCACGTCAACTGGCTGGCGCCGGTCAAGGTACGCCGCACGCTGGTCGGCGGTAGCAACAAGATGATCGTCTATGACGATCTCGAGCCCAGCGAAAAGATCAAGGTCTATGACAAGGGCATCACGCTTAACGGCGACCAGAAGGCCAATGGCGAAAAGGTCTACCAGGCGCTTGTCGGTTACCGCAGCGGCGACATGTGGGCTCCGCACCTCGACGTCAAGGAAGCCTTGAGTACGGAATTGCGCGAGTTCGCGCAGTGCATTGAGCAGGGCAGCACGCCGATTGCCGACGGCAAGGCGGGCCTGCGCGTGGTGCGTATCCTCGAAGCCGCAACCCAGTCGCTCGCGCAGCGTGGCCGGGTCATCGAACTGGAAAAGATTAGGCGGGTGGCATGATCCCTTTTCTCGATCTCAAGGCGCAGTATGCGAGCATCAAGGAAGAGGTCGATGCCGCTGCGTTGCGCGTTCTCGCCTCGACCCAATATGTGCTCGGCGAGGAAGTGGCGGCGTTTGAAAAGGAATTCGCCACCTATTGCCAAGCCCGCCACGCCATTGCCGTGAATACCGGCACCAGCGCCTTGCACCTGGCTTTGCTCGCCGCCGATATCGGTCCCGGCGATGAGGTCATCACCGTGCCTTTCACCTTCGTCGCCAGCGTGTCGGCCATTTGCTATACGGGCGCCAGGCCGGTGTTCGTCGACATCGAGCCGACCACCTTCACGATGGACCCGGCCAAGCTCGAAGCCGCGATCACGAGCCGCACCAAGGCGATCATGCCGGTCCATCTCTACGGCCAGATGGCGGACATGACCCCGATCATGGAAATCGCCGCCCGTCACGGCATTCCAGTCATCGAGGATGCCTGCCAGGCCCACGGCGCTGAATATCACGGCAAGCGCGCCGGCAGTATCGGTGTCTCCGGCTGCTTCAGCTTCTATCCCGGCAAGAACCTCGGCGCTTGCGGCGAGGGCGGGCTGGCCGTTACCAATGACGATGCGACCGCCGCGAAAATCCGCATGTTGCGCGACTGGGGCCAGGAACAGCGCTACCATCACACGCTGAAAGGCTTCAATTACCGCATGGACGGCATCCAGGGCGCCATCCTGCGCGTCAAGCTGCGCCATTTGGAAAAATGGACCGAAGCCCGCCGCACCAATGCGCGGCTTTACACAACCTTGCTGAAGAACGTCGAAGCGGTAGCTGCCCCGACCGAGGCGGCCGACCGGCGTCACGTCTATCATATCTATGCCGTTCGCTCCGACGACCGCGAGGCCCTGCGCCAAAGCCTCGACGCCGCCGGCATCGCCACCGGCCTGCACTACCCGATCCCTGTGCATCTGCAGAAAGCCCATGCCGATCTCGGTCACCGCAAGGGCGATTTCCCGGTTTCGGAACAGGTGGCATCGGAAGTTCTGTCGGTTCCGCTCTATCCGGAATTGACGTCCGAGCAGATCGCGACAGTGGTCGATGCGATCGCCGAGGCGACCACTGCCAAGCCGGCGAGGGCTGCCCTCCGTGTCGGCTAAAGCGAAACAGGCAAGCCGCGTCGTGGCGGCGGTTCACGGTCGCAAGACCCTGGCGCCCGAACTCGAATTCGTGCCCGGCCTCGCCGATGCGCTGCGCGAGGCTTATGACGTCAAGGGTCTCGTAGAGCTCTACCAGCGCTTTTCCGCCGGCGACGGCTTCATCGACGCCACCATGCGCCGCACCATCTGGCGGGCGCTGGCTCTGCGCTGTGGACCCGGCTTGCAGGTCGGCGTCAACGCCGGCTTCAAGCATATCGAGACCTTCGACATCGGCGCTGGCGTGTTTATCGGTTCCCAAGCCATCGTGCAGGGCCGTTTCGACGGCACCTGCATCATCGGCGACAACACCTGGATCGGGCCGCAGGTGTTCCTCGATGCACGCGATCTGGTCATCGGCGAATGCGTCGGCTTCGGCCCCGGATCGAAGGTTCTGGGCTCCGAGCACAATGGCATTCCGGCAGACGTGCCGATCATCCGCACCGATCTGGAAATCAGGCCGGTGCGCATTGGCGATTGGGTCGATATCGGCACCAATGCCACCATTCTTCCAGGCGTCACCATCGGCAAGGGCGCGATCATCGGCGCCGGCGCGGTGGTGACCGAAGATGTGCCGCCCTTCGCCATCGTGGCGGGCGTGCCTGCGAAATTCCTGCGCTGGCGTCCGGAATCGGAAGCCGCGCGCAGTGCAGAGGGGAAATAGGCGATGAAAAACAAACGTGTATTGATAACGGGCGGAGCCGGTCTGATCGGCTCCCACATCGCCGATATCGTGGCGCGGGAGCGTCCGCGCGAAATCATCATCCTCGACAATTTCGTGCGCGGCCGGCGTGAGAACCTGCGCCAGGCGATGTCGGATTTTCCGCTGACCATCGTCGAAGGCGACATCCAGGACCGCGATCTTCTGGCCCGCCTGTTCCAGGGCGTCGATGTCGTTTTCCATCAGGCGGCAATCCGTATCACCCAATGCGCCGAGGAACCCCGGCTTGCCTTCGACGTGCTGGCCGGAGGCACCTTCAACGTGCTCGAGGCAGCCGTGGCCGCCAAGGTATCGAAGGTGGTCGCCGCTTCGTCGGCCTCGGTCCTTGGCTTGGCCGAAAGCTTCCCGACCACGGAAGCGCATCACCCTTACAACAACCGCACCATCTACGGTGCCGCCAAGACCTTCAATGAAGGCCTGCTGCGGTCTTTCGCCGAGATGTACGGCTTGCGCTACGTCGCGTTGCGCTATTTCAACGTCTACGGCCCGCGCATGGATGTCTACGGCGCTTATACCGAAGTGCTGATCCGCTGGATGGAGCGCATCGCCGCCGGCGAAGCGCCGCTCATCTATGGCGACGGCTCGCAGACCATGGATTTCGTCCATGTCCACGACATCGCCCGCGTCAACGTCCTTGCCGCCAAGTCCGATGTCACGGATGAAGTTTTCAATGTCGCCAGCGGCATTGAAATCAGCCTGCTCGAGTTGGCGCAGCGCTTGAGCGCAGTCATGGGCTCTACCGCAGCCCCGGTTCATATGCCGGCTCGCACCGTCAATGGTGTCACCCGGCGTCTGGCCGATACCAGCAAGGCCAAGTCGATGCTCGGCTTCGAGGCTACGACGAGGATCGATGACGGATTGCGCGATCTCGTCGCCTGGTGGCGACAGGAGCGCGAGGCAACACAGGTCGCTGCCGAATGAACAAGCCGCTCGCCCAGATCGCTGTCGCCAAGCCGGTTCTCGGCGAAGAAGAGGCCGAGGCTGCCCGCCGCGTCATCCTGTCCGGCTGGGTCACGCAAGGACCGGAAGTTGCAGCTTTCGAGCGCGAGTTCGCCGAAACGGTCGGTGCGCCTCATGCCGTTGCGGTATCGAACTGCACCACGGCGCTGCATCTGGCATTGAAGGCTGCCGGCGTCGGTCCGGGTGATGAGGTCATCACCGTCAGCCATTCCTTCATCGCGACGGCGAATGCCATTGTCTATTGCGGCGCCGTGCCGGTGTTCGTCGATATTTCGGCTTCCGGCTACAACATCGATGCCGGCCTGATCGAGCCTGCAATCACGCCGCGCACCAAGGCTATCCTGTGCGTGCATCAGCTTGGCATGCCCTGCGATCTCGCCACCATCGTCAAGGTCGGCAAGGCACACGGCATTCCCGTGATTGAGGACGCCGCCTGCGCCATCGGTTCGGAAATCCTGTGGGACGGCGAGTGGGAGAAGATCGGCAAGCCGCATGGCGATATCGCCTGCTTTTCCTTTCACCCGCGCAAGGTCGTCACCACCGGCGACGGCGGCATGCTGACGACTGCCAATCCTGACTATGACCACAAGTTCCGGCTCTGGCGCCAGCACTCGATGAGCGTGGCGGACACCGTGCGCCATTCTTCGAATTCGGTCATCTACGAGACCTATCCGGAAGTCGGCTACAACTACCGCATGACCGATGTGCAGGCCGCCATCGGCCGCGAGCAGTTGCGCAAGCTGCCGGGGATCGTCGAGCGCCGGCGTGAGATCGCGGCGGACTATGCCGAACGTCTTGGCCATATCCGCGGACTTGGCGTGCCTATGGAACCTGAATGGGGCCGCACCAACTGGCAAAGCTATTGCGTGGCGCTGCCGCGCGGGGCAGACCAGCGCGCCGTCATGCAGGCGCTGCTTGACCTTGGCATCTCCACCCGGCGTGGCATCATGAACAGCCATCTGGAGCCTGCCTATCAGCATCCGGGCGCCTATCGTCAGGGCTCGAGCCTGCAGCACAGCGCGATGGCGCAAAGCGGCTCGATCGTCCTGCCGCTGTTCACCCAGATGACTGAGCTTGAAATCGCGCGCGTTGCGGATGGCCTCGAACAGGTTCTCGGCGCGGCAAATTCAGCCGCTGCGTAGGTTTTCCAAAAGTCTTATGCCCAACGCCTGACAAATCCCGGCAGCTTTTCTGCCGGGAACAGCTTCAGCAACAAGCGCAGCGAATAAAGCCCCGTGACGGTCGTCAAGGCGATGCCGATCACGGTCGCCGGCCAGAACGGCAACAGCATCAGGGCTGCGAATGCAACGGCCGCTGCGGGCAGGAAGATCGCACCGAGCCTGAGATTTTCGGCTGACCATCTAAACCCGCTCATGCGGCGCACGATCATGTAGATCAGGCTGCCGTGCCAGACATAAAGGCTGAAGAAGGCAACACCGGCACCCGTCAGGCCTATGAGCGGTACCAGCAGCCATGCCAACCCGACATGCACCGTGGTCGCTGCCACTTCCGTCCAGAAGAACACCTTTCGATCGCCCTTGGCAAGGACGATGAAACCCATTGGCCAGGCGACGATGCGCAGCATCATGCCAAGGCAGATCCAACGCAACAGGTCCACGGCGGGTATGAATTCATGTGAATAGAATATGGTCATTACCAGCGGAGCCACCGTCAGCGTCGCCAGCAGCCCCGGTCCTGCCAGAAGGATGCTGATCTGCGCCTGCTCGTTGACGAGGCGGTTGCATTCCTGGTTGTCGTTCGCAACTGCCGTCAGACGTGGGAAAAAATCCGTGCCCATGGCTTGCAGGATGAAGCCTGCATAAAGCCCGCCCAGCGCCCATGCAGCCTGATAGAGTCCGGCGGCCTCGAAACCCGAGTGCTTGAGCACGATCAGGCGGATTGCGTAGGCGGCCCCCGTGGTCAGGAAGGCGCTTGCCATGAAGACCACGCCCAGCTTGAGCAGCGCCGCGGCTTCCTCGCCCACCTCTCGCGTCGAGAGCTTTATCGGCTTTATCTTGATCTGTCTCGCGTACCACCATGATGTCAGCACCGAGGCAAGCGCCATGGCGATGAACGCCGGCACGATCCCGGCTTCTCCGAAGAAATAGATCATCGGTATGGCGATAGTCGTGCTGAAGAAGGCGCCGAGCATGGTGATCTGGGCCAGATGCGAAATGCGCCGCATGCCTTGCACCAGGGCCATCAGGCCGGCCGACATCACTTGCAGGCAAACGGCAACGCCAAGCAGGGCGACCGCGACCACATGCGTGTCGTCGCCGAAAGTGAAACGCGCAACCGGAAATGCCAGCAGGCCTAGCAGGACGGCGCCGAACAGGCCAAGCAGGATGGAAACCCGCCGCAGCATCAACGTCGTTCGCGCAATCCTGTCTTCATCTTGCGTCGCGGTTGCCTCCGCGATCTGGCGCACGCCGCTTGCAGGAATGCCGAGCCCCGCCAGGGTCTGGGTCAGGTCGATGATCGAGCCGTAGAGGCCCATCAGGCCGACGCCGGATGGTCCGAGCAGCAGGGCCATTGCCTTGTTGCGGATGATGGAGAAGCCGATATTGACGATGGACGAACCGCCGATCATCGCGGTCGACTTCAGGATCTGCGTATAGCTGTTCGATTTCGGCGGAACCGGTTCGCTCATCGCCGTCTCGGTCATGAGGTCACACGTTGTTCCAGTCGGGCGGTGATGGCCGCGTCATGGCGCATGCGATCCGCGGTTCCGCGTCCGATCTGCCGAGGAAACCTTGTTTCACTGGCTGGCTTCCGGTTGCGCCGTCGTTGTTGAAGCAGCATCGGGCGAAGTCTCGCCGCCTTGCACCAACGCCAGCGACGAACTGACCTTCACCACGTCGCCCGGCAGCAATGCGGTGGATTCGCTTGCTGGAACTGCGACCTCCTGACCGTCATGCGTGCGGGTGATGGAGTAGCTGATGGTTGCTTGCTCGCCGCTTGACGAAACGCTGGACGAGGACAGTGCGTCCAACAGCATTTTCTGTGACACGTCCCGCTTCAGCCTGAGCTGTTCGAGATTGGCCTGTTCGGCCTGTATCTCGCCGGCGACTTCGGTCTGGCGCCTGTCTTCGATGCCTTCCATGTTGCGTTTGGCTTCGGCGAGGTTCTGCCTTGCGCGCATGATCGCAGTAACCTGGTCGAGGCGCTCGCCCCTGTAGCTCGCCACGACGCGTTCCAGTTCCGATTGCCGCGACATCACGGCAAAGCCCTTGCTGACCAGGCCCTTGACTGCATTGAGATCCCGCTCCGCCGCGGCAATGCCTTCATCCGCCGTTGCGGTCTTCTGTTCAAGCGCGCCTATCTCTGCCGTGAAAAGGTCCTGCAACTCCGACAGCGATTTCGTCTGCCGCGCCAGTTCCTTGGCGCGCGTGCCGAAAATCGTTTGTTCCTGATTGAATATGTCCTGTGCGAGGTTGCTTTCCGTTCCCGGGGCTATGGCAGGAAAATCAATCGTTTCGGCACCAGCGGCCTCGGCGCGCAACCGCGCGATCTTGGCCATGCTGCGCAAGATCTGGGCGTCCAGCCCGCGCAATTCGCCGACCAGTCCTACCTCGCTCTTGCCTGCGCCGAGGGTGCCGCGCCGCTCGCCGCCGCCCAGCGCCAGCGCCTGCAGGATCGTCATGCCTTCACGGAATTTGTACTCGCCTGGCTTGGCAACATCGCCCACCACATAGACCGGCGGATACTCCACCACAGAGACCGTCGTATCCGGCTTGTCGACAAGCCCGGTCTTGGCCTGGATGCGCTTGGCTATCTCCGCAGCCAGCTTGGTAGAGTCCATGTCGCCGATCTTCACGGACCCGATCACCGGAAGCTCCAGCGTGCCTTCCTCGGTTACGACATAGTCGCCGCCGAGTGCAGCCCACTGTTCATAAGCGCCCTTTATCGGCATCCATTGCAACACGGTGACGCGCACCTTGGTCTGTGCGACCAGTTCGCCGGCATTGGCCTGAGTTGGGAGGACGCCGCTTGCCAGCGCCACCGCATAGGCGAACATGGCGCCAAATGCCCGGCCGGTCAGAGTTCTGCGAAAGATAGTCATTGCAGGCTCGCTTGTTCGAAAGCGGTAACCCCGTTCCGGGTGCCATCGCTGCTCAGGCACGTTGCGACGGAATTCCGCATCGCCCGAACCGTTTCCGGGCCTTGGCAATGTGCCAACTTATCTGCCTCTTGCTAAGGTTTAGATCGGGGAGAAAGCCTCATCCATTCTGGTGTGAGGCGTATCGAAGGCTCCGCCAAACAGGATATTTTCGGTCTTCTGTGGCAACCCAGCCTTATTTTCGGCGCTACTGGCAACAATGCTTTACGTTGATGGCCGGCGGTGCGGGCGCACGGGCCGGAGAGGGCAGTCATTACGTAGCGTCATGGCTTCTGGCCTCACATTTGGCCACTCCCGTGGGAGCAGGCTGTCCAAACGATTGAGAACGCCCGATTGAGCCGGCTAGTCCATTTGGAGGAGGCCGATGATCCTGCCGACCCTCCGGGCATCCCACGTTTGGGTTGAGCCTCAACCCTATTGCCCCATCGCGGCGTTTAAGTTCCTGCAATATCGTCGTTATCGGCCGAACTCGCCTGGCGCCTCAGTTGCGCCTGCGTGGGGCAGTTGGCAGGGGTGGGTCGGATTGGGCAATCCAGGAAGAAGTCGGAGCCAATGGAAGCAACAAGCGAAGCGGCCATGAATGGAAAGCGAGCCGCGGTTGGGGCGTTCGAATCGCGAAAGACCGTTCTTTTCGTGACGGCACCTGGTGCGATATCGGGCAGCTTGGTCTACGCGCTCGACCACGAGTTCCCGTGGCTCGACATCAAGCAGATGGATAGGGTGGAAGCGGCATGTGCGGCCTTTGCCTTCCCGGTGGCACTGATCCTGATCGATCCTATGCTTTTGCCGGCGGCGCAGCGCTTGTCCGAGGAACTGACGCGGCGGCATCCGCATGCGATGATCGCGCTGATCGATTCCGACAGCCAGAATTCGCCGCTGATATTCCCCGACATTTGTGAATCACAGTTGGTTCGCGGGGTATTGCCGATGAACCTTCGGCTCGACGTGTGGCTGTCGGTCGTGCGGCTGATGCTTCGCGGCGGCGAGTACTTCCCCGTCGGCATGCTGCATTCCTACGCGCAGAAGATCGCCTCCGCGCCTCAGCCGTCTTCGGCCTTCGTCGAACTTCCCGTTCAGAGATCGGCGCGGGCGGATCGCGTCGCCGACCTGACCCCGCGCGAAATGCAGATATTGGAAATGGTCTCGCGTGGGCTTCAGAACAAGGCGATTGCCGCAGAGTTCAATCTGTCCGAGCACACTGTGAAGATCCATCTGCACAACATCATCAGCAAGCTCGGCATCCACAACCGCACCGAGGCAGCGGCGCGCTACCGCGACCATCAGGCAGGGCGCATCCGCATCACCGGCAACGGCGCAGGCGAAGGCTGACGGCAGCAATGATACGGACATGAGCCCCGGCATTCGCGCCGGGGCTTTTTCATGCCGTCAAACGGCTTCCAGATAGGTTTCGAACTCGAAATTGTTCACCCTGAGCGCGAATGTCTCCAGCTCCTGCTTCTTGCAGGCAACGAGCGAGCCGCGCAGCGCATCGGGAAAAATTTCCGCGACAAGCTTGCCGTGCTCGAAGCTGGCGATAGCGGACGCCCAGTCGGGGGGCAGCTTCGCAAGGTCGCTGCGGTCATAGGCATCGGTAGCGATCGGCTCTCCGGGCGACATCTGCCGCTCTATGCCTACCAGCGCCGCGCCGAGAATAGCGGCAAGCACCAGATATGGATTGGCGTCCGCTCCTGAAACGCGGTGCTCGATGCGGCGCGCGCTTGCCGGTCCGCCAGGAATGCGGATTGCCACCATGCGGTTTTCGTAACCCCATGCGACCGCGGTTGGCGCGTAGGACTTCGGCCGTAGCCGGCGATAGGAGTTGAAATGCGGCGCAAACACCAGCGTGCTTTCGGCCATTGCCGCGAGCAGCCCGGCGACCGCATGGCGCATCAGCTCCGAACCTTGTTCGGTGCCGTCGTCGAACACATTGCGCCCTTCGCCGTCGATGAGGCTGAAATGGACATGGAACCCGTTGCCGGCGCGTTTGCCGTAGGGCTTGGCCATGAACGAGGCGATGAAGCCGTGCTTGCGCGCGATGCCTTTCACGGTGCGCTTGAACAGCACCGCATCGTCGGCGGCCCGCAGGGCGTCGGCGACGTGGTTGAGATTGATCTCGAACTGGCCGACGCCGTTTTCCGCAATGGCCGTATCGACCGGAATGTCCTGCAAGCGGCAGGCTTCATAGACGTCGTGCATGAACGCTTCGAAATCGTCGATCTCGTCGATGGAAAGCGCCGCGTCGGAATCAAGCCGCCGCCCTGTGACCGGCGATACCGGGCCGCGCGGACGCGCCGATTTTGGATCGACCAGATAGAACTCGAGTTCCGTCGCGGCCACAGGCGTCAGGCCAAGCGTCTTGTATCGGTCGAGAATGCGGGCCAGCGCGCGTCGCGGGTCGCCGAGAAAGGGTGCGCCGGTTTCATCGCTGAGCCAAAGTGGAATGAGCGCGGTGGGGTAGGCGGTCCAGTCCATCGGCAAGATGCCGCGCCCCGTCCAGTGGCAGATGCCGTCGGCGTCGCCGGTAGAGAAAACCTGCTTGTTGCCTTCGATGTCTTCGCCCCAAACATCGACGCCGCTGATCGAATAGGGCATGCGCAACTTGCCCTCGAGAGCCTTCCGTGCCTGTTCGACGGGAATGCGCTTGCCGCGCATGATGCCGTTGAGATCGCAGACCGCAGCCCTCAGGCTCTGGATATCGGGTCTGCTTGAAAGCCAGTCCAAAACGCCATCTATCGTATCACTCAATTGCTACCTCCGGTCTGGTTGAACATATGTGCGAAATCGTAGCCCGTTCGCAGACGATGAGCTGGTCATAGCTTTGCGGCCGGCGTGTTCTGTCGCTTGCGGCGCATTGAGGCCAAGGCAATGCCTGCCCGTGCAGCGCGCCGCGCTGCGGGTTCGATCGATCGGTTTGTCTCGATCCCGGAATTTTGTTTCTTCTACCCCGTTCACCCGGTTGAAAGGCAAAAGCGGACGCCAAACGCGGCTTGGCTTTGCTTGAACAGCCTTTCATGCGGCCCGTATGGAGCGGGCCGTCGTCTTGATCGCACCTTACCGAGGAGTTGGCGAAAAGCCAAGCTCAGGTGCCTTGGCCCGCTTTGTTGCCCGCCAATGGCAGGTCCGATGCCCATCAAAGGTACTTGGACAGGAACGTCTTGATTTGCTCGACCGCATCATCCGCCGCCTCAGGATCATAGCGCAGGATGTGACCGTCCTGTCGCTCATCTACACCTTCGAGGTCGAACAGATGATGAGCGCCGGGATAGACTTTCAAAACGACTTCGCTGGACGGGCCTGTGACGGCGGCAAATGTTCTGCAGCGTTCCGCCGGTGACCAATCGTCCGATGCGCCGGTCAGGATGAGCAGCGGCACGGCAATCTCCATCGGCTCATCGCACCATGGGTAAAGGGCAATTGCCGCCTGGAAAGATTTCAGCTCCAAATCCGAAATGGTCGCCCGGCTTGCTGCGTTCAGCACCGCCCAACCGCCGTGGGACATGCCGAACACGGCGATCCGCGCGGGGTCTACAAATGGCATGGCCGCCAGAAATGCCTTCGCGCCGTAGGCGTCGAGCGCCCTCGTCTCGCCGGTGATCGATCCGCCGTTTTCGCAGATTGAAGCCTTTCCACGAGGCCCGAAACTGTCGACGTCCAGCACGACATATCCCCAACCGGCCAGCCTGCCCAACCAGACATCGTTCCAGCGCCAGATACCTCCGCACCCATGCATCAGAACGACTGCGGGAAACGGCCCTTGGCCATTGGGCTTCTTCAAGCGGCCATTGAGGAGCAGGCCGGGGAAAGGCTTTGGGTTCCTGCCCTGTTGGAGAGCTTGCTTGGTTTGATATGGCGTGGGCGAATAGGTGGCACTTTCGAAGTGAACGATTTCGTCTGCTTTCGCGGTTCCGATGTCCACCATGCCAGCACAAAGCCAAGCTGCCAGCAGCATAAGCCATGTTTTGATGTGGGCTGTCATGATCGAGCACCCATCACGTCATTTGGTGAAATTATCCCAGGATGTTTCGCGCCGTGCGCATGAATACCTTTGATCCGATCGGAATAAGATCGTCCGGAAAGTCATAATCCGGATTGTGCAGGGCGGGGTGCTGTTCGCCGGCCCCCAGGAAAAACATCGCCGACGAGGCATTGTGGCCGAACACGCCGAAGTCCTCCGAAGCGCGCATCGGCAGGCCATCTTCCGCGTGCAAGATGCCTTCTTCATCGAGCGCGCGCTGCAAATGTTCTACGGCGTCCGAAGCGTTGACGCTGGCGACAAAAATCTCATGATAATCAAAGCGGGCGGACAGCCGGTTGCGGCTCGCGATCTTCATGACCAGCGATTCGGCAGCAGCACACAGATTTGCCATGCGCTCGTCGCGCCGGGTCCTAAGCGTTGCCCAGACCTCACCGTACCCGGGGGCAATGCCGAATACGGCCTCCCCCATCGCAGCATGGGTTATCGTTACCATGCCGAATTCATCGTCCGCGAAAGTTCCACTGCCAAGCTTCGGAAGTGAAGGCATCAGTTCGCTGATTGCCAGCATGGGCGACACGCCGGTTTCCGGCATCGACGAATGAGCGGTCTTGCCCTCCAACACGATCCGCATGCCGCGGGAAGCACAATTGACCACGCCGGTTCTGATCCGCACTTCGCCGAACGGCACGCCGGGCAGATTGTGCAATGAGAAAGCGAAGTCCGGCGCAATCTCGCCAAAGCGTGGGTCCGCGACGACGTCGGCCGCACCGTTGCCGGTTTCTTCCGCCGGCTGGAACATCAGGACGACGCGACCCCGGGCTGGCCTCTGGCGTCCAAACTGACGCCCAAGCGCGCCCAGCATTGCCGTATGTCCGTCATGTCCGCACATATGCGATTTGCCTGGCGCCAACGAGGCATGCAGCACCCCTGAAATTTCATGGATTGGCAGGGCATCCAGTTCCGAACGGAACATCACTGTCGGTCCGGGCCTGCCGCTTTCATAGACGGCCGCCACGCCGTACCCGCCCAGTTTCGTCAGGATTCTGTCCGGCTTCGTCTCGCCTATGAATTCGACCACCTCGCTTGCGGTCTTTTGTTCTTCATTCGAGATTTCCGGATGCTGATGCAGCTTCCGTCGCCACGCCGTGAGTTCGACGATATCTCGATTGGTAAGTGTCACGTTTCAAACTCCGCCCGTAGCGACGTCCTTGGTAACATGCGCAGTGTTGGCGCGTAAGAACCCGGTGGAACTGCAACGGCGACCTGTAGCCCGGCTTCAAACCTGCATTCTACTTTCTTGAACGCGTTGGCCAGCTCCGCAATTCTGCATGCCGCGAGAAGCCTTGCTCGCTGTGGATCAGGCAGAATGCCTGCACTCTCCATTCCAGCAGTTCGATTTCCTGTTCGGGCACCATGCGGGAATCGTAGAGCAGCGTCATGTGCGGCGTAAACGCCTTTCGAACCTTCCGGGCAAGTCCGCTCCACCGCATGGCGTCGCCCAGACGGCGATGGAAGTCGAACAATTCTTCATTGCCGCCTTTCGAGATCAGCACCACTGGCAGGTGGTTGCTGTTGCCGGCGAAGCTCACGACCCGGTCGAAGCAGACGGAAAATTCAACAAACTCGATCCGGCTGGCTGCATCTTCGGCCTTCAGTTCGATGCCGGGGTTGCGTCCGTCGAAAGTGCCCAACCCGTGCACGCTGACGTGGTAGCGGCGGGGGCCAAGTGGCTTGCCCCGCAGGCCATGTCTTTCGATGACGCTGTCCGCGATCCGATCGGCCAGTAGAGCCGTGGCTTCTGTAGGGCGAAGTGCGAAAAAGAGATTGTCTGCACGCTTTGCGCCAAGACCGGGCAGGATCAGTTGCCCATCTGCTTGGCCCAGTTTACCGGCCGGCAAGGCGACTTTGCGCAGAGGCGCATCGCTCCTCTGCGACAGAGTGAAACCAAGATCGTATTGCATGCAGCAATTTAGAACAAATAGAGAACATTGTAAATGTGGGAAGCAGTCCCGGTCGCGTGATCGTGTTCCGGTGGGGCGCAAGTTCGCGGTGGCATATCGCTGGTTCTGCCGATATCGTGCGCCGGACGGTTTCCGAACTAGGGCAAGGCGGTCAGATGAACAACCACTTGAATTTCTTCATCGATGGCAAATGGGTCGCGCCGGTTGTTTCGGCAACGCTGGACGTAATCGACCCTTCCACCGAGGAAGCCTATACGAAGATTTCAGTTGGCTCGAAGGCTGATGTGGACAAGGCCGTTGCGGCGGCGAAGGCGGCGTTCCCGGCTTTTTCGCAGACCAGCAAGGCTGATCGCCTGAAGCTCCTGAACCGCATCCTCGAAATCTACAACGAACGCTACGAGGACATCGCCCAGGCCGTCAGCTACGAAATGGGTGCGCCCATAACCTGGGCACGCGAGGCGCAGGCATGGGCCGGCCGCGCCCATATGGAAGCGACCATCAAGGCGCTGGAAGGCTACGAGTTTTCCGAAAAGCGCGGTGCCACGATGGTGGTCAAGGAGCCGATCGGCGTCTGCGCGCTGATTACGCCGTGGAACTGGCCGCTGAACCAGATCGTCTGCAAGGTTGCGCCCGCCATCGCCGCAGGCTGCACGGTGGTGTTGAAGCCTTCCGAGATCGCGCCGATCAGCGGCATTGTCTTTTCCGAAATCATGGAGGCCGCCGGAACCCCGAAGGGCGTCTACAATATGGTCAATGGCACCGGTCCCGACGTCGGCCAGGTCATGGCCGGCCATCCCGATGTCGACATGGTTTCTTTCACCGGCTCCACCCGCGCCGGCATCATCGTAGCCAAGACCGCCGCCGATACTGTCAAGCGTGTGGCCCAGGAGCTGGGTGGCAAGTCGGCCAACATTATCTTGCCCGACGCCGATTTCGCGCTTGCTGTGAAGAAGGGCGTTGAGGGCTGCTTCGGCAACAGCGGCCAGTCCTGCGATGCACCGACCCGCATGCTGGTTCCGGCTGCCCGTCACGACGAGGCGCTTGCGATTGCAAAGGATGCGGCGGAAGCTCACAAGGTTGGCGATCCGCGCGCCGAGGACAGCCAGCTTGGTCCCGTCGTCAGCCAGTTGCAGTACGACAAAATCCAGAGGCTGATCGAAGCCGGCATCAAGGACGGCGCGACGCTGGTGACGGGTGGTCCAGGTCGGCCCGAACATTTGAACCGCGGCTACTATGTCCGCCCGACCGTCTTTGGTCATGTGAAGCCTGGCATGACCATCGAGAAGGAGGAAATCTTCGGCCCGGTGCTGTCGGTCATTTCCTATGACGACGACGACGACGCAGTGAAAATCGCCAACGATACCGTCTATGGCCTTGCCGCCTATGTCCAGTCGAAGGACATCAAGCATGCCCGCGCCGTGGCCTCGCGCCTTCGTGCTGGTCAGGTCAACCTGAACTACCCCGACTGGGACACCTTCGCGCCGTTCGGCGGCTACAAGCAGTCGGGCAACGGGCGCGAATATGCCGACTGGGCGATCCATGACTTCCTGGAGGTCAAGGGCATCATCGGTTACGGCGAATAATCTCGCCGGACATGCAGTGGAGTTGAAAATGAATATCGAAAAGCGGGGGGATGCGGGCGTGGTGCCGTCGGCCTTCGCCAACCAGCCGCATCCGTACAATCCGGCGGTGCCGCTTTCGCTTGACCCGGTTGACAGCGTGCGCGTCAATCTGTCCGCTGCCGAACGCCGCACCGCGTCTTTGGCCGGCCGCCGCACGGTCAAGAAGGAGTGGCAGGCGGCGTGGCTGGTGCGCGCGCTGCAATGCATCGACCTCACCACGCTGAATGGGGATGACACCGCTGGCCGTGTCCAGCGGCTGTGCGCCAAGGCGCGCCAGCCGTTGCGCGAAGACCTCAAGCAGGCGCTGGGCCTTGGTGAGCGCAACATCACCACCGGTGCAGTGTGCGTCTACCATCGTTTCGTTGCCACCGCAGTGGAGGCGCTGGAAGGTTCGGGTATTCCGGTTGCTGCCGTTTCCACCGGCTTTCCCGCCGGCCTGTCGCCGCTGCCCACGCGGCTGAAGGAGATCGAGGCTTCGGTTGCCGACGGCGCTTCGGAAATCGATATCGTCATCACCCGCGAGCATGTGCTGACTGCCAATTGGCAGGCGCTGTACGATGAGGTGAAGGCTTGCAAGGAAGCTTGCGGCAAAGCTCATATGAAGACCATCCTCGCCACCGGTGATTTGCAGACGCTGCGCAACGTCGCCCGCGCCTCGTGGGTGGCGATGATGGCCGGCTCCGACTTCATCAAGACTTCGACCGGCAAGGAGGCAACCAACGCCACGCTGCCGGTGACACTCACCATGCTGCGCGCCATCCGCGAGTATCGCGAGATAACCGGCCACGTCGTCGGCTACAAGCCCGCCGGTGGTATCTCCACCGCCAAGGATGCGCTGGCCTATCTGGCGCTGGTCAAGGAAGAACTCGGCAACGACTGGCTGCAACCGAACCTGTTCCGCTTCGGCGCCTCCTCGCTGCTGGCCGACATCGAGCGCCAGCTCGAACATCATGTGACCGGCCGCTATGCGGCCTTCAGCCATCATGCCATGGCTTGAGATGGAAGAAAAAATGTCGATTGCAGAAATTCTCGACACCATGGAATACGGCCCGGCGCCAGAGAGCGACAAGGAAGCACGCGCCTGGATCAAGAGACTGGGCGGTGAAACGAAGATGTTCATCGGCGGCCAGTGGAAGAAGGCGAAGTCCGGCCAAAGCTTCGAGACTTCCGCGCCTGCCAGTGGCGAGGTGCTGACCCGCATTGCCGATGCCAACGCCGCCGACGTGGATGCCGCGGTCAAGGCAGCCGCCAAGGCGCAACCGGCGTGGGCGGCCCTGTCCGGCCACCAGCGCGCCCGCTACCTCTATGCGCTCGCCCGCCTGATCCAGCGCCACAGCCGCCTTTTTGCCGTGGTCGAATCGCTCGACAACGGCAAGCCGATCCGCGAAACGCGCGACATCGATATCCCGCTCGTTGCCCGCCATTTCTACCATCACGCCGGCTGGGCGCAGTTGATGGACAGCGAGCTTGCCGACAAGGAGCCGCTCGGCGTCTGCGGCCAGATCATTCCGTGGAACTTCCCGCTTTTGATGCTGGCCTGGAAGATTGCGCCCGCCATCGCGCTTGGAAACACGGTGGTGCTGAAGCCGGCCGAGTACACATCGCTGACAGCGCTCCTGTTTGCCGAGATGTGCCAGAAGGCCGGTCTGCCGGATGGCGTCGTCAACATTGTCACCGGCGCGGGCGACACTGGCGCGGCCATCGTCAATCATCCCGGCATTTCCAAGATCGCTTTCACCGGCTCGACTGAGGTCGGCCGCATTATCCGCGAGGCGACGGCCGGTTCGGGCAAAGGCCTGACGCTGGAGCTTGGCGGGAAGTCGCCCTTCGTCGTCTTCGACGACGCCGATCTCGACGCGGCGGTCGAGGGAGTCGTTGACGCCATCTGGTTCAACCAGGGCCAGGTCTGCTGTGCCGGTTCGCGGTTGCTGCTGCAGGAAAGCATCCACAACCGCTTCGTTTCGAAACTCACCGCCCGCATGGAAAGCTTGCGCGTCGGCGATCCGCTGGACAAGGCGATCGACATCGGCGCGATCGTCCATCCGGTGCAGTTGCAGCGCATCAAGGCGTTGGTCGAAACGGGTGTGAAGGAAGGCGCTGAATTGCACCAACCCAAGGCCGCGGTTCCTGTCGCCGGCTGTTTCTATCCGCCAACGCTGCTCACTGGTGTCCATCCCGCATCGACCGTTTCGCGCGTCGAGATTTTCGGCCCCGTCATGGTCGCCAGCACGTTCCGCACACCGGCCGAAGCGGTGGAACTTGCCAACAATACCGAATATGGCCTTGCCGCCACCATCTGGAGCGAGACGTTGTCGCTGGCGCTGGACATCGCGCCAAAGCTGAAATGCGGCGTTGTCTGGGTCAACGGCACCAACATGTTCGATGCCGGGGTCGGCTTTGGCGGCTACAAGGAATCCGGCTTCGGCCGTGAAGGTGGCCGCGAGGGACTTGCCGCCTACTGCAAGCCGAAATGGCTCGCCAAGGCCAAGGTAATCGTTGCGCAACCGGCACCTCAGTTGGCCGACGAGGCGATCTCCACCTCCTTCATCGACCGCACGGCAAAACTTTATGTCGGCGGCAAGCAGGCTCGCCCGGATGGAGGCTATTCGCGGCCCATCCTGTCGCCTTCCGGTGCGCTGGTCGGTGAGGTCGGCGAAGGCAACCGCAAGGACATCCGCAACGCTGTCGAGGCGGCCCGCAAGGCGACCGGATGGGGCACTGCCAGCGAGCACAACCGCGCGCAGATTTTGTATTACATCGCCGAGAACCTTGAAGCCCGCGCTAGCGAGTTCACCGACCGCCTCGCAGCCATGACCGGCAAGCGCAAACCGGAGGCGGCGAAGGAAGTCGCGGCTTCCGTCTCGCGGCTGTTTTCCTATGGCGCCTGGGCCGACAAGTTCGAAGGCACGGTGCACAAGCCGCCGCTGCGTGGCGTGGCGCTGGCCATGAACGAGCCGCTTGGCATTGTCGGCATCGCTTGTCCGGAGGAGTTTGGCCTGCTGGGCTTCGTCTCCACCTTCGCGCCGGCGATTGCCACAGGCAACCGCGCAGTGGTGGTGCCATCGTCGCGGCTGGCGCTGGCGGCGACCGATTTCTATCAGGTGCTGGAAACCTCCGACGTGCCGGACGGCGTCGTCAACATCGTCACCGGCGACCGGGATGCACTCGCGCTTGAGTTGGCCAAGCACGAGGAGGTTGACGGCGTCTGGTACTTCGGCCCCAAAGAAGCCGCCGCGCGCATTGAAAAAGCCTCCGCCGGCAATCTGAAGCAAGTGTGGGCCGAAACCGTCCAGCGCGACTGGCTCGACCCGCGCTTGGGCGAGGGCAGGGAGTTCCTGTCGCGCGCCGTCCAGGTCAAGAACATCTGGGTTCCTTACGGCGAGTAAAGCAATTCCAGGAAAAGTGGGAACCGGTTTTCCGTCCGGAATTGCGCGAAAAAATGCTTGAGCGGATCGCGCGCCATGATCCGTTCAACCGCTCAGCGCTTCTTCGCGCGACCTGCGAACGGATTGTCGGAGGTGCGCAGCGCCATGCGGATCGGCACGCCCGGAATGTCGAAGGCTTCGCGCAGATTGTTGACCAGATAGCGCACATAAGATTGCGGCATCGCGTCCGGTCGTGAGCACGACACCACGAAGCCCGGCGGACGGGTCTTGGCCTGCGTCACGTACTTGACCTTGAGGCGGCGTCCGGCGACGGCGGGCGGTGGATGGTGGGCGAGGATGCCTTCCAGCCAGCGGTTGAGCTTGCCGGTGGAGATGCGGCTGTTCCACACCTTGTGCGTCTTGATGACCGCGTCCATCAGCTTGTCGAGCCCGCGCCCGGTCTCGGCCGAAACCGTCACCGCCTGGATGCCGCGCGCCTGCGGCAACAGCCGTTCGGTCTTCTCGCGCAGTTCGGCCAGCACCTGCTGTGGTTGGTCGATCAGGTCCCATTTGTTGAAGGCGATAACCGGCGCGCGGCCCTCGCGGATGATGAGATCGGCGATCTGCAAGTCCTGCTTCTCGAACGGGATCGTCGCGTCAAAGACGATGACGACGACTTCCGCGAAGCGGATGGCGCGCAGCCCGTCGGCGACGGAAAGCTTTTCCAGCTTTTCCTGCACCTTGGCCTTGCGCCGCATGCCGGCGGTGTCGAACAGTTTCATCCGGCGTCCGCGCCAGTCCCAGTCTACCGAGATTGAGTCGCGGGTGATGCCGGCTTCCGGCCCGGTCAAAAGCCGCTCTTCGCCGATCAGCGCGTTGATGAGCGTCGACTTGCCGGCGTTGGGGCGTCCCACCACGGCGATGCGCAGCGGCTTGGTCTCGTCATAGGCCGGCACGTCTTCGGCGTCCGGGTCGGCGATGTCCTCGCCGATCAGCACTTCGCTGGCGGCGATCTCGTCGTCTTCTTCCTCGTCTTCGCCGAATGCGCGTTCCTCGCCGAGCGCCTCGATGACGGCGTCGCGCAGGTCGGGCAGGCCCTGGCCGTGCTCGGCCGAGACGGGAATAGGCTCGCCGAGCCCCAGTTCCCAGCCTTCCAGCATGCCGCCCTGCGCGCCGCGTGCCTCGGCCTTGTTGGCGACCAGCACCACCGGCTTGCCGGATTTGCGTACCACTTCGGCAAAGGTGCGGTCGTCCGGCATCAGGCCGGCCTTGGCGTCGATCAGGAAGAAGATCAGATCGGCCTCGGTGATGGCGATCTCGGTCTGGGCGCGCATGCGCCCGGGCAAGGTGCTTGCCGGCGCGTCCTCGAAACCGGCGGTGTCGATCACGTCGAAGGTGAGATCGTAAAGCTTGGCGGGGTGAACGCGGCGGTCGCGGGTTACGCCCGGCGTGTCGTCCACAAGCGCCAGCTTGCGGCCGGCAAGACGGTTGAAAAGCGTCGACTTGCCGACGTTAGGCCGACCGATTATGGCGACTTTGAACGTCATGCGTCACGACGCGCCGCCCGAACCGCGGATCAGTTCGGACATCAAGGTGGCGCGCTGGCGCACGTTTTGCGGTGCGGCCTGGTCCGCTACGATCTGTTCGAACAGCTTGAGCGCATCGGCAGCCTTGCCTTCCTTCCACGCGGAAAGGCCGAGCGCCTCGCGCGCCGAATGGCGCAGCGCATTGCCGTCAACGGCCAGCGCCTCGACGCGGCTCGATACATCGGCATAGGAGCCGGTATCGACCAGCAGAAGTGCCGCCCGCAACCGCGCCATGTCGCGCAGGCTTTGCGGGATCGAGCCGTCGGCTGCAACCGCATCGAGTTCGGAAACCGCAGTGGCGACGTCGCCCTTGTCGGCCTTGACGGTGGCGGAGCGCATGCGCGCCAGCACGGGATAAGCGCCGTAGCCACTCTTTTCGATCTCGGCGAGCGCCGCCAGCGCATCGTCCTCCTTGCCTTCATTGGCAAGGCGCAGCGCTTGCGAATAGGCATCGCCCGAGGTGTTGGCGCGGCTTTCGTCCCAATAGCGGTAGCCGACATAGGCTGAGGTCGCGAGCACCACAAACAGCGCCAGGCCGATCAGGATGGGGCCGTAGCGGTCCCAAATGGCCTTGGCCTGTTCCTTGCGGATCTCTTCGTTGACTTCGCGGATAAAGGTATCGTCGTCGGCCATCACTTAAACCGTTTCTGTGCCGCTGGGCGGCTTGTGAGCCCGCGTTTTAGCGGAAATTCGCCAGCATGGAAGGGGCGATCCCCTAAATTCGCCCCGCCGAAGGGCCGGAATAGGGCGGAGCCTCGGCATTCGGGGATATTTTATTGATCGCAATGCGTTTCTTTCGCGTTCGAGATTTTCTGTCGCACCAGCGTATGCCTGACCGTCATGGAATGGATCCCGGACAGTATCGCCTTCGCTTCGCTCGTCGCTGGCGAGGACGCTTCCTTGCCCCACCCTTAAGCTCCTTGCTTCGCTCGTCGCTGGCGGGGACCCCGAGGAATGGCCGGACGGCTACCGGAGTTCGTGCTTTATGGTTGCCACGCCCGGCTAAAGCCGTCTGGCCATTGTCAAAGAACTGACCTCATCTGAGAGGTCGGGAGGACGGGCGGCCGTTCACCGGCCATGCCGCAGCTCCAGCCTCAATGGCCGACAACTGCGGGCAACACTGCGCCCGGTTCGAGGGCCGAACTTAGGGGTTCATCACCCAGCCGCACACCGTTATGCGACCAGCCCGGCACCGACGCCCTTCCCTGATACCCGGTGCGCACCAGGTCTCCCGCAAAGGCGATGGGAGGATTATGCGGGAAAGGTGAGAGGGCGTGGATAAGGGAGGGGTGAAGTTTCTACGGGAAGTGAATGGGGTCAAGGGGTTAGACGGAGGCCAGCTTGTATCTGATCCACGCTTGGCCAACTCGGCGCTGCCCCTCACCCTTACCCTCTCCCCCTGAGGAAGGGGAGAGGGAGGTGTTGACGTTGGCGTCAGACACCCCTCATCCGACCTCGCTTCGCTCGGCCACCTTCTCCCACAAGGGGCGAAGGTAAGCCGACATGGCCCGCTCGGCCAATCTCCAATGTTTGCGATTGGCGCAGACGGTTACGCAAGCGTCCCCTTCGCCCCTTGTGGGAGAAGGTGTCGAGGAGCAGCCGAGACGGATGAGGGGTAAGCGCAGCCGGTTCTGCAATGTTGGCGCAATGCTTCGGCGTCACATCATCCCGTCTATGCGTGGTCTTCCACCCCTCCGGTCTCCATGTAGTGGCGGTCGATTTCGGGCAATTTCTCACCCGACAACGTCGCCTCGAAGGCGCGTAGGCGCTTGTGCACCGATTGCAGCTCGACGATCGTCGACCATGAATTAAGCAGGAACTGGAGCGATCCGGTGACCCGGCCAAATGCGTTCGAAATCTGGTTCAGTGCGCCGAAGGTGATCTTGTGCGCCACCAGCGAGGGACCAAGGATGATGAAGGAGAAGATGTTGTCGGCCTGCAAGTAGGTGTAGCGGACGACGTTGAAGTAGATGTAGTGGAAATAGAGGCGGAAATAGTTCCGCCGCACATTCTCGAAAAGCTCCGCCGTCGTTGCCGGGTCGGCACGGTCTGCATGGTCCTCGCCATAGACGAGTTCCTTGCGGTAGGCGGCTTCGACGCGCTGGTTGCGGAATTGCAGGCCCGGCAGCTTGATACCGGCCAGCATGACGGCAAGCGTGCCGAACAGGCACCAGCCGATGGCCGCAACGACGAGCGGCTGCGGCACCGCGCCGATGATCGGCAGTTCGGTGATGTGCTGCTGCAAGGTAATCATGACCGGCAGGAAGGCGATCAGGGTCATGATCGACTGGACGAAGCTTGAGCCCAGATCCTCCATGATCTGCGAAAAGCGCATCGTGTCTTCCTGGATACGCTGGGACGCGCCTTCGATGTGGCGCAACTGGCCCCAATGGGAGACGAAGTAATTGTTCATCGCCGTGCGCCAGCGGAAAATCCAGTGGGAGACGATGAAGGCGTTCACCACCGAAACGTTCATGCCGATCAGCGCCAGCCAGGCGAAGCTTGCCGCGCCTTGGTAGAACTCGGCATTGGTCGATTTGCCGGTGCCGGACATCAGGCCCTGCACATAGTCGAAAAACGGCCCATACCAGTTGTTGACGGCGACCGAGACCTGCACGTTGAAATAGATCATGAACAGGACGACCGAGGTGACGAGGATCGACCAGTTCTGCCAGGGGTGCGGCGAATACCAGCGCCAGAAGGCATAGAAGATGGCAACGCCGAGCGCGAAGTAGATGTAGAACCACAAAAATGGCGTCGACCAGAACACGCTGATGCCGATGATGGGCGGTGCGCCGGGGGCGGCGGCAGGCAGGCCGATCCACGAGCCAAGCTGCGAACCGCCGAACAGCCAGAACAGAACGAGGAACAGGCTCCAGCCCGCTGCGCTAAGAAAGAACAGTTTGGGCTTTGGAAAGAAGGATACGAACACGGAGGCGGGTTCCTTATTGCACGCGCAAATCAGCCAGGTGGCGTTAGCCGGGCATAAGGTCACACTTCGTTTGCAAAGAAAATGCCCGCGCCGCGCGTGAGCAAAACCAAAATCATGGCGATTTTGGCGCTGCCGACCAAGCCGCGACGGCTGACAGGACAAGGACGCCGGCGGCAAGCATGGACGGGACGAAGAAACTGCCCGACCATTCGGCAAGGATGCCGGCGACGATTGGGCCGATGATCTGGCCGAGGCCGAAGGCCGCCGTCATGATGGCGAACACCCGACGCGTGGAGAGCGGTGCCAACTGGCGCGCCGCCTGTATGCCGAGCGCCGTTGGCGCCATGAAGGTTGCGCCGAGCAGGATGCCGCCGGCAAGCGGGCCGATCCGCCCCGTTACCGCGACGCTAGCCGCGACGCCGACCGCTTCGACAAGGCAGGCAATCGCATAGGCCGCATAGACATTGCTGCGGCGCGCGACCCGCTGCCAGACGAACAGCGATGGCGCCGCCGTCAGACCGGTGGCCAGCCACACCATCGCCTCGAACACGCGGCTTTCGCCGCTCTGGCGCACGATGGCCACGATGAATGTCGCGGTGATCACGTAGCCGAAGCCGAACAGGCCATAGGACAGGATGATCTTGGCGAGAGAGGCGTTGCGCGGCAGCGCCGGCTCCCGCCTTGAATTGGCCCCGCCGACCGGGCCTTCGTTTGCAAGAAAAGCGACGAGCACGAAACCGGCGAGCGACAGCGCGCCCGACCAGAACCAGGCGGCGGTCCAGCCGGCATGGATGGTGACGATCGCCGCCATCAGGATCGACGATCCGGCGATGCCAAGGCCGACGCCGCCGAAATGCACGGCCTCGAAACCGCCGCGACCGCTTCTGGCCAGATGGCTGAAGACGATGCTGGTCATGAACACCATGACGAAGGCGCTGGCGACGCCGGCAAGAAAGCGGATGACAAGGAAGGGCGTCATGGTCTCGACGGCCCCCATCAGCGCCACCAGCAAGGTGCTGGCTGCGAGCGAGCCGAACACCACCATGCGCTCGCGGCCATGCGCCCAGCCGCCGGCCGCAACGAGCGCGCCGACGAGGTAGCCGAGATAGTTGGCCGAGGCGATGAGGCCGGCATTCGAGGCCGAAAGCCCGAGTTCCTCCATCATGCCGGGAAGGATCGGCGTGTAGACGAAGCGGCCGATGCCCATGGCCACGGCAAGGGAGATCATGCCTGCGACGGCAAAGCGAAGCGGTGACGAGGTCGGCTGTTCCATGGCCGCGCACAATATTGGCGTGCGCGGCTGAGACAATCCGACTTCAGTTGGTCCAGGTCCGATTTGTCCGCGGTTTTCCGGTCTTCATCCAGACGTGACCGGGAGAGCCGTTGAACCAACTCATAAAGGTGGAAAGGGGGACGGCGCAGGTCTATGTAGAAGACTTGGCACCCACAATCAGCAGGCGTTTCCCAAAATGACGGCACATGTCCCCCTGACCACCTCGGCGCGCGACGTTTCGGCATCCATCGATCCGGTGAAGCTCGACAGGCTGGCGGAAGTGGCGATCAAGGTCGGGCTGCAACTGCAACCGGGGCAGGATCTGGTTCTGACCTCGTCGATCGCGGCGCTGCCGCTGACGCGCCGGATCGTCGAACATGCCTACAAGGCAGGCGCCGGGCTGGTGACGCCGATCTTCAACGACGACGAAATCACCCTGGCGCGCTTCCGCCACGGCGCCGACGCCGGTTTCGATCACGCCGCCGGCTGGCTCTATGAGGGCATGGCCAAGGCGTTTTCCAACAATGCGGCACGGCTTGCCGTGCGCGGCGACGACCCGTCGCTTCTGTCGGGGCAGGACGCATCCAAGGTGGCGCGCGCCAACAAGGCGAATTCGATGGCCTACCAGCCGGCGCTGGAGAAGATCACCGGTTTCGACATCAACTGGAACATCGTCGCCTATCCGGAAACGGCCTGGGCGCGGCAGGTGTTTCCGGGCGACAGCGACGAGGTGGCGGTCGGCAAGCTTGCCGATGCGATCTTTGCCGCAAGCCGCGTCGATGGCGACGACCCGATCGGCGCGTGGAAACTGCACAATGCCGTGCTCAAGGCGCGCACGGAATGGCTGAACGGCCACCGCTTCCATGCGCTGCATTTTACCGGACCCGGCACCGACCTTACCGTTGGGCTGGCCGACGGGCACGAATGGATGGGCGGCGCCTCGACCGCCAAGAACGGCATCACCTGCAACCCCAATATTCCGACCGAGGAGGTGTTCACGACGCCGCATGCGCTGCGGGTGTCGGGCCACGTTTCCTCGACCAAGCCGCTCTCCTACCAGGGCACGCTGATCGACGATATTTCGGTGCGCTTCGAGGAAGGCCGCATCGTCGAGGCCAAGGCGTCGAGGGGCGAGGACGTGCTGAAGAAGGTGCTCGACACCGACGAAGGATCGCGACGGTTGGGCGAGGTGGCGCTGGTGCCGCATTCGTCGCCGATTTCGAAGAGCGGCCTGTTGTTCTTCAACACGCTGTTCGACGAAAACGCCGCCTGCCATATCGCGCTCGGCCAGTGCTATTCGAAGTGCTTCGTCAACGGCGCCAGGCTGACGCCGGAAGAGATCGCCTCGCGCGGCGGCAACAAGAGCCTGATCCATATCGACTGGATGATCGGCTCGGGCCGGATCGACATTGACGGCGTGCATGCGGATGGCCGCACCGTTCCGGTGATGCGCCAGGGCGAATGGGCCTGAGCGGGTGCCGGCATGTCAGGAAGTTCGATAGCGATCAAACGTGTCTACGAGCCCGCCGCCGACGGCGACGGGCAGCGCGTGCTGGTCGACCGGCTGTGGCCGCGCGGGGTCAGGAAGGAAGATGCCAGGCTTGACGAGTGGCTGAAGGAGATCGCGCCGAGCGACGAGTTGCGCAAGTGGTTCGGCCACGACCCGCAGCGATGGACGGAATTCCAGAAACGCTATCGCGAGGAATTGAAGGGCAAGGGCGATGCGGTCGAGCAACTGCGCGGCCTCGTTGCCAAGGGCAAGGTGACCCTGCTTTTCGGCGCGCATGACGAAAAGCACAACAATGCGGTGGTGCTGGCCGACTATCTCAAGTGAGATATCGGGATCACCGGCCGGTCAGTTCCTGTGCATAGATATCCGGCTTGAAGCCGACCAGCAGCCGCTCGCCGAGGTCGAGCACGGGGCGCTTGATCATGGTCGGGTGCTGCAACATCAGGGCCTTTGCCTTTTTCGGCGTCAGGTCCTTTTTCTCATCGTCAGCCAGCGCGCGAAACGTCGTGCTCGCCTTGTTGAGCAGGATTTCCCAGCCGACCTTTTCGACCCATCCGTCGAGCCGTTTGGCGTCCAGTCCCTGCGCGCGATAGTCATGGAAGGCGTAGCCGACCTTATGGCCTTCCAGCCAGACGCGGGCCTTCTTGATCGTGTCGCAGTTGGGAATGCCGTACATGGTTATGGTCAACTAGCTGTCCTCATTGAGTAGGTTTCCGGTACTCAAAGCCGATTCGCACCGGCTTGTCAGTTCGCACTGCAACCTTGCATTTACCAAACATTGTCGCCGTTAACCCGGCATCAAGGTTAATGCACCATTTTCGATGGCAATGGGTTTCAAGTAGCGTCCTGGAGAGTTCCCCGTGCATCGACGTGGTTGGAAGCGGCTGTCTGCCGCCGCCGGTGGCAAGCATCGTTCGTTTTTCTCTCCGCTCGTCGTGGGCCTTGGCATATGGATAGGGTTTCCTACCGTCACGGCCTTCCAGGACATGACCAGCCTCGTCTCGGGTCTTGAGGCCAATACCCGCTGGAATTCCTACATCGAGAAGTCGGTGGCCGGTTCGACCCAGGCAGCCGAAATGCCCTTTGCGGCGTCTTCTGCGGTGACGGGCTCGATCTCCGGCGGCGGCGTCGACCTGCCCGGCGTCGGTACAGTTTCCTTCCGCAGCAAGAGCGGCGTGGTAGGCGAGACGCCGGACGAAGACCGTATCGTGCGCACCGGCAAGGGCAGCCGGCTTGTCCAGATCGCACCGGTCGCGCCGCCAAAGAATTTCAACGCCGGTTCGATATTCGAGCGCACCAGTTCGCTTTTGCGCCCCAGCATGGACAGTGGCCTGAAGCTTGCCTTCGCCAAGCCGAAGATCAAGGGCAAGGAAGTCGAGATCGCCGCAGCCTTCCATGCCAGGGAAGAGAAGAAGGCGCAGCCCGGCATTTCGCCGATGCTGGCCAAGCTGATCAACAACGACACGCCCGACATTCTGGCTACCGCTTACGCTCCTGCGGAGCCGGACTATGCCAAGGCGTCGCCGTTCGAGGCCTTGTTGCAGGATGAACAGGCCGACGGTGGTCGCTTTATCCCACCGATGGGAAAAGGCGACCATTCGTGGCTGCGGAACCCGCTGCCCGCCGCCGTCTTTTCCAAGCCGGAACAAACCTGCCTTGCCAACGCCATCTACTTTGAGGCGCGCAGCGAATCCTTGCGTGGCCAGGCGGCGGTCGCGCAAGTCGTGCTCAATCGCGTGCGCAACCCGACCTATCCGAGTTCGATTTGCGGGGTCGTCTACCAGAACGACAACTGGTTCAATCGCTGCCAGTTCTCGTTCGCTTGCGATGGCCGCAAGGATCGCGTGACCGAACCATCCCGCTACAAGATCGCCAAGGATATTGCGATGGCGGTGACCGCCGGCAAGATATTCTTGCCCGAGGTCGGCTCATCGACCCATTACTACGCCAGCTACGTCAATCCGGGCTGGGCGCGGGCCATGCACAAGATGACCAAGATCGGCCTGCACATCTTCTATCGCACCTATGGCGGCGGGTGGAGTTGATGGTGTCCCAACCCGTTCTTTGCTGGATCGCCCTTTTGCCGCCTTCGCGGCCGGATTCTGCCTATTGATGCTCCGACCTGTGCCGGGCACGATGTCGCACTTGTCTAAGATATTGATTTTACAATACGAAATACTTGGTTTTGAAAGTCTTGCCGTGGCTTGACGGCGGCTAGCCCTCTAACTATGTTGCGCCGCAATTGGATGCGGACCGACGGTGACGTTATGGCCGGGCAAGGAGGTTGCGATGGCCGAAATGAAAAGGCCAGCCGGAACCGGAGAGACCGGCCCTGGTGACGATCGCAAAGGCGACATCCGCGACGACGAACTTGAGCGGCGTCGGCGTGAGCTTGAAGCATCTCTTGCAGCAAGGCAGCCGGAAGCGCTTGAGGGGGAAGACAACGCGAAAGCGGGCGGTGCGATCGGTTACGGTCAGGCCTTCAAGCTGTCCAGCGAGTTCATCGCAGGGATAGCGGTAGGGGTTGGCATTGGCTGGACGATCGATCGGCTTGCCGGCACCTCGCCGTGGGGGCTGATCGTGTTTCTACTCCTGGGTTTCGCCGCCGGCGTGCTCAATGTCCTGCGTTCGGCTGGTCTGATTGCAGGCTTCGGAGAGGGCAAGTACGGCGTCGGTCCGAAGCGTGATTGAGGCGCGTCCTTGACGCGATGATAGTTAAGAGAGCCGTGCGCGGCGTTGTGAGGACTGAAAGTGGCAGCTGCTGACAAGGTCGATCCGATCCACCAGTTCCATATCAACAAGATCATCCCGATCGAGTTCGGCGGTTATGATCTGTCCTTCACCAATTCGTCGCTTTTCATGGTCGCAACCGTCGTGGTCGCTTCACTGTTCCTGTATCTTGCCACGTCCGGGCGCCACCTCATTCCGTCGCGCTGGCAGTCTTCCGCCGAGATGACTTATGAGTTTGTCGGCTCCATGCTGAAGGACTCGGCCGGATCGCAAGGCATGCGGTTCTTCCCGTTGGTCTTCTCGCTTTTCATGTTCATCCTGACGGCCAACCTGCTTGGCCTGTTCCCCTATTTCTTCACCATCACCAGCCATATCATCGTCACCTTCGCGCTCGCGATCATGGTGATCGGCATCGTGGTTTTCTACGGCCTGGCCAAGCATGGCCTCGGCTTCTTCAAGCTGTTCGTGCCGAGCGGCGTGCCCATGGTGCTGTTGCCGTTGGTCGTGGCCATCGAAGCGGTTTCCTTCCTTTCCCGGCCGGTCAGCCTCTCCGTCCGTCTTTTCGCCAACATGCTGGCAGGCCACATCACGCTCAAGGTTTTCGCCGGTTTCGTCGTTTCGCTTAGCGCGCTTGGCGCGGTCGGCGTCGCCGGCGCCATCCTGCCGCTGATCATGGCTGTGGCATTGACCGCGCTCGAACTGCTCGTTGCGGCCCTTCAAGCCTACGTTTTCGCCATCCTCACCTGCATGTACCTGAACGACGCCCTGCACCCGGGGCACTAACAGAATCGCTCGCAGACGGTCTGCGTCGACGAACCCCAAACTGAGATCCTACAAGGAGTTGAACAAATGGAAGCTGAAGCAGCAAAGTACATCGGCGCTGGTATCGCGTGCCTGGGCATGGGCGGCGCAGGCATTGGCCTGGGCAACATCTTCGGCAGCTATCTCGCTGGTGCGCTGCGCAACCCGTCCGCAGCTGATGGCCAGTTCGGCCGCCTGATTTTCGGCTTCGCCGTGACGGAAGCTCTTGGCATTTTCTCGCTGCTCATCGCCCTCCTGGCGTTGTTCGGCTGATCTGTCGTTGAATGTGGGGCCGTCCGCATCGACGCGGCCGGCCCGAATGACGGGGACGAGAAATGTTCGTGACACCAGCCTATGGGCAAGAAACCGCGCCTGCTGCCGAAGGCAGTGATGCGCATGCCGTAAGCGGCGCACAGGCCGGAACGCAAGTTCCGCACGAGGCGGCGCATGAGGGCACGTTTCCGCCTTTCGATCCGGCAACGTTCGCGTCGCAGATCTTCTGGCTGGCCATCACGTTCGGTCTCTTTTACCTGTTCCTGAAGCGGGTTGTGATGCCGCGCCTTGCCGGCATCCTCGACACGCGTTCCAGCCGGATTGAACAGGATCTGGATCAGGCCGCCAGGCTCAAGGGCGAGGCGGACGCCGCAGTCGCTGCCTACGAGCAGGAACTGGCCGAAGCAAAGGCCGGCGCCAATACCATTGGCCAGCAGGCGCGCGATGCGGCGAAGGCCGAAGCCGAGACCGCCCGCAAGAAGGTCGAGGCAAATCTGGAAAAGAAGCTGGCCGAGGCCGAGGCGCGCATCGCCTCGATCAAGTCCAGCGCGATGAAGGATGTCGGCAGCATTGCCGAATCCACCGCGACCGCAATCGTCGAGCAACTGGTCGGCAAGGCCGACAAGGCCGGCGTGGCAGCTGCGGTAAAATCGGTCGCCGGTTGAGGGCAGGGCAATGGACGCAACATCTCTCGCAACCGTATGGGCAACCGTCGCCCTCCTGATCTTCATCGGTATCTGCATCTACGTGAAGGTGCCGGCGGTAATTTCCAAGTCGCTTGACCAGCGGGCCGACAAGATCCGCAGCGAGCTGGACGAGGCCCGCAAGCTGCGCGAGGAGGCACAGTCGCTTCTGGCCGAGTACCAGAAGAAGCGCAAGGCCGCCGAGCAGGAGGCTGCCGACATTGTCGAGGCCGCCAAGCGTGAAGCCGCGGTGCTTGCCGAGGAAGCCCACAAGAAGACCGAGGAGTACGTTACCCGCCGCACCGCGCTTGCCGAGCAGAAGATCGGCCAGGCCGAGCGCGAGGCGATCAACGAGGTGCGCGCCAGCGCCGTCGATCTTGCTGTCGAGGCCGCTCGCAAGGTTCTGGCAGGCCGCGTCGATGCCAAGGCGGATGGAGACCTGTTCAAGGCTTCGCTGGCCGAGGTCAAAGCCAAGCTCAACTAAGTTCGAGCCAACGTATCACCGAGACATCGAGCCGCTGGGGAAACCCGGCGGCTTTTTGCCGGGCGGCCTTGAGTTCATGCGCGTCCTGGCCCTGAACCGTTTCCCGCTTTCGGTGAGGAGATGCGTTGGCGCTCAGTAGCCGAGAGACGCGGTTTCCGCCTCCGCGGTTTCTTCTGAATCCAGCCTGAACGGGGCGAAGGAAACACGGTGCAGGCGCTTCAAGGGACCATGCGCCTTGATGGCGACGCGGTGGCGCTGGGTGGCGTAACCCATATGCACCTCGAAGCCGTAATGAACGTGAAGCTTGCCGCAGTCGGCCATCATGCGGTCGCGCATGACCTTGGCGACGATCGAGGCAGCGGCGATCGACTGCGAGCGCTGGTCGCCCTTGACGAGCGCCCGCCCGATGCAGGGGAGGCCGGGCGGAACGTCGCGGCCATCGGCCAATGCAAGCTTTGGCCGGACCGGCAGGCCGCACAGCGCCCGCCGCATGGCCTCCAGACTGGCCTTGCGGATGTCGCTGGCATCAATGCCTTCGGCGCAGACCGAGGCCATGGCGACGCCGAGCGCCGAGCCGAGGATCGTCTCGAAGACGGCTTCGCGCTGCGCATGGCTGAGCCGTTTGGAATCGTCGAGGCCGTCCGGAATGTTGGCCGGGTCGAGCACGACGGCAGCCGCCACGACCGGTCCTGCGAGCGGGCCGCGGCCTGCCTCGTCCATTCCGGCGACAGGCCACAGGCCTTCGGCTTTCGCCGCCGTTTCGAAGGAGAAGTCTGGACGTTCGACGATGTCGAAGAGAAGCGGAGAATCGGGGCGCGCGCGAACCATGGTGCGGCGAGGTTCGCATTGGCCCCGATTCTCCGCAAGACCCTTCCGGCCTGAGGGGGAACGGGCGGGAAGGGCACCGTCGGCGGGGACGGGCCGGACGGGAGGGCAGGACGGAACGGATGCCGTTCCGGCAAAAAGTCACAAAAGCATCAACTGCTCGTTCTCCTTGGCGGCGGCGACGAACTGGTCCGTGCGCAGCGTGCGCCGCTCGATGTTGAGACCGAGCCGCTTGGCGGCGATCTCGAAGCGCCGCCCGATCTGCCAGGCATAGGGACCGGCGCCCTTCATGCGCTTGCCCCATTCCGAATCGTAGTCCTTGCCGTCGCGCATGGAGCGCACCAGCGACATGACGTGGCGATAACGGTCAGGGTAATGGCGCAGCAGCCAGTCCTTGAAGATCGGGCTGACCTCGAGCGGCAGGCGCAGCACCACGTAACCCGCTTCGCGTGCGCCTGCTGCACGCGCCGAATCGAGGATGCGCTCCATTTCCTGGTCGGTGAGGCCGGGGATGATCGGCGCCACCATCACCGAAGCGGGGATGCCTGCGTCGGACAGTTGCCGGATCGCTTCCAGGCGCTTGGTCGGCGTCGAGGCGCGCGGTTCCATCGTCCGCGCCAGCATACGGTCCATCGTGGTGACCGACAGCGCCACCTTGGCGAGGCCGCGCTCGGCCATTCGCGCCAGGATGTCGATGTCGCGCGTTACCAAAGCCGATTTAGTGACGATGCCGACCGGATGGCCGCGCGCCTCCAGCACTTCGAGGATTTCGCGCATGATGCGGTACTGTTTCTCGATCGGCTGGTAGGGATCGGTGTTGGTGCCGATGGCGATGGTGCGCGGGGTGTAGCCATCCTTCGACAATTCCCTGTCGAGCAGGCGGGCGGCGTCCGGCTTGGCGAACAGCTTCGATTCGAAGTCGAGCCCCGGCGAAAGGCCCATAAAGGCGTGGGTCGGGCGGGCGAAACAGTAGACGCAGCCGTGTTCGCAGCCGCGATAGGGATTGATCGACCGGTCGAAGGAAATATCCGGCGAATCGTTGCGGGTGATGATGGTGCGCGGCCGTTCGACCTGCACTTCGGTCTTGAACGGCGGCAGATCCTCCAGCGAATCCCAGCCATCGTCGAAAACATGGCGGCTGACCGGCTCGAACCGGCCCGAAGGGTTGATGCCGGCGGAGCGCCCGCGATTGCGGTCCGGCCGCACGCGCATTCCACTTTGTTCAATCATCGCATTGGCCATCTCTGCTCGTCCGGCCCCGAAAGCTGCAATGTCCGCGCGCACGATCTGTTCCATCTTGGCCTTCTCCCAAGGCGTCCTGTCAGGCTGTCGAATCGCTGTTCTCATGAAATTATTCCTATCGTCCAAATGAGAACAAATCAAGAACTTTGTTCTCATGCCGCTGAACCGGGAACTGGTGGAAAGCAGAGCTTTCGGCTATTGCATCCGGATGCTGAGCGCCGTGATCGAAACCGAGAATGACGAGGAGGGGCTGGCGCGCACGCTGGCTTCGCTGATCGGCGGCGCGGTCGAAGGCGTGCTGCGCGATGTCCTCGTGCGCGACCGGGGCTCGACCGATCAGACCCGCAAGGTAGCCGAACATGCCGGCTGCGTGTGGCTGGAAGGAGCCGATCTCGCGACGGCGATCCAGCGGGCCAAGGGCGAATGGCTGCTGTTCGTTCAACCCGGCGCGCGGCTGCTCGAAGGCTGGGTGGACGATGCCGCCGCCCATATGGGAAGGGCGGCAATGCCGGCGCGCTTCAGCCGTTCCCGTGCCGATCGCGCGCCTTTCCTGTCGCGCGTTTTTGTTCGCCCCGATGCACTGGCGCAAGGCTTGCTGGTTCCCAAGGCAAGGGCGCTTGCGCTGGCGAAGAACACCACCGATGCCGAGGCTCTCGCGCGGGGGCTGGCGGTCAAGAGGCTACGGGCGGAGATCGTGCCGGCTTCGCGGAAGCGGTAGGTTTTTGTATTGAGTTGACTCCCCCCTCACCGCCTCGCTTTGCTCGGCACCTCTCCCCACTTCGTAGGGGCGAGGAAACGCGGCGGCACGCCCGGTGCTCGCTTTCCTCTCCCCTCGGAACGGGGGAGAGGTGGTTCGCGCAGCGAACCGGTTAGGGGAGTATGATTTGTGGTTGCGACGCCCGCTTCTTTCGTCATCCTCGGGCAAGCTAGAGCGTAGCGAAAGGCGCGACCCGAGGATCCATGCCGTGAGGGTCACGTTGTAAGGGGTGGCTCGGGATGAGGAGCTTTCTTTTGCGCCTTTTGCGCGCCCGAGGATCCATGCCGTGAGGGTCACGTTGTAAGGGGTGGCTCGGGATGAGGAGCTTTCTTTTGCGCCTTTTGCGCGCTGCGTCTTGATCACGGCATGGATCCTAGGGTCTGCGCAACGGCCTTCGGCCTGCTCCGCCCTAGGATGACGAAGAGATGGTTGTGCTTGTTCATCGCCACGCTGCCTTTCGCGTCTGGGACTCTTTGCCCCGNCGCAACGGCCTTCGGCCTGCTCCGCCCTAGGATGACGAAGAGATGGTTGTGCTTGTTCATCGCCACGCTGCCTTTCGCGTCTGGGACTCTTTGCCCCGCCCTTAAGCTCCTCGCTACGCTCGTCGCTGGCGGGGACCCCGAGGAATGGCCAGACGGCTGGCCAAGGTTCGTGCTTTATGGTTGCCACGCCCGGCTAAAGCCGTCTGGCCATTGTCAAAGAACTGACCTTTGCCTTTGAAGCGCAGGTCGGGAGGACGGGCGGCCGTTCGGTCGCTCGTTTAGATAGATAGTGCGGCCTCGCGACCGCCCGTCCGGTGTCTGTCATCCAGTCGACCGGTCCCAAGATCGTCCGATGGGCTCACCCTGTCGCGACGATCAGACGAAATGCGTCTCCTGCCGCC
>NZ_LMFV01000023.1:317713-397056 GCF_001427285.1 Mesorhizobium sp. Root552
CGGGTCCATTGGGCCGAACCAATGGGGGGAGGTCACCGCCGCCCTGACCGTTGCCCGGTGCGCAGCCGGTTCCCGCAAGAGCGATGGGACGGATTATGCGGGAGGTGGCAGAGGGTGGGAAAAGTGAGGTGAAGGTTTTTGTAGGAAGTGAGTGGGATCAAGGGTTTGGGGAGTGAAGAGGATGGGTTTCCTAGGCAAATATTCTCCAGGTAACCACATCTGCCGGAACGCAATCTATCTCACAGCGCGTTTCGACCCGGATAATCTATGCTCTGGTGGCACCGAACTGACATTCTGCTTGACGTTTGATGGGTCTTGTAAAGCGACCGAAATCTTTGTGAGTAGCAGTGGCAGTTGCGATATGTCGGACCTGCTCACGCCATCTCGGCGGATCTGCCAACCTACCGTCTTGTCCAGATGAACAGCCAGATCCGCTTTTTCAAGCAACTGCAATACGTCGCTGTTGTATCTCTCACTGTAACGTTCGACCATTCTTATCTCAGCATTCGTTTCTCGGTCACTATGAGGGTATTCGCCGCCTGTCCAAGTTGTAGTTCTCACCTCTTGCCAAGCTTTGATTCGCTCCGCCTCAAATTCCGCTATCAAAGCAGATATTTTCTCAGCAAGTTTGTCGGCTGTATTTGCCAGTGCTCGTCGATCTATATCAAAAGTCTGTTTTTTTAGTTCAGATTTCCGCACTATAGTATCTAGCCAAAATCCGGCAGCAAAGGCCACGACAGCAATCGCTGTGTTTAAAGCCCAAGGTTGGGTAAGATATTTATACGGAGTTGGTGTATATAACTCCCATAACCATGATAGTAATCCATCCCATCCATGTCTCTCTGCAAGTTTTTCTATATTTAAATAAAGAATAGCAAAGAAAGGAATAGTAATATACTTTAATAAATGCCTTGCAATACCGTATGGCGCCATGAGGGTCTCATGTAGAAAGTGCCGTGAATCGTGATGTTATCATACGCTTCTACGCCCGATTTCGCCAGTGTCAGCGCGGCACGCCGGCGACGGAGCTGCGCACGACGAGATCGACCGGCCACACTTCCCCGCGCGACCCGCTTTCGAGTCCTGAAATGCGGGCCGCCAGCCGCTCCGCCACCCGCGCGCCGGCTGCCCGGATCGAGGAGCGGGTGGTGGCGAGCGGCACGGAGAAGTTCTCGGGTCTCAGCCACGGAAAAACGTCGTCATGAGCGATCAGCGAGACGTCGCCCGGAATGCTGACGGCAAGGTCGCGCGCTGCCCGCACGACGCCGAGCGCCATGATGAGACTGGAGCAGAGGATGGCTGTCGGCGCATCGGCGCTTTCGAGCAGCCGTCGCGCCGCCCGGTAGCCGTTCTCCTCGGTCATTGTCATCGAGAGGATATGGCGCTCGTCGAGCGAGAGGCCGTCGCCGGCGAGCGCGCGCCGCACGCCTTGCTCGCGATGGATGGCGAAGGTTTCCCTCATATCGCCGTTGATCAGCGCGATGCGCCGGTGGCCAAGCTGCAGCAGCAGCCGCGTCGCTTCGCGGAAGGCACCCTCATTGTCGATGTCGATATAGGAATAGTCGAACTCATGGCCGTCGCTGCGGCCATGCACGATGAAGGGAATGCCGAGCGCATGGAGAAGCGCGATGCGGCGGTCGGCAGGACGGGGCGAGGAGATATAGACGGCATCGACCTGCTTGTTCGCCACGATGCGGCGGTAGGTGGTTTCCTGGTCTTCGGCATCGGCGGGCGACAGGACCAGGTCGAGTTCGTGCGAGCGCGCATAGTCGCCGAGGCCGGACAGGAATTCGACGAAATGCGGGTCGATATCGACGCTGGCGCCGGTCGGCAGCACGTAGCCGATCATGCCGGTCTTGCCGGTGGCGAGCCGCCGCGCGCTCGGGTTCGGGCGGTAGCCATGCCGCTTGGCGGCGTCCATCACCCGCCGGCGCGTTTCCTCGTTGACCTCCGGGTAGCCGTTCAGCGCCCGGCTCACCGTCGTCTGCGAAAGCGCCAGCATCTGCGACAACTGTTTGAGGTTCAAGAACCTGTCTCCGAAATCCAAAGCGCTTTAAAAACTCGACCAAAAAGCCCGAGTGTGCTCCGCTTAACAATAGGCGCGGCGATCGGTCGAAGGAAGGCAGAACCGTTGCTGCGGCGCAAAATTGCATGATGCAGTGCAGAATTATGGCAATGTCGAGGAAAATTAAATCGATTAGTGTTTAAGCGTCTTGACTCTCCACCGATTCAGTGACGAGATAAGCAGAACCAAAGCGCTTTGAAATTGCCTTCAAAGAGTCAGGTTCTGGCCTTGAAGGCGGCAAAGCAGCCTCGGCGCGCGGAATGGAGGTTCCGCACGATATCTTGCACCATTGGGAGGAAGCCGATGAAGAAGATGCTTTTGACGGGCGCGGCCCTTGCCGCGCTGGCATGGAGCCTGCCCGCGCATGCTGAGCTGAAGTTCAAGCCGGGCGAGGACCAGAAGTTCCACTGGGCGAATTTCGACGAGCTGAAGAAGGTCGACCTCAAGGGCGAGACGCTGACCATTTTCGGGCCGTGGCGCGGCGAGGACGAGGACCTGGTGCGTTCGGTGCTGGCGTATTTCGTCGAAGCCACCGGCGTGGAGCTGAAATATTCCTCTTCGGAAAACTATGAACAGCAGATCGTCATCGACACGCAGGCCGGCAGCCCGCCCAACATCGCCATCCTGCCGCAGCCGGGCCTCATCCAGGATCTTGCATCCAAGGGGCTGCTGACGCCGCTTGGCGACGACGTCGCCACCTGGGTGAAGGACAATTACGGCGCGGGCCAGTCCTGGGTCGATCTCGGCACCTACAAGGGCAAGGACGGCACGCCGGGCTACTACGCTTTCCCCTACAAGGCCGACGTGAAGTCGCTGGTCTGGTATTCGCCCGACAATTTCGAGGAAGCCGGCTACGAGGTTCCCAAGACGCAGGAGGATCTGGCCGCCCTTGAGCAGAAGATCGTTGCCGACGGCGGCAAGCCGTGGTGCATCGGGCTTGGCTCCGGCGGCGCGACCGGCTGGCCGGCGACCGACTGGGTGGAAGACATCATGCTGCGCACGCAGCCGCCCGAAACCTATGACAAGTGGGTGAAGAACGAGATTCCGTTCAACGATCCGGCGGTGGTCAACGCCATCGACATCTTCGGCAAGATCGCGACCGACGACAAGATGGTCGACGGCGGCGCGGCAGCGGTTGCGGCGACCGATTTCCGCGACAGCCCCAAGGGCCTCTTCACGGTGCCGCCGAAGTGCTACATGCACCATCAGGCATCGTTCATTCCCTCCTTCTTCCCCGAGGGGACGGAACTCGGCGTCGATGCGGACTTCTTCTATTATCCGCCCTATGCCTCCAAGCCGGAACTCGGCCAGCCGGTTCTGGGCGCCGGCACGCTGGTAATGATCACCAAGGATTCCAAGGCCGCGCGCGAATTCATCAAGTTCCTTGAAATGCCGCTCGCGCATGAATTGTGGATGGCGCAGAAGAGCTTCGTGACCCCGTTCAAGGGCGCGAACACCGAGGCCTACGGATCGGATGCGCTGAAGAAGCAGGGCGAGATCCTGGCCAATGCCACGACCTTCCGCTTCGACGGTTCCGACCTGATGCCCGGCAAGATCGGTGCAGGCTCGTTCTGGACCGGCATGGTCGATCTGGTCGGCGGCAAGCCGGCCGAGGCGGTGGCGACCGACATCCAGAAAAGCTGGGACGCCATCAAGTAAAGACTCGCAAAGGGCGCGGGGCGGACGCAGCCTCCCAGGCGCGCTGGCCCGGACCGTCGAAGGCCCGGGCCAGTGGGGAAAGGCGGCATAGCGTGAAACTTGGGGCAGCCTGACGCGGCACCTGCTGGCTGCCCGCGCGTGCCGGCTGCACGACAATGGGGCGGGGCAGGCAAGTGTCCCGACCGGAAAAGAATCGGCTCTCGGGGGAGGAACCCATGGCAGCGCAGATTTTCTCGGCCATTTTCGTCATTGTTGTCGGTGTCGGCGGTTGCGTCGCCTATTTCTGGGGCGCCAACAAGCTGCTCGACATGATCTTCCCCTCGCGCGGCGTGGCAGGCGCTGCGGCTGTCGACAATCTGCGCCGGCAAGGACTGGTGCGGCCGTGGCTGTTCGTCGGCCCGGCGCTTCTGATCCTGACGATCTACCTGATCTATCCGGTCATCGAGACGCTCAGGCTCTCGTTCATGGACCGCGGCGGCGAGAATTTCGTCGGCTTCGCCAATTATGCGTGGGCCTTCGGCGACCGCGAGTTCCGCAATTCCATCCTCAACAACATCTTGTGGCTGGCGGTTGTGCCGGCGGCCTGCACTTTCCTCGGTCTGGTGATCGCGGTTTTGACCGACCGCATCTGGTGGGGAACCATCGCCAAGAGCCTGATCTTTTTGCCGCTGGCGATCTCGTTTGTCGGCGCCAGCGTGATCTGGAAGTTCATCTACGAGTATCGCGGCGAAGGCCAGGTGCAGATCGGCATCCTCAACGCCATCGTTCAGTATTTCGGCGGCGCGCCGCAGGTGTGGATTTCGATCCCCTTCTGGAACAATTTCTTTCTGATGGTGATCCTGATCTGGATCCAGACCGGCTTTGCCATGGTGATCCTGTCGTCGGCGTTGCGCGGCATTCCCGAGGAAACGCTGGAGGCTGCGGTGATCGACGGGGCAAGCCCGTTCCAGATTTTCTGGAAGATCATGATCCCGCAGATCTGGGGCACGATTGCGGTGGTGTGGACCACCATCACCATCCTCGTGCTGAAGGTCTTCGACATAGTCTTGACCATGACCAACGGCCAGTGGAACAGCCAGGTGCTCGCCAATCTCATGTTCGACTGGATGTTCCGTGGCGGCGGCGATTTCGGCCGTGGCGCGACCATTGCGATCATCATCATGATCGCGGTGATCCCGATCATGATCTGGAACATACGCCAGGCCAACCGCGAGACGGGAGGGCATTAGACCATGCCCAGCTTGGTTTGCACCAATTCTGTTTCGCTGTCGGCGCGGCGACCGACGCGAAGGCTTGCGAAGGCCGATGCGGGACATCGGCCAAGCAAGCCGGCAAAGTTGGCGTCCGCCGACAGAAAACCCGAAGGGCCGGGTCAATTTGCGTCAAATCCTTCGGGCTTCGGCTCGGCCGTAGGCCCGCTACGACCTTCGCCAAACCCCTCGACCTTGCCGCAAATTGCCGCCGGCAGAGTGATGCAAACCAAACTGGGGATGGTCTGATGGCTGGTTCGACCGGAAAATCCTTCATCGGCCGTTTCGGCGTCCATCTCGCGGTGCTTGTCTTCGTCGTCATCTGGACGATCCCGACGCTCGGCATCTTGGTCTCGTCCCTGCGCGACAAGGACCAGATCATCGCCTCCGGCTGGTGGAATTCGTTCTCGACCTCGAGCCAGACCGGTGCGGGGCGGCTTGGAACGGCGGCCGACCAGGTCGAGAAGGACGGCAAGTTCCTGATCATGGGCAATCTGTTCGAGGCGGGGAACGCCGCGACGCTGTCGGCCTTCGGCGTGCGCTCGCAGGAACCGACCAAGTACGAGGCAGGCTCGGTCGCGGAACTCAACGACGGCGTGACGCTGCAGGTCAACGAAGACGGCTCCTATGTGCTGACCTCGCCGGTGAAGCTGGAAGGCACGCGCGGCCAGCGCGTCTACTACGCTGCCTCGACGCCGCCGCGCTTCACTACCGAAAACTACCAGACGGTGCTGTTTTCCGAAGGCATCGGCCGCTCGTTCATGAATTCGCTGACGGTGACGATCCCGGCCACGGTGATCCCGATCCTGATTGCGGCCTTCGCCGCCTATGCGCTGGCCTGGATGCGCTTTCCGGGACGGGCGCTTTTGATCGCCGTCATCATCGGCCTGCTCGTCGTGCCGCTGCAGATGTCGCTGATCCCGCTGCTCAAGCTTTACAATGGCGTCGGCGTCTTCTTCGGCGTGCCGGTGAAAACCTATCTCGGTATCTGGCTGGCGCATACCGGCTTCGGCCTGCCTTTCGCCATCTACCTGCTGCGCAGCTATATCGCCGGCCTGCCGCGCGAAATCATGGAATCGGCGCGCATCGACGGCGCCAGCGACTTCGAGATATTCGTCAAGATCGTGCTGCCGCTGTCGTTCCCTGTGCTGGCCTCGTTCGCCATCTTCCAGTTCCTGTGGGTGTGGAACGACCTTCTGGTGGCGATGGTGTTCCTCGGCACCGAGGCAGACCAGATCGTGCTGACCGCCAAGCTGAATGCGCTCCTGGGTTCGCGCGGCGGCGACTGGGAAATCCTGACCACCTCGGCCTTCGTCACCATCATCGTGCCGCTGATCGTGTTCTTCTCACTGCAACGCTACTTCGTGCGCGGCCTTCTCGCCGGCTCGGTCAAGGGAGGCTGATTTGATGTCTTTTACCCCCCTCTGGCCTGCCGGCCATCTCCCCCTCAAGGGTGGAGATTGCTTGAATGGTCGGGTATCCTCAGTAGCCAACCTTGTAGGATCGGCACGGAGTGTCGTGTCGCCGATCTCCCCCCTTGAGGGGGAGATGGCCGGCAGGCCAGAGGGGGGTCCAAAGCGGACCGTCGTCCACATTTCGAGCCGGTCATGATGAAGTCAGCACTGAAATCAGTCCCCGAAGTAGCCGTGAACCGCGACTGGTGGCGCGGCGCGGTGATCTACCAGATCTATCCGCGCAGCTATCAGGACTCGAACGGCGACGGCATCGGCGACCTCAAGGGCATCATCCAGAGACTGCCGTACATTGCGGGCCTCGGCGTCGATGCGATCTGGATATCGCCCTTTTTCAAGTCGCCGATGCGCGACTTCGGCTACGACGTCACCGACTATTGCGACGTCGATCCGATGTTCGGGACGCTGGCGGATTTCGATGCGCTGGTGGCCGAGGCGCATCGGTTGGGTCTCAAGGTGATGATCGACGAGGTGATTTCGCACACCGCCGACGACCATCCCTGGTTCAAGGAAAGCCGCGCCAGCCGCACCAATGCGAAGGCCGACTGGTATGTGTGGGCCGATGCCAAGCCGGACGGCAGCCCGCCCAACAACTGGCTGTCGATCTTCGGCGGCTCGGCCTGGCAATGGGATACCCGCCGCCAGCAATATTACCTGCACAATTTCCTGTCGGAGCAGCCCGACCTTAACTTCCACAACAGGGAGGTTCAGGACGCGTTGCTGGACGTGACGCGCTTCTGGCTGGATCGCGGCGTCGATGGCTTTCGCCTCGACACCATCAATTTCTATTTCCATTCCAGGGGTCTGGAGGACAACCCGGCCCTGCCGCCCGAACAGCGCAACGACCAGACCGCGCCGGCGGTCAATCCCTACAACTACCAGGACCACCTCTACGACAAGAGCCAGCCCGAGAATGTCGGCTTCCTTGAACGCTTCCGGGCCTTGCTCGACGAGTATCCGGCGGCTGCCGCCGTCGGCGAGGTTGGCGATTCGCAGCGCGGGCTTGAGGTCGTGGCGGCCTATACGGCGGGTGAAAAGCGTGTCCACATGTGCTATTCCTTCGACTTCCTCGCGCCCGAAAAGATCAGCGCCGCCAAGGTGCGCGGCGTTCTGGAAAGCTTCGGCAAGGTGGCGACCGATGGCTGGTCGTGCTGGGCGTTTTCCAACCACGATGTGATGCGCCACGCTTCGCGCTGGGCAGCGGGCGAAGTCGATCCGACGGCCTATCTCAAGGTAGTGTCGGCGCTTTTGATGTCGCTGCGCGGATCTGTCTGCCTCTATCAGGGCGAGGAGCTCGGCCTGACCGAAGCAAACCTTGCCTTCGAGGATTTGCAAGACCCCTACGGCATCCGCTTCTGGCCGGAGTTCAAGGGCCGCGACGGCTGCCGCACGCCGATGGTGTGGGACGAAAATGCGGCAAACGGCGGCTTCTCGACGGCCAGGCCCTGGCTGCCGGTGCCGCGCGAGCATCTGGCCGCCGCCGTTAGTAGGCAGCAGGGCGACGAGGCATCGCTGCTGGAACACTATCGCCGTTTCCTGGCGTTCCGCAGCGCGCATCCTGCCTTTGCCAAGGGCGATATCGAATTCCTTGCAGGCGACGGCGATGCGGTCGTTTTCACCCGCCGCGAGGGCAACGAGCAGATCGTGTGCGCCTTCAATCTTGGCAGCAAGCCGGCCGAGGTCGATCTGGGTGCGGGGCATGCGCTGCAACCATTGTCCGGGCATGGCCTGTCCGGGCAGGCGGCGAAGGGCAAGGTGCGGCTTGGCGGTTACGGTGCCTGGTTCGGGCGGGTTGCTTAATCAGGGTTCAGAAGTTTACGGGAGGAAATCATGGCCGATCTGACGCTCAGGCAAGTGAAGAAGTCCTACGGAAGCGTGCATATCCTTCACGGCATCGACCTCGACATCAAGTCGGGCGAGTTCATCGTTTTCGTCGGGCCGTCGGGTTGCGGGAAATCCACGCTGTTGCGGACCATTGCCGGGCTTGAGGAAATTACGTCTGGCGAACTCAACATCGCTGGCGAGCGGGTCAACGACGTGCCGCCGTCGAAGCGCGGCATCGCCATGGTGTTCCAGTCCTATGCGCTTTATCCGCACATGACGGTCTACGACAACATGGCCTTCGGCATGAAGATCGCCAAGGAAGACAAGGCCGAGATCGACCGGCGCGTGAAGCAGGCGGCTGAGATCCTGCAACTGACCAAGTACCTCGATCGCCTGCCGCGCGCCATGTCCGGCGGCCAGCGCCAGCGCGTCGCCATCGGCCGCGCCATCGTGCGCAACCCCAAGGTCTTTTTGTTCGATGAGCCGCTGTCGAACCTCGACGCGGCGCTGCGCGTGGCAACCCGCATCGAGATCGCCAAGCTGAAGGAATCCATGCCCGACACGACGATGATCTATGTCACCCACGACCAGGTCGAGGCGATGACATTGGCGGACCGCATCGTCGTGTTGAAGGATGGTCACATCGAGCAGGTCGGCACGCCGATGGACCTCTACAAGAAGCCGGGCAACCTGTTCGTGGCGCAGTTCATCGGTTCCCCGGCGATGAATATCTTGCCGGCGACCATCGTCACGGCGGGCAAGACGACGGTGGTGGATCATGTCGATGGGCGTAAGGCCACGGTGCCGATCGCGTCACAGGGCGCCGCCAAGGGTGCGGCCATCAGCTTCGGCGTGCGGCCCGAGGATTTGTTCGTCGCCAACGGCAAGGATTATCTGTTCGAGGGCAAGGTCGACTACGTCGAGCAGCTGGGCGAAGTGCAGCTTGTCTATATCGACATCGGGCGCGGCGACCAGCCTCTGGTGGCGAAGCTTCCCGGCAATGTCGAGGTCAAGCGCGGCAGTACTTTGAAGCTGAACGCCAATGCGGAGGACCTGCACATTTTCGACGGTGCAGGCCGCTCGTTCGCTCATGCCGATGCGGTGGCCGAAGCCGCCTGAGACAAGGGTTGCATGCGCAGATAATAAAAGAGCGGCGGTAAGCCCGCCGCTCTTTGGGTATTCTCGGCCGGCTATTAGCTGTTGCCGCCCAGGCGCTGTTCTGCAGCGGTGTTGGACTTCACCACGTAACCATTCGAACCAGCGTTGACCGAAGCGGTGTAGCCGCTGTCGACATTGGTCGAAACCGGCGGGTTGTTGACCGCATCGGAACCATAGTGGTCGCTGCCGGCAAAGGAGGCGCCGGTGACGGCAAGAATGGCGGCGGCGGCGAGAGCAATCTTCTTCATTTCAAGTACTCCAGATTTTAAAACATCCGTCCATCTAGCGGCGTTTCCTTGGGAGGATTTTTGCGTCGTTTGGACCTCCCCGATGTGGGTGGGGATAGGCTGGCTTGCCAATCACGAAATTGTTCATACCTGGACTAATCCAATACCTCTTGAACATATGAAATGACTGCTTAGCAATCAAGTTTTTCAAGTAATATCAATATGATGAATGAAATGCCGCTTGGACGAAAAGCGAGGTTCCCACTTTCTCGTTCACACCGTCTTGGACACACCGTCAACAAAAGCCGGCTAATGTTGCATTTGATTTTACCTGGCATGAAATTTTCGTCGAAAATTTCTCTGCCGTCATTGGTGCTTGGGCACGCATTTGGGTGGCCAAAAGCGTGTTCGGCATGGACTGGCCCCACATATCCTGCCCGTTGAGGCTTGAGCGCCGGCGCAAAGAGGCGCTAGAAAGCCGCCCGGCCGGTGCCCGGCCACCGCGACAAAGGAGCTGGACGATGCTGCGCAAGACGGATTTCTTCATCGATGGAAAATGGGTCGCTCCGGTGGTGGCAAAGGAGCTGGAGGTCATCAACCCGGCTGACGAGCAAGCCTTTGCCGTGATCTCCATGGGTTCGGCGGCGGATGTCGACAAGGCCGTGGACGCGGCGCGACGCGCCTTTGAAAGCTGGAGCGTGACGACCCGCGAAGAACGGTTGGCAGCGCTCGAGCGCCTGCTCAAGGTCTACAAGACCCGCATGGGCGACATGGCCAAGGCGATTTCAGACGAGATGGGCGCGCCGATCAAGCTTGCCTTCGAATCGCAGGCGGCAAGCGGCGCAGGCCATATCGAGGCGTTCATCCGGACGCTGGAGGACTACAAGTTCGAGACGCCGCTGAGCGACGACAACCGCGCAGAGCACATCGTGCATGAGCCGATCGGCGTGTGCGGGCTGATCACGCCGTGGAACTGGCCGATGAACCAGGTGACGCTGAAGGTGGTGCCGGCGCTTGCGGCAGGCTGCACCGTGGTGCTGAAGCCTTCGGAGATCGCGCCGATCTCGTCCGTGGTCTTCGCCGAGATCATGGAGGCTGCGGATTTCCCGGCCGGTGTGTTCAACATGGTCAATGGCGATGGGCCGGGCGTGGGCGAGGCGATGTCGCGCCATCCCGGCATCGACATGATGTCGTTCACCGGTTCGACCCGCGCCGGCATTGCCGTTGCCAAGGCGGCGTCGGAGACGATCAAGCGCGTTGCGCTGGAGCTGGGCGGCAAGTCGCCCAACATCGTCTTTGCCGACAGCGACCTCGAGGCGGCGATCAAGCGCGGCGTGCGCCACTGCTTCAACAACACCGGCCAGTCGTGCAACGCACCGACCCGCATGCTGGTCGAACGCCCGGTCTATGATCGCGCCGTGGGCATTGCCGCCGATGTCGCCGCGACCGTGAAGGTCGGTAATCCGGCAGACGACGGCAATCATATCGGACCGCTGTCTTCCGAGGTGCAGTTCACCAAGGTGCAGAGCCTGATCGAAAAAGGCATCAAGGAAGGCGCGCGCGTGGTGGCGGGCGGGCTTGGGCGGCCGGAAGGTTTCAACCGCGGCTACTATGTGCGCCCGACCATCTTTGCCGATGTGAACAACGACATGACCATCGCGCGCGAGGAAATCTTCGGCCCGGTGCTGGCGATGATCCCGTTCGACACCGAGGACGACGCGGTGGCAATCGCCAACGACACGCCCTATGGGCTCGCCGCCTATGTGCAATCCGGCGACAAGGTGAAGGCGCAGCGCGTGGCCCGCAAGCTGCGCGCCGGCATGGTGCAGATCAATGGCACGAGCCGTCCTTTTGGCAGCCCGTTCGGCGGCTACAAACAGTCTGGCCTTGGCCGCGAAGGCGGCAAGTGGGGGCTGGAGGATTTCCTCGAGGTGAAGGCCGTGAGCGGCTGGGACGAAGCCGTCGGCTGAGGGGCGCCCCTCACCCTTACCCTCTCCCCGCAAGCGGGGAGAGGGGATTCTGAGAGGTTGCGGTGGCGTCTCTTCTCCCCGTTCTTCACGGGGAGAAGATGGCGGCAGCCAGATGAGGGGCCATCCTTCCGAGTGTGACCTGACCTAAAGATCGGCCGTCCGCTGCTGGTAATTCGAGGCGATTTCGCGCATGCGATCGCGGCTGAAGCTCGGCCCGTGGCCGCCGTGGCCGATGCGGATCGGCAGGTCGGTGAGGCGCTGCATTGTGTTGCGATAGGCGGCGCGGTCGGAGTCCGGCAGGTCGTCGATCAGCGTATCGTCATAGATGGCGTCGCCGCTGAACAGCGTGCCGTCGGTCTGATCGAAAAGTGCAATGGAGTCCGGCGAATGACCGGGCAGATGCAGCACGGTGAACCGGCGGTCGCCGAGATCGACGCTGTCGCCTTCGCTGAGCGCACGCGTCAGCGGCGCAGGCTTGATGGCGTAGTTTCCGGCGGTCCAACCCGGTTCGGGCAGTTGCGATACGGGGGCTTCCATGTCGCGGAAAAAGTCTGCGTAGGTGGCGGCGTCGCCCATCCGTTCGAATTCGGCCGCGCTGTAGGCTGGCCCGGCGCGATGTTCGAACTCGTGCATCGAGCCGATATGGTCGAGATGGATGTGGGTGGCGACGACGATCAGCGGTTTGCCGGCGGGCGTCGCAATTTCCGGCGCGAGCGGGCAGATGCCCATGCCGGTATCGATGAGCAGGTCGGCGTCGCGGCCTGCGACATGCCAGATGTTGGCGCGCAAATAGTCGTTGACGTATGGCTCGGTCAGGTGCGTGGTGACCGCATCAACATGCTTCTTTGCGAACCAGCCCGCCATCAGACGAATGGCCGCCCGACCTGGTATTTGGCCGGGACCAGACGCTTCAGATAATCATAGGCCGGTTGCGCGAGACGGTTGGCGTCGGCCTGCATGAAGTCGGGCGGCATGTGGCGCGTCTTGCCGGCGACGTGGTCGAGCGGCACCTTTTTCAGCACGGTCTGGTGGCCGTCGAACTGCAGCGCGACCGAGCCGCCGCCTTCGCCAGCGACGGCTGCCGCGAATGCGCCTGCCTTGAAGGCTTCTTCGCTGTCGACCGCGTTGATGGCGCCGACATAGCCGCGCGGCATGTAGCCGAGCGCATCGACGCGGGCGCGTTTGCCGGGCAGATGCGTTGCGAGCGCCTGTTCCAGTGCTGCGGTGAGGTCGCTGCCGGAAAGCTTGACGTTGCCGTGCTGGTCGCGCTCCAGCCGCTCTGGCGGCACGAGGCTCTCGACCAGCGCCTTGCCGTCGGCGGTGGATACGCCTTCGGAGACGGCGACGATGCAGCGCCGGTGGCGGTCCAGGGTGGCGCGGACATCATCGACGAAGCGGGCAACCTCGAAGGCGCGTTCGGGGACATAGACAAGGTGCGGGCCGCTGTCTTCGTCCAGTTGCCACGCGGCGGAGGCGGCGGTGAGGAAGCCGGCGTGGCGGCCCATGACGATGCCGACATAGATGCCGGGCAGCGCCCGGAAATCGAGGTCCACGGAGAGGAAAGCGCCGGCGACGAACTCCGCCGCCGAGATGAAGCCCGGCGTGTGGTCGTTTTCCTCCAGGTCGTTGTCGATGGTCTTCGGCGCATGGACGAACGCGATGCTGCCGCCGGAAGCGTCGGCGAGGATCTGCTGGGTGCCGGCGGTGTCGTTGCCGCCGATATAGATGAAGGCGTCGGCACCGGCCTTCTGCAGGCCCTTGAGGATGACATCGCAATAGGCTGCGTCCGGCTTGTCGCGCGTCGAGCCGAGCGCGGACGAAGGCGTGCGGCCGATGAGGCGCAACTGGTCTTCGCGGATGTCGGTGAGATCGACATAATCGCCGTCGCGGATGCCGCGCACGCCGTGGCGCGCGCCGAGCACGCGCGCACCTTTATGACGCTTGCGGATTTCGAGCGCCGCGCCGACGAGTGTCTGGTTGATGACGGCGGTCGGTCCGCCGCCCTGTGCGATGACGAATGTCGCGGACATGGTTCAAGTCTCCGGCGTAATCGTCGTCACAATCGCGCTTCCGGGCAAGCTGCGCAACAGAAAATTAAATCGGTTGAAAAATACCTTTTATACCACGACGACCGGGTTCTTTTTCGACACGCGGCTGTAGAGGTCGATGATGTCCTGGTTGATGAGCCTGACGCAGCCTGACGACATCGCCTTGCCGATCGACCACCATTCCGGCGAGCCGTGGATGCGGTAGCCGGTGTCCTGGTTGTTCTGGTAGATGTAGAGCGCGCGCGCGCCGAGCGGATTTTCAAGGCCGCCGGGCTGGCCGCCCTGCCACTTCACCAGTTCAGGCTTCCGGGCGATCATTTCGCGCGGCGGCGTCCATGTCGGCCATTCCTTGCCGTACTGGATGTTGGCGCGGCCCGACCAGCGGAAGCCGTCCTTGCCGACGCCGACGCCGTAGCGGATCGCCTCGCCTTCCGGCTGGACAAGATAGAGGAAGCGCTCCTGCGTATGCACGACGATGGTGCCGGGCGCTTCGCCGGTAGGGTCGACGACGATCTGGCGGCGGAACTTGGGATCGACCTTGAGATAGGGCACTTCCGGCACGGCGAAGCCGCCATCGGTCAGGCCCGCATACATGACGTCGGGGCTGGTCACCTGCTTGTCGACGCTGATGGCTGGCTTGAGCGAACGGATCGACCCGGTCGGGCCGCTGTCGAGCTCAAGCGCCGGGAATTCCATCGAGGTGCAGCCGCCGACGGTGAGCAGCGCGGTGGCGCCGATGCCGCGAAGCAGCGCGCGGCGCGAGGCCGAGACTTCGTCGGGAGCGGTTTCGCCGGGCAAAGGCGAAGGCAAGTTGTTCTGCAACTCAGGCATGTACGCTTAACCTTACAGGAGTGCCGCAACCGGAGGGGCGGCCATTGCAAGGCATTTTCGACAGCTATGGTTTACAAAACATGAAGGCTACATCCACCGGTTGCCACAATTGGCGACGGATGCGGTTGAGTAGCGGCGAAATCCTAGATGCGGGGTCTTTACATCAAGGCGAAGGCGGGGATTTATCCTTTTCTTTGGATGGAGAGAACGATGTCGTTCGAAGCCTGGCTTGCCTTCACCGCCGCCTCGATGGTCCTGCTGGTCATTCCCGGCCCGACGATCCTTCTTGTCGTTTCCTACGCGCTCGGCCAAGGCTGGCGCACGGCCTTGCCGATGTCGGTCGGCGTCGCGCTTGGCGACTTCACCGCCATGACGCTGTCGATGCTGGGCATTGGCGCGCTGCTGGCGGCATCGGCGACCGTGTTCACGGTGCTGAAACTGATTGGCGCGGGCTATCTGATCTATCTCGGCGTCAAGCTGTTCAGGGCAGGCGGAACGCTTAACGCCGAGCCGCGCACCGATGCCGTGTCATCGGCAAAGATGATGGCGCATGCCTGGCTGGTGACGGCGCTGAACCCCAAGAGCATCACCTTTTTCGTCGCCTTCCTGCCGCAGTTCATCGACCGCCACGCGGATTTCCTGACCCAGATGATGATTTTCGAGGGCACTTTCCTCGCGCTCGCCTTCGCCAATGCCTTCGGCTACGCGCTTGTCGCAGCAAGGGCGCGCAGCCTCGTCGGCAATCCGAGGGCGATCCGCATCTTCAATCGCGCGGGAGGTACGCTGCTCGTCGGCGCCGGCGTCGCCACCATGGCCGTCCGCTCAGGTTCTTGAGACAGGCGTCAGCCGACCAGCTTGGCGATCTTCGAAACTTCGAAGAAGTCGAACAGGATGGCCAGCGCGACCCCACCACTGGTCAGTAGAAGGCCTGTCATGAAGATGCGGTTGGCGCGCTCGAAACGCTGCTTCTTCAGGCACTGGTGCTTGAGCAGTTCGGACAGCGCCTTGATCTGAAGCGCGATGCCGAGAAGGATCGGCAACAGCGCGAAGCCATCCTCGGGCTGCCACGGGATGGGGTTGGCGGCCCAGTGGGTGACGAAGCCGAGCGAGAAAGCCAGCACGATTCCGACAACGGTGAGCGTGCCGTTGCGGAAAATCGTTTCGATCAGTTCATCGGGTTCGTCTGGCTGCATCTTCACACTCAACATCGGCGCTGCACGGCTGTCAAACGCCCGTGATGACGACACATTGAAGTCTCGAAATTGCGGTTTCCAATATTTTTTACGGATATCGAAAAAAATAGCTTCGTGCCTTGCGATTTTTTGATATGAAAGGCTGCGAGGCGGGAGGCAGCGCGCGGAACGGTCGCGCAGTCCTGGCATTGGTCCCGTATCGCTCCGCACACTGCTTTCGGGAGGAAGTCCATGTATCTTGGCCTTGACCTGGGCACGTCAGGCGTGAAGGCCTTGCTGATCGATGCCGGGCAAAAGGCTGTTGGTGCCGGGCATGGCTCGCTCGACGTATCGCGGCCGCATAACGGCTGGTCCGAGCAGAACCCCGCCGACTGGATCGCCGCCTGCGAGGAAGCGATTGCCGAACTGAAGGCGGCTCACCCGAAGGAACTTGCCGCCGTCAAGGGAATTGGCCTGTCGGGCCAGATGCACGGGGCAACGCTGCTCGACGCCTCGGACAAGGTTCTAAGACCCTGCATCCTGTGGAACGATACGCGCAGCCATGCCGAGGCGGCACGGCTCGATGCGGATCCGCGTTTTCGCAAACTCACTGGCAATATCGTCTTTCCGGGCTTTACCGCGCCGAAGCTTGTGTGGGTGAAGAACAACGAGCCGGACACCTTTGCCAAGGTGGCAAAGGTTCTGTTGCCCAAGGACTACCTGCGGCTCTGGCTTGCGGGCGAGCATATGTCCGAAATGTCGGATTCGGCGGGAACCGCGTGGCTCGATGTCGGCAAGCGGCGCTGGTCGTCCGGCCTGCTGGCCGCGACGGAGTTGGACGAGAAGCATATGCCCACTCTGGTGGAAGGCACCGAACGGGCCGGCGCGCTGCGGGCCGAACTGGCTTCGAAATGGGGCATGCAGGCGGGCATCCCGATTGGCGGCGGCGCGGGTGACAACGCCGCGTCGGCCTGCGGCATGGGCACGGTGGGCGAGGGGCACGCTTTCGTGTCGCTTGGAACATCCGGCGTGCTGTTCGCGGCGAACGCCGCTTATCTGCCCAATCCTGAAAGCGCCGTGCACACCTTCTGCCACGCTTTGCCGGATACATGGCACCAAATGGGCGTGATCCTGTCGGCGACGGATTCGCTCAACTGGCTTTGCGAGATCGCCGGCAAGGATGCCGCCGAGCTTACGAACGAGCTTGGCGACGGCTTGAAAGCGCCGACCGGCGTGACGTTTCTTCCCTATCTTTCCGGCGAGCGCACGCCGCACAACGACGCTGCCATCCGGGGTGCATTCATCGGGCTCGAACACGCATCCAGCCGCGCCGTGCTGACGCAGGCCGTGCTCGAAGGCGTGGCCTTTGCCTTCCGCGACAGCCTCGAAGCCTTGAAGAAGGCCGGCACCAAACTTGATCGCGTCACCGCCATCGGTGGCGGTTCGCGCTCGCGCTACTGGCTGAAGGCAATTGCGACGGCGCTCGGCATTCCGGTCGATGTGCCGGCGGACGGCGATTTCGGCGCGGCCTTCGGCGCGGCGCGGCTTGGCCTGATCGCTGCCACCGGAGCTGATCCGCGCGCTGTCTGCGCACCGCCTTCGACGGATGAGACCATCGAGCCCGACATGGCGCTCACTGGCAGTTTTTCCGATGCCTACCAGCGCTATCGGGCGCTTTATCCTGCTATCAAGGGAGTTCAAGCATGAGCACCGGCTTCTTCGGCGACATCAAGAAGATCAAGTATGAAGGACCGGATTCGACCAATCCGCTTGCCTATCGCTTCTACAATCCCGACGAGGTGGTCGCCGGCAAGAAGCTGGCGGACCACCTTCGCTTTGCCATCGCCTATTGGCATTCCTTCGCCTGGCCGGGCGGCGACCCGTTCGGCGGCCAGACATTCGACAGGCCGTGGTTCCCAAAGGGGGGCGAAGATGACGACATGGAAAAGGCGCGGCTGAAAGCCGACGTCGCCTTCGAGATGTTCTCGCTCTTGGGCGCGCCCTACTACTGCTTCCACGACGCGGACGTTCGGCCCGAAGGCAGGGATTTCTCCGAGAGCGCCGCAAACCTGGACGAGATCGTCGACATTTTCGAGAAGAAGCAGAAGGAAACGGGCGTCAAGCTTCTGTGGGGAACGGCGAACCTGTTCTCCAACCGCCGCTACATGGGCGGCGCCGCCACCAATCCGGACCCGGATGTGTTTGCCTATGCGGCGGCGACGGTGAAGAAATGCATCGATGTCACCAAGCGGCTGAAGGGCGAGAACTATGTGCTGTGGGGTGGGCGCGAAGGCTATGAGACGCTGCTGAACACCGACCTGAAGCGCGAGCGCGAGCAGGCGGGCCGGTTCCTGTCCATGGTCGTGGACTACAAGCATCGCATTGGCTTCAAGGGCACGATCCTGATCGAGCCGAAGCCGCAGGAACCGACCAAGCACCAGTATGACTACGACGTGGCGACGGTGTACGGCTTCCTCAAGGATTTCGGGCTGGAGAAGGAGGTGAAGGTCAATATCGAGCAGGGCCACGCCATTCTCGCCGGGCACTCCTTCGAGCATGAGCTGGCGCTGGCCAATGCGCTTGGCATCTTCGGCTCGATCGACATGAACCGCAACGACTACCAGTCCGGCTGGGACACCGACCAGTTCCCCAACAACGTGCCGGAAATGGCGCTGGCCTATTATCAGGTCTTGTCGGGCGGCGGCTTCAAGAACGGCGGCACGAATTTCGACGCCAAGCTGCGCCGCCAGTCGCTCGACCCCGAGGATCTTTTGATCGCCCATATCGGCGGCATGGATTGCTGCGCACGCGGCCTGAAGGCAGCGGCGCGGATGATCGAGGACAAGGCGCTGTCCGGCCCGCTGGAGGAGCGCTACGCCGGCTGGAAATCGGCCGAAGGCAAGGCGATGCTTTTGGGCAAGCGCACGCTGGAAGAGATCGCCGAGCGCGTGGTGAAGAAGAAAATCGAGCCGCAGCCGAAGTCCGGCCGGCAGGAATATCTGGAGAATATCGTCAACCGCTACGTTTGACGCGAACCGGGACCGGCGGCGGCGAGAAGGAGATTTTTGCCGCTGCCGCAAAACTGCCGCTATGTCTTCACGAGCCCGTCACGGGCCGCCTCTATATCACTCATCAAACGAGTCGAAAGGAGGCGAAGCGACATGCAGCACGAACGTGAAATCGACGCTCTTCTGTCCAACGAAGTTTCCGACTCCATCATCGATAGATTGATGACATTGCCGCGCCCGTCATCCGGTTCGCAATCCGGCAATGAGTGGGATCGCGCGGTTGCCAGCCGCTTCGAAGCCCAGCTTGCGCGCCGGTTGCGCACGCTGCTCGACCAGCCTGCCGAATCTCGCGACGCGGCGGCCTGAGGGCCGTCAAAAAGTTTGACGCGGAAAGGAGCCTCGGCCATCCTTTGCCGATGCTGCGTGGCGTGCTTCTGGATCTTGCCGGTGTGGTCTATGATGGCGACACCTTGATACCCGGCTCTGCCGAAGCGATCGGGCGGTTGCGCGAAGCCGGGCTTTCGGTTCGCTTCATCAGCAACACGACGCGCTCGCCGCGCAAGGCGCTCGTGGCCCAGCTTGCCGGTTTCGGCATCGAGGTTTCCGACGATGAAGTGCTGACCCCTGCCGGGGCCGCCATCGCCTGGCTTCTGGAAAACGGGCGCTCGCCGCACCTTGTGGTCCATCCGAAACTGGGGCCGGAATTCGATGGGATAGAATTCGCGGGGCCGCCGGCGGTGGTCGTCGGCGATGCCGGCGAAACTTTCGACTATGCGATGCTCAACCGGGCCTTCCGGCAGTTGATGGACGGAGCGGATTTCATTGCGCTGGCCAACAACCGCCTGTTCAAGGATCGGGACGGATTGCCCAGCATGGATGCGGGCGCCTTCGTCGCGGCGCTGGAGTTCGCCAGCGGAGCGAAGGCGACGGTGATCGGCAAGCCCGCGCCGGCATTCTTCGAAGCTGGCCTGCGCGAGATGGGTTGTGCTGCCGGCGAGGTTGCGATGGTGGGCGACGATGCCGAAAGCGATGTCGCGGGGGCCTTGCAGGCTGGTCTCGGCGCAGCGCTTCTGGTGCGGACCGGCAAGTATCGTGCGGGCGACGAACGACGCTTCGATCCGCCGCCGACTGCCGTGACGGCCGATCTCGCGGCGGCGGTGGAATGGCTTTTGTCCAAACGAATGTGAACCGCTTCTATTTCTGCCTGAACTGCGAGGGTGCTTCGCCGAAGCTGTTGGCGAAGGCGCGCGAAAAGGTTGCGGCGGAGGAAAAGCCGGTGCGCGCGGCGATGTCCGCCATCGGCACGCGCGTGTCCACGACCAGCCGCCGTGCTGCATTGAGGCGGAGCCTGAGGTAATAGGCGCCCGGCGTTTCACCGATCGATTTGCGGAAGATGTTTTCGAGCGTGCGCGGCGTGACGCCTGCGCGCCGGGCTACGGACGCGACCGGCAGCGGCTGGTCGACATGCTGTTCCATGAGGCGGATCGAGTGCGCAAGGCGCGGGTCGTAGCCGTCGAGGCGGCCGAGCGAGACCAGCGGCTGTGCGTCGGTCGCGGCGCGCGACTGGTCGTAGATGAACACGCTCGCCACATCGAGCGCCACCGCCATGCCGAGGCGCGAGCGGATGAGATGCAGCATCAGGTCGAAGGTGGGCGATGCACCGCCGCTGGTGAACACGGGACCGTCTATTACATAGCGGTCCGGCCGCACGTCGGTGCCGGGGAAGGCGGCGGCAAAATCCTCCATGTCCTCCCAGTGGGTAGTCGCGGCACGGCCTTCGAGCAGGCCGGCGCGGGCGACGAGCCATGTGCCTGCCTCGACGCCGCCGACCGCGCGCGCCGCGCGCGCGATGCGGCGCAGGCCGGCAAGCAGGGCGGCGGTGGCGTAATGCTGCGTGCCGAAGCCGGCGATGACGACCACCATGTCGGTGTCGTCACTGGCGTCGAAGCGCCCGCTGACGGCGACGGGCAGGCCGCAAGTGGTGGCCGCCGGCTCGCCCGTCATCGAGACCAGCTTGAAGTCGAACAGGGTTTCGCCGGTGATGCGGTTGGCGGCGCGAAGGGGATCGATGGCTGAGGCGACGCACATGATCGACGCGCCGGAAAACACCAGCAGCGTGACCTTGAGCGGCGTATGGTCGGCACGGAAGATGGATGGTTTTTCGTTTCTTGCCATTCTCTATTCGTAAAACGCAAAGCAAGCCGCCGCAAGCGGCGCGATGATGGCCAAGCTTTAGGGAGGATTGCCATGCCGCTCGAGATGAATCGCGAGGTCTTCATTACCTGTGCCGTGACCGGATCGGGCGGCACGCAGGACCGCAGCCCGCATGTGCCGCGTTCGCCGAAGCAGATTGCCGACTCGGCCATCGAGGCGGCAAAGGCGGGTGCTGCTGTGGTGCACTGCCATGTGCGCGACCCCGAGACCGGCAAGCCGCGCCGCGATGTCCATCTCTACCGCGAGGTGACCGACCGTATCCGCGCGGCGGATGTCGATGTCGTGCTGAACCTCACTGCCGGCATGGGCGGCGACATGGTGTTCGGCTCGCCGGAAAACCCTTTGCCTCTGAAGGTGCAGGGAACCGACATGGCGGGCGCTGCCGAGCGCGTCGAGCACGTGCGCCAGTGCCTTCCGGAAATCTGCACGCTGGACTGCGGCACGATGAACTTCGCCGAAGCCGACTACGTGATGACCAACACGCCCGGCATGTTGCGCGCCATGGGTTCCATGATGACCGAGATCGGCGTGAAGCCGGAGATCGAGGCTTTCGACACCGGGCATCTGTGGTTTGCCAAGCAGCTTGTGCAGGAAGAAGTGCTGAAGCCGGATGCGCTGGTGCAGCTTTGCATGGGCGTGCCGTGGGGCGCGCCGGACGACCTCAACACCTTCATGGCCATGGTCAACAACGTGCCGAAGGAATGGACATGGTCGGCGTTCTCGCTTGGCCGCAACCAGATGGCCTATGCCGCGGCAGCGGTGCTTGCCGGCGGCAACGTACGCGTCGGGCTGGAGGACAATCTGTGGCTGGACAAGGGTGTTCTGGCCACCAACGCGCAACTGGTGGAGCGCGCCGTCACGGTGGTTTCCAACATGGGCGCGCGGGTGATCGGGCCTGAAGAGGTGCGCAAGAAGCTGAACCTTACCAAGCGTGCGCCGCTGGCTGCCTGAACGTCCAGACCACAGGGTTCCGCGAAGATGGAAACTGTAAAATTCACTGCAATGAAGGACGGCGACCGCGAGGATTACGCCTTCCTGACCGAGCATGAGATCGAGTTTGCCGCCAAGACCGGCGAGCGCTTGCTCGACGCTCTGGTGAAACTCGATCAAGGGCTGTCCGGCTACAAGATTACCCGGCTCGGACATTCCCTGCAGGCGGCGACGCGTGCTTGGCGCGACGGCGCCGATACGGACTGGATTGCGTGCGCGCTGCTGCATGACATCGGCGACATCTACGCACCTTACAATCACGACGAGTATGCGGCCGCGATAGTGAAGCCTTTCGTGCGCGAACAATGCACGTGGGTGGTCGAGAAGCACGGTGACTTTCAACGCCTCTACTACGCGCACCACACCGGCGGAAACTCGCATGCGCGCGACAAGTTTGCCGGTCACGCCTTCTATGACGACTGCGACCTTTTTTGCGAACGCTGGGACCAGACGAGTTTCGATCCCGACTACGACACGCTGCCGATCGAGTTCTTCGCACCGTTCGTGTTCGAAGTATTTGCACGCAAAGCCTATGACCCCAAGGTGATCCGAGCAGGCGAGCGCGTGCCGCTCGCCGATCCGGCCACAGCCAAATTGAGAAGTGGAACATCCGCATGACGACAATCATCGCCAAGGCAGCCGCGGTCGGCGGCGGGGTTATCGGCGCGGGCTGGGTCGCGCGCCTGTTGTTGAACGGTATCGATGTCGCGATCTTCGATCCGGACCCGGAAGCCAGGCGCAAGGTCGGTGAAGTGATGAAGGGCGCGCGCCGCGCCTATAAGCAGATGCTTCCGGGCGGACTGCCGAAGGAAGGCAGGCTGACCTTCGCCAGGACCATTGCCGAGGCGGTGGCCGATGCCGATTTCATCCAGGAAAGCGTGCCGGAACGGCTCGACCTCAAGCACAAGGTGCTGGCCGAGATCGACATGCACGCGCCGGCCAACGCGATCATCGGCTCCTCCACCTCCGGCATCAAGCCGACCGACATGCAGGTGGCGATGAAGAAGCATCCCGAGCGGCTGGTGGTCGGCCATCCGTTCAACCCGGTCTATCTGTTGCCAATCGTCGAGATCGTCGGCGGCGAACAGACTTTTCCAGAGGCCATCGAGGTGGCTAAGGAAATCTATGCTTCCATCGGCATGAAGCCGGTGGTGATCCGCAAGGAGATCGAAGCCTTCGTCGGCGACCGCCTGCTGGAAGCGGCCTGGCGCGAGGCGCTGTGGCTGATCAAGGACGGCATCTGCTCGGTCGAGGAACTGGACGACATCATGCGCTACGGCTTCGGCCTGCGCTGGGCGCAGATGGGCATGTTCCAGGTCTATCGCGTCGCCGGCGGCGAGGCCGGCATGCGCCACTTCATGGCGCAGTTCGGGCCATGCCTGAAATGGCCGTGGACCAAGTTGATGGACGTGCCGGAGTTCAATGACGAACTGGTCGACCTGATCGCCAGCCAGTCGGACGACCAGTCCGGCAAATGGTCGATCCGTGAATTGGAGAAGATCCGCGACGACAATCTGGTCGCGATCATGGAGGCGCTGTCCAAGCAGAACAAGGGCAAGGGCTGGGGCGCTGGCGCGATCCACAAGGCCTACACCAAGCAGCTTGGCGACCTGGCATCGAAGAAGAAGCCTGCCGCGTCCAAGGCTGCGGTGAAGGCCAAGGCCGCCAAGCCGGTGAAGAAGGCTGTGGCAAAGACGAAGAAGAAAGTGGCCGCGAAGAAGAAGGGCTGAGGCGATGGATTTCGGTCTTTCGGAAGAACAGCAACTGATCGTCGACACGACGCGCGCCTTTGTCGAGAACGAGCTTTATCCGCATGAGCAGCAGGTGGAGCGCAGCGGCCACCTGCCGCTGGAACTGATCAAGGAGATACAGGCCAAGGCAATTGCCGCCGGTCTCTATGCCGCCAACATGCCGGCCGAGGTCGGCGGCGCGGGTCTCGATACGCTGACCTGGCTGCTTTACGAGAAGGAGTTGGGCCGCGCCAACTACGCGCTGCACTGGACCTGCGTGGCGCGCCCGTCAAACATCCTGCTCGCCGGCACCGACGAGCAGAAGGAAAAATATCTCTATCCCTGCATTCGCGGCGAGAAGTGGGACTGCCTTGCGATGACCGAGCCGGGCGCGGGCTCCGACCTGCGCGGCATGAAGGCGAGCGCGGTGCAGGATGGCGACGACTGGGTGCTGAACGGCACCAAGCACTTCATCAGCCATGCCGACCTTGCCGACTTCGCCATCTGCTTCATGGCCTCGGGCGAAGAGGAAACGCCGCGCGGCAAGCGCAAGAAGATCACCGCCTTCTTTGTTGACAAGGGCACCAAGGGCTTTGCGGTGCGCGACGGCTATCGCAATGTGTCGCATCGCGGCTACACCAACGCCATCCTCGAATTTGACGATTGCCGTCTGCCGAAGGAGCAGGTGCTGGGCGAAGTCCACAAGGGCTTCGAGGTGGCGAATTCGTGGCTCGGCGCGACGCGCCTGCAAGTTGCCTCGACCTGCCTTGGCCGGGCCGAGCGCGCCTTGCAGCACTCGATCGAATATGCCGCCCAGCGCCAGCAATTCGGCCAGCAGATCGGCAAGTTCCAGGGCGTATCGTTCAAGCTTGCAGACATGGCGCTGGAACTGAAGGCGGCCGAATTGCTGACCCGCGAGGCCGGCTGGAAATACGACCAGGGCACGGTCACCGACGAGGACATGGCGATGGCCAAGCTGAAGGCGACCGAGGTTCTGGCGTTCATTGCCGACGAGGCGATCCAGATCCACGGCGGCATGGGCCTGATGGATGACCTGCCGCTGGAACGCATCTGGCGCGATGCGCGCGTCGAGCGCATCTGGGAAGGAACGAGCGAAATCCAGCGGCATATTATTTCAAGGGCGCTGCTGAGGGCGGTTGGCGGATGATGGAGCATCGCCTCGACCGCCTGCTGCGCCCGAAATCGATCGCCATCATCGGTGGTGGGGCGTTCGGCACCAATGTCGTCGAACAGTGCCTGAAGATGAACTACGCCGGCAAAATCTGGCCGGTGCATCCAAGCCGGTCAGACGTCCACGGCGTTGCGGCGTTCAAGTCGCTTGCCGACCTGCCGGCGGCACCCGACGCTGCCTTCGTCGCCGTCAACCGCAACCTCACCATCGACATCATCGGCCAGTTGTCGGCGCTTGGTGCGGGCGGCGCGATCTGCTTTGCGGCCGGCTTTCGCGAGACCGGAAACGACGATGCCGACGGCGAGCGCCTGCAGCGCGAACTGATCGCGGCGGCAGGCACGATGCCGATCATCGGCCCGAACTGCTACGGCCTGATCAACTATGCCGATGGCGCGCTGTTGTGGCCGGACCAGCATGGCGGCAAGCGGCTGGAGGAGGGTGAGCGCGGCGTCGCCATCATCACGCAATCCTCCAACATCGCCTGCAACCTCACCATGCAGCAGCGCGGCCTGCCGGTCGCCTTCCTGATGACGGCCGGCAACCAGGCGCAGACCGGCTTGTCCGAGATGGCGTTGGGGCTGATCGAGGACGAGCGCGTTACGGCGCTTGGTCTGCATATCGAAGGTTTCGATTCCGTCGCCGGCTTCGAGCGTCTCGCTCTCCGCGCGCGTGAACTCAAAAAGCCGATCGTCGCCATGAAAGTCGGTCGTTCCGAGCAGGCCCGCGCCGCCACCATTTCGCATACCGCTTCGTTGGCCGGCTCCGATGCCGGGTCTGAAGCTTTCCTCAAGCGGCTTGGCATTGCGCGTGTCGATTCGATCCCGTCTTTCCTCGAAACGCTGAAGCTGTTGCACACTGTCGGTCCGCTGGCCGGTGGGCGGCTGTCCTCGATGAGCTGTTCGGGCGGCGAAGCCTCGGTGATGGCCGATACGGCGGAAGGCCGCCGGGTCGGCTTCCCGGCCTTGAGCGACGAGACGAGGGCGGGGGTCAAGGAAGCGCTTGGCCCGCTGGTCGCGGTTGCCAATCCGCTCGACTACAACACCTTCATCTGGAACGACGAGCCGGCAATGACGAAGGCTTTCGGCGCATTCGTTTCGGGCGGCTTCGACCTCAACATGCTGGTGCTGGATTTTCCGCGCACCGACCGCTGCTCGGATGCCGACTGGTGGACCGCGGTGAGTGCATTCGAAGCTGCCTTGAAGGCAAATGATGCGCGCGGAGCAATCGTCGCCTCGATGCTGGAGAATTTGCCGGAGGTTCATGCCGTCGAGCTGATCAAGCGCGGCATCGTGCCCATCCACGGCATTGTCGAGGCTTTCGATGCGGCCGAGGCGGCGGCGTTTATCGGCGAGGCGTGGAAGAAGCCGGCTGCTCACGCGTTAGGGTCGGTACGAAATGATGAGTTGGGAGCACCCATGACAACACCCCCACCCGCGCCCATGGCGCAACCTCCCCGCAAGGGGGAGGTAGGGGCCAGCGTCACGCTGGATGAAGCGGAAGCCAAGGCGCTGCTGCGCGAGGCGGGTCTTGCGGTGCCAAAGGGCGAGCGCGTCGCCAATGTGGAGGAAGCGGTTGCCGTGGCGCGCGAGCTTGGCTTTCCGGTTGCGCTGAAGGCGCTGGGTGTCGCGCACAAGTCGGAAGCCGGCGCGGTCAAGCTCAACTTGCACAGCGAAGGGGCCGTGCGTTCCGCTGCAACGGCGCTCCTGCCGCTCGGCTCCGGCCTTTATGTCGAACGCATGGTTGCGGGCGGGGTGGCGGAACTGATCGTCGGTTTCACGCGCGATCCGGTTTTCGGCCCGACGATGACGCTGGGCAGCGGCGGCGTGCTGGTCGAATTGCTGAAGGACAGCGCCACGCTGTTGTTGCCCGCCGCGACCGACGAGATCGAGGCGGCATTGCGCGGGCTGAAGATGTTCCCCTTGCTCGACGGGTATCGCGGTCGCACCAAATCCGACATTGCCGCCGCCATAGAGGCCGTGGCCGGGATCGCGGATTTCGTGGCGCGCAACGCCGACGGTATCGAAGAACTCGACATCAATCCGCTGATCGTCTGCGGGAAAGGCGACGGTGCTTGGATCGCCGACGCATTGCTGGTTTCAAGGGAGGTTTCATGACCGACGTCATCACCACGCGCCGCGAAGGCGCCATCCTCGAGGTTACGCTGGATCGGCCCAAGGCCAACGCGATCAACATGGAAACGTCGCGGCTGATGGGCCACACGTTCAAGGCGTTTCGCGACGATCCCGCGCTTCGGGTGGCCATCGTCAAGACGGCTGGCGACAAGTTCTTTTGCGCCGGCTGGGATTTGAAGGGCGCTGCCTCCGGCGATGCGGTCGATGGCGACTATGGGGTCGGCGGGTTTGCCGGGTTGCAGGAATTGCGCGACCTCAACAAGCCGGTGATCGCCTGCGTCAACGGCATGGCGGTGGGCGGAGGCTTTGAACTGGCGCTGTCCTGCGACCTCATCTACGCATCCGACCATTCGTCGTTTGCCTTGCCCGAAATCCGCGCCGGCACGCTGGCGGATGCCGCCACGATCAAGCTGCCGAAGCGCATTCCCTATCATATAGCCATGGACCTTCTACTGACCGGCCGCTGGATGGATGCGCAGGAGGCGCACCGTTGGGGCCTCGTCAACGAAGTGCTGCCGAAGGAAAAACTTGAAGAGCGGGTATGGGAGATTGCGCGGTTGCTGGCAGGCGGTCCGCCGCTGGTGTTCGCCGCCATCAAGGAAACCGCGCGCGTGGCCGAAGGGCTGGCCTTCCAGGACACGATGAACAAGGTGACGCGCCGGCAGTTGCCGACGGTCGACAAGCTCTATGGGTCCGAGGACAATCTCGAAGGCTTCAAGGCGTTTGCCGAAAAGCGCGACCCAGTGTGGAAGGGGCGGTAGAGCGGCTTTGCCTCTTAGCGAGGGAGGGCACCTATGACCGACTATCAAAAGCTGATCGACGCCGAGACCTGGGCATTCATCGAGCGGACCAACGCGTTCTACCCAGAGGACACGGGCGAGCGGACCGTTGCCGAACAGCGCGCCATCTATGACCGTATGTGCCGGGAGTTCCATTCCGGATATCCGGATGGCGTTACGGCACAAACTTCATCGATCCCGACGCCGACGCACGACATTCCAATACGCATCTATCGCGCGGGCGAAGCCGCTGGTGCGGCTGTCGGGATCTATTTCCATGGCGGCGGTTTCGCTTTGGGCGGCCTGGAAAGCCATGACGACGTTTGCGCCGAACTCTGCGCGCGAACCGGCTTTGAGGTGGTGTCGGTCGACTATCGGCTTGCGCCCGAGCATGTCCACCCCGCCCATTTCGACGATGCGATGAGTGCCTTCGAATGGGCGGCAAGCACCTATGCCTGTCCTATCCTTTTGTGCGGCGACAGCGCCGGCGGCAATCTCGCGGCAGCGGTCAGCCATGCCACGCGCGGCCACAAAACCAGGCCGGTCGGTCAGGTGCTGATCTATCCGGCCCTTGGCGGCGACACCTCGCGCGGCTCCTATGTCACGCATGCGCAAGCGCCGATGCTGACGACCGGCGACCTCCACAATTATGAGCGCTTGCGGACAGGCGGCGTCGATCGCACCGGCGACATCACCATGGCTCCGCTGGCGGACGCCGATTTCGCCTATCTTCCGCCGACGGTTGTCTTCACTGCTGAATGCGACCCGCTGTCATCCGATGGCGAGGCCTACCGCGACCGTGTTGTCGCCGCTGGCGGCCGGGCGTTCTGGCTGGAAGAGGACGGGCTCGTCCACGGCTATCTGAGGGGGCGGCACTCGGTTGCGCGCGCCCGCTCGAGCTTTACACGCATCGTCGATGCGGTGCAGGTGCTTGGGCACGGCGCCTGGATCTGGTGATGCGGACTACGCCAAGAAAGGCTTGGCCTTCATGGTGGCGGGCGTCTTGACGCCGAGCCGCTTCAGCACGCTTGGCGCGAGCTGCAACTGATCGAGCAGCACATCCATCTTCGGCCCCTTGGCCGGGCCGAAATAATAGAGCGCGAAATCCTGCTGCAATTCGTCATGGCCGCCATGGTGGCCGCGGTCCGTCTGGCCGTGGTCGGCGGTGACGATGACTTCGTAGCCGTTGGCGAGCCAGCGCGGCAGGAAGGCGGCGAGTTGCGCGTCGATGGTGAACAGCGCGGTGTCCATCTCCGTGCAATCGTGGCCGAAGCGATGACCCATGGAATCCAGCGTGCAGGTGTGCAGGACGCCGTAGTCGATGCCGAAACGTTCGGTCAGCATGGTCAGCGTCGCGAACAGATCGGCGTCGCTCGGCGTCATCTGGTTGATGCGGTTGTAGCCGGTCATGGTGTGGAAACGGCCATGATGGATGGGGCCGCCCGGCTCGTCATATTCGATGTCGCGAACGAAATCGAACGGTGCGCGGTTGAAGAAGGTCGACCAGAACGAGTGCGTGACGGCGCCGGTCTTGCCGCCCGCCTTGCTGACTTCGGAGAAGATGTCGGGCTGCTCGACCTTGAACACGACGTCGTTCGAGAGGATGCCGTGCGCCTGCGGTGCAACGCCGGTGTGGATCGAGGCGTAGCACGAGGCCGAGGTGGAGGGCAGGACCGAGCGCATGCGCCACACCTGCGCCGCGCCGGACTGCACCCAACCTTCGAGGTTGCCCATGTAGCGCCAGTTGCGCCACGGCAGGCCGTCCAGCACGATGAGCAGCAGTTTCGACTTCATGCCAGATCAGTTCCCGGCGCTTTCCATGCGTCGGTTCTTGATCGCCTTTTCCAGCCAGCCCATTTCCATCTCCGGAACGGAAGACAGCAGCAGGTCTGTGTAGGCATCGAAGGGAGGCTTCAGCACCTGCGATTTCGGCCCGTAGCGCACCACCTCGCCGCGATACATAACGGCGATGGAATCGGCGATCGATTTCACCGTGGCGAGATCGTGGGTGATGAACAGATAGGCGACGTTCTCTTCCGCCTGCAGCTCAAGCAGGAGCTTCAGGATGCCGTTTGCCACCAACGGGTCGAGAGCAGACGTCACCTCGTCGCAGATGATGAGCTTGGGCTTGGCGGCAAGCGATCGCGCAATGCATACGCGCTGCTTTTGTCCGCCGGACAACTCGGCCGGATAGCGGTCGCTGAAGCCCTTGCCCATCTCGATCTTGTCGAGGAGTTCAGCGACGCGGGTATCGCGTTCGCGCCCGCGCATGCCGAAATAGAACTCCAGCGGCCGCCCGATGATGGTTCCCACGGTCTGGCGCGGGTTCATCGCCACATCGGCCATCTGGTAGATCATCTGCAACTGCCGCAGGTCTTCCTTGGGCCGGTCGGCAAGCCGGTTGGCCAATGGCCGGCCGTCAAAGGTGATCGACCCTTGTTCGGGTGGCAACAGTCCGGTGACGGCGCGTGCCAGCGTCGACTTGCCTGAACCGGATTCACCGACAACGGCCAATGTCTGGCCGGGGAAGATATCGACCGAGACGTTCTTCAGGACCTTGACCTTGCCGCCGCCGTAAGCGGCGGTGACGTTCTTGACCGACAGGAACGGCGCCGTGCCCGGCTTCTTTTCCTGGTGGTCGATTTCGTGCACGGAAACCAGCGCGTTTGTGTATTCCTGCCGGGGTTCCTTGATGATCTGGCGCGTGCCGCCCCATTCGACCAGCCGGCCGTGGCGAAGCACCATGATCTCGTCCGACACCTGGGCGACCACAGCAAGATCGTGGGTGATGTAGAGGGCTGCAACGCCCGTCTCGCGGATGGCGTTCTTGATCGCCGCCAGCACGTCGATCTGCGTCGTCACGTCGAGCGCGGTGGTGGGTTCGTCGAAGACGATCAGGTCCGGCTGCGAGCACAACGCCATCGCCGTCATCACGCGCTGCAACTGGCCGCCGGAAACCTGATGCGGGAAGCGGTTGCCGATATTCTCGGGGTCCGGCAGGCTGAGCGCCTTGAACAGCCCGACGGCGCGCTTTTCGGCTTCGGCGCGTGTCGCCCTGCCGTGCAAAAGGGTTGCCTCGACGACCTGCTCCATCAGGCGGTGGGCAGGGTTGAAGGCGGCAGCCGCAGACTGCGCGACGTAGCACACCTCGTGTCCGCGCAGCTTGCGCAGGCCTTGCTTGCCGCCTTTCAGTATGTCGCGGCCATTCAAGATGACCTCGCCGCCGGTGATGCGCACACCACCGCGCCCATAGCCCATCGAGGATAGGCCGATGGTCGATTTGCCGGCGCCGGATTCACCGATCAGGCCAAGCACCTTGCCCCTTTCAAGGGTTAGCGAAACATCGTGCACGATGACGATGTTCTTAGGCGGCTCTCCGGGCGGATAAACCGTCGCCTCGATGCGCAGATTGCGGATGTCGAGCAGGAGGTTTGACTTCTTGTCGGTCGCTGCTTGTTTGTCAGCCATCACCCACGCCCTCCCTTCAGGCTGGTCGTGCGGTTGAGGACCCAGTCGGCAACCAGGTTGACCGAAATGGCCAGCGCCGCGATCGCTGCGGCGGGGATAAGAGCCGCTCCGATGCCAAACACGATGCCGTCCTTGTTTTCCTTGACCATGCCGCCCCAGTCAGCGTCCGGCGGTTGCACGCCTAGGCCGAGGAAGGAAAGCGCCGACAAAAACAGGATGGCGTAGATGAAGCGCAGGCCGAGCTCCGAGATCAGCGGCGAGAGCGCGTTGGGCAGGATTTCGCGGAATATGATCCACCTCATGCCTTCGCCGCGTAGCTTGGCCGCCTCGACATAGTCCATGACCTCGATATCGACGGCGATGGCGCGCGACAAACGATAGACGCGGGTCGAATCGAGGATGCCCATCACCAGGATCAGCGTCACCAGTGTTGACGGCAAAACCGACAGGACGACGAGGGCGAAGATCAGCGTCGGGATGGCCATCAGGAGATCGACGAAACGCGACATCAGCGTGTCGAACCAGCCGCCGAGCACAGCCGCGCAAAAGCCCAGCGTGGAACCCAGCGTAAACGACAGGGCCGTGGCCAGAACCGCGATGAAGATCGTGGTGCGCGCGCCGTAGATCATGCGCGATAGAAGGTCCCGGCCGAGATTGTCGGTTCCAAGCCAGAACTGCGAGGACATCGGCTGCCAAACGTCGCCGACGATCTGCGCGTTGCCATGTGGGGCAATCCACGGCGCAAAGACCGCCGCAATGACGAACAGAGCCGTCAGGACGATCCCGATCAGCGCTGGAATTGGGATGCGTTTGATATCCAGCATGGCTGCGCCCTACTTCGGATGTCTGAGACGCGGATTGGCGACAATGGACGCGATATCCGCAACGATGTTGAGCGTGATGTAGACGGCGGCGAAGATGAGGCCGACAGCCTGAACGACCGGCACGTCGCGCTTGGTGACATGATCGACCAGATATTGTCCCATGCCCGGATAGACGAAGATGACTTCGACCACGACGACGCCGACGATCAGGTAGGCAAGGTTGAGCATCACGACGTTGATGATCGGGGCGACGGCATTGGGCAGAGCGTGCTTGCGTATGATGGAAAACGCCGACAGGCCCTTGAGTTCCGCAGTCTCCACGTAAGCTGACTGCATGACGTTGAGGATGGCGGCGCGCGTCATGCGCATCATCTGCGCCAGCACGACCAGGGTTAGTGCTGCCGCGGGCAATGCGATTGCCTGCATTCGCTCAAGGAACGGCATGCCGTCATAGACGGTGGAGATGCCCGGGAATATTTGCCATTGCACGGCGAAGAAATAAACGAGCAGATAGCCGATGAAGAATTCGGGAAACGAGGTCGAGGCGAGCGCCAGGCCCGAAATCAGCTTGTCGACCCAACCGTCGCGATAACGTACGGCGAGCAGGCCGAGGACGATCGCAAGCGGCACCGATATGAGCGCAGCGCAAAAGGCAAGAAACAGCGTGTTCCACAATCGCCCGCCGATCGAGGTGGCGATATCCTGTCCACTCGAAAGCGCGGTGCCGAGGTCACCGGTCAGGACCCCGCCCAGCCACCTGAAGTAGCGGATATAGGCCGGATCGTTCAGTCCCAGTTCCGCCCGCAGGTTGGCGAGCGATTCAGGCGTTGCCGCCTGGCCGAGAATGGATTGCGCGACGTCGCCGGGCAGCACCTGGGTGCCGGCGAAGATCAGGACCGAAACGGCCACCAACAGGAGGATGCCCAGCGCAACGCGCTGGGCCACGAGTTTCAGGATGGGTGAGGACATGCGCTCAAGGCCGGCTTAGGCTTCGAGCCAGCAAATCGACAAAGCGTAGCCTCCGCACATCTCTTGAGCGGGATTGCTTACCCAGCCCTGTACACCCTTGCCGGAGGCATCGATGTACTGGTTGAAGAACGGAACGATCAGTCCGCCCTCGTCGCGCATCACCATGGCCATGTCGCGATACATGGCCTTGCGCTTGTCCTGATCGAGTTCGCCGCGTGCCGCGACAACCATCTTGTCGAACTCCGGACGCTTCCAGCGCGTGTCGTTCCAGTCGGCGCTCGAAACATAGGCCGTGGAATACATCTGGTCCTGCGTTGCGCGGCCACCCCAGTAGGAGAGCGAGAAGGGCTGCTTGTTCCAGACTTCCGACCAGTAGCCGTCGCCCGGTTCGCGCTTGATTTCGATGGTGATGCCTGCCTTGGCGCAGCTCTGCTGGTAGAGCTGTGCGGCGTCGACGGCACCGGGGAAGGCGACGTCCGAGGTTCTCAAGAGGATCGAGCCGCTATGGCCTGACTTCTTGTAGAACTCGGCTGCCTTGTCCGGGTCGAACTTGCGCTGCTCGATATCGGTCGAGAACAGCGGATAGGCTTCGTTGACCGGGATGTCGTTGCCGACCGAACCATAGCCGCGCAGGATCTTGTCGAGCAATTCCTCGCGGTCCATGGCGAGCTTGAGCGCCATGCGCAGGTCGTTGTTGTCGAAGGGCGCGGTGTCGCAGAACATGTTGAACGGGTAGAAGCCGCGACCGGAAACGTTCTGGATCGTCACGCCGGGAACGCGCTTGACGAGATCGACGACCTTCGGTTCGACGCGGTTGATCATGTTGACCTGACCGCCCTGGAGGGCGGCGGTGCGCGCCGTCGCATCGTTGATGACGACGATTTCGATCTGGGCGGCGTGGCCGATCTTGTCGCCCTGCCAGTAGTTCGCGAACTTTTCGCCGCCGTAGCGGACGCCCGGCTCATCGACGGTGACCTTGTAGGGTCCGGCGCTGATGCCGGCATTCGGGTTGTCCTTGCCGCCGTTCGGCTGGATGACCAGATGGTAGTCGGCCATCAGGTAGGGGAAGTCGGCATTCGGGTCCTTCAGCGTGATGACGACTTCGTCGCCGCTGGCCTTCATCGTGTCGATGCCCTGCAGGATGCCGAGCGCGGCCGATTTCGACTTTTCATCGCTGTGACGCTCAAGGGTAGCTACCACGTCTTCCGCCGACACCGTCTTGCCATCATGGAATTCGATGCCCTTGCGGATCTTCATGGTCCAGGTCTTGGCGTCCGGCGACGAGCCGATCTCCTCGGCGATGCGGTTCTCGAGGCTGCCGTCGGGATTGAGCTCGACCAGCATTTCGCCCCATGCCTTGCCGAACGAGAAGTTCACCTGGCTAAGGTTCAGGGCAGGGTCAAGTACGTTGGAGGATTCGCCGCCCTGCAGGCCGGCCTTGAGCATGCCGCCCTTGACCGGACCTTCGGCGCGGGCTGCGTCTGAAAGCAGCGTGTTGGCAAAAGCAGCGCTCACTCCAAGCGCCGCCGCGCGGCCAAGGAAATCGCGCCGGCTAAGCTTGCCGGTCGCGACGCGGCGGCTGAGGAATTCAAGTTCATTCGACATGGTCTAGGCTCCTCACTCTGTGTTTGACCTTCCGGTCTCTTTTTTAGTTATTCATTTGTCGTGAATAATGGGGGCAAGGCGAAGTTCGACGCAAGACCGAATGCGACATCGGGTGGCGTAAATCGCATGTCGTGTTTGGACCAACGGGTTTTCAATCACAGGGTGTGACTGAAGGACCAATGCGGGCGGATTTGACGGGAATATCAAAGATGCTCGCCCGCACGCCGCGGCTCACGGCCAAATCCGGGCAATGTCGCATGTCGGATTGCGACGTGCGTGGCGCTTGCCGGCAGCTTCGCGCCGCCGGCGGAAATCCGCTCAGTTGAGCGGGATGTCGTTGCCGGCCTTGCTGGACTGATAGGTGCCGGAAAGCTGGTCGTAACGCCGCGAGATCGCATCGATGCGCGCCTCGAGCCGGGTGCGGTCTGCTTCAGGCATGGTGCGTGCCAGCTTACGGATCGAATAGCTTTTCCAGTAGGCGTTTTCGGCATTGTAGCCGCCGGGATCGAGCCGGAACACCTCTTTGAGGATCTTCAGGTCGTGCGGAATGGCGAAGCTGTCGCGCGAATCCTCGTGGCTGAACAGATAGTAGAAATTGTCGAAACCGGCCCATGTGATCGCCGACAGGCACAGCGAACAAGGTTCGTGCGTGGCGACGAAAAGCGCATCCTTCGTATCGACGCGCTCGGCTTTCGGCATTTCGTAAAACCGCTTCAGGCAATGGATCTCGCCATGCCAGAGCGGATTTTCGATCTCGTTGTTGGTCTCGGCGATGACGACCGAGCGGTTGCCCTTCCTGAGGATCGCGGCGCCGAAAAGCTTGTTGCCCTCTTTCACGCCTTCTGCCGTTTTCGGCACGATGTCGTACTCGATGACATCTAGCAGGCGGTCGATCAGAGAGACGTCGCTCACGGCTTGAACCCTTTAGGCAAGCGGATTTCATACGGATGCGAGAAATGGAACTCTTCGAGATTGGAGCCGTCGCCACCCCGGTCAACGAGGACGAAATCCTGGTTTTCACCGACCGGCGTCAGCACGCCATGCCATGCGTTGCGGCGATAATTCACCCCTTGGCCGGGCGAGGTCAGGAAGGCTTGCGGCGTACCCGGTCCATCCGGTCCATCAGGACACACGACGACGACGAACGGGTTTGGCGACATTGGAATGAACGCCTGGCTGCCGAGCGGGTGGCGTTCGACCATGGTCAGCTTCAACGGGAATTCGTAAGGCGTGCCGCGTGCGATCGAGATCAGCACGCGCGCATTCGGGCCGGTCACTTCCGGCCGTGCGAGGTCGTGGTAGCGCTCGCACTTGCCGTTGTTGATCGGATAGTGGTTGCTGGTTTCGACGTCGATCACGTCGCCGAAAGGCGCAAAACTTTCGCGCGTCAGAGGTTGGGCAACGATTACGCTCATGGTGCGCGCCTCGGCGCGAATGTGCCGCCAAGCTTGGCGTGGCGATTGACGTCCTTGTAAAGCAGGTAGCGGAAATTGCTGGGCCCGCCGGCATAGCAGGCCTGTGGGCAGAAGGCGCGCAGCCACATGAAGTCGCCGGCCTGCACCTCCACCCAGTCCTGGTTCAGCCGGTAGACGGCTTTGCCTTCGAGCACGTAGAGCCCGTGCTCCATGACATGGGTTTCAGGGAACGGGATGACGGCGCCGGGCTGGAGCGTGACGATTGTCACGTGCATGTCGTGGCGCAGGTCCGAAGGCTCGATGAAGCGGGTTGTCGCCCATGCGCCGTTGGTGTCCGGCATGGGGGCAGGCATGATGTCGTTTTCATTGGCGAAGACCGGTTCCGGCACATCGAGGCCGTCGAGGAATTCGTAAGCCTTGCGTATCCAGTGGAAGGAGGCGGTGTGGCTGCCATTGTTGCGCAGCGTCCAGCCGCTGCCGGGCGGCAGGAAGGCGTAGCCGCCGGAGGTCAGGCGGTGCGCCTTGCCGGCGACCGTGACCGTGACCTCGCCTTCAACGATGAACAGCACGCCCTCCGCACCGCTATCATGTTCCGGACGGTCGCTGCCGCCGCCCGGTTCGACCTGCATGATGTACTGCGAGAAGGTTTCGGAGAAACCGGAGAGCGGGCGTGCGATCACCCAAAGCCGCGTCTTGTCCCAGAACGGCAGGAAGCTGGTGACGATATCGCTGAATTCCCGCTTCGGGATGACAGCATACGCCTCGGTGAAGACGGCGCGGTCGGTGATGAGGTCACTCTGGGGCGGCAAGCCGCCTCGGGGCACATGATAGGTGCGGTCAGCCATGGTCTTCATATCCATAGATTGAATCCTAGAGGGGCAGCATGTCTTTCAGGCGCAAAAGGGCGATACGCTCGACCTGTTTGCAGGCGGTCTTGAGTTCGGTCTCGCGGTCATTGCCGATGCGGGCCTCGAATTCGGAAAGGATTTCCTCCTTGGTCCTGCCCTTGGCCGCAATGATGAAGGGAAAGCCGAAATTGGTGACATAGGCGGCGTTGAGCTTGGAAAACAGCTCGCGCTCCTTGGTCGTAAGCGCGTCGAGGCCGGCGGCCGCCTGTTCCCTGGTCGATTCCGGCGTCAGTTGCTTGGCAGCGGCCAGCTTCCCGGCGAGATCGGGATGCGCCTTCAGGACGCCGAGCCTCTCGGTGTCGCTGGCCGAACGGAAAACGCGGCAGAGCGCATTGTGCAGGCCGCCGGCGCTGTCATGCGCGGGGCCCAGTTCCAGCTCGTAGGCGCGTTCGGCGACCCACGGCGAATGCTCGAAGACGCCGCCGAAGCTTTTCACGAAATCGGCCTTGGACATGCGCGACGGGCGAAGCGCTGCCGCCTCGTAAGGGTGATGTTCCTGCCAGTGGCGCGCAATTTCGATGCGGCGCGGCAGCCAGACCTTGTCGTGGCTTTTCACATAGTCGACGAAGCGCTGAAGCGCCGCCACCCGGCCCGGCCGGCCGATCAGGCGGCAGTGCAGGCCGATGGTCATCATCTTTGAACGGCCCGCCTTGCCCTCGGCATAGAGGGAATCGAAGGCGTCCTTCAGGTAAGTGTAGAACTGCTCGCCGTTGGAGAAGCCGGCCTGGATGCCGAAGCGCATGTCGTTGGCATCGAGCGTGTAGGGGATGACGAGCTGCGGTGAGATGGCGTTGCCGTGGCCGTCATGGTCGAGCCAGTAGGGCAGGTCGTCGTCATAGGTGTCGGAAATGTAGTCGAAGCCGCCCAGCCTGGCGACGAGCGGGACACTGTTCTCCGAGGTGCGGCCGGTGTACCAGCCGGTGGGGCGTTCGCCGGTGACTTCAGTGTGCAGCCGTATTGCTTCCTCGATATCCTTGAGCTCGTTCTCCGGCGAATGGTCGCGATAGTCGATCCATTTCAGACCGTGGGTGGCAATCTCCCAGCCGGCTTCCTGCATGGCCGTGACCTGATCGGGGGAACGGGCAAGAGCCGCCGCGACGCCATAGACGGTGACGGGGATCGACGCGCTCGTGAACAGGCGATGCAGCCGCCAGAAGCCGGCGCGCGAGCCGTATTCGTAGATCGATTCCATGTTCCAGTGGCGCTGGCCGACCCAAGGCGCCGCACCGGTGATCTCGGACAGGAAGGCTTCGGAAGCCTTGTCGCCGTGCAGGATGCAGTTTTCGCCGCCCTCTTCGTAGTTGACGACGAACTGCACCGCGACATGCGCTCCGCCTGGCCATTTGGCGTCCGGCGGATTGGCGCCGTAGCCACGCATGTCACGCTGGTAACGCATGTTGGACTGCTCCCGACCTTGTAGTTGCCATGCCAGATTATCAAAGGGAGAGGCGCATATTCCCCCCAAAAAATTTGAAAGTGTTTTTGGGCCGCTCCGCTCGACCGGCACTTATGCTACGCAGTTAAATGGCGCACAATCCAATCTCGCGTGTTTTGATGTACCGGAATGGGAGGCAATGAATTGGGAGGAACCGCAAAAGACGGCGGTCGCTTGACGACGCATGTCCTCGATACGGCCAGCGGCAAGCCCGCTGAGGGCCTTTCGATCGAGTTCTTCAGCATTTCCGGCGACGAGCGCACCCATTTGAAGACCGTCGTCACCAATGCGGACGGCCGTTGCGACGCGCCGCTTCTTGCCGGCGACGATTTCCGCACCGGCGAGTACGAACTGGTATTTGCCGCTGGCGACTATCTGCGGCGCGATGGCGCGAAACTGCCCGAACCCGCGTTTCTTGACCGTGTGCCGATCCGTTTCGGCATGGCGGAGCAAAAGCACTATCACGTCCCGCTTCTGATCTCGCCCTACGGATACTCGACTTACAGGGGGAGCTGACATGGCTGGGGTGAAGGTTCGCAACGAAATCCGTTTCATCCTCAACGACCGCGATGTGTCGCTGAAGGATGTTGCGCCGGATCAGACGCTTCTCGATTGGCTGCGCCTGTCGAAGAACCTCAAGGGCAGCAAGGAAGGTTGCGCCGAGGGCGACTGCGGCGCCTGTACCGTTCTGGTCGGCAAGCGTGTCGGCAAGGAACTGGTCTATGAGAGCGTCAATGCCTGCATCCGTTTCGTAGGATCTCTCGACGCCTGCCACGTCGTGACCATCGAGCATGTGAGCGCGGACGCGGAGCACCTTCATCCGGTCCAGCAGGCGATGGTCGATTTCCACGGCTCGCAATGCGGCTTCTGCACGCCGGGCTTCGTCATGTCGCTCTATGGCTTGTGGATGAAAACGCCCAAGCCGAGCGATCTCGATATCGAAAAGGCGCTGCAGGGCAATCTGTGCCGCTGCACCGGCTACGAGGCGATCATGCGCGCCGGCCGCGCCATTTCAACTTATGGAAAAGTGGCCAACGATCCGCTGGCGACGGAGCGCTCCGCCATTTACGCGAAGCTGGCCGCCATGGATGATGGCGTCCGCGTCGAGGTGGGCGAGGGCAAGCACCGCCTGATCGTGCCGGCCAGCGTCGACGATCTCGCCGATGTGCTGGAAGCAGAGCCGAAGGCGACAGTTGTTGCCGGTTCGACCGATGTCGGGCTTTGGGTGACCAAGATGATGCGCGACATCTCGCCGGTTGTGTTCATCGGCAAGATCGAAGGGCTGCGCTCGATCAGCGAGCGCAACGGCGTCATCACCATCGGCGCGGGCGTCACCTATACCGAAGCGTTCGATCTTCTGGCCGCCCGCATTCCGGCGCTCGGCGATCTCATCGATCGCATTGGCGGCCAGCAGGTGCGCAACATGGGCACCATCGGCGGCAACATCGCCAACGGCTCGCCGATCGGCGACAGCCCGCCGCCGCTGATTTCGCTAGGCTCGCGCCTGACCCTGCGCAAGGGCAAGCAAAGCCGCACCATTCCGCTCGAAGAGTTCTTCATTGCCTATGGCAAGCAAGACCGCCAGCCCGGCGAATTCGTCGAGGCCGTGCATGTTCCTCTTCCCGCCAAGGGCGACCGCTTTGCTGTCTACAAGATTTCAAAGCGCCGCGACGAAGACATCACCGCAGCTTTGGGCGCGTTCTACCTGACGCTTGCCAAGGACGGCACGGTCGAGACCATGCGCATAACATATGGCGGCATGGCGGCGACGCCGAAGCGGGCCAAGGCGGTGGAAGCGGCACTTCTCGGCAAGCCGTGGACGGATGCGACCGTGGAAGCGGCAATAGAAGCCTATCCGCAGGACTACGCTCCGCTGAGCGACATGCGCGCAACAGCCGACTACCGCATGCTCGCATCGAAAAACCTGTTGCGGCGTTTCTTTGCCGAGACACAGGAAACCGGCGCACCACTACAGGTTTCGCGGCACCGGGCCGCGTGAGGCAGATGGCCATGACCAAGCATACCCCTAACCTCAAGGCAGAAAAGATCGCCGGTGGCGTTCATTCCACCCAGCGTCACGATTCCGCACACAAGCATGTGACCGGCACCGCCGTCTATATCGATGACATCGTCGAGCCGAGCGGAACGCTCCATGCCGGCTTTGGACTGTCCTCCGTTACCCACGCGCTGCTGAAGTCGGTCGACCTGTCGGCGGTACGGTCCGCCCCCGGCGTGGTCGATGTTCTGACTTATGCCGATGTTCCGGGCGAAAACGATATTTCGCCTAGCGGCATGCATGACGATCCGGTTCTGGCTGAAGGCAAGGTCCAGTTCCACGGCCAGCCGATTTTCTGCGTGATTGCCGAAACGCGCGAGCAGGCTCGCTACGCCGCGCGCCTTGCCAGGATCGAATATGAGGAACTGCCGACGATCATCGACATTGGCAATCTTGATCCGTTGAACGACAAGCTGGTGACCACGCCGCTGATCCTGAAACGCGGCGAGCCGGAAATCGCGCTTGAGGCTTCGCCCCGCCGCATCAAGGGACGCATGCGCCTTGGCGGACAGGATCATTTCTATCTGGAAGGGCAAGTGTCGCTCGCAGTGCCGGGCGAGGACGACGAGGTCATCGTCTACTGCTCGACGCAAGGCCCTAGCGAAACCCAGCACATGATAGCCCATGCGCTCGGCGTGCCGAGCCATGCCGTGACTGTCGAGGTGCGGCGCATGGGCGGCGGCTTTGGCGGCAAGGAAACGCAGGCCAACCAGTGCGCGGCCCTTGCAGCCATTGCGGCCAAGAAGCTGAAGCGCGCCGTCAAGGTTCGCATGGACCGAGACGAGGACATGACCGCCACTGGCAAGCGGCACGATTTCGTCATCGACTACGATGTCGGCTTCGACGACGAGGGCAACATCCTCGCCATCGACTACATGTATGCCTTGCGCAGCGGTTTCTCCGCCGACCTGTCGGGTCCGGTCGGAGACCGCGCGCTGTTTCATTGCGACAACGCTTATTTCTATCCGCATGTGCATGCCCGTTCGGCGCCGCTCTATACCAACACGGTGTCGAACACGGCGTTCCGCGGGTTCGGCGGCCCGCAAGGCATGGTCGGGGCCGAGCGCGTAATCGATGAAGTGGCTTTCGCGGTCGGCAAGGACCCGCTCGAAATCCGCAAGCTCAATTTCTACGACCCGATGGGCACCAAGGGCCACCGCAACGTGACCCCCTATCACCAGAAGGTCGAGGACTGCATTATCCAGCGCATCGTCGCCGAACTCGAAGAAAGCGCCGACTATGCCGGGCGCCGCCGCGAGATATCGGCGTTCAATGCCAACAGCCGCTACATCAAGCGCGGCCTGGCCCTGACGCCGGTCAAGTTCGGCATCTCCTTCACCAAGACCGAGTCCAACCAGGCCGGTGCGCTGGTGCATGTCTACACCGACGGTTCCGTGCACATGAATCACGGCGGCACCGAGATGGGGCAGGGCCTGCATCTCAAGGTGGCGCAGGTGGTGGCCGAGGAGTTCCAGATCGACATTGACCAGGTGAAGATCACGGCGACGACGACCGCCAAGGTGCCGAACACCTCGCCCACGGCTGCTTCGTCGGGTGCCGATCTGAACGGCATGGCGGCGCAGGACGCAGCGCGCCAGATCAAGAACCGGCTGATCGACTTTGCCGCCGAAACGCACCAGATTCCGAAGGAACAGGTGGTGTTCCTGCCTAACCGCGTGCGCGTCGGCAATGAGGAGATCAGCTTTGCAGAGCTTGTGAAGCAGGCCTATATCGCACGCGTGCATCTGTCGGCGGCAGGCTTTTACAAGACGCCGAAGATTCACTGGGACCGCAGCCGTGGCAAGGGCCACGCCTTCTACTACTACGCCTATGGCGCGGCCTGCTCCGAAGTGTCGGTCGACACGCTGACCGGCGAATATGTGGTGGAGCGCACCGATATCCTTCACGACACCGGCCGCTCGCTCAATCCAGCGATCGACATCGGCCAGATCGAGGGCGGCTTCGTGCAGGGCATGGGCTGGCTGACGACAGAGGAGCTTGTCTGGGACGACAAGGGCCGCCTGCGCACGCATGCACCCTCGACCTACAAGATCCCGCTGGCATCGGATCGGCCAAAGATTTTCAACGTCGCGCTGACCAACTGGTCGGAAGCCTACGAGCCGACGGTGCATCGCTCGAAGGCGGTCGGCGAGCCGCCTTTGCCGCTCGGGCTTGCCGTGCTGCACGCACTGGCGGACGCTGTTGCCAGTGTGGCCGACCACAAGATCTGCCCGCGCCTTGATGCGCCCGCCACGCCTGAGCGTGTCTTGATGGCCATCGAGCGGCTGAAGGCGCAGGTTCGCGGGGCTGCCTGATGGGCTTGAAGAAATTATCCGTGAAAGATGCTATGTTCCCATGAGGGAATGAAGGTCATGTCCTCGAAACTGCAAAGCCTGAAGGCTTTTTTGACTGACGCGAAACGCTTTGCCCTGGTTGAAGTGGCCGGCACGAAGGGGTCCACGCCACGCGAAGCGGGTGCTGTGATGCTGGTTTCGCCGACCCGGACCCACGGCACGATCGGCGGCGGACAGCTCGAATACATGGCTATCGACAAGGCCCGGCAGTTGCTGCGCCCCGACCACGGCAAGACCGGCAGGGCTGCTCCCTACAGCACGGATCGCTTCGGAACGATGCTGGATATCCCGCTTGGCCCCGAAATCGGGCAGTGCTGCGGAGGCCGCGTGGCTGTCTCCATCCGCCTTGGCGATCCGCAAATAGCGGATAATCTTGTCCTGCGCGAACAAGGCGAGGAGGAACGCTTGCCGCACCTCTATATATTTGGCGGCGGTCATGTCGGCCATGCGATGGCGGCAGCATGCGCCTTGATGCCGGTGCAGACGACAATCGTCGATACACGCCCCGAGGCGTTCGACGGATTGGCGCAAGGCGTCGAAGCGAGGTTGACGCCAGTGCCGGAAGAGGCGGTGAGGGAAGCGCCAGCGGGTTCGGCTTTCGCCATCCTGACCCACGACCATGCGCTCGACTTCCTGATTGCAGCCGAGGCGCTGCAGCGGCCGGATGCAGCCTATGTCGGCATGATCGGTTCGAAGACCAAGAAGGCCACGTTCAAAAGCTGGTTCCTGAAAACGGCAGGCGGAACCGAGGCGGAGTTTGCCCGTCTCGTCTCACCGATCGGCGGCGAGGCCGTGAAGGACAAGCGGCCATCGGTGATTGCGGCGCTTGCCGCAGCCGAGATCATGACGGCCTTCGCCCTTGATGCGGCGCACGCCGGTGTCGCGAAGGAAAGAACAGGCTGATTTACTCTTTTTCCTGCGTGTGGGCTTCTAGGAACCACAACAGCTTGTCGAGCGAGCGCGAATAGGCGGTAAAGATGTCCGCGCTGTCGGCGTCGCCTGCTTCGTCGGTCTCGTCTATCGCCTTGCGGGCCGACCTGCCGGCATCGGCATAGCGGTCGATCAGCGCCGCGAGATGGTCCTTGGTCTTGTGGATGTCCGTCGGATAGGGCCTCAGCGAGGTCCTCTTCGACACCTCCTGCGACGTGCCGACGGCGGTTCCGCCAAGCTGCACCGCTCGTTCGGCGATGGTGTCGACATGGCCGTCAAGTTCCTTGCGGAAAGTGTCCAGCATTTCGTGAATGGCGATGAACTGCGGTCCCTTGACGTTCCAGTGGGCCTGCTTGGTGATCAGTGCCAGATCGATGACTTCGGCAAGCCGGCCGTTGAGGATTTCTATCGAGGTGTTGCGGGTGTTTGATTTCAGGTCGTTTTTCGTGGCGATGGTAGCCATCGTATTCTCCTGCCTGATTTATTGGTCATAAAAGCCTGTGTGCGCTGGGCGCAAAAGGATTGGAACGCGCGCGAAATGGCACGTTCCAAACAACATATAGGGAGGAAATTTGTTCCCTGAATGCCTATGACTCGGCCAGAATGTCGCGGATCAGTCTCTGGCAGCGCTCAGCCATGAAATCGAGCAGCAGGCGCACCTTGGGGTCTTGCAGCTTCTTGTGCGGATAGACCGCCGCAAGCTGGACCGGGGTCGGTGGCGTCTTCTGCAAAATGACGCGCAGCCGCCCGTCGCGCAGATAGGGGGCGACCTCGAAGCGCGGCTTGTTGACGATGCCGCGTCCGGCCACGGCCCAACCGGTGAGGACGTCGCCGTCGTCGCTGTCGAAGGGGCCGCGAAATTCGAATTTCTGCGGGCCGTTTTCTGTCTGCAGCATCCAGTAGAATTCGCGCGAGCTCGGATAGCGCAGCATCAGGCAGTCGTGCTTCCTGCCGATCAGTTCCTGAACATCCTGCGGTTCTCCCCGCGTTTCGAGGTACTGGGGCGATGCGACCAGAACGCGCTCGCAGTCCATGATGCCGCGCAGGCGAAGCGAGGAGTCTTCGATGACGCCCAGTCGGAACGCGACATCGATGCCTTCCTTCAGGATATCGACATTATGGTCCGAAAGCCGCAGCCGGACTTCGATATCGGGGTACTTGTCGTGAAAATCGGGGATGCCGGAGGCGATGAGGCGGCGGCCAAGGCCGAGCGGTGCGGTGACGCGAATGGTGCCGCGGGGCTGGCCGGACAGGGCGGAAACCGCAGCTTCCGCCTCGACGATTGCATCGAGCACCTGCTTGGCGCCGTTATAGAACACCGTGCCGTGCTCGGTCGGCATGAGCTGCCGCGTGGTGCGGTTGAACAGCCGCACGCCGAGATGCTTTTCAAGTTCCTTGATACGATTGGACGCCACCGCCGGCGAGATGCGCATATCGCGCCCCGCTGCCGAAAGGTTGCCAAGTTCCACCACACGGACGAATACGGCGATATTGTCGAGATAGGCCATGCGCTGATTTCGTGGCTCTCATCTGGCTGCGTAGAATGACCATAGTATTTTCCAATTTTTTTTGAAAGTCATCGTATTTCCCACCCCTTTTCGTTTGGAGCGCGATACCGCTAATGTCCGAGGCTCGGCAGGAAGGGATGGAGCATGCTGGACTTCGCGATATTCTGGGATTGGCTGGCGTTCGGCGTGCGCTGGCTGCATGTCATCACCGCCATCGCCTGGATCGGCTCCTCCTTCTACTTCGTTGCGCTCGATCTGGGCCTGCGCCAGCGGCCCGGCCTTCCGGCGGGCGCTTACGGCGAGGAATGGCAGGTTCACGGCGGCGGCTTCTACCACATCCAGAAATATCTCGTCGCACCGGCGGAGATGCCGGAACACCTGACCTGGTTCAAATGGGAATCCTACGCCACGTGGCTGTCGGGCTTCGCGCTTCTGTGCGTGGTCTATTACACCGGTGCAGATTTGTTCCTGATCGACCCCAACGTGCTCGACGTTTCCGTGCCGGTCGGCATTGGCATTTCACTTGCCACCATCGGTGTCGGCTGGCTCTTCTATGATCTCTTGTGCAGGCTTTTCCTCGGCAAGAGCGATACCGGCCTGATGCTGCTGCTCTATGGCGTGCTGGTGGTGATTGCCTGGGGCTTGACGCACCTGTTCACCGGCCGCGCAGCCTTCCTGCATCTTGGCGCCATCACCGCCACGATCATGTCGGCCAACGTCTTCATGGTTATCATTCCGAACCAGAAGATCGTCGTTGCCGACCTCATCGCCGGCCGCCAGCCGGACCCGAAATACGGCAAGATCGCCAAGCAACGCTCGGTCCACAACAACTACCTAACGCTGCCGGTGTTGTTCCTGATGCTGTCGAACCACTATCCGCTGGCATTCGGTACGCAGTTCAACTGGGTTATTGCTTCGCTGGTGTTCATCATCGGCGTGCTGATCCGCCACTTCTTCAACAGCCAGCATGCCCGAAAGGGCAATCCGACCTGGACCTGGCTCGCCGCAGGCATCCTGTTCATCATCATCATCTGGCTCTCGACCGTGCCGAAGGTGCTGACCGGAGAGACCAAGGTGAGCGCGGCTGGCGAGCAATTCGTCGCTTCCGCCCATTTCCCGGCAGTACGCGACACCGTGCTTGGCCGCTGCGCCATGTGCCATGCTGCCGAACCCTCCTATGAGGGCATCTATCATGCGCCGAAGGGCGTGACGCTGGACACGGATGCCGGTATCGCCGCGAATGCCAAAGAGATCTACCTGCAGGCCGGGCGCAGCCATGCCATGCCGCCGGCCAACGTGACCCAGATGACCGACAAGGAGCGCGCCATGCTGGTCGCCTGGTTCGAGGAAGCGAAGAAGTGATGGCGGCTGGCCAGATGACCACCACCCTGCTGCGTGGCCGCACGCTCTCCTTCCTGCGCTGGCCCGAGACAATCGACGACCATGCCGCCTATCGCTACGAGGAAGATGGCGGGCTGTTGTTGCGCGACGGCAAGATCGTCGCTGCCGGTGCCTATGCCGAAGTTGCAAAGCAGGCAGGCGAGGGCGTCAAGGTCATCGACCATCGGCCGCATCTCCTTCTGCCCGGCTTCATCGACGCCCACATGCATTTCCCGCAGATGCAGATCCTCGCCAGCTATGGCGCTGAACTTTTGGAGTGGTTGAACACCTATACGTTTCCGGAAGAAACCAAGTTCGAGAATGCGCAGCATGGACGCCGCATTGCGCGCCTGTTCCTCGACGAAGTGATCCGCCACGGCACCACGACGGTCGCGGCCTATTGCTCGGTGCATAAATCGTCGGCTGACGCCTTTTTTGCCGAGTCGCACGGGCGCAATATGCTGAACATTGCCGGAAAGGTGATGATGGACCGCAATGCGCCGGACGGCGTGACCGACACGCCGCAATCCAGCTACGACGACACCAAGGCGCTGGTCGGCGAATGGCACGGCAAGGGCCGCCAGCACTATGCCATCACGCCGCGCTTTGCCATCACGTCGACGCCCGAGCAGATGGGAATGGCCGGCGCTCTGGCGCGCGAATTTCCGGACCTGCATATCCAGACGCATCTGTCGGAAAACCACGCCGAGATCGCGTTTACCCAGGAACTTTATCCGTGGTCGAAAGACTACACCGACGTTTACGAGCATTACGGCCTGATGGGGCCGAAAACCCTGCTTGGCCATTGCATCCATCTGTCGGAGCGCGAAGCGGATGCGCTATCGGCGACGGGCTCGATCGCCGTGTTTTGCCCGACTTCGAACCTGTTCCTCGGTTCGGGCCTGTTCCCATACCAGCGCCTGCGCTCACGCCGGAATCCGGTCCGCATCGCGGCGGCCACCGATGTCGGCGGCGGCACCAACTATTCTATGCTGCGCACCATGGACGAAGGCTACAAGGTCATCGCGCTGCAGGGCGAGAAGCTGACCCCGTTCCAGTCGTTCTGGCAACTCACGCGGGGCAATGCCGAGGCGCTTTCGATTGCCGACAAGGTGGGTACGCTCGAGGTTGGAACTGATGCCGACATCATCGTTCTCGACGCAGGCGCGACACCGGTTACGCGGCTGAGGATGGAAACAGTCAGGACGCTGGCCGAGGAGCTTTTCCTGCTGCAGACGGTTGGTGACGACCGCGCCGTACGCGAGGTCTACATCGCCGGAAATCCGGCCAAGAGCGAGCTTGCCGCCTGAGGCGAATTGCCCGCTTGGCCTAACTCCCGCTTGACCCAGGCACACTGATCGGCCAAAGCGTCTGGCGACTTTCCGGGAGGAGTGCCGATGGCCGTCGCCGACGACATCGAGACCATCAAGCGCCAGGAGGCGAAGCTTGTCTTCGATGCCTTGTGCGAATATCTCGGCCACGACCGTGACAAGCTGACTTTGCCCGCCCAGAAATCCAACTAGAAAAGCGACCCCTGCATGGATTCCAAGCGCTTCCTGACATCCATCTTCGACGCTGCCGTTGCCGCCGCCGACCCGGAAAAGACCATTCGCAGCCACCTGCCGGCCAAGCCGAAAGGCAGGACGATCGTCATCGGCGCCGGCAAGGGAGCAGCGCAGATGGCTGCTGCCTTCGAGAATGTCTGGGACGGACCGGTGGATGGCCTGATCGTTACGCGCTACGGCTACAGTGCGCCGACGAGGCATCTGGAGGTGGTCGAAGCCTCGCATCCGGTTCCGGACGCGGCGGGATTGGAAGCCGCAAAGCGGGTCATGGCGAAGGTTTCGGGCCTGACCGAAGACGATCTGGTGATAGCCTTGGTGTGTGGCGGTGGTTCGGCGCTGCTGGCTGCCCCCGCCACTGGTCTGACACTTGCCGACGAGATTGCCGTCAACGAGGCGCTGCTCGCCTCAGGCGCGCCGATCTCCGCCATGAACACCATCCGCAAGCACGTCTCGACCATCAAGGGCGGCAGGCTGGCCGCCGCCGCCTGGCCGGCGAAGGTTGTGTCGCTCGTGGTGTCGGACATTCCGGGCGATGATCCGGCACTCGTGGCTTCAGGTCCGACCGTGCCGAGCACGGGAAGCCGCGCCGATGCGCTGAAAGCCATCGAAACCTACGCCATGAAGCTTCCGGCCGCCGTCATGGCGCACATCAATTCGCCGGCTGCCGATGCGCCGGACCCGAAGGACAAGCGCTTCGCCCGCAACGAGGTGCAGATTATCGCCTCCGCCGCCGTATCATTGGAGGCCGCCGCGGCCGAGGCCAAGCGGCAGGGCATCGAAGCGGTGATCCTGTCGGATTCGCTGGAGGGCGAGGCGCGCGAGGTCGGGTCGGTCCATGCGGCTATCGCCCGCGAGATCGCCACCCGCAACCGGCCTTTCAAGAAGCCGGTGCTGCTCTTGTCCGGCGGCGAGACGACGGTGACCTTGCGCGCAAAGGGCAAGGGCGGACGCAACAGCGAGTTCCTGCTCGCTTTCGCCATCGGCATCGACGGCCATGACGGAATCGAGGCGCTGGCCGCCGATACCGACGGCATCGACGGCTCGGAGGACAATGCCGGCGCTTTCGCCAATGGCTCGACCGTGGCGCGTATGCGCGCAGCCGGTGTCGACGCCAAGGCGATGCTGGCCGGCAACAACGCCTGGACGGCGTTCAATTCGGTTGGCGATCTGTTCGTGCCCGGCCCGACCGGCACCAACGTCAATGATCTGCGGGCAATTCTCATTCGGTGATTGCAGAAAATTTTCACGAATCGTCGCGCGCAAGCTTAAAGATCCTCATGTAGAGGGTTGCCGTCATTGCGTGTGAGGGCACGGCAACTGCAAGACGAGCGGCTGGAATTTCGCAATAATATGGCGGTCGCCGGCTGGGTCTTCATGGCCATCTGGACGGGGTTTCTGTGCCTGTTCACCTATATTTTCATGCGCGACGGCGGCTTTCGGCAATATGATCCGGCAGTCGAATGGGCCATTCTCGGCCTGTTCTGGCTGTTTGGCCTTGGCGGTTGCAGCTACTTCTTCGGAACGCCGCGATTTCGCATGACCGTCGTCAACGGCCAGGTGACGGTGAATGAAAGATGGCTGTTGCGCCGAAGCACCGAAACCTTCTCATTGAAGGTGATGGCTGATCCGGTCGTTATTCGGGACAAGGATTCCGAGGGCGATCCCTATTTTCGCTGCCGTGCGATCACTCCGTCCGGGCGCCGGATCATCGTTAGCGAGAGCAACGACGAGGAAACGGTGCGCAATGCGTGCCAAAGGTTGAGCGACGCGATCGGCAGGCGACCCAGATCCGGCTCGGATCGAGATGAGGCAGGCTGATGGCGGCCTCCAGCTTCAGGCCATCAGCTTCTTCACGGCCCGCATGTCGTTAAGAAAGCGCCGGCGTTCCGCTTCCTTCTGTGCCTCGTCGGGAATGCGCAGAATGAAAGACGGATGAATGGTGAGGAATACCCGCAGCCCATCTATGCGTTCGACCACCTCGCCACGCATTTTCGTCACCGCAATGCTCTTGCCGAGCAGGGAGAGGGCAGCGGTCGCGCCGAGAGCCACGACCAGACGCGGGTTTACCAACGCCAATTCCTTGTCGAGCCACCAGCGGCAAGCCTGAACCTCGCCTGCGTTCGGCCTGGAATGGATGCGGCGCTTGCCGCGCGGCTCGAACTTGAAGTGCTTGACCGCGTTGGTGACGTAGGTTTTCTGCCGGTCGATGCCGGCATCAGTCAGAATTGCGTCGAACACCTTGCCTGCCGGTCCGACGAACGCCTTGCCAGCAATGTCTTCCTGATCGCCCGGCTGCTCGCCGACAAACATGAGTTCCGCATCGGGCGGACCGTTTCCGAACACCGTTTGGGTGGCATCGCGCCACAACGGGCAGCGCCGGCAGCTTATGGCGGCGTTCCGCATGGCATCCAGCGAGGTATAATTTCCGTCCTCATTATCGGCATGTGCATCCGTTGCCGGCCAATGCAGGGCTTGCACCTTGGCGTGATGGGCCGCGGGTTGTGTCGGCGTCCGCGCAATCATCTCTTTCGCGGCCTCGTCCGCTCCTGCGATCAGGTCAGGAATGAGCGCGGCCTCCGGCAAGTTCCGCCAGTATTTCTTGGGCATCTCCTTTTGCATCGCCTGCACCTTCAGCCGCGCGGGGTTGAAAATGTTCCGGAAATAGGTTTGCCATAGATCTTCGGCGGCATCCTCGGCAGGAGTGTCCGTTTTCGACGCGCCCGGTCCGATGGACAGGGTTTCGCCGTTCCAGCTTGCCGAGGCACAGGGCGTCAAGATGGTCCAGCACATGCCGGTGAAGCGACGCACGAAAAATGGCGCGTTGCGCTCAACGATGAAGTGCGACGGCTCAAACCAGGCAACGAAATGCTCGCCGTTGCTTGTTTCGATCCGGCGAAAGCGCACAAATGCGCGCATCTTGTGCATGTCGCGCCCGACTGCCTTTTCCATCGCCTCGAAGCGACGAACATCCGGGTCGGAGGCGATCTCAAGAAGCTTGGGTTCACGCCTCAAGCGCCAGAGCAGGCGGTAAAGCAGGGCGAAACGTTCGGAGTCGCGGTGGCAGATGACGGATTCGGCGCGCGTAACGAAGCTGCGCGGTACGTTGAGGCTTGTAGTGTCAGGCGCTTCCGGAAGAGTTTTGTCCTCATCGGCGGCATTGGTATCGATTACCCACGTCACGGCTTGCGGACTGATATCGTTCAAGGCCAGCTTTCGCGCTGCATTCCGCCAGCCGGCGAAATCGGTTTCGCCGGCAAGCGCGACGCTGAACGGGGAAAGGGCGAATTGCATCGTCTGCATGGGTCAAAACAGCGCCAGTTGCTCGCAAGACCGCACGATTGTCTGGCGAAGCGCCGCCATGTCCGTCATCGCTCCCGGCGACCAACCTTCTGCGGTGATGAAGGGACGGAGCTTGGCAATCGATTTCGAAAGCCGGCCCACGTCTTCCAGCCTCAGGCGCCGATGGCGGCGCGTCTGCAGGATGCGGTCCACCACCTTCGTGCCAAGCCCCGGCACGCGCAGCAGCATTTCCCGGGATGCGCGGTTGACGTCGACGGGAAATTGCCCGCGGTTGCGCAGCGCCCAGGCGAGCTTCGGATCGATGGCAAGATCCAGCATGCCGTCGGCTGTGCCTTGCAGAATTTCGCCTTGCCCGAAGCCGTAGAAGCGCATCAGCCAGTCTGCCTGATAAAGCCGGTGTTCGCGCAACAGCGGCGGTTTTTGCGAAGGCAGTGCCGATGAGGAATCCGGGATCGGGCTGAAAGCGGAGTAATAAACGCGGCGTAGCTGATAGCTGCCGTAAAGCCGCGCGCTGGTTTTCAGGATGCCGTCGTCGCTGGTCTTGTCTGCGCCGACGATCATCTGCGTCGACTGGCCGCCGGGTGCAAAGCGTTCGCGTGTCTTCGTCCTAAGTGTCGGCTCGGCCTTTTCCTCGATCTTCGCACGCAGCTTGGCCATCGATAGGCGGATGGTTTCCGGCTTCTTTTCCGGCGCAAGCTTCTTCACGCTTTCGTCCGTGGGCAATTCGATATTGATCGAGAGCCTGTCGGCATAAAGGCCCGCCCGCTCGATCAGTTCGGCCGAGCATTCGGGAATGGTCTTCAAATGAATGTAGCCGCCGAACTTTTCCTCAAGCCTGAGCCGCCGCGCTACCTCGACCATCTCGCCCATCGTCTGGTCGGGTGAACGGATCACGCCGGAAGACAGGAACAGGCCCTCAATGTAGTTGCGGCGATAGAAGTCCATGGTGAGCCGCACCACGTCGTCGATAGAAAACCGCGCGCGCGGGACATTGGACGACGAACGGTTGATGCAATAGCTGCAATCATAGATGCAGAAATTGGTCAGCAGGATTTTCAGGAGCGAGATGCAGCGGCCATCCGGCGCGTAGGAATGGCAGATGCCCATGCCTTCGGTCGAGCCAATGCCGCCGCTCTTCAGCGAGTCCCGCTTTACCGAGCCGGACGATGCGCAGGATGCATCGTATTTGGCCGCATCCGAGAGGATGGCGAGTTTTTCGCGAAGTGTGAGCGTAGCCATTTGTTCATGATATGTTCTTTTTACCGGTTGCGCTATTAAATTTGACGTACCCCATGAACGGAGTGCGCCTGCCGGGCAGGCGTCAAACCTCGTGCAGATAGAGGTGGTAGTCGAGTTCGCTGATGGTGCGGGCTACGCGCAGATACTCGGCGTATTTGATCGATGTGAAGGTCCGGTGCAGGTCGTCGCCGAGCGCCGTCCGCAGGAATTCCGAGGCTTGCGCCGCCTTGATGGCTTCGCGCCAGTCTGCCGGCATGACGCTGCGCGCGTCCTCGGCGGCTTCGTAGCCGTTGCCCGTCGTTTCGGGGCCGGGGTCGAGCTTTTCATCCAGCCCCTTCGAAATGCCGGCAAGAACCGTCGCAGCAACGAGGTAGGGGTTGGCATCGACGCCGGAAGGGCGGTGCTCGATACGCCGGTTCTTCGCCTCGCCGGCGGGCACGCGCAGTGCCACCGAGCGATTGTTGACGCCCCATGTGGGCGCTACCGGCGCATAGGATTGCGCGACGAAGCGACGCCACGAATTGGCATGCGGCGCGAACACCAGCATCGATTCAGCCATCGTGTCGGCAAGCCCGCCCAGCGCGTTGAGCAGCAGCGGCGACCAGCTTTCGCCGGCCTTTTCTGTGAACACGTTGCGATCTTCGCGGTCGAGCAACGAGACATGGAAATGCATGCCGGAGCCGGCATAGGATTCGATCGGCTTGGCCATGAAGCAGGCGGTGACGCCATGACGGCGCGCCTGCGCGCGCACGATGCGCTTGAGCAGGATGAGGTCGTCGGCGGCGCGCATCACATCCTTGCGGTAGTGCAGCGTCAGTTCGTACTGGCCCGGCGCATATTCCGAAATCACCGTTTCGGTCGGAACGCCCTGTTCCTTGGCAGCGGCATAGATGTCGGAGAACAGCGGCTCCATGCCGTGCAGGTGGTCGACGGAATAGACTTCGGTCTTGCCGCTCTTGCGCCCGTCCAGAACGGCGCGGGCGGGCTGCACCTTGCCGTCGGCGTCGCGCTCGTTGGCCAGCAGGAAGAACTCCAGTTCGAACGCGCCGGCCGGATGCAGGCCCTTGCTTGCCAGCGCCTCGACCTGCCTTGCCAGCGCATGGCGCGGGTCCGACGTCATCGGCGCGCCGTCGAGGTGGTACATCGCCATCAGCACCTGCCCGCGCGCAGGGCTGGTGCCGTAGAGCGGCACCAGGGTGCCGGGAAGCGGCCATGCGCGCAGGTCGCCGTCGCCTGAATCCCAGATCAGGCCGGTTTCGTGGACGTCCTCGCCGGTGATGTCGAGGCCGAGGATCGAGATCGGCATATGCCGCCCGCCCTCATAGATGCTCATCAGCTCGTGCCGGCGTACGATCTTGCCGCGCCCGACGCCGTTGGAATCGGTCAAGACGATATCGAAGGCCTCGATCTCCGGATGCCGGTCGAGAAAGGCCTGCGCTTCGCTGGGCTTCGAGCCCGAGGGTGATGTCATGATGAAACTCTGGTGGACGCTATCGTGCTTGTCTCACGCCGCAAGTTTCGCGGCAACATCGGCAAAGGCCGCGATCAGCCGGTTGACCTGTGCGACGCGTGTGGCGGGCGAGATCAGCATCATGTTGTGGAACGGTGCGATCAGCACGCCGCGATTGACCAGCGCGACATGGATTGCGGCTTCCAGTTCCGGCACATGCGCGCCTTCTGCCTCGCCGCCATTTTTGAGCGGCCCCGGTGCACAGATGAACTCGACGCGCGCGCCGACGCGGGCGACGTGCCAGGGCAGGCGATAGCGGTCGATCACGGCCGTCAGCCCGGCGTCAAGCCGCCGTGCCAGATGTTCCATATGGGCGTAGTTTTCTGCCGTCATCACCTCTTCAAGCGTCGCCCGCATCGCGGCGAATTGCAGCGGATTGGCCGATAGCGTCGTGCCCATGCCGGAGTAGCCGGGCTCCTTGGAGCGTTCATAAGCGGCAAAACGCGAGGCGAGTTCGTCGCTCATGCCCCAGATACTGGCTGGTACGCCGCCGGCAATTGGCTTGCCGAGCACGAACAGGTCCGGTTCCAGCCCCTGAACCTTCGTGTAACCGCCAAGGCCGGTGGAGATCGTGTGCGTCTCGTCGATCAAAAGAAGCGTACCGGCTGTGCGTGTCAGCTTGCGAAGCGCTGCATGAAAGCCGGGTTCCGGCAGCACCATGCACGAATTGGTCAGCACCGGTTCGGTGATGACGCAGGCAACGGATTTGTCAGCCAGCGCGGCTTCAAGGGCGGGCAGGTCGTTGAACTCGATCACTTTGGTTGCGCGGGTGAGATCGCGGAATTCGCCCGCGAGGCCGGGACGATTGATGGCGCGGCCGTCCTTCAGCCGAACCATCGTCTCGTCCACCGAGCCGTGATAGCAGCCGTTGAAGACGAGGATGGTTTCGCGCCCGGTGACCGCGCGGGCAATACGCAGCGCGAAGCGGTTGGCATCCGTAGCGGTCGTCGCGATCTGCCAGAACGGCAGGCCGAACTTTTCCTGCAGCAGCGGCCCGATGGCCAGCGCGTCTTCCGAAGGCAGCATGTAGGTCAGGCCGCGCCCGGCCTGCCGGCGGATGGCGCGTGCGACTGGCGGCGGCGAATGGCCGAACATCGAGCCGGTGTCGCCAAGGCAGAAGTCGTCCAGCCGGTTGCCGTCGATGTCGGTAATGGTCGCGCCCTTGGCCTGATCGACGACGATCGGGAAGGGCGTCGGCCAGTCCTTCATCCAGTGCATCGGCACGCCGCCGAGGAAGCCGGCAATGCCGTTGCCGACCTTTGCCTCGCTTTTCGGGCGGGCGGCCCGGAAGGTTTCGGATTCGGTATCGCGGATCTGCTCGATCCGGTTGCGGGCAATGCCGCCCAAGGTGATGTCGTCGTGTCTGGTCATGGCCGCCACTCATAGCCAATGCGGCATGAGGACGGCAATCCGGCCAGCAAAGGTCTTTGCGCTGGGCAGTCGTCGGGTGTTGGTCAGGCGGTTATGTCGATGACGCCGCAGTCGCCGGCTGCGGAGCCGAACACGATGCGGCGTTCTTCCCTGTCCCACATCATCGAGGTGATGGCGCCCTTGCCGGGCCGGCGCAGCAGCACTTCCTTGGCGTCGGTGAAGCGGGCCGCGATGACCATGCCGTCTTCGTAGCCGATGGCCACGACGTCCTGGCTTGGATGGCAGGCGACGCAGGTCACCATGCTGTTGCCGCGCGTGCCGAGCTCCAATGGTGCCTTGCCCATCGGGCCATCCTTGGCCTGGAATGGCCATACGATTGCCGCCGGCGCACCGGAACTCGCCAGCCACTTGCCTTTCGCGGACCACGACAGGCTCTTGACCTTGGCTGGGTAGCCGCTCATGCGCATGTGCTTGCCATCGGCAAGCTTCCAGCCGTGCAGGGCGTTTTCCTGCATGGTGGTGACGAGGAAATTGCCGTCGGGCGAAAAGGCGATGCCGGTATGGGCGCCGGCCCATTCAAGTTCCGTCGGCTTGCCATCTGCCGCCGGGAAATGCAGCGTCGCGCCATTGTAGCGGGCAACGCCGATGCGCATGCCTTTCGGTGCGAAGGCGATGCCCTCGACCGAGCGCGGATGGACAAATTCCTTCAACTTGCGGTCAGAAAACCGCACATAGGCGATCTTGCCGGAGGCATAGGCTACTGCTCCCTGCGGGCCGGCGGAGACGCTGGTGATCCACTTCTTGCCGGCATCGGCCAGTTGTTCGACCACCCCCTCGCTCTTGACGGCAAACACCTTTCCGTCCTCGCCGCCAGTGATCAGCCGGTCGTTCACTGCATCGTGGAATGTCGCGAGCAGGCCGTCATTGGCCTCGACCGTCTTGTGGCCGTGATCCAGCCGATGCACCGCGCCGTCTGCCAGCGCGAAATGCGGAACATTGTTCAGGAAGACGGCGGCAAGGCAGTGGCCGTCGAGATCAAGCGGTGCGACTGTCGGCATGGGTCAGTTTGCAGTCACGGCCTGGCAGGCGTCGAAGCTCTTCTTCAGCCGCTCGGCATCGAGTTCGCGGCCGATGAACACAAGCCGGCTCTCGCGCTTCTCGCCGTCTTTCCATGCGCGCTGGTGATCGCCCTCGAGGATCATGTGCACGCCTTGCACGACGTAACGGTCGGGGTCGTCCTTGAAGGCGATGATGCCTTTCAGGCGCAGGATGTTCGGGCCTTCCATCTGGGTGATCTTCTCGATCCACGGGAAGAATTTTCGCGAGTCCATCTCGCCGCCGCGCAGCGACACCGACTGCACCGTCACGTCATGGATGGCTGACGGGTGGGCGTGGTCATGATGGTCATGGCCGTGATGGTCGTGATCATGATGATGGTGGTGGTGATGATCGTGGTCGCAATCCGGACCGCATTCATGGTCATGGTCGTGATCGTCATGCGCGTCGAGGAAATGCGGATCGTTTTCCAGCGCGCGGGTAAGATCGAACGCGCCGCGGTCGAGCACTTCCCGGAGATCGACGCCCGAGCGCTGGGTGCGGTGGATTTTCGCCGCCGGGTTGATGGCACGCACGGTGGCTTCCACGTCGCGCAACTCATCGTCCGTGACGAGATCGGTCTTGTTGAGGACCACGACATCGGCGAAGGCGATCTGGTCTTCCGCCTCCTTCGAATCCTTCAGGCGCAGCGGCAGGTGCTTGGCATCCACCAGCGCAACGACAGCATCGAGCTTGGTCTTGGAGCGCACGTCCTCGTCCATGAAGAAGGTCTGCGCCACCGGCACCGGATCGGCGAGCCCTGTCGTCTCCACCACGATGGCGTCGAAGCGCCCCGGACGCCGCATCAAGCCTTCCACGACGCGGATCAGGTCGCCGCGCACCGTGCAGCACACGCAGCCATTGTTCATCTCGTAGATTTCTTCGTCGGATTCCACGATCAGGTCGTTGTCGATGCCGATCTCGCCGAACTCGTTGACGATGACGGCGTAGCGCTTGCCGTGGTTTTCCGAAAGAATCCGGTTGAGCAAGGTGGTCTTGCCCGAGCCGAGATAGCCTGTCAGAACGGTTACGGGAATTTGCGTCTGGGTGTCGCTCATGTCGGGCCTCGAAAGGGAATGTGGGCTCCATATAGGATGCTTGGCTGCGTTTTGCACGACGAATCCAAACCGTTTCGCGTTGGGCCAGATTGCGCACCGGTGCGATGAAAATCTGATGTAAGGCTGCGATCAAACGCTATAGGAGACTTGTTGTGTTAGGTCGTGGACTCATAAATGTGATCGAAATGGCGCCTGGAACGGCAAAAAGCTGCGAGGAGAAGCGCGAAGGGCGATGTGGGCCATCGGCCGAGCGGTTCGACGCGGCAGCATGCAGCCGTTCCGGCGTCCGCAGGATGTGGTCCATCTGCACGGCTACTTTGTCGAAAGAGCTTGAAAATGAATGACATTTCCTGCGCTCTTTCTCCGCGTATCCGAACAGATGACCTCACACCATTTCGACCAGATTTATGAGTTCACGACCTAGGGGCGCCGCGTGGATTCGGTCGACGTATTGATCATTGGGGCGGGCGCTGCCGGCATGATGTGCGCAATCGAGGCGGCACGGCGCGGGCGCCGGGTGCTCGTCATCGACCATGCCCGTAGCGCCGGCGAGAAGATTCGCATCTCCGGCGGCGGACGTTGCAACTTCACCAACATCCATGCCGCACCAAAGAATTTCCTCTCGCAGAACCCCCATTTCTGCATTTCGGCGCTGAAACGCTACTCGCAGCATGATTTCATTGCGCTGGTCAAAAGCCACGGCATCTCCTTTCACGAAAAGACGCTGGGGCAATTGTTTTGCGATGGCTCGGCCACGCAGATCATCCAGCTCCTGCTGGATGAAATGAAGCGCCACGGCGCTGCGCTTCGGCTGAACACGCGCGTGGAAAAAATCGACAAGACCGCGGACGGCTTCGACGTCGCCCTGGAAACGGGTTCGGTACGCTGCGCCTCACTGGTCGTGGCATGCGGCGGCAAATCGATCCCCAAGATGGGCGCGACGGGCCTTGGTTACGACATTGCCGCGCAGTTCGGCGTGCGGCTGGTTGAAACCAGGCCCGCGCTGGTGCCGCTGACCTTCGAGCCGAACACGCTGGAGCCTCTTAAGCCGCTCAGCGGCATCGCCGTCGATGCCGTCGTCTCCTGCCGCAAGACGCAGTTCGAGGAAGCCATGCTGTTTACCCATCGCGGCATTAGCGGCCCGTCCATCCTGCAGATATCGTCGTACTGGCGTGAAGGCGACGAGATCGGCATAGCCATGTTGCCGGGCGCCGATCTGTTCGCGGCGCTGCGTTCGGCAAGGGCCGAAAATGGCAAGCAGGCGCTGCAGACCGCGCTGGCTGCCTTGCTGCCGAAAAAGCTCGCCCAGATGATTGCGGAGCAGTTGGGCATATCGGGAAACATGGCCGACCTGCCGGACCGCGAACTTCGTCGCGTCGAAGCTGCCGTCAACGACTGGCGCGTCAAACCTGCCGGTTCGGAGGGCTATCGGACGGCGGAAGTGACGCTGGGCGGTGTCGATACGCGCGATCTCGATTCAAAGACGATGGCGGTGAAGGCCATGCCGGACCTTTATTTCATTGGCGAGGTCGTCGATGTTACCGGTTGGCTCGGTGGCTATAATTTCCAATGGGCATGGTCATCAGGCTGGTGTGCCGGACAGTCGGCTTAAGGGAGCTGGGTAGCCTGTTCGCAAAACAAGTCAGCCGGATAAACAGTGTCATGAAACTGCAATGCGGTTCTGTCATAAGCAAGCCGCTGCGGTTTTGATTGCCGGCAAAAGGGTTTCGTCGGGACCAAAATCAAAGCCAGTGTAAATGGCGGCGTGTGCTATCGTGCCGCCTGTCCGGATTGAGGGGAAGACATGGCCAAGGCTGACAGAACAGCGACTATGAGCCGGCTGCATTCGGCTGCCAGGCTGGCGCGTACCGCGCTTGCGGCGCGGCTGCTCGCGCACGGTTTTTACGCCGGGCAGGACCAGATCATGCTCGCGCTCGATCGCGAGGATGGGCAAACGCCGGGTACGCTCGCCGATCGGCTGGGCGTTCGCCCCCCGACCATCACCAAGACCATCAACCGGCTTCAGGCACAGGGTTTCCTGGATAAAAGGGCTTCGAATTCCGATGCCCGGCAGGCCCATATCTTCCTGACCGATTCCGGCCGCGAAATGATCATGGCTATCGAGAAATCGGTGAAGAAGACCGAAAAGCAGGCGCTGAAGGGCCTCGACAAGAAGGATCAGAAGGCGCTCTACAAGCTTCTGGCGCGCGTCGAGGCAAATCTTTCCGGTGCGGAAGTCATGGTCGAAGAAGAGCCCGAAGCCGAGGAATAGCATCGGGAGATTGCCGGGCCTTTTCGGATAGGCCAGCCGCATTTGCGCTTGCAGCGCGTGGCGGGTTGGCACAAAGCTGACACAACGAGAAAGCACGTTGATTCAGGCTTTGCTGTGAACACCTCCCCCCGACCGGACGACAACGCGACGCCTGTCGCGGCCATCCTCTATATGGTCGTCACCTATATCCTGTTCACTTTCCTGGATTCGTCCAGCAAGTATCTGGTGCTTGCCGGCATCGCGCCGCTCTTCATCGCCTGGGTGCGCTTTGCCGGGCATGTCGTTCTGGTGCTGGTGCTGTTTCGCGGGTGGCAAAGCGTCAGCCGCTTTCGTCCCGCAAGCCTGCCGGCGCACGTTTTGCGCGGCCTTTTCCTGGCCGGCTCGACTGTCTTCAACATCCTTGCCCTGCGCTACCTGCAACTGGCCGAAACGACGTCGATCTATTTCTTCGGGCCGATGGTGATCACCGCGCTTGCCGGGCCGATGCTTGGCGAATGGGCCGGCTGGCGGCGCTGGCTGGCCATCTTTGCCGGCTTCATTGGCGTTCTGGTCATTACCCGTCCCGGTGTCGGCGTCTTTGGCATCGGCCACCTCTTTGCCTTGTGCTCGATGCTGTCCAATTGTTTCTACGTCATCATGACCCGGCGCCTGTCGGCTACCGAAACGCCGGAAAGCCTCGTGCTTTTCGCTGCGTTGGCGCCGGCCGCGCTGCTGTTGCCGACGCTGCCGTTTTCGGTGACCTTGCCAACGGACGCCTGGCATTGGTTCATTCTGTTGATGCTGGGCTTTTTTGGCGGGGTCAGCCACTGGTGCCTGATCCAGGCTTACAGGCAGGCAACCGCCACCTCGCTTGCGCCTTATCCCTATCTGCAAATGATCTGGATGATCGCGTTCGGCTGGTTCATCTTCGACCAGTTCCCGGACAATTGGACGCTGGCAGGCGCAGGCATCATCGTCGCCAGCGGGCTCTACATCATCCATCGCGAGCACAGGCTGCGCGTTCGCAATCAGGCCGGGCCTGGCGCCGAAACCGAGGTGGTGGCAAAAAAGCTTTGATTCGCTGCAGAACGATGGCATAAGCCGCATTTAAACTGTTTAAATGCCGGATGGCTTGGATGGTCAGATCCACGCTCATCCTGATCTAATGCGGTGGGGACCCGAGGCGCTGGCACAGAAAATCAAGCTTTCGACGATCGCGGACGCATTGGGCGTCTCGACCGCAACCGTCTCGCTGGCGTTGCGCGACAGTCCGCTGGTGGCCGGGTCGACGCGCGACCGCATCAAGGAACATGCGCGCGAGATCGGCTATATCTACAATCGCCGTGCGGCCAGCCTGCGCACCTCGCGCTCGGGCATTGTCGGTGTCGTCGTGCACGACATCATGAACCCGTTCTACGCCGAGATCCTGCGCTCCATCGAGCATGAACTGGACCGCTCGCGCCAGACCTTCATCCTGTCCAACCATTACGACCAGCTGGACAAGCAGCGCACCTTCATCGACACGCTTTTGCAGTTGGGCGCCGATGGCGTGATCATGTCGCCGGCCATCGATACGCCGGCGTCGGACATACTCATGGCCGAGGAAAACGGCCTGCCGGCGGTGCTGATCGCCCGCGACGTCGATGGTGCCCATGTGCCTGTGTTCCGCGGTGACGACGCCTATGGAACGGCGCTCGCCACCAACCACCTCATCTCGCTCGGTCACAAGCGCATCGCCATGATCGGCGGCACCGACCAGACCTCCACCGGCCGCGACCGTTACCAAGGCTATGTCCACGCGATGGAGGAAGCAGGCCTTGAGGTAAAGCCATCCTGGCGCATCGCCGGCCCTCGCACCAAGCAGGGCGGGTTCGAGGCGGCGAACCAGCTATTGGCGCTGAAGGACAAGCCCACGGCTGCCTGCTGCTGGAACGACCTCGTCGCCATCGGCCTGATGAACGGCATCGCGCGGGCCGGCCTCCTGCCGGGCCATGACATCTCTGTTACCGGCTATGACGATCTGGAAGAAGCGGCCATTGCCACGCCGGCTCTGACGACGGTGTGGAACGGCCAGCGCGAGGTCGGCCGCCGCGCCGCGAGTGCGCTTCTCGACAAGCTGAACGGCCAGCCGGTGCATCTGTCGCAGGATCTCATCAAGCCGGAATTGCATGTGCGCCAGTCGACCGGACGGCCTGTGGAACGTTCATGACCGATCCCGCATCGCCTGCGCCCGTCACCATACTGGTGCCGGGAACCCTGCACGACCACGCCATAAGCCGCATCGCCTCGGCCTTCAGGCTCCTTGAGATCGAAAGGCCTGACGCTTCGCTTGTCGATCCGTCCGACGTGGCGGCGGTGCGCGGCATCGCCACCTTCGGCGAGATCGACGCCGCGTTCATCGACGCGTTTCCGAAGCTGGAGATCATCGCCAAGATCGGCGTCGGCTACGACTCGGTCGATGTCGGCCATGCTGCGAAGTGCGGCGTGATGGTCACCAACACGCCGGATGTGCTGACCGAAGAAGTCGCCGATTCAACCGTCGGCATCCTCATTTCCGTGCTGCGCGAATTGCCAAAAGCCGAGGCCTGGCTGAGGGCTGGCAAGTGGGCTTCTCAAGGTCCGATACCGGTAAGCCCGCTGACGTTGCGAAAGCGCAGCATCGGCATTTTCGGCATGGGCCGCATCGGGCTGGCAATTGCAAAGCGGCTGGAAGGGTTCGGCCTGCCGATCGCCTACCACAACCGCCGCCCGGTCGAGAGCGTTGGTTATGCCTATTATCCTACGTTGAAGGCGCTTGCCGAGGCGGTGGACACGCTGATCTGCATTGCGCCCGGCGGTCCCTCGACAGAAAAGGCGGTCAATGCTGAAATCTTCGCTGCGCTTGGACCGAACGGCGTTTTCGTGAACACCGGGCGCGGCAGCACGGTCGATGAGGATGCGCTGGCAAAAGCATTGGCCGATGGCACTATCGCTGCCGCCGGCATCGATGTCTTCGCTAATGAACCGCATGTGCCGCAGGCACTGCTCGACGCGCCCAATGCCATGCTGTTGCCGCATGTGGCGTCAGGGTCAGCGCATACCCGCCAGGCCATGGCCGATCTGTGCGTGGATAATCTGGTGGCTTGGTTCTCGGCCGGAAGGCCGCTGACGCCCGTGCCGGAAACGGCGGGCGTCAGGAAACGCTAAGCGCTCACTCCGCCGCGGCGCGAGTGCCCGTGCGGGCTGCTGCGTGAAGCCGGGCCGCATCGCCGAAGGCCTTGAACACCTGTTGCGACACGCTGTCGGACTTCACCCAATATTCCGGATGCCACTGAACGCCGACGGCGAAGGCGCGCGAGTCCTTGACTGACACCGCCTCGACCGTGCCGTCCTCGGCCACCGCCTCGACCTGCAATTTCGGGCCAAGCCGATCCACGGCCTGCCGATGCACGGAGTTGACGGCGATTTCGCCTGCGCCGAACACACCGGCAAGGCAGCTTCCCGGCTTGATCGACACTTTCTGGCGGATGGCAAAGCGCTCGTCCTGCTTGTCGCTGACCGGCGCGCGGTGATCGAGCGCGCCTTCGCGTTCCTGGATTTCGGTTGCAAGCGAACCGCCAAGGGCGACATTCATCTCCTGGATGCCGCGGCAGATCGCAAGCAGCGGTACGCCGCGCTCGATTGCCTTGCGGATCAGGGGCAGCGTTGTCGAGTCGCGCGCCTCGTCGTAAGGACCGTTGGCCTCGCCGGCATCACCGCCGTAGAGCGATGGGTGCACGTTCGATTTCGAGCCGGTCAGCATCACGCCATCGACTGACGACAGGAGTTCATCGAGGTCGAGCCTGTCGCCGAACGACGGCACAAGCACGGGCAGCACGCCGGCGCCGGAAATCGCCGCCTCGAGATATTGCTGCGGCACGGCATGCCAGGTGTAGTTCTCGAACTGCTTGACGTCAGTGGAGACGGCGACGAGCGGCTGAAGCATTTTTGGTTGATCCGTTGGCGATCTGCGATCTAGCTGCACTCAAGATAGGCAATATGAAGGCGTTTTGCCACGGCAAGTTCGCCTTGGCCATTGCGCCAGCCGAAGATTGTTCGACTATAGTTGCAAGCTTTTTGACAGCTTAAGAGAAGCTGCAACCATATTGGCTGTGCTAACGTCCGGCCCGCTGGACTAGAGAGGTCTGGTGTGTATTGTCTCATTGCACCGATTGCCGATAGCGAAACGAATTCACGGTGATCGGGCAAAAAAATTCCTATTGCGGAAAGGGAGGAAGTTGATGGATCGTCGTTCATTCATTCGGAAGGCCGGTACGGCCGGCGCAGGGGCTGCGGCCGCTGCCGCAACGCTTGCCACGCCGGCAATCGCCCAATCCAATCCTAAGATCACGTGGCGGTTGACATCGTCCTTCCCGAAGTCGCTCGACACGATCTACGGTGGCGCCGAAGTCTTCTCGAAGATGCTTTCGGAGGCAACCGACGGCAATTTCACCGTTCAGGTGTTTGCGGCTGGCGAAATCGTTCCCGGCCTTCAGGCCGCCGATGCCACGACTGCCGGCACGGTCGAAGCCTGCCACACGGTTGGCTACTACTACTGGGGCAAGGACCCTGCATGGGCGCTCGGCTCTGCCGTGCCGTTCGCGCTTAACGCGCGTGGCATGAATGCCTGGCACTACCACGGCGGTGGCATCGACCTTTACAATGAATTTCTTGGCAAGCAGGGGCTGGTCGGGTTCCCCGGCGGCAATACCGGTACCCAGATGGGCGGCTGGTTCCGCAAGGAAATCAACACGCTGGCCGATCTTTCCGGCCTCAAGATGCGCATCGGCGGCTTCGCCGGCAAGGTGGTCGAGAAGCTCGGCGTGGTGCCGCAGCAGCTCGCCGGCGGCGACATCTATCCGGCGCTGGAAAAAGGTACCATCGACGCTGCCGAGTGGGTCGGCCCTTATGACGACGAAAAGCTCGGCTTCCAGAAGGTCGCGCCGTACTACTACTATCCGGGCTGGTGGGAAGGTGGCCCGACCGTCCACCTCATGTTCAACAAGGCCAAGTACGAGGAACTGTCGCCGGCCTACAAGTCGCTGGTCCGCACGGCTGCGCAGGCCGCCGATGCAAACATGCTGCAGAAGTACGACTACCTGAATCCGACCGCGGTGAAGTCGCTCGTTGCCAACGGCGCCCAGCTTCGCCCGTTCAGCCAGGAAATCCTGTCGGCTTGCTTCGACAAGTCTAACGAGGTCTATGCCGAGATGATGGCCTCGAATGAGGGCTTCAAGAAGATCTGGGATTCGATCACGGCGTTCCGCAAGGAACACTATCTGTGGGCGCAGATCGCCGAATACAATTTCGACACCTTCATGATGATCCAGCAGCGCGGGAACAAGCTGTAAGCTGGCCATCGGACCACGCGCCTTTCGGGCGCGTGGGTTGCCTGGAATCGAAAACCCCGGAGTTTTGGCTCCGGGGTTTTTGTTTGTCTGGCGACTTGGCCAGGAGCTCAGTTGAAACTTGGCGGTTGGGTCAAGTCCGGCATGGCAGGCGCCGTGTTGCCTGGCGCCGCCGGCTGGTCGGGTGAAGACGGCGCATTGCCCCCCGCAGGCGGCGTGCTGATTGGCGGCAACCCGAGACCCGATGGGGCGCTGCCATCGGTCGGCGCACCGCCGAGCGGAGGTAGGCCGAGGCCAGGCAGTTCAGGCACCTTGATCTCGATGGTCGAAGGGTCGACCACCTCGCCCTTGTAGTGCATGACCATCTGCGGGAACAGGATCGTCAGTCCGATCATGATGACCTGGATGACCACGAACGGCACAGCCCCCCAATAGATCTGCCCGGTCGTCACCGGCGCGATCTGCTTGCCGGTGATGCGGTCGAGATAGGGCACGCGGGCTGCCACCGAACGCAGATAGAACAACGCGAAGCCGAACGGCGGATGCATGAAGCTGGTCTGCATGTTGATGCCGAGCAGAACGCCGAACCAGATCAGGTCGATGCCGAGCTTGTCCGCGGCCGGAGCCAGCAGCGGCACCACGATGAAGGCCAGTTCGAAGAAGTCGAGGAAGAACGCCAGGAAGAAGACCAGTATGTTCACCACGATCAGGAAACCGACCTCGCCGCCGGGAAGCGAAACCAGCAGGTGCTCGACCCATAGATGGCCGTTGACGCCGTAGAAGGTGAGCGAAAACACGCGTGCGCCGATCAGGATGAACAGCACGAAAGCCGACAGCCGTGTCGTCGAATTCAGCGCCTGCTTGATGACGTCGAGCGTGAGCCGTTTCTTGGCCGCGGCCATGATCAGGGCGCCGACCGCGCCCATGGCGCCGCCTTCCGTCGGTGTCGCAATGCCGAGAAATATGGTGCCGAGCACGAGGAAGATCAGCGCGAGCGGCGGGATCAGCACGATGATGACTTGCTGGGCGAGCCTCGACATCATGTTGATGTTCAGCGCCCGGTCGGCGATCGCCACGACATAGATGAAGATGATGCCGACCGTCGCGCCGAGGATATCGGCGTTGGAGCCATGTGTGGGGGACAGGTAAACGTGCGCGCCATAGGCAACGGCGGCCGCAACCGCGAGAGCCACTGCCAGCGAAATCACGCCGTGTCCGAGCGTGCGCGCTTCCATCGGCAGCGCAGGCATCGAATTCGGCCGGATGATCGACATCAGCAGGACGTAACCCATGTAGAGGCTGGTCAGCACGAGTCCGGGAATGATGGCGCCCGCATACATGTCGCCCACCGAGCGACCGAGCTGGTCAGCCAGCACGATCAGCACGAGCGAGGGCGGAATGATCTGCGCCAGCGTGCCTGAGGCGGCGATGACACCGCTGGCCATGCGCCTGTCGTAGCCGTAGCGCAGCATGATCGGCAGCGAAATCAGCCCCATGGCGATGACCGAGGCAGCAACGACGCCGGTGGTGGCCGCAAGCAGCGCGCCGACGAAGATCACGGCATAGGCGAGGCCGCCGCGTATCGGCCCGAACAACTGGCCGATCGTATCAAGCAGGTCTTCGGCCATGCCCGATCGTTCGAGGACGATGCCCATGAAGGTGAAGAACGGGATGGCGAGCAGCGTGTCGTTCGACATGACGCCCCAGAACCGTTCCGGCAACGCATAGAGCAGCGGCCATGACAGATTGATGCTGCCGCCCGAAAAAGGGGCCATCTCGACGCCGATGAGGAAGAACAGAAGGCCATTGGCGGCGAGCGAGAACGCCACCGGATAGCCCAGCAGCATGAAGATGATGAGCGAGAAGAACATGATCGGCGCCATGTTCTGGGCGATGAACTCGATCATGAGCGGGCCTCTTCAACCAGGGCGTCCGCTTCGAGCTTTGCCTGTTCGTGGCTCGATATGAACGGTGTGGGATCATCCATCTTGCCGGACATCACCGCGATTTTCTTGATGATCTCGGAAACGCCCTGGAAGCCGAGTTGCAGGAAGCCGATCAGCAACAGCGTCTTGGCTGGCCATATGATCAGGCCACCCGAATTGGTCGACATCTCGCCGCTGCGGAATGAGAGGCTCACATAGGGAATGAAATAGAAGATCATCAAAAGCACGAACGGCATCAGGAAAAGCGCATGACCGAACAGATCGATCCAGTGCTGCACGCGGCGTGAGAACATGCCGTAGACGATGTCGATGCGGATGTGCTCGTTCTGCTTCAGCGTGTAGGCGGCGGCAAGCAGGAAGGCTGCGCCGAACAGGTACCATTGCAGTTCGAGCCAGGCGTTGGAGGACATGTTGAACGTTTTGCGGATGATCGCGTTGCCGGCGCTGACCAGGATCGAGATCAGGATCGCCCAGGAAATCCACTTGCCGATGAATTCGTTGATACGGTCGATGAGGCTTGAGATCGCAAGCAGCACGGTCATGTCGCGATCACGCGTCCGTGTCCAGATCACGGCGATGGCGACGATCAGCAAGATGCCGAGCATGACTTGCCCGGTCGGCGAACGCCAAACGGCGTCGAGCAGGTTCATCGGAATTCCTCCCTTGGGCAGCAGTCCCGTATTCCGTTCCGGCGCATAGCGCTTCTTATTGGACCAACGATATGCAGGATGCTGGCTTGACCCGTCAACTCGCCAGTGTTGCTTTTTGAACGGTCTGGAAAAGCGGAAAACCCGGCAAAACCCGGCTTTCCTGTTGGGATTCAACGAAAGTCTGACTGTTCAGGCCGCTTTGACGCCGTCGCGTCCGGCACCTATCAGCACCAGCATGGCGGCAAGCATGACCAGCATCCATGCTTCGCGCCATTCCACCGGGAAATAACCTGCCCACAGCGACTCGACGAGGCCATACGCAGCCGCCCCGAGCGCTGCCCTGGATGGCGAGAGGTAGCCCCCGACGGCGGTGACGAACAGGATCTTGAGGCCGTAGATCAAGCCCGCGCCAAAGCCGATATTGCCGTAGAACAGGCCTGCCATGATGCCGGCTGTCGCCGCGCAAAGACCGCCGGCAACTATTGCAAGGTGGCTGATTTTGTCGGTGTCGGCGCCGCAAAGCGCGGCGGCGCCGGGGTCGTCGCAAACCGCCCGCCATGCCCTGCCGAAGTTCGAGCGGGAAAGCGCGATGCCGCCAAGAATCAGGGCCACCGAAGCAAGGGCACAGTTCAGCAACTGGATCACCGTCATCGTTGCCTCGAAGCTGCCCGTTCTGGCAAAGACAACCGGTATGGCCAGCATCGGCGGCAGCCAGAAGTCGTGCGTATCCGCTGCGATGCGGCTGAATTCAGTCAGCGCGATCAGCACGCCCAGCGTGGCCGTGACGATGGCGTTGGGCGAGGCAGCGGCCAACGGACGCAAGACCCGGCCAGCCAATAGCGAACTCACCAGCGCGACGTAAGCGAGCGCAATGGCGATGCCGAGCGCAACCGTTGCTGGCAGTGTCAGCCACAGCACGTTCCAGCCGAACACTGCGACGAGGATCATCGTCTGGCCGCCGAAGGCGAACAACCCGCCATAGGCGAGGTTGGTGCGCTTCAAGGTGCCGTTGGTCAGTGCATAGCCGAAGGCCAGCAAGGCATAGAGCGCACCGGAATGCAGCCCGTTCAACGCCTGCTGGAACAGATAGATCATCAAAACGCGTCCACGCCGGGCATCCCGGGGCGCATTCTTGGCGCTCGGAATATAACTTGTCAAATACGTTTTACTGGTTAGTTTAGGTTGCCATGACGGTTTCTTGGATCAAGCATCGTTTTGCCGGCGGCGTGCTCGCCCTCGACGCCGCCAACACGGTGGTGTTGCGCGGTCATCCCGGCAAGACATTCGACCGCTTTGAAGATATTGGCGAGATTGCGCGCTTTGCCGATGCCGCCAGCGTCTTCAGGGCGGAAGAGTTGGGTGGCAGGACATTGACAGCACGCAACTCTCGCCAGATCGCCGGGCAAGTGCTGGCAATCCGCGAGGCGACCGACGGGCTTTTCCGGGCTGCGGTGGCGACCGGCGAAATGACGGCGGAAGATATCTCGGGCTTCCTCACCGCCTGCGCTGCGGGGCTACACGGCAAGCGGGAGCAGATCGGCCAGCCGGGGAGGCCGTTCGGCGATCCGGCAACGCCCATTGCCTTCGAGGCGGCATTGGCCGTTTCGGCACTCTCGCTGCTGGCCAGTGACAGTCTTGCCAGGATGCGGATTTGCCCGAACTGCAACTGGCTTTTCCTGGACAAGAGCCGCAATTCCAGCCGGCTGTGGTGCGACATGGCCGTCTGCGGCAACCGCCGCAAGGCGAGCCGCCACTATCATCGCAAGGTTGCGGCCAAGGGAGTTGAAGAGACAAGGGAGGCAGGCAATGCCTAGCAGGATCATGCGCGCCACACTCATCGCGTTGGCGCTCGTTGCCGCTGCAAGCCTCGGGGCTTGCCGCGACACCGCAAGAGACGCGCTGTTCGAGATCTCGGGGCGGCTCGTCGTGTTCAACTACCGGGAAGCGACGCTTAGATATCTTGTGACCCTGAAACCGCTTCGCCCGATGGGCGAAGGGCAGGTGGCGGTAACGACGATGGACAATCCGGCTGGCGGCGCACCGCTGGTGTTCAGCCAGAAGCTTTTCCCCAGCCAGACCAAGGTGACTGTGGAAAGCCCGCCGCTGGAATGCGTGGTCAAGGACAAGGCTTACAAGGTCGCAATCCGCATCGAAAGCGCCGATGGAAACCTTTTGCAGCAGATCGATACCACAATGGTTTCAGCGCAGGATCAGGACATGCTGCCCGACCGCAAGCTGGTCGTCGGCCCTGGCTACAAGCCCAATCCCGAGCTTGCCGGCCACCCCGACGGCAAACTTCCGGGCGGGCGAGGCGTGGCGTGCCCGACCGCAAGTTGATGGCATGTGCTACTGCCGCCACTGGCATGTGCATTGATTTCGTTTGACCTCTTGGGTTTGGACAGAAAGACTGGTTCATCTGTTCTCGACGTTGGCCAGCTTGCCGTGGCCTCCGCAGAGGTGAAACCTGATGACGTTGCATGCCGTCGCGCTCGACGACAAATTCGATCTATCCAAGGAGCGCGTCTTTCTCTCAGGCGCGCAGGCCGTGGTGCGCATGCTGCTCATGCAGCGCGAGCGCGACCGTCTGGCCGGCCTCAACACGGCAGGTTTCATTTCGGGTTATCGCGGCTCGCCCCTTGGTGGGCTCGACCAGCAATTGTGGAAGGCCAAAAGCCAGCTTGCCGGCTCCGATATCGTTTTCCAGCCCGGCCTTAACGAGGAACTGGCCGCGACCGCCTGCTGGGGCACGCAGCAGACGGAACTTTTGGGCGAAGGCCGCTATGACGGCGTCTTTTCCGTCTGGTACGGCAAGGGACCGGGCGTCGACCGCACCGGCGACGTATTCCGCCACGCCAACCTTGCCGGCACCTCCAAAAACGGCGGCGTTCTAGCGCTGATGGGCGACGACCACATGGCGGAGTCGTCCACCAACGCCCACGCCACCGAATTCGCCTTCGTCGATGCGATGATCCCGGTGTTCAATCCCGCCGGCGTGCAGGAACTGATCGACTACGGCCTTTACGGCTTTGCCCTGTCGCGCTTGGCCAGCACATGGGCCGCCATCAAATGTGTGAAGGACAACATCGAATCGACCGCTTCGGTCGATGCTTCGCTCGGCCATCTCGACATCGTCATTCCCGAGTTCGACATGCCGCCCGGTGGCTTGGGCATCCGCCACGAGATCAACATGCTCGGGCAGGAAGAGCGCCTGTTCGAACACAAGCGCGCCGCCGCCGCCGCCTTTATCCGCGCCAACAAGTTGAACCGTATCGTCTATTCCGGCGGGCGCAAGCCGAAGCTCGGCATCGTCACCGTCGGCAAGAGTTATCTCGACGTGCGTCAGGCGCTGGAAGACATCGGCATCGATGAAGCCGCCGCCAATCGCATCGGCATCAGGCTTTTCAAGGTCGGCTGCCCTTGGCCGCTCGATTTCGAGCATGTCGCGGAATTTGCGCGCGGCCTCGATACGATCATCGTCGTCGAGGAGAAGCGCTCGCTGATCGAGGTGCAACTGCGCGAAAACCTCTATGGCAGCGCCATCCAGCCGAAAATCGTCGGCAAGAAGGACGAGCGCGGCGACTGGCTGTTTCCGGCCAAGGGCGCGCTCGACCCCAACGACATCGCCATTGCACTCGGCGAACGCATCCTGAAAACCATCGGCCACTCGGACGAGATTGCCGCGCGTGTCGCCAATTTGCGGCAGTTCCAGGCCATGCTGGCGGATACCAAGGATGTCGGCTCGCGCACGCCTTATTTCTGTTCCGGCTGTCCGCACAATTCATCGACCAAGGTGCCGGAAGGTTCGCTTGCCGCCGCCGGCATCGGCTGTCACTTCATGGCGCTGTGGATGGACCGCTCGACGGTTGGCTTCACCCAGATGGGTGGCGAGGGCGCGCAATGGGTGGGGCAAGCACCGTTCTCGAAGCGCGACCACATCTTCCAGAACCTCGGCGATGGAACCTACAACCACTCCGGTGCGCTGGCGATCCGCTTTGCCCGCTCAAGCGGCGTCAACATCACCTACAAGATCCTCTACAACGACGCCGTGGCGATGACCGGCGGCCAGCCGCATGATGGCGGACTGACGGTCGATGCCATAGCCAGGCAGGTGCGGGCCGAAGGCGTCGACCGCATCGCCGTCGTCACCGACGAGCCGGACAAATATGCCGGCCGCGCCGAATTTCCTTCAGGCGTCACTATCTACCCCCGCGAAGATCTCGACCGGGTCCAGCGCGATCTGCGCGACGTGAAAGGCGTTTCCGTCCTGCTCTACGACCAGACCTGCGCTGCCGAAAAGCGCCGCCGCCGCAAGCGTGGTGCGTTCCCGGATCCCGACAAGCGGGTCTTCATCAACGAACTGGTCTGCGAAGGCTGTGGCGATTGCGGCGTCGCTTCCAACTGCGTGTCCGTGCAGCCGGTCGAGACCGAGTTCGGGCGCAAGCGCCGCATCGACCAGTCGTCGTGCAACAAGGATTTCTCCTGCGTCGACGGTTTCTGCCCGTCCTTCGTCACCGTTCACGGTGCCAAGATCAGGAAAGCTGCGGGGCTTGCCGGGTCTGCCGATCCGCTGGCCGGCGTGCCTGAACCCGCGTCCTATAAACTGGACCGCGACGGTTGGGCGGCGGTCATCGACGGCGTCGGCGGCACCGGCGTCGTCACCATCGGCGCCATTTTGGGCATGGCCGCGCATCTGGAGGGCAAGGGTTGCGGCATGATCGACATGGCCGGCCTTGCCCAGAAGGGCGGTGCGGTCTTCACCCATGTCCGCATTGCGACCCGGCCTGAAGACATCCATGCCATCCGCGTTTCCGCCGGCAAGGCCGACCTTGTGCTTGGCTGCGATCTCGTTGTTTCAGGCGCCAAGAAGGTGCTGGCCTCGGTGCGCGAGGGCCACACGCTCTTTCTCGCCAACACAGCCGAGATCATGCCGGGCGACTTCACCCGTTCAGCGGATTTTTCGTTGCCGGTCGAGCGCCTGAAGAAGGCGATCAGGTCGGCCGCAGGCGACGACAAGGCCCATTTCGTCGACGCGACGCGCACCGCGACGGTGCTTTTCGGAAATTCGCTCGGTGCCAACATGTTCATGCTCGGCTTTGCCTTGCAGCTTGGCGGCTTGCCGCTCTCGGTCGAGGCAGTCGAGAAGGCGATCGAGCTGAATGGCGAGGCCGTCGCCATGAACATCGCCGCGTTCCGCTGGGGTCGCCGGGCCGCCCACGATCCGGCCTTCGTGCGCGAACTTGTGGAAGGCAAGGATGAGGCGCGGTCGCAAAAGCCGCTCGCGCAAACGCTGGATGAAGTTGTTGCGCGCCGGGCGGCGTTTCTTGCTGCTTACCAGAACGCCGCCTACGCCCGGCGTTACACGGACAAGATCGCGTCTGTCCGCGCTGCCGAAACGAAGATTGCGCCGGGTTCCACGGTGGTAACCGAAGCGGTGGTCCGTAACCTGTTCAAGCTGATGGCGGTCAAGGACGAATACGAAGTCGCACGCCTTTACACCGACGGATCATTTGCTCGCGAACTGGCCCGCCAGTTCGGCAGCTATGACAGGCTGGAGTTCCACCTTGCCCCGCCGATACTCGGCAGACGCGACGCGGATGGCCGCCCGAGGAAGTCCAGTTTCGGGCCTTGGATGATGACTGGATTCCGGTTGCTGGCCGCATTGAAGGGGCTGCGCGGCACCGTATTCGACTTGTTTGGCTACACCGCCGAGCGGCGGCTGGAACGCCAGTTGCTGGCGGATTACGAGAAGGACATCGACATTGTTTTGAGCCATCTCGGGCCGGATCGCATCGAGGCTGCGGCCGCGCTTGCATCGGTTCCGGCTCTTGTCCGCGGCTATGGTCACGTCAAACATGCGTCGATCGAAAGAGCCGAAGGCGAACGGTCCAGGCTTCTGGCAAGGCTCGAAGGAAAGGTTGCAGAGCCGCAACTACAGGCTGCTGAATGATCGATACCTCTTGTTTACCTGAAGCGAAGAATGTCGAATTTTCCTGTGTTTCATGCGTTTCAATTACCCGCGAAGGTCGTGTCTCTAAAGGTTTTTTAATGCGGAATATGGCATGTCTGCGTTTCGTGCGACGGCGCAGGCCATGAACGTAGATAGACCTGACGACATAACAGAAGACGTATATGTAGGCTTCGTGCGCTCGCTGTTTGAGAACGCGAGCCTCTTGTTCGTTGCCGCGTTTTCTCAGGCCGTGATCGGCACTCTGGTCTACTGGAAGACGTCTGCTCCCATCTACATCGTACTCACGATTCTGATGGTGGTGGTGACGCTTGGCAGATATTACGCCATCCAGCGGGTAAAGCCCGACACCATCGTAACGTACCAGTCTGCGCTGGAATGGGAGCGATATTACCTAATCGCGGGAACCGTTCACGGATCGGTCGTCGGCTTCTTCGCCTTCACCAGCCTCTACATCGCGCCCGACCTTTTCGGCGAAGTTGCCGCGATCTCCATGGTTTTGGCGAGCGCCATCACGATTGCCGGCCGAAACTTCGGCTCGCGCAAGATGGTCGTCATCCTGACCGTCTCCGTCATCGCGCCGATTGCTCTTGGCCTGATGCTGAAAGGCGATTTCTACAACTTCATCCTCGGCCTGTTCATCGTCCCCTTCATCTTCACCATCAACACCATGGCGCGCATCGTGCGCACGGTGCTCTTCACCGCGATCAGCGAAGAAAAGAAGGCAACGCGGCTTGCCCAGCGCTTTAATCGCGCGCTCAACACCATGTCGCATGGCCTCATCATGCTGGCCCCGGATGGGCGTGTCGTGGTTGCCAACGCGGAAGCCGCGCACCTGATGTCGCTGAAATCCCAGGACCAGCTGCTGGGACGCACCGTGCATTCGCTGCTTATGCGCGGCGTGGCGGGCGGCATGTTGACGGCAAAGGATTGCCAGTATGTCGAGGCGCAACTGACAAGGGCGTTGCGCGAGGGCAGGGACCGCAAGGTGCTAGTCGGTTTTTCGAACGGCCAGCATTACGAGTTCTCGGCTCGGGAAGGCAGCCAGGAGCTTGGCGTCATCACCTTCGAGGACGTCACGGCTCGCGTGGAAGCCGAAGAGCGCATCCGCTTCATGGCGCGCTATGACAGCCTGACCGGTTTGATAAATCGGGCCTATTTCCACGAACTGGTCGAAGAATGCATGTCGTCGGGCAACCGCGATCGGTTCTGCGCTCTGGCCGCGATCGACCTCGACGACTTCAAGAGCGTCAACGATACGCTTGGCCACCCTGTCGGCGACGGATTGATCTATGCGGTTGCCGAACGGCTGACGTCCTTCTCGGCGCCGGGCGTGAAGGTCAGCCGCTTTGGCGGCGACGAGTTCATGATCTTCTTCGATCGCGTCGAAAGCGAGGGCGACCTCGGCCGCATACTGGACGATATCTTTGCCGGCCTGCAGGGCGAGGTGGATGTCGCCGGCCATGTCCTGCGCATTCAAGCCAGCGCCGGTGCGGTCATGGCGCGTGTGGAACACAGCGATGTCGACGAGATGATCGTCAAGGCCGACCTTGCGCTCTACAAGGCCAAGGAGCTTGGCAAGAACGGCTGGCGCATGTTCGAGTCCTCTATGGACGCCGCCTTCCGCAACCGCCAGATGATGAAGGCCGACCTGCGCAGCGCCGTCGAAGCCAACACCCTGCGTGTCGTCTATCAGCCGATCGTCTCCATGACGACGATGCGCATTGCCGGATGCGAAGCGCTCTGCCGTTGGGATCATCCCGAACTCGGACCCATTTCGCCGAGCGTATTCATTCCGTTGGCCGAGGAAATGGGCATCATTTCCGATATCAGCACGTTCGTTCTCAACGCTGCCTGCGCCGAATGTGCAAAGTGGCCTGAAAACACCAATGTCTCGGTCAACTTGTCGGCACGCGACTTCCGCAACCGCAACGTCATCCAGAAGGTGCGTGACGCGCTTGCCAGTTCCGGCCTTGCTCCCGAGCGCCTGGAGGTTGAAGTCACCGAAACCGCGCTGCTTGACGACAAGTCCGCCACGCGTGAGCTCATTCAGGAGTTGAAGGGCCTTGGCGTACGCATCGCGCTGGACGATTTCGGCACCGGCTATTCCAGCCTGAGCTATCTGCACAAGCTGCCGCTCGACAAGGTCAAGATCGACCGCTCCTTCCTCGTCGACCTGACCTCCCAGTCGAACTCCCTGGTTCTGCTCAAGGGTATCGTGGACTTGACCCGCACGCTCGGCCTGACCATCACCATCGAGGGCGTCGAGAATTTCGAGCAGTTGAAGGTCCTGATGCAGTCCATCCGCCCGGATCTCGTGCAAGGGTTCCTGTTCGGCTCGGCCCTGACAGCGGCTGGTATCGAGACCATGTCGACGACGGTCTGGCCTTTCGCCCGTGAACTGCGCTCCGCAAGCCAGCGCGCCATCAACTGACGAACTTTCTAGCTAGCGCGTTTGGGGGCTGTCGGCCTGACGGCAGGCCATTGGCCCGCGCTCGATGAGCATAGAAATCGCTTTGGCTTGCAAAGCTCCAGCCAAGATTCCGTGACGTGTCATCCGCCTTCACGCAGACTTCTTTTCGATCTGGGCGCTCTTTACCGATCGCGGTCGATTATTAACCTTAATATAATGTAAATGACTTCGGGCTAATTTTTCCTTTTTACCAGACCCCGCGATCGGATAGCTTGAAAAGTGCGGCGGATAGAGAGGGAATGACATGTCGGTTGCGGTGACCGAGGGATTGGTGCGTGTTGATGACGCGTATCCAGATCCCAAAAGGATATCTTCTTTTTCCAGAAACATATCCGATCTGCTCGAGCACATTGAATACAGAAGGTGCGAATCCGGAGAAGATCTCGAAGCGATCTATCGCCTCCGATACAAGGCCTATCATCTCAACGGTTTTCTTCGCGAGAGCCGCGAGCAGAAGATGACGGATGACTTCGACGACACCTCGAACAGCTACAAGTTCGGCGTTTTCATCGATGACAATCTGGTTTGCACGGTCCGGATACATCATCTGAGCCCGCAAGAGCCTTATGGGCCAGCCATGACCACCTTTGGTGACGTGCTCAAGCCACGTCTGGAGCGTGGCGAAAGCTTCATCAACCCCACGCTTCTTGCTGCCGATCCGGAACTCGTCGCTTCATACAAGGCCTTGCCTTACGTGACCTTGCGGCTTGGCCTGTTGGCCAGCGTGCATTTTGACGCTACTGCCTGCATCGGCGTTATCCGCGAGGAACATACGGCTTTCTATCGCAGGATCTTCGGCGCGGTTCAGGTGGGTGAACCCCGCCCTTATCCGCCCTTCACGGTGCCGGTCATGCTTTATGACGCGAACGTCGCGGCAAATCGCAACTGGATCCTGCGCCGCTTTCCGTTCTTCCATTCAACGGCGGCCGAGCGGCGCATGCTTTTTGCCAAGCCGCGCAAGGGCGAACTCGCGCCTTTGACGATCCTGCCGACCGCCAAATACTTCCACGACGCGGCTTGAGCGCTTGGCTTACGGCGCGTTGCCCTTGTAGGTAACGCGCCAAAGCGTACCGCTGCCGTCCTCGCTGACGATCAGCGACCCGTCTTTGGCGGTAGCCACACCCACCGGACGCCCCCACACTTGTTCGTCTGATACGACAAAGCCGGTCATGAAGTCTTCGTATTCACCCGTCGGCTTGCCATTTTCGAAGATCAGCCGCACCACCTTGTAGCCGGTGCGGATGCCGCGGTTCCATGACCCGTGCAGGGTCACGAAGGCATCGCCCTTGAACTCTGCCGGAAACTGGCTGCCTTCATAGAAGGATATGCCGAGAGGAGCCGAATGCGCCTGGAACAGCACGTCCGGGACCGTCACATGGCCGGCAAGATCGCGACGGGCATTGGCATGGCGGGGGTCCTCATGACTGCCGATATAGTACCAGGGCCAGCCATAGAACGCGCCTTCCTTTACGCTGGTCGCGTAGTCGAAGGGAACGTTGTCGCCGAGGCCATCGCGCTCGTTGACCGCGCACCACAGCGCGCCGGTCGCAGGCTGCACGGTCATGCCGGAGCAGTTGGACGCCTCGAACTACCCGGATTTCGGCGCTGGTAGGACGGAGATGAGGTCTGGCGCGGCCTGATGCGCGGCGATTGCTTCGGTTTTGGTCTTTAGGCTGGACGCCTCGAACTACCCGGATTTCGGCGCTGGTAGGACGGAGATGAGGTCTGGCGCGGCCTGATGCGCGGCGATTGCTTCGGTTTTGGTCTTTAGGCCGGCGCAGGGCGCCGATTTTGGCGTTGCGACGGCGGTTTTCGCCGCTCACGCGGTCATGCGGACGCAGTTCGCCCCTCGTGCCAGACGAAGCGGGTGAGATTGTAGGCGAGATTGGCCATGCCGATCTTGGTTCTGGCGCGGGCGATACCGATGGTGCGGACGAACAGGCCCATCCTGGACTTCTGCTGGGCGAAGACGTGCTCGACGAATGCGCGGGTTTTCGATCTCCGACCATTGGCCCGCGACGTCGCCTCGCTCATCGGCCGACCTTTCGGCTTCTTCTGATGAATGTCGGAAACGTAGCCGTTCTTCTCCAGCCACTCCTCGTTCTTCTTCGAGCGATAAGCCGTGTCGGCCCAGACCGTCGAACTGGTGTTGTTCTTGTCGAGCACATTGCGGAGCTGGGCGCCGTCATAGGCCGCCGCGCTGGTGACATTCCAGCCACGGATGAGGCCGTGCCGGCGATCGATCGAGGCATGGTTCTTGTAACCGAAGGCGGGAATGGCGATGTCGCGCGGTTGCGGCTTTCCATCCTCGGCCGCCTTGGCCTTCGAGAACTTCACCGTCCAACGCGCATCGCGATCCTTCTGGCGCAGCTTCGCGGGCTTGTCTTTCCACTCGTCCGGTATCTTGCCCGCTTTGATGTCGGCCTTCTCGGCATCGGTGTTTCGCTGCTTCGGCGCCGCCACGATGGTGGCGTCGACAATCTGACCGCCCATGGCAAGATAGCCGGCCCTGGTGAGGTGCTTGTCGAAACGGGCGAACAGGTTCTCCACCGCGCGGGCTTGTGTGAGATGCTCGCGGAACAGCCAGATCGTCTTGGCATCAGGCACGCGATCGCCCAGCCCCAACCCGAGAAAACGCATGAACGAGAGCCGATCCTGGATCTGGAATTCGGCCTGATCATCCGACAGACTGTAAAGCGCCTGCAACACCATGATCTTGAACATCAGCACCGCATCGTAGGGCGGCCTGCCGCCCTTGGCGCCGTCGGAGCGTTTCAGCGCCTTGGCCAACGGCTTTCGGAAAACCTCCCATGGCACCACCGCGTTCAGCTTTTCCAGAGGATCGCCCGCCTCGCTCAGTCGAGCATACCGCTCGTCAATGTCCCAAAACCCGGCCTGTCCCCGCATCCATCCCCTCCCGGCAAATCACCGGGGCAGTGAATCATCCCGAGCCGTCAATGGCGAGGTTTTTCGAGGCGTCC
>NZ_LMFV01000024.1 GCF_001427285.1 Mesorhizobium sp. Root552
TCGTCCATCCGCTCGATTGCGTCGCGCACCCTCGAAAGGTCACGGCCCTCGACCTGGTAGCGCTCAACCCCGGGAACCATCATCCCAGGCCGCAAAACCAGACTCGGTCGAGGAGGTCCACTCACTATCCCGGCATACGAGGTCATGACACGGTTCTTCCCACTGTCAGCGTGCAGGCCGCTTTTGGCAGCGAAATCCAACTTAGCCGTTGTCTGTGAACCGGTCCGTTCCGGTTCGTGAAATTCAGCGAGCCAGTTGTGAAAAATTGTAACTGGAGAGCTGCTATTTCACCTCGAATGTGGGTTTGAACCATGCCGGCGCAAGGCTCTGATCGAGATCCAGCGACGGTACATTGGTTTTGTCGATGATGGTCACATGCGGGCCGACATGTCTGTGCTGCAAAGTTCCTTCAATCGCGCGGATTGCCTGATCGATGGCGATACGTCCCTGCATGGGCGGTGAATCCGTAGGTGCTGCCAGCACCTTGGACCGGGTTATCTCCCGGAATGTCCCGTGGGTGAAATAGTCCGCCAGTATGCTGATCTGGCCTTCACGATTCTGGGCGCGCAGGACGCTTACGGCAGCGTCCGCTGTCGGGGCGCTGCCGACGATGTAGTCGATGTCCGGTTGAGACTCGAGCAGTTCCTCGATCAGAAGAAGCTGGATTTCCAGGCCCGTATCGCCCCATTTGACTGCGCTTATCTGGGCAGAGCTATCCTTGATGCCTTTTTGGAAGCCCGCCTCGATGAACTGCACCCACCCGGCGCCTTTAGGGCCGGGGAACCACGCAACTTTGACGGGCGCCGTGCCGGCGGGGTGAAGGCCCGCGAGATAAGCCCCGATCGAGCGTCCCATTTCTTCCCAAGACACGCCGGTTTTCGCCGTGATACCGGCATTGGCGATGTCGTTGACGGCGGCGATTACCGGAATGCGCTTCGAGATTTCCATGATGGTGGGGGTGAGGCCATCGTAGGAGACCGTGCCTACGATCAGCGCATCCGCATCGGCGCTGCATGCTTTTATCTGCTCGATCTGCCGGTCGAGATTGGGATAGCCGCCGGCCTCGACGACGGCCAACCCAATACCCGTCGCCTTGGCCTGCTCGACCATGCCGTAGTTGACGCTGACCCAGTAGGAATCCTTGAGGTGTGGATAGGAAGCGCAAATCTTCCAGTGTTTCGTGGCCTTGGCTACCGGCTGATAGTCGATCGTCTTTGGAGGCTGCGAATAGTCGAAGGGCGGATCCCATGTATCGAGCTGCCAGGCGACAGGGACGTCGCCAGCGATGGCAGGCGCTGCGGCCGATGCCAGAATTGCCGTGCAAAACAGGCAGCTTGGAAGGAGACTTGCGATCCTTATCATGCCTCGAACGCTAGACGGCTTACGCTGGCAGTGCAAACCGTGGTTATATTAAAACATGCTTCGTAGGCTCGGTATCGGTGGGAGGCTGTTTCTCGCCTTCCTGTGCATCTCTGGTCTGTCGCTGTCATCTGGCATCGCCAGTTGGCTGATCCTGCGTCATATCGCGGCTGCCCAGTCGGTAGTGAACACAAAGGCGCTGCCGGCCGTTGCCGCGACCCAGCACACGGCGGAACTCAGCGCCAAGCTGGTGGCGACCGCGCCTGTGCTTGCCGCCGTCCAGTCGAGCGCCGAACTGTCGAATGAACAAGCCAAGCTGTCGCGCCTCGCGCAAGAGATGGTCGCCTCGCTCGACGAGGCCAGGAAGCTTGCCATCGACACGCAGCTTGTCGAGGAGTTCGCCGGCGCTGTCGAGAAGATGCTGGCGAACCTGAAAAGCAATTACGAGCTCGTGCGCCAGAGGCTCGAGGAGGAGGCCGCCTATCGCGACAGCGCCGAGAAGGTGGCCGATGCGGCGCAATCCATCCTGCTTCTGTCCGAGACGCTGATCTCCAACGCCTCTGCTGGCGCTTCAGCCGTCACCGCCAATCTCTACGGCCTTATCAACGATCCCGCACGGCGCGAAGACGCCTACAGCGCAATTGACCGGCTGATCGAGCACGACATCTTCCTGATGGAGCGCATGTATGAACTGCGCCACCGCAGCGCCCAGATCAGCCTGCTCATCAACCGGCTGAACCGTGCAGAATCCATGGTTGAGATCACCGAAATCAGCCGCATTTTCCAGGACCACATGAAGGTCATCCGCCGGCGCATCCTGGGTATCGACGATCCGGTGCGACGCGCGCAGGCGCTACAATCTTTCAACACCATGGAAACCGCGGCAGGCGACACGCCGGTTGCCGGGTCGCTGTTTGGACGGCGGCAACGCATCATAGATCTGGTCGGCAAGCTGGACACGCTGGCGGAGGCCAATCGCGATCTGTCGGTCAAGCAGAACGCGGTTGCCAGAACCATTCTCGACCGGTCCGGCGAATTTGCCCGGACGACGGCGGAACGGGCTGATCACGCCGTGCAGATCGGCGTGTTCGTGCTGATCCTTACATTGCTTGGTGCGGTGCTGGTGTCGGGTACGATCGTGTGGCTTTACGTCGAGCGCAATCTGGTCAGGCGGCTTGGTGGCCTGTCACGCGCCATGCAGCGGCTGACGGCCGGCGATCTCGCAGTACAGGTGGCGGAAGACGGCGACGACGAACTGCGAACCATGGCTGTCGCAGTCAACAGGTTCCGTGACGAATCGCAGCGGCGGCTCGACCTGGAACAGGAGCGCGAGCGCATCACTGTCGAGTTGAAGCGCCACCGCGAGGAATTGCAGCAACTGGTCGAGGAGCAAACCGAACAGATACGGCTGGTCAATACGCAGCTACGCCAGGAAGCACTGGATCACGCCGAAGCGCGGGAACGGGCCGAACAAGCGAGCAGCGCGAAATCGGCATTCCTTGCAACGATGAGCCACGAAATCCGCACGCCGATGACCGGAATGCTCGGCATGATGCGCCTGCTTTCCGATACCAAGCTGAGTTCGGCGCAGCGCAAGCACCTCTCTATCGCGGCCAACTCCGGCGAGGCGTTGCTGGGCATCCTCAACGCGATACTCGACTACTCCAAGATCGAATCCGGCAATGTCGTGCTGGAGCAGGTCGACTTCGACATGGCCACGCTGGTCGAGGGCGTCGTTGCCTTCATGCGGCCGATCGCGACCGAAAAAGGCCTCGATTTCAATTTGAAGATCGACCGCAAGCTTGCGCCGGCATTTTCGGGTGATGCGACGAAGATAAGGCAGGTCCTGTTCAATCTCGTCAGCAATGCGATCAAGTTCACAGAACGCGGTGGTGTGGAGGTAGAGGTCACCAAGGCGGAAGCGGACAAGAGTTCGCAGCGCGTCATCGTGACCATTGCCGACACCGGGATAGGCATCTCGCCGGAGCAGCAGGAGCACATCTTCCAGGCATTTACGCAGACCGATGCCTCGATCACGCGGCGCTTCGGCGGCACTGGCCTCGGGCTTGCCATCAGTCGCGAACTTGCGCGGCTGATGGGTGCGGAGCTGAAAGTCGAGTCCGCGCAAGGCACGGGAAGCAAGTTCATTTTCGAGCTGACGATGAAAACCGCGCGCCGGCCTGGCCGTGCGCAACAGCGTGGCCCGCGCGCCGCCAAGGCAAGACAGGCGCTCAACATTCTGATGGTGGAAGACGATGAAGCGACGCGGCTGGTCGCCGACACGGTTCTGTCGAAGGCGGGCCATCGTGTGAGGGCCGTCAGTTCCGGTTATGCGGCCGTCGAAGCCGTTGCCGATTTCAAGCCGGATATCCTCGTGATGGATATTAGCCTGCCGGGCATCGATGGACTCGAGACCATGAAGCGCGTGCGGAAGGCTCTCGAGGCGCCTGGCCTGCCGGTGATCGCCATGTCGGCGCATGTCTTTACGTCCGAGGTCGAGCGCTACCTGAATTCCGGTGTCGATGCCTTTGTCGCCAAGCCGATCATCGACGAGCAGTTGCTCGAGGCTATCGGAACGCTGACGGATCGGGTCCCTGCCGGGACCGTGCTGGCCGCCTTTGACGAAGTTGCCTGCAAGGCCGACGTCGACGCCTTGGGCCTTGAGGTTGTTCGCCGGTTGCACAGGATTGCGCAAGACAGCCTGCCGCGCCGTTTCGAGGCGATGCATGAGGCGCTGCGCGGTAACGACCGCAAGGCGCTGCGGGATCTGGCCCATGCCACGAAAAGCTCGGCCGGATCGCTTGGCTTTCCGAGGCTGCTGGCCGCATCGGTTGCTCTCGAGACAGCCTCGGCTTCCGGGTCCGCAGCTGAACTTGGGCACATTGTCAGCGAGTGCGAGGCGGCTTTTGCTGCCGGCTTCGCACAACTGGACCAAACACTGCCTGCCAACGAACCTGCGGAGCGCACAGCGGCGGAATAAACCCGATCTTCAGTAGCGCGGGGCGTCCCGCTCGATGGGCTGCGTCGCTTCAGGTGTGAAGAAGTAGCCTTCGCCATGTGCGGTGACGATGATGCGGGGGGCGCGCGGATTGTCGTGAAGTTTCTGCCTCAGACGCCGTACCAGCACGTCTACGGTGCGGTCGCTGGCATCCCATTCGCGCCTCGATATCTCATGCAGCAGGCGCTCGCGCGAAAGCACCTGGCCGGGATTGGCGGTGAGCACCGCCAGCAGCTTGAATTCTGCTCCGGTCAGGTCGACGAATGTGCCGTCTGTCGCCTGTAGCGTGCGGCGAGCGACATCGAGCGTCCAGCCGTAGAAGCTGCGCGTGGAAGCGTTGGCATTCGGCTGCCGGCTTTTGCCGACGCGCCTCAACAGTCCCTTCACCCGTGCCAGCAGTTCACGGTGCTCGAAGGGCTTGGTTACGTAGTCGTCCGCTCCGATCTCAAGCCCGACAATGCGATCGACCGTATCGGTACGGCCGGTGACGAGGATGATGCCGGCATCGGACCTTTCGCGTTGTTCGCGGGTGAGCTTTAGCCCGTCCTCGCCTGGCAGGTTGATGTCGATCATCAAAAGGTCGGCGGGATGGCGACCGACGATGCTGCGCATCTGTTCGCCGTCGCCGGCTTCGCTGACCTTGTAGCCCTCGGCCAGAAAATAGCCGGCAAGCTTCGCCCGCGTAACCGGGTCATCCTCCACGATCACGATGTGATGCTGGAGCCGCATACCGAATTCCTCCCGAAATCCGATTAACATCTTTTCACATGGCAAGCCACGACTTTTACACCGACGACGACACCGGTTCACGTCTGGCCGTTATTCTGGCTGGGCTGAGCGTATCAGAACTACCCGCAGAGGTGATTTTCCGCTCGACGGGAACAATGAACATAAAGGGAGAAGAAATGAGAAAACTCACCAAATCCGCAAGCGTGGCCGCGATCCTGGCCTTCAGCGTATCCACCGCCTTCGCCCAGGATGCCACCGACGTGATCAAGATACCCACCCATAACTGGTCGAGCCAGATCGTCGGCGCGCACATTGTCGGCAAGCTGCTCGAAAAGACTGGCGCGAAGGTCGAATACGTGTCGGCCGACAGCCAGGTCGTCTACACCGCGCTTTGCGAAGGCGACGTGCATCTCGTCCATGAAGTCTGGGAAGGCGCCTTCGGCGTTGCCTTCGACAAGGTCGTGAAGGAAGGTTGCGTCATCGACGCCGCCACCCATGATGCCAAGACCCGCGAGGAATGGTGGTATCCGAAGTATGTCGAGGAAATCTGCCCCGGCCTGCCATCGTGGGAAGCGCTCAACGCCTGTGCCGACAAGTTCGCCACTGCTGAAACATCGCCCAAGGGGCGGTTCCTTGGCGGGCCGGTCGACTGGCTCAAGCACGATGCGGAGCGCGTCGAAGCACTCGGCATGAATTTCGAAGTGGTGAACGCAGGTTCGGCAGCTGCACTTTGGGCTGAGCTTGCCTCGGCCGAGAAGCGCAAGGAGCCGATCGTTCTCTTCAACTGGACCCCGAACTTTATCGAGGCTCTCTATGAAGGCGCGTTCGTGGAATTCCCGCCCTTCGATGCGAAGTGCAAGGACGATGCTTCCTGGGGAACCAACAAGGAGCTCACCTACGACTGCGGCAACCCGAAAGACGGCTATCTGAAGATCGGCGCGTGGAAGGAATTCCCGAGCAAGTGGCCGAAGGCTTACTCGGTGCTCCAGAAGATCAACTTCACCAACATGGATGTCGCCGTGCAGGCCAAGCTTGCCGACATCGATAACATGGAGCCGGAGGCGGCGGCCGACAAGTGGCTGTCCGACAACGAAGCCCGCTGGAAGGAATGGCTGGGCTCGGCCAGCTGATCCCGACTTCCAGACTTCTGCCTGTCTGACTGGCAGCGCCCGCTTGATTGCGGGCGCTCCCTCTGGTGCAGGCACGACGCTGACCCTGCAACGGCAAAGGGAATTTCCATGAGCGACCCCAAGATTGCATGCCGAAACCTCTGGAAACTGTACGGCCCCGATCCGGCCGGTTTCCTGAAGCGACATGATGGCCATCCCACAATCGAGGCCATCCGGGCGCAGGGCTACATTTCCGCCGTGCGGGATGTGTCGTTCGACGTCATGCCTGGCGAGATTCTCGTCGTCATGGGGCTTTCCGGCTCTGGCAAATCGACTTTGCTGCGCTGCCTGTCGCGGCTTGTCGAACCAACGGCAGGGGAGGTCATGTTCGAGGGTCGCGACATGCTGCGGGCCACCGACAATGAACTGATCGACTTGCGCCGGCACAAGATGGGCATGGTGTTCCAGAATTTCGCGCTGCTGCCGCACCGCACGGTTCTCGACAATGTTGCGTTTCCCTTGCAGGTTCGGGGAACAGGCCGGCAGGAACGGGAAAACCGGGCGCGCGAGGTTATCGAGCTGGTCGGCCTCAAGGGGCGCGAAGGCTACTACCCGCGCGAACTATCGGGCGGCCAGCAGCAACGCGTCGGCATTGCCCGCTCGCTCGCCGTCGGGCCGGACCTGTGGTTCCTCGACGAGCCTTTTTCAGCGCTCGACCCGCTGATCCGCAAGGAAATGCAGGATGAGTTCCTGAGGCTTCAGAAAGTTCTCAACAAGACGATCGTTTTCATCACGCATGATTTCGACGAAGCCATACGCGTCGCTGACCGCATTGCCATCATGAAGGATGGCGCCATCGAGCAGCTTGGCACGGCGGAGCAGCTGGTGACCCGCCCGGCCACGCCCTATGTGGCGAAATTCACCGAGAACATTCCGCGAGACCGGCTGCTGTCGGTCAGAAGCGTCATGGAGCCGTCGGCACCGCGCAAGCCGGCCAAGGACGCGATCCGGGCCGATGCGCTGCTTGCCAGCGTCGCGCGCCGGATCGTAACCACGGAACGTCCGATAGACGTGGTCGATGACGAGGGCGCACTGGTTGGCACGCTCGACCGCGGCAGCTATATCGATGCGCTCTATGATCAGGAACCGGCCCGATGAGCGCGGTGGCCATGGAGCGGCCAACCAGGGCCGATGCGCCTGGGGCATTTGCAAAAGCGGCGAAGCCTGCGCTCTCCGTTCTCCCTTTCCTGATCCTGTTCCTGTGCGCGCCGCTGTTGCCCGGCTGGATGATGAAAGTGCCGCAGGCGTGGACCATCCCGTTCATCGACTGGACGAACGCGTTCATTGACCATCTGCGCGACGATGCCCTTTTCGGGCTTTTCTCATTCCGCGACTTTACCCGCTGGATTGCTGAACTCATCACCTGGCCTCTCGCCCTTGTGGAAGGCCTGCTCGTGTCGGGCTTTCCGGCCATCGGCCTGCCGGCGATGCCGTGGGTGATGACGGCGGGGCTGTGCGGCGTTCTCGGATGGTCGTTGCGCGACTGGCGGCTCGGCGCGCTGGCGGCGGGTTGCGTCGCCTATATGGCTATCTTCGGCAAATGGGAACTTTCGATGATCACGCTGTCGGTGGTGCTGGTTGCAGCACCCATTGCGGGTGGTATCGGCTTCCTGCTGGGCATACTGGCGGTCAAGAAGCCGTGGTTCGAAGCGGCAATCGTGCCGGTCCTCAACGTCCTGCAATCATTGCCGCATTTCTCCTACCTCATCCCCATCGCGGTCTTTATCGGGGTTGGCCACAAGGCCGGAACTATCGCGACCATCATCTTTGCCATCCCGCCCATGGCGCGGCTGACGATCCTCGGCCTGAAAGGCATAGCCGAGGAAATCCGTGAAGCCGGCAAGATGGCGGGGTGCACCCGTTTCCAGATGCTTTGGATGGTGGAGATTCCGGCGGCCCGCCAGGCCCTGCTCGTGGGCGTCAACCAGGTCATCATGCAGTGCCTTGCCATGGTCGTCATCGCCTCGTTCGTAGGTGCGCGCGGGCTGGGGCACGACCTGCTGTTTCGCCTGCAGTCGCTCAAGATTGGCCAGGCACTCGAAAGCGGCGTCGCAATCGTGCTGATGGCCATCGTGCTTGACCAGTTGAGCCGCGCGGCTGCCGAAAAGCAGCCAAGCCACCTTGCCGAAAACACCTCCTGGCTGGCGCGTTTCCCGTTCGTATCGATCGCGATTGCCGTCTGCGTTGTCTCGCTCGTCCTGTCGGCGATCACGCCTTATGCCAGCGTCTGGCCGACCGAATGGACCTTGAGCACGGCGCCGTTGTGGGACGGTCTCGTCGACTGGATCACGCTCTATTTCTTCGACCCGCTCCAGTATTTCCGCGACGGCATGCTGCTCTATGTGCTGATCCCGATCCGTGGGTTGTTCCAGCAGATTCCGTGGACGGCCATGGTGGCGCTGGTCGCGGTGGCGGGCTGGTCGCTCGGAGGCTGGCGCCTTGCGTTGATCGTGTCCGGCTTCGTGCTGTTCATCGCCTTTGCCGGGTTTTGGGAGCGTTCGCTGATCACCGCCTACATGGTGACGGTTGCAGTGTTGCTGTGCATCCTCATCGGCTTGCCGATTGGCATTTGGGCTTCGAAGACGGAGCGCCGGGCAAAGCTGGCGAAGCTCTGGTGCGATACGTTCCAGACCTTCCCGTCCTTCATCTACCTGATCCCGGTGATCATGCTGTTCAAGGTGGGTGACGTGGCGGCGATTTCGGCCATCATCATCTACGCGATGATCCCGACCATTCGCTATACCGTGTTCGGCCTGCGCAACGTTCCTCAGGATATCGTCGAAGCCGGCATCACGTCCGGGTGCACCCAACGCCAGCTTTTGTGGAACATCCGCATGCCGCTGGCCTTCCCGGAAATCATGCTCGGCATCAACCAGACCATCATGTTCGCGCTGTTCATGGTCATCATCGCTGCCTTCATCGGCACCAAGGACATCGGGCAGGAGATATTCCGGGCGCTGACGTTCAACGATGCCGGCAAGGGCCTCGTGCTTGGCCTGTGCGTCGCCTTCATGGGGCTCACAGCCGACAAGCTCATCACCGCGTGGTCGGCGGAGCGCAAGAGCAGGTTGGGTCTGGTCTAGAGCTTGACGTTTAGCGAGGAGGGGTCTCGATGAGCCCTCCCGCCGTCAATCGATCGTCTGGTTGTGATTGCGGAAGACCTTGCGCAAGGCTTCGACATCGCGGGCGCGAACCGCTGCGGTCATCGCCAGATGTTCTTCGTAGAAGCGTTTCCAGATTGCCGGATCGCCGAGAAGGACATGGCTTTTCGAGGCGAGCCGCGCCGAGATGAACGAGCGGATCGACTGCAGGAAGAAGCTGTCGCCGATGGCCTCGAGACGCTCGTGGATCTGGAAGTTCACCCGCAGGTACTTTTCCTTGTCGCGATTTTCGAACGCCTTGGTCATCAGCATCTCGAGGACTTCGAGTTCTGCAATGTCATCGTCGGTGACGAGCCGGCAAATGCGTTCGGCGAGGATTTCATCGACGACCGAAACGATGGCCATGCCGGTGTGATATTCCTCGTTGTCGACAACACCGACGCGCGCGCCCTTGTTGGGTGTTATCTCCACGAAACCCCGCGATTCCAGCATTCTGAGCGCTTCACGCATGGGGGTGCGCGAGACGCCGAACTGCCGCGAAAGGCCCTGTTCGGTGACCTGCGTTCCCGGAGGCAACACGCCCAGATAGATGAGATCGCGTACTTTCTCGTAGAGCTGCGCCGAAAGGGTGGCGCTGCCCATCCCCTGATCCAGCTTCATCGCGCGCCCGCCGACGGAGGAAGAAGGCAGGCTGGCAGCGCCACCTGGGGCATCGTCCATTTTCTTGGCTGGCATAGGGGAGCCTTGTTCCTGCGGAAGTTGCCGGGCAGTTCGATCAGCCGTCATCAGACAGTTGATGCATGTCGGCGGCACTCCAAGTCAATACGCCCTGTGTGCCGATGGCGGGAGGCGTGTTCGTGCGAATATGGCTGGCGAGGACGCCGAGGTCGTCTGTTTCTATATGCAGGCGGTAATATTCGCCGCAGAATTCCGAACCTACGACCGTGCCGACCAGCGAGCTTGGCCCAAGTCCGTCAGCGTCGAAGCCGACCGCATCGGGACGAACGGCGAACTGCATGGCCCGCCCGTCGGATGCAGCCTCGCCATTGCGCGGAACCGCTGCCTTGCCGATCTGGAGAAACGTCTTGCCGTCTTTGGTCAGGCTGGTGCCGGCGACGATGTTGGAGGAGCCCATGAACTCGGCCACGAAACGATTGCGCGGACGCTGGTACAAGTCTTCGGGCGAACCGATCTGCTCAGCGCGCCCGCCAGCCATGACGAGGACCTGATCGGACATCGTCAGGGCTTCCTCCTGATCGTGGGTGACCATGATCGTCGTGATGCCCGTTGCGCGCTGCAGGCTGCGAAGCTCCTGGCGCAGGCTTTCGCGCAGCCGCCGGTCGAGGGCGCCCAGCGGCTCGTCAAGCAGGAGCAGCGACGGTTCGAACACGATTGCGCGGGCCAAGGCTACCCGCTGCTGTTGTCCGCCTGAAAGCTCGCTTGGAAGACGTTCGCCAAATCCTTCGAGCTTCACCAGCCGCAGCGTTTCCTCGACCTTTTGGCCGATCGTCTCAGGCGGGTGGCCGCGCACCTCAAGCGGGAAGGCGATGTTGCCGCTCACAGTCAGATGCGGGAAAAGCGCATAGTTCTGGAAGACCAGCCCGATGTTGCGCTGGTTCGCCGGCTGATGGGTCAGGTCCACCCCATCGATCATGATGCCGCCGCTGGTCGGTTCGACCAGACCGGCTATCATGTTGAGGACTGTGGTCTTGCCCGATCCGCTGGGGCCGAGGAAGGAGATGAAATCCCCTTCCTTAACCTGCAACTCAAGGCCGTCCACGGCAAGATGGTTGCCATACCGCTTGGTCAATCCCGTCAGGACAAGCTTTTCGGTCATTCTCACCTCTATCGGGGTGTGTTTGTTCATGCCTGCCACAGCACCGATTTCTGATGCATGAGCGACAACAGAAGTTCCCGGCCATTGCCATAGCCGAAGCCGCTTTGCTTGGCAGGCTCCCATGTCGAGCCGGTTGCGATGCCAATCGCTGCATTGATCTTGAGCAGGCCGACGTCGAGTTGATCCATGGCCTGCATGGCGTGGCGCGATGAGTCCGTAAACAGCACCGCGCCGAGGCCATAAGGGCCTTCGTTGGCCATTGCGATTGCCTCGTCGAAATCGTCGAAAGGCCGTAGGGCAGCGACCGGCCCGAAGGTCTCTTCCTGCCAAAGCGCGCAATCAGCCGGAACTTCGGCAACGATTGTGGGCGGATAGAAGAAACCAGGACGTGGTTCGCGACGACCTCCGGTCAGGATTTGCGCGCCGGCACGCGCCGAGTCCGCAACCTGGCTTTCCACGATGGTCAATTGGCTGGCATCGATCAGGGGACCAATCTGGGTCGCCTCCTCGAAGCCGGGGCCGATTTGCAGCCGGGTGGCCGCCTTGGCGAGGCGACCCGTGAATTCCTGGTAAAGCGAGCGATGGACGAGGAAGCGTTCGCTGGACGTGCAAATCTGGCCGGCATTGCGCATGGCGCATTCCAGCGCCACGGGCACGACGCGATCGAGATCGCAAAGTGCATCGACGATGAAGCAGTCCTTGCCGCCCAGTTCCATGATGGAGGGGCGAAGATGGCGCGCGCATTCCTCGGCGACACGCTGGCCGGTCCGCTGACTGCCGACGAACAGGACGCAATCGACGTCCGAGTGCGCCACCAGTTCCTTGCCTGCTTTGCCGTCTCCCGTCACGATATTCAGGACGCCGGCGGGCAGGATTTTCGATAGTGCGCGCACAGGAGCAAGAACGCTGTTGGGCGCTTTCTCCGAGGGCTTGAGCACTACGGTGTTGCCCACGGCCAGTGCCGCGAACACATGCGAGAGCACAGTCAACAATGGGTAGTTCCAGGGCATGATGCAGGCGACGACGCCTCTTGGGCGCGCATGCTGGAAACTAAGCGACCTGGCCTGCGATGCCTGTTTGCCGGTCCGAAGCTGGGTTGCCAGTTCGGCCACGGCAACGATCTCATCGGCCGTTATCGTAGCTTCGACGCGGGATTCGATGATGGGCTTGCCATTTTCCAGCGTTATACACCGGGCAATCTCTTCGGCGTCGGATCGAATTTGGCTGGCGCAGCGGTGCAACATCGCGGCTCGATCGACGGGCGCCAGCGCTGCCCATGCGTTGCCCGCCTTGCGTGCAGCAGCTACCGCGGTTGCGACGATTTCGGTGGTAGCCAGCGGCATCTGCCAAAGCGGCGTTTCGTCTGCCGGGTTGGACAGAATGCGTTCTTCGCCTGCCTCGGCCGTGAAGTCACGGCCGTCAATGAAATGCTGAAGCTGCAGAATATCAGCCATGTGCTTTTGACTCTGCGATACCGGTTTCCAGCGGCAGGCGCAGGATGAATTTGGGTCCGAAATAGTCGACCCGATGCACCTCGACGAAGCCGAGGCCGTGGTAGAGCGAATTGCTTTCCACGGACGTTGCGAGGAACAATTCCGTGAAGCCCTGTTCTCTGGCGTACTCGACGATGTGCCGGCAAAGCAGGGTCGCGAGACCGCGTCCGCGCGCGCCGTCATGGACAAACACGTTGCATATCCACGGCGTCGTGCCCGGCAGGAAATCGTAGCTGTCTGTTATGCGCAGCGACGCCATCGCTGCCGGCGCGCCATTGATTGTTGCGACAAATGTTGCGGGTAGCGCGCCGGCAGGAGTGGCCGGGTCATAGCGGATGAGCGTGTTTTCCCAGCTTCTGCGCATGGGCACGGACCACTGGAAATAAACCCAGCTCGCGATGACCGGCGCGAACTGCGGGCACGATCCAAGTGGCACTATGTCCACTCTGTCTTGCGGGCTTTCATTCATGTTCCAGCCATCCCTGCCGTGCCGCTCGAAATCATCGCCATGAGTGCCGCTTGACTCCATTTCAACATTCGTGCACATGTATACATGTACACATTATATGTCAACGCTTGCGGAGACGAGCATGACCATAACGCGCAGAACTGTCGTAAAACTATTAGGCTCGTCGGCATTTGCCGGCGCAATCTCATCTACGCTGGCATCGCGGGCATTTGCCGCCGCCAGTGAACTGGTCATTGCCCAATCGGGAGGACAAGCGGGCGAGGCACTCGAAAAGGCATATGCCGCGCCTTTTACCGCCAAGACCGGAATTCCTGTTCGTTTCGTCGGACTTGAATCGGCTCTTGGTGAGTTGAAGGCGATGCTGCAATCCGGCACCATCGACCGGCATGTCTGGGACGTCGAACTTGCCGACGTTTTATCGCAACCGGACCTGTTCGAATATCTCGATTGGGATGCCATCGCGCCCGATCCCATCTTTCCTGAAGCCAAACAGCCCAAGGCCATTGGCCGCCACTACTACTCCTACGTGATGTCGTGGAACGGCAAGGCCAAGCCGATCAGCACCTGGAAGAATTTCTTCGATACCGAGAATTTCCCAGGCCGTCGGGCGATGATGTCGTACGATGCCTATGCCCAGCTTGAAGTCGCGCTGCTTGCCGATGGCGTTGCCGCCGACAAGCTCTACCCGCTCGACGTCGATCGTGCGTTCGCTTTCCTTGAGGCGAACAAGGACAAGGTGCAGGTCTGGTGGGACAGCGGCTCGCAGGCCGCCGAACTGGTGACCTCGGGCGAAGTCGACTACGCGCTGATCTATTCGGGCCGTGTCGCCTACAGCAAGGATGTCGGCATGACCTACAACCAGGGCATCAGCGTACTCAACTATCTTGCAGTGACCAAGGGCATCGATGCCGACGCCAAGGCAGCGGCCATGAAGTTCTTCCATGAAATGACCGTCGCGGAAAACGAGCTCAAGGCCGTGGAAACCATCGCCTATTCGGGACCGAGCGAAGGTCTGGATGCCTTGCTCACCGATGAGCAGCGCAAGGTGTTGCCGTCTTCCGTGCAGAACAGGGCGGTTCAGGTGCCGATCGACTCGCAATGGTGGACGGAAAACCGCGCGGCAATCGACAAGCGTTGGACTGAATTCCGCGCGAACCTTTAAACTCGGCAGCCCGATATAAAAAGGCATCGGTCATGAAGATGCTGTCTTCGCCTGCGGCAAGCCGGATCGCGCTCAATGCGCCTCTGGTCCTGTTCCTGGCTTTGACCCTCGTGGTTCCGCTCCTCGGCATTGTTGTTTTCAGCTTCGGGGCGGAGCCACATCTGTTGTCCAACTACGTGCAGGTCGTCTCCTCGCGGACCTATATGCGGGTGATTGGGATGACGCTGCTTTTGGGGGTCATCGTCGCCGCCACGACGACGGCCCTCGCATTCCTGTTTTCGCTGTGGGTACTCAACCTGCCCAAGCGGTGGAAACCCGTGGTCATCGCCTGCATCGTGCTGCCGTTCTTCATCAGTTATCTGGTGCGCGCGCTGAGCTGGATGCCGGTGCTTGGCTTCAACGGCCTGGTCAATCGCAGCCTGCTGGCAATGGGCGTGATCGATGCGCCGCTGACGTTGATCTACAATCCGCTGGCGGTCGTGCTTGGCACGGCCAACGTGCTCTTTCCCGTCGCTGCCCTGCCGCTGCTCGCAGCCTTCCACAAGGTCGACAGGCGGCTTCTTGATGCCGCGAAAAGCCTCGGTGCGTCGCGCTGGACGACATTCAAGCGCATATTCCTGCCGCTGGTCGGGCGCGCCACCTTGTCGACCTCGATCATGGTGTTCGCCATTGCAACAGGCTTCTACATAACCCCTTCCGTGCTTGGTGGCGGCAAGGTGCTGCTGGCGCCGAACCTGATCGAACTGCTCATCCACCGGCGCGGCGAATGGGGAAGTGGCGCGGCGTTGTCGGTCATCCTCTTGCTCATCTTCCTGGCATCGATTGCTCTGGCCAAAAGGCTAGGCACTCCGCGGCAGAGGCGGGTGAGCCGATGACCCAATCACGACCCCACCAAAGACGCCGGGTACTTCATATCGCTGCCGACTCGACGCTTGCCTTCGTTGGCATTGTCACATTGGCGTTCATATTGATGCCCGTCGTCGTGGTCTTTGCCGTCTCGCTGACCGCGGGCGAAAGCTTCGCGATCCCGACCGGTGCGCTTTCGTTGCGCTGGTATGGCGAATTGTTCGGCGATGCCCACTGGCGGCACGCCTTCTTCAACTCGGTTGCCATCGGCCTGCTTTCGACCTTGGGTGCGCTGGTGCTGGGGCTGCCGGCTGCCTATGCGGCCACCCGCTACAGCTACCGTGGCAAGTTCGTGGTTGAAGGGCTCGCGCTCAGCCCGCTTCTGCTGCCCACAGTGGCAATTGCGGCCGGGCAGTATCTGTTGCTGGCCAAGCTCAGCATCAGCGGCACGATGCTTGCGATCGTGCTCACCCACATCGTCTATGTGATGCCGTTCGTCTTCATCATCTGCGGGCTAGGCATCGCCGCGATAGATCCGCAACTCGAAGCAGCGGCCTTTTCACTCGGTGCGAGCCGATGGACGATATTCCGCCGCATCCTGTTGCCCAACATGCTGCCGAGCGTCATCGCTGCCGCCTTGCTCTGCTTCGTCAGCAGCTTCGATGAGCTGGTGCTGGCGCTCTTCGTCGGCGGCGGCGTCAAGACGGTGCCGCTGACCATTCTTGGCGAGCTCAAATACCAGCTCAAGCCAACGATCGCAGCGCTCAGCGTCAGCCTCAGCCTTTTTACCGTCACCGCCGCCAGCCTCGCCATCCTCCTGATGCGGCGGGGCAAGGTGAAGCTCGGCGCGGTCGTTTCGTGACGCCTCGCTACTATTTCGATTGGACCGAATGAAAATGGCCTACGAATTCCTCGCCAACCGCATGTACCGGATGCCCACGCATTTCGGGCCGACCCTCGGTCCGCGCCATAATCCGGACGGTGGCAGGTATGACTGGAGCGACCACGAGTTCGATGCCGTAAGCGCCTATTTCCTGTCGGAGCGGTCGGCGCTGGAGGCTCTGCTGCCGCCTGGTTTCGAACTCTACGGCGATCCGGTCGTCAAGGTTACTTTCGCCTATCTGCGCAACCTGCCTTGGCTTGCTGGGCGCGGCTACAACACACTCGGCGTCAATGTTCCCGCTCGATACAAGGGCAAGGTCGACGAGGCCATCGGCTCGCTTTGCCTTGTGCTTTGGGAAAACATGGCCGACCCGATCATCACCGGTCGCGAGGAACTGGGCGTTGCCAAGATCTACTGCGATCTGCCGCCGCCGCGCGTTGTCGCTGGGCGCATGAATTGCGAGGCGTCGTGGTATGGCTTCCGCTTCCTCGACATGGACTTGGGCGGATTGCGCGACGCCGATCTTGCGAAAGACAGGCTGGACCCCGGTCCCGACACGCAAGGCAACCTGCTCCATTACAAATACATGCCGAAGACCGGGGAGTGGGGCACTGCCGCCATCGCCCATGCGGCCCTGTCGCCCTCGCTGACTGCCGGCGAAGTCGTCGGCGCCAAAATCGGCACAGGATCAATCCGCTTCCAGCGCCCCACATGGGAAGACATGCCGACGCAGTTTCGGATCGTCAACACGCTGGCCGATCTTCCGGTTGTCAAATCGCTTGGAACCTCGACCATAACGGTCCGGGGTGGCAATTTCGACCTCTACAACCAGCGTGCCCTATCGTGAACGCCGACAGGACGAGCGGCTTTCACGACGAAGCCGCGGCGATCGGCCGGGCGGACCTAAAGACAGTGGCGTGTGTCGGGCTCGGCCTCATCGGCACGAGTTGGGCTGCAGTCTTCCTGTCACGCGGGTTTGCCGTTTGCGCCACCGACACGGAAGAGCGTTCATGGCAGCGCGCAGTGCCGATGATCGAAGCCAACATGGCCGACCTTGCCAAGATCGGCCCCGTGGTCGGAGGTTGGCGCGAGCGGTTGCGGTTTGAGCCCGATCTGGCTTCGGCAGTGCGGCAAGCCGACTTCGTCCAGGAAAACGGGCCGGAACAGGAAGCGCTGAAGGTCGATCTGTTCACGCAATTGGATAGCGTGCTTGCGCCTGACGTGGTCATCGCGTCGAGCACGTCGGGCATCCCGATGTCCGCCATCCAGAAGAATTGCAGGCATCCCGAACGCTGCATCGTCGGGCATCCGTTTACGCCTGCTCATCTGGTTCCGCTGGTGGAAATCGTCGGCGGGGCGAAAACCAGCCCCGGCGCGCTTCATTGGGCAAGGACGTTCTATGAAAGTTTGGGCAAGACAGTGGTACATGTGCGCAAGGACGTGCCGGGCTTTCTTGCCAACAGGTTCCAGACCCTTGTTTTGCAGGAGGCGTTGAGTCTTGTGAAGAACGGCGTCGCGACCGTCGAGGAAGTCGACGAAGCCTTCGTCAATGGACCCGGCCTACGCTGGGCGCTTTACGGCCCGTTTGCCCTGACGGCGTTTTCCGCCGGCGAGAAAGGCATCGGCGCCGCACTTCGCCGTTACAAGGGCCATCGTGAAAATGTGCTTGCCTCGATCCATCCGGTCGAAGTCGACAATGCGCTGATCGATGAGGTCGAGCGGCAGGTTGGCGAGTTGCCGGAGTTGAAGGAACCCGGCAAGGCCCTGCAGGACAGGGACCGGCAATTGCTGGAACTGCTGCGCCATCTTCGGCAATAGGCCTCGCCCAAAATTCATCCTTGATGACATGCGCCGAAGGTTGCTTTGTGCAATTTTCGGTGTTCGTGCTGGTGAAATCTTGCCCGAAATTGCCATCGGGCGTAGGCATCATGGTCAAAGGTGATGAGAATGAAAACGCCAGCCGATCTGCCCGTCCTTGTCAAACGCAGCCTGCAGGCCCAGGTGATCGGGCCGATCCATGCCGAGATGGTAGAGGCCCTGGGCAAGGAAAAAGCCGACGCCATTCTTGATGCGGCAATTCGTAAGGCTGCCATCGCCGAGGGTAAGTCATTCGCCGGCAAGGCGCCGGGCGGCGAGACCTCGATGGCGGAATTCATAAAGCTCTACGATTTGTGGACGGCGGATTCGGCGCTGGAAATCGAAGTTCTCGATGCAACCGAAGATACGTTCAACTTCGATGTCGTCCGTTGCCGTTATGCCGAGACTTATCGGGAAATGGGGCTTGGCCATATCGGCCATCTGATGTCCTGCAACCGCGATGGCAATTTCTGCAAGGGCTACGATCCGAACATCCAGCTCGAGCGCACCCAGACAATCATGGCCGGCGCGCCGCGCTGCACCTTCAGGTACACCTACGAAAAGGCCAAGTGATCGGTGTCGAACGGACCGGGCAACGCATCCGGCTTTGCGCCCTCGCATGATCAGCCGATCCCTTATCTTCAGCGGGTTCGAACCTATTATCAGGCATTGGGGTATGGCGCGCCTTACGAATGGGCGCACTATGCCGAGGTGCCTTTTCACCGGTTGCAAAAGCCGCTGGCTGAGTGCCGGGTTGCGATTGTCACCACGGCCGCGCCTTACCAGCCTGACAAGGGCGATCAGGGGCCGGGCGCGTCTTACAATGCCGCCGCCAAATTCTATCAGGTCTATTCCGGCGATACCGCAAGCGATCCCGATCTGCGCATTTCGCATGTCGCCATCGACCGCAAGCACACGACCGCGGAAGATATTGCGAGCTATTTTCCGTTGGCCGCGCTGAGGCGTGCGGCAAAGCGTGGACGCATCGGTGAAATCGCGCCGCGCTTCCATGGGCTGCCCACCAATCGCAGCCAGCGCACCACGCTGGAGACGGATGGTCCGGAGATACTCGCCCGATGCAAAACGGATGCGGTCGATGCGGTGTTGCTCGTCGCCAATTGCCCAGTCTGCCACCAAAGCGTCAGCCTTGCCGCGCGGCTTTTGGAAGCTACCGGCATTGCCACGGTCATCATGGGCTGTGCCAAGGACATCGTGGAGTATGTCGGCGTGCCGCGCCTTGTGTTTTCGGACTTTCCGCTTGGCAATGCGGCTGGGCGGCCGGGAGACTTGAACTCTCAAGAGGCGACGCTTGAGTTGGCATTGGCCTTGCTTGATGCTGCCCCGGCAGCTCGCACCACGGTTCAGTCACCGCTTGTATGGAGCTCAAACCCGGACTGGAAACTCGACTATTGCAACATCGAGCGGCTTTCCCCTGACGAGATCCGGCAGAGGCGGGCCGATTTCGACGCACAAAAGACTGTCGCTCGAGGTCTGCGTGAGGGGCAGGGCGAGGCAGGCTCATCATGAGCGGCGACATGAAAACCCCTCTTGAGCGGCTTGAAATTCGAAATGGCGAGTTGTCGGCCAGCGTGCTTGCATATGGGGCGACGCTTGCCGATTTGGTCGTGCCGACGCGCTTCGGACCAAAGAGCATCGTCCTGGGTTTCGACAACCTCGAAGCCTACACGAGCCACGGCGCGTTTTTCGGCGCAATCGTCGGTCGCTGCGCCAACCGGATTGCCGGCGGCAAGGTGACGCTTGGCGGCAAGGGTCATCAGCTCGACCTCAACGAGAAGGGCCAGACGCATCTGCATGGCGGGGCGGGTGGTTTCTTCGCTCGCAACTGGCACGTCGAACGACATGACGAGACTTCGGTCCTCCTCAGCCTTGTGTCGCCGGATGGAGACCAGGGCTATCCGGGTCAAGTGCATGCGACTTGCAAGTACACGCTGGGTCCGGATCGTCTTGCCATCGAACTGCGGGCTGAAACGGGCTGCGAAACGCTGGTCAACATGGCGGCCCATCCGTATTTCAATCTCAACGGCGATGGCACTGCGCTCGATCACCGCCTGATGATCCCCGCGCAAACCTATACGCCGGTGGACGATGCTTCGATCCCGACCGGTGAAATCCGTCAGGTCGAAGGCACGGTGTTCGACTTCCGCGCCTTGCGTCCTATCCGCAATGAGGTGCACGGATTGCACAGCGGCTATGACCACAATTTCGTTCTGGCGCCTGCGCCATTCGCAAAGCCACAGCTTGCCGCTCGCCTCGAAGGCGACAGGTCAGGTGCGGTGATGGAGGTCTGGTCAACGGAGCCCGGATTGCAGTTCTATGATGGCGGGTCGCTTCCCGTTGCCGAGCCGTTGCGCGGAGGCGTTTCATCCCAACGCTTCGGAGCCGTGTGCCTTGAACCGCAGCGTTTTCCAGATGCAGTCCACCACCCGGGCTTTGCGGGTGCCTTGCTGCGGCCCGGCGAAATCTATTCGCAGGTTACGGAATTCCGCTTTTCGGTGATTTGAGCGCCGGCCTATGGCCGCCTCAGGCAAGCGCCTGCCAGAGCCATATCCAGAACAGCGTGTTGCTGGCGATCAGGAATGTCCAGGTTTGGGCGCGGTGCGTCATGGCGAAACACGCTAACGTGCCACGGTTAACGGATTGATTGCGTATCAGTTGCGCGCGCGGAACCATTTGTCCCATATCGGCACAAATCCGATTGGCATGGAAGCTGCGTTCCGTTGCGGTATGAAGATATCAGTGCGCCCTGCCAAACGAGACGGTAACCCGAAGGAGCTCTTCGAGCGAGCAATCGTGCCCGAAGACGTGACCATGGACGGTGAGGAGACCGTACTTACCCTCATTGTGAAGGACATCTACAGCAAGGGGTCGAACCAGCGTTATACGATCACGCTGACCGCCGACGACCTGGCGATGATCCTCGATAGCGCCGATATCGCCGAAGTGCTCAAGGCGGCGGAATAACGGCACCGCGCTGCGCTGCGACGCCCACATGCATCGAACGATTGTCGACGTTCTGGCCAGCTTCGGGCTGGCTTTTTCGCGTTGAGCCTTATGATCGGGCAGAATTCACCAAAATATGAACATTCGGCTTGATTGAAAGACACATGTTCATTAATCATGACTCTGCGGCAGGCTATCGCGGAGGAGTGAAGAATGAGCATCAATGTTGCCCCCATCGGTTTGGCACGAGACCTGAAGGAGCGCGCAGCCTCCGGCAAGCCGATCCGCATCGGGCTAATTGGCTCCGGTGAGATGGGTACGGATATCGTAACCCGCGTGGCGCACATGTCGGGCCTCGAGATTGGCGCGATTTCAGAGCTCAACATTCCCAATGCCCACCGGGCCGTCGACATCGCCTACCGCGAGAAGGGCTATTCGCGCGAGGTCTCCAATGCCGGCGACATGACTGCCGCCATTGAATCCGGCAAGATCGCGGTGACCAACGACGCCGACCTCATCATCAACAACGACCTGATCGACGTGGTGATCGACGCCACCGGCGTTCCGGCCGTGGGTGCCGAGATCGGCCTGCGCGCCATGGAACACGGCAAGCACCTCGTCATGATGAATGTTGAAGCCGATGTCACCATCGGTGCTTATCTCAAGAGCGAAGCCGACCGGCTGGGCGTGACCTACTCGCTCGGTGCCGGCGACGAGCCGTCGTCCTGCATGGAACTGATCGAATTCGTCTCCGCGATGGGCCACCCGATCGTTGCCGCCGGCAAGGGCAAGAACAATCCGCTCAACATCGATGCGACGCCGCCCGCCTATGAGGAAGAAGCCAAGCAGCGCAACATGAACGTGCGCATGCTGGTCGAGTTCGTCGATGGCTCGAAGACCATGGTCGAGATGGCGGCGATCGCCAACGCAACCGGCCTGGTGCCAGACAAGCCGGGCATGCACGGCCCCGCCGCTACGCTCGGCGAGCTTTCCAAGGTGCTGGTGCCCGAGAAGGACGGCGGCGTGCTGTCCAAGGTCGGCGTCGTGGATTACTCGATTGGCAAGGGCGTTGCGCCCGGCGTGTTCGTCATCGCCGACATGTCGCATCCGCGCATTTCCGAGCGCATGGAAGATCTGAAGATGGGCAAGGGTCCGTACTTCACCTTCCATCGGCCGTATCACCTGACTTCGCTTGAAGTGCCGCTGACCTGCGCCCGCGTCGTTCTCTACGGCAAGGCCGACATGGTGCCGCTTTCCAAGCCGGTCGCCGAAGTCTGCGCCGTTGCCAAGAAGGACATGCAGCCGGGCGAGAAGCTCGATGCAATCGGCGAATTCTGCTACCGCGCATGGATCATGACCGCGCCGGAAGCTCGCTCCGCCAAGGCCATTCCCTGCGGCCTGCTGCAAGGCGGATCGGTCACCGCGCCGATCAAGAAGGGCGAACTCATCACCTATGCCAATGCGGCGCCGGCTCCGGGTTCCAAGATTGCCGAATTGCGCGCCCGCCAAGACAAGCTGGTCTACGGTTAAGGAGGCCCAAGATGGCCACAGCCAGGAAAGCGATCTCGCCCGAGCAAACCAACCTGCCGTTCGCCTACCGGCAGTATTCGCCTGACCAGCTCAGGGATGTGCTGCGCAAGATGTATCTCATTCGCCGCTTCGAAGAAGGCGCGGAGGACAGCTACATGCGCGGCCTCATCCACGGCACTATGCACCTGTCCATCGGGCAGGAGGCGAGCGCCATGGGCATCTGCATGCCGCTCCATGAAGATGACCAGATCACCTCGACGCATCGCGGCCACGGCCACTGCATCGCCAAGGGAGCGGACGTGAAGCGCATGTTCGCCGAGTTCTTCGGCAAGACCACCGGCTACTGCAAGGGCCGTGGCGGTTCGATGCATATCGCCGACGTGGCCAAGGGCAATCTCGGCGCAAACGGCATCGTCGCCGGTGGCATTCCAATTGCGGTTGGTGCGGCACTTTCCTCCAAGCGCATGAAGACTGGCAAGGTCGTGATCTCGTTCTTCGGCGATGGCGCAAACAATGAAGGCGCGTTCCACGAAGCGCTCAACATGGCGTCGATCTGGAAGCTGCCGGTGATTTTCGTTTGCGAAAACAACGGCTATGGCATGTCGACGTCGACAGCGCGCTCGACGGCGGTGAAGAACATTGCCGACCGTGCGGCCGCTTATTCGATGCCGGGCGTCATCGTTGACGGCAACAATTTCTCCGAGGTTGCGGAAGCCTCCCAGGCCGCGGTCGAACGAGCGCGGGCAGGCGAGGGGCCAACGCTCATCGAATCCAAGACCTACCGCTATCGAGGTCACTCCAAGAGTGACCGCAACCGCTACCGCACCAAGGAAGAGATCGAGGACTGGATCACCAACCGCGATCCGATCCTGTTGTTTGAAACCGAGCTCAAGGAGTTCGGCATCATCGACGAAAAGGGCATCGAGGCGGTGCGTGAGTCGGTCAAGCAGGAAATCGCCGACGGCATCGAGTTTGCCAAGCAAAGCCCCGCCCCCGAACTGAGCGACCTCGGCCGCTATGTCTACACAGAGGTGGCGTGATGGATACGGCAGTGCGTGAACTGAGCTATGCGCAGGCCATCCAGGAAGCGATGGCGCTCGCCATGGAAGCCGACGATCGCGTCTTCCTGATGGGCGAGGACATCGGCGTTTACGGCGGTGCCTTCCAGGTCACCGGCGACCTGGTCGAACGCTTCGGCACGGACCGGGTGATGGACACGCCGATTTCCGAGCTCGGCGGCGCTGGCGTGGCGGTGGGTGCCGCCGTGACCGGCATGCGGCCGATCTTCGAGTTCCAGTTCTCCGATTTCGCCACGCTCGGCATGGAGCAGATCGTCAACCAGGCGGCGAAGATGCGCTTCATGCTTGGCGGCGAGGTTTCCGTGCCGGTGGTGATGCGTTTTCCAGCCGGTTCCGGTACGGGCGCAGCCGCCCAGCACAGCCAGAGCCTTGAAGCCTGGCTCGGCCATGTGCCGGGGCTGAAGGTTATACAGCCGGCGACGCCGCACGACGCCAAGGGCATGCTTCTGGCGGCTGTAGCTGATCCCGATCCGGTCATGATCTTCGAGCACAAGTTGCTCTACAAGATGAAGGGGCCGGTGCCGGAGGGCCATTACACGGTGCCGATCGGCAAGGCTGAGATACGCCGCGAAGGCCGCGACCTCACCATCGTCGCCACCTCGATCATGGTGCACAAGGCGCTGGAAGCTGCGGAGGCACTGGCTGGCGAGGGCATGGACATCGAAGTGATCGATCTGCGGTCGATCCGTCCGATCGACCGCGACACGGTGATCGGGAGCGTGAAGAAGACATCGAAGCTGCTTTGCGTCTACGAAGCGGTCAAGACGCTCGGCATCGGCGCGGAAGTCAGCGCCATGATCGCCGAGAGCGAGGCGTTCGACTATCTCGACGCGCCAATCGTGCGTCTGGGCGGAGCAGAGACGCCTATTCCCTACAATCCCGACCTGGAAAAGGCGACGGTGCCGCAAGTGCCGGATATCGTTGCGGCCGCACGCGATCTGGTCAAGGGAGTACGATAGCCGATGCCGGTCGAGGTCATCCTTCCCAAGGTCGACATGGATATGGCGACCGGGCAGATTTCGCGCTGGTTCGTCGAGGAAGGCGCGAGCGTCAAGCAGGGCGACGTGTTGTTCGAGATCGAGACCGACAAGGCCGCGATGGAGATCGACGCGCCGGCCAGCGGCATCCTCCGCAACATTACCGGCAAGGAGCGTGTCGATATCCCCGTTGGTCAAGCCGTGGCATGGATCTATGCCGAAGGCGAGGCCGCCGGAGCGCCGGCGGTTGCACCGCCTGCAGGCGAGACTTCGGCGAAGCCGGTAGAGGCCGCTGCTGCCCTGCCGGTATCAAACCAAGGAATGGCAGAGCCCTCCGCTTCGCTGGGCATTTCCTCCACCAGAGTGGAGAGTGACGGCGGCGGTGTTCGTGCCACGCCTCTCGCGCGTCGACTGGCCCGAGAAGCAGGGCTGGATCTCGCCTCCGTTTCCGGCACCGGTCCGCATGGTCGGGTGGTGAAGGCGGATGTCGAGGCTGCAATCAAGTCACCCCCCTCTGGCCTGCCGGCCATCTCCCCCTCAAGGGGGGAGATTAGCCTATCGCCAACGTCGAAACTGCCGATCTCCCCCCTTGAGGGGGAGATGGCCGGCAGGCCAGAGGGGGGTGCAAACCTTCCTGTGGATGACGCCGTGCTCAAGCTGTTCGAGCAAGGCTCCTATGAGCTTGTTCCGCATGACAATATGCGCAAGACGATTGCCCGCAGGCTGGTCGAGGCGAAGTCGAC
>NZ_LMFV01000025.1 GCF_001427285.1 Mesorhizobium sp. Root552
ACCTATTTCTACGAAATCTTCTCCTTCCACAAAGCGGGTCTTGTTCTACCTATTTCTACGAAATCTTCTCCTTCCACAAAGCGGGTCTTGTTCTCCCGAAAGTTTCGTCCTGCGGTTCCGCTTGACCGCTGGTGAACCTCGTCCACCATCGCGAAGGTCACGACAGGCTCGTCCTTGTACGTGATCTGCTGGATATCGACGCCGCCAATTGAAATCGACGGCAGATTCCTATCTAATAGCTGTGTCACCTTTGCACTCCAAGCTGGTGATTACGGGGAGCCTCCTGGCAGAGGCTTTTCATTTCAGACGGCGATCACTCTGCCCTGGCAGGCTCGGTGGTCGCCGTTTTCGTTTCTAACGCCCTATCGATGTAGTGAACGATTTCCGCGTTCATCGTACGCCGGTTGGCCTTGGCGTTTTCGCTGATCCGGTCCCTCATTCCTTCGGGCATGCGGATTACGAACTTGTCGGCTTGCTGCACTGTCATTTCCTTCCTATGGCTACTAGCCACTTATTAACCATGGCTAAAAGCTATCCTTGTGTCAACGACAAAATGATGGCTAGTAGCCTTTATGAGCAAAGAACCCGTCCAGCCCCAGGATAAGTACGTTGTCCGACTGCCCGATGGCATGCGAGACGAGATCAAAGTGGCGGCGGACCGAAACCAGCGCTCTATGAACGCAGAAATCATCGCTCGCCTTACAGAGGCGGTGGTCCTGCGGGATCGAATCGCAAAGTTGGAACATGATCTAGTTAGGCTTCGCGATCCGACAGTGGCGCGAGACACGTTCCAGATTGCTTTGAAGGCCCTAGAAAAGGCCGGCATGGTGTTGAGGCACAAGGACGTGTACACGCAAGAAGCAGAGGAATGGCGGTACATTAGGCCCTTCGTTTTGGCGCACGATCCTGAAATTCTTTCTGCCCTTGTCGAGGCCGACCTCCAACGCGCTTTTGCCGTAGCAAGAGCAAAAACTCCGCCTGATAAACAGCCTCCCGAGTTCACGGCGCAGCCTACATTGAAGCCATAGTTAGGTGCTGCACAGCCCAGCTTGGTTTCAATGTCAGATATCGGCATCTGCCTCACCTTTCGTGAATGCTGTCTGCCTCAAGGACGGTCTTCCCGCTTCCTGCCTCATAGCCGGTGATCCACGCCCGGCACTTCCCTAGCTGCTGGCGCAACCGAATCGCATCTGCGATCTGTCGCTTGGTGAGTTTCGCCATCATGATCGACCTTATAGACCCCCTGCCGAAGTCGGATAGTTGAAACCTTCCGTTTCAGAAGGTTTAGAGACTTCCGCTTCGGGCTGGCTCAGGCCCGCCCCGCGCACCGGCTCATCGACCACGACCGTTCCGGCCACCTCGGCATATGCGCGCTCAAACACGCCATCCGGGTCTACGTCTTTGGCAAGAGCGGTGGGATATTCCTGGCTGGGCATGGCCGCGCCTCGAACAAGGGTGTTCATGAGCGTGGCTCCTGCTTGGCGGCCGCCAGAAACTTGTCCGCGTTCTCCAGCTTCGCGACGATATCGTTCAACTGAGCCATCGTCGGCTTCGAGCGAGCGCCACCAGCCGCCGCGTATGAGAGGATGTCCAGTACATGCCTCACATCGTCATGGGCTGCGTTAATCAGTGCGTCCCGGTTCATGTCCATTCCCTCGGTTGGTGTGTTCGAGGGTGAATGTAAGATTATCGTACATCGCAAGTCAAGCGGTATGTTCGATTTTCGTACTATCGGCTTTTAACGCAAATGAACGGGACGAATCGCTCACAACAAAAAGCCGCCCGGAGGCGGCTCTCAAACTCGGTTCATTCACCGTCTGTTCATAGTTTGGTCGGTATTGACGTTAAAATGTACAAAACGTATAATCTGTACGGAGTGCATAAAATGTCTATCGCTCACACTCACCGCGACACGTTCAACATATCATCTAAGGAAAGCTCCAGATCGGCACGCACCATGACCGCTCTCACCACATATTCCGCCACGGAGGCAAGAAACAAATTCGCCGACATCTTCAATGAAGCTCACTATGGGAAGCCAGTTGTAATTGACCGAAACGGCAAAAAAGTTGCCGTAGTATCGATGGAACTTCTTGAAAGACTGGCTGAGCTTGAAGCTTGCATCGACAGCAAAGACGCACAAACAGCACTTGAGGAATTTAGACAATCGGGAGGACGTTCAATGAAAGACTTGGAGGCGGAGCTTGGGATTGACTAAGCTCCCGGTTGGGAGGGGATATGACCTCGTTGGATATTGTGTTTTCGCCAGCGGCGGAACGCGAACTTAAGAAACTACCGACGGACCGGCAGCGCGACGTTTTTCGAGCGTTGAGAAAACTGGGAGACAGCTCGGAAAGCCTTGAGATCGAGAAGATCAAAGGGCATCCGAGCTTTTTTCGCATCAAGGCCGGTAAAGATATGCGTGTGATCTACCATAACCTCACCCAAGGTCGAATTGTTGTGCTTGTTATCCGGGATCGCAAAGAGGCCTATAGAGGTCTTAACGACCTCCACAACAAGCTAGAGGCAACCCTCCACCGAATTGAGGCGGAGGCGAAGTCAGCCCTTGGAATTAGATAACTATCCCGCACATATCAATCATGGAGCGCTCAGGCGTTGCCTCAGGGCACGTCTGCTGAGCGAGCATGCCAATTCGCAATAGCCTTGCAAAAGTATCCCATAAATACGTCACATATGAGCGGCTCTGTCGCCCCATCGGGCGTAAACTCATAGAAAGCGTCCGATTCATCCGTGTCCCACGTTCCTAGATATTCGCCGTCTTTGGTTACGACGGTGAGATCAGATAGCAGGTTGATTTCGAATCGAAGCTCGCTGTTGGCCATGCCCCAAGCCATCCTCAAGGTTACATATCAATCATCGAGCGTTTTACGCGGCCGATAACAGTTATAGCGCCTTCCAGTTTCGGTGGCGGCACATCCTCATAAGATGCCGGCTGGAACGGTGGATCTTCATTTGGTCGATAGCGCTTGTAGGTTGCCGCGCCCGTCTCGTCGCAGATGACATAGCAGGCATTGGTAACAAGCCGCTTGTCGTTCACGTCCACGAAGATCAGCGAGTCTGGCGGGGAAATCTTGTTCATGGACGGGCCGTCTACGCGCAAGGCTATCCATCGGCTGGGTGGTAGCCTGCTCACGGCTATTGTGGGGTATTCAGACAGATCGATCACTGCCGCCTGATCGCTGAGTTCGCCAGCGCTCACCCAAGACACCATGGGCACCCGGATAATCTCGTCACTGGCATCATCTGTCGGCGGGGCGATACCGAGGTATTCCGCGATGCGCGGCACCTCATCAACCTTGAGCCGGCGCTTGCCCTTGAGAAGCTGGGTGATCTGCGGATGCGCCAGGTTGAGGTGAGAGGCCAACCCCAACTGTGTCTTGCCCGTGCTTTTTAGGCCCGATCTGATCCACTCGATGTAGCGGTCTGCTTCAGCATTTTTCATTGTTTGATTTTCACACAGTCTGTTCGAAAAATCGTGTTCGAAGATCGTACAGCACCTCTTGCGTCTTTTGTACGAAAATCATACAAGAGGGTTAATGCTGTACGAACTCGAACCCGCCGCCACCATCATCAAGACCCTTGGGGGCCTCAAGGCCGTGTCCGAGATCGCCGGCGTATCCCGGCATTCCGTGATGCGTTGGAGGTATCCGATTAGTGTGCGTGGCACAGGCGGCACGATCCCCCATCAACACCACCGTAAGCTGCTTGTCGCCGCCAAGGAACGGGACATCGAGCTTTCGCCACTGGACTTCTTTCCCGAGGAGTTGCGGCGTTGACGGCAATCTTCACCCAGGACGGCACCGTCATTGTTCGGTGCCTCGAAACCGGGATCTCGGTTTCGGGACAATCGTCGGTCGATGCTCGACGCCGCCTGGCTGAAAAACGCAACACGGTATCGCCGCGCTTACCATCCGCTCAAGTGCGAAAGCCGGCTGCGTGATCAAGTACGGAGAAACCAACCAGATGAAAGACGTAACACCGGCTGAGTTGTCGAAAGCCGAAGCCACCCAGCTCACCCGGAAAATCAAGACCGCCGTCAATGACGTGTGGGCGCTCCTGGTCCGCGCCCGCGAAGGTAAGGCGTGGAAGGCGCTCAAATACTCAACATGGGAAGACTACGTTAAGACCGAATTCGGCATGTCTCGCCGTCGCGCAGGCCAGCTTCTTGAGAAGGGAGAAGTGGTTGAAGCCATTGAAGTCGTGACGGGCAAAAGCGGAAACGCGTTTCCGCTTTCCAAGCGCGACGTGGACGCCTTGAAGGACGATTTGCCCACCGCCGCCAGCACCATCAAGGCGAAGGTCGAGGCAGGCGAAAATCCCGAAAAGGCAGTAGCCGACACCGTGGCTGCGGCTCGTGCTGGAAAGGAAAAAGCCAAAGCCGATTTGGCCGCGTTGCAGGCTGAGAACGACCGGTTGCGCGAGCAACACGCGGCTGCCCTACCCCAAGCGGTCAAGGATCATGAAACCGCCAAGGCCGAAGCCATCGCCGCCCGCAAGGCCAAGCCGGTCGATGTCGAGGCGCTGACAGCCGAGCTTGAGGAACTGCGGGAAGCCAACGACGCACTGGAAACCGAAATCACCGCCATCAAGGCTGACAATGCCAAGTGGGAAGCGATGCGCGTCCAGTTCGAACAGGGCGGCTTCGAAAAGGTCATCGCCGGCAAGGACGAGGAAATCCGCGTCCTGAAAACTCGGGTGGCTACCGAGTCGCAAGAGAAGGTTCGCAACCTCAACAGCTTCAATTGGGCGATGAAGAAGCTCACCGAACTTGGGTTCAGACGCAACGCCGAAATCGACATTGAAACGGGAGAAGTCTTGAATGGCTGATCCCGCTCAGATCATCGAGAAAGTGCGCGCCTACGGTGCCAACGTGATGCTCGATGGTCAGAAGCTCATCATCATCAATCGGGAGAAGCTGCCCGCCGGGGCGATGGAGTTCATAAAGAAGAACGCCAAGCAGATCGGTGTCTTTCTGGACAACGAAGGAAACATCGAGGAACGCGCTGCCATCATAGAATTCGATGGCGGGCTTACCCGGCAAACGGCGGAATACCTGACGCATCTGCTCCATGCTTCGACACCGGCAGACGCCAACGCGGCGGACTGGTCTTGGTTCGTCAGTAAGGCGGCAAACATCATCGAACGCGTTGCACTGCGAGGTGCCGCGTGAAGGAACTCGTCCTTCGTCCGCACCAGAGCCACGTCGAAGGCCAGTTGCGCGAGCAGCTTCGTTCCGGCGTCTCCAACATCGTGTTGGTAGCGCCGACTGCGTTCGGGAAGACCGAGACGGCAATGTTCCTGATCAAGCTCGCACTCCTGAAGGGGTCGAGGGTCTGGTTCCTTGTCGATCGGGTGACGCTGGTCAAGCAGACGAGCGACCGGTTCCGGGCCTATGGCATACCGCACGGCACGATACAGGGCGACAACGCTCAGAACGACCGGTACGCGCCGGAGGAAAATGTTCAGATCATCAGCATTCAGACTTTCGAGCGCCGCGACCTGGGCGAACCCGCAGACCTGATATTCTACGACGAATGCCACAGCCAGTACCGTGAGACGCTAGAGCGGCTGGCAAAGTACGCGCGCTCCAAAATCATTGGCATGACCGCAACACCGTTCGCCCCGGGCATGGCGCTGTTTTGGGGTGGCTTGGTGAACGGCGCGACCGTGAACCGGTTGTTGGCCGAAGGCTTCCTTACCCCCCTCAAGGTCAAGGCCTGCGTTTCGCCCGACATGAAGGGGGTGAAGCGAAAGCCGGGTGGCGAATATGCCGATGAAGAAACGGGCCAGCGCGGTATCACCATTATCGGTGATGTCGTGCAGACGTGGATACAGCAGACACGGCATTTCTTCGGCGGTCCCGCCAAGACCATCGTGTTTTCACCCTCGGTCAAACATGGCGAAGAACTGTGCCGCCAGTTCGCGGAAGCCGGCTACAACTTCCAGCAGATTTCCTATCTCGACAAGTCCGACAAGGAACGCGACGACAAGATCGAGGAATTCAGGAAACCAGACAGCGCCATTCACGGACTGGTCTCTTGTGCGGTGCTGACGAAGGGCTTTGATGTTCCCGACGTGCTGTGCGGCATTTCCTGCCGTCCCTACGTGAAGTCCTTTTCCTCGCACATTCAGGAAATGGGGCGGGTAATGCGGACGGCTCCGGGCAAGGAGTTCGGCCTTTGGCTCGACCATTCCGGCAATTGCATCAGCTTCGCGGAGGACACGGCGTGGCTTTTCGAAAACGGCGTCGAAAGTCTGTCGGATGCGGCCATGAAGGACAGCGAGGTCCGCGAGCCCGCTGAGAAGATCAAATCGAAATATTTCTGCGGCGACTGCGGCTTGCAGATGGCGGCCGGTTCCGACGTTTGCCCGGGTTGCGGGTGGGAACGCCCGAAGCGGAGCGAAATACAGGTCGTGGAAGGCGAGTTGATCGACTTCGATCTGTCCGCCCGTGCCGTGTTCAAGCCCCGCAAAGGCCTGCATGCCGAGTGCTTGAAGAACCCGCGCGCAATATGGAACGCGGCGCTTTCCTACACGATGAGCCATACCCGGAAGGGTGAAGACGCGGCGCGCAAATGGGCGTATCGGCAATGGAAGCTGATCTATCCCGACAGCAAGCTACCTTATGGCCTGTTCGATGGGCCGGTCAGACCCGCAGAAGTCAAAGCCGACGAATGGAGCCTTATTGAGCGAGAGATCGCCCGTGACCGCAAGAGCCAAAAGCGGAGGGCGGCGTGAACCTCGACCAAGCCATAGATCAGGCATGCAGTGACGTTGGTATCTGCCGGCCGAAAAAGACCGCGTTCGGCAAATGGCTGAACGCCGACACGCTGGCCGGAAAGAGCGGCAAAGGCGATGGCCGGCTTATAATCCAGGAGCATTTCGTCACGGCATGGAACTGGCAGACCGGCCTGAAATCCACGGTGAGCCTGCGGGATGGAGTGTCGGCAAAGGAACAGAAGGCCATCGCAGAGAGCGCGGCCCGCTCCAAGGAAAAGGCGCGCAAGGATGCTATCCGCGCGGCGGGGATGGCGAACGCGCTGATCGCTACCGCCAGTTTTGGACATCACCCTTACCTCATCGACAAGGGATTCCGCGACGAACAGGCAATGGTGGTGACGGCTACCGATACGCGTCGGATTGTGGGTGATTACATCGTCCCGCCAACTGGTCGCCACGCTATTCTCGTTCCCGCCCGCAGACTGGGCAAAGTGACCAGCACACAGTTGATATGGGAAGACGGCACCAAGAAATTCCTGTTCGGCGGGGAGATGGGCGGGGCCAGTCACCGCATTGCCACCGGAGTCTATACTTGGCTCTGCGAAGGATATGCGACCGGGTTGTCCATTCGCGCCGCACTGCATGGCCTGAAAGTAAGGTCTACGGTGTTGGTGTGCTTTTCGGCGGCGAACATCGCCACCGTGTCACGGCAGATTAGCGGCCGGGCTTTCGTTGCCGCCGATAACGATCCTATCCCGAAGTCTAACCCATTCAACGGGATCGGGACAGGCGAGCATTATGCCCGCCAATCCACACTGCCATACGGGATGCCGGCCTACGTTGGCGCCGACTTCAACGACATGCACCAGCGGGACGGCATTTTCGCCGTACAGCGCGCCCTCACCTCCATCATGTCAGGGAGGCCGGCGTGAAGCGCGAACTCGACCGGTCCAAGGCGTCGTTCAAACTGGATCTGATGGAAACGGCTAACGCCGATCCGATGGTAACCGGTGCGGACCTGAAACTGCTTTCCGCATTCGTCTCAGTGATGGAATGGCCGTCTTGCCGGGCGTGGCTCTCTCCCGTCCTGGCTCGCGCAAAGACCGGCTTGAGCGAACGGCAATACTGGACAAGCCGCGCTCGGCTCGCCGGTGACAACAAGGCTAAACGCCCCTACCTGATCCCCGCAAAAGGGGGGCAGGCCGTAGCGTCCTTCAAACTCATCAATCCGTGGCGCGAGGAAGCCATAGAGCACGTCATCGCCATGACGGCCTATCACAAAGAGTCCGAACGACAGCGGAAGGCAAAGGCCCGAAAGAAAAAATCGGCGTCAAAAAGTGAAGATTTGTCCCTGCAATCAGTGCAGGGACACGAGCCGGGTTGTCCCTGCAGAATTTGCAGTTCTGTCCCTGCAGAATTTGCAGACAAGTACCCCTCATGTAGTACCCCAAAGATTATGGGCCGTGATGGTGCGGACCTTGGGGTGAATGTTGTTCCCTTCAACAACCCTCGGAAAGCATCATGACCGAAGAACTCCCCGACCCCGGTGAGGTGCCGGCGCTCGACTGGATCGACAAGAACCTGATCACGGTCGATCCGCTCTACCAACGTCCGCTTGACGCTGAGCGGGCCAAGACGATTGCACGGGCCTTTTCGTGGCGGTCGTTCGGCGCACTCGTCGTCGTGCCCGCTGGCGACGGCTATCACGTCACAGACGGCCAACACCGACTTGAAGCGGCCAAGGTCCACCCGAAGGTCACGCATGTGCCCGCCGTCATCGTCCAGGTTGAGACGATCCAGTCTGAAGCCGGCATGTTCGTGGACATCAACCGGAACCGCAAAAACGTGTCTGCCCTCGAACTGTTCTTTGCCGAACTTGCGGCTGAGACGGGCGGCGCGACGGAAGTGTTGCAGGCTGCGAAGTCGGCCGGGATGCGCATCCCGAAATACCCGGGCAACTTCAAGCCGAACGACACCATCGCCGTCAGTGCGCTTCATGCGCTTGTGGCAACCTATGCGCCCGAGCGGGTGCAGACGATCCTTGAGACGGTTGCGGCGGGCAAGTTCCGGCCCGTCTCGGCAAACCAGATCAAGGCCGTTGAACATCTTCTGACGGACCGGGAGTTCTCGCAGCAGATCATCCATGAGGATTTGGCAACGCTGCTGGGCACGGTGGGCACATCGCTCGATGGCGAGGCCAAGCGGTTCGCAGCAACCCACGGAACGCCATTCTGGAAGGCCCTCGCCTCGACGTGGTTCCAGAAATGCAGGAAGCGCCGTTCGCCGGCTAAACCTGGGTTACAGGAAAACCCGCGTTCTATCGGGTTACCAAAAAACCCAATTCAGAATCCGGCACCCGTCATGCCTGCCAGGACGATTGTCCCGCACACCATGCCCACGCAACGCAACGTGACGGCCTCTGTCTGCGGTGATCCACCTGCAGGACGTTCCGCCCTCGACCAGAGGAAGGCGACGGCATGACGCTGAACATCATCACAGTCTGCATTCCACTGCTGGCGTTCATGGCGGGCGTCTACTTCTCGAAATGGATGGGCGACCGCAAGCGCACCAAACGCCACTCATCAGCTTGGTATCGGGAGGTCAAATGACCATCGCAGAACGTCAAGCACGAGAGGCCTACGACCGCGAACACCCGTGGCGTCATATCTCGACGTTTACCGAAGACATGTTCGGCATGATCTGCGAGTTGCGCCTTAGCTACGACCGCGAACACCCGTGGCGTCATATCTCGACGTTTACCGAAGACATGTTCGGCATGATCTGCGAGTTGCGCCTTAGCTATCAGGGCATGGCGACCGACCAAGGGCATCGCCGGTTCTTCCGCACCAACGATGGCTGGTATCAGATCGAACCTCCCGAAGAACTCTGGCGGTATGCGCCCATCATCGAATGGCGACCAACGGGAACACGCCTTGCCGAGCATCGTCAACGGTCGGTCATCCGGCGCGCCGAATACGGCACGCACGAATATCGGGGCGGACGCCTCTACCGGAAACCCAAATCATACAAGCTCTACTGGAGGGCGGACGATTGAGGATCAAAGTGCCTAATTGCCTGGCTGTCTCGCTTCAGGATCGCCGCTGGTTCGTCGTTCGCGTCAAGGGCGGCATGGCGGACAGCATCTTTTCCGAACTGCGGGAAGCCGGCTACGATGTTTATCTGCCGCGCCACCGCTACGACAAACAGAACCGCCGCCTGCGAGTGCTGACAGAGAGGTCCGCGCCGCTGATGCCGAATTATATTTTTCTCGTTCATCCTCGCCCCGGTGAGCCTATGGACAACTGGTCTGAAGTCAGGGGCATAGATGGCGTTGTTGGCCCGCTCTCAGGCGCAGTTGGCCCGCTGCTGATCCCAGCGCCGGTGATCGAGGTCATGATGACAGCCGAATTTGAAGGGCTCTACGACGATACGAAGACGGCAAAGCAGGTTCGTGGGGAAACCGAGCGAAGCAAGCTCGAACGCCGCTTCGAGACCGGCAGCCAGTTCAGGGTTACCGAAGGGCCGTTTGCCTCTTTCCTGGCGGAGGTGGACAAGCTCACCCACGACGACAGGGTTCGTGCACTGGTGAGCATATTCGGTCGGATGGTGCCTGTTGAATTCGAGCCCGACCAGCTTGTTCCAGAGCCGAAAAAGCCGAAGTCCAAAGTTGCCTGAGTGTGGATTTGTGCACAGCGGGCAGTATGGTATTGTCGAATTGATGCAAATCACTTATATCTGCGCGCGGACGATTTGCTCGACTGATTGGGGGCCGAAAGGCAATGCCAGCGGAGCAGCCCCGGCGCAGGTATCCCAACCTTGCGCGCAATGGCGGCTCGTGTCCAGAAATCCGAATAGTGACCCATCGGCTGCGTGCAGTCGGTACCTTGCTTGGAACGGCAATGGATAGGGCTGGGAGCAAAACCGGAACCGGCTGGGTTGATCGCCAGCACGAACGGCACAACGGCCAGCCTGTTCAACCAGCTTCCGCGAGAGCGGATCGAGATCAGGACGGCAAGGCTAAAGCGGCCTAATCACCCGCCCGAGCCAGAGCGGGAGAAAGTGCCGGCAGCCGTGGGACATGAGTGCCCAAGCCTGTGATGGGTACGGTGGGAGCCGGTGGAGCACTCAGTTGCCCTTAAAATGGTTCTGGCCCGTCCTGATATTCAACCGCCGTCACAAGACGGTGTAGCGAGGCGAACACCGGATATGGATGCCGGGAGCCCAGGACGTAGGGCTTGGCCCCCAAAAGCGAGAACTACGCGCCCTCGCCCTCGCCACCTTTCGCGCCGAAAAGCTTGATGGTTTGGATGGGGCCGGGATTGGACCAAGTAATTCCCGTGTGTTCAACGAGCCCTTGCTCGTCGTCCAGTGAGCGCTTGAAAAACGTCAAGTGCATTTGGTCGATTGCGCCGAAGGAAATGGAGCGAACGGTCTCATCTCGTAGATTAGCTTCTATCCTCTGAAGTGCTCTCTCATCATTGGGAGCAAAGAGAGTGAAAGGGTGGCGTAACGAGCCGTCCTTTTGCTCGACCTTCACGGCGTAGAATTTCATTGCAAGCCTCCTGATAGTGACTGGTGAGGCGTAGCAGCGCGGCGAAGTCTGCCGCAAGTCACATTTGCAGCCGCTCAGACCGGCAGGAACCATCAACATGACCGAAGCAACTTCAAAGGGGCCAGGGCGTCCCTCTGACTACAGCGAGGAATTGGCAGACATCATCTGCGAGCGTCTTGCGGACGGGGAAAGCCTGCGGTCGATCTGTCGGGACGAAGGGATGCCGCATGCGTCTACGGTCTGCCGGTGGCTGGCTTCTGATGACCGCACGGCATTTCGCGAACAATACGCGCGCGCCAGGGAGTTGCAGGCAGACGCGCTTTTCGATGAGGCGCTGGAAATCGCGGATACCCCGGTCGAGGGCGTAACGTACAAGGAAACCGAAAAGGGAACGTACGTGACGCGGGGCGACATGATCGAGCATCGCCGCCTGCGGGTGGACACTCGCAAATGGATGGTGGGGAAGCTGGCTCCGAAGAAGTATGGCGAGAAGCTGGCCCTCGGCAGTGACCCGGATAATCCGCTTCCGCTGGTCCCGGTGATCAATGTCACAGTCGGCGGCGGTTCTTAACCTCCACCTGCACCCGAAGCAGGCGGTAGCATTCCACACCGAAGCGACGGAAGCACTCTACGGCGGGGCGGCGGGTGGCGGCAAAAGCCACCTGATGCGTGAAGCGGCCATAACATGGTGCGCTGAGATACCGGGGCTTCAGGTATATCTGTTCCGGCGCATCCGTGACGATCTGGTCAAGAACCACATGGAAGGCCCGCAAGGCTTCCGGGCTTTGCTGGCCGGGTGGGTCGAGTGTGGGTTTGTCACCATCGTTGAAGACGAAATCCGCTTCTGGAACGGCAGCAAGATTTACCTCTGCCACTGCAAGGACGAGAAGGACCGCTTCAAATACCAGGGCGCGGAAATCCACGTCCTGCTGATCGATGAACTCACGCACTTCACCGAGACGATCTACCGGTTCCTGCGCAACCGCGTCCGCATGGTTGGTATCAAGCTGCCGGCCAAGTATGTCGGCAGGTTCCCGCGCATCCTGTGTGGTGCCAATCCGGGCGGCATAGGCCACCAGTTCGTCAAGGCTACGTTCATCGACGGCGCGACCGAGATGGCGATCTACCAGACGCCGAAGACCGAAGGCGGAATGCTTCGCCAGTACATTCCGGCGCGTCTGGAGGATAACCCCTCCATGAACGACAACGATCCGGGTTACGAGAGCCGATTGCACGGCCTTGGTTCGGAAGCGTTGGTAAAGGCCATGCGCTGGGGTGATTGGGACGTTGTTGACGGCGCGTTCTTCGACAATTTCGAGAAGCGCCGGCATGTGATCAAGCCGTTCACCCTGCCTGACCACTGGTTGCGGTTCAGGGCGGGCGACTGGGGTAGCGCCAAGCCGTTTGCGTTCGGCTGGTATGCAGTGGCGACAGAGGACACGATTGTCGCTCCCGGCGTCGTCATCCCACGCGGTGCGCTGGTCAAGTATCGTGAGTGGTACGGCGTCAAGACGGACAAGGAAGGCAAGTTCATTCCTGACACCGGCCTGAAGCTGCATGCCGAGGTGGTTGGTGCCGAAGTCAGACGCAGGGACTATGACGACAGGATCAGCTACGGCGTGCTTGATCCGGCAGCCTTCAGCGAGGACGGCGGACCGTCGATTGCCGAACGCATGATGCGCGGCAGCGACAAGAATGGATCTACCTTTGTCAGGGCGGACAACAAGCGCGTTGCAGGCCGTGGCGCGATGGGCGGCTGGGATCAGTTGCGAGGCCGATTGACCGGCGACGAGGATGGACGGCCAATGCTGTTCTTCTTCGAAACCTGCGTGCATTCGATCAGGACGATACCGGCGCTCCAGCACGACGAGAAGAACCCGGAAGACCTGGACACATCGCAGGAAGACCACGCGGCAGACGAGACGCGTTACGCCTGCATGAGCCGACCGTGGACCGCGAGCAAGCCGCCACCGGCAAAGCAGAAGCTGAAGCCCGGCCAAGTGTTCCTGCCAGGACCGCCAGAACTGCCAAGCGGCACAAGAATCAGGGTCTGATATGGCTGACGAAACCGAGACAGAGCCGGAAGTGGCCGAAGCCGCACCGGGCGCGAAGGCGCGGGCGTCCAAGCCGTATCTGGCGATGATCAAGGACGCCGAACGCTATTTCGGCCAGTACAACCAGAAGTGCGACAACATCGAGAAGCAGCTTGCTGATCTGGACAGGCTTGCCAACACGACGCGCGACCGCGAATTCCAGATGTTTTGGGCCAACATGGAGGTGGTGAAGCCCACGCTCTACGCCCGTCCGCCTGTTCCTGTCGTCACGGTGCGTTTCAAGGACCGCAAGCCGTTGCCGAGGGAGGCTGCAGAGCTTCTGGAGCGCTGCTCCATCACGAACTTCGCTCGGGAAGATATCGACACCACCATGAAGCTTGTCCGCGATGACCTGGCGGTCAATTCGCGTGGAGTGGCGTGGTGCTGGTACGAGGTAGACGAGAAGGGTGAGCAGCGGGCGCGCATCGCCCATGTTGACCGTCGCGATTTCCTGCATGAGCCGGCCCGCTACTGGCATGAAACCGGCTGGGTGGCGCGCGGCTCGTGGATGACGCGGAAAGAGGCCCGCAAGCGCTTTTCCACGTATTCGGGCAAGGCCTATGCTTCGGCTGAATATGCCAAGCAGAAGGATGCTGACGGCGAGGCCGAGTATTCCGAGAAGGCCCGCTTTTGGGAATTCTGGAGCAAGACAGAACAGCGCATAGTGTGGGTGTCGCCCAACGTCGATGTGGTGCTGGACCAGGCCACGCCCGACGAGATGCTGACGCTGGATGATTTCTTCCCATGCCCGAAGCCGGCATATGGAACGATCAAGAAAGGCACTCAGAAGCCTATCCCCGATTTCCTGCTCTACAAGGACCAACTGGAGGAAATCAACGAACTGACGGCCCGCATTTCTGCGCTGTCCGAAGCGTTGCGGCTCAGGGGCTTCTATGCATCGGGCGCTGAGGACATCGCGGACGCGATTGAGGCGGCTATCAAATCGCAGGACAAGCGGGCGCTGCTGGTTCCTGTGGCAAGTGCTGCGGCCTTTGGCGACAAGAAGCTGGCCGATGTGATCGTATGGCTGCCGATTGAGGTGGTGGCGAATACCATCACCTCGCTGGTCAATCTTCGTCGCCAGTTGGTTGAGGACGTTTATCAGATCACCGGCCTGTCCGACATCATGCGGGGAGCGACCGACCCGAAGGAAACGCTTGGCGCTCAGGAACTCAAGAGCCAATACGGATCAGTCCGCATCCGTGAGCGCCAGAAGGAGCTTGTTCGCGTTGCTCTCGATTTGACGCGCATCCAGTGCGAAATCATGTCGGAGAATTTCTCGCCCGAGACGCTGGCAGCCATGTCGCAGTCTGAGTTGCCAACCGTGGCGGCGCTACAGGAGCAGGCGGACGGCATCCATCAGCAGATGATCCAGTTGCAGGCTCAAGTTCGCATGGCGACCGAGAACCCGCAGATCGCGGCGATGGCCCAGCAACAGCCTGAACAGGCTCAGCAGATCGCCCAGCAGGCCCAGCAGCAGATGCAGGCCTATCAGGGCCAGATACAGGAGCTTCAGAACACCGTCACGCTTGAGGCCGTGGTGGAGTTGCTGCGCGATCAGCGCTTGCGCCCGTTCATTCTGGACATCGAGACGGACAGCACCATTCAGCCCGACGAAGACGCGGCCAAGCAGCGCGCGACCGAGTTTGCAACGGCTGTTGGCGGGTTCATCGGCCAGGCGTTCCCGATGGTGCAGGCCGAACCGCAACTGGCTCCATTCGTGGGTGAGATGCTGAAGTTCGTATCGAACCCGTTCCGCGCCGGTCGAGCGCTCGAAGGTACGATTGATGAGCTTGTCGAGAAGATGAAGCAGTTCGCTTCCCAGCCGAAGCCCGATCCGAACGCAGCGCAGCGTGAAGCCGATGCCAAGAAGCAGGAACACGATTCGGCGCTGCGCCAGCAGGAGGCAGCCGACAAGAAGGCAGAGCGCGACGAGAACCGCCAGATGGCGCGCGAACAGCACGATTTCAAGATGGACGAGATGCGCGCCACGGCCGAACAGCGCGCAAACGAGTTCGATCAGAAGCGCCAGATGGAGAGCGATAAGCACTCACAGGCGATGGACACCCGCAAGGCCGATACGGACGGCAAGCGGGCCGAAATGGGCCTGCCCAACGAGGAAATCATGGGCGGGCTGATATCCGAGATGGCGGCGCAGCGCGAGGCATCGACACAGGCCATTGTTGCCGTGGCTGAGGCCATGCAGCAGGGCAATCAAGCCGTGGCTGAAGCGGTGAACAACCTCGCAGCCGCGCAACTCGCACCCAAGCAGATCGTGAAGGACGCAGCCGGCAAACCTGTCGGCATTCAGGCGGTGGTGAACTGATATGGCAAGCTTTGTGAAATTCCAGACGTTCGCGGGCGATGTTGGCCTTAAGCGTCATGACCTCAACGCCGACACGTTGAAAGTCTATCTCAGCAACACCGCTCCGAATGTGGCCACCCATGCGGTGAAGTCTGACATTGCCGAGATATCGGCGGGTGCCGGGTACACAGCAGGCGGCATCGACACGCAAAACACTTATTCGCAATCTGGCGGCACAGGTTCGTGCGTAGGCACCGATGCGACCTGGACAGCGAGCGGCGGCCCCATTGGCCCGTTCCGCTATGTCATCCTATACAACGACACGCCCACGTCGCCGGCTGATCCGCTGATTGGCTATTGGGATCGCGGTTCGGCGCTGACCTTGCAGGATGGTGACAGCTTCACGACTGACTTCGGCGCGACGATGTTCACGCTCGCGTAAGGGCATGACATGGCCACTACGGTATTCACGCCGTCTGCTGGCGTCCTCAACGGAAATGACACCAATCCGAACACTTCATTCCGCGTTCGGTGCGTTCTCACGGCTGCGAGCAGTGGCAAGCTACAGGTAACGTTCACTGCCAGCACCGCAACTGGCCTCACGGCCTCCAACGCCTCGATAGGCAAATGGGACGGGACCAACAACCCGTTCACGACGACTGTTCCAGTCGAATTGAAATTTGGTGGGGCCAGCGGCTTTTCGATCCCTGCCGGGGGGACCATCACCAGCGACCTCACCGACCACAGCGCAGCGTTCAGCCTTGCGCTTGGTGAAAGCGTCCTGGTCGATCTGGATTGCACGTCTCCGAGCGGTCAGCGTTACAGGGGCAGTAACAGCAACGTTGACACGTGGTATGCGCTGGGTGCGACGGGATACAACCTGCCGACGCCAGCGGGCTATTCCAAACTTGCCGGTGTGGATTACGCAGTTGAAAAGGTCGAAACGGACAGCGCGGGAACAGCCTACACGCTGACCTGCGATGCCGGTTCATTCACGATTGGAGGAACAGCGGCCAGCCTGAAGGCCGCGCTCAACCTGACAGCCTCTGCGGGCGCTTTTGCCATCACCGGCACCGCCGCCACGCTGCGAGCCGGATATGGCCTGCCAGCGGATGCCGGTTCATTCGCCATCGGCGGAACTGCTGCTTCGTTGAAGGCCGGTTTTGCCCTTGCCGCGAATGCCGGGACCTTCGTCATAGCAGGCACGGCGGCGGCTCTCAGGGCGGGTACGGTCCTATCTGCAGATGCAGGGGCTTTTGTCATCAGTGGCGCAGACGCGGCGCTCAAGGCGTCCCGCGTTTTGGTTGCCGAGTCCGGGGCGTTCATCTGGACGGGCACCGACGCCGATCTGATCGATGACACAGGCACAACCAGCTACGTGTTGGAGGCGGAGCCCGGTTCGTTCCAGATCACCGGGACCGACGCCAATCTTGTCTATGTCCCGAAGGTCATTCCGGCCGATCCTGACCAGTTCGATACCCACGATGGCCGGGTGTGGGACTTCACGCAATCCGAGCGTGACGATCAGGAGAGGGTCAAGGCCCGGCGCGCTTCTGAAAAGCAGCTTCGCAGGGCGATAGAGCGGGCCGTCAACATAGTCCGCGGTTCTGGCGAAGTTCAGGCGCCGGCACCAGCGGTTGAGCAGGCCAAGCCCGACGTTGCCGAAATGGTGATGTTGGACATCAACACCAACGGCTTGAGCGCATCGCTCGAAAGCATCGAACGGCTTCTGGCTCAGTACGAAGCGCAGATAGCCGATGAGGAACTGGAGAACGACGCCTTGGCGCTTCTTCTCCTGGCTGCATAGGAAATCATGATGAACCCTTTGACGTGGCTGGGCTTCGTTCTCAGCGCATGCGTGTTTGCCGTCGTCTTCCTTGGCGGCGTCATCGTCTACGGTGATGAAGTCGCTCGGTCGATTGCGATCACGGCGGCATTCTTCGCCTGTGTGTCGCAGTTCATCGGCCAGGACCAGCGGGTGTGGAAAGCCTCAATCGTGACGGCATGGATTGCCTTTGCGGTCTCTGCCTGCGCGCTGGTCGCCTTCTGGTTCGGGGTATGACGATGATCCGGGGCAGATGGATTTGGGACAAGGAACGGTGCGAACTGGTTCCTGCCGACGAATACCAGCGTCCGGTTCCGAAGCGTTCGGCGCTCGGCTGCCCGATGCTGAATCTCGACACGATGCCCGAGACGCAAAGCATGCTCGACGGCAAGTCGTACACTTCCAAGTCGAAGCTTCGCCAGACCTATCGAGAGGCTGGCGTTGTCGAAGTTGGCGACGATCCTCAGCGCTATAAGCCGCGCGAGAAGGCAAAGCCCGACCGGAAGAAAATCAAGGAAGCCATCGGCAAGGCTGAAGCCGAGTTCAACGCGGGCCGTCGCTTCAATCCGACACCGGTCCAGAACTAACCGCACGCTCTCAGAAAGCAAGGAAACCTACGATGACTGACGAAGCCCTTTCGGCTCCGGTAGATACCGGCGCTGCGCTCGAACCCGTTGTTACCGATGCACAGCAGCCCGATACGGCTGCACAGGCCGATCCGGTAAAGACCGAAGCCCCGAAGCTTGAGAAGTCGCCGCGCGGTGCAGTGGAACGCGCCATCGCCAAGCTGAACGGCGAAAGCGAAGGCCGCGACCGTGACCCGGCGACCGGCCAGTTCAAACCCAAGGACGCCCAACCAGCACCGAAGGACCAGACGCAGCAGGTTCAGACCGACAAGGCGCAGGAGCCGGCCAAGCCCGCTGCAACCGATGCGCCGGCCCGGTTCAAGAGCGATGCAGCAGCAAGCCAGGAGTGGGGCAACACGCCCGAGCCGGTGAAGGCGGCGGTCAATCGCACCATCCGTGAGCTTGAGGCCGGTGTGGAGCGCTATCGGGCCGATGCCGCGTCATTCGAAGACGTTCGGGCTTTTGATGAACTGGCCAAGAAGTCGGGCACGACCATGAAGGCGGCAATGTCGAACTATGTCGGCATTGAGATGAAGCTTCGTGAAGACCCCCTCGGCGGGTTGAACCAGATTTGCGAAAACATGGGTTATTCGCTGCGGGACATCGCGGCGCAGATCATGGGCCAGACACCGGATCAGGCGGCGTCACAGTCGGATGCTACGATCCGTGCATTGAAGCAGCAGATTGCCGACCTCACGCAGCAGGTTGGCGGCGTCACCACCTCAATTCAGGAACAGAACCTTGCTTCGGTGCAGAAGCAGTTGGAAGCCTTCGCTTCCGACCCGGCGCATTCGCGCATGGAGGAACTTTCCGACGAAATCACCCGCCAGATCAACATGGGTTTCGATCTGGCCGAAGCTTACCGGCGCGCGGAACTGCTTAATCCGCTTCCGCCCGCGCCGGTCATCGCAGCGCCTCAGACGCGCATCCCCGATCCAACGCCTCAGACGCGAAAAGGGTCACTCACCGTAACAGGCGCACCCGGGGCCGGCTCAGACCCGGCAAGACGTGCCGCCTCCTCGTCAATCCGCGATTCCATCCGCAATGCCAGAGCGCAAGTCGGGTGATCGCAAGCAATAGGAAATCGCCATTATGGCCCTGACTTCCGTCGAGAAGAACCAGGAAATCCTGTCGCTGGCCCTTGAGGATCGTTCCGCTGGGTACCAGGACTTGGTTTCCAACTCCAACGTGCTTCTGTACACCCTTAAGAGCAAGGGTCTGTGGAAGCCATATTCCGGCCCGATCATCCGCGAACGCCTGCTCTACAATGAGACGGGTTCCGGCGTCTGGTACAATGGGTTCGACTTCTTCAACCCCGTGCCTGCCGAACTGATCAACGACGCCGAATACCGCCCGAAAATGGCGGCTGTCTCGGTCACCCTCCCGAACGAAATCATCCTCAACAACTCTGGTGAGAACCAGCTTGAGGACGTGATGGAAGTTCACATCGAGGCGGCTGAGCAGGAATTGCAGGACCTTGTTGATGCGTCCCTGCATTCTGCCGGCACCGGCTTCGGTGGCAAGGAACTCGGTGGGCTTCAGCTTGCCGTGCCGACCGCCGTCGATCAGGGCGTTTATGCGAACATCAGCCGCGTGGATAACGTCATCTGGCGCACCACGAGCTACGACGTTCAGTCTGCTTTCTCTGGCATCACGCAGTTCACCAAGGACACTGCGCGTTCCATCTACCAGCAGGCGATCATCGCACGTTCGCGTGGCAAGCGTGGCCCGAACCTCATCCTCGCATCGGCTGAGCATTACATGGCCTACGACGCCGCAACCGTCGCCATTCAGCGCATCAACGACGAAAACAAGCTGGGCAAGCTCGGCTTCACGTCGCTGAAGTTCTACGGCGCGGGCAAATCGATGGACATCGTTCTTGAAGGCGGCATCGGCTCGAACATGCCGTCGAATGTCTCCTACCTGCTCGATACCGACTCGCTGCGCTTCCGTTACCACCCGGAACGCAACTTCTCGAAGATCGGCAAGGGGATGATGCCCATCAACCAGGACGCCGTTGTCCAGCACATCGGCCTCATGGGTGAACTGACCATGGTGAACCCGCTTCACCAAGTCAAAATCTACGACTCCAACCCGGCAGCCTAAGGAGGCCAAAACATCATGGCATTCGTTCCCATGACCCCGAACCTCGGCTTCCCTGCAATTGCCGCCGTTGGCGACAGTGCCGCATGGAAGCTGGGAGACATCATCCGTGCAACCGATCCGGTCTACGGTGCCGGCGAATTCATCTACCTGAAGGGCGTCGGCTCTACGGTACGTGGCTCCGCCGTTACCTACAACGCGGACGATTTCACATCGACGCTGCTTGCAGCCAACGCCATCGGCCCGGTTGCCGTGGCAATGGCTGCCACCGTCGCCAACAAGTACGGCTGGTACCAGATCAGCGGCAAGGGCGTCGTCAAGGCCGGCACCGTCGCTGACGATGGCAACGTCTACGCGACCGGCACTCCCGGTCAGGTGGATGACGCCGTGGTCGCTGGTGATCGCGTCAAGAATGCGAAGTTCGCATCCGCTGACGGGACGCCTTCTGCCGGGCTGGCTGAAATCGAACTCGCCCGCCCGTGGATGGATGACGCCGTAGCGGCGTAACTCGACAAGGGGCGGCTTTCGGGTCGCCCCTTTCCCTTGCACCCTCTCAGACAGGAATAGCCGACATGGCAAACGACGATCTTATCGCCCCGCGCTTTTTCACAAGGCCGGTGGAAAACCCCATCGAAACCCGCAAGCAGGGTCGCCCGATCTTTGAAGACCGGGAGTTCGTGGAAGTGAAATTCGCCGGCAACAGGCAGTCCGTTCTGGTCGCGCCGGCTCACGAGAAGTTCAAGCAGCGCAAGATGCCCAACGGGGACAGCGAGTGGATCACCTATGCGCAGGAATACCAGCCGATCTATGAGCGCTTCAAGCAGGGCTTGAGCGAACAGGGCTCCGGCACGCCGCTATCTGAGTTGCCGTTCCTCACCGAGGCCAAGCGCTCGGAACTGAAGGCGCTCAACGTCAAGTCAGCCGAAGCGCTGGCGGCGCTCGACGGTGGTCCGCTCAAGATGCTGGGCATGGGAGGCCGCGAACTCAAGAACCAGGCCATAGCCTATCTGGAGAAGGCTTCCGGTTCCGCCGACCTGACGCGGCTGGCCGCCGAGAACGAAGCCTACAAGACCCGCATGGAAGACATGCAGCGGGAAATCGAGGAACTGCGTTCGGCGCAGGCCCCGAAGGCCGCGACCAAGGCAAAGGCGAAGGCCAAGAAGGACGCTGAGCCGTCGCCCTTCGATGATTTCGAGGATGACGACATTCGCAACTGGCTGAAGGACAGCGGTTTCGAGTGTGATCCGGCATGGGATCGCGAAACCCTGGTCGCCAAGGCCGATGAAGCCAACGCCGAACTGGCCGACAAGCAGAAAGTCGCCTGACAATGGCAAAGACGATCCTCGACATCATCAAGGAAGTCGCCCCGGTCATCGGCATCGACGTTCCGACCGTCGTCATGGCGGGGCAGGAGCGTGAGCAGATCGAACTGAAGGCGCTCGCCAATGAAATGGCGTCGAGGATCGCCAAGGCCTACGACTGGCAGACGCTGGCAGCGATTGCGAGTTATCCCGGCGACGGGGTGACCGAAGATTTCAACCTGCCGGAAGATTATGACCGCATGCCGGTCAAGGCCAAGGTCTGGTCAACGTCGATCAACCGACCGCTGACACCGATCACCGACCGTGACCAATGGCTGGGCATGGAGGTTCAAGCCTTCGATATGTTGTTTGGGGCGTGGATCATCTACGGCGATCAGATCCACATCAAAACGGCTGTACCGTCAGGCGTGACGGCAAAGCACTGGTATCAGTCAAATCTGGTCGTGAAGCCCGAGAGCGGCGACAACAAGGATGCGTTCGAAGCCGACAGCGACACGTTCAGGCTGAATGCCCAACTGCTCAAACTTGGCATGATCTGGCAGTGGAAGGCCAACAAGGGCCTTGCCTATGGCGAAGACATGGCGAGCTACGAAGACCTGAAGGAGAAGCTCATCAGCGCCGACAAGGGTTCGCGGATGCTGACCATTGGCCGGCAGCGTGTCCCCTATGACGTGGATATCGCCTATCCGGTGGCGGTGGTGCCATGAGGCGGGGCTTTCGCCGTGTTCCCGTAGCAGCCAAGGCGCAGCAGAAGGGGGAGACGATCACCTTTCCCGCGCCTATCCGGGGCAAGGTTTCGAATGAGAACCTTGCGTCGGCTCAGCCGCTCGGGGCGAAGGTTCTGGTCAACGCCTTCCCGACACAGACCGGGCTGAGGGTGCGCGGCGGCTCGCGCAAGACAGCCACGCTGGACGGGCCGGTCCTTTCGATGTTCACCTATGTGTCCGGGTCAGCGGCCAAGCACTTCGCGGCATCCCAGGCCAAGGTCTATGACGTTTCGTCGGTGGCTGATCCTTCCGTGGTTCCTCCTGCCGATATCTCCGGGCAGTCGGCGGGCTACTATTCCGCAGTGCAGTTCTCGACCGTGGGGGGCGAATTCCTCTACCTCGCCAACGGTTCGGACAAGCTCCAGCTTTACAACGGCACGTCATGGCAGGCCATCGACGGCGCTTCGTCCCCTTCCATCACCGGTGTAACCACTTCGACGCTCAGCCATGTGTGGGCTTACCGGAACCGGCTGTTCTTCATCCAGTCCGGGTCGATGTATGCGTGGTGCCTGCCGGTCAATTCGCTTGGTGGTGCCGCGACACAGATCAGCCTGGCAGGCGTGTTCCAGAATGGCGGCTCCCTGTTGACGGGCGGAACATGGTCGATGGATGCCGGCGACGGTATCGATGACCGCTGCGTCTTCATTTCCAATCAGGGTGAGGTTGCCGTTTACGAAGGTGCCGACCCGGGCGACCCGAACGACTGGCGCTTGCAAGGCCGTTACGACATCACGCCCGTTCTTGGGAAAAGAGCGCTGATGCCGGTTGGTGGCGATCTGCTCATCCTGACCGAAGACGGCATCGTGCCGATATCGCAGGTGGTTTCGAAAGACCCTGCCGCGCTCTCGCTTGCTGCGGTAAGCCGCAACATTGAGCCGGATTGGCGGCGTGAGGTGATGGCGCGCGGCGGCAAGCCGTGGGAGTTCATCAAGTTCCCTCGCTACAACATGGGCATCGTGTCGCTGCCGGTCACCACCACCGCTCCCGCCATGTGCTTCGTGGTCAATCTCGAAACCGGTGCATGGGCCGATTACACCGGATGGGACACCAACTGCCTCGTCCTGCACAATAAGTGGGCCTACTTCGGCACCTCTGACGGCAAGGTCATGCAGGCCGAAATCGGAGGAAACGACGACGGCCAAATCTACACCGTGCAGATCGCCGCACAGTTCGATCACCTGAAGTCGCCCGGGCAGACCAAGACCGTTCGCATGGCCCGTGAAACATGGCTGGCCAGCCGGGATTTCAATTCGCGCGTGTCCGTCTCGGTCAACTACCAGACGGTATTCCCTGCGGCTCCCAATTCCGCCCCGGATGGCGGAGCGCTCAGCCTGTGGGACGTTGGCAAGTGGGATCAGGCCAAGTGGGATGCCGCCTTGGCAAACCGGACGGCAAGGGTTCAGTGGCGCTCCATAGGGCGCACCGGATATGCGGTGTCCTGGCAAATTCAGGTCACTTGCGGCGTGACCGCAACGCCTGATGCCGAACTGGTGTCCATCGATCTGCTCTACGACCGTGGCGGCATCGTCACCTGATGGAAATCCTATGGGGCAGCACGCGCGAGCCCGGATTGAATGCCGCGCTCGGGGAGTGGGTGAGGATCAGGATCGGCCTTCCGCGCCCGTTCGTGTCGTTCACGTCGCTTGGCGTGTTTGCGGACGGCGAATTGCTCGGTGCCGCTGTCTTCCACAACTACGAGCCGGAATCGGGCGTCATTGAGGTTTCCGGAGCGTCGAGTTCGGCAAGGTGGCTCCCGCGCCGCGTCCTGCTCGAACTGTTCTCGTATGTGTTCAACCAGTTGGGATGCCAGTTGGCCGTGTTCCGCGTCTCGGAAAAGAACACCCGGCTCCATCGCATCATGCGGGCCTACGGGTTCGATGAATACCGCATTCCTCGCCTCGCTGGCCGGAATGAAGACCAAATCCTTTTCACGCTGACTGATGACGCATGGCGAGCCAACGGCTTCCACCATGAACACCGCAAGGGAATAGACGATGGGAAAATCAGCACCCAAGCCGCCTGATCCGAAGGAAACTTCGGCGGCGTCCACATCAACCAATGTCGGCACGGCGGTCGCCAATGCGTTCATGGGCAACGTCAACCAGGTCACGCCTGACGGCACCCTGAACTACAACCAGACCGGCACGTACAAGTGGAACGACCCGTACACCGGCAAAAGCTACGATATCCCGACCTTCACTGCCACGCAGACGCTTTCCGAAGCGCAGCAGCAGATGAAGAACCAGACCGATCAGGCGCAGATCAACCTTGCGACCCTCGCCAAGGATCAGTCGGGCAGGTTGAACGATATCCTGGCGAAGCCGTTCGACCCGAACAGCGTCGATGCCCCATCGCTGACAACGGATTTCTCGGCAGACCGGCAGAAGGTCGAAGACGCCTTGATGGCCCGGCTCCAGCCGAAAATGGATCAGGATCGCACGCGGCTGGAAACGCAGCTTGCCAACTCCGGTATCCAGATGGGTTCCGACGCCTACTCGCGGGCGATGAACGACAACAACAGCGCTGTGAACGATGCGCGGCTTGGGGCGATCCTCAGCGCCGGGCAGGAGCAGTCCCGCCTGACGCAGTTGAACAACTCCACCCGCGCACAGGCCATGCAGGAGGCTTTCGCCGGTCGCAACCAGCCGATCAACGAGATAACGGCCCTCATGTCCGGTTCGCAGGTGTCGAACCCGAATTTCGTCAATGCCAACATGCCGAGTATCCCGACAACGGACGTGGCGGGCCTGATTAACGAGAACTACAACCAGAAGCTTGCCGCCTACCAGCAGAAGGCCGGCGCGGCGCAGAACGTGCTTGGCGGTCTGTTCGGCTTGGGCGGTTCGATGATCATGGCATCAGACCGCAGGCTGAAGACCGACATCAAGAAGGTTGGCAAGACTGAGGATGGGCAGAACCTCTATTCCTATCGGTACAAGGCCGGGGGCCCGATGCAGATCGGCCTTATGGCGCAAGAGGTGAAGAAAAAGCATCCTGAAGCCATCGTTCCCATGAAGTCGGGACACATGGCCGTTGATTATAGCAAGGCGCTTCCCATGGGCAGCGTCTTCGGTATGGGGAAAGCTGCCTGATGCGCTCTTTCCTGATCACGCCGGGAAAGACCCCGAAGGTAGATCCCGAGAAAGCTGCGCTGGCCATGAACATGCCGACCGATCTCGGTTCGGGCATGCAGGCGGTTGCGGATGCGATAGCCTATCGACAGAGGCAGTTCCCCAAGGCACCCGGGGGAGCGCCTGTAAAACTCGGCTCGCTATTCGGCATGGGCCGTGGAGGGGTTTACTGATGCGCTCTTTCATCTTCGGAGAAGGCCAGGAGGCCAAGACGCCGGCACAGTTGGCCCGCATGCGGGAACTGGCTGATGCAATGGTGGCCGCGAACAGACGTGCGCCTCAGAATGTTGGCGAAGGTCTGCAATCGATCGGTAACGCCATTCTCTACCGTAGCCTTATGGGCAAGATCGGTGCGGGGGAAAAGGCAGGCCAGAACCATGCATCCGCCGCGATGAACAACATTGCCGGGGCACTCGCTGGACAGAAGGCCTTTCCGAATGCGCCGGGCGCGTCCACGTCATCAACCGCGGTTCCGCGCGTCACCAAGCGGGATGACCCGAACCTTCCCAGCCGGCTTGACTTCGCGCGCTCGGATGCAAGTTCGCTCCCGTCGTCATTCCTCGCCGCTACCGACCGGACAGAAGGCGGCGGCGATTACGACACGCTGTTTGGTCATTCCCAGCGTGAGGGGAAGGCCTTCGCCGGCACGCGCGTATCTGGCATGTCAATCAAGGATGCGCTGGCCTTTGCCGACCCGAACGGACCATACGCGCAGAGCGTCAAGGGCCAGATCGGTCGCGTGGCAACCCCGATGGGACGGCACCAGATCGTAGGCAAAACGCTGCGCAACGCCGTCGATGAAATGGGCCTTGATCTGAACATGCCGTTCAACAAGGACACGCAGGACGCCATTGCCTCGCATCTCGCGAAGAACCGTCTCGCGGGCCAGAGCACGATGGAGGGCAAAGTCGCAGCCCTGAGGTCGGAATGGGAGGGCTTCAAGAACGTCCCCTATTCCGAAATGGTTCAGATCGTGAACGACTTCCAGAACGGCGGGAGTGCGTCACCTGCCGTTGCTGCCATCGAGCGTCAAGCGCCGGTTCAGGTTGCTTCGCTCGACCCATCTGCCGGTGTGGCCGAAGCCATGCGCCCGATGCCGGAGGAATATGCCAAATCAGGCATGACGCCCGAAACGTGGGCGAAGATGAACGCACCGAATGGATCTGTCCCCACACCGGCAGCACCAGCACCTCAAGCGCCTGTCTCGGCACCGGTCGCCCCGCCGCAGGGCGGCAATCAGCAGATCGCACAGGCCATGTTGCAGCAACAGTCCCAGCCGCAAGGCCAGGACCTGTCGCAAATCCCTGCAATGGCAGGTGGCACCGGTGGAGCTATCCAGTACGGGCCGCAGGGCGGGCCTTCATTGCAGATGCTTATGGAAACGGCCAATGATCCGTTCCTGAACGATAGTCAGCGCGGCATCGTGGATGCCTTGATGCAGCAGCAGATGCAGAACGCCGATCCGCTGCGCCAGATGCAGATCAAGAAGCTTCAGCGCGAAATCGATGCGCCGACCAAGGATTGGCAGAAGCTGGACGACAACACGCTGTACAGCCCGTCAACGGGCGAAACGAAGGTCGTCAACAAGCCAGCATCAACCGGCCAGTTCAGGTTCGAAGGCAAGTCGGTCGAAGCTCAGGCGCTGAACGGCCTGATGGACAGTGGGAAACTGACGCCCGACCAAGCCCAGCAATTGGCAGCCGGCAAGACGATTTCGAACCCTGCAGATGGGTCGATCATGTTCATGACGCCGGATGGCATCTTCCAGCAACCGGGTCCAGCCCCGGCGGCACCGCAGGATGCGCCAGCGCCGCCTCCCGCACCGTCCGCGCCACCGCAGGGCACTCAGCCAGCGCGACCGGGCATGATCCCGATCACCGGGCCGAAGCCAGAAAAGCCCATGAACAAGGAACAGACCGACGCGGCGACCTTTGCGGATCGCATGACCGATGCGTTGAAGGATATGGATGCCGTTCCTGAAGCCGGCGCGAGTGTGTGGGGACAGGCGATAACGGACAACGATTACGTTCCCGACGTGGCCGAAGGCTTCCTGACAAGTGAGCCGTTCAAGAAGTTCGCCCAGGCCCGTCGCAACTTCATCAATGCTGTGCTTCGTCGCGAGTCTGGTGCGATAATTTCGCCCTCCGAGTTCGCGGACGCCAACAAGCAGTATTTCCCGATGCCGGGCGATACCCCTGAGGTGCTGGACCAGAAGCGCAAGAACCGGCAGACCGTTCTTGACGGCATGATCCGCGCGGCTGGGCCGGCTTATCAGGGCGCAACCACAGAAAACGATCCATTGGGAATTCGCTGATGGCCTCTCTCGCAGAAATCCGCGCGAAATATCCGCAGTACGAGGATATGGACGACAAGGCGTTTGCCGATGCGTTCTACCAGAAGTTCTATTCGGATATTCCGCGCGCGGAGTTCGACGCTAAGTTGGGGATCACCAACTTCAAGGTGGACGCTGCCACTAACCAGCCTGCCGGCGTACCGCAATACCAGCCTCCCGGCGTGGAGGGTTACGATCCGCAGAGCGGAGAGGTTACCAGGCAGCACAAGGAAACCGCGCTCGATGGCCCCGCAGCCTTCGCACTCGGTGGCGTGGATGGTGTTCCGGTTGCCGGCCCGGCCCTCACCGCCATCACGAAGGGCGCTGCGTCAATCATTCCAGCGGCTACGACCGATGCGACCTTTGGCGAGGTCTATGACGACATGGGCCGGATGGCCGAAGACGTTGAGAGGAAGCATCCGATAGCCTCCACCGCTGGCCGTGTGACGGGTGCTGTTGCCGGGACGCTGCCGCTTATCCGTTTCGCCCCGGCAGCATTCGGTGTTGGTGCCGGTCCGCTGGGTATTCGCATGGCAGCGAGCGGCCTTAGCGGCGCTGGGCTTGGCGGGGCAGATAGCGCCGTTCGCTCAGGCGGTGATGCGGAAGCTACGGCGTATGGGGCATTTCAAGGAGGAGCGGCGGGTGTCGCCGGACCAGTTATCGCGCCCCTGATTGGCCAAGGCGTCAAGTCCGTTGCCGACAACCTTCAGCTTGGCAGCGTGGCGCGCAGCATCGGAGCCGACAAGGTTGCCACGAAGTTCCTTGCCAAGGCCTTCGGTGAGGATGCGCTTGACGCCAGCGCCCATGCGGAACTTCAGAAACTCGGACCAGACGGCATGCTGATGGACCTTGGCCCGAACATGAAGAACCTTGGGGCGGGCCTGTTCTCGTTGCCGGGCGAAGCCAAGCAGGTCATCAAGAGCGCGGTTCAAGCCCGCGACGAGGCTTCCAACTGGCGCATTCGGTCCACCCTCAACGATGAACTTGGCGTGACGCCTGTGCCATCCAAGGTGGAAGCACGCATCGAGCGGAACCAGCAGCGCCTGGGGCCGCAGTACCGCGAGTCGTTCCGTGGTGCCCCGCCCGCCAAGATCGGCGGGATTGCTCGCTATCTGGACAAAGAGGGACAGGTCCTACGCGGCGACGCACAGCGTGCCGTTCAGAAGGCCCGTTCGATGCTGAACAAAACCGGCACCGAACAGCTTGAAACTGATCCCAACGTGCTGCTGCAAACGCGCATGGCCATTGACGACATGATCGAGGCGGCAAAGGGAAGCAATGAACGGAATGCGTTGCAGACAACGCGCCAGGCTATCGATGACGCCCTGACGGACGCTGCTCCATTGGTGAAAGAGGCAGACGCGAACTATGCGGAACTCGCTCGCCAGAAAACAGCCTTGCAGCGTGGGCAGACCGTTTTGGGGGATGGGCGCGAAGCCCCTCGCCCCATTGAGCTTGCCGAAGAATTCAAGCAGGGGGCCTTGCCGCAGGGCAAGCAGATAGGCCCATCCGCCGTGCCACTCCGCCTGCGTCAAGGTGCCCGTGCAGAAATCGAGCGCATCGTAGGCACGAAGGCCAATGATCGCGTTGCCTTGAAGAATATCATCAAAGGCGAAGGCGACTGGAACCGCGCACGCCTCTCGACGCTGTTTGGCAAGGAGAAGGCGGGGAAGATCATCGATCTGCTGGACCGTGAAAACCTCTTTAAGGAAACATCGGACCACGTAACCCGCAACTCCGAATCCGGCGCTCGCATCAGCGCTCAGCGGATGCTCACTGGTGAGCCGGGGGGCTTTGGCGCACGTGAGGCCTTCATGGCAGGTGGTCCGGGCGGCGCGGTGCGCGCGGCAGGCATAAAGGGGCTTGATAACATCGTTGAGGCGCTGCGAGCCGTCAAAAGCGATGCTTCGCGAGGCCATATCGGTCGGGTGCTGACACAGGGTGACGGTCAGATCATCGACGCGCTTATGAAGGCAAACCGGGGATCGGGGCTATCGGCTTCAAAGGTCGATAACATCGCGCGAGCGCTGTTGCTCTCGTCCGCGACCAATCGCTGAGCGGTCAATCTTGTTGGCGACCAGGAAGGCGGCACACATCAGCACCATTCCGCACACAAGCCCAGCTGTAAACTGTGGCCCAACCCATCTGGCAAACCAACCCGCACCCTGATGGATGCCGGCCAGGACGGCGACGGTGATCAGGGCGGCTATGATCTGAAGAACGGTGTTGCGGCTCATGATGGCGGATCGCCTAACCTCGAAAGAGGATTATCACTAGCACAACAGCGCAGATTATCAAAAGCCTGCGGTTCCACTTCTGGTGCTGCTCCTGAATCTTCAACAGCGAAATGGTGTTGAGCAAGGCATGGGCGGCGTCCTGCCTGCCATGAACAATCAACCTGTCCCGCGTCTGATCGTCTAGATTGTAGATCCTTTCGTTTCCGTCGTCGTGGTAGCCAAGTTCGCCGTGCAGATTGCCACGCGCTACAACGTCATTCGCGCGGTTCTCGCTAAGCTTACCCTCAAGCATCTTGGCTGACTTGAGAGCCAAATAGATCGCTTCGTCTGTCGTAGCCATCTGCAACCAACCTCCCCAACCCGAACCAACAATAGACCGCCTGTCAGCGGTTTTCCATGGAGCATGCCCATGCCTAGAGACGGCAACGGTGTCTATTCGAAGCCTGCGGGCATTGACGCATCGCCTGACACCACTATCGAGTCTGCCGACTGGAATGCCTTCACGGCAGACATGGAGCAGGACGCCAACACGGCTCGACCTATTGTGGCGGGCGGCACTGGTGCCAATACGGCTGTTGGGGCTTCTGACAAGCTCTCGACGCAGGGCTCAAACATCGCCAGCGCGACAACGACCAACCTGGCGCTGGCAACCGGCGTTGCCGTCACGATCACCGGCACAACGACGATCACCGGCTTTGGGACGGTGGCGGCGGGCGCTCGTCGCCTTCTGACATTCGCAGGTGCCTTGACCCTCACTCACAACGCTTCAAGCCTCATCCTGCCGGGCGGCGCGAACATCACCACCGCCGCAGGAGACGCCGCGGAACTGCTTTCTCTCGGATCGGGCAACTGGCGGGTGGTGAGGTATACGAAGGCAGACGGGACCCCGATTGTCCCAATATCGGATATCTCAGGGAATATAGCTGGCAGCATTCACGCGGCGGCGTCCAAGACGACGCCTGTTGATGCTGATGAACTCGGCTTGGTGGACAGCGCAGCATCGAACGGCCTGAAAAGGCTCTCGTGGTTAAATGCCGTCAACACGCTCAAGGCCACGCTCAAGACCTACTTCGATACGCTCTATTACATCGTAGGCGGCACCGATGTTGCTGTTGCAGATGGTGGAACGGGCAGATCGTCGCACACTGCCTATGCAGTCCTCTGCGGCGGTACGACAACCACGGCGGCTCAACAGTCGATTGCAAGTGTAGGCTCCTCGGGACAGGTGCTTACCTCGAACGGCGCGGGCGCGCTGCCGACATTCCAAAGCATCTCGGTTGACTATGGCGCAGGCAATGCCGCGCTCGGGCAGGGTGATGTAGGTACCTATGCGATCGCACAGATCGGCTCGGGTTCCGTGAGTACAGGCAACACCACAGCCGGGAGCAATCTGAAGCTGGTTTATATCGCTTCGGCTGGTGGCGTCACGGCTGCCGCTCTGGCTCTCAGCGGCACATGGCGAAGCGTTGGCAATACCGCTGCATCTCCCAATACCACGCTTTTCCTGAGGGTTTCATAATGATCGAGTTCCGCAACCCGACCTATAACGGCGTTGGCACCATCGACGTTGAAATCAACCATCCTCAACTCGGCTGGATACCGTTCACGGCCTCCCCTGATGACATCACCGAATACGGCCCCGCCATCTATGCGCAGGCCATTCAGGGCGAGGTAGCGGCTTACGTCCCGCCTGAACCAGTAATCCCCGACCGGGTAACGGCCCGTCAGTTCAAGCTCCAGCTTCTTGCGGCTGGCTTGCTGGATTCTGTCGAAGGCTGGATCGCCACGCAATCGCAGGCCGTCCAGATCGCCTACGCCAATTCCGGCACCTTTGTTCGCACCGAACCCATGATGGCCGCAGGATTCGCCGCGCTCGGCTTCACGCCTGAGCAGGTGGATGCGTTCTTCACGGCTGCGGCTGAGATTTAGCCGAACGCGCCAGGCAGCCGACGCGCTAGCGGATGTGGGATCAATAGCGCGCCGGCCTTTGCAGCCTCTCTGGAAAGCCACGCGGCAACCTAGCCACCCTGACAATTCCTGACAACAACGAGGAACAAACCATGCTCGTCCGCAACTGGCGGGCCGTGCTGCGCTATGCGTGGACGGTGCGCCTGGCGATCGTCATCGCCCTTTTGAACGCATTGGCAATCACCGTCTCGATTATCACCGGGGCGCTGGTGATGCCGCCGATCTGGCTTGCCGTCCTCAACGGCGTTCTCGGTTTCGCCGTGGCTATGGCTCGGCTTGTCGACCAGGCATTGGGAGGCCGCGACGATGCTGAATAAGCGCCTCACACCCTCCAAGCGCGCCAAGGCGGCGATTGCTGCCGTTGTTGCGGCCTCAACCTCCATCGGCGGCCTCTGGTATGTCGTGCGGCCCGGTGAGCCGCCCATACCTGATGATGTGGTGCTGGCATCGGAATATCTGGTCAAGCCGTGGGAAGGCGAGGAACTGCGCGCCTATCTCGACGTGATTGCCAAGCCGCCGGTCTGGACCATCTGCAACGGCGACACCGAGAACGTGCGCAAGGGCATGGTCGAGACGCCGGAGGGTTGCAAGAAGCGCCTGCGGAAGCGGCTCACCAAGGATTTCCGGCCGGCGCTGGTCAAGTGCATCGACGGCTTCGGCGTCAAGCCGCTGTCGTGGCGGGCGATGATGCTGTCGCTCTCCTACAATGTTGGCATCGGGGCGGGCTGCAAGTCCACCGCGGCGAAGCTGGGGCGGCTCGACCAGTATTATTCCAGTTGCGTTGCCGCCACGGCGTTCAACAAGGCCGGCGGCAAGATGATCGTTGGCCTCGCAAACCGCCGCGAGATGGGTGATGCGACCCGGATCGGCGAAGGAGAGCTTTGCGTGTCGGGGGTCCAATGAAAACCGCGCTCATCGCCGTTGCTGGTGGCCTGTTCACCGTGGCTGCCTTGGCTGCACTGTTCTGGTGGTGGTTGGCGATATGAATCGCATTGCAACACTATCGGGGAGTTGTGCCCGTTATCCCCAAAAGCCCGATCTTCACACCGATACTGGGCTAGCGGACTTGCATTGGGAGTCCGTTTCCTGTCAGCTTTTTGAGAACAAAGCATGATTTGAGTTCCCGGAAACGGGAATGCTCCGGTCCCTACCCGGAGTGGAGAGGGGAGAGGTCCTTTCGCTTGGACGCCGAAGTACCTCCCCCTCTCGCGTCCATGGAGCGCGTAGGGCGCTCCAAGCACAAGGAACCCATTAACATGGGACAGATTGTAACTGTCAACTTTCGTGGCGATCAACTTTACGGCTTTGAGAACGACGACGGCGTGTTCGTTGCCCTGAAGCCTATCGTTGAAAGCATCGGCATGAACTGGTCGGGCCAGGAGCAGCGCGTCAAGCGCGACCCGATTCTGTCGGAAGGTATATGTGTCATGCATACACCTTTCGGTCCTGGCGGTGGCCAAGATTGCCTTTGCCTGAAGATGGAACTGGTCAACGGCTGGCTTTTCACCATCGACTCGTCCCGGATCAAGGACGATGCGGTGCGTGAGAAGGTCATCCTCTACCAGCGGGAATGCTACGGTGTGCTTTTCAAGCACTTCTACAAGGGTGCCAAGCACACCGCCGAGCCTCTTGTCCTCGAAGATCATGAGGAAACGGCCAACCCGGACGGGATGAAGGTGCGCCTTGTCACAGAATGTCGTCAGACGTTCGGAGCCAAGGCATCGGGCCAACTTTGGTTCCAGCTTGGCTTGCCAACGGTCCCGGCCATGATTGAGCAGAGCCG
>NZ_LMFV01000026.1:0-17681 GCF_001427285.1 Mesorhizobium sp. Root552
ATCACAATTTCTATCGATGCCATGGGCGGCGACCACGGTGCGAGCGTGGTTATCCCCGCACTCATGACGGTCGCGACGCGGCGCGAGCCGCAGCGGCAGCGGCCGAGATTTCGGCCGCCACCGGCGCCACGGTCGAGGGGATGGACAATCTGGCATGCGCGACGAAGGGCGATATCGTGGCGGTCACGGTGCCCTTCGCCAGCCAGGTCTCGACGTTGCAGAGCATTGCCGGCGCCGTCGCCGGCAAGATCGTGCTCGACACCACCGTGCCGCTGGTGCCGCCGCGTGTCGCCCGCGTGCAGTTGCCGCCCGAGGGCAGCGCGGCAAACCGCGCCGCCGCTATCCTGGGTGGCGATGCCCGCCTCGTCACGGGCTTTCACAGCGTTTCGGCGCAAAAGCTGCGTGCGGGCGAAAAGGTGGCGGGTGACGTCCTCCTGTTTTCGGACGACACCGAGGCACGCGACGCGATCGCCCGGCTCGCCGATCGGATCGGACTGCGCGGCGTACACGGTGGCCCCTTGGCCAACTCGGTCGCCGGCGAGGCGATGACCTCGGTTCTGATCGGCATCAACAAGCGCTACGGCGTAGCGGAAGGAGCCGGCATCGTGGTGACCGGCATCTCTGCGGAGAAGGCGCGGGCATGACCTCCGTCAGCATCATCCCGCTGACCGGCATGCCGGCCATCGGACCCGGCTGCGACCTTGCGGCCGAGATCCGGGCGGCGCTGGACCGGCAGGGCATGGTGCTTCGCGACGGCGACATCCTCGTCGTCGCGCAGAAGATCGTCTCGAAGGCCGAGGGGCGGCTGCGGCGGCTCGCAAACTTCACCCCCTCGGCGCGCGCTCATGAACTGGCCGGGCAGACCGGCAAGGACCCGCGCCATGTCGAAGCGGTGCTGAGCGAGAGCCGCGCCGTGGTGCGCACCGCGCCCAACGTGCTGATCGCCGAGCATCGCCTCGGCCACATCATGGCGAATGCCGGTATAGACCATTCCAACGTCTGCGCCGGGCCGGAGGGGGACGAGACCGTGCTGCTGCTGCCGGAAGACCCCGACGCTTCGGCGAGGGCGCTGCGGGCGGCGCTGTCGCCGTCGCCGGAAAGCCGCATCGGCGTCATCGTCTCCGACAGTTTCGGCAGGCCGTGGCGGCTGGGCACGACGGGCGTGGCGATCGGGGTGGCCGGCCCCGCCGCGCTCGTCGACAAGCGCGGCGAGACGGACCTGTTCGGCCGCGTGCTGCAGATGACGGAGGTGGCCTTCGCCGACAGCGTCGCGGCGGCGGCCGTGCTGGTGATGGGCGAGGCCGCCGAGGGGTGCCCGGCCGCCATCGTCAGGGGGCTGGCCTGGGAAGACAGCGGCCAGGGCGCCGCCGATGTGCTACGCGATGCGAAGATGAACCTGTTCAGGTAGCCGTTCCGATGCCCGAGCCCCATTTTCCGAGCGGACGCGTCCTGGCCCTTTGCGGCGGCATCGGCGGGGCCAAGCTGGCGCTCGGCCTCTACCGCGCGATGCCGCCCGAGGCGCTGACGCTGGTCGTCAACACCGGCGACGACTTCCGGCATTTCGGCCTCGCCGTCAGCCCGGACATCGATACGGTCACCTACGCGCTCGCCGGCCGCGCCAACACCCAGACCGGATGGGGACGCGGCGAGGAAAGCTGGCGCTTCATGGACGCCGTGCGCGAGCTCGGCGGCGAGGACTGGTTCGGCCTCGGCGACACCGATCTCGCCACCAAGGCGGTGCGCACGCAGTGGCTGGCGCAGGGCCGGCGGCTGAGCGAGGCGACCGCGATGATCGCCCGGGCGCTGGGCGTCGGCTGCGCCGTCCAGCCGGCCACCGACGATCCCATCCCCACCATCGTCGAGACCGACGAGGGTGACCTCGCGTTCCAGCACTATTTCGTGCGCCGCCGCTGGCAGCCCGCCGTGCGCGGCCTGCGCTACCAGGGCGCCGCCGACGCCGCGCTCAGTCCCGAGACGGCAAGGGCGCTGGCCGACCCGGAGCTCGCCGCCATCGTCATCTGCCCGTCGAACCCGTGGCTGTCGATCCTTCCGATACTGGCGGTGCCGGGCCTGCGCGAGGCGCTGGCGGCCAGCCCCGCGCCGGTGGTGGCCGTCGCGCCGCTGGTCGGCGCGCAGGCGATCAAGGGGCCGCTTGCCAAGATGATGGTCGAGCTCGGCATGGAGCCCAGCCTCCAGAACATCGCCGACGCCTATGACGGCCTCCTCGACGTGCTGATCGTCGACGAGGCGGACCGGCACGAGGCCGTGTCCGGCCCGAAGATCGTCGCCGCGCCGATCGTCATGCACAGCCTCGACGACCGCATCGCGGTGGCGCGCGCGGCACTCGCCGCGGCCCGGGCGGAGCGGCGCTGATGCGGATCGTTTCGGTGCTCGTCCCGGTCAAGTCGCCCGCCGCGGCCAAGAGCCGCCTGTCGCCGGTGCTTGCCGGCGAGCAGCGGGCGCTGCTGCAGGGCGCGATGCTGGAGGACATGATCGGCGAGCTGCAGCGCGCGCGTCGCGTGTCGGCGATCGCGCTCTACGGCCCCGCCCCGGAAACGGCGGCGCTGGCGCTGCGGCACGGCGCCGCGTTCCTGCCGCAGCCCTCGCACCTGTGCGGGCTGAACGAGGCCGTCGCCGACGGCTGCGCGCGGCTGGCCGCCGGCAATGCCGACCTGATCCTCGTCCTGCCGGGCGACCTGCCGCTCATCCGCGCCGAGGACGTCGACGCCGCGATCGGCGCGGCGGCAGGGACGGGCAAGCGGGTGGTGATCCCGGATCGCTGGCGGCGCGGGACCAACGGGCTGGCGTTCGCCGTGGGACATGAGCCCGGCTTCCGCTTCGGCGCGGACAGCTTCGCCGCCCACATGAGCCAGGACGACACGCAGGCGATGGTCCTGCCGTCGCTCGCCTTCGACATCGACACGCCCGACGATCTGCGGCTGGCCGTCGGGGCGAGGCTCGGCAGGGCAGGGCCCAGGACCCGCGCCGTCCTCGCCCTTCAGCGCCCCGCCGCGCGGCCGGGCCGCCCCTTGCAGGAGATGACAGCATGATCGAGCTTTCCCTCAGCCAATGGACGCGGCGGCTGCTGGAGGGTGGCCGGCTGGACGATGCGGAGCTGCGCATGCTGGCCGATTGCCGCGACCTCCAGGCATTGACCGGCGCGGCCGGCGCGCTACGCGACCATGCCCATGGCGACCGCGTCTCGGTGTCGCGCAAGGTGTTCATCCCGCTGACCCAGCTGTGCCGCGACGTCTGCCACTACTGCACCTTCGCCAAGGCGCCGCGCCATTGCAGGGCCGCCTATCTGCGCCCCGACGAGGTCCTGGACATCGCCCGCCGCGGCGTGGCGGCGGGCTGCGACGAGGCGCTGTTCACGCTCGGCGACAAGCCGGAGCTGCGCTATGCGCTCGCCCGCGAGGAATTGCGCGCGCTGGGCCACGAGACGACGGTCGGCTACCTGCGCCAGATGGCGGAGCGGGTGCTGCGCGAGACCGGATTGCTGCCGCACATCAATGCCGGGGTGATGTCGGAAGACGAGATCCGCTCGCTGCGCGAGGTTTCGGTGTCGCAGGGCATCATGCTGGAAACGGCCTCGGAACGGCTGAGCGCGCGCGGCGGGCCGCATTTCGGGTCGCCCGACAAGCACCCGGCGGTGCGCCTGGAGACGATCGACGCGGCGGGGCGCGCGCGCGTGCCGTTCACCTCGGGCATCCTGATCGGCATCGGCGAGACCCGTGCCGAGCGCATCGACGCGCTGCTGGCGCTGCGTGCGCTGCACGAGCGCCACGGCCACATCCAGGAGATCATCGTCCAGAACTTCCGCGCCAAGCCCGGCACGAAGATGGCGAACGCCGCCGAGCCCGACCTCGACGACCAGCTCTGGACGATCGCGGTCGCGCGGCTCGTTTTCGGCCCGGTGATGGCGATCCAGTCGCCGCCCAATCTGCGCGCCGACGGCCTTGCACCGCTGATCGACGCCGGCATCAACGACTGGGGCGGGGTGTCGCCGGTAACACCCGACCACGTGAACCCCGAAGCGCCGTGGCCCGAGCTCGAACGGCTCGCCGAGGAGACCGCCCGCGCCGGCAAGACGCTGGTGCCGCGGCTCGCCATCTATTCCGCCCTGCTGGAGAAAGCGTCGGACTGGTTGGCGCCGGCGCCCCTTCAGGCCGTCCTGCGGCGGCAGGATACGGGCGGCCTCGCCCATGAAAGCCCGTGGCGCGTCGGCAAGGAGGAAAGCGGCCACGACTTCCCGGTGTCGGCGCCCGCGATCGCTTCCTCTTCTCCGGCCGTCGCGGCGATCGATGCCGCGATCGCAGGTCGGCCGCTCGGCGGGGCTCAGATCGTCGACCTGTTCGAGGCGCGCGGCGCCATGGCCGAAACCGTGGCGCAGGCGGCGGATCATCTGCGGCGCGAGCGCGTCGGCGACACGGTGCGCTATGTGGTGACCCGCAACATCAACTATACCAATGTCTGCACCTACGCATGCACCTTCTGCGCTTTCTCAAAGGGGCGGATGGCTGAGCATCTGCGGGGCCGGCCCTATGATCTCGAGCCGGCCGAGATCGCGCGCCGCGTTCAGGAAGCCTGGGAACGCGGCGGCGTCGAGGTCTGCATGCAGGGCGGCATCCATCCCGATTATACCGGCAACACCTATCTGGAGATCTGCCGCATCGCCAAGCAGGCCGTGCCCGAGATTCATGTCCATGCGTTCTCGCCGCTCGAGGTGCACCACGGTGCGACCAGCCTCGGCCTTTCGGTGCGTGATTTCCTCTTGCGGCTGAAAGAGGCGGGCCTCGGCTCGCTGCCCGGGACTGCGGCTGAAATCCTGCATGACGAGGTGCGTGAGCGGCTTTGCGCCGGCAAGCTGACCACGTCGCAATGGCTGGAGGTCGTCGAGACCGCGCATGGGCTGGGCCTGCGCACGACGGCCACCATCATGTTCGGCCATATCGAACGCTACGAGCATTGGGCGCATCATCTGCTGCTCATCCGTGCCCTGCAGGAGCGCACCGGCGGCTTCACCGAGTTCGTGCCGCTACCCTTCGTCCACATGGAGGCGCCGGTCTACCTGCGCGGCGGCGCGCGGCAGGGGCCGAGCCTGCGCGAGGCGATCGCCATGCATGCCGTGTCGCGTCTGGTGCTCGATCCGGTGATCACCAACATCCAGGTCTCGTGGGTGAAGATGGGGCACGAGGGCGCCGTCGCCGCGCTCAATGCCGGCGCCAACGATCTCGGCGGCGTGCTGATGGACGAGTCGATCAGCCGTGCGGCCGGCACCGTGCACGGCCAGGAGTTTCCGCCGCACCGCATGGAGGAGACCATCCGCGTCGCCGGCCGCATCCCGCAGCAGCGCACCACCTTGTACGGCACGCCAGCGCAGGCGCAGCAGAACCGCGCCCGGCAGGCCGCGCCTCTGGCCGAGAAGGTGCAGTCGCCAGCTTCGAAATACGCCCGTATCGGCGGGCGCAAGGCTTTGGCCGAGTTGCCCCGGGCCGAGCGCCGGCTTGAACCGACCTGACCTTGGATATCGATAGAGGAGCGCGAAAAAATGGGTCTGAAAATCGAGGGACGTTACGAGCTGCCGGCGCCGCGCCAGACGGTCTGGGACACGATGCTGCAACCGGCTGTGCTGCGGGAATGCATTCCCGGATGCAGCGAGCTGGAAACGCAGGACACGACGCATTACCGTGCCGCCATCACCACCAAGATCGGCCCGATCAAGGCGACCTTCAAGGGTCAGGTGGTGCTCTCCGAGATGGATGAGCCGAACTCGGTCGTGCTCGGCGGCGCAGGCGAAGGCGGCATCGCCGGTTTCGCGAAGGGCGACGCGCGCATCACGTTGAGCGACGGTGCGGAACCGGGCACGTCCGTCCTTCAGTATGAAGGCGATGTCGTCATCGGCGGCAAGATCGCGCAACTGGGCTCGCGTCTGGTCGCCGGCGTGGTGCAGAAGCTGTCCGACCAGTTCTTCCAGAACCTCGCGCAACGCTTCCAGTCGGCGGCAAACTGAACATCGAAAACTGGAGGATTCTAGAGCATCGGGCGTTATTTAGCTAGTGTCCATTCCAAAAAGGAGTGAGTGATTTCGGTCCAGGCCATCATGATCTCCGTCGAATCTCGTCAATCCGACAGAATCATAACCAACTGAAATCACTCACTCCTTTTTGGAACGGACACTTATGCAAAGCACCCCGCCGCTTTGAAGTAGTTGAAAGTTGGATTGAATATAGACAGCAATATATAAAATATATTTTAATTTTAAATACATAATACTTTTATTATTTATTTTTAATACTGATAGTACATTGCTGATCTTTACCATTGGCGCGCGCCGCTTCGGCGCATCGGCCAATTGCCTCGGCATTGTCGCGGGCGAGCTGCCAGGCATCGACCACGCCGCGCCAGCCGCCGGGGTCCGCCGTCTGCATCATGGTGACGCCGGCGTTCCATCGGTCCTCACCCATGACGATCGCCGCAACATGACTGTCGGCCGCGAACGGCAGGATGCGCGGCAACAGCAGGACCAGCAGCACACCGGCGAGCAGCCCGATCGCGCCAGCGATCCACATGCGCAAATCCTGTGAGCGCCGGTCATAGGCGCTTTTTGTGTAGATGGCGAGGTTCTGCGCCTCGCGCTCGAGGTCGCGGCCTTTCCCCTCGAGCTCGAGCGCGGCGGTCCTCACCAGGCCCTCGCCGCTACGCTCGAGTGCGCGGGCGTAATGCTCCGGGCCGTTGCGCAGGATGGGCGATTGCTCGACGGCGGCAAGCCGTTCCTCGACAATGGCGAGGAACTGGATGATCTTACCAAGATCGGCCCCGTAATCGGGCGGCTGCTGGAACTTCTCGAACTGATCGAACGCCGCTTCCACGCCGCGCCGGATCACGGTCATTTCCGCCCCGATCTGGCCGCCCTGCTTCTCGATCGTGCGCCGCAACGCCTCGAACGCGGCGGCCGGGTCGCCGGCGTCGTCAAGCGCGGCTTCCGGCTCAAATCCTTCCCTGTCGTCGTCCGTCATGCCACCTCCTACCGTTCAAGCCCGATGCTGCGCCCGCGCGTAAGGCTCTGTTCCAGCTCGCGCGAAACCCCCTCGCTCTGGCGCATGTGCTGGCCGATCCCGATTTCCTGCCGGCGATTGCGCAGGAGGGATTCAACCTGCGGGTCGCGTTCAAGGCTCTTGGCAAGGCCCTGCATCTGGTTTTCGACCTTGCCGCGCGCCGCGTCGTGCTGCCAGCCGCGAAGCTGCTCGCGCTGCCCCTGCAATTCCTGCCAGCGTTCAACGAAGCGGTCGGCCCTCACATTCGGGTCGGCTTGGCAGTCGCGCTCGTTGTCCAGACGCTCAATGACCTGGCCGACGCGCTCCCGGCCGGAAAGCTCGGTCATGCTGCGGCTCATGTCGGGGTCGTAGCGCAGCGCCGAACGCATCAGCTCGCGCGCGCCCGGCCGCGCCTGGTCGAGCTGCTGCCCCGCAAGGCTCAACTCCTGTTTCTGCGCTTCGAGTATCGGCAGGCCCTCGCGCCGGTGATTATGGGCGGATTCATAGGCCCGCGCGTAGCGGTCAACGGCCTGCTCAAGCGGCGACTGCGCCCGCATCCGCTCGGCCAATCTGTCAGGTTCGGGCCGATCCTGCGCAGGCGCCTGCCGCAAGCTCCCCTCCCTTTCCGGCCTCGATACCTCTGCACGGTCCTGGGAAGAGCCAGGACGGGCATTGAGCTGCAACCCGTCGAACATACCGCGCCGGCGCGTCTCGGCCCTCTCCGGGCGGTCCTGCGGCCGTTCCTGGGCCAGCTCGTCGCGGTCCTGCACGGGCGGCCGCTCGGCCGACGCGCCCCGCGACAGTTTCAGGCCCTCGAACCGGCTGCGGCGCTGCTGCCGATCGTCGCCCCGATCGCCGGCGAGATCCTCGCGCGGATCTGCACGAAGATCCTGCGCGAGATCCGCACCCTTGTTTTTCTCAACCGGCGAACGCAATCTGTCTGCGCTCGCAACTTCGCGAGCCTGGTCCCGACCTTCCCCCACCCCTCCGATACCCCTAGAGGCCGGGACCGATCGTCCTGACAACGACAGGCTTTCGCGCTCACGCTCGGCCGGAATCTCGATCTCGCTGCGGACGCCCAAAGTTTCCGCGATCCCGCGCCGCTCGGCAAAGTCGCGGGTGTAATCCAGCGTGGTTTCCTTCACGCCCGAACGCGACAGGCGGCTTTCAAGCTGGCTATAGGCCAGCTCACCGGCGTCCCGCACCTTCCACGCATGGCGCTCGGCCGTGGTGCCGTCTGGAAGGCGAACCGGCTCCGATCCGCGATGCTCAAGGCCGATCTTGTCCCCGATCTCGGGCGCGGCCTCCTTCATGGCGCGCTCAAGGTCCACGCCCCAAATCGTATGTTTCTGGCCGCGATCGTTTTCCAGCGTCACGAAATAGCTATCGCTCTTGCCGGCCTGGTGCTCATAGGGCGCGGCCCCATGCTCGACCAGGCGGCCCGAAGCCAACGTTTGGCCGGCGTGACGGTCGCTGAACTCGTCCTGGGCGGCATAGAGCTGCGCGCGATCGCGATGCCGGGTCATGGCGACATAGGTTAGATGCCGGTCCATCGTCCCCGACGCGAGGACAAAGCTCCGATCGACGGTCGCGCCCTGATTCTTGTGAATCGTCGTCGCATAGCCGTGGTCGATCGCCTGATAGGAGTCCATCGGCACGGAAACGCGATCGCCTCGGCCGTCCAGCGTGGCGATGATGATGGGGCCGGCACCCGGTCGGCCTGGCTCGACGTGATCGACCGTCGCGAGCATCCCGTTTTTCACGCCAAGGTCGCGGCTGTTCTCCAAGAACACGATGCGGTCGCCCGTCGCAAAGTCGCGCTTGCCAGCATTGGTCTGGAAGGTGAGCGCTCGGCCAGGCCCTTCCTGCGCCTGGTCAACGTCGCGGGCGACGTCGCCCGATCCTGGCCCGTCCTCGGCTATGTCGCCGGTCACGTTGACCCGCGCCAGCTCGCCCCGGTCCTGTAGCTCGGCCCGGATCGCGTCATTGATGGCGCGCACATCGGCCCGGCGATGCGCCATCGCAACCCGCGTCCCGTCCGGCCGCTCGTCGCGATCGGCAAGGTAATCGCGCACGATCTCGCCGCGCGCGCCCTCCCCCGTCTCGCTGAATCGAATGTCGCCATGCTCTCGATAAGCCGCCAGCCCCTCGGCCGTCCGGTGCGTGGCGAAGTCAACCGACGCCTCCCGCTGCCAGTCCACGCGTTGCCGGCGAATCTCGGAAAGCTCGGCATGGCCGATCTGCTCGGCAATGGCGCGGAACGGTGCGCCGGCCCCGATCGCCTGCAACTGCTCATGGTCGCCTACAAGGACGATCTTCGCCCCGCGCGCCTCGGCCTCGCCAACGAAGCGGGCGAGCTGCCGGCTCCCGACCATGCCCGCCTCGTCGATCACGAACACGTCGCCGCGGCCGAGTGCATAGCGGTCCCCACTATGTGGGTTGTCCCAACTGCGGGACCATGACGCGAGGGTGCGGCTCTGGATGCCGGAACTTTCCTCCAGGCCCTCGGCCGCCTTCCCCGACAACGCCGCGCCGTGGACCTGATAGCCCTCGGCTTCCCACGCCTCGCGCGCGGCGGCGAGCATGGTGGATTTGCCAGCGCCGGCGAAACCGACAACGGCCGCAATGCGCTCTCGGCCGGTGACATGCTCGATCGCTGCCCGCTGCTCGTCCGAAAGCCGGGCGGAAGCATCGCTCGCAGGGGACGTTCCCCCGGCGCTGCGCTGAATAGCGGCGTCCTGACGCTCTATGGCCCGCTCGACGTGCCGGCGATCGACGCCATGATTGCGCGCCTGGTGCATCCGCTGCGCGCTCTCGACCATGCCGGATTCGACCTCGACCATTTCCCGCGTCGAAAACCGGGCAAGCTCGATCTCCCCCGTTGCCGGGTCCGCCCGCTCGGGCTGAAGCTCGACCAGCGCCGGCGAGGCCATCACCTTCGCAAAGGCGTCCCGGAACTCCTGAACATCGTCGTTGATATAGCGATGCAGCGCCCGCGCAACATCGTGCCGATCGAACACGCTCTTTTCCCCGGTGATGAGGGTAAGAACCTGCTCGGGCTTCTCGCGGATCAGCTCGGCATTGCGCCGGGCCGCATCCTCGTCCAGCCGCGCCCGGTCAACCTCCATGCCCTTGCGCTGCATCTGCGTGGCATGGACGCCCATATGCTCGGTCGGCGCGATCTCAAGGCCGCGCTCCATATGCGAGCGATGGTCGATCCGAATATCCAGCCCGGCCCGCGCCAGGTGCTCGTTGGCGATCGTCTCCCACGACTGGCGAATGTCGCGGAGCTGCATTTGCGTGGTCGGCAACCCCTCGCCTAGCAGCCGCACGTTCTTCCATTCGATATAGGTCTTGTCGCCAAGTCCCTCGGCCTCGACCTTGCGCGTCGTCATCAAAAGGTGCGCGTGATGGTTCCGAACGTCGCTCGCATCGTGCGGCTGGTGAATGGCGAAATCGACCGCCGCGCCGTAGCGGTCGGCCAGCTCCTGCGCGAAATCCCGCGTCAGCTCTAGCCGCTGCTCGGCCGAAAGCTCATGCGGCAAGGCAACCTCGAACTCCCGCGCAACGCGGGCGTCCTTCCGCTTCTCGGCAAACTCGGCGGCGTTCCAGAGCGTCGAGCGATCCCGCGCCCAATCGGCCGAAACGCCCTCGGGCAAGACGATCTCCGCATGTTCGACGCCCTGCTTGCGGCTGAAATCATGCGTGATGCCGTCGCGCTCGTTGGTCAGCCGCTCGCCGGCGCGATAGGCCGCCGACGCCACGGCGCTGCGGCCACTCGACCGCGAAACAGGCTTCATGCTTGCATGATAGATGGCCAACGCGCGTTTCCGCCTTTCCGATTCATGATCGGCGCAACTGACTTTCAAAGTAAGTCGTAAGTGCGCCCTTCGTAATTCACTCGCTGCGCTCTCTCATGCCTCCGGTGTGGCGCTGCGGCAACCTCTGTGCGATCTGATTGAGACCACGATTATGGCTCCAAAATCCCAAGATTTCAATGTTCGGCCTGATCGTGATGCCCTGCCCGGCCGGAAAATGATAAGCTCGGCCGCAACCGAAATGAGGGAGACGACACGATGGCGCGCAAGACGATTGAACAGCGGTTGGCCGAACTGGATGCGCAGCGCGCCACCCTCAAGGCCAGGCTGTCGAAACAGGAACGCGCCAGGGACACGCGCCGCAAGGTGCTGCTCGGCGCTCTGGTGCTTCACCGCCTCGAACATGGCCGCGATGAAATCTCGCGCTCCTTGCCCGACTGGCTGCGCCGCGAGCTGCCCGGCTTCCTCACCCGCGAAATGGACAAGGAACTCTTTGCCGATCTCATTAAGCCGCCGGCCGATGGGGGGACGGCCTCATGAGTCAGGCGACGCTTGCATGGGCCGCGTTCAAGAACATGATGCGGCAGGCCGCGCGCGATCCGTTTTGGGCGCTCGTGCAAATCATCTTCGCCCCGATCCGGGGCGGCATCTACGTCATGCAGATTATCCTCGGGGTGGGCATCATCGTCCTGATCCTGGGATTCTGCTTGCGATACCTGCTCGGCTATGCCGGCTATCCGCCCGGCACGGTCGTTTCCCTCCTGGGCGACATTCTGGTCGGCGTGATCGCCCTGGTCCTCCTGTTCCGGGCGTTCACCAATCCCATGATCCTGCATTTCGGGGACATGGGCGCTGACACCCACGGCTCGGCCCGCTTCGCAACCGACAAGGAAGTGGCCCCCCTCGCCCGCACCGCTGACGGCCTCCTGATCGGCCGCGACGGCAAGACCGGGAAGCCCCTGCGCTATGACGGCCCGGCGCACCTGCTCACGATGGCCCCGACGCGCACCGGTAAGGGCGTGGGAACCATCATCCCGAACCTGCTCACCGCAAACCGCTCCGTGATCTGCATCGACCCCAAGGGCGAGAACGCCAGGATCGCCGGCCGCGCCCGCGAGAAGTTCGGCCCGGTCCACGTCCTCGACCCCTTCGGCATCACCGGCAAACCCTCGGCCGCCTTCAACCCGCTCGACACCATCGACCCTGACGGCCTCGATGTGGCCGAGGACGCCACCACCCTCGCCGACGCCCTGGTCTATGACGATCCAGGCACGACCGCCGAACCCCATTGGAACGACGAAGCCAAGGCGCTGATCGCCGGCGTCATCCTCCATATCGTCACCACCGAACCGCGCGACCGGCGCACCCTCGCCACGCTGCGCGACAACATCACGCTCGCCCCCGACGCCTTCGCGGCGCTGCTCAAGGCCATGCAGGCGTCCACGGCCGCCGGCGGCCTGGTCGCCCGCGCCGCCAATCGTCACCTCGGCAAATCCGACCGGGAAGCCGCCGGCGTCCTCTCGGCCGCGCAGCGCCATACCCATTTCCTCGACTCGCCGCGCATGACCGCCGTGCTCGGCCGCTCGGATTTCCGCTTTGCCGATCTCAAGAGCCGCAACGCGACCGTGTTCTTCGTCCTGCCGCTCGATCGCTTCGGAACCTATTTCCGATGGCTGCGCCTGCTCGTCACCGAAAGCCTCACCGCAATGAGCCGAACGCCCGAGCTGCCCCCTGCCCCGGTCCTCTATCTGCTCGATGAGTGCGCCGCCCTCGGCCGCCTCGAACCCGTCGAGCGCTATGGGCGCTATGGCCGGCTACGGCGTCCAGCTCTGGCCGATCTTCCAGGACCTCCACCAGCTCCGCGATACATACCGCGCGCGCGCCGGCACCTTCCTGTCAAACTCGGCCGTTCTCCAGGTCTTTGCCGTCAACGATCACGAAAGCGCCCGCCTCGTCTCCGATATGCTCGGCCAGGAAACCGCCGTGTTCAAGACGATGGGCCAGGCGCTCGATTCCGACAAATCCGGCATATCCTACGGCGAACACCATTCCGGCCGGCCGCTGCTGACCCCCGATGAAGTCCGCACCCTGCCCCAACACGCCCAAATCCTGTTCCTCGCCGGGCAAAGGCCGATCCTCGCCGGCAAGCTCCAATACTACACCGATCGCGAGTTTCGGGGCCTGTTCGACCAGATAGAGCGATAACCGGGACCATAGTGCTCGGCGGTGTCAAAAGGTGGGTTCTCGCCATGCTCGCGGGCCTTGCCCGCTGCGCGTGGCTCCGATCCCGGCCCAAGGGGGCCGCTTTTGACGCCGCCTGCGCCCCTATGGAATCCTGAACCTGTCGGGACGAAGGGCGTCCCGCCCTTCGCTCCGCTCCGGGGTTCTCCACGCCTGCGGCGCGTCGAACAAAGGGCTGCACCAGGCGAGGCGCCAGCCACCGGCCGGCCCGCTCTCATCATCTAGGGCCGTAGGGACGGCCGGGGGCGGGATGCAAGGCAAGACATTGCCCGGATTTCAGCAAGCCGCTTTGCCAGCAAGGCAGCAATTAGGCAAAATTAGTTGCTGGCTAGGGATATTTCTGTGCACCGTGAAGAAGGCGCAAAATCTCGATCCGCTTTGCCTTCGACCGCACACGGTAAACGAGAATGAACGGCGTTCGGTTGATGACCAGCTCGCGAGTGCCGCGCCGGCGACCGACGCGGCCGATTTCAGGGTGATCCGCCAGCATGTCGCTCTGCTGCTCGATCTCCCCGAGCTGGTCCAGGGCCGCGCGGGGACTATCCTTCGCAATATAGTCAATGGCGTGGGTGCGATTAGCCCGCGCTCTCGGTAGCCAGACGATATTCACTCATTACCGCCCTTGATGCGCGCCAACAGCTCAGCCCGTTGCCGGGCCATGTCCTGTTTGACGATCTCATGCGGCACCCATTCGGTGTTCGGGTCGTCAGCCTCTTTGATGGCTTCCTCGACCTGTTCCCGAAACCATCGGTCATGTGCGGCCGCTTCATGGGTGCGGCGCATCGCTTCCGCGCGATCGGGCCGCGCATGTGCCTTTCCGCCATCTGACTCGTAGTCGGCCGCGTCCACGTCGAAACGCTCGATTCCAACGTCCTTGAGATAGGAAACCAAGGTTTCTATGCGCCGGAATACCCGCGCTTGGCGGCTACGCTGCGCCGCAAGCGTCCGCTCGGCCGCGCCATACTTCACCCGAAGCGACCAACCGCCGGGCTGGCCGACGACATGCGCACCCCGCACCGCGCCAGCCTCGACCAGCTCGGCAAGAGTGCCGTGGTCGATTGTCTCCGTTGCCATTGCGCAACTCCATTCTGCCTACGATTTATTATTGATAGCATATGCAAACAATAATAGATTGCAAGGCCCTACAGTGCTGCTGTCATAATGGATTGCCGGCAATCAGGCATTATGTTTTGCCAGCAAATCGGCAAGTGCCTCGCGCATAAGGTCTTCAATGGAGCGGTCGGTGTCGGCTGACAGCCGCTTAACCCGGCGATGTTCCTCCGGCTCGACCACGACCGTCACCCGCTTCATTCCGGCCCGCGTGGCGGCATGGTAACGCTTGCCCTCGGCACGATCCGGGGCCGGCGCGGGGGCGGATTCCATGATCGGCGCGGCAGGCGGCGGGGTCTGCGCGCCCACGGCCTTCATGCTCGCGGCTAAACTCGGTCTTTTCGACATGGTTTTATCCCATCAAACTGCCAGTTTGCCAGCAATATCATTATGCCTAATTGCTGGCAATACAGCTTGCCATCAAATCAGCAATTGGCCTCTAAGCCAGGTCAGCAATTCGGACACTTCCTCGCTGGCTTTGCCGGCTGGCTCATACTCTGGCGCGGTTTTGCCGGCCGTGAGCGCATGTCCGAAAGCCGCCCGCTGCTGAAAGGCGACGGGGGCAACCTCCAAGCCGTGAACCTGAACGGCCTCCCGCGCGTCGGCCAGGAGCTGCGTGGCGCGCGGCGGCACGGCGTTCAATACGACAAAGGCCGGCTTTTGGGCGAGCTTCACCAGCTCGGCCGTGCTGCCGATCGCGCGAAGATCGAGGATTCCGGCGCGGCAGGGGATCAATACCAGGTCGGCCGATCGTGTCGCCGCCATTGCGGCCGCTTCGGAGTGCGGCGCTGTGTCGATCACGACCAGTTCGGCCCCGCCATCGGTTGCGGCCTGCAAACCTTGCGGCAGGCGGGTATGGGGAAGGGCCACGACAACCGGAGCCTCGCCCTGGCGGCTGTCGCCCCATCCGGCGGCGCTTGCCTGGGGGTCGAGGTCGATAATCGCGGCGGGAAGCCCGGCCGCCTCGGCGGCTGTGGCGATGTGCAAGGCGAGGGTGGTTTTCCCGGCCCCGCCCTTTTGGCTGACAATGGCGATTGTTTTCATTTTGCTGGCATAGCAGCAATGAGAATTGACGGCAAGAAATTTTGCATAAATGCCTTATTGCCAGCAATACAGCAAAGAAGAAGTGCCGCCCTTGCCCCTTGCTCCCTCTCGAAAGCCCATAGGACGCTGGCCGCAAGCGCGAACGGTGCGGATTAGGGGGTGAGGTTTCCGCTTCCCGATCCGCCCTATAAGCGGATCGGAACCGCCGCAGGGCTGCTTTCGCAGCCCGAACAGCGGCGACCGCTTATGTTCCGCCTTTTAGATATAGATGAGATGGGGATTCAGTCTGGTTATCGGACTCACGTTTCTGGATAGCTTTCCCAAGGGCCGCCAGCGCCCGGCCTAGCGCGGTATCGCCGGCCTCGGACAGCGCCAGCTCATCGAGGGGCAGGGCCTTCTTGTAGGCGTCCAGCTCGGCCGTGCGGGCCTCCTGGGCGGCAACATGGTCGTCGGGCGGGGGCGGGGCCTTGCCGAACCGTCCAAGGAATCGCCGGGCCTTTTCCGGCAGCGACAGGCGATAGGCGTTGCTGGCCTGCTGCACTTGGGGACCGCGCCCCTCATTGCCGGTCGGCTCGTAGCGCCGCAGCCAGTCGATGAAGCCATGCGCCCGCAGGTTCTTCAGCGCCCGCACGATCGTATCGCGCGACCGGCCTAGCCGATCCATGATCGTGGTGATTGACGGCTCTAGCCGGCCGGTGCGGAAGTCGATGAGATTGACGAACAGCCGCAGCACGTCCAGCGCCACCGATCCTAGCGGGCCGCTGCGCTCACCCTTCTGGCGCAAGCCGTCCTCGTTGTAGATTTCGGCCGCCTTCAAGATCGCCTGCACGTCCCTGCGCGTCGTCGGCCGCCAGATACGGCCCTCCGATCGGCCCCGGAAATGGCTGTGCCGGCGAACCGGCGTCGGGCATCGCTCGGGGGGAGGGGGCATGACCAGGCCAAGCCCGGCCTGTCCCGATCCCCGCCATGCCGCCCGGCGCTCCTGGGCGAGCGTGGAGAGCTGGCCGGCGTCTTCCTCGGTGAGCTGGCCGGCGCTGTAGCGCGTCCAGACTTCCCGCATGATTTCATCAAGCGCGTTCCCGCGCGCGCAGCCGATCGCGGCCGCGATTTGCGTCCTCAACATATGCCTTCCGTCCTTCCATTCGGAGGACATGACGACTGTGGACGGCAGGCACGACGCTCCCGCTTCCGCAAGAATCAATCTTGCGGATTGGAGTGCTCTAGCGTAGATAAGGGGAGAGTTAGCGGACCCCTGACCTACAGTGTGTCTGACGGCCTATAAAACGCTCGACCGCGCCAACGGTCGGGCGTTTTGCCGTTATGTCCCTTGCTGCTGCTCGATATAGAACCTCAATGCTTCCTCGATGATCGGCGCGCGCGATGACGCGCCCCGTTCTTCCTTGATCCGGTCAAGTCGCGCGACCAGATCAACAGGAAGATCGGTGTTTACGAAGGTGCGGCCAGCCTCGCGCAACCGTTGTCGGTGCGCGGCCACGTCCCTCCGAATCCTGTCAGAATCGCTTTTCATCGTTACTAGAAAGACCCGAAACCGCCCGATTCTGCAACCCTTTGCGTAAGAGGCCGAGAGAGGCACTATTTCTAGGGCAGTCAACATGCTTACCTGTCAGCATGTAATCATCCGCCCCGGCCGTCCCTACGGCCCTAGATGATGAGAGCGGGCCGGCCGGGGGCTATGGTCGCCCTGGTGCGACTCCTAGCGCCCTGTAGAGGGTGGCGCGATGCACACCCAAGAGCCGGGCGACTTCCGCCACCGGCTTCTTGTCCTGGTCGATGAGCTGGCGGGCGTGGGCGATCTGCTCGGCCGACAGGATAGGGGAGGGGCCGAACCGAACGCCCCGCGCCTTAGCCGCGATCCGGCCGGTGCTGGTGCGCTCCACGATCAAGGACCGCTCGAAATCCGCGATGCCGGCGAACACGGTCAGCACCATGCGCCCGGCCGGCGTCGTCGTGTCGGCCCACGGCTCGGCCAGGGAGCGCAGGCCAGCGCCGGCGTCCTTGATCCGCTCCGCGATGTTGAGAAGGTCGCCGGTCGATCGGGCGAGGCGGTCTAGCCTGGTGATCGTCACCACGTCGCCGGCGCGCAGATGGTCGAGCATCCGCGCCAGCTCGGGCCGGTCGCGTTTCGCCCCGGATGCCTTTTCCTCGAACATGCGGATGCAGCCGGCCGCGCCCAGGGCGGCCCGCTGCTGGTCGAGGTCCTGGCCCTGGGTGGACACACGAGCATAGCCGATCATCATGGGCGGCGGGTTCCTGTCGCAAATCATGTCGCAAGTTTTCTACCACTTGCGACAATGACATGCGACATGAAAAGGGGGCTCCGTGGGCATTTCTACATTAATACACGCTAAGGGAATTTGAAGTTGTTTGGATTGAAGCGGTTAGCCCGGATTGGCCTGAAGCGTTCGAGGGG
>NZ_LMFV01000026.1:17688-20013 GCF_001427285.1 Mesorhizobium sp. Root552
ATAATACCCTGACTGCTGATATAATCGACAGCACGGCTGAGATAGACAGTGTTCCACAGGATGATGGCGTTGACGACGAGGTTAAGACCGGACGCGCGAAGCTGCGCGTGGTGGTGCCCGAAGTCGGCGGCGGGTTCGGCACCAAGGCGAACATCTACCCCGAGGAGCCGGTGGTCGTGGCCCTCGCGCGCCATCTGGGCCGCGCCGTGAAATGGGTTCAGGATCGCAGCGAGGAGCTGCTGAACAACATCCACTCGCGAAACCATGTCTACGATCTCGACGTCGCCTACGATCGCGACGGCGTCATCCATGCCGTCCGGCTGGACATGCTTGCCAATGCCGGCGCCTACACCTGCTTTCCGTTCGGCACCACGCTCGAGGCGACCGGCGGCGCGCGGATGCTGCCCGGTCCCTACCGGATAAGGAACTACGCCTACAAGACCCGTTCGGTCATGACGAATACGGGGCCCGCCGGCGCCTATCGCGGCGTGTCGCAGCCGACATGCTTCTTCGCCATCGAGGGCGTGATGGACCGGATCGGGCGCAAGCTCGGGATCAGCCCGGCGGAAGTCCGCCGCCGCAACCTGATCCGCGACGACGAGTTTCCGTGGAACAATGCCGTCGGCGTCCGGTACGACACCGGCAGCTACCATGCCTGCCTGGAGCGCGCGCTGGAAATGGCGGACTACGACCGCCTGCAGGCTAGGAGCGGCAGGCTCGACCCGGACGGGAAGTATCGCGGCGTCGGCATCTGCAATTTCACGGAGTCGACCGGCACGGGCGTTCGCGGCTGGCGCGCCAGGGGACTGTCCCGGCTTCCCGGCTATGACAGCGCCACGATCCGGGTCGAGCCCACGGGCGGCGTAAGCGCCTTCATCAGCCAGGCCTCGGCGGGGCAGGGGCATCTCACCACCTTCGCCCAGCTGGTCGCCGACCAGGTCGGCGTCCGCATGGAGGACGTCACCGTCGTCGAAGGCGACACGGCCCTCGTGCCCTACGGCACCAACACCGTGGCCAGCCGCAGCGCCATCACGGCGGGCGGAGCGGTCATCCGCGCGGGCGCCAAGGTCGCCGAGAAGCTGCGCCGCCTCGCCGCCTTCAGCCTCGGCGTTTCGCCGTCCGACATCGTTCTGCGCAACGGCGTCGCCTGGGTGGCCGACGAGCCCGAGACGCGGGTGTCGATCGAGACGCTGGCGCGGACCGCCTACGCCATCGGGCATCAGAGCCTGCCGCAGGGCGAGGAGTACGGGCTGGAGGCGACGGACATCTACGACCCGCCGATGGTCACCATCGCCAACGCCGTGCACATCGCGCGCGTCGCCGTCGATCCGCAGGACGGGCGCGTGGCCGTCGAGGATTATGTCGTCGTCCACGATTGCGGGCGCGTCATCAATCCGATGATCGTCGAGGGGCAGATCCACGGCGGCGTCGCCCAGGGCATCGGCGAGGCCCTGATGGAGGAGTTCGTCTACGATTCCAGCGGCCAGATGCTCAATGCCAACCTGCTCGAATACATGCTGCCGACCTCGCTGGACATTCCCGATATCCGGATCGATCATATCGAAACGCCGACGATCGATGCCGTCGGCGGGTTCAAGGGGGTGGGGGAGAGCGGCGTCATAGGTGCCGTTCCAGCAATAGCCAACGCTGTTGCCGACGCACTTTCGCAGATCGGTGCCAATTTGAACCAAATCCCGTTACGCCCTGCTGTTGTCTATAGCCTCATCCGACAGGCAAATGGGGAATGAGCAGGTAGCAGGGCATGGCCACGCCTGCCAGACAAGCCGGCATCACGGTGCCGATCGGATTCTATGACGCACCGGAGCGCTGAGCGCCGCCGTGCTGGCTCGTTCGGAGCCCGGTCGATATGCTTGTCGTGTGGCGTATCAACCGAACCTGGCGGGGTTTGCCGTTGTCTAGGATCCGGTCTGAGGCGCGGAAAGGCATTGGGAAACAAGGCTGATGGTCGACCAGATGGAAGCCAACACATCGCGTCAGGGACAGGCATCGGGCTCATCCGGCAGCCCGTCTGTGGAGCTTCGCTGCGATAACATCAGCCTGAAGGTCACTCAGATCGGTTACAAGGCAATGGAGTATTGCTTCCAGACGGACCGCGCGGAGAAAATCCCGAGTTGTGAGCTTCATGAGTACAAAACAGAAGAATGGCCGAGACCAGCCCTCCCTCCAGCGAAAGGACACCACTGTGAACGAAGCGCAAAGCGTCGCCGTCATCGGCGGAACGGGCGATCTGGGCGGGGGGCTCGCCATCGCCTGCGCCCGCGCGCGGCTGACCGTCTATATCGGCTCGCGCGACGCGGCGCGAGC
>NZ_LMFV01000027.1 GCF_001427285.1 Mesorhizobium sp. Root552
CAACGTGACGGTTGATGTTGAACTGATCGTGCCGATCGCCATGGAAGAGAAGCTGCGCTTCGCCATCCGCGAAGGCGGCCGCACCGTCGGCGCCGGCATCGTTGCTTCGATCGTTGAGTGATCGAAGCTGATCCCGTCGCACCCAACGGCAATTGAAGAAATGCAAAACGCTTTTGGGCGTTTTGCGGCTGGCGCCGGCATCGTCGCCTCCATCGTCGAGTAAGACGACGTTTGATATTTGATGGCGGCTCTCTCGGGAGCCGCCATTTCCGTCCGAAAATGCTTGAAGCTTTTGCTTGGAGCGACTAGGAACGGGCACCAACGCCGATCCGGCATTTGGCAATGTCGCCCGCGGATCGGTGGAATATCTAGGGGTATAGCTCAGTTGGTAGAGCGGCGGTCTCCAAAACCGCAGGTCGCGGGTTCGAGCCCTGCTGCCCCTGCCATTCATCCCGATGCCGGACCCGACATGGCTCGATATCTTGCCATAGCCAAGGGTTTGAGGCATAAGGGCAGCATAGCCGGGACGGAACGACTGGATGGTTCCGATGCGGCGTTTGATCGTAAAGCGGATACTTGCCACTTGCGTGGACTAAGAATCGGTTTTATGTAGACGTAACAGACACGCGACGCGTGGAGCTGGGAATCCGGCTTTGCGCGTCTGATTTGCATGGACGAAACGGTCGAATTGATTCGGCACAATCGCTTCATGCTCCACGTCCCGGTCAGCGGGACCATCCAGGAGGCCCGGCCCACGGGTCTTGAAAGCAGAGCGGCACATGGCTTCGAAGACACTTAATCCTTTCGTCTTCCTTCAGCAGGTTCGGTCGGAGACTGCCAAGGTCACTTGGCCGACGCGGCGCGAAACGCTGATTTCGACGGTGATGGTCCTGATCTTCTCGGTCCTGACCATGCTGTTCTTCTTTGCCGCAGATCAGCTCATGGGTTTTGCCGTCGAGTTGATCTTGGGTATCGGGCGCTAAGTTCGGCGATTACGGAGAAGCCTTGAAATGACCGCGCGCTGGTACATCGTCCACGCTTATTCGAACTTTGAAAAAAAGGTTGCCGAAGACATTGAGAACAAGGCCAAGCAGAAGGGATTGAGCGAGCGCATCGAGCAGATCGTCGTCCCGACTGAGAAGGTGGTCGAGGTTCGTCGCGGCAAGAAGGTGGACGCAGAGCGCAAATTTTTCCCGGGCTACGTCCTGATGAAGGCCGAGCTCAACGATGCGGTGATCAGTCTCGTCAAGAACACGCCGCGAGTTACGGGTTTCCTCGGTGAAGACAAGCATACGGCCAAGCCGATGCACATCACCGACAAGGAGGCCGAGCGCATCCTGCATCAAGTGCAGGAAGGCGTGGAGCGGCCAAAGCCGTCGGTTACTTTCGAGATTGGCGAAGCCATTCGCGTGTCGGACGGGCCGTTCGCGTCGTTCAATGGCTTCGTTCAGGAAGTCGACGAGGAGCGCGCGCGCCTCAAGGTGGAAGTATCGATCTTCGGGCGCGCCGTGCCAGTCGATCTGGAATTCGGACAGGTCGAAAAGGGCTGATCCGAAATCGCTGCGGCACTACCGCTGCAGCGATGAAGGCAACGCGGCATTTTGCGTTGTCATCGAAGGTGGGAGGCAAGGGCGGCTTAGCCAACTGTTCGAACCGCACCACCAAACTGCAACCGCCGGATATCCGGCAGAGAAGTTAAGGCAGGAAAGAGATGGCTAAGAAAATTGCAGGCCAGCTCAAGCTCCAGGTTCCAGCGGGTTCGGCTACGCCGTCGCCGCCGATCGGACCTGCGCTTGGTCAACGTGGCATCAACATCATGGAATTCTGCAAGGCGTTCAACGCGCAGTCGCAGGAGATGGAGAAGGGATCGCCGATCCCTGTCGTCATCACTTATTACCAGGACAAGTCGTTCACCTTCGTCATGAAGACGCCTCCGGTGACCTACTTCCTGAAGAAGGCCGCCAACCTGAAGTCGGGCTCGAAGGAGCCGGGCAAGACCAAGGCTGGCACGATCGGCCGCGACAAGGTGCGCGCGATCGCAGAAGCGAAGATGAAGGACCTGAACGCGAACGACGTTGAAGCCGCCATGCGCATGGTTGAAGGCTCTGCCCGTTCGATGGGCCTGGAAGTGGTGGGCTGATCAGATGGCAAAGATTGCAAAGCGTGTAGCCAAGTCCCGCGAAGGCATTGATCCGAACAAGGCGTATGCCTTGGGCGACGCCCTCAAGCTGCTCAAGGACCGTTCGGGCGTCAAGTTTGACGAAACCATCGAGATCGCCATGAACCTCGGCGTTGACCCTCGCCACGCCGACCAGATGGTCCGCGGCGTTGTCAATCTGCCGAACGGCACCGGTCGTACCGTGCGCGTTGCAGTGTTTGCACGTGGCGACAAGGCCGACGAAGCAAAGGCCGCCGGTGCTGATGTCGTTGGCGCCGAAGATTTGGTCGAGATCGTCCAGAAGGGCACGATCGACTTCGATCGCTGCATCGCGACGCCGGACATGATGCCGCTCGTCGGTCGTCTGGGCAAGGTGCTCGGCCCGCGCGGCATGATGCCGAACCCGAAGGTTGGCACTGTGACCACCGATGTGGCTGCTGCGGTCAGGGCATCGAAGGGCGGCGCCGTTGAGTTCCGCGTCGAGAAGGCTGGTATCGTCCACGCCGGCGTCGGCAAGGTGTCCTTTGAGGTTAAGGCGCTGGAAGAAAACATCCGCGCTTTCGCCGATGCGGTCACCAAGGCCAAGCCGGCCGGCGCCAAGGGCAACTACGTCAAGAAGGTGTCCGTCACCTCGACGATGGGCCCGGGCCTGAAGCTCGACGTTGCGACGCTCGTAGCGTCCTGATTCGATTTTTCCGGATCGTCCCCTAAAGGATTGATCCGGTTGTGAATTCCGATCCCCGCTTCGGCGGGGGTTGGGTACCCGGAAGCCGAAAGGGTTCCGGATATCCTGTCCGAGATTGCGGGCGGTCCGGTTTCGATTGGACCTTAATTCATGTGGGCCTGCATGAGACGGGTGAAGACCGGACAAAGGAGGTTTCGCCTCCAATGAAAGGTTCGAACCGTGTTTGCCTTTTGTCTGCGCATCCGGCGGCTTGCCAACGGATGTGGCGAAAGGGGGCAGGATCCTCGAGCGCCGTTCGGGTGATCCAGAAATGGAAAAGCCCGGCCGGCAAAAGGCAACCAGACGCCTGCTTTCGTAAATGAGGCAGGGGTCAACTGGAGATAGGCAGTGGACAGAGCGGAAAAACGCGAACTCGTCTCGGGCCTGAACGACGCCATCAAGGGCGCTGGTTCAGTGGTCGTGGCCCACTATGCCGGTATCACCGTCGCGCAAATGAACGATCTTCGCACGAAGATGCGTCAGGCCGGCGGCACCGTCAAAGTCGCGAAGAACCGCCTCGCCAAGATCGCTCTTCAGGGCACGGAATCCGAAAGCATCATCGATCTGTTCAAGGGACAGACGCTGGTCGCTTACTCGGAAGATCCGATTGCGGCACCGAAGGTCGCGTCCGATTTCGCCAAGGGGAATGAGAAGCTCATCATTCTCGGCGGCGCAATGGGCAAGACCTCGCTCGATGCCGATGGAGTGAAGGCTCTTGCCTCGCTTCCGTCGCTCGACGAGTTGCGCGCCAAGCTGGTTGGCATGATTGCCACGCCGGCTACCCGGATCGCCCAGATCGTCAATGCGCCCGCGGGTTCAGTCGCGCGCGTCATCGGCGCTTACGCCCGGAAGGACGAGGCGGCATGAGGCCGTTCCTCTTGAATATCAACACACGTTCGAACCTTATGAAGGAATACAAAAATGGCTGATCTCGCAAAGATCGTAGACGACCTCTCGAGCCTGACCGTCCTCGAGGCGGCTGAGCTTTCGAAGCTTCTGGAAGAAAAGTGGGGCGTTTCCGCCGCTGCTCCGGTTGCTGTTGCCGCTGCTGGTGGCGCTGCCGCCGCTGCTGCTCCGGCTGAGGAAAAGACCGAGTTCGACGTCATCCTGACGGATGCCGGCGCTCAGAAGATCAACGTCATCAAGGAAGTGCGCGCCATCACCGGCCTGGGTCTCAAGGAAGCCAAGGACCTGGTCGAGGCCGCTCCGAAGCCGGTCAAGGAAGCCGTTGCCAAGGCCGACGCGGAAAAGATCAAGGCTCAGCTCGAAGCTGCTGGCGCCAAGGTCGATCTGAAGTAATTGTTCGGGTTCGGCGGGCGACCTCATGTCGCCCGCCGCCTCCCGCCAGGGAGCCCGGATTTGTGTTCGAGAACCTCTTTCCTGATGGCCGGAACCGGCTTTCAGGAAACAGGTTTTCACCTGTTTTAGACAAGGCCGTCGTGAAACGGCCTGAAAGGCGAGGCGGACCGCGGCGTGGTTCGCCCCAACATGCTAAGGAGCGACGATGGCCCAGACCCAGACTTTCAATGGCCGCAGACGCGTAAGAAAGTTCTTCGGAAAGATCCCTGAAGTTGCCGAGATGCCGAACCTGATCGAGGTTCAAAAGGCATCCTACGACCAGTTCCTCATGGTGGACGAGCCCCAGGGCGGTCGTCCGGACGAAGGCCTGCAGGCTGTTTTCAAGTCGGTGTTCCCGATCTCCGATTTTTCCGGAGCTTCGATGCTGGAATTCGTAAAGTACGAGTTCGAAGCGCCGAAATTCGACGTTGACGAATGCCGTCAGCGCGATCTGACCTATGCTGCGCCGCTCAAGGTGACGCTGCGTCTCATCGTGTTCGATATTGACGAAGATACCGGCGCGAAGTCGATCAAGGACATCAAGGAACAGGACGTTTACATGGGCGATATGCCGCTCATGACCATGAACGGCACCTTCATCGTCAACGGCACCGAGCGCGTCATCGTTTCGCAGATGCACCGTTCGCCGGGCGTGTTCTTCGATCACGACAAGGGCAAGTCGCACTCCAGCGGCAAGCTCCTTTTCGCCGCCCGCGTCATTCCCTATCGCGGCTCGTGGCTCGATATCGAGTTCGATTCCAAGGACGTCGTGCATGCCCGCATCGACCGTCGCCGCAAGATTCCGGTGACGTCGCTGCTGATGGCGCTCGGCATGGATGGCGAAGAAATCCTGTCCACCTTCTACAACAAGATTTCCTACCGGCGCGCCGGCGACCATTGGCGCATCCCCTTCAACGTCGATCGCTTCCGCGGCCTCAAGGCTGTCAGCGATCTGGTTGATGCCGACACCGGCGAGGTCGTCGTCGAGGCCGGCAAGAAGATCACCGCGCGCCAGGCCAAGCAGCTTGGCGAAAAGGGTCTGAAGGCGATCAAGGCGACGGATGAGGATCTGCTGGGCAACTATCTTGCCGAGGATATCGTCAACTACCAGACCGGCGAGATTTTCCTCGAGGCCGGCGACGAGATCGACGACAAGACCTTGAAGGTGCTGCTCGAAACGGGCGAGGACGAGATCCAGATTCTCGACATCGACCACGTCAATGTCGGCGCCTACATTCGCAACACGCTTGCTGTCGACAAGAACGAGAGCCGCCAGGACGCGCTGTTCGACATCTATCGTGTCATGCGTCCTGGCGAGCCGCCGACGCTGGAAACTGCTGAAGCCATGTTCAATTCGCTGTTCTTCGACAGCGAACGCTATGACCTGTCGGCAGTCGGCCGCGTCAAGATGAACATGCGTCTCGAACTCGACGCGGAAGACACCGTTCGCGTGCTGCGCAAGGAAGACATCCTTGCCGTGGTCAAGACGCTGGTGGAGCTGCGCGACGGCAAGGGCGAGATCGACGACATCGACAATCTCGGCAACCGTCGCGTGCGTTCGGTCGGCGAATTGATGGAGAACCAGTACCGCGTCGGCCTTCTGCGCATGGAGCGCGCGATCAAGGAGCGTATGTCCTCGATCGAGATCGACACGGTCATGCCGCAGGACCTGATCAACGCCAAGCCGGCGGCAGCCGCGGTGCGTGAATTCTTCGGGTCCTCGCAGCTTTCACAGTTCATGGACCAGACCAACCCGTTGTCGGAAATCACCCACAAGCGTCGCCTGTCGGCGCTTGGACCGGGCGGTTTGACGCGTGAGCGCGCCGGCTTCGAGGTGCGCGACGTGCATCCGACGCACTACGGGCGTATCTGCCCGATCGAGACGCCGGAAGGCCCGAACATCGGCCTGATCAACTCGCTGGCGACTTTTGCGCGTGTCAACAAGTACGGCTTTATCGAAAGCCCGTACCGCAAGATCGTGGACGGCAAGCTGACCAACGACGTCGTCTATCTGTCGGCGATGGAAGAGGCCAAGCACTTCGTCGCTCAGGCCAACGCCGAGCTCGACGCCAACGGCCATTTCGTCGACGAGTTCGTCATTTGCCGTAACGCCGGCGAAGTGATGATGGCGCCGCGCGAGAACGTCGACCTCATGGACGTTTCGCCAAAGCAGATGGTTTCGGTCGCAGCCGCGCTGATCCCGTTCCTTGAAAACGACGACGCGAACCGCGCTCTCATGGGCTCGAATATGCAGCGTCAGGCCGTGCCGCTGGTGCGCGCCGAAGCGCCGTTCGTCGGCACCGGCATGGAGCCGATCGTGGCTCGTGACTCGGGCGCCGCCATCGGTGCCCGTCGCGGCGGCGTGGTCGACCAGGTTGACGCAACGCGTATCGTTATCCGCGCGACCGAAAACCTCGATCCCGGCAAGTCCGGTGTCGATATCTACCGCCTGATGAAGTTCCAGCGTTCGAACCAGTCGACCTGCATCAACCAGCGTCCGCTGGTGAGGGTTGGCGACCACGTCAACAAGGGTGACATCATCGCCGACGGTCCTTCGACGGATCTTGGCGATCTGGCGCTTGGCCGCAACGTGCTCGTCGCGTTCATGCCGTGGAACGGCTACAACTACGAGGACTCGATCCTGCTGTCCGAGCGGATCGTTGCCGACGACGTCTTCACCTCGATCCATATCGAGGAGTTCGAGGTCATGGCTCGCGATACGAAGCTCGGCCCTGAGGAAATCACCCGCGACATTCCGAACGTTTCGGAAGAAGCGCTGAAGAACCTCGACGAAGCCGGCATCGTCTATATCGGTGCGGAAGTGCAGCCGGGCGACATCCTGGTTGGCAAGATCACGCCGAAGGGCGAAAGCCCGATGACGCCGGAAGAAAAGCTTCTGCGCGCCATCTTCGGCGAAAAGGCATCCGATGTGCGCGATACCTCCATGCGCATGCCTCCGGGCACTTTCGGCACGGTCGTGGAAGTTCGCGTCTTCAACCGTCACGGCGTGGAGAAGGACGAACGCGCCATGGCCATCGAGCGCGAGGAGATCGAGCGCCTGGCCAAGGACCGCGACGACGAGCAGGCCATTTTGGACCGCAACGTCTACTCGCGCCTGTCCGGTATGTTGATCGGCAAGGAAGCGATTGCCGGGCCTAAGGGCTTCAAGAAGGGCACCGTTCTCGCCAAGGAGACGCTGGACGACTACCCGCGTTCGCAGTGGTGGCAGTTTGCCGTGGAGAGCGAAAAGCTCCAGAGCGAACTGGAAGCCCTGCGCGGCCAGTACGACGACTCCAAGAAGGCGCTGGAACAGCGTTTCATGGACAAGGTCGAAAAGGTCCAGCGCGGCGACGAAATGCCTCCGGGCGTTATGAAGATGGTCAAGGTCTTCGTGGCCGTGAAGCGCAAGATGCAGCCCGGCGACAAGATGGCTGGCCGTCACGGCAACAAGGGTGTCGTGTCGCGTATCGTTCCCGTCGAGGACATGCCGTTCCTCGAGGACGGCACGCATGCCGATATCGTGCTCAATCCGCTGGGCGTGCCATCGCGCATGAACGTCGGCCAGATCCTGGAAACCCATCTGGGTTGGGCTTGCTCGGGCATGGGCAGGAAGATCGGCGACTTGATCGATGCCTATAAGGCGGGTGGCGATATCAAGCCGCTGCGCCAGACCATCGAGCAGGTCATTCCGGCCAACGACCGCAACGAGCCGGTTCGTGAGTATGACGATGAGTCCATCGTTCGCCTCGGCGAGCAGATGCGGCGCGGCGTCTCCATCGCGACCCCGGTGTTCGACGGTGCGCATGAAGCCAACATCAACGAGATGCTGGAGCAGGCGGGTCTTCATACCAGCGGTCAGTCGCAGCTCTATGATGGGCGTACCGGCGAGCCGTTCGACCGCAAGGTGACGATGGGCTACATCTACATGCTCAAGCTGCACCACCTCGTGGACGACAAGATCCACGCGCGTTCGATCGGCCCGTACTCCCTGGTCACCCAGCAGCCGCTGGGCGGCAAGGCGCAGTTCGGCGGCCAGCGCTTCGGCGAAATGGAGGTCTGGGCTCTCGAGGCTTACGGCGCCGCCTACACGCTGCAGGAAATGCTGACAGTGAAGTCGGACGACGTGGCCGGCCGTACCAAGGTCTACGAAGCGATCGTCCGCGGCGACGACACCTTCGAGGCGGGTATCCCGGAGAGCTTCAACGTTCTGGTCAAAGAAATGCGGTCGCTCGGGCTTAACGTCGAGCTTGAAAACACCAAGCTTGACGAGCAGGCGACGCCGCTGCGCGACGCTGCCGAGTAACGGCGCTCGCTTGCAGCCGCGGGCAACCGCGGCTGCCTGGGTACGGCCAGTGAGCGTGCCCTAAAGGAATCTTCCGGCTTTGGCCGGTTCTCGCGGGTGTCGTCCCGCATAATTTGGAATTGGGGTTTTCGAGGACCCCGCAAAGGAGAATGGCATGAACCAAGAGGTCATGAATCTCTTCAACCCGCAGGCGCCGGCGCAGGTGTTCGATTCCATCCGGATTTCGCTCGCCAGCCCGGAAAAGATCCTGTCGTGGTCGTTCGGCGAGATCAAGAAGCCGGAAACCATCAACTACCGTACGTTCAAGCCGGAACGCGACGGCCTGTTCTGCGCGCGCATCTTCGGGCCGATCAAGGACTATGAGTGCCTGTGCGGCAAGTACAAGCGCATGAAGTACAAGGGCGTCATCTGCGAAAAGTGCGGCGTGGAAGTTACGCTGTCGCGCGTTCGCCGCGAGCGAATGGGCCACATCGAATTGGCTGCGCCTGTCGCCCACATCTGGTTCCTGAAGTCGCTGCCGTCGCGCATCGGCACGCTGCTCGACATGACCCTGAAGGACATCGAGCGCGTCCTTTATTTCGAGAACTACATCGTGACCGAGCCGGGCCTGACCGCGCTCAAGGAAAACCAGCTTCTCTCCGAAGAAGAGTACATGCTGGCAGTCGATGAGTACGGCGAGGACAGCTTCACCGCCATGATCGGCGCGGAAGCTATCCATGACCTGCTGGCCGGCATGGATCTGGAAAAGATCGCTGGCGACCTGCGTTCCGAACTTGCCTCCACCACGTCCGAGCTGAAGCAGAAGAAGTATCTCAAGCGTCTCAAGGTGGTCGAGAACTTCATGGAATCCGGCAATCGCCCGGAATGGATGATCATGAAGGTCGTTCCGGTGATCCCGCCGGACCTGCGTCCGCTCGTTCCGCTGGATGGCGGCCGCTTTGCGACCTCGGACCTGAACGACCTTTATCGTCGCGTCATCAACCGTAACAACCGCCTGAAGCGGCTGATCGAGTTGCGTGCGCCTGGCATCATCGTGCGTAACGAAAAGCGCATGTTGCAGGAAGCCGTCGATGCACTGTTCGACAACGGCCGCCGCGGCCGCGTCATCACCGGCGCCAACAAGCGTCCGCTGAAGTCGCTGTCGGATATGCTGAAAGGCAAGCAGGGCCGCTTCCGCCAGAACCTGCTCGGCAAGCGCGTCGACTATTCCGGCCGCTCGGTCATCGTGACCGGTCCGGAACTGAAGCTGCATCAGTGCGGCCTGCCGAAGAAGATGGCGCTCGAACTGTTCAAGCCGTTCATCTATGCCCGTCTCGACGCCAAGGGTTATTCCTCGACCGTCAAGCAGGCCAAGAAGCTGGTCGAGAAGGAACGTCCGGAAGTCTGGGATATCCTCGACGAGGTCATCCGCGAGCATCCGGTGCTCCTGAATCGTGCGCCGACGCTGCACCGCCTCGGCATCCAGGCGTTCGAGCCGATGCTGATCGAAGGCAAGGCCATTCAGCTGCACCCACTGGTCTGCACCGCCTTCAACGCCGACTTCGACGGTGACCAGATGGCTGTTCACGTGCCGCTTTCGCTGGAAGCCCAGCTCGAAGCGCGCGTGCTGATGATGTCGACCAACAACATCCTGCACCCGGCCTCCGGCGCACCGATCATCGTGCCGTCGCAGGATATGGTGCTCGGCCTCTATTATCTCTCGATCGTCAACCAGAACGAGCCGGGCGAAGGCATGGCGTTTGCCGATATGGGCGAACTCCAGCACGCGCTCGAAACCAAGGCCGTGACGCTGCATGCCAAGATCAAGGGCCGCTTCAAGACGGTTGATGCGGAAGGCAATCTCGTTTCGAAGATCTACGACACGACGCCTGGCCGCATGATCATCGGCGAGTTGCTGCCGAAGAACGTCAACGTGCCGTTCGCGACTGCCAACCAGGAGATGACCAAGAAGAACATCTCCAAGATGATCGACACCGTCTACCGCCATTGCGGTCAGAAGGAGACGGTCATTTTCTGCGATCGCATCATGGCGCTGGGCTTCGCGCATGCCTGCCGGGCCGGCATTTCGTTCGGCAAGGACGACATGTTGATCCCCGATGCCAAGGCCAAACTGGTTACGGACACCGAGGCGCAGGCCAAGGAATACGAGCAGCAGTACAATGACGGCCTGATCACGCAGGGCGAGAAGTACAACAAGGTGGTCGACGCCTGGGCAAAGTGCTCTGAAAAGGTCGCCGAGGAAATGATGGGCCGCATCAAGGCGGTGGAGTTCGACGACGACGGCCGTCAAAAGCCGATGAACTCGATCTACATGATGTCGCATTCGGGTGCGCGCGGTTCGCCCACCCAGATGCGTCAGCTCGCCGGCATGCGCGGCCTTATGGCCAAGCCGTCTGGCGAAATCATCGAGACGCCGATCATTTCGAACTTCAAGGAAGGCCTCACCGTTCTCGAGTACTTCAACTCGACCCACGGCGCCCGCAAGGGTCTGGCCGACACGGCGTTGAAGACGGCCAACTCCGGTTACCTGACCCGTCGCCTTGTCGACGTCGCGCAGGATTGCATCGTCAATTCTGTCGACTGTGGCACGGACAAGGGCCTTACCATGCAGCCGATCGTCGACGCTGGCCAGGTGGTCGCGTCGGTGGGACAGCGTGTGCTTGGCCGCACCGCCCTGGATGACATTTTGCATCCGGTCTCCGGCGAGGTCATGGTCAATGCCGGCAAGCTGATGGATGAGCGCGATATCGAGATGATCGAAAAGGCTGGCGTGCAGTCGGTTCGCATTCGCTCGGCGTTGACTTGCGAAGTCCGCACCGGCGTTTGCGCAGTCTGCTACGGTCGCGATCTTGCTCGCGGCACGCCCGTCAACCAGGGCGAGGCCGTTGGCGTCATCGCGGCGCAGTCGATCGGCGAGCCGGGCACCCAGCTCACCATGCGTACCTTCCACATGGGCGGCACGGCGCAGGTGGTGGACTCCTCGTTCCTCGAAGCCTCCTATGAAGGCAAGGTCGAGATCCGCAACCGCAACGTCGTGCGCAACTCTGACGGTCACCTCGTGGTGATGGGCCGCAACATGGCGATCCTCATCCTTGACGAAGCCGGCAAGGAGCGCGCTACGCACCGTGTCACCTATGGTTCGCGCATCTTCGTGGACGATGGCGACAAGGTTAAGCGCGGCCAGCGTATCGCCGAGTGGGATCCCTACACCCGTCCGATCCTTACCGAAATCGAGGGCAGGGCGGAGTTCGAGGATCTGGTCGACGGCATTTCCGTGCAGGAAACGGCCGACGAATCCACCGGTATCACCAAGCGCGAGGTTATCGACTGGCGTTCGACGCCGCGTGGTTCGGACCTCAAGCCGGCCATCGTGATCCAGGATGCCAAGGGGAAGGTCGGCAAGCTGTCGAAGGGCGGCGATGCCCGCTTCCTGCTCTCGGTCGAGGCCATCCTTTCGGTCGAGCCGGGCGCTCATGTGAAGCCGGGCGACGTGCTGGCGCGTATTCCGATGGAAAGCGCCAAGACCAAGGACATCACCGGTGGTCTGCCGCGTGTGGCCGAACTGTTCGAGGCTCGCCGTCCGAAGGATCACGCCATCATCGCCGAGATCGATGGCACCATCCGCTTCGGTCGCGACTACAAGAACAAGCGCCGCATCATCATCGAGCCGCATGACTCGACGCTGGAGCCGGTCGAATACCTGATCCCGAAGGGCAAGCCGTTCCATCTTCAGGACGGCGACGTCATCGAGAAGGGCGACTACATCCTCGACGGCAACCCGGCGCCGCACGACATCCTGGCGATCAGGGGCGTGGAGGCTCTGGCTTCCTACCTGGTCAACGAAATCCAGGAAGTCTACCGGTTGCAGGGCGTTTCGATCAACGACAAGCACATTGAAGTGATCGTGCGCCAGATGCTGCAGAAGGTGGAAATCACCGAACAGGGCGACTCGACCTACATCCCGGGCGACCACGTCGACGTGATCGAATTGGACGAGATCAACGAGCGTCTGGAAGAAGAAGGCAAGAAGCCCGCTGCCGGTCAGCCTGTTCTGCTCGGCATCACCAAGGCGTCGCTGCAGACACCGTCCTTCATCTCCGCCGCCTCCTTCCAGGAGACGACGAGGGTGCTTACGGAAGCTGCGGTTGCCGGCAAGACCGACATGCTGCAGGGCCTGAAGGAAAACGTCATCGTCGGACGTCTGATCCCTGCCGGCACCGGCGGCCAGATGAGCCAGATCCGCCGCATCGCTACTTCGCGCGATGAGCTGATCCTCGACGAGCGCCGCAAGTCTTCGGGTGTCGAGGTAGCTGAGCCGATCCTCACGGATATGGTGTCGGCTGCTCAGTAAGCCGGGCATCCGCCTGGAAAATCAAAAGCCGCCGGCTTGCCCGGCGGCTTTTTCGTTTGAAGTTCGGGTGTTGATGGCAGTCGTCAATCAGTCGGGTTCATCGAACGTCACGATTGAGACTTCGCCTTCCAGTGCACCTTGATAGGCGGAAAGGTGGGGTTCCTCGTCGGGTTCGCCTTGCATGTCGCCAATCTGGTCCAGCTCCGCTTCTGCATAGCCTTCCGCCGCGAGTGATTCCAAAGCGCGACGCACGGCCGAGTCGTCGTCGGGAGCAACCAGCATCACGTGAACGCCTTCCGCCCGGCCGCCTTTTCGTTTCCAGACGCGCCCGGTGATGATGGTTACAGGCCGTTCCTGTTCATCGTCTGTCGACTCGCTCATGATTGATTCTTTCAGTGAACTGGTGGGCCGTGTGCTTTCAGTCTGTTTACATGAAGCGCGCAGGCGCAACAGTCAAAATGCAGTCACATTGTTCCTCGTAATCCAATTCGCACGAAAGAAAATTTCATGCGCTTGCCGCATGACTGCCAAGCCCCGGTTTCGGCGCAATATTTGGAGCTGCGGGGTTGACGGATGAGAACCGTGCGAGTAGAAGCCGCCCAGTCTGAGCCGATGTGAGACTTTCCTTTTCAAGGCGACGCGCTTTGGAGTTTGTCTCAAACAGGGTTCGTTTTACGAGCGAAAAGACATTTCCGGCATGCATGAAGCGGGTTCCGCTTCCTCTGCTTTTTGTTCGGGCAGGACCGTAGGATGCGGTTTGTGGCCCGAATTTGCGTATGGAAATAGCGTCTGAATCTGCCCTGAACGGGCTTGAGACACGGAATTGAGAGACAAGAGGGTTTAATGCCTACCGTCAACCAGCTGATCCGCAAGCCGCGTGTAGCGCCGGCAACGCGCAACAAGGTCCCGGCCATGCAGCAGAATCCGCAGAAGCGCGGCGTCTGCACACGCGTCTATACGACGACGCCGAAGAAGCCGAACTCTGCACTGCGCAAAGTTGCGAAGATCCGCCTGACCAATGGCTTCGAGGTGATTGGCTACATCCCGGGCGAAGGTCACAACCTTCAGGAGCACTCCGTGGTCATGATCCGCGGCGGTCGCGTGAAGGACCTTCCGGGCGTTCGCTATCATATCATCCGCGGCGTGCTCGACACGCAAGGTGTGAAAAACCGCAAGCAGCGCCGTTCCAAGTACGGTGCAAAGCGTCCGAAGTAAGGTTTTCCGGCTTCGGCGCTTTTTATTTTCGTGCCGGGCAAGAAAAGAGAGACAACAGTATGTCCCGTCGTCACAGTGCAGATAAGCGTGAGATCAACCCGGACCCGAAGTTCGGCGATCTTGTCGTAACCAAGTTCATGAATGCCGTCATGTATGACGGCAAGAAGTCGGTCGCCGAGACCATCGTCTATGGCGCCCTTGACCAGGTTCAGGCCAAGACCAAGCAAGAGCCGGTCACCGTCTTCCATCAGGCTCTCGACAATGTCGCGCCTCACGTGGAAGTGCGTTCGCGCCGCGTTGGTGGTGCGACCTATCAGGTTCCGGTCGATGTGCGCCCCGAGCGTCGTCAGGCGCTGGCCATTCGCTGGCTCATCGCTGCCGCGCGCAATCGCAACGAGACCACCATGGTCGATCGCCTCTCCGGTGAGTTGATGGACGCGGCGAACAACCGCGGCACCGCCGTGAAGAAGCGTGAAGACACCCACAAGATGGCCGAAGCCAACCGCGCTTTCGCGCACTACCGCTGGTAAGCGCGAACGAGACTTGAGAGGCACCTCCCATGGCCCGCGAATATAAAATCGAAGACTACCGCAATTTCGGCATCATGGCGCACATCGACGCCGGCAAGACGACGACGACCGAGCGGATTCTGTACTACACCGGCAAGTCGCACAAGATCGGTGAAGTCCACGACGGCGCAGCCACCATGGACTGGATGGAGCAGGAGCAGGAGCGCGGTATCACCATTACGTCCGCCGCCACTACGACCTTCTGGAAGGGTCGTGACGGTAAGCAGCGCCGCTTCAACATCATCGACACCCCCGGCCACGTCGACTTCACCATTGAAGTCGAGCGTTCGCTGCGCGTTCTCGACGGCGCCATTGCGCTGCTCGATTCCAACGCCGGCGTTGAGCCGCAGACCGAAACCGTCTGGCGTCAGGCTGAGAAGTATCATGTTCCGCGCATGATTTTCTGCAACAAGATGGACAAGACCGGCGCAGATTTCTACCGCTGCCTGGACATGATCAAGTCGCGCCTCGGTGCGATCGCCGTGGCTGTTCAGTTGCCGATCGGTGCCGAGAACGAGTTCAAGGGCGTCATCGATCTCATCGAGATGAAGGCGCTCGTCTGGCACAACGAAGAGCTGGGCGCTGCCTGGGATGTTGTAGAGATCCCGTCCGACCTTCAGGCGAAGGCCGAGGAATATCGCGAGAAGATGATCGAGGCCGTCGTCGAAATGGACGACGATGCCATGAACAACTATCTCGAAGGCAATCTGCCCGACAACGACACCATCCGTGCGTTGATCCGCAAGGGTACGATCAGCGTCAAGTTCCATCCGGTTTTCTGCGGCACTGCCTTCAAGAACAAGGGCGTTCAGCCGCTTCTCGATGCTGTGGTCGACTTCCTGCCTTCGCCGCTGGACGTTCCGGCCATCAAGGGCATCGATGCCAAGACCGAAGCCGAGATCGAGCGTCACGCCACTGACGACGAGCCGCTGTCGATGCTGGCGTTCAAGATCATGAACGATCCCTTCGTCGGATCGCTCACCTTCGCCCGCATCTATTCCGGCAAGCTCACCAAGGGCGTTTCGCTGGACAACACGGTGAAGGGTAAGAAGGAGCGCATCGGCCGTATGCTGCAGATGCATGCCAACAGCCGCGCCGACATCGAAGAAGCTTTCGCTGGCGACATCGTTGCTCTGGCTGGCCTCAAGGAAACCACGACCGGCGATACGCTTTGCGATCCGCTCAACCCCGTGATCCTCGAGCGCATGGAATTCCCCGATCCGGTCATCCAGATCGCGATCGAGCCGAAGACCAAGGCCGACCAGGAAAAGATGGGCCTTGCTCTGCATCGCCTTGCTGCCGAGGACCCGTCCTTCCGCGTCAAGACCGACGAGGAAAGCGGCCAGACGATCATCGCCGGCATGGGTGAGCTTCATCTCGACATCATCGTCGACCGCATGAAGCGCGAGTTCAAGGTCGAGGCCAACGTAGGCGCCCCGCAGGTTGCTTACCGCGAGACGATCACGCGTACCCACGAGCAGGACTACACGCACAAGAAGCAGACCGGTGGTACCGGCCAGTTCGCGCGCGTCAAGATCGTGTTCGAGCCGAACACGGAGAGCGAAGAGTATGTCTTCGAGTCCAAGATCGTCGGCGGCGCTGTGCCGAAGGAATACATCCCCGGCGTTCAGAAGGGTATCGAGAGCGTCATGTCCTCGGGTCCGTTCGCCGGCTTCCCGATGATCGGTGTCAAGGCAACGCTCATCGACGGCGCCTACCACGACGTCGACTCGTCGGTTCTGGCTTTCGAAATCGCTGGCCGCGCCTGCTTCCGCGAGGCTGCCCCGAAGCTCGGCGTGCAGTTGCTCGAACCGATCATGAAGGTCGAGGTCGTTACGCCGGAAGATTATGTCGGCAACGTCATCGGCGACCTGAATTCGCGTCGTGGCCAGATCCAGGGCCAGGAAAGCCGCGGCGTTGCCGTGGTGGTGAATGCAATGGTGCCGCTGGCCAACATGTTCAAGTACGTCGACAACCTGCGCTCGATGTCACAGGGCCGCGCCCAGTACACGATGCAGTTCGACCACTACGAGCCGGTGCCGACTGCGGTCGCTCAGGAAGTTCAGAAGAAATACGCGTAATCCCAACGGGTTGCACTTGTAACTTAATTAAACGCCCCGGTGGGCAAGTCAGAAATGGAGACCTCACATGGCAAAAGGTAAATTCGAGCGCACGAAGCCTCATGTGAACATTGGCACGATTGGTCACGTTGACCATGGCAAGACGTCGTTGACGGCCGCGATCACGAAGTATTTTGGCG
>NZ_LMFV01000028.1 GCF_001427285.1 Mesorhizobium sp. Root552
CAATGGTATGTTCTACGCTTCACCCAGGTCGACCAGTCTTGGCGACCTCAACCGCCGGAACTCTAACTTATCCAGCGGACCTCCCTAATGGGGCAGGTCAATCGGTCAGCTCAATTAAAACAATAGCTTAGAGGGTGGAGAAGGTTGGATATCAGGCCCCTCCCCTCCGCCACGAAATAACAACATCCTATTGATCTTACATGATTTTCATTCAAACCTAATTTCAATTTCCTAATTCAATTCCTTATTCTAGGAATGGAGCAGATTGCGTACGTCCTAATTGGCCGCTTTGCGCCCGGTGCCTTGTTCTATGCGATGACCGACTCCCTGTAGCGCTCGCCGTTCGTCATCAGTGCCCAGACCATCCGGGCGGTCTTGTAGACGAGCGCGACCGCCGCCACCTTGGTCGTTCGCCGTGTCATCAGTTGTGCGCCACCTTCACGGTCACCGTCACGCCGTCGAGCAGCGAGCGTAACATGATCCTGGCCGCTGCGGGATTTGCGCCGATCTAATTACCTCGCATGTAATCGACGCGCGACTTGAACTCGGCAAGGATTCCGGCATCGCTCCATCAAGGTCTGTGGGCGATCAACGACGAACGAGGAACATCATGACGAACAGCAACAAGCTCCTTTCACTGAAGTCCCTGCTGGCACTCGACGCCGCTACATTCGCGGCAATGGGGGCACTTCTTCTGCTCGGCTCAGCGCCGGTCGCAGAGGTAACACAAATTTCCGCAGGTCTTCTGTTCTGGGCCGGGGCAAGCCTGATCCCCATCGCAGCCTTCATGGCGATCAGCTCGCGCACTAAGCCCGTGCCAGGCTGGGCGGCCACTCTGGTCGTGCTCGGCAATCTGCTGTGGGTTGCAGCCAGCATTTTCCTGCCGACAGCAGGACTAGTCGCACCAAACCCGCTCGGCTGGGCCTTCCTTGTCGGTCAGGCCGGGGTTGTCGCCATCCTGGTCAAGTTTGAATTAGACGCCTTGCGCGACCGAATAATCGCCGCGTGAACCCGCGAACAAACAGAAGGAACTTCAGCAATGACCAGTTATGCCGTCGGCCGTCTTCGCAATGTCGAGATGGGGCCGGATATCGTCACCTATCTCGAAACCATCGACGCCACGCTCGCTCCGTTTCAGGGGCGATTCATTATCCATGGTGGCGAGAAAGAAGAACTGGAAGGCGCCTTTCCAGGTGATCTGATCGTGATCGCCTTCCCGGACCGTCAGGCTGCCAGCGCCTGGTACGCGTCGCCTGCCTATCAGGCCATCCTTCCCAAGCGTACACGCAATTCGCAAGGAGATGTGTTCCTGATCGATGGTGTCGATGAGGATCATCATGCGGCCGATATATTGTCAGGCTAAAGTTCCGTATGCGCGACGAAGGCTATGCATCGACCGCCAGTACGAGCGCTCTACGCCTCAACCGGGGCCGTCTCCGAACTGTCCGGTCTTGGGGAAGGTTCCCCGGAAAGCTGCCGCTCCGAATACGACCCAAAGTCCGATCTCGCAGGCCAATAAGACCGTCGCGCGAAGCGGTCATCCGCTGCACACGGATGACCTCTGCAGTGTCAGATTTCAGTTCATCCTGCCAGGAGAAGTGCGTCTTCGACGTCGACACCGAGATACCGCACTGTGTTCTCGATCTTGGTATGCCCGAGCAAAATCTGGATGGCGCGTAGGTTATACGTCTACGCTACCTTAGCGATAAACTCGGTGCCCAATTGTGCGCCTTGTGCCGTAATCGTGTGCCCAACTCCCGTTAGAATACGGCTGTCCGTGTGAAATCCCAGTTCGCGCAGCGTTGCTGCAGCCTCGGTTGAGTTTCCGGCGGGGATTACCGGATCCGCTGTGCCGTGCACCAGAAGGACCTGCGTCGATCCGGCTGGGGCAAAGGGGCGAGGCGAAGCAAGCCGGCCGGAATAGGCGACAACCGCAGCAACGGGCCAACGTCCTGAAACAATGGCGTCAAGCGCCATGATGGAACCTTGCGAAAATCCGACAAGGACGACCCGGTCAAGATGGTCCAGCAATTCGTGCTGCGCGATGGCGGCGCTCAAGACATCATCGAAAGCGGGTCTTGCCGCTACGATGCGCTGCGGCCGGTTCGCCTCAGTTACGCCGGAAACGCTGAACCACTGCCGACCAAGGCCGCCACCGTCAAAGTCGAACGGGCCATACGGCGCCGCGAACGCGGTGGCCGGCAATGATTGGCGCCAACCCTGGGCAAGCGGCAAGAGATCGGTCCCGCGGCTGCCTACCCCGTGCAGAAAGACAACGAGGTTCTTGGCGGAAGGGGTGCCCATGAGAGGAAGCTTTCTCTATTGCGTTGGAACACGGTCAAAGGCCAAGATCGCTGAGATCGGGGCCATCGGGAACGATGCCGTTAGGATTGAGCGACTTGATGGAATAATAGCCCTTCTTGATATGGTCGATGTTCACCGTGTCGCGAATGCCGGGGATGTCGAGCACGCACTTCATATAGGTCGTCAGATTGGGATATTCGGACAAGCGACGCAGGTTGCATTTGAACAGGCCATGATAGGCCGCATCGAAACGCACCAGAGTCACGAACAGGCGAATGTCTGCCTCTGTCAACTGCGCACCAAGCAGGAACGGGCTGTTGGCCAGGCGGGTTTCCAGTTCATCCAGCATCGTGAAGACGCCACGATAGGCCTCGTCATAAGCGACTTGGGTGATGGCGAACCCGGCCCGGTAGACACCATTGTTCAGCGCCGGATAGATGCGCTCGTTCAGCGCGTTGATGTCCACGCGCAGGGCTTGCGGGTAAAGGTCGACACTATCGTCGGCGAGTGCGCCGAAACCAGAGTTGAACATTCGCACGATGTCGGCCGACTCGTTGTTGACGATGGTCTTGTGCTTCTTGTCCCACAGAACCGGCACAGTGGCGCGACCGGTGAAATCGTCGTCGGCAAGGCTGTAAAGCTCGTGCATGTAAGTGGCGCCGTTGAGTTCGTCCCGGTTGGCCCCGGGATAGTCGCCGAAGCGCCAGCCTTGGTCGGTCAATACCGGCTCCACCACCGCGATCGACACGATGTTTTCGAGCTTCTTCAGTTTGCGAGCAATCAGGGTACGCGAGGCCCAGGGGCAGATCAGTGCGACATAGAGGTGATAACGCCCGGCCTCCGCCGCAAAGCCGGCTTCGCCAGTCGGCCCGGCGCTGCCGTCGGGAGTGATCCAGTTGCGAAAGCTGGAAATCTGGCGAACGAAGCCGCCTTTTTCGTCCTTTGCCTGAACCGGTTGCCAGTCTTCGGTCCATTTTCCGTTTACAAGCATGATAGGTCTCCGTTCGTCAAAGTTGACAGTCCGGACACGGTGGGATGGAGACCGTGTCCCGGGGCGGGATCAGCCACGCGCCTTCTGCAGGGCGTAAGCGCCATTACCGAGCAGCGCCAGCGAGGCCAGGGCGGTTGCCCAGAATGCCGGGAATTCCCAGCCGCCGTTGGGGTTGCTGAAGAAGAAGCCGGCCGCACCATGAGGGGCGTAGATCGAGCCGAGCAGGAGCGGGATCAGTCCAATGGAAACCCAGCGGGTCCACACACCAGCAATCAGGGCAAGACCGCCCAGAAGCTCGGCCGCGATGACCAGATAAGCAAGAGGTCCAGGAAAACCGAGACTTTCGAAGAACCCGGCAGTACCTGCCGGTGTGAAGATGAATATCTTCAAACCTGCGTGGGCGAGAAATAAAATGCCCATGCTGACGCGCAGGAGAAGGGCGGCGAGATTGGCATTGTTCGTACTGTTCATGATCGTGGCTCCTGTGACTGTTGTTTCGAACGTCAGATTACTGTCTGCCAGGTGGGGGCGATGTCGGTACCGAAACCACGCATGTAACCGAGCACGATGTTGAGGCCGGCAACTGGTTCCAGATAGCGCGCGACGCTCAGTCCACCGACCTGGACAGGCACGAAGCCGGATTTGGCAGCGATCGCCTCAACGGCATCGTTTACAGCCTGTTGGTCGCCGGCAATGAAGACGGTGGCAGGCTTGTCGCCGATTTTGCCGCCCGCCTGCAGTACCGAGGCGAAGATCGTATTGAACGCCTTGACCACTTTGGCCTTCGGGGCGAGCTTCTGGATTTCCTCGGCGGCGCTGGTCGAGTGACCGATGGTTAGGCTGGAATAGTCGGCAGTCAGCGGGTTGGTGATGTCGATGACAATCTTGCCTTCCAACTCGCCCGCTGCGGCGATCGCATCGCCGGCGGCGTCAAACGGAACGGCGAGAACGACGACATCGGCATTGCCGGCTGCAGAAGCGATGTCCGCACCCGAAACATTGCCGCCCAATTCGCGAGCGGCTTCGCTGGCCTTGGCGGCGTCGCGCGAACCAAATGTGACTGGGTAGCCCGCCTTGGAAAATACACCGGCAAGGCCTTTTGCCATGTTGCCGGTTCCGATGATCGCAATGGTCATGATCGTGTCTCCTTGAGCAAGGCGCTTGATCAGCGCGCCGATGACAAAGAGATAGCGGATTTCCCAATGAGATATTATCTGGTCAGACAGCAGTTGTTTGATTCCATTTTGGAATATATGGGGACTTACCAGCCTTTGTCCCATTCCGCTCCGTTGCGGAAATAGGCAACCAGGAAGTCCACGAACACTCTCACCTTGATGGCGAGATGCCGGCCGGGCGGATAGAGGGCGTAGATTGCAAGCGGCTTATCCTCAAATTCGCGCAACAACGGTACAAGCCGTCCGTCACGAAATCGGGGTCCGGCGATAAAGCTTGGCGCGCGCGCTACGCCCAGCCCTGCCTCGGCAGCTGCAAGCGCGACATCGGCATTGGAAAAGCGTAGCCGGCCAGCAACTTCTACAAGCGTATCCGTGCCATCAGCTTCCCGAAACGCCCAGACGCTAGGGTCGCGGAAATTCGTGTCGATGATGCAGTCGTGGGACGTCAGGCCGCCCGGCACGCTCGGCATGTGATGTTCCCGCAGATACCCCTCGGACGCGCAGACGACAATGCGTGCCTCACACAGGTGGCGAGCAATAAGACTGGAATCGCCGGGGCTGCCGATGCGGATAGCGACATCGAAACCTTCGTCCACCAGTCTGACGACACGATCCGAAAAGTTGACGTCGAGCTCGATCTGCGGGAACTGCCGGGCGAATTCGACCAGGACCGGCGCCAGTTGCGTCGCGCCAAAGGACACGGGCGCGGTGAGCCGCAAGCGCCCCTTCGGTGTGCCCGAAACGTTGCGAACGGCCTCTTCGACAGCGTCGAAATCAGCGAGCAGAACCCTAATGCGCTCGAAATAGGCCTTCCCCGCTTCTGTTGCCGCGAGTGCGCGAGTCGTGCGGTTGAGCAACCGAACGCCGAGTTCCGACTCCAGTCGCGAAACCAGCTTCGAGGCCTGTCCGGGACTGGTTCGCAATCGTTCCGCCGCGCGGGCGAAGCTGCCCGTTTCCATAACTGCAACGAACATTCTGGCGCATTCGAGTCGATCCATGTCGAACAGTACCGACAGACAGTTGACAGTCCAAGGGGAGCAGAGATGGTTGGATCGACGTTCGGTTTCAATCGCGCAGAACGGTTGAACTGTCCGGGCCGTTGCTCATGGCTATTCAAGTTCGGGGCGCAATCCTGCTGGGCCGATTCTCGCGAAAACGGGGCCGGTTGCTGACAGTCCTCTGTGGATGGCTCCCGCATTGCAAGAGGCAATTCGATGTTTCGGCGCACTGGTCGGGTGCAGTCTTCTGTCCGGCCTGTTGATGCAGTCATGAGAGACTGCTGGCCCTGATGGGGTCGGCGAACAAGGTCCCAATCTGGTTCTCAGGCTATCGCGCCTCGGACTGTCGGTGGGTTGTCCTTGTTCCCGGCCTGACCGGTATCGCCATCACTTCGCTTCGCTCTTACAACCTCATGGAGCCGGTGGATCGGCTCGAACTATTTTTGCTTCAGCTTTATGCCACGAGTGTTGGGACATGGCGGGATTGATATGTCTCGCCGCGGGTCATGATTGCCCAGACTACTCGCGCCATCTTGTTTGCCATGGCCACGCTCGCAACTCGCACAGGTTTCCTGGCGAGCAAGGCGACAAGCCGAGGGTCGGCTGTCTCCGGCTTGTACTTGGCACCACGGATCAACGACGTCGCGCCGACCACCAGGAGCTTTCTCAGATATCGATCACCCATCTTGGTGATGTGGCCGAGCCGATCCTTACCGCCACTCGAGTTCTGTGAAGGTGTAAGCCCAAGCCAGGCGGCGAATTCTCGGCCCGAACGGAATTGCCTTGGATCCGCGACCGATGCCGCCAATGCTGTAGCGCCGACAGGGCCGATGCCAGGAATGGTCGATAGACGTCGTGCCACCTCATCAGATCTTTGCAGCACGAGGATCGATCGGTCGATCACCTGGAGACGGGCGTGGGTGTCGAGCACTTGATCGCAAAGAAGACCAAGACGTGCATTGCCACGGCCGGCACGTCCGGCGTCGTTTCCTTCGCGGCAATCTTGCGCGCCAGACCAAGGGCTCGCTCCAGACCTTCCGGGATATTGACGCCGAGCTCGGCCAGGACGCTGCGGATCATGTTTACGAGCTGCGTACGCTGCTTGACCAGGAGGTTGCGTGTCCGGTGAAGAGACAGGGCCGCCTGTTGGTCGGCCGACTTCATAGAAACAAAACGCATGGTGGGACGTGTCACCGCTTCGCAGATCGCTTCGGCGTCCACCGCATCATTCTTGCCGCGCTTCACATAGGGCTTGACGTAGATCGGTGGCATCAAACGGACCTCATGGCCCAGCTTCGTCAACTCGCGCGCCCAATGATGTGATGTCCCACACGCTTCCATGCCGATCAGGCAGGATGGCAACCTGCTGAAAAAGGGCAGAACTTGCGATCGGCGCAGTGCCTTGCGCATAACAACGCCGCCAGACGTGTCGACGGCATGAACCTGAAAAATGCGTTTGGCCAGATCTAGGCCCACAGTGCTAATCTGCATGGCGGATGGCTCCTTTGCTTGGGTTGCCCTGACGGCAAACCCAGTTTGGCACTCAGATGCCGGAAGCGGGAGCCATCCACCTCATCTGGTTCTGGATGAGCTCGCCGAATAACTGCCATTCAGCAAGCGACCCCATTGTCGCCGTTCGGAGCGCTGCCTTCGCCGCCTGAAACTTGCCATTCGTTCGGTCCCGCCAAACGGCAGGGCTGGGTTCGACAGCACTCCGTCGCCTTTCGAGATGAAGCCATAGTTAAGCGGTCGATTGCTGACTGTCGGAGAGCGCACTTGAACCGTTGCCGTTTCTGACATGATACCGCTCGACCATGTTGTCTGACCCGGTTGACACGATTTTTGGTTTCTGGCGCGCAAGCCACACGCAAGCGATGGCGCGACGCGCCGGGAAGAACCTATCCGAGGTTCAGGGTATGGGAGGGCAGCCGGTCGACGAAGTTCCCGTGCATTGCCTGGAGCATGTGCATGACGGCATTCGACACGTCGTTGACGAGCACGCTCACCTGCTCGAATTCGGCTTCGGTGAGAAGCGTGCCCTCCCGGAAGCGGGGCGGATACAGTATGCTGAACGGGTGACCTTGCTGGTCGTTCGACTGCATGACGACGGGCGTCGAGTACTCGACGTGTTCCGCGTCGCTGTGTGCGAAGATTTTGTTCCGCTTCGCGATGAGGCTGTCATGCAGCGCCCTGACGAAAGGCGAGAGATTGATGCCGAGCGTTTTGTAGGACAGCCGCGGGATACCGCCCCGCGACTCTGAGAAAGGGCGGCAGTAGGACACTATCAGCGTCGTTTCGTAGCACTGGAAACGCCGCAATTCTGCGAGGTCATACGTCGCCTCGAAGTCAACATCATCCCGCACGAACGTGATGGCACTGCGCGCGTGGGCGAAGTCCCTCAGGGATAGGAGCAGCCGCTGGAAGAGCGAGTAGTCCTTCAGCCGCTCGGCAGGCAGTTTCGACGTGTCGGGAGGCGGGAAGCATCGGATGCCGCCGTACCCAGACTGCGGACCGGTTTCGACATAGTAGAACCAGTCGTCCGGGAAACCGTACGGGTGCGGCTTTGCTGGCTCGTCCATGTCGTCCCCTTTCTGGGCCGAGGACGGGTGTCCCTATTTCGTTTGGGCAAGCTACCGTCACGCTCGGTTGGTTCTCACGTCATCTGACGTAGCAATGGACAGATTAATCTGTGTTGAGATGAGGAGCCAATGCCACATCTCATCGACCACAGTGGCCTCAAAGCGGTCTGTAATCCTGCGACTATCCGGTGCCTTCGCCGAAACCGCAAGGGCCGGTAGCAGGTCACCATTCTCTCTGAGAAAGGCACTCGGCCTCCTAACCTATCCCGCACCAGCTCCGTAGCTCCCTAGATAAAGTCCATATAGATAACCAAGAGGTATAGACCGTACCAAGGGCACGCTGGTACGCGTGCAACTCGAACGCGACGTCAGTCTTGAGATCATTACCCGCATTCGGCTGCCGATTGCGGAAACTGAGTGGCACTTCGCGGAACGGTGTGGCCAGTAGATGCCTGAGGTCATATTCCGAGTGGGTTCGGGGAACAAAAAAGATGGCAAGCAAAATCGAGACGATCATTTGCGGGTTCATTGGGGACTTCAAGGTTGGTGACAACTTGGTCCGCAATGCCGACGCGCTCTGCCGATTGAGCGAAGCGAATGTGAAGGGCCTGTTAAACAAGCTAATAGTGATACAGGCCGGGTCGATCACGGAAGCGGCGCTTGATCAAATCATCTATCGGGCGCAGAATTTCAATCGGGAGGGTGTCCCAAATATTTCCGAGGCGGACCGGAAGGCCATCGAGGCCACGACCGTCGAGCGCTTTAACAACATCCTTCAGACGATGCAGAAGTATAAAATCTTGGATGGCTTGGGCGGCGGCGTCTATGACGAATTGCACAAGCTGCGTCGTTATCGCAATCGGGTGCACATCCAAATTGATACCGATCCAAAGGACGCCCCGCGAGACGAAGACGGTGCGTTCTCAACCAAGGTTGTCAAATGGTCGCTCGACCTCTGCATCACAGTTCTGAAATACCTAGCCGCTACCTACCCTCGGCCGAAAGGCATGGAGCGATATGCTCACGCTCTTTCCATTCCGGTCGATTGATAATTATCGGACCGATGGCGGTGCCACTACACGATTACTCGATCTTTAACTGCGTACTGTCGACCAGATGAAGAAGACGCCACTCGCGACGCGATTCACCAATCAGCTGATACTTGTAAACGATCAGATTTGCTTCGCTTCTCTCCAGCATTGGGACACCGCTAAACGGCTTGAGGCGCTTGCGAAGGACCACCCGAAGGCATTCTCGACGGAAGTCTTCAAGGACAATCCATATGCGAAGGCGATCTATCGCCGTTCCGAAGAACTCCCGAGCCTGTCGCGTGACGCTCAGGCGATCTCTCTGCAAACTGGCGTCGTGGCCTCGGTCGAGTACGTGCTTGCTTATATCCAGGACGTACAGCACCTGCGAGAAGCTACGGTACCCGAAACAGGAGAACCGATCTTCGAGGATGCTGAAGAGGAGCAGCTGCGCCGAAAGATCGAACGATGGCAGGGGAAGCCGCCTCGGAGTGAGTACTTTCGAACGCTCGGCTACTTTCGACATTTGCGAAACCACTACGCGCACGTAAATGAGACCCCCAATAAGGCATTTCGGGCCTATATCAGGTCGTACGGAACGCCCCTGAATACCTTTTGGGATAATGGTGTCACGGAACTTCACGGTGTTGACTTCAAGACACTCGCAGCATCCGGCCTAACACCCGAACTCGCCTTCGGGATCATGAACCTATTGCGTGTCTGCCTTCGTCATGTCGATGACATGGTCGCCGATACGGTATCTCTGATCGACGCAGTTCGAAGCATTGTAGTGCAAATAAGATCCGAGCCGCGCAACCGGCATCTGCCCCATTCCCGGCTTGCTTCGAAAGCGACAACTCGGCTGAGGATGGATTGGGGCCGCGAGGTCGACGCTAGCCAAATCCAAGAGGCGATGCAGGCCGTCCTCGTCCGCCTCGACGCCTAGCCATTCTATCAGGCTGCGTGCACCTTCTCGTTATGTCGATGGCTCGCACGGCCTCCCCCGCAGTAAGTATTCACCAGACGCATCAGGCTTATGACACGATCACACCCCAAGCCAGCGCATCCGTGCAGCAAACGGACCTGCAGCTTCCGCAGGAATTCGCTGTGACATTACAAATGGCGGGAATGAGGCGCTAGTTGTGGTTCGGCGGTCTCAGTAGCAATGTCTGCTCTGGGGAATCCAGCATCGCGCCCAATGTCGGCAACGAAGGCGCGTTTCCACCGAAGCTCGCTCACTCGGTGAAGGTCAACTTTCTCAACGTAGCCGCCCGAAACCCGCCAGTCCGTTTCCCACCCCAGATCGGATTCGGTAGACGAAGCGCCAGCTGCACAAAGCGGTCATCCGTTGTCTGTCAGTCGTGGGGCCGCATCCGGACGGTCCGGTTTTGGGGAACGTTCGGCCGTAAGCTGCCGCTCGGCCTTGGTCGTCAGACAAAGTTCGCGTAGCCCGGCCCGACCCATGGCGGTTGTTCGAGATGCTTCCACCACCACCTGAAACCTTGGCCTGCTGCCGTTCTCCACTGGTCAGCAGAGTTGGCCGTTAGCGTCTGGAGCTCTCAGAGTTAGGGAGTTGGAAAGCCGAGATCGTGAGTACAGACACCGCAGGCAAGATGCAGGTTTATTTCGGCTTCAGTGATATGGATCTTAAAGCAGATCGAACACAACCTAGTTTGACGATTCCAAGGAGCGGCTACGACGTGTTAAGCTGGGTCGAGGGACGCTTGGGGCGCTTCATTAAGAGATCGAGAAGTGGCGGGGACGGCTAAGAGTCACAACATTGGCGGCGGGGGAGCTGCGACAAGCGCAGGCATCCTATTTCAGGAGCAGATTGGCGCCATCATAGGCGCGTGGATGCTGGCCGAACAGCCGTTTGACCAGCGGCTGGATCTGGGAGCGGCGAAGCCTGACTGGATGCGCTTCGAGACGGAGGCGCCCGTCGACGACATACTCGTCGGCACGTCGGCCGGGGGGTTCGTAGCTGTGCAAGCGAAAACGACGGCGTCCCTGTCGCGCGAAATCGCAAGTCCGTTCGGAAAGACGGTCTCGCAATTCGTGCGGCATTGGCTCGCGTGTCGTGACGGCGACGGGAGCCTTCGTTGGAACCGGCCGCTCGACGCCCGCATAGATCGACTGGTCCTGGCAGTCGGCCCACAGGCTCCCGCCCAGTTACGCGAAGTGCTTCCGGCAGCTCTGCGCCTCAAGTCCCAGCCCGGCGGAGGAGAGCTCAATGATGCGCAGCAGCGCGCCTTCGCCGACTTCGAGGCATGCGTCGAGCAGGCGTGGACCAAGGCGACGGACCTTCCCTATGACCCTGCCATGGCACGAGATCTGGCTGCACTGATCAGCGTCGTCGCGTTCGATCCTATAGGACTCGCGCGGCACGCCATGACGACGAGTTTGGCTGGCATGGTCCGGTCTCGGGCCGATGCTGCCGCAGTGCTCTCCGGCCTCGAGGCGCTTTGCGGCGAGCTCATGGCGCAACGCGGAGGGGTCGACCTCGTGGCCCTCCGGCGGAAGCTAATGGGGCGCGGTATCTCCCTGCTGCCTCCTCCAGACTTCCGCCGCGATATCGAGCGACTTAGGGCCCACAGCACTGCGACCGCCGAGACTCTTGAGCGCTTTGAGGTCATCGAGGCCGTCGAAGGGGACAGGGTCACAGTCGTCCGAGAATGCCAGAATGCGGTCCGGGACGCGGCAATCGGAGGGCACCTGCTCATTGTGGGCGAACCCGGAGCCGGCAAAAGCGGGGTCGTGAACGCACTCGCGCGCGATCTTCGGCGCGCCGGAAGTGATGTGGTGGAGCTCGCAGTCGATCGATATTCCGTCGAGACTCTCGAGGGGCTGCGCCACGAGCTGGGCCTCACCCACGGCGTCATCGAGACGCTCAAGGCATGGGACGGCACGGAGCCCGCATGGCTCATCATCGATGCCCTGGACGCAACGAGGGGCGGCCGCGGCGAGGGCGTTTTTCGAGCTTTGATTGAGGAGGTCATGGCCTACGGAGGGCGATGGAACATCGTTGCCTCCATCAGGACATTCGATCTTCGGATGGGCCAGCAGTTCCGGACGCTGTTCAAGGGAACGCCTCCCGTGGAGGGGATGATAGAGCCGGGTTTTCCGGCGGTCCGTCACCTGAGGGTGCCATCTTGGACGCAGAGCGAGTTTGACCAGCTGCTCGCGAGAGCGCCCGCGCTAGCCGCCGCGTTGGCGAACGTGCCCCCGGCTCTCCGGGATCTTGCGGCGATCCCCTTCAACACTCGCCTCCTCAGCGATCTTGTGAAGGACGGCCTCGTCACTGCCGACCTGTCGCACATCGAGACTCAGTCGGAGCTTCTCCAGTTGTATTGGGAGCACCGGGTCGAGCGCCACGCAGCGCCCGCGCGGGCGTGCATCCTCCGAATCGTAACGGCAATGGTCGAGGCACGCGCGCTGAGGGCGCCATTCGCTGTCGCCGTGCAGTCCGACGCGAGCGCCCTCGACGACCTAGAGCGCGAGGGCGTCCTGATTTCCGTCGACAATCGCCGCTGGATCCAGTTCCGCCACCACCTGCTTTTCGACTTCGCCGCTGCGCGGGTCATGCTGGATCCGGAGAAGCTAATCCAAGGGGAGCTCAGGTTTGGCAAGGCAGAAGCCCGCGGACTGATGCTGGGCCCGGCACTGACCTTCATACTCCGCGAGATCTGGATGCGCGAACCGGATCGTGCGGCGTTCTGGACGGCGGTGGGGAACATCCTGTCTGATCGTGACGGCGATCCGGTCATACGGAGCGCGACCGGCCGCATTTGCGCGGAATATCCGTCGGCAGTTTCCGACATAAGAATCCTCGCGGGCAGGATCGTCGCGGACGACGCGGGGGCCGCGCAGGCATTCATTCATTCCTGCGGAGCGCTTGCGATCCGGCTAGAAGACTATCCCGAAACGCCGATGGCGCCGTGGGTCGGGCTTGCTCGGCAGATCGCCCCGAATGTCGCGACCGTTGCCGGAACGCTGCGATTCCTCCTGTTTCGCATCGTTGGAAGCGTCGAGGATGCCGACCAGCGCAAGGACCTTGGCGTCGCGGCACGCGCCCTTCTGGAGTACTCGCTCGGCCTGGAACAACCACGCAACGCGGTGTCGGCAGCAGTCGACTTGGTTGCCGAGACTTACGGGACGGACGAAGCAGCCTCCCGGGCATTGCTAGAGAGGATCTTCTCGCCCTGTCCGGCGTCAGCGCTGATGGGACCAAAGCGGTTTAACCGAGAACGGAGGATTTCTGGTTCATTGTAGCCTTTCAAAGGAGCGAAGATGAGACAG
>NZ_LMFV01000029.1 GCF_001427285.1 Mesorhizobium sp. Root552
ATGGATGCTCCGGCTGACCAGATTTCCATGACTGCCGCACCACAAGTGCAGGCACAGCCGGCTCCGGCCCCCGGCACCTTCGACAGGTCGGTAATCAGATCGTCCACCAAACCGTCGGCGAAATGCGCCTGCTCCGGATCAATGCTCATGTCCGCAAAGGGCAAGACGGCGATAGAGGGGCCCGCTTCGAACGCCCGACCGGCGTCGACGATTGGAGCCTCGCGCTGTTGGATGGTGAGCGGGCCTGCGAACCGATAGCCCACCCGCGGGAAAGTCGCGATCCACTCTTCCCCGTCGGGCGAGACCCGCAGCCGTCTCCGAAGAGCGGCGATCTGAACCGTCAGGTTGCTTTCTTCAACGTTGGTATTCGGCCAGGCGGCGTCCATCAAAGCCGCCTTGGACACCACTTGACCGTGCGCCTCCACCAAGGCCTGCAAAAGCGCAATGGGCTTGCTTCCAATCGCAACAGGCAGACCGTGCTCGAACAATGCGCCGTTGCCAGCGTCAAGCTCAAAGGGACCAAATGCGAAGCGCTGAGGCGCCATGTTCTATCATACGACCTTCGGAAAAATTTTGCGATCAATTCGGAGCTTCTTCAGGATTGGCGCTGCGAAATCGCCGATGCTCTCCACCTCGGACCAGCTTGGACTGGAACCTGTCTGCAGCTTTAGCGCAGCACCAAGGGAGTTAATGATATGGCGAAGCTAACAATGGCGATGAGTGTGCTTGTCGGCGTGACCGCGCTTTGCGGCGCTGCCGTAGCTGATTCCTCAACGGTCGGTCCTGCATATATCGGGGATCGCGCGGCAGACCCCGAGGACGAGACGTTCGGCTACTTGGCTAAAACTGAAAGCGATCGGCCGCTCGCCTTCATCGGTCCAGCCCGTAATATCGGTCCAGTCACCGGCGACGCGGAGAAGGACACCGTCGCCTACCGGCCGCTGCTCGGAGTGCACAGAGATGGCCTTTGGTCGTTCGTTCTCGTGCGCGAGTGATGGAAATGCCGCGCCACCGTTGCGAGGGAGACGCGCCGGACGCAGCACCGGAGTGACCGGTCTATGACCAAGCCGCTGAACTGTAGTGCGGTAAACTCAAAGGGCTTTGCTGCAACGGCTTACTGGAAGCGCAGCCATGAGGCGCCAGGGCCTTTTCTGAAAAACCGCTTGGCCGACGTCAGGTCACCTTGCTCACCGAACCAGAATTTGGCTGTGTCGCCGACACAGTCGATGGCGCGGCAAAGGTACATCCACTCGCCGCGGACCGCCCGGCCCGCCGCGCTTGCGACGGGTGAAACGCTCCAGCAGTTGCGGGGCGTAACGGAGGGTTCAGCGGTGAATGGTCGTGTGGCCGGCGGCAATGCCCCGCTCTAAGCAGGATCACTGACTGGTCGAACTGGGGGCCCTTGAACATTTAGTCGTCCGAAAATGTCGAAGGGACCCCTTGCCACGTTACCGGTGATAAAAGGTTGCAACAGATTCCCTCAACCTCCGTGGACAACGCGGTGGAGGTTTTTCAGCAGTTCCGCCGGCTGCGCAGCCTGGAAAATGCTGCGACCGATAACAAGGCCGGTCGCGCCACGGGAGACATACGCCTCGACATCGCGAAGGGTCTCCATAACGTTGTCCTTCGGTGTGCCTCCGCGAATGAAGACCGGCGCGTTGACCGCGCCGACAATGTCGCCGAGGTCTGCGATGGTGAAAGGCGCATCGATCTTCAGCAGGTCGGCGCCCAATTCGGCTGCAAGCCGCGCCGCATGCAGGATTTGTGCCGTGTCGCGCAAAGTGTTGCCGTCGTCGTCCACCACAAGCGCCTCCACCATCACGGGGTAGCCGATACGGCGGCACATGGCGGTGATCTGCGCCAGGTGGCTGCGGTGATCGGCGACACGCCTGTGGCCAGCTGCGTTGACAAGGAAGAAGCAGGCAACGACGTCGGTGCCGGATCGGGCGATGTCGTCAGCCGAGGCGACGAGTGTCGCCTCGATGTCGGAACCGCCATGCCGGCGAAATGCGCCCGTGGTGTCGAGGCGCATGGCGTGGCATTTCGCCAGCCGCTTCATCGACGACACAGCCTGCATCGTCGACGGGCTGACGAGCAGCCCGTCCAGCGCATTCTCCGGCAGGGTTGACAGCAGCCGGGGAATGTTCTCGAGGCCGGATACGTGACCCTCGAACAAGGGATGGTCGACGCCGAGAATGAGGCTCCTGCCGTCCGCATGCGAAAACAGGCGCTCCATCCTGAGCTCAAACCCAGACCCTCGGTTGCCGCCTACCGCCGATAGCCGCAGCCGCCCGGAATCCTCTTGTGATAGAGCGTTCATGTCTCGTCCTTTGCTTCACAGTTTGGGTGCAGCGCCAGTCGTTGGCCTGCTCGTTCGAAATCATCTTCCAGGGCGGCCGGGGCCGCTGGCTAGAGCGCGTGCCGGATAGCGTCCAGCGCCGGGCCCCGGGCATAGGAAACCGAAGTGCCGCGACGCGTGACGCTGTCGGCGGAAACGGCGATGGCCAGCCGGACGCTGGCCTCGGTGCCCATCTTGGCGGCAAGGCCATAGGCGAAGGCACCGGCGAACGCGTCGCCCGCGCCGGTGGTGTCGGCGACGCTCACCTTCGGGGCGGCAAACAGGACGGGGTCATCCGCGGCAGCGGGGTCGACATAGGCCGCCCCGCGGTCGCCGAGGGTCACCACAAGCTTGATGCCGCTCTTGCGGGCGAACTGTCTGGCCAAGGCCACGTCGTCGTCATGCTCCAGGCCGAACATCTCGCGGGCAAGCAGGCGCAGCTCGGTCTCGTTCGGCAACAGCCAGTCGGTCAGCCCGAGAATATCCTGGCCGAGCGCCGATGCCGGCCCCGGGTTGAGAACGGTTGCCGCGCCGCGATCGCGCGCATGGACAAATCCCCTGAGGATGGCCGGTTGCGGGATCTCCAGCTGCGACAGCACGACATTCGTTGCGTCGATGTCGTCGAACGCCTTGTCGACCAGGCCCGGCGAGACATGATCGTTGGCACCGCCGCTCAGCACGATCCTGTTGTCTCCAGCTGGCTCGACCCAGATCGCGGCGACCCCGCTGTACATGCCGGCGATGGTCGTTATATGGCCAGTGCCGACGCCACATGCCTTGAAATGGTCGACCCATTTCGGGCCGACAAATCGTCGCCGACACATGTGACGATATCGACCTGCCCGCCGAGAAGTGCGGCCATCACCGCCTGGTTGGCGCCCTTGCCGCCGAAACCCTGTTCGAACGACCGTCCAAAGACCGTTTCGCCACGCTCGGGAATCCGATCCAGATAACTCACGAGGTCGACCATGTTCGATCCGACGACGGTAATCCTGCAGTTCCCGTTCATTGCAAAGTTATCCCTAGATCCGTTGAATACTTGGCAGACCGGCTCACGCTGGTCGTTGCACTTCGAGGCACCGCCGTCATCAGACCGCCACGGCGGGCTTTGACCGTCTGTCGTGGTCGGCACTCATGACCGCGCGGATGAGGTCCTCTTCCCCAACCTCACCTCCCCTGAACTCACCGGTCAGCCGGCCATGGTGCATGGTGACGATGCGGTCGCTGAGCCCCAGGACCTCAGGCATTTCGGAGGAGATCAACAGCACCGCCATTCCACTGCCCGCAAGCTCCCGGATGATCTTGTAGACCTCGTCCTTCGCGCCGACATCGATACCGCGCGTCGGCTCGTCGAGAATAAGCAACCTGGGATCGGTGGCCAGCCATTTCGCCAACACGACCTTTTGCTGGTTGCCACCGCTTAGGGTGACCACCGCAGTCGTGGGCGACGCGCTGCGCAGACGGAGCCGCTCAGCGAACTCGGAATAGAGCGCCGCCGCCTTGGCCCTACGCAGCAGGCCCCACGCCGAAAGCTTGGCAAGGTTGGCGAGAATAACGTTTTCGCGCCCGCCGGCGCCGAGGACAAGCCCCTGCTTTTTGCGATCCTGCGGCACCAGCCCGATGCCGAGCGCCACGGCGTCGCGCGGACGCCTCACCGTCACCGGGCGGCCTTGCCAGAGCAGTGCGCCATTGGCCTGGCGCAAGCCGAAGATCGCTTCGGCAAGTTCCGAGCGCCCGGCGCCGACGAGGCCATAGAGACCCAGGATTTCGCCTTCGGTGATCGTGAAGCTGACGTCCTCGAAGGCATCAGGCGACGACAGCCCCGACACCGCAAGCACCTGGTTTCCGGCAAACTTCCGCTGGGACGCCGGACGGCGATCGAGCGTCCGGCCAATCATCAGGCTCATCACCTGTGCCTCATCCGCATCGGCCGTTCGCAAGGTGGCCTGGGTCTCGCCGTCGCGCAGCACCGAAATCCGGTCCGACAAACGGAAGATCTCCTTCATCTTGTGCGAGATGTAGATGATGGCGACGTTGTTCTTGCGCAGCCGTTCGATGGTACGGAAAAGCGATTCCGCCTCGGCCTCGGTCAAGGTCGCCGTCGGTTCGTCGAAGATCACGACCGAGCAGGGAAACGCCGTGGCGCGCGCGATCTCGACCATCTGCTGCCGGGCAATCGGCAGGTCGCCGGCCCTTGCCGCCGGATCGATGTCGTAGCCGCATGCCTTGAGCGCGCGGGCCGCATCGTCGTTCAGCCTTCGCCGGTCGATCATGCCATTCCATTTGCACGGAAGGCTGCCTAGGAAGATGTTCTCGGCGACCGAAAGATCTGGCGCCAGCGACATCTCCTGGTGGATCAGCACGACACCGCTGTTGCGCGCGTCGCGGGGATTCTTGGGTTCGTAAGCGGCGCCCGAGTGCAGGATTTCGCCCTCGTCGGGCCTGATGCCACCGGCCAGGATCTTCATCAGGGTGGACTTGCCGGCACCATTCTCACCGCACAGCGCATGGACTTCGCCGGCGAAGATGTCGAGATTCACGCCGCCCAGCGCGCGAACGCCCGGAAAAGCCTTGGCGATACACCTGATGCGCATCAGGGGCTCCGCTGCAGCCGCGATGCACTCGCGGCTGCGATCTTCATCAACCCTGCGGTCAAGCATTACTCGCTCCCTGAAGAGGCCTACCCGGCTCAGAAGTTGGGTCGCGCGATGGAGTCCACATTCGCCTTGGTCACGCCAGGCGTCTCGAGGTACTCGAACTGCTTGAGCTTCTCACCGGCCGCGAGCTTGAGGGCGCTGCGCAAGGCAAGGCGAGCATCCTCTTCCGGCGACTGGTAGACCGACCCGTAATATTCGCCCGTCTTGATCAGGTCCCAGACGAAACCATACATGGTGGCATCGACGAACTTGATCTTGCCCGCTTCGAGCGTCCCTTCCTGGATGGCGGCGCGCGTTGCCGTCAGGGCGCCGAAGCCGACGCCGGAATCCACCGAATAGACGCCGTCGATCTGCTTGCCGAAGCGGGTGATAAAGTTCTCCATCAGGGTCTGTCCCTTGGCCTGCGACATGTCTGCAGGCTGCGAATCCAGCACCTTGATGTCCGGATACTTCGAGATGACTTCCATGAACCCGTCGTAGCGCAGCTGTGCCATCCGGTAGCCGGGCGTGCCGTTGAGCAGGACGATGTTGCCCTTGCCGTTCAGCGCAGCCGCCATGATTTTTCCCGCCTCCTGGGCCTCGGCATAGTCGTCCGGGCCAGTGTAGCTGGTCATCGCCTCCATGCCGGACTCGTCGATCATCGAGTTGGAGATGATCAGCGGGATGCCCGCCTGCGCAATCTGTCGCGCCGCCGGCACGATGGCCTTGCCGTTCACCGGCCAGACGATCATAACGTCGACCTGCTGGGCGATGAGGTCGCGGACCTGGTCCGCCTGGCGGGCCGGATCGAGGGCGGCGTCGGTCATGATCGGCTTGACGCCCAATTCCGCCGCATACTCGTTGAATGCCTTGAAATAGGCCGCCGCGTAGCCGTTGAGGCTAGGCCCGAGATTGGCGAAGCCGACGACGATCTCCTCGAACGGCTTCTTGCTGTCCTTGGGAAACCAGTCCGGCGGCGCTGCCAAGGCGTTGCCGATGAGCGCAAGACCAATCGCGGCACTCGCTATCAGTGTTTTGAACAAAATGTATTCCTCCCTTGGTTGAACATATTTGCGCTTCATTCGCCGTGGCGCATCGCTTGGCGATTGACCCGTCGATCGAGCACAAGGGCCATGATCAGCACCAAGCCGACGACGACGGGGATGTAGAAGGGTGAGACCCGGAGCAGGTTGAGGCCATTGCGCAGGATGGCGAGCGCGAGGACTGCGCCCAGCGTGCCGGCTACGCCGCCTTTACCGCCTTGCAGCCGCGTACCGCCGAGTACGACCGCAGTGATGGCGAGCAGTTCATAGTCGCGGCCGAACGACGGGGCGGCGGCGCCGAGATTGGCTGCCATGGCGATGCCGCAGGTGGCGGCCATCAGCCCGCACAGGGCAAAATTGGCTATGACATGGCGGGAGACAGCGATGCCGGCATCGACCGCGGCACTCCTGTTACCGCCAATAGCATAGGTGTTCCTGCCGTGCGATGTGAAGCGAAGCACCACGCCGACGATAGCAGCCAGGGCGGCGAAGAGAACGACGACGATTGAGATCGGGCCAATTGCAAGCATCGCGAAGGTGTTCAGCCGATCGTCGGTCGACGATAGAGAGATGTCGCCGATCGCCAGGAAGGTGAGCCCCCTGATCCCGCTCATCATCGCAAGCGTGACGATGAAGGAACTGATCCCCATCTTCTCGACGATCAGACCGTTCACCAGCCCGACGAGCAGCCCCGCCGCCAGTGCGGCCAGCACGGCCACGCCAAGCCCGTAAGGCTGGAGCGCGACGACGATGCAGGCCGTCAGGCCGACGACGGCGCCCACCGACAGGTCGATGTTGCCGCTGATCACCACGGGCGTCATGCCGATGGCAAGGAGACCGACGAAGACGCACTGCGTCAGGACATTCGAGATGTTGAACGGCGTGAGAAAAAAAGCGCTCTGGAGGCTGAAGAAGATTGCGAACGCGATGGCGAGCAGCCAGACAGAGTTGCCGCGGATGATAGTCTTCAGGCCGTCGAACGACGTGGCGGACGACTGGAGGCGATGGGTGGCAAGGCTCATGCGACCTCCCTCCCGGTGCGAGAAATGACGTTGATCCATGCGGCGACGATCAGCACCACGGCGACAGCGATCCACTGCATGTAGAAGGGAAAGCCGAGGATCAGCAGCGCGCTCTGCATCGCGCCGATGACGACGATGCCGAGGATGGAACGCAGGATGCTGCCGGAGCCGCCGATGAGGCTCGTGCCGCCCAAGATCACCGCCGACAGCACCAGGAGTTCCAGGCCGACGCCGGAGTCGTGGCGGGCGGTCATGACCCTGGATGCGTAGACAACGCCGGCGATGGCGGCAAATCCGCCGGCAATGACATAGGTGGCAAACAGCGTCCGGCGGACATCGATCGACGAATAGGCGCTGGCGATGGAGTTTCCGCCGACGGCAAAGACTTTGCGCCCGAATGTGCTGGCATGCAGCAGCACGCTGCACAGCGCCGCCAGGACCAGCGTCAGGACGACGGGCGACGGAATGCCGAGAATGTAGCCCCGACTGATGGAGGTGAACCAGGTGGACGCCTCGAGGTCGTTCATCACGACGTTGGCGCCCCCAGTGTAGATCAGCGCCATGCCTTGAACGATCGAGAGCGTTCCCAACGTCGCAATCAGCGAATTGAGGCGGAGGTAAGCGACCAGGAAGCCGTTGAGGCAGCCGACGAGCACGCCAATCGCCAGGGCGACGGCGATGGCAGCCACAGGCCCGACCTCGTTGAGAAGGGTGATCGTGGCGATGGCAGAGCATGACAGCACCGAGCCGATCGACAGATCGAGGCGGCCGGCGATGACGACGAAGGTCACCCCCAGCGCCAAAATCGCGGGCACTGCCATCTGGCGCAGGACCTGGTTGACGTTCTGCAGGTCGAGAAGTTGCGGAATGAAAAGCCACGCCGCCAACAATGTCAGCGCGGCAGCGATAACCGATGCATGGCGCGCGCCATTTGTCATTGTCATAGCTGGCATGTCACTCCTCCCTTAGTGCAGAAGGAGTATGCCCAGCGCGTTCAGGCTTGCGAAGGCTTGCACGATTGTCACTGTAATAACCCTAAGTTATCGCTGACGCTGTTAACTTGCATCGTTTCCGGCAGGAGCTGAGATGAAAAAGAACACGCAGCATGTGACAGACCACTATCTGCGCTCGTTCATCCGCATCGCGCGGGCCGGCAGCCTGCACAAGGCCGCAGCCATCGTCGGCATTTCGCAGCCGGCGCTCAGCAAACAGATGAATTCACTTGAAGAAACGCTCGGCGTCAGCCTGTTCCGACGGACGACGCGCGGCATGTCGCTCACCGCCCACGGCGAATTCCTGCTCAACCGGGTCCAGTCGCATTTCGACGACATCGATGACTCGATCATGGAGTTGGACAGCCGCTCGCCAAAGCTGAAGGGCCAGATCGTCTTCGGCGCCATCGAGACCTGCAGTTTCATCGACACGCTGTGGGATCTCGTCGGCACGTTCTCGCTCGAAAACCCGGAACTTTCGGTCAACATCCGCACCTACAACAGCGCCGAGATCGTCAGGCAGGTATCGACGGGCGAATTCGACTTCGGGATCGTCCATGACAATTCGCTGTTCCCGGGCGACATGATCAAGTCCCAGCTCGTTCGCGAACGGCTTTCAATCGTCTACTCGCGCAAGCATTTCGACGACGAGGCCATCGCAAGATACCCCGATCTCGACAAGAACGTCTCGCTCATTTCGTTCGACGTGACGTCCGCCCTGGGCCGGCTGGTCCAGAACCACAACCGGCGCTACGGCATCCCGATACGCATCGAGACCAACTCGGTGCGCTACCTGCTCGATGCAACCGCGCGCGGTCTCGGCATCACCATCCTTCCGGAACGCTTTCCCTTGTCGTCCTTCCAGGACGCAGGACTTGCGCGGCTCAACTCGCCGGCCCTGGACACGGTGCGCGGCAACTTGATCATCCAGAGACGCCGCCCGAGCCTTTCCAACCAGGCAGAGCGGTTCGTCAGCGAACTGCTGCGCAAGATCGCGACTTGATGCTGTGCGCGATGGCCTCCTAACGCGATCCGGAGGCAGTGGCTTTCCCTCGTCGAGTGGCTGCCGTTTTTCTGGTTGCCGTCTCGACCAGCTCCCGCTGTGCGATGCCAGTCCGAGCGATTGCGCGGGGGCAAGGTCACATCGGCACAGCGGGGGTCCACGAAGTTTCCCGATGGCCGTCGAATGAAGATGCGTCGAAATTCTTTGAATCGCTTGTTCCCGTCGGCGGGCTGCAAATGCCGTGCGTGCTCAGTTCCGACTTGTCTGAACGCGCAGCCATCGACGCGGTACGGTGCGTCGCGCCAATGATGTGAGACCCGGCGTCGATCAAGATCGTCGCGCTATGGACGAGTGGGACCGAACATCCATAACGACAGAGACGTGAGAGTGGCGCCCTGAGAACAGGGCGCCACCGCTAATGTACAACAACGCTTGTTAGACACTAATCGATTTTCGCAGGGCATCAGTTGGCGATGCTTTGCCCGGCTTCTTTCATCTCAACTCCCAAAACCAGACGCGATATAACCCAATAGGCGATTGCAGCGGCAAAGAACGATGAAATGGAAGTCGACATTTGCGGCGCGAGATAGTCAATCAGATAGGCGGTGAGAGAGCCGATGCCCCAGGCCGCAAATGCGGTCGGTCGCCATAGGCCAACAGGCCCCGGTTCACGCGACACCGTATAGAAGTGGACGACGAAGATCGCTCCCACTGGCGGCACGAGAATACCGAGAAGATTCAGCCAGGGCACGAAGTAGGACCAGACATTGCCTGCGGCGATCGCAATGCCAAAGGCTGCCAGCATAACCGCCGCGGTACGCATCTTGACGCCGACGATGCGCGACCAGTTCACTGCCGACATGTAAAGGTTGTGAGAGCAGACGGAACCGAAGCTCACAAAGGGAAAGATAACAGCCACAGGAAGCAGCCAAGGCGCGCCATATTTCAGCATGTAGCCGAACATGTTGTCCAACGCGAAGGGATCGGCGTCCGGTAGCGCAAGCGCGGCAGTCATGACCGCGCCAAGCAACAGAGCGTAGGTATGGGCGATCGGGAAGGTGACGAAGGCTGCTATCGAGGAGTGCAGGCTGTTCTTGGCCCAGCGGTTGAAGTCGGGCGACACGGTCGCACCGTCGATAAACAGGCCGACAACGACGGTCAATGCGACGCCGAAGGCCATAGGCACCCCGTTCTCGGTTCCGGCATACGACCAGACGGCTTCGACGCCTGACCGTGAAACCGCATCGAAGGCAACCCACGTCCCCAGGATGATGAACATCGGAACCGAGACGACGCCGATCCAGTGAAGTCCACGGATACCGACGAGCGTAATTCCCAGATACAACAGCCCGGCGACGAGCGAGATCAGGAAATAGTTGTAGCCGAACGCAGCGTGAAGAATATTTCCGGTAAACCCTACCTGGACTGCAAACCAGCCGAGTATCAACAGTGACAGCAGGCCGGAAGCAGCAACGTAGCCGCGCTTTCCAAAAACATTGCTTGCGAGAAGTGCGAAATTCATTCCGGTTTGCGCTCCGACGGCCCCGATGGCCGATACAAGCACGAACAACAGGACGTTGCCGGTCACAATCGCCCAGAACGCCTTCGTGAAGCCCATGCTCGCGACAAGCATGGAACCGGTCATCGCGCAGGTTATGATCATCGGAAATCCGAGCCACACCGTCGTCAATGAGCCGACACTGCGGCGGGCCGAGGCCGGGACCGGCTCGTGCTCGTATTCTTCCGCGAGAAGTTCACCTTCATGCGGGCTATTGATCGGGAACTTTCTGTCCATGCCTTGTTCCTCCCTGGCGATGGCCGCCGGTTTACCCAGCTTCTTGATGTGATGGTTGCTTGTGATGTGTGGCGCTTTCCCCTCGCTAGCTTGACAGGCTGCGGGCAGAGGAGCGCACCCGTGTTTTACGGGCTCGCGAGTGTGCGGGCTTCTGGAATGCGATAGATCCCCTCCCAAGGCCTTTCGCGCTCGAATGCTCCGATCGCGGCCATAACCCCGGCGTCGTCATGTCGACGGCCGATGACAAGCATTCCGACCGGCAAGCCGTCGATGAGGCCCGCGGGAACGGATGCGCTGGGATTACCGGTATAGTTGGTGAGATAGGTCATGCACCAACCGATCAGAGGATCGACGGCTATGCCGTTGATTTCCGTCGGCCCCTGCGTTTCCCCATCGCTGTCGTTGAATACGGGCATTGCCGCAAGTGTCGGAGAAATCACATAGTCGTAAGTCTCGAAAAGCGTCCCGAACCGGTCCAGCACGCGCGTACGGACCTTTTGGTCATGCAGCAAGTTCGTGAGCGTGAAGGTCGGGACAGCGTCGACCCACGCCATCATGCTGGCCGGCAGTTCGTCGGGACAAAGAGCGCGCAAATCCCGCCCGTTCTGTTTCAGATCCTCCAGCGCGTCATAAATGCCGATGGCCGTCGTGCGGCTCCAGACGGCGCTCAATTCCTCCTGGGTGTGGGGGAGCTCGACGTCCACTTCTTCGACGCTGGCGCCGGCGCCCTCGAATACGCAAACCGCCTCCCGGATCAGCCCGACTATCTTGGTATCGACGGGGAAGATGCCAAAATCAGGCGTGAATGCTATTCTTTTACCCCGGACCCCCTGCCGCCGGGCTTGTTCAAAGTCGGTACTGACCGTCAACGAGGCGGGGTCCCGATTATCCTGGCCCTGCAGCGCGGTCATGGCCAACGCGGCATCGGCCACGGTCCTGGTGATCGGGCCTTCATAGAGATAGCAGGAGATTCCAAAGGCGTTTGGCCGCGCAATGAAGGGAACCCGGCCCGCAGAAGGCTGGAAGCCGACAGTGCCGCACCATGCGGCCGGGATGCGGATCGAGCCTCCCCCATCAGTCGCGCCCGCGATGGGTACAAGGCCATCGGCGACAGCTGCAGCACTCCCACCCGATGAACCGCCTGAATTGCGATCCAGGTCGAACGGGTTGCGGGTCGGCCCGACCGATTTGTTGTCAGTGGTTCCCCGGAAGCCGAAGACCGGACTGTTGGTCTGACCGAGGATGATGCCGCCGGCTGCTTCGATCCGCTTGGGAAACATGCTCCAGTCCGTCGCCAGATTATCCCGGAGCGCGGAAATCGATCCACAGGTTGCGGGCCATCCCGGCTTGAAGCCGAAGAGGTCTTTCATCAGCACCGGAACGCCTGCCAGGGGACCAGTCGGCTCTTCTCTCAGGATGGCCTGCTCAAGCTGGATAGCGGCCTTGCGTGCGCCGTCGCGGTCTTCATAGGTAACGGCGTTCAAACTCGGATTGCGGCTTTCAATCCGCTCTATCGCAGCATCGACTATCTCTACGGGTGAAATCGCTCGTGACTTGACGGCGTGGGCAATCCCCACGGCAGTCGATAAGTCTTTCGAATCCAGTAACGACAAGAACCCTCCCCAATGGACCGTGATATGTGGCGCGGCTTATGCGCCCTTACGGCAGGTCCATTTGGGAAAAGCATATTATGCGGTGGCTTTGCCCCGCATCCGTCGGATGACGTACGTGATTATCGATCTAGCCCCATCCGCACGGCAATTGATGCCGCAGCCGCTCGTGTGCGCACATCGAGCTTATTGAGTATCCGCTCCACGTGCGTTGAGACTGTCCGCGCGCTCACGCCGAGTTGCCGACCGATCTCGGCGTTGGATAGTCCCTGGGCGAGGGCTGACAGGACCTCGGACTCGCGCGCGGTCAAATGATAGGGGGCAGCTTCTCTTCCCCAGGTCAGAAGCACTTCGCAATTCTTGTCATGGATGGGGTAAATCTCATAACCGATGGATGTCATCCCATCTATTCGGGTGCGGGACCATTGCACGCCGGGTGTCAAGCGAATCCAGGAACTGACCCCTTTCTCGAATTGAAGAACTAACCCCCCTTTCATTGGTTCGTGGTTTCGTTGGTCTCTGGCGCCGATCCGGT
>NZ_LMFV01000030.1 GCF_001427285.1 Mesorhizobium sp. Root552
CCCGTCATTGCCTCCATCCAGCGTTCCGGCATCACCAGCCTGCGCGGGATCGCCACGGCCCTCAACAACCGCGGCATCCACACCCCACGCAATGGCCAATGGCAGGTGTCCAACGTGCGTAATCTCATTGCCCGTTCATCGAACAAGCCGCTTTTATAGACGGGATTTATACGAGCCGGCGTCATGCGCCGTATTTGGAGTTGTGCCGATCCGCCCATGGATTTTGCACGCCCAGAAATGAATAGCGGACATTCAAAGCAAAACAGGCTGTTTCGACGAAAACGATCGAATCGAATCCGGCGTACCAGCAATTTCAAGCACTTAGACGAAATTGCCCAAAACCATCGAATAGTGGACGAATAAACGCCCGCGTATTTCGATGAACAAAAGCCCGGTCACGATTTGCAGCCGGGCGAAAACAAACCGCACATGTGCGGACTGACGGCAATCAGCGTGCTAGGCATAACACCCCATGCTGGAGGGAACTTTCGAGCGCCGAGTGCATTGAATTATCATGATGAAACGGTTCGCATTCTCATTTGCCCTGTTAGGGATTTTCGCGCTGGCAGCGATTCTCACTGAATTGGTGTTCCTGAATATGCCCACGACGTCGGCAGCCTTAGGCATGCAAGCTGCCGCCGCACCTTCATCGACGGATGATGTATGCGAATCCGCGACATGGCCGAACATTCCATCGCAATGTTTGCAACGGGCTGATGATCGGAAGCCGCTTACGACAATCGTTTTGACGGCTGCAAACTAAAAGCCCCGGCCACGATCCGCCGCCGGCTTTTTTCTAAACCGTCATCCTGCCGCTAATGCACGGTCGGCCTGTCATCCTCGCCTTCGGAATCGGATGAAAAACCGGTCTTATCGTCTCGCATGGCTTCGAGCAGGATCTTCATATTCTCGTCCAGGATGGCATTTGCCTGTTTAACGCCTCGCCTGTCACCGAGCAGGAAGCCGATAACAAAGCTCGCGACGATGCCCAGCGCTATCGACACATCGAAATAGGTCATACTTCGTAGCCAAGAGCTTGAAACGGGCCATCGCGGTAAGAACACGCAAACGCTCGCCAGTCCCCGGGTGAGCCGCCTTGTGTTCAGCAAGAGCCTTCCGAAGCTCGTTCCAATGAAAGTCGATCTGAGCCTGCGGCGATGCTTTTTCCAGAGCAAATGACGGATTAGACAACAACGCGGCTGCCGGTGCCCCTGCGAGAATGCTACGGCGGGTCAGCATGGGCGTGTCTCCTGTTCCGCCGCAAACGTGCCCGAGGCCGGGTGTTTTGGCAGCACGGGTGATACGCGCACTCCTTTTTGACCAGCCTTCCGCAGAAGCACGTTTGGTGGCCTTCCCCTTCGAAGCGCGGGCCAACATCGTGGCTTCCATCATCGTCCCATGTCGAATAATCGGATGGCTGCGCATCGCATTGCGACTCCATTTCCGGTCAGCCAAGGGAAGGCACGTCGGAGTCGTCCTGCTCATCGTCGCACCGATCTTCCTAAGGTCGTACATCCCGACATCAGTGTAATGCCCCGGACCTCCAAGGGACGGCTCCAGATCGTCGCCATCGTCCTCTCGGTCGTCCTGCGGCGCGTTCTTTTCGAGCGCCTGCGGGCCATCGGCGGTCCAGCCAAGCCACGGTTCGGCGTCTGCGCCGTCCTCGTCGTCGGCCGTATCTTCCAAGTTCTCATCACCATCGAACGCATCGAGCAGCCCTATAGGCCGCTCTATCGTCGTGGCGATGCCCACGCGGTCATGAATGGAGAGGGTTAGGAAGAACACGCCGCCGCAGTCAACAAGCGTCGGCAGCGACCTTGGGTCGCCACTGACCGTAGGTTTCGCCTCATTGAACAGCTTGGGCAGATCAATGTCGGGCAGCGGTTCAGCCGGTTGAGGCTTCAGGTGTTCCGGCCAAGGAACAAGGTCGTATTGACCGGTCCAGCGGCCATAGGCGTCATGGACCGCACCGTAATAGTGTTCGGGGAAATAGCTGGTCATTTTGGTTCTCTGGATTTGGCTTGCTAAGGCCGATGCCTGCGTACAGCGCTGGCGCCGGGAAGTTAGCAACACCGCCAGAGACGATGCGCCACAGCCTTTCCCTTTCGGGTCTTGTATAGCCGTGGCCTTCCCGACATAGTACGCCGTTTCGCGCTCACGGCCTGTGTGCGCGTTCGGCTCGATGGCAAATTGATCCAGGCAAGGATCGCCCTGCCATCGCTCTGGATGCCTACGGCCCGGCAAGGCCGATCAGCGGGAGTTGCTAAGCTCCGCTAGCCACACTGTCCTGATTTCATGGAAAGTTCAATAAGACCCTCCTCATTCCAAGCGGTCTGCCGGATTTGTGAGCAACGACTTGTGGGACGCGGGGAAAGGCGCGACAATAAAGGATGGCTGATGGGAAACCAGACATCAAAGACGAGCTTGCCTACATGGCAGCGCATCCTCAGCTATTCACCAAGCGGGAAATGGCGTTGATGCTGGCGGAGGCCGTTGAGATCATCGAGATGCTGCGCGACCTTGCCCGCATCCGGCGGGAAGTCAGGCTTGATGATGTCGAGCCGGAAGGCAACGCCTAACCACTCCCTTCCTACCGTCCAGACGCCCCGGCTCCGGGCGGCTTTTTGTTGCTTTCCTGCGATCTGATGCTAGGCTGTCCCTACTGTCCGCCGCGATGGGCAGTGCGAGGCCCGGCCTGTTTTTGGTGTCTAAGCCCAACAAACTTCGCAAGGCTGGGCCTCAATCCCCTCTCCAAAACCCTTCCCCGCTTCGGCGGGTTTTTTTGTTTTCCTGTTGGACCAATGCGTGTACGTTGTTTCTGTGCACTCCTTCGAGTTGCATGAATCAAAGCAACTTCGCCCCGCTTCGGCGGGGTTTTTTTCGGTTCCGTTGCAAAATTTTCGGCAGGATCAGAGGAAGCATCCTGTCGGACAGAATTCAGGCGATGATCGCCTCGAACTGTTCCTTGAGCGTGGGTGCTGGGTTGAAAGCGAAACGACCCTGGCGCTTGCGCATCATGTGAACCATCTCGATGCCGGCCAGAGTGACGCCGGCCGAGGAGAATGATTTGAACCCCAGCATCGGTCTTATCCGCCGCTTGATGCGCCGATGATCCTGCTCAATCCGATTATTGAGGTACTTGCTGTTTCGAATCCTGATCGCCTTCAGTGCTGGGCGCGACCGATCTCGCAAGCGGCTTTCTGCATCGCAGGAGATGATCGCTTCCCGATTGGTCTGGCTACCGTCGACGACGATGCGATCCGGCCTGCCGTGATGCTGCAAAGCCTTGCGTAGGAACCGCTTTGCGGCCGGCAGGTCACGATGCTCGTTGAACCAGAACTCGACGGTGTCGCCGACACTGTCGATAACACGATACAAATACATCCACTGGCCGCGGACCTTGATGTAAGTCTCGTCCACGTGCCACTTGGCGCTGACGGACCGCTTTCGCCGATTGAAGCGCTCCAACAGCACCGGCGAAAAATGGACAACCCAGCGGTGGATGATCGAATGGTCGACGCTGAATGCGCGCTCGGCCATCATCTCCTTCAGATCCCGCAGGCTCAGACTGTAAGCCAGATACCAGCGAACGCACAGCAGGATCACGGATCGATCGAAATGACGGCCTTTGAACACGATGCCTTCTCCAAACCTGAAGAGTGCTTCATGCCGAAAAGCCCTTTCTGAAAGTTTGCAACACAGCCGTTGAACCAGCATGTCTCCTGGTGGCAACAAAACGGCAAGCAATAACAACCACGATGCCAAAAGCCGCAAGCCAGCCCAAAAGCGATGCCAAGTTCATACACTCACCTCATGGATCGGCGTTGTTGGTCCGCCCCAATCTGCATGGATGATCCGGCGGCGCCCATTGAGAAAAAATACGCCACTGTCGTGAACAGTCCGCCGCCGGTTTCGGCGGTGTGCTCACAGTCGCCGGCAACTCCATCGCGATCCCAGATGAACATGTCATCTGATCAGGGTCCTTAGGTTGCGGTTGGTGGTAGGCTTTCGACCGGTCTGTCTCGCTTTTACAGGCCGGCCTTTCGATCACCGCATATCCTTCGCTCTCCAGACAGCGAAGGATCGTCTGATCCCGCACATACAGATCTTCGTTGGATGCGGCCGCCATTTGCTCGTCGGCGACAGCCTTGCACTGCCGGAATGCCTTCTGCCGATCCGGCGCCGTCGTTCCCGGCTTGAAGCTGACATAGGTCTGCTCTGTCTGGCAGCCAGCGAGCAGAAACAATGCGGATACCGCCAGCCATCTCATTCATCATACCCGGAATAGTAGGATAAAACCCATACTGGCTGTAGAGCGCCTACACAAATGCTCTCTGCCCGAAGATGCGGTCACATCTAACAGCGGCAAGCTGTGCGCCTTTAACAGGCGGACAGAACCGGCTTGTACGAGATAGATTGTGGCTATGCTCGGGAAGAGAACTCCTGACCAGTTTGTGTCATCAGCAGCCACAGCCAAGCGCTATGTCGACGGCACCGCCGGAGTGAGGCCATGGCGGCGCATGATATCGGCCATCTTGGCCCGGTCCGGCGGACCACCGGTCGCAGCGTTGAGAACCGCGAACGTCTCGCGAAAATATTCCGGGCCGATTGCGGCCGGGGTGATCACGCAGAGCACCTTCACGTCGCGGCTGCCGTTATTATCGAACCGATGAACGGCACCTCGCGGAATACAGCCTGTCCGGGCCCGACATCGATCGGCCTACCGTCAACCGTCCAGGTCAACACGTCGTCGACGCCGTAGATCGTCTCTTCGTAACTGTCATGGCTGTGGGCTGGGGCCGGCAGCCGTTGCCCGCTTGGGACATCGAGTTCAAAGGCTGCGATGCTGCCATTCGAACTGTCCCCGGTCAGCAGAAAGCGAACCGCGAGCCCCTTGGTGGCGATGGTTTCATCGGCAGGATTGACGTGAGGGTCCATCGTGGCTTGTGACATTGCATTGTCTCCAAGAGTAAACTAAGTTTACCGATGCAAGTAAACTCCATTTACCAGGAATGTCAATGATGCCGCCTTCGGAAAGTTTTCCGGTCAATGCGGAGGATATGCTGATCGGCGCTCTGCTGCGTGTTCCCGCCCAAGCGATCCATCGCCGGATCATCACGGAGCTCAACGCCGCCGGCTTCGACGACCTGCGCCTGCCGCATATTGCGGTGCTACAGTTTCCCGGGCCGGACGAGGTCCGCCCGGCCACGCTCGCCGAGCGGGCGGGCATGAGCAAGCAAGCCATGAACCGGTTGCTCGGAAGCCTTGAGGGTTTCGGCTATATTGTCCGTACCAACGCGCCCGGTGAAGGCGGCGCCCGGATTGTCCGCTTTACCCAACGAGGACACGCTGCGTACGCAAAGATCATCGACATACTGCGCGTCATCGAGCGCGAGTGGAGCAGTGAACTCGGACCTGAGCGTTTCGCCCAACTCAAGACACTGCTGACGCTGGTCTGGGAGAGCCCGCTGGTTCGCTAGCAACGGCACTTGCTGGGGTCTGACCGGTGAAAGAATCCGTCTGAGCCCTTCGCGACATTCACAAAGGAACGCAAGAATGGCCAAGAGCAGGTTGCAAGGGAAAATTCATACTGCGACGCAACCGACCGAGCGCAGCCACGTACCACCCCTCGCGCGGGAAGCAATGGGTAGCAGATCGAAGAATGTCCGCCGGATATATCATGGGCGGACAGAACCGGCTTGTTCGGGGTAGGTTCTGGCTATGCTCGGGACAGTAGCGCCAGCGACGGAGATGATCCATTGCAGGCGTTGTTGTTTCCGGCGCCATGGATGCACGATGCCCGCGACGTTCGACAACGCCGTCGCCGGCACCGAGGGTATCATGCGTCTCGAGGCAAGACCTGCAGCACCCGTGCAATGAACATGTTGAATTCGACCATATAGTTGCGCAGGAATTCCCGTGTGGATTCGACTGTGACCTTACCGTCGTCGGTGATCAAGCCGGGGGTGAACTGGATATAAGCCTCGAGGGCGTTCATCTGCGGCGAGTTGCAGAAGCTCAGCACGCTGCGCAGGCTCTGCTGGGCGACCGCGGTTCCGATGGCGCCGGGCGAGGTGCCGATAACGGCGGAAGGCTTGCGGGCAAAGGAATTCTTGCCGTAGGGGCGACTTGCCCAATCTATTGCATTCTTCAGGCCGCCAGGGATCGAGCGATTGTATTCGGGTGTCACAAACAGGACCGCGTCCACCGCCGCGATAGACTCCTTGAACTTCCGGGCAGCTGGCGGAAAATCGGCATCATAGTCGTAACTATAGAGGGGAAGCTCCGCGAAGGAGATCTCCTGCATCTTCATGTTGGACGGGACAAGTTGCACGAGTGCTTTGGCGAGTTTGCGATTGATGGAGTCTTTGGCAAGGCTGCCAATAAGATAGCCAACTTGATGCGTAGTCATTTGCTTCCTCCGCATGGCTTCTACTGCTGTGACGATGGGACCACACAATAAATTTAGCACAAGCGGCCCCCGTCGCGAACTGCATACCCATAAAGATCCGAAGAATGTCCGCCGGACATTCCATGAGCGGACAGAACCGGCTTTTGTAGATATGTCGGTACTCGCGGGACATCTCCATTAAGCTCGCAATTGTTGGGCAAAGGAGATGTTCATGAGCAAGGATCAGCGCGAGATCGCACGCAAACTTCGTATTCTTCAGCACGCTGATGACACCGGTCACGTTGCGAAGACGTGTCGATATTTTGGGGTCGGCCGCAGTAGCTTCTATCGATGGCGTGAGGCTTATCGGAAACACGGTGAGGCCGGTCTGGTGAACCGGCCACCGATTCCGAATCGGCATGCCAATCGCACTCCGCCTGAGATCGAGGAGAAGATCCTTCATCTTCGCAGCAAATATTACCTCGGTCCAAGGCGGATCGTATGGTACCTGGCCCGCTATCATGGGATCAGAGTCTCAGACGCAACGGTTTCCCGGACCCTCAAGCGAAATGGCGTCAACCGGCTTCCACGCGGCACTCGCCTTAGAAAAGTTCACACCAAGCGATACAACAAGCAAGTTCCCGGTCATCACATCCAGATGGACGTCAAGTTCCTGACCTTCAAAGGAAAACGGGGAGAGAAAATCCGTCGCTTCCAGTTCACGGCAATTGATGACGCAACGCGGGTGCGGGCGCTCAAGATATACGCGAAACATACTCAGGCCAGCGCCATCGACTTCGTCGACCACATCATCGAGACCTTTCCGTTTCGCATTCGGGAAATCAGGACTGATAACGGCCATGAGTTCCAGGCGAAGTTCCACTGGCATGTCGAAGACAAAGGCATCCGCCATGCCTACATCAAGCGCGGCACGCCGCAACTGAACGGAAAGGTCGAACGCTCGCACCGATCAGATCAACAGGAATTCTACCAGCTGCTCACCTACAAGGGTGACGTCGATTTGGAGAAGCGCCTAGACGAATGGGAGCGCTTCTATAACTTCGCCAGACCACACGGTGCGTTCAACGGAAAGACGCCTTACGAGGCGCTCCGAGAGAAGCTATAATCACTCAACCAGATGTCCCGAGAGAACCTGCCGCTTACAGAAGATCGCTGCGAAGCACCTGAAGGAAATCGGATGGAGCAACCGCACCGGAACGCAAAGGGCATTGCTGGGAGGAGTTGCTACTGGCGTGGCGCTATTCGGGTCTCAGACTGCGGGCATTGCCGCGCTCGGCGGGGCCATAGCGGTACCCTTGTGGATCGTCTTCGGGGCGGGCGCAATGTTTGCGAACTATCTGGTACGGGAACTTGCGGGGTGCCGGTCAGGGTTTCCACGGCAGCCTTCGTCGCGGCATAGACGCCATAGGTTTCGAGCTTGAGGCCGACCACCGAGGTCGACAGGCTGACGATGCGGCCGCCGTCGCGCAGGCGCCTGGACGCCTCGCGCAAGGTGTTGATCGTGCCCTTGAGGTTGATGGCGATCTGGCTGTCGACGAGGTCGTCGTCGCTGTCGGCGAGTTTGGCCAGTTTCATGATGCCGGCATTGTTGACCAGAACGTCGATGCCGCCGAAGGCTGCCTCGGCGCTGTCAAACATGCGGACGACATCCTTCGGATCGCTAACGTCGGCCTGGATTGTGAGAGCCTTGCTACCAGCCTTTTCAATATCACCGGCGAGTTGTTCGGCCGCGGCGACCGAGCCGGCGTAGTTGATGACGACGGTAAAGCCGTCGGTGGCGAGGCGTTTGGCAATCGCAGCGCCGATGCCACGGGATGCGCCGGTCACGAGAGCGACCTTACTGGTGGCAATCATGGTGTTTCTCCTTCTGTTTCGTGCCGCATCGGCTGATAGGTGGCAGATAGCCTCTTTTGTCCTTTCGGATAATCTGTCAAAACTTGGCATCACTATTCCGGAATGACAAACAATATAGAGAACCACATGGATCGACTGGACGCGATGCGGCTATTCACGCGCGTGGTGGAGCGGCGCAGCTTCAGCCAGGCTGCGACAGACCTTGCCATTCCGCGCTCGACAGCAACACAGGTCATCCAGAAGATGGAGGAACGGCTGGGCGTGCGCCTGCTGCAACGCACGACGCGCACGGTGCGGCCCACGCTGGACGGCGAAGCCTATTACCGCCGGTGCACCACTATTCTTGACGATGTGGAAAATGCTGATGCGGCGTTCCGCGACACCAGTCCGCGCGGGCTGCTGCGCGTCGATGTGCACGGCACACTGGCCCGTCATTTCCTATTGCCGGCGCTGCCGGAATTTCTGGAGGCCTATCCCGGCATTCAGTTGCACATGAGCGAAGGCGACCGGCTGGCGGATCTAGTGCGCGAGGGGATCGACTGCGTGCTGCGCGTTGGCGCCCCGCAAGACAGCGATATGATCGCCCGGCGCGTTGCAGTGCTGAATGAGGTGACGGTCGCGTCACCGGACTATTTGGCCAGACATGGCGTGCCCATGAGTGTCGACGCCTTGAGGGACGGTCACCGGATGGTCGGCTTCCATTCCAGCGCGACTGGCGGGTTGCTGCCTCTGCAATTTACCGTCCATGGCGAAATCCAGTCCCTGACGCTGCCGGCAACGCTTACGGTCAGCGCCGCTGAAAGCTACGTCACAGCCGCAGGGCTCGGCCTGGGACTGATCCAGGTGCCGCGGTATCACGCAGAGGCAGCGCTGGCATCCGGTGAACTGGTCGATGTTCTGCCAGCGCACCCGCCCTCGTCAACACCGGTCACGCTGCTCTATCCGTCCAGCCGTCAGCTTTCTCCCCGCGTGCGAATCTTCATCGACTGGGTGGCCAAGCAGTTCACGGCATGCTGACGATGCTAGCGTTGTCTGTCGACACAGCCTTCTTTCTGTTAGACTGCAGCTACCCACAAACCAGAGTCCTTTACATCAACTGAACGAGATAAGCAGCGGGCCAATAGGTGGATGACGTGCATCCGGATATCCTCCCGGCTCAACGCTTAAGCAATGTCTGGTTGATGCGAAAAGCAAACCGTCGGACTCGTCGTTGGGCATCGTCACGAGACTGGGTCTGTAATGGTGTTCTCGATCGCTGCGATATTCAGTTCGAGATAGGCGACGCGCTGGATCGTGCTGTTGCTTGGCACACCTCCGGCCCTGGCCGCCGTCAACAGCAGTGCGGACTGTTCTTTGCGCAAGGAGCGAGAAAGCTCTTGAAGGCTGGTTTTTTCATCATGGGTCATGCTGCAGCTATAGCCATACGGCTCTATAGGCTCAAGTGCCTGGAAAACCCATGGCGCCGCAGCGGACACCTTCGCCACCGGATACACGCGAAGCATCGTGTAGTAGATGGCATAGGTGAGAAAGGTGGCTATGAGGACCAGGCAGACCATACCGATGGCGAATTTGCGGCTCAGCGGTGACAAGATGCTTCCCTGCAGCAGCGCGCATGCCCCGATCAGGACCGCTCCGGTCAGCATGTGGATGCACAGGCTCTGATGTACCGGCATCTGCAGGGAAGTCCGGCCGCGCCGCAGCCCGGAAGCCAGCGCGAAGGCGAGCATGGAACCGACCTTCACCGCAATCGCGGTTTGGCGTCGGCCGCAGCAGCTTCTACCGATGGCGTGAGGCTTACCGGAAACACGGTGACGCTGGTTTGGTGAATATGCTGCCGATTCCGAAGTGGCATGCTAATCGGACACCGGTCGAGATCGAGGAGAAGGTCCTTCATCATCGCAGCAAGTACCATCTCGGCCCAACACGGATCGTCTGGTATCTGGCGCGGTTAACTGTGGCTTGGGATGCTCCGACAGTGATGCATCGAGTTACCATTCTCGCCTTTGCAATGGCCGTCGCATTTGTGGCCGCAATGGCTTGGATTTAGGATGGGCCGGCGAAGCTAATGTGCAATAGCCTTGGGAATCCAAACCGCCGGCCCTCTGCGACATTTGGGACTGCCGCAAAGGAAATCTAACCACCATGATCCATTGAGGCAACCGGATTATTGATCCAGGTTAAACGTCGACCACAGCCGGCGCACATTGCTTGGAGGGACTGTGCGCCGGCTTAGGTGACCGCCCCCGACATACCGCAGGCGGAACATATGCCTGCTGTCATTCCCTGACAATTGACAGGAACAAAGCAAGGTTAATGTGAAGCCGATCCTGATGCAGAAAACCCCGCCGAAGCGGGAAGGTTTTGGAAAGGGGAATGAAGCCCGGCCCGAGATGTAACGGTGGATAGAGGCGGGCCGGGCTCCGTGCCGCCGGTTGTGGCTGGCGGCTAATCCAGATTAGCCAGCAGGCGGCTGCAAGGCAACAATGGGTAATTGGTCCAGCGCCGGAAGTGGTTGGCGCGCACAAAAACCGCTGAAGCGGAAGGTATCTGAGATTGCGATTGAGGCCCAGCCTTTGCGAAGTTTGCTGAGCTTAGACACCAAACAGGCTGGGCCTCACGCTGCCCATGCGGCGGACAGCAGCGCCAGATTAGCATCAGATTGCAAAGGTGCAATAAAAAGCCCGGCGGGCGGTTATGGCGGCAATTTGGGCAACCACGCGGTTCTGGCGAGAAGCACATCAAGCCGCCGCACAGCAAGCGTATATCAAATCAAAATCGCAACTGTAATGCTAGGGAAAGTTCAACGACGCCGTACGTCTTTTCCTTGCCATGGAGCAAAGTTGAACTGGCCCCGGATTCATTAGGGTTGCAGCATGCCGCTTTTGCCTGCGGCATGCGACGATGCTGCCCGTCTGCTGCAACTGATGCAGGCGGGCAGTTTAGCTACACTTGCGCTGTCTCCAGTCAATTGCCATTGCCCGACTCACGATAGGTGATAATCTAAAGGTGCTTTCTTCTCAGACAGCGCGAGGCCCAGCCTGTTTTTGGTGTCTAAGCCCAACGAACTTCGTAAGGCTGGGCCTCGTTTTTCACACCCCAAAACCTTCCCCGCCTCGGCGGGGTTTTTTGTGCGCGTTGAAGTGTCTCGACGTCGAGACATTTTGAAATTAAGCCTCGGCTATGTGTCAACTTCCCGCACATATGCGGAAGGTTGAAGATCAGCCCCCGGATTTACTTTGCCAATTTGCTCGCCATTAGAGCTCGCTGGCCTTCAATGACGGTTCGGCGACGGCCGCTAAACTGGTCTAGCCCCGGACGCCTGGACCTTCCCCAGATGGCGCATTGAGTCGATACGTAGGTTTGTTTTCGTCGCCACGAAAAATCTTTCGGAGAGTTTTTGTTGTCCCCTTAATCGCTGTATCTCCAGCTTCCTTGCTCAGGGACTTGGGCTTGTCTGCGACCACCCCCACCATCTTTGCCTGCCAATGGCATATCTCGCGGTTCGCGCCTTGCGTGTAAGTTCCCGACATGGAGAAGCCATTGATCTGACCAGTAAAAACGGCCCGATTAGCAAAAGCATTGGTGGTCTCGAATTTAACTCGAGTACCATTCCTATTTCCCGTCGTTACACGGCCGTTCGTAACACCTCCATGCACATCGCCGTAGCGATCAATCATAATATTCAGACTTCCGGCCCCAAAGGAGCACCTGATCGTTCCTGCCCATTGGGTACCCTCGGCACTAGCGGCACAAGTAGCTGATAGAAGTGCGGCGGCTGCGCTTGTTGTGGCGGCCCATTTTTTCATTATCCCCTCCATAGCCTGTCTAAGGTAACAATCTATTCTGGTCGCGCTCACCTGCCCGTCATTTGGTGAACCCGGACCGGCAGGCGGGCGAACATCCGGTGTGCATCACCTCACCGTCCTGACATTTACGCAAAAATCTCGGTCGCTCCCCGATTATCCGCGTGCTTTCACTACACTAGCACTCGATGGCCGTGAGTGCCAAAGTTTTCACCGGACCTCTTGAAACCGGACGTTCTCAAAACTAGCTCGATAGGCGCGCAATGCCGAAAGGGTCGCGCGAGCCCCGCACCGGACCGGTATTGCCGGTCCGGTGTGGAGGAACCTCAAAAAATCTGTTTGTCCTGAAGGAGAA
>NZ_LMFV01000031.1 GCF_001427285.1 Mesorhizobium sp. Root552
CCTAAAGACCAAAACCGAAGCAATCGCCGCGCATCAGGCCGCGCCAGACCTCATCTCCGTCCTACCAGCGCCGAAATCCGGGTAGTTCGAGGCGTCCAGTCGCGGCAAACAAAAACAGAACTCTCTTTAGTGATATTCTCATTGCTTTCCCCTTTATGGTTCTCACTTCCTCCGAGGCTAAGACCGAATAGGAATAGCCGCCGTCGTCGACAGTGAAATGATGCTTCAGCTTTTGAGAATGTAGCGTGCCACATTAACGTACTAGCCGGAACCATATCCGGGAGTTACGCTTGGCACAGAAATAAGAGCAGCTAACCCGCTACTCTAGAAAAGTTCGCACACATCTAAAACGGCGTCAACAATAAACATATCTTTTAAGACGCTAAAATTTACCGAACCATCGTGACGCAAACATGATTAGCAGAGTCCCCTCATTCGCACGCCGGCAGGAATGATGGGTGGTCCTGCTTTCTCAGCGCTGTCTTTTTGTTCTGACCTGTCTTGAGCCGTTAAGAATCGCCAACGCCTGAGCTCTGGACACCAATCTCGCGCACGAAGCATCCCTTAACGCTCTAGCACTCACGGCATCATTCTATTAACGTTGGATACCAGCAAAGAATAAGGCAACTGCGGCGGCCCGGTTATGGACGCCGATTTTGTCATAGAGATTCCTTAAATGGTATTTGACCGTGTTCTCGGAGATACCCATTCTGGTTGCGATTTGTAGGTTGGTCCATCCGTTCGCCAGAACGCCGAGCAGTTCAATTTCACGCGGCGTCAATGTTGATAACGGTGTTTCATGGATTTTGGCCATGTCGGTGTGCGGGATACAAAGATGGCCGTGAGCCACTGCGATCAACGTATCTAGCAGTACTGCAGGATCATCGAACTGGTAACAGAAGCCGTGGGCGCCGAGATGCAAGCACTGCTTGAGGATTCCGATGTCGTTTGAGAAAATGACGATGCGTATCCCAACCTCCCGGTGTCGCAGTTCCGTCAGCAGTTTTGCAGCGTTCATGTCAGCTAATTTGGAGCTGATAATGGCAATATCGAAATTCGCCCGATTGATTTCGATCATTTCGAGAAAGGCTTGGCCGCTTTCTACGTGACCAGTCAGTTCGAACCGGTCATCGTGAGCGAATATGTGCTGCAATGCCGATAGCACCAACTGATTGCGTTCGACGAGCACCAGACGAATTCGTGGAAACTGCGCCACTTGTGGCTGCATTGCCTTAATCGACGTCAGCTATCGCCAAGAGATAAGGCCCGCCCCGCGGCGCGGGAAGCGGAGATGACGGTGTTGGCCATCAGGAGTGCGATGGTCATAGGACCGACGCCGCCCGGCACCGGGGTGATCGAACCGGCATTGGTCGCGGCCTCGTCATAGGCAACGTCGCCGACAAGCCGCGCTTTGCCGTTGGCGTCCGCCGGCAAGCGGTTGATACCGACGTCGATGACAGTGGCGCCTGGCTTGACCCAGTCGCCCTTGATCATCTCGGGACGACCAACGGCGGCAACCAGGATATCGGCGCTGCGGCACAGGCCTGGCAGATCCTTGGTGCGGCTGTGCGCGATCGTCACCGTGGCATTGGCGTTGAGCAACAGATTGGCCATCGGCTTGCCGACTATGTTGGAGCGGCCGACCACGACCGCGCTCAGCCCCGACAGATCGCGGCCAAGCGCGCGTTCGATCAAAAGCATCGAGCCGGCCGGCGTGCACGGCACGAAGGCGGTGTCCAGTTCGCCGGTGCCGAGCTTGCCGACATTGATGAAGTGGAAGCCGTCGGTGATCGAGCCTGTGAAGGGGCGCTCAGGCCCGACAGGTCCCGGCCAAGCGCGCGTTCGATCAAAAGCATCGAGCCGGCCGGCGTGCACGGCACGAAGGCGGTGTCCAGTTCGCCGGTGCCGAGCTTGCCGACATTGATGAAGTGGAAGCCGTCGACGTCCTTYTCCGGCGCGATCGTCTGGATGATGCGGCCGGAATCGATGTGGCCCGGCAGCGGCAACTGCACGAGGATGCCGTGGATGGCCGGATCGGCATTCAGCTTCTCGACCACCGCCACCAGCTCTTCCTCGCTGGTTTCAGCCGGCAGCGCATGTTCGATCGAGTTGAAGCCGCATTCCTTGGCCTTCTTGCCCTTCGACGCGACATAGACCTGGCTGGCAGGATCATGGCCGACGATGACCACCGCAATGCCGGGCACAACGCCCGTCTCGGCGATAAGCTTGTCCGCCTCAGCCTTAACCTTGGCAACCACATCCGCCGCTACAACCTTGCCGTCTATTACTGTCGCCATCGCCAAACTTCCTCGCTTTCCTGTTGTCAGCTCAGGCCCTGGATGTCGCCATTGTCGTCGAGATGGATGTTCTCGGACGACGGCTTGGAGGGCAGGCCCGGCATGGTCATGACCTCGCCGCAGATGGCGACGACGAAGCCGGCGCCGGCGGCAAGGCGAACCTCGCGCACCGGAACGGTGTGGCCGGTCGGCGCACCGCGCAGGTTCGGATCGGTCGAGAACGAATACTGCGTCTTGGCCATGCACACCGGCAGGTTGCCGTAGCCCTGCTTCTCCCACTGGTGCAGCTGGTCGCGGATCGACTTGTCGGCAATCGCCTCCGAACCGCGGTAGATGCGCTTGACGATGGTGTCGCCTCGGCGATCTCGACCACCTTCTTCGCAAGCTCCTCGATGCCGGCCGAGCCATGCGCCCAGTGCTTGCACAGGATCGCTTCCGCACCCTGCTCCTTGACATAGGCCTTCAGCGCCGCGATCTCGGCATCGGTGTCGGAATAGAAGTGGTTGATCGCAACCACCACCGGAACCCCGAACTGGTGCACGTTCTCGATGTGGCGGCCAAGGTTGGGGCAGCCCTTCTTCACCGCCTCGACATTCTCAGGCCCGAGGTCCTCCTTCTTCACCCCGCCATTCATCTTCATGGCGCGCACGGTGGCCACGATGACGGCGGCGGCAGGCTTCAGGCCAGCCTTGCGGCACTTGATGTCGAAGAATTTTTCCGCACCCGCCATTCATCTTCATGGCGCGCACGGTGGCCACGATGACGGCGGCGGCAGGCTTCAGGCCAGCCTTGCGGCACTTGATGTCGAAGAATTTTTCCGCGCCGAGATCAGCGCCGAAGCCGGCCTCGGTCACGACATATTCGCCGAGCTTCAAGGCGGTGGTGGTGGCCATCACCGAGTTGCAGCCGTGGGCGATGTTGGCGAACGGGCCGCCATGCACGAAGGCCGGGTTGTTCTCSAGCGTCTGCACMAGGTTCGGCTGGATGGCGTCCTTCAGGAGAACCGCCATGGCGCGGTGCGCCTTCAGTTCACGCGCAAACACCGGGCTCTTGTCGCGCTTGTAGGCAACGATGATGTCGCCRAGGCGCTTTTCGAGGTCCTTCAGGTCCTTGGCAAGGCACAGGATCGCCATGACTTCCGARGCAACGGTGATGTCGAAGCCGGCCTCGCGCGGATAGCCGTTGGCAACGCCGCCCAGCGACACCACGATCTCGCGCAGCGCGCGGTCGTTCATGTCCATGACGCGGCGCCACACCACGCGGCGGGTGTCGATGCCGAGCTCGTTRCCCCAGTAGATGTGGTTGTCGAGCAGYGCCGACAGAAGGTTGTGCGCACTGGTGATGGCGTGGAAGTCGCCGGTGAAGTGCAGGTTCATGTCGTCCATCGGCACGACCTGGGCATAGCCGCCGCCGGCAGCGCCGCCCTTCATGCCGAAGTTCGGACCNTGGAAGTCGCCGGTGAAGTGCAGGTTCATGTCGTCCATCGGCACGACCTGGGCATAGCCGCCGCCGGCAGCGCCGCCCTTCATGCCGAAGTTCGGACCGAGCGAGGCCTCGCGGATGCAGATCACCGCCTTCTTGCCGATGCGGTTCAAGCCGTCGCCCAGGCCAACCGTCGTCGTCGTCTTGCCTTCGCCAGCCGGCGTCGGGTTGATCGCCGTCACAAGGATCAGCTTGCCGTCCTTGTTCTTCTGCACCGACTTGATGAAGTCGGCCGAGACCTTGGCCTTGTCATGCCCGTAAGGCAGCAAATGCTCGCTCGGAATGCCGATCTTCGCGCCAACCTCCTGGATCGGCTTCTTCTTCGCTGCGCGCGCTATCGAGATGTCGCTCTTTACTTCCGCCATGGGATTCTTCCTCGGCTGATTGTGGATTTGAAGGGCTATGGTCTTACTAGAAGCGAGGTGCNTGGATCGGCTTCTTCTTCGCTGCGCGCGCTATCGAGATGTCGCTCTTTACTTCCGCCATGGGATTCTTCCTCGGCTGATTGTGGATTTGAAGGGCTATGGTCTTACTAGAAACGAGGTGCCTTCCGTCCCGCGGCGCGGGAAGCGGAGCAAGCCGGGATATGGCTCCACAACTACGTGCAAACCGCAACACTTATCCCGGCGAATCTAAGCCTGAATGGATCAGTTCACAAAGTCACCAGGGGCGAAATAAAAACTTATAGGCTCGACAATGTCTGCCAGCGAGACTTCCACAAGGATTGCAGTCATCACCCTTGCTGAAATCCCCCTCTCGAAAGAGGAAGATTTCAGCATCAGACAAGTTACGCAAAGCTCTTCGTGCGGGTATCACCGGGATCATACAACGGCATCACGGACAGCTTCGCGGAAGCCTTCTTGCCGTTTGCAAGCGCGATYTGCACATCCAGGCTGGGAACCGCATGGCGCGGATTGATGTAGGCCATGGCAGTTCCTCGCTTTCTGGTGGGTGAAAACGATCCACTGGTTACAGCACCGACCTCAACATCACCGACGAAGATCTTGTCTCCCGTCTCAGCCACGTCACCGGACGGGATATCAAGCCAAACCATCCGCCGCTTTACTCCCTCGCGCGCGATTTTCTGCAAGGCGGCTTTTCCGATGAAGTCTTCTTTGGAGAACTTCACGGTGAACCCGATGCCAGCTTCGAAAGGATTGGTTTTGCGATCGTGATCTTTTCCCACCAGGAGATATCCGGCCTCCTGACGCAAGCTCTCCAGTGCGGCCTGAGCACATGGAACTATATTATGCTGCTTGCCGGCATTCATGACCAGATTCCAGATGGTCGCCCCATCTTTCGATGCAAAATGGAGTTCGAAGCCCGCCTCACCCGTGTAACCCATGCGCGCAACCAAGCATTCGATGCCCGAGATTTTCGCCGGCCGGAAACGATAGTAGCCAAGCGTCGACAAATCGATGTCCRTCAACTGCTGGAGCACACGATTGGCCATCGGCCCTTGCACGGCAAGCGTCGTATGCTCGTCGGTGACATTGGTTACCGTAACATTATAGCTCTTGGCCTGTTTCGACACCCATTCATAGTCGTCCTCAGAGCCACTGATGATCATGTACTTGTTCTGGGCCATGCACCAGATAGTGCAATCGTCGATCATCAGGCCGTTCTCGTCACACATGGCTGTGTACTGCACCGAGCCAACGGTCTTCTTGGAGAAATCGTTGGTTGCGAGCATCTGGATGAAGCCAAGCGCGTCCGGCCCTTCGATAACGAACTCGGCCATGTAATCGAGATCGCATACGGRCACACCCTCTCTCGTTCCCAAATGCTCTTTCGTGTGTCCGGCGCCGTATTCCCAAGGCAGGTAGTAGCCAAAGAGCTCAACCATTTTGGCCCCATATTCAAGGCCACTGTCGTAAAATGGAGTCTTTTTCATAGCGGGTTTCTCCTCCTGGTCCGCAAAACAAAAACCCCCGACAGCGCTTCCGCGCCCGTCGGGNTCAAGGCCACTGTCGTAAAATGGAGTCTTTTTCATAGCGGGTTTCTCCTCCTGGTCCGCAAAACAAAAACCCCCGACAGCGCTTCCGCGCCCGTCGGGCGGCCGACGCAATGGCTAGCAGCCTTTTACATGCATTTGACTGACGACTGGACTTGGCTGGCGTTACGCCGCTGCTGAAGGGCTCCAGGGCCGAACTGCGTCCTTTAGAACACGCGCCAACTCAACGATGTTTGGCGTATCGGAATGTATGCAGATAGACTCCGCTCTCACCTTGAAATCGCGGCCGGTGATCGTGGTGCCCTTGCCTTCAGAAAGCATGCGCACTGCACGTCGAGCCGCCTCGGCAGGGTCACGAACGGCATGATCACGCGAGACAATGAGATGGCCATCGTCGTCATAGTCATTGTCGACGTAGAATTCGGAGATAAGGGTGACGCCTCGCGCCCGATAGACTTCTTCCTGCAGCGTGCCAGCCATGCCAAGCACTGGGACATTGTAGAAGACAGCGGCATCAGCGATCGCCTGCGACACTTCCTCCCGCATCCAGGCGGCGCGATAGAGAGCTCCGTGAGGCTTTATGTGATTGAGCGGCAGCCCCGCCATATCAAGAAACCCCTTGAGGGCGCTAACCTGATAATGGATGATCGCGGAAAGCTCCTCGCGGTTGATCACCATGTCGCGCCGGCCGAACCCCTGCCGGTCTGGGAAAGATGGATGGGCGCCAACTGGCAGGCCGTGCTTGGCCGCAAGCTTAACTGTATCGCGAATAACTGCCGGGTCGGCGGCATGGAAACCACAGGCGACGTTACCAAGATCAATATGCGGCATGATGCCGGCATCGTCGCCGCAGCGATAAAGGCTGTAGCCTTCGCCCATGTCGCAATTGATGGTAACGGTATTTTCTTTCTTCATGGCTCGACGGCCTCCCAGATCGATGATCACGCCGAACTTTAGGGACCGCCCGGAGCCAGGGTCAAATATTATGAAGTGAAATACGTTATCACAATTTTCGATATGATTCGTCGAGCGTTGCTCTCTTATTTTTCTAGTTTATGACACAGTATTAGACCAATTTTGCAAAGTAATTCAGCCACCTTTATCAGAGCACAATAACAGAAGAAAACACCTCAATTACCACTGCCATAGAAGTTATTCTAGATATTTAGGATAAAGATTTCAACTAAAATCAACAAAAAATTTTATGAATTATCTAATTATATGATATAGAATAAAAAATTATTATTATAAATATTTAGAACATATAATTTAGATTTATTATGTATAATATAAGTATATTTCTCTTAAAATAAACATAAATTTTCAATTTTAATTATATATATAGAATAAGTATCATCGATATCACATGCATACTTATCATGTATATTACGTATTCGGCAAATATATATTGTTTTTATATCATTTCTCTTCCGTATTCGTCTGAAGATGAATTTTCGGATTTAGAGCACGACAAATGTAGACGGCCTCCGGTTGCATTCCGATATCGTTTGGCTAGTCTTGCCCTAGGCATTCGAGCCTCAGCATGACAATGGAGAGCCTTATTATGACACGCAAGACTATCCTCAAGTTCGGCAAGGTGGAGAATGCCGATCCCAACGATCTTCCCGGCTGGAAGGTTATCGAGGGCAAGCCGACGATGAAGACCGCCGTCCAGCACACGACTGCGGATGGCAAGGTGCTGTCGGGAACGTGGCAGGCAACGCCCGGCACCTATCACGCCACCTATACGGACTATGAATTCGTGCACATGATCTCGGGCCGCATCATCATCACGCCCGACGGCGGTGAACCGGTCGAAGTCGGTCCGGGCGACGCTTTCGTCGTGGAAGCAGACTTCAAGGGCACCTGGAAAATCATTGAGCCAGTGACGAAGCACTTCGTCGTCGCCTTGAAATAACCGACGGGATCTCACGTATCTTCTACCTCGGGCTGCTGAATTCCGAGAACCGGGCCAAGCAGAAGAAACGGCAATCAATTCAAGGGGCTGGCATTGCACCTGCCCCTTTTTTGCTGTTGACATCCGTAGTGCATTGCGGACAGAGGAAGCTGAAACGTGAGGCTGGCGGTGGAGGTGTCAGGAATTTAGCGAGCGTGACAGCGTCACCGCGACGATTCGGTCGCGTCCTCCGCTACGTCGCGCCAGTTCGCCGGCAAGGGCCGTCGTGCGCCTGTCGAGTTCGGCATAGCTGAGTGTAACACCCTCATAAACCAGCGCCGGCGCATCCGGCGTTTCGCGCATCGTCGCTTCGATCAACGCCATGAGGGTGATGCCCGGCACCTCGTGCTCGGTCCGGTTCGCCTCTACCAGATAGCACTCGATGTCGGCCCCGCAGGCGGTCTGCACGTCGGCCAGCGTCGCCGCTTTCATGGCCTTTTCGAGGAAGGCCACCAGCTGGAGCGAATGCGCTTCGGTCGCCTCGGCCGAATAGAGCGCCGGGTTGGAATTGACTTCCATCAACAGGGCACTGCGCGCATCGCCCCTGAAAGTGAATATCGTCCACCGCGCCGGCGCCGAGGATGTTGAGCGTCACGTCCAGTCCCGGCAATAAAGCTTTCATGCGCACAGCTAAGAGCTTACGCGTCCTTGATGAGCGCCCGCCAGACATCTTTTACTAGGTCAAATTCACCAGGCACGAACTGAGTTTTTGTCCGCTTTCAGGGACTGAACAAGAGCTTGGAAACAGACCGGCAGCCAGGGTTGGCCTGAGGCGCAACAGCTGCACGAGTTCGGGACCAAGCGGCTCTCCCGGTTTCGGTGATTGCAGGCACATCGCGACGGTTTCGGCGGCTCGGGGCGTCAAAAAAATCGAATATTCCTGTCACAAATTGTTTCTGCTTGTAACCGAAATAATTCCAATTTGTCATAGCTATTTGATTTATATGGTTCTTTCCAAACGATCCCGCGCAATCGACAAGTGTTAGAGATCTTATGAGCCCCCACAGAGGCAGATCCAGCCGGGTCTGCTTGTCGAAACCCAATGTGGGAATGCCCTCATGAAAAACCACCTGGAAATACAGTTTCTCCGCGTTGACGAACTGAAGCCGCCCCGGCGGTCATTGCGGAATCACAACCGGAAAAATCTGAACATGCTGCGCGCCAGCATGGAGCAATCTGGCATGGTGATCCCTATCATCGTCGATGAAAACAATTACATCATCGATGGGCATGCACGCTGGGTAGTCGCCAAGGTCCTGGGCATTAAAGTCGTGCCCACGATATGCCTTGCCAACCGTACTGAGGCCGAAAAGATCGCCCTGCAGATGGCACTGAACCGGCTGGTTGAACTGGCGGCGTGGGATATACCCGCCATGAAGGCTGGCTTCGAACTGCTGATTGAAGTTGGCTACGATACCACCTTGACGGGTTTCGAGCCGGCCCAGATTGACGACATTATGGTGTTCGATGGCCCTGCTTCTGGCGAGGTCGAGACGCTTGACGCCAGCGGCCTTGCAAACACCAAGCCCCCAATTGCGCAGCCGGGCGACATCTGGATCTGCGGCGATCATCGGTTGGCCTGCGGAGATTTCCGGGATGAGGCGCTGCAAGGACGTCTGTTTGCGGGTGATTCAGCCCAACTCTGTTTGAGTGATTTACCCTACAACGTTCCGATTGCCGGCAATGTATCCGGGCTAGGAAAGGTCAAACATAGCGAATTTGCCATGGCGTCGGGTGAGATGAGCGAAGCCGAGTTTACGGTCTTCCTAGGTCGGTTTTTCAGGTCTGTCCTAAATCATATCACAGCCGGCGGTCTGATCTACGCGTTCATGGACTGGCGCAGCATCGCGTTGCTCATCGGATCTGGCAAGGCTGCAGGGCTAAGCCTGCTCAACCTTGTCGTATGGGTCAAGACCAATCCTGGAATGGGCGCTTTTTATCGCTCCCAGCACGAATTGCTGGCGCTGTTCCGGAAGGACGGTGCAGCGCATGTTAATAATGTCGAGCTCGGCCGACACGGTCGATCCCGCAGTAATGTTTGGAATTACAGGGGCGTCAACGTCTTCGGGCCGGATCGAAAGTGGCTGGCGGAGCATCCGACGGTAAAACCTGTCGCTCTGGTAATCGACGCGCTTCGAGACGCCAGTCGGCCGGGAGATATCGTGTTCGACCCGTTCATGGGTTCGGGCACGACGATGATTGCGGCGGAGCGGACGCGGCGGCGCTGCTTCGGCATCGAAATCGAGCCACGCTTTGTCGATCTTGCGATCCGCCGATGGGAGGAAGAAAGCGGCCATGACGCGGTGCGCGCGTCCGATGGGTTGAGCTTCTTTGAGGCCAGCGAGGTACAGGCCGTTCCCTCTGACGATCAGCCACATGAGAACGAGGGAGGCGACGCATGAGCGACGACGATCTCTCCGAAAAAGTCGGCTATGGCCACCCTCCGAAGAAAAACCGGTTCCCGAAGGGCACATCCGGTAATCCCAAAGGGCGGCCGAAGGCGTCGAAGAACGTGGCCAACGCCGTCGAACTCGAGCTCGACAGCAAGGTCACCGTCATCGAGAACGGCAGGAAGCTCAAGCTTAGCCGCGGTGAAGTCATTGCCAAGACGCTGGTCACCAAGGCCATGAAAGGCGACCTGCGCGCTTTCGATGCCGTGACGAAGCTGCTTCCAAAGCGCTTCCGAGAGCCCTTGGCAGAGGCCAATAAAAGCGAGCCCCTCGACCCTTACGAGGCCGAGGTTCTCGAACGCTACATCAGCAGACGCATCGCGAAGGAAGACAGCCATGACTGAACCATCCCTGTCCCCGCGCTTTTCCCAACACTCTCCGAAAAGGAATAAAGTCATGGAAAATCCAAGCAATGAAACAAGCCGCCGCTACCTGGATGACAAGGCCCGCGAAGATATGCGTGTGTTTATAGAGCTCGCGCTGGGCTGGATCATTCCCGATTTTCAATACGAAGCGTATATCGGGCTAATTGGAGCCTATTTCCAGGCACAGTTTGAGGGGCGTATAGGGGGCCTGATCATCAACACGCCTCCACGTCATGCAAAATCGAGGTTGACGATTGCTGCTGTCGGCTACTTCCTGGGAATAAATCCCGACAAGAAAGTGGTCGTGATCAGCCATTCCCAGAGGCTGGCAGACGCGCTGTCGCGGTCCAACAAGAAGTTCATGGAGTCCGATTTCTACCGGCGCATATTTCCTGGGACAATCATCGATCCATCCAAGTCAGCCGCATCTGAGTTTGAGACGACAAGGGGCGGCGGCCGGTTAGGAATCAGCTTCGAAACCAGTATTACAGGGTTCGGTGCGGATTGGATCCTCGTCGATGATCCAATGTCTGCCCATAAAAGGTCGTCGGTAGCTACTCGCGAAGGAGTGCTGGAGTCGTTTAACGAGATGGTGACTACCCGCATCAATGACTGGGGAACCGGTAAGTTTACCCTGATCGCCCACCGGCTGCACTCAAACGACCTGTCTGCGACACTGGAACGGAGAGGCTTTGAGGTGCTTTCCCTTCCTTTCGAAGCGGAGGAGGACGGGCCTGTCATCTTCGAAGGAAAGGCCTACCTCGACCGCAAGAAGGGGGAAGTTCTCCAACCGAAGCGTTTTCCGCCCCATGTGGTGGCGCGCCTCAAATCGCAGATCCCCAACTCGGTCTTTGCTGCGCAGTATCAGCAAAGGCCCGTGGAATCGGGCTTTTTAGGCATCGAACGATCGCACTTCCCAATCGTCGACGCCGTGCCAACCAAAGGGAATGTATATATTGCCTGGGATACGGCTTCCACAGAAGGGCGTGGTTCCTACACTGCAGGTCTGGTCATCAAGCGCTGCGGTAATACGCATTATGTGATCGACGTGATCCGCCAACAGGCCGGATATGAGCGTGCGGTTGACCTGATGATTGGTGCGCACCATCGCCATGCCCCGATCCAGCATATTTTTGAAAAGGCCGGCTTGGCGCAAGCCTATCATGGCGCTCTCATTGGCAATGGAGCGACGTCTATCCTTCTTCCCGTCAGCAAATCCAAAGAGGAGAGGTTAGAATCGCAATTGTTTCCGATAACGAATCGCCAGGTCCAGATCTTGCGCAGTGTGACCCTTCGAGATGAGTTTCTGGAGGAGGTGACAACCTTTCCCTATGGCTCCTCCGACGACCTTGTAGACGCCCTGACGCTTTATCTGGGTTATGTGGACGATACAGGCCAACCGCCATCAGTCGAAAAGGTCATCATGGGGTTCAACACCCGCAAAGGCCTTCGGAAAGAAGGCAACACTGTTATGTATGGCCGACGCAAACTGTTCCGGCTCTGATGCAAATGGAGGAAGGATCTCCCGCCTACGGCGGGAGATCCCTATCTGTGAGCATTTGCTGATCGTACTACTGGGATCCAACTCACTGTATCGCCCGTCACTGCGGGAAAATGGTTGACGTAGCTGGCGGCCACGGCCATCAACGCGCGATCCATTTACGAATGCTTGGCAGCTTTGAGCTGCGGCACCGTCTCCTCCTTTACGCAAATCTCACCGGAAAAGACAGATCAGAAATGTTCTCGCTAGTGCAAGTTTGCGTGCCCTGGCAGAACAGGCCGCGTAAGCAGATGCGGTTCGACGCCCACAACCATGCCTTCAGGGCCAGGGTGGCGTTCCCCGGCGCGGGTTCTGCGATAACATGCGTATGGCGGTCGACAGGATCGGCCGTGGCAAGGAGCGTCAGGTCAACCATTGCGAACGAGAGTTACACGTTGGCGAAGGTTCGCTGCAGGAAGGCATAGAACTCGTCACCGCTGACGAGCGCAATATCGGCAAATAGGCGGGAAGCACGCTGGTAGAGGGCGGAACGATCGTCATTTCACGCCCTGCCCCAACAGCTTGCCCCCGACGCTTACGCTCAATCTGGATCGAGGAGCTTGCCGGGAGTGACTTCGAGATAGTGGGCGAGTTTCTGGATGATGAGGATGGTCGGGTTTCTGGCACCTCGCTCGAGGTCGCTGACATAGGTGCGATGAATGCCGACCTCGTCGGCAAAGGCCTCTTGGGAAAGCCGCCGGTCCTGCCGCAGCCGGCGTAAATTCCTGGCAAGTTGCTGTCGAATATCCACCTGATGGAATGTGAGCAGCGCACTCTATCAGTCTACAGACGATGAGTGACATTTCGCTTGACTTCCGCCCGCGAAGAAGGGTTCTCATAGCGCAGGGTGGGTTCATGACGGTGCTGGCGCATACTTTGGCGCCGCACTACATGCCCGCCCCGGGGAGCGGAGGTTAGCAAGGTGATTTCAAGGAGTGTCTTAGCTCGTGCGGGTCTTGCCTGCATGGCCTTGTTTTGGGCGGAACAGGCTCTGGCGAGCGAGCAATGCATGTCCGAAGAAGAAGTGTTCAGCGAGCTTTTTGCGATAGGTGAGCTCGAATTATGGACCCCAGGCGAGCCGGAGTTGGACTTCGGGACCCTGGTCTTGACCCTCAAGCAGGATGGCAAGGCCGTCTACCGCTACAAGCAGAGCGGCAGAGAGATATTTTCATCTTGGTATATCGACACCAAGGCTGATCAGACGGAGCGACTGTGCCTTGTCGCCAATCCGTTTGACTCTGACGAGGAGTGCGCAACGGTGCGCTGGTCGCTGCAGGACGATGGCAACACTGCTCGCCACCTAATTTTCCCCAGTCAATGCTCCAATGGAAAAACGGGTTCAAGAGTTGCCTCTGGCATTGAATTCAATACGCAGGATTTATACCCAGGCACCATCGGCTCAAATTCCTACGTCCCGTCGGAGGCCAGCGCGGAAGATTTGCCAGTCTGTGGTGACGAGGCAGTAAAATCGACCCTGGCCAAGTTGATTGAGACATCGCCACGAACGCCTGAACAGACATACGGACTGAGAAACGCTGGCAATCCCAAGATCGCCTACACTGTCAAAGCCGTGCGCACCGAAGCGGAGCTGCTCAAGGGGTATCTGTGCTCAGCCATCGTCAGCGCGGCTGTCGATGCACCCAAGGGCAACGAGTCCGGCCTTGCTGTGCTGCAGATGTTCCTAAAACCCTATGGCATCCTCGGCGACATCGATGTCGCCTATAGCGTCAAGCAGATGGATGACGGCGGGGTCTACGTGAACCTGGAATAAGAATGGCCTGCGATCCCGTGACCAGTCTTTTGCCGGACCAGCTCAGTGGAAAGATCGGCTTCTTCTGGATCGTGCCTCATCGGAACGGCACTGACGCGGTTCTTGGAGATGCGATCCCCCTTGCTGAGGCCGAAGTCTATGGCGATGTGCTTACCCATCCGGGCGGGCATTTTGTTTACTGGAGCCAGATGAAGCGTCACGGCCCTGCCTGGTTGCGGGCCAAAGGCATCAGCGGCCAGTTGCTCAAAGGCGAATATGAAGACTGGCCACGAGGGCGGGTGGTGTTCATGCCCTCCACCGGCCGCTTCACGCTTTATGCCGACCGTCGCATCCTGCGACCGGCGAGATTGTCTCTGCTGCGCACCTTCTTCGAGCTGGGCGAGCTTGATCTGGAGCTGCGCCGCGACAGCCACTACCAGCCCGTGCCCCGTCACCGAATGATCGAGCCATGGCAGTGACGCGGGCGAGGCTATCGATCGAACAAATACAATTACCACTGAGAGGGGTTATCGATGACTGATTGGTTTTACGAGGAAGCCGGAACGCCGCGCGGTCCCATAAAGGAAGAAGACCTCGGCGTCATGCTGTCAAACCGGCTCTTGCCGCCAACCACGCGTATATGGACAGCTTCCTTTGGCCAGGAATGGAAACCAGCCCACCAGACAAGCCTTGCCGCACAGATCGACGCTTTACCGCCTCCCTTGCCGGCTGGCGCTATCCAGGCGGTTCCACCGCTGCCCCATCAGCCCGGCACGACTGGCAAGCCCGCAGTGTCCACCACCATCTATGCGCTGCTGCTGGCCTGCTCGCCCCTGGCGGTGCTTTTTGCGGATGTGATGGGGCAACTTTCGGGGGTCGATCCCAATTCACTGTCCTACAACAACTGGGTCTCGATTCTTCTCACCCTGATTGCCGTGATCCTCGCCTTTGCCGACGTCAAGATCCTCAACAGTTGGGGCTTCAATCCTAGGCAGCGGCGTATCGTGCCGTTCCTGCTTCTGTCGCCAATCGGCTATTTCTGGCGGCGGGCGGCAGTCGTGGGTGGGGACTGGAACTATCTCTGGATATGGCTAGGATGCGTTGCGCTGGCCGTTACAGGGCAATTGACCATGCTGGCCGATCGGTAGCTACTGCCCCACAACCGCCCTCATTTCTCCCAGTCAATCTTCTTCGAAGTGTCTGCAACCCATGGACAATGACACCGCGCTCTCGTTGCTGATTTTAACGATCCTGGTCATCTTCCTGTTCCCGGCGTTGATCGCCTTCTGGCGCCGCCATCCCAATCGCTGGGTGATCCTTTTGCTCAATGTGTTTCTGGGAGCCACCGGCTTTGTCTGGTTCGCATGCCTGATCTGGGCCTTCAGGGCGATCCACTTTGCCTCGACATCCACCGGCAGCCATGGTGGTGAATCCGGGCTCAATATCGTGGCGAACGACTTTGCCAGGCCTCAAACACACTTACTGCCGGTACAGGTCACCGCCATGGTCGATGGCACGCTGGAACGGCTGGAACGCCTCAAGAAACTGCACGAAAACGGTGCCCTCGACGACCGGCAGTTCGAACGAATGCGCAGCGCCATTCTTCCGGCAGCCATCGACAACACAAACGGACCGGCACCACGGGGGCGCCGATCCTGACACTGGGCGCTGTCGGGCAACTAGGGCACCATTTTCCGCATCCTGGCGATGATCCCGGGCCTTCCCCCCGAAAGTATGTCCATTTTGAGAGTTAGAGTTTCGGCTATTTTGGGTTTTGAAAGGAGCACGGAATGGCACGATGGCACGGAAGAACTATACGGACGAACAGATCATCGGAATGTTGCGGGAGGCGGAGGTACGGCTTTCGCAAGGTGAGAAAACCGGTTCGATCTGCCGCGGCTTGGGGAATCGCATGAACGGTGCTTCTGTCGCGGTAGGGCGCCTACGGGCGCACGTCCACTCTTCAGAAGCCGCCATAGAACAAGGCGACTAGGTACCCTTTTGAAGCAGAAGCTTTCCGTTGAGAATTAGATTAGTCCCGTCCTTCAGGAGAACGCACTTCGATCCTAACGGCCAAATGAACTCGTACCCGGCGAACTCCTCTCCGGCACCATTGCGCGCCGATATCGACCTTGCCTGGCAAGGTTCCTGTTCGACCGAGCCTGTCGGCGAGATGACCAAGCACGTCCCGCTGCCCGCAGTTTTTGAATCATTCCGCCATGGCGGTTAGTCTGCAGCAAGCATCCGGATCGGCGTGGAAGGCTTGAATGCCGCCAGCGGCGACAACCATTGGCTTCTCTCCTCGAAGTCCGCAAGGGTGCACTGACTTAGGCCAAGCGAGATGTTGTACATGCCGTTGAAGCCGCAACCGAGGAAATAGTCATCCTTCTGCCCGATTAAGCACCCTGCCTCGGAATATCCCGCGTCGCCGCTGGTCACAGAGTAGATCCTAACGCCGCCCTTGTCTTGGATGGCCTTGGAGACTGGTTGGTAAGCGCCCACCGACTGTACCAGATCGGCGTAGTCAGTATCCTTGCCTATGAGGCCGACCTGCCAGTGGAATGAGTTCTCGCAGACGTAATAGGACCGTTCCTCGGTCAATTCGGTCGGCTTGTCGTAGCCGAAGAGCTCGATCTCGAAACGGCCGGCCTTCTCGACGGTGTCGATGTAGTAGAAATCGTTCCCGACGTGCGTCAGCATCAACTGGATGAGGTCCGGACGCATCATCGTGCTGGCCGACCACGGCACTTGGCCATTTGCGAGGATCATGAGTTCCATCATTGCTTCCATTGCCCAATCGTGAGCGATAGGAAGTGCCCTCGCGCTAACCAATTCGTCTGAATCGAGGGCCAGATATGGACGGTGGAAGCCGAGCGTGCCTGTGACATGGAGCTTGCGGTTAACGAAATTGACTTCTGGACCCTGCGCAATACCCATCATGAACATGATCGCGCACATCGAATGGCATTCGGCTCCTGCTGGGATGACTGTCCCGACGCCCTGTTTGTAAAACTGCTTTGCGAGCTTCACGCCTTCAAGCACGCTGCCCCCGGGGCTGTTGAGGCAAATCGTGTCAGCCGACGAACTCTCGCCGTCGACCCCTTTGAACTCGGTAGCAGCTAAATGCATGAACCGCTCAAAATCGCCCGCTACGATCTCCCCTTCGAGTTGGAGGACGCAAACGTCGTTGTGCGATTTCGTGATCGTGGCGCCGTACGCGCCGCCCGGGAAGCTGGCCGGAAGCGCCAGGACAGCAGCTACAAAGGCAGTCGTCGATTTCAAAATGGCCCCCTCCTACAGTGCGGAGGACTGTAGCATGTACGGTGACAGAAATCAGCGACGCCTTTCCGACTTGGTCGATGCGGATGGCGTAGAGAGAAACAGTTTGGGCACTACGGGGCCGTTTCCGGACAGTCGGGTTTCGGTCGCAGAAGATCAGTTAGCTGCCGCGGACCCTAGGCGGTGTTTACATTCACAGGCATGATCTGAGTGCAGCGACGAGATTTAGGAAGCCTGCGTAATTTCTGGCGAGCTTGTCGTATCGCGTCGCTATACGCCTGAAGTTTTTGATCCTGTTGAAGAACCGTTCGATCAGGTTGCGCTCCCTGTATAACAAGGCATCAAAGGGTCGCCATGAGGCGGTGGTCTTGCGACGCGGCACGACCGGCTTGGCTTCAGCCGCGGCTATGGCATCCATGGCGCGTTGCCCATCATAGCCTTTGTCGGCAAGGACATGGCCGGTCTTCAACCCGTCGAGCAGCCCCTCGATCTGGGTGATGTCGTTGCGCTCGCCGCCAGTCAGGATAAAGCGGATCGGGTTGCCCAAGGCATCGGTTGCAGCGTGAACTTTGGTGCTCAGCCCCCCTTTGGAGCGTCCCAGCGCGTGAGCTTCAAACCGACTTTCGGATCGATCACTTTTTTTGGGGCGCCGGCACTATGCTGGTGTGCACGCACGATGGTGCTGTCGACGAGGATGTATTCAAAGTCGGCATCATCGTTCAAAGCCTTGAAAAGCCTTTCCCATACACCGCTTCGACACCACCGGTTGAAGCGCTGGTAGACGGTATGCCACCGGCCGAATTCCTTGGGCAAAACCCGCCAGTGAGCTCCCGAACGGGCCAGCCACAGGATCGCTTCCACAAACAGCCGATTGTCGCGCCCGGTCCGTCCGGGGTCCGTCGCCTTGCCAGGCAAATGCGGCGCTATCCGTTCCCAAACCGCGTCATTCTGTGCGCGGCGGTGACAAAGTAGGCCACAGGAGCGCCGGCGTAATGCTGGTGCGGGCGGCGTAAAAACCGTCCAGTGGCTAGGCTGGTCCCTTTGGGGG
>NZ_LMFV01000032.1 GCF_001427285.1 Mesorhizobium sp. Root552
GTCGCCGAAAGCTCTGTCGTCGCCGAAAGCTCTGTCGTCATCTATCCGTCCTCTCAAAAGAGAGGGGGTCAGTTCTTCCTTTCGTCCGGGGGGCAATTTCTCATTTCGCCTGACAGCCTCATTCCCCGCCCCCATTCGCATTCCCCCTCACGAACCCCGCCTAACGCGGCGGCAAGGAGTTTTGTCCATGAAGCATCGCAGCAAGATCAGGCCCATTGCCGGCATCCCGGCACCGTCGATGCCTGCCCCGGCACTCGACTCTGATGAAAATGCCCGACAGGAGAAACCGCTCGAGCGTCTGGCTTGGCAAAAGCCGCTCGCCAGGGACGGGCAGGGGCCTGTGCGCAGTCTGCTCGGCCTGCTTGGTCACAGCGCCGAATGCGCCGGCCTTGCCATGGAGGGGCGGATCGTCTCCTGCGGCTGCCGAACCAAGCCGATGGACGACCCGGCCGTCGCCGTCGGGCTGGTCATGCACTATGCCCGCATCGCGATGACGCGCCGCCTGGCGATCCCGCCGGCGGTGATCGCGCTTCTGGCGCAACGTGTCGAGGAAGGCGATCCGGCCTGCGGCATGGTCGCGAGGTGGCTCGAAGGCAGCGGCCTGCCCGGTACCGTGCGTGAGAAGGGCGGTGCGGCGGGGAGGGCGCGATGACCGACCAGCGCCTTGCCGGACATCTGTTGCGGCGTCTGCGCCATCAGGCACAGGCCGATGCGATCACCCGCGCGGCCGGCGCCGAACTGCTGACGGAGCGGCGCGTTCCCGTGGCAGGGCAATGGGTGAGCGCCTTCGCGCCGGGGCCGCTTGCGGCAGGCAGATCGCAGGCCGAAATCGTCCGCATGCTCGAAAGGCTCGGGCGTGCCGGATCGATCTCGCGCGATGACGACGCGCCTGAGGGCGAGGATAGCGCCGCCGCCTCCGATGCGCCGGAAGCGTCGGCCGATCACGGCGACAGCAAGCTCGATGCCGCCAGCCTGCTACGTGCCGTTCGCCAGTCGGCGGAACCGCTCAGGGCGGCGGACGTCGCCGCGATGCTGCTTCTTGCCCGCTCGATCACCATGAGCGTAATGCCGCTCGCCGAGATCCTGGAGGCGCTTCGCCTTCCCGCTCCCATCATGACCGTCACCGGACGGGTGGCGGGATTCGAGGAGGTGCTCCTCGACCTGCTCGAACAGGGTCTCATCCTTCCTGGCAAGGTTGCGACATGCAACGGCAATACGTTCTCGCGGGATTACGGATTCCGCTTCTCTCATGTTCCGGATGCGCACCGGCGCGTGGTCGTCTTCACTGCAACGAATGTCGACCCGGAAGACCGCGAGAGGATGGCGAGGAAAGTCGCATTCGTGGCGCGAAGCCACTATCCGATCCTCGGCGTCTCGGAGGACGAGGATCAGCTTCCAGGCCCACTGCGGCAGGCCGCCCGCATCAACCTCATCTGCGGTCAGATGGACATGGGCATCATCCGTGAGACCATGCGCGCGGTGCTGGGGGAGGCGCCGGAAGGCAGCTTGCCACACGACCAAGCCTCGGCGCTGACGCTGGCCGACCTGGCACTGGCGATCCGGCCGGGAACGTCGGCCAAGCGGGCGCTCGCCAAAGGAAGACCTGGCGCTGTGGCGCGCGGGCACGCTTGGTTGGGCGGACATGAGTACAAAACTACTTCTGTCCGGTCCGCCCGGCACAGGCAAGACCACATTCGCCAGGGCGCTGTGCAACACGCTCCAGGTTCCGCTGATCGCAACGTCGGTCGCGACCTGGATGGAGCCGGGTTATCTCGGCGACGTGCTGATCCGCATGAACGCCACCTTTGCCGAGGCCGAGGCGGCGAAGCCCGCCATCCTGTTCGTCGACGAGATCGACGGCATCAACATGCGCGGCAGCTCGGGCGAGTGGACGACCTACTGGGACCAGATCGTCAACCGCCTGCTCGAGCTTCTCGACGGGGCCAGCCGATGCGACGGCGTCGTCGTCGTTGGCGCCACCAACAATCCGGATCGCATCGATGCCGCACTGCTGCGCTCCGGCAGGCTGGAAAGGCACATCGTCATTCCAAGGCCCGACACCGAGGCGCTGATCGGCATCCTGCGCCATCACCTGAAGGGGGACCTCGACGCCGTCATTGCCAGTGCTCCGAAGCGGGAAGCGGGTCGTGCGGACGTCACTACTGCCGATGGCACTGAAGTCCATGCCAGTGGCGTCGCTGCCGCTTGCGTCCAACCCGCAACCGCATCCCGCTAAAACCCATCTGCAGAATAAGGAGGCTACCCATCATGGTGATGTTTTACCCCCGCAAGGCCGAGCAGGGCGCCGGCTTCGACTATCAGCTGGCGCGTCTCATCGCCCTTGCGGACGACATGAAGGAAATCCGCGCGGGCGTGCCGCCCGAGCGCCTTGCCGCCGATCCGCCGATCCTGGAGCGCTGGATGTTGGCCAACAGGCCTGCCCCGTGTCTTGCCGGGTTGTCGTTCGGGCATCCGCTGCTGCCGGGCGCAGCCCGGCCGGTCGCCACCTCCGACCTCTGTCTGATCGCCGACGACCACAGCTGGGCGCGCACGCTGTCGCGCTGGTACCGTCTCGGCCGCCCGGCCGACAGCCCGCTCGGCGATTCATGACAGGGCGCATGATGGCTGAGGAAGAGGAGGAACTCATGGCAGTGGCCGGGCATGGCCGTCAGGCTGGAGCGGCTGGCGATGCCGTCCTGCGCGCCCTGGCGTTGAAAGCACGCGGCATGAGCGGCGCCGACATCGAGCGGCTGGTCCGCGAGGCGCGTCAGAAGGCGCGGCGTGCGCATCGGCAGCTGGCCTTCTCCGACGTCTTCGACCTGTTGGCTGCCGCCCGGCCGCCGCGATCGCAGGCGTTGCGCTGGTGCATGGCCGTCCACGAGGCCGGACATGCGGTCGCCAGGCTGGTCCTCGACCTGGGGCGCATCACCTCCATCGGCATCGACGGTCCGGCCGGCGGCTATACCGAGGGGAAAACAGCAACCACGGAAGCCGAGACGGAAGCCGTCTTTGATGGGCTGCTTGCCGTCAGTCTCGCCGGGCGCGTGGCCGAGGAGGAATTTCTGGGCTCCGTCAGCGCAGGTGCCGGCGGATCGCCGGACAGCGACATCGGAAAGGCGACCACACTGGCGCTCGCCATGGAGACCGAACTGGGATTTGGCGAGACATGGCCGCTGCTCTACCGCCATGCCGACAATCAGACCACGCTGCTCGCCTAGGCCCGGCGCAGTCAGAAGCGATCGAAGAAGCAGAAAAATGGGTAGCTGTGCGTCAAATTTTCTTGTGGTCAGGTCCAACCAATCGTCTTTGCCTTCCGTCACCGACCTTCAATGCGGTCGAGTCCGATGGTAGCTTTTGGGATATCATCAATAAGGTCTGAGTGGCTAAAATGGAGGCGCGTAACCGAAATACATTATGGGTGGCCGGGGCGACCGACAGCGCTGCCGCGTTTCGGCGCGGCGATCGGTGTGCAGCAACAGCTCGCCAGCCCGATCGTTACCTCTGGCCGAGACCCGGCAGGTGACTCGATAGCGCCAGCGTCAGCGCGCCATAAAGCGGCGTCTGCGTCGACATCGGGACGACGCGAGGCGCATGATCGTCCTCATTCTGGATCGTGCGGCGTGCCCCATGATCGCCCTTGCCCGACAAGGTTGTTATGTCCGCTGTCATGACCGACCAATTCACGCGCGACCGCTCAGCCAAGTTGGTCGTGCTCTACAGGCATTATCGCGCGGCGCTCGACGCGTTACCGCTCGAGGGCAGGTTCATGCCCTATCGCTGGTGGACATTTTCCGAGCCGCTCCATGTCGCGTTCATGGCGTACAGCCAGATGCTTGGCGAATATGCGACCGAGCTCGCCAATATCATCAACGACCTTACCCATAACGTGCAACGGCTTCGCGCCTGGGCGAGCGTGGTCGAAGGGTTAAGCGACGAGGATAAACTCGAGGCGAGCCACGAGTTTATCGACATGCTGGGGACCGTTGCGCTCGGACAGCCCTACGCGATCAAATCGCGTTTCACGTTCGCGGTCGGCCATCTCAGCCATCAGGCCAACCAGGCGAGGAATGTAAAAGGCTGGAAAGACCATTTTCCGGACAAGAACCTCTATCTCAATGATATCGAGCCGGCCGGCGCGCCCTGGAAGAAGTATCGGGCGTTCAAACTCAAGCTGGAGCCGCTGGCGGGCACGGCATTCAAGGATGCGACCGACGATTTTCGCAACGTCTATAATCACGGCTTCTCGTCGCGCTTCCTGATCGGTAAGACCGCGACGGTCACGCGGAAGGTCCGTAATGGGCGGGTAAGCTACGGCTTCGGCGGCAACGAGCCACTCGGCATCATCGAGGTCGCTGACCTCCTCACGATCGAGCGCGACCATTGCTACCGCGCGTTCGAGAAATTCCAAGCGCTGATCGAGGAGCAGATCCACACCATCGCGGCATGCGATACTGATCTCAAACGAGCGCAGCATGACACCTGACAATCCGTACCGCCGCTGGGCCGCCGACGATATGGCGTTGTGCAAGCCACTGATCACGGGCGACGCGAATTCCCGGAAAGAGCTGGTTCAAGTCGATGACGTAGGCTCCAATCGCCGCAGCACCAGAGGCGCTCTGTGTTATTAAGCGCCCGTTCAGCACTGAGCGAACACAGACGGAGCCGGGCGAAAAACAAAGGGAGGCTGGAGGCCGCCTGCGATGCGGATTCACCGCCCCAGATATATTTCTCTCGATACTTCGCATATCGCGCAGTGGATACGGGACGCGACGTCGGCGCGGGCTGAAGATCGGCAGGCCGCCGCTACGTTCGATCGATGGCTCGAAGAGAGTGGCAGCATCCCTGTCATCTCGCTTCACCACATTGAAGAACTATGCAGCCACAATGATACTGGCCTAGTGCGCACGCGCCTGCGGTTTCTGGGTACCCGGAAACTTGTGGCCTGGATCGGCGACGGCACAGCAGATTCTGGCCCTGCGGGCATTGTCACGATATTGCGGGAAGAAGTGCGGGCCGGCTACGAGGCTCCCGCCGCAAGCCTCACCGAGGTTAGGCAGAAGGCGGCCCGGCACCTCTTCAGAGTTGGCAGCGGCGAAGACATGCTGGGGCCGGACCCGGATATCTGGTTAGCATTGGGTGAGGTCTTCGCAGCACGCACCGCTGACGCTAGAAAAATGGTGGCATTAACCCGCACGGACGTCATCGATATCAGGGACACGCCCATCCGTCACCTGATCAACGGCCGCCGGCGCGAAGGTGAAAGTCTGCGACGCAGCCTAAACCTTATCCGTGGCACTTACGCGACCGACATCGAGAAACACGGCGACCGCCGCATCGAAGATCCATACGCTGTAGCGGGCGAATTCATGCAGCAGGTCGAAGCGATGGCCGCAGCGCTGCCCCGCTCCCCCAAAGAGCTGGTGCTGGGTGCGTTGGCACAGCAGGGCGTCGAGCCGGATGATATTCAGCTGGATTCCACCGTGGGAGAAATTCTGGACTTGGGTGAGTTTTTGCAGCGCGTTCGGCTGGTGGCGCAAGATATGCAGCTCCCTTGGCGCGAGGTTAAGCGCCGCGTCCGGATGGGACGTATACCTTCCGAACTTATTACCGGAGGATTGCGGCGCCACGCACAGAAATTGCCCGAGCGCAAAGGCAGCGACCTGAACGACACTTATCTCGCCTGCCTCGCCGCCTATGCCGATGCGACCTTTGTCGATAAGCGCACTCGGGAAACCTTCCGACGTGCCAGAAGCAAAGACGCCGCGTTTGATGCTGTCTGCAAGCGCGTTGAGGTTGCCTCTTCTTACCGGGATATTCCGAAAATCCTTTCGAGCGAAGCGCCGTCATGACAACACGGGCCAAAATCTAAGCCAAGTTCGACGTTGCCGCTGAGCCGCGCCATCTGGCACATGATCGGCGTTGGGAAAGGCATCATCGCTTCGTTGTCGTTTCCTTTCGTTCGGCTACCGTATTCCTTCTGCCGTAATCTGAGGATTCCGTCGATGGGGTCGTTGCAAGCCCTGCTTGAAGAGCAACTATCCACTATGCCGCGGGTCATCGCGACCGAGTTGGTGCGCGACAAGCTCAAGGCAGCGGGACATGGCGAGGATGAAAAGCTGATAGGCTCCATTGTCGATCAGCTGCTCGGCGCCGGCTCAGGCGAAGACGCGGATGGCGACGACGCAGATGTCATCGAAATCGAGTCCGATGAGGACATCGTGCTCCAATTCACCGACGCCGATACCGCGCGCGTGCAGGGCTATGCCGACAAGATCAGCGAGACGCTTCCTGATCTGATTCACACGGTCGCCGAGGCGGCGGCAGGAAAGATACTGCGTCGATATGAGCGCGACTGGGCGGTTTGGCGCGATGCGACCGACATTCAGATGGATCAGTTTCGCTGCAACCTGCAAGCGCGATGGGGAAAGGGCTTCGATGCCCTGCGGATGCTGATTGAGCTATCGCGAGACATCGGCACAGATTTTCACCGTCGCGCCAGCCGCTCGCGGTCGCGCCGTCGCGCGCATCTGAACAAGGCGCTCTCTCGCCTCCATGTCCGCGCGATCCAGATCGCATCCGAGATCATGGTACTGATGGAGAACGGCTATGCCGACGGCGCGATGGCGCGGTGGCGCACGCTTCACGAAGTTGCCTGCGTTGCGATGGTCCTTTATGATGGCGGCGAAGCGCTCGCCGAGCGCTACCTCGCGCATGAGATCGTTGAGGCGAAGAAGGGCCTCGGGCAATATCAGCAATGCCATACGCGCCTTGGCTATGCTCCCTTTGCGAAACGTGCCGCCGCGCGCATCGAAAAGGACTATGCCGATGCGATCCGCCGCTACGGCAAAGAGTTTGGCGGCGACTATGGCTGGGTCGCTGCGCATTTGGGGAACCCAAAGCCCAATTTCAGCAATATCGAGGATGCCGCGGGCCTAGCGATGATGCGCTCGCACTATAAGATGGCAAGCCACAATGTTCATGCGAGCACCAAGGCCATCGTCTATCAGCTCGGATCACTCGACCGCCGCTACGCGGTCATCGCAGGCGCCAGCAATGTGGGCTTTGTCGAGCCAGGTCAAAACCTGGCTTTGAGCCTCTTGCACATCACCATGCTTCTGCTTCCGACGTCGTGGACGCTCGACAAGATCGCGCAACTGATGGCGCTGAACAAACTCCACGATCGTATTCCGCGCGCTCTCGCGCAAGCCGAACGCGCGATTGCACGAGACGAGAAGAAGATTCGTGAGGCTGCGGTCGCTCGCCATGTAAAGCGCTCACGCGCAAAGCGCTGATCGAGATCGACGCGCCACGGTAAGGCTGACCTCCTCGGCCCGGAGCGGATCATGAGAAGTTTCTTGTCCACACCGCCTGAAGCGACGCTCAAATCCCCGGATTATGCGATCATCGCCATGGTTCAGGGCAGTTTGGGCGAGCCGGGCGTCACACTCGGGACGAAGGGGCAGTGTCGTTTCTGCGGCCAAACCGAGCCCCGCGCTTTCCGCAACGTTGCCCATACGCTCCCAGAGGCGTTCGGCAATAAGTGGGTGACCTCACTCGACGAGTGCGACGCCTGCAACGCCAGGTTCGGTATGTTCGATGACGCGCTCGTCAAAAGCATGGGCGCGATCCTTACAGTCGGCAGCACGCAGGGCAAAGGCAACAAAGTACGTCAGACCGGCCGCAGTGACGGCCCGACCTCGATCCGCCACCGGATTGTCGACGGCAAACGGTCGATATCGATGCGCGCGAACGGAACGCCGTTCGCGGAGCATTTCGGGGTGAACCGGAAAACAGGCGAGTTGGCCTTTCGCATCCTCGGCGGGACCGAGCGGTTCATCCCAGCCAGAGCCTACAAAGCGCTCGTCAAAATGGCGGTGGCGCTGCTGCCGACGGATGCGCTGCCGAACTTCACGAAGATCATCGCCTGGCTTCATTCCACCGACGACGACCTCCTGCCGCACATGATTGTCGGCATTTCCTTTTCGATCATCGGCAATTCACCACCGCTGCTCGCGGCCGCGCTGCTCGGACGGACGTTGGGGAACCACGACACGCCCTATATGCTGTTCGTCACGACGATGGGTTCGGTGTGCCTGCGGATCGTGCTTAAGGCCGACAGCCAAGACGGTGAATGGCCGTCCCGGCTTCGCACCCCCCAATATTCGTTGGACGAACATGCTGGCGCCAGCGGGCGAAGAGCCGCTTGCGCTTGTCTATGATGATCCTGTCCATCTGAACTGGGGACGTGCTGGCCTCGATCCACCAGTGATTGAGGCGATCGTTACCGCCGTCCATCCGCAAACTGGCCAGGGGCATATGTCTGCGGTGCTACGTAAGAGCGCGCTCGCGCCATCACCGTCATGATCCTGTCCGGTCAGGCGGCGCGCTTTGTCGGAAAGACAAAAAGGCTTTCGCCCATGAGCGTCGCCGCCGTGTGTCGCGTAGTCGCTGTGGGCGTCGAGTAGGAAAGGCGGCAGAGGGCAGCCAACGGCGGCTTGGCTGGAGGGAAGGGGGCTGAAATCCAACCATCTCTGGTTCAAGATCAAACCTCGGATCACATGCGCTTTCATGCCTCGTCCAAAGGGATTTGGATGCTTTTCGAGAGGACGGAGATCTGCTCGGGGGTAGGGCAGATCAAAACAGTGGAGCTTGAATTGAGTCCCGTCGCGAAGCGAACGATGCGGCCGATGTGGTATGGATCGTGACGATGTGCATAACTATCGATCCAAGCGGCAGCCTTCGCGACGCTCGCATATAAGCCTAAAGCGGCAAACCCGCCTTGATATAGCCGTCGAGGAAATGCTGCCTGTCTTCATCGCGCGTAAAAGGCTGAATAGCTGCCCAACGAGACGCCAGGAAGCCGGGATTGATCTCGAGGAACCGGCAGGCTTCCTCGTGGGCTTCGGTAAGCTGGCCGAGCTGCGCCAAGCTCCCAACCTCTTCCTTGCGGAGAACCCTTACCGCCTGGGTATAATGGCCGGCAGCATAGTACGCGAACCCTGTCCCGGATCAGCGCCCTTGAGACAGATGGGGTGTAACTGAGAGGAGAGGATTTCTGGTTCATCGTAGCTCGATCAAAGGAAGCGAAGATGAAACAGAAAGCCGGGCCGCAGAAACCTGCAGCCGAACATGTCATCAAGGACATCCGCCGCGCGACGCGCAAGCATCACTCGGCCGAGGACAAAATCCGCATTGTCCTGGAAGGCCTGCGTGGAGAGGAGAGTATCGCCGCTCTTTGCCGCCGCGAGGGTATCGCCGAAAGCCTGTATTACAGCTGGTCGAAGGAGTTCCTCGAAGCGGGCAAGAAGCGCCTGGCCGGGGACACGGCGCGTGCCGCAACCTCCGACGAAGTGAAGGTTCTGCGCGCGACACAACCGATTTTTTGCGTGTGATGGCTAAAGGTACACGCCGCCTGCAATCTGCTGCAACAGAAAAGAGATACGCAAAGGCAGCGAGGACGACAGGCCAACGCCAGTAACCACCTCGTTTAAATGATGCTCAGCGTTGAAGCAGGATTCTCTCGATCAGCCGCGACATGCGCTGCGAGAACGCCTTGGCATCGACGGGCTTGTCGCCATCGAGGACGCGCGCCTCGTCGTAGAGCACGTGAACCACATCCTGCCGGAAGGCGAGATCGTCCTTGCCTGGCTTTGCGAGGGTAAGGATGCGCTCGTGATGCGCGTTGATCTCAAGAATCGGCTTGGCGGCGTTGTCGAGGCGGCCTGCCGCACTCAGAAGCCGTTCGATCTGCCGGTCGGGACCGCCGTCGGGGGCAACCAGACAGACGGCGCTTTCCGTCAGGCGGTCAGAGGCCCTGACATCGGAAACTTCTTCGCCCAGCGTGGATTTTACGAAGGCGATGAAAGTCGCGACTTCAGCCGACGTTTCGGCGGTGGGCTTTGCCGCGTCGTCGGCAAGCGCGATTTCGGATAAATCGGCGCCGCCTTGGGTGACGGACTTGAACGGCTTGCCGTCGAATTCCGGACCCATCGTCACCCAGAAGCTGTCCACGGGATCGGTCAGCAGCAGCACCTCGACGCCACGCGCCTTGAACCCTTCCAGTTGCGGTGAGGATTCCAGACGCGCCTTGTCGTCGCCCGTCATGAAATAAATCGCTTTCTGACCGTCCTTCATGGCGGCGACGTAATCGGCGAGGCCGCGCCAGTTCTCGCCCGAGGCGGTCGAGCGGAAACTGGCGAGTTTCAGCAACTGCTCGCGGCGCTCCCAGTCCTCATAGAGACCTTCCTTGAGGACGGCGCCAAAATTTTCCCAGACCTTCGTATAGGCTTCGGCATCGTTCTCGGCCAGTTTCGCCAGATCGCCGAGGATACGATTGGTGACGCCCTTGCGGATTGCCGCCAGCAGCGGGCTTTCCTGGATCATCTCGCGCGAGAGGTTGAGCGGCAGGTCGGCGGAATCCACCAGGCCGCGCACGAAGCGCAGATAACGCGGCAGCAGGTCGGCTTCATCGGTAATGAAGACCCGCCGCACATAGAGTTTCATGCGGCCCTTGCGGTCCTGATCGAACAGGTCGAACGGCCGCGATCCGGGGATGAAGGCGAGCGTGTTGTATTCGTGACGGCCCTCGGCGCGAAAATGAATTGTCGCGGCAGGCTCGTCATACTGGCCGGACACGCCGCGATAGAATTCGGTATAGTCTTCCGGCTTGATGTCGCCCTTCGCCTTCACCCACAGCGCTGTGCCGTCGGCAACCTCGCGACGCTCGGCATCGGGCTTCTCGATCAGTGCAACCGGCACCGGCACGTGACCGGACTGCTCCTTGATCAGGCGTTCGAGCTGATAGGACTGCGTGTAGCTGGCCGCATCTTCCATCAGATGCAGCACGACGCGCGTGCCGCGCGCGGGCGCATCGTCGATCGACGTAGGCGCGATCTCGTAGGAACCCTTGCCGTCCGACGACCAGCGCCAAGTCTCGTCGCTTCCGGCCTTGCGGGTGATAACATCGACGTTGTCGGCGACCATGAAGGCCGAATAGAAACCGACGCCGAACTGGCCGATCAGTTCCGCGCCTTCGCCTGACTTGGCGGCTTCCACGCGCTCCATGAAGGCGCGGGTGCCGGATCGGGCGATGGTGCCGAGCGCCTCGACCAGGTCGTCGCGGCTCATGCCGATGCCGTTGTCCTCGACGGTCAGCCGCTTCTGATCCGGGGCGGCGGAAATGGTGATCGCGGGCTTCGGATCGTCGCCAAGCAGTTCGGGCTTGGCGATCGCTTCATATCGGAGCTTCTCGCAGGCATCAGCCGCATTGGAGATCAGTTCGCGCAGGAAGACATCGCGGTCCGAGTAGACCGAATGCACCATCATGTGCAATAGCCGGGAAACATCGGCCTCGAACGATCTGGTCTCGGTCTCTTTCGTATCGGTCGTCATTCAAAATTCCTGCATGGGTTGTTTGTCACCGCATCGTCACCGGTGCCATCGCAAGTCCATTACTGACTGTGATCCGGATAGCATCATCGGAGGGATGAAGGCAGTTCTATTCTGGGGTCGCCGATTTCCCGGACGCGGCGGATATATGCTGCGCGGCCAGATACATCAGCGTCGAGGCCGCCATGCGGCGATTCCAGCCGGCCGCCTCGGCCATGTCCAGCAGATCCACGACAAGTGGCCTGAAACTGTCGCGGCATTCGGATTCGTAGGCGAGAAAGTCGTTGGGCGCGTGTGTCGGCGCGGGAACAGCGGTAATCCCAGTCTTTTTCGGCATGGTGATCTCCGGTTTCTCTCGAAATGGCCCACTCCCCTTGCGGAAAGCGGGCCGTCTTCAATTGGCTAGAAATCCATGCCGGCGCCGGTGGGCATGGCGGGGGCGGCTTCCTTCTTCGGCTTTTCGGCCACCATCGCCTCGGTGGTCACCAGCAGGCCCGCGACCGAGGCCGCATCCTGAAGCGCGGTGCGCACGACCTTGGCCGGGTCGATGACGCCCTGCTTGTAAAGGTCGCCATATTCGCCCGTCTGCGCATTCCAGCCCCAGCCGAATTCTGACTTCTCGCGCAGCTTGCCGACGATGATTGAGCCTTCCGCGCCGGCATTCTCGGCAATTTGCCGGACAGGCGCTTCGATTGCACGGCGCACGATCTCGACACCATGTTTCTGGTCGGGATTGTCGGTCGTAACGGAATCGAGCCCCTTGACCACCCTCAGCAGCGCAACGCCACCGCCGGGAAGGATGCCTTCCTCCACGGCCGCACGGGTGGCGTGGAGCGCATCGTCGACGCGATCCTTCTTTTCCTTAACCTCCACCTCGGTCGAGCCTCCCACGCGGATGACTGC
>NZ_LMFV01000033.1 GCF_001427285.1 Mesorhizobium sp. Root552
GTCGCCGAAAGCTCTGTCGTCATCTATCCGTCCTCTCAAAAGAGAGGGGGTCAGTTCTTCCTTTCGTCCGGGGGGCAATTTCTCATTTCGCCTGACAACACCATAGGCACGATGAGCGTCGGGGCGCGGAGCGTCTTCAATGCCGCATATGAACCGCTGTTGTTCGAAGTCGACACCATTCCCTTTCCCGCTGTCGGGCGTGAGCAGAAGACGCTCGACTGTTTCGAGCAGCTTACGCGCGCAGGTGGTGTGGCGGCGCTGATCATCGAGCCGCTGGTGCTAGGCGCTAGTGGCATGCTGATGTATCCGGTCACAGTGCTTGCCGAGCTCAAGCGTATCGCTGAAAGTACGGGAACGCTATTTATTGCCGACGAAGTGATGACTGGCTGGGGGCGCACCGGTTCCATGTTCGCCTGCGACCAGGCCTGCATCGCACCAGACATTTTGTGTACCTCCAAGGGGCTGACCGGCGGTTCGGTACCGCTAGCGGCGACGCTCGCCACCGATGCAATTTTCCACGCGCATTTCTCGCAAGATCGCACCAAAACCTTCTTCCATTCGAGCTCCTATATGGCCAATCCAATCGCGTGTGCAGCCGCGCTCGCCAATGTCGGCATCTGGCGTGACGAGCCGGTTACAGAACGGATTTCAGCACTGTCGCGGGTGCAGGCCCAGAAAATTGAGAGGTTCAACAACGATCCGCGCTTTGAGAATGTGCGAACGACCGGCACCATCGCCGCTCTTGATCTTAGTGTCGATAAGGCAGGATATCTTGCGGCAGTCGGTCCGAAGTTGCGTGCATTCTTCTTCGAACGTGGCCTGCTGATAAGGCCGCTCGGCAACGTCATTTATGTGCTCCCACCCTATTGTATACTGCCGGAGGAACTCGACCGACTATACAACGCAGTCGACGAAGCCGCTGAATTCATTGGAGACGCATTATGAGCCGCACAGCGCGCATCCTTGGCCTTGGCCATCACGTGCCGGCCCGAAAGGTCGACAATGCCGAAATCGAGGAGAGTCTCGGGCTTGAGGCCGGCTGGATCGCAGGTCGAACAGGTATCCTTTCGCGCTATTGGGCAGAACCCAGCGATACCTTGTCTGAATTAGCCGCAAGCGCCGGCGACATCGCGCTGAAAGCGGCCAGCATTGAGCGCCGACAAGTCGGCCTGCTCCTGCTCGCCACCTCGACACCGGACCATTTATTGCCGCCAAGCGCTCCGCTAGTGGCGCACCGGCTCGGCCTCGCCAATGCCGGCAGCGTCGACCTTGCCGGTGCCTGCTCCGGTTTCATCTATGCACTGACCTTTGCGGACGGTTTCGTGCGGTTGTACAACAAGCCGGCTGTTGTCATCGCTGCCAATATATTGAGCCGCCGGATAAACCCCGCTGAACGGGCGAGCGCTGTACTGTTCGCTGATGCTGCTGGGGCGGTAGTGCTTGTCCCCTCAGACGATCCCGGCCATGGTATTCTCGGGGCGGCTGTTGGTGCGGATGGTACAGGCTACGATCTCATCCAAATTCCAGCCGGCGGCAGTGCCCGTCCTTTCTCCGGCGAACTCGACATCTCAGACACCCGCATGACCATCGCTGATGGCCGCGCGGTATTCACCAGAGCAGTGGAGATGATGAGTTCTTGCTCGGCGAAAGCCCTTATCCGCGCTGGCTTTGGAGCCGCAGACATTGACCGGTTCGTGCCGCATCAGGCAAACATCCGCATTTTCAATGTGGTTGGCAAGACGCTCGGTATCGAAGACAAGCGCATCGTAAAAACCATCGCCGACTATGGCAACTCGTCGGCCGCGACGATCCCCTTGTCGTTGTCGGTCGCGCATAGCGCAGCTCCCTTTCAGCCAGGTGAGAAACTCCTGCTGGCGGCGGCGGGTGCAGGCCTGACAGGTGGGGCACTGGTAGTCGGCGTTTAAAAGCGCCGTTCCGCTAAATTGGTGCCGGTGCCATCTCCAGGGTCGAGCCTTTCGGCCAATCAGCCCGCCTCCCAGAAATCTCAAAATTGACCGTCATCTCGAGGGCTTCTTGTGCATTGCCATCCTTGCTCAGCCGATCAAGAACTTCAAAGCCTTGACGTCGAACATGGCAGAGATCCGCTTCAGCGCATACGATGATTATCCTGCGTCCAAACTACGCAAGAATATTGTGGTCTACACCGTCGATGGATTAAAAACTTGCAGTATATCGTCGACGAGCACAGAGTTGAAGATCATGCTGCCCGAAATCCACCGTAGAGAAGTATCGTCTGAAGTCACAACACCGTAGCCCCGAGCGTGCAGACCCCACACGTGTCCGGCAATGTCTATTAGTCTGATGAGGTTATCCTTCCTCGGATGGCGCTAAGTTCGACAGAAAATGAAGCCAATCGACATGACATCATCTCAAGGTCCCATCCCTTTTGTGGGTATCCGGTTTCGGTCAAACCCAATTGCCGTTGCGCGAGATCAAAGTAGCATCGACTGTGTTTAGTCTCAGATGGCTCTTTGCTTTACAGTCCAATTGGTCTCCTGCGGATCATTAAGTGCTCCCGAACCATCTCCAGCTGCCGCTCGATGAGGCTTTTTGATGCCTATGTTCAAACCTGGACTATTTCTTCCGCTCTGTGACAGGCCACCTTGCCGTTGTTTAGCGGTCGAATAGCAGCTTTCATCGAACGACAGACATCGTCGGCCCAAGCGCAACGATGGCTCAGCGAGCAGCCGTCCTTAGCGATGAGATCATTCGCCACCTTTAACTCAAATTGGGAGCGCTCATGATCCCTCAGCGAGAGGAGAAGCGCTCGGCTATACGGGTGCTGTGGTTTCTCATAGAAGGTCACAGATGGCGCGATTTCAACTATTTCGCCGGCATACATCACTGCAATTCGGTTCGAGACATACCGAGTTGCAGCCATGTCATGGGAGATGAATAACGCAGAGAAACGCTGTGCCGCTTGTAACTTTTTTATTAAGTTTAGCACATGGGTCTGCACGGACACATCTAACGCACTGACCGCCTCGTCCAGAACGATAAAGCTCGGTTGCGTGATCAAGGCACGTGCGATTGCCACCCGCTGACGTTGACCTCCCGATAGCTCATGCGGAAATCGAGAGGCAAAGCTCCGGTCGAGCCCGACCCGTTCCAGCATTTCGACAACCCGCCTTTTTCGCTCCGTACGTGATTCTATTCCGATTATATCGAGTGGCTCGGAAACCGAGGTTCCGACAAGCAGACGCGGATTGAGCGCCCACTCCGGCTGCTGCAGGACAATTGATCGCTCTGCTCGCACCAGACCTCGGCGATCGGATAATGATTTTCCTTCGAACCGAACGTCGCCTCCGGATGGTTTGACCAATCCCATACATAGACGTCCAAGCGTCGTCTTTCCGGACCCTGACTCGCCAACCAATCCTAGGATCTCGTTCTCCTCAATTGACAAACAAACACCTTTTACAGCATGAATTCTCTGTCGTGCCCAAAATGCCCCGCCGGAAAAGACGACGTCAACGCCGTCCAGTTCTACAACTGGCGTATTCATCAAGCGATCCTTCCGTGGGTGGCTGCGGTGGACGGCTCGGCCCTCAAGACCTCTTCTGCACGATGGCAGGCGACCAAGCGGTTCTCGATGGGGCGAAGGGCCGGTCGAACCGTCCGGCACGTCTCTTGCGCAAATTTGCAACGTGGTTCAAAGACACAGCCATGTGCAGAACTCTGGAGTACTGGTGGAACGCCAGGAATTGCCTCGAGCCAATCGCCTGGCCTTTCGCTCCCAGGCGCCGCTTCGAGTAGCGCCTTTGTGTACGGATGGCCTGGACGACCAAATACTGACACGTTCGAGCCGGCCTCAATAAGACGACCACCATACATCACAGCAATTGTGTCACAATATTTAGCAACGAGGCCAAGTTCGTGGCTGAGTAAAATGATCGCAACGCCGGTCTCTTCGCGAACTGAAAGGAGCAGTCTTAGGATTTGCTCACGCACAGACGCATCGAGCGATGCTGTCGGCTCGTCGGCAATCAGTAACGAAGGTTGCCTCGAGATGGCCATTGCGACAACGACCCGCTGTGCCATACCTCCGGACAGCTGGTGCGGATAGCTTCTTGCTACTCGTTTGACGTCTGGCAGGCCAACTCTTCGAAGCAACTCATAAATTGAATCATCCGAAGCGGGTCCATTCAAAACAAGACGTATCTGTCTGCCAACGCGCATTGTCGGATCCAAGGTGCTCATCGGGTTCTGAAAAACGAAACCGAGTGAGGTTTGGCGAAGGAGCCGAATCTGCTCGTCTCCGATGTCAAAAATGGACTTACCGTTGACGAACAGGTCCCCAGAGGTTCGGAGGCTATTGGAGGGCAATAGCCGACCAATAGCCATTCCAAGTGTACTTTTCCCCGATCCGCTCTCGCCGACAATTCCCAATATCTGTGACGAATAGACAGTCAGATCTACGCCGTCGAGTGCATAGACGATGCCCCGCGCCGTTTCATAGCTGATACGGAGGTCTTGAACCTGGACAAGTTCGCTCATTGCAACGCTCGGGTTCGAAGTGGGTCAATAGCGTCTCTCAGGCCGTCACCCAACAAATTGATCGACAGGATTGCGAGCGTAAGTAAAAAACCCGATGAAAACACCATCCAAGGAGCGACTGTCAAATAGAGAACTCCTTGTCTCAATAGGGATCCGAGAGAAGCCTGTGGTGGTTGAACGCCAATTCCAAGAAAACTCAGTACGCCTTCGATCAGCATTCCGATGGAGATCGCATAGGTTAGCTGGATGATAGTTGCGCCCATGATGTTGGGTAATAAGTGAACGAACAGGACCCGCGTCGTTGAGGCGCCTGCTACCTCCGCTGCCGTTACGAATCCTCTCTTTGCAATGGCTAAGGTGACCGATCGGACCAAGCGGATGAACATTGGAAGGGTGGCGGAGGCAATTACCGCAAGCACCGAAAGTGTCCCAGGACCTAGGATGGCAGTGACAAGAAGACCCGTCAGAATAATGGGGAAGGCAAAGAAGATGTCTGCTATCCGGACAATTATCCCATCGAAAATCCCCCCTTTGTAGGCTGCCAACATGCCTGTGATGCCACCGATAATTGCCGTTACCATGACAGCAGTCGTAGCCAGCAGGAAGGTCGCAGAGATCCCCTGAATCGCTCGGGGCAAATAAGATCGCCCAAGCTCATCGGTGCCGAGCGGAAACTCAAACGATGGCGGCGCAAGGCGGGGACCTGCCCCAATTCCTTCCGGGTCGCCTAATGGCAAGTAGGGTCCGACCAAGCTGAGAAGAAGCAAGCTCACAAGAACCAAAGCTGCCGCACCAGACAATCGGTCGTTTCTTGCGAAACTAACAAACCTACAGACCGCACTCGTTAGCCGTCTTCTCATGACGCTCTCTGTTGTGCACTGATTCGTGGATCGAGCAATGTATAGATGGTGTCGGCGACCATGTTGATGGCGATGAAGACGGCTGCGGCCACGAGAACGCTGGCTTGGACGATCGCATAGTCACGATTCATCAAGCCGTTATAGGTATAGAGGCCAACGCCCGGGACCGAGAACAAGACCTCGACGATAATGGCGCCCCCGAGGAGATATCCCAGATATGTTGCAGTAACCGTAATGATCGGGATAGCAGCGTTTCGAAGCACATGATAACGAACGATCCTTGACGGTCGCTCGCCGCACGCAACCGCAAATGCTATATATCCCTCTATCATAACAGATTTTACAGCATCGCGTGCCGTTCTCAAAATGAGAGCGATCCCGAAGACTGCCAGTGTAACAGCTGGCAAAACCATGGCTCTCAGGTTCGTCCATGGGTCTTCGAAGAACGGAACGTACCCGCCGATAGTAGGTCCCAACGACCAAACCGTAAAGACGAACAGGAACAGGCTTCCCAGAACGAAGTCCGGGATGCTGGCGCCGAGTGCTCCTAAGAGCCGGCCCAAACTACGTTGCCAAGGGCGGCCATTGGTCAATCCTGAGATGACCCCCAGCGGCAACCCAACAGAAAGCGCCATAACCAGAGACATCAATGCGAGTTGGATCGTGGCCGGCGCGCGTCTGATCAACTCTTGGGTCACTGATGTCTGGGTGACCATAGATATCCCGAAGTCGCCGTGTACTGCCGCAACAAGCCAGTGGCCATACTGCTCGATAATCGAGCGGTCGAGTGCGAACTTCGCAATGATAACAGCACGAGACTCTGGCGTCGCTAATGGGCCAAGCACGACCTGTTCGAACCCCCCCGGAACCATCCTCACTGCCGCAAAGATGACAATTGAGACTCCGAACATCGTTGCCAAAGCTACAAAGAATCTTCCAATTACGTATTGAATGATTTGCATTTCGACTCCCAAGAACTCGCTTTCTAGACGAGCAGCTGGCCATCTTCGCCACTGTCAGGCGTCAAGTGGTGCAACGAATGGGGTCGGTGCTCTTAAATGGCACCGCCCCAGCCTGCCTGTTGTTGAGATCACAAAGCTAGATTAGACCTCTCTAGTCTAGACGAGAGAATTCCGTTATGTATTTCAGCGTGTTGAAATTCCCCTCAATAGCGCTGAATCTTGCGTTAATTTTATCTTTTCGATAGCCGATATAGTCGGGCTTACTAATAAGGGGAAGGATATTGGCTTGATCGTAGATGATCTGGCAAGCTTTTTCGATAGCGCGATCACGTTCCGGCCCGTCTGAAAGTTGCCGAACCTCATTTACCGTATTATTGTACTCTGCGTTCGGCTTCATAAACCCAGCACTCCAGCCTACCCACTCTGGATTCCAGTTTGAGAGTATCTGAGTTGGATCTGAATATCCAGCGAGCCAAGATAGTGCTAGGTCAAAGTCCGTCTTCGCACTGAACACGCGCTGATACCAATCGGCTACCGGAATTTGCTGAACCTCGGCCTCAATCCCGACATCAGCCAAACTCGCCTTCATGACTTGCGCGATAAGCGGAAATGTTACCAAAACCGATGAAGCAACGATCCCTACCTTAAGGTCTTTCGCGCCCGCTTCTTGCAGTAATTCTCTGGCCAGGGCGATCCGCTCTTCTCGGGGGGTAACATAGTCCTGATGATCCCGGCAAACTGGCTTACCGAATGCCTGAGGCACCACATAATCAACGGCAGACTCTCCGCCGAACACGGCATTCACTATACGCTGACGATCAAGGGCAAGAGCCATGGCGCGCCGTACCCGGATATCCTTGAATGGTGAATTATCTTGCAGGGCACTGACGTCGAGACGGAAATAGTTGGTCGTCTTCTGAACAATGGGCTCTACGTTGACGATACCCTTCAGCAGCGTAGCTGAATCCGGATTCTCGAAATTTGCAACATCTACACTTCCGTCACGCAGAGCCGCTAGGCGTGCCGTATCATCCTGAATGATTCGAACAAGCAACTTATCGACGATGGGATATCCTTGGCGCCAGTAGTGGGGATTACGTACCAAAGTCCAGGATTCGTCCTGACGATGCTCGGCCACCATGAACGGCCCAGAACCCAACATCTCTTTTGTCGGATCGAAAGTTCCGTTCTCAAGTTCCTCCATCGGATAGATTGCGGTCATGCTGACAGACAAAACGGATAGAACCGCCGTATTCGGTTGCTCAAGCTCAAGCTTCACAGTGTGGTCGTCTAGCGCAACCACCGACTTGACATCGCCAATCTGGCGGCCCGCATAGCTACCTAATTTTGGATCCACCAATCGCTTGAGGCTCCCGACAACGTCCTCGGACGTCAGAGGACGGCCGTTTGAAAATGCCGCATTTTTTCGCAACTTGAAGATATACGTCGTCGGCGTAGGCTGTTCCCATGACTCCGCAAGTCCCGGCGAAATCTTCAGGTCATCCGTTGTGGTAACCAATGTATCATAGACAAGATAGTACATCGCCCACGAAGTTCCATCAGCCGACAGATGCGCATCAGTGGAGAGGACCTCTGAGGGTTTTCCCCAAGTTATCATCCCGCCTGGATCCGCCACCGTCGGCCCCACATGCATGAATGCGGCCGCGAAAATTACAAAAATGAATCTAATATGCTTCACGAATTTMATCGACTGATCCTCCCTATCACCTGATTAAGCGATTTCTGCTGGAATTCAGATGCAAACAATTTCATGCGTATAGCCTGACGCGATTCAGGCGGCACTCCATCATAGCGCTATCGCTCCAACCATACCTGCCGGAAGTCGTGCCAGTTTTGCGCCGGAAACTTGAACCCCTTGACGTTTGGAGCGTGGACGACATTGCCAGACCCAAGGTTAAGAAGTGGCAGAATTGGCAAATCCTCCATGATTAGACGGTGAGCAATTCGGTAAAGTTCAACGCGGCGAAATTCGACTTGTTCAGTCCGGGCAAGGTCGAGCAATCGATCTACYTCGACCCTATTGTAATATCCCGTGTTAAAGCCTTTTGGCGAACTGTTACGGGAATGCAAGACTTGCTCCAGCCAAACGTCACAAGACATTCCCCAGCTCATCTCGGATGCGCCGATGCCGGGTGGGATACCGCGATGCCATTCCTCGCAATACGATACCCAGTCATCTCGAACCTCCACCTCTGACGTGATGCCGATTTGCGATAGATCAGACGCTAGCCAATCGCATATCGCCAGCGGACTAATCTCACCGCCCGCGCGAGCTACAAGCATCTTGAAGTGAAAACCGTTGGGAACGCCAGCTTCGGCGAGTAATGCCTTTGCTCTGGAAGGATCGTATGGATAGTAGTCTGGAAAATCCGGCTCGAAGGATGGTGAAGCTGGGGGAATGATCCCGACGGCTGCAGTGGTAGCTTCACCAAACAGCTGATTACTGAGTTCCGTGCGGTTGATCGCATGCGCGATGGCCCGCCTCACACGAACATCATCTAATGGACTCTCTCGCATATTGAAAGAGAAGTACCATAGATAAGGGACTGCTACCTCCTTGACCACAAAGCCGCGTTCCCGCAGCGCCGACAGACGAAAAGGATCCGGTCCATAGACAACGTCAACATCGCCTCGCTCCAATGCCGCGGCCCGCTCTGCAGCATCCGGCAACGGAACAAAGATGAGCTCGTCAAGATACGGAGGCTCACCCCAATAGTTTTCGTTGCGTTCTAGAATTACGCCAATTCCGAAGCGGGTACTGCAACGTCCTTTGAATCGGAACGGCCCAGTGCCAGGCGCTCGATCGGCGATTCCTTCATTCCCATACTTTTTTAAGGCGCTCGGGCTAACAAAGACGAAAGAGCCCGGCGCGTCTTCCTGGGTCATGTATCGGAGAAAGTCCGCGTATGGTTCGCTAAGAATAATTTGCAATGTATGACTATCCACGACTTCAACGTGACGGATGCTTTGTATTGCAAGCTGATTGTAGTCAGCAGCTACGGGCGAGTACTGTGGCGCAGCGGAATTCCACATCCTGTCAATGTTGAATTTGGCGGCCTCGGCGTCGAATGGTGTATCGTCATGGAACCGAACATTTCGCCGAAGCGAGAACGTGTAGGTAAGCCCATCCTCCGATACGTGATACTTCTCGGCAAGCGCCGGAACGAGGCGAGTGTATGGTAATCCTTCCGCCGAAAGATCATCCTCTATTAGGCTTTCGAATATCTGCTGAACAACACGCCCCGTATTCCAGCCGCCGAAGGATGCCGGCGGGTCGATGATATCGACCTCCGCGTCGAGCCCGACCTTCAGGACCCCACCACGTCTTTCAGCGCTCCCAATCATTCCTTGGTCTCCGTTGTGTTAAGCAAGCTTAAGCGCAACTGCTCGGCCCCTGCTGTGACAGGCGCTCATGGTATGGAGTTAGAACAGAATAATTCTAACTTACCGGAAGCTGCATTCCGCGAACTGCAAGCTGCTACTATCGCCATAGCGGGTATAGGAAAAGGTGCCAACCCAAGAGATCGATCTTGTTGAAAACACCCACACAAATGCATTGCGATCTCTACATGAGAGCACAGTACGGTTTAAGATCACCTGCTGAAGTAACCCTCATGCACAATGGATCTTAAGCGCATGGATGAGGTTACCTCTTATATAATATCCGTCAACATCAAAAACGAGCATTTTTTGTCGCATTGATTGAGTGACGAGCTATATTCAAGTTCTTCATGGCACACTGACGGCAGAGACGATACATCTTAGCGGTGTGGACGGATTGCTCGTAGTCCAGCGGCAGCCCTAATGGAACCAAATTGGCTTAACTGATAGCGAAGGAATTCTGGTTCATCGTAGTCTTTCAAAGGACCCACGATGAGACATAAATCCGGAATAAGGCAAGGGCCGGCAAAGCAGGTCATCAAGGACACCCGCCGAGCCCCTCAAACAATATTCAGTTCAGGGAATACCCGCTTGTGCTACCAAAGGGGATCAGCCTGACCGCTGGAAGACTTCTATTCCGCCGCCAGCATCGCGCCGGCGCTATTATGATTTACATTGTCACGACCATATACAAAGCTAATGGGTTGCCTAATCCTCGACCCCACCGACGTAGCATCCCTCCCCGCGCTCGGAAACGAGAGGAGGCGCGTCACTGTTTAAGGAGATCAAGATGCAACGTTTGGAGGTAGGCGGACGGTCTCCGCCGTCAGCTGGCAGAGACGCCGTTTTTCTTTGCGGTCCAGGTTGCGATGTAGTCCATCAGGGCCGGGGACAAGCAGTCATAAGATTCGAGGTCGAGTTCCTTCAGACGCGCTCGGATGCCGTCCATCCTGTCAGGGTTGTAGCCGCTCTCGATAATCGAGGAGACAAAAGCCGCAAAGCCCGGCGCAGCCCAGCCGCTTTCCTCGAACCGTTCCGGATGGATAAAGGAAAGCCCCTTGAACGGATGGTCCCTTTCGACTGGACCATACATGTGAACGCCGCAATCTTTGCAGGCGTGCCGTTGAATTAGTGCCGCCGGATCGACGACGGCGAGTTTGTTCTCGTTCTCGATCACTTCGATCTTGTCACTGGGCGCTACAGCAACGACCGAGAAGAGCGTACCGTTCGGCTTCCAGCATTTGGTGCAGCCACAGGCGTGATTGTGCGCAATGTCGGTTTTGACCTTGACCTTGACGGGATTGGTCACGCATTCGCAGACGAGGGTTCCTCCCGTGAACGATCCGCCGCCTTTATCTTTCCCGGAATCGATCGTGGGGTGAATTACTACGCTGGTCATATTCCGTTTCCTTCTCTCCTTGAGCCAAGCTTCTTGCTGGCGGGTTTAACTGCGGTTATCGCAAACGCTGCGCATGCGAGCAAAGGTGGTCATCCATAAATGTGGAGATGAAGTAGTATGGGTGACCGTATCCCTCCTGCATGCGTAGGGTGAGCGGAATTCCCGCCGCCCGGCATACTTCGACTAGTTCATCTGGGCGGAGACCATCGACAAGGAAGCTGTCAGAAGCGCCCTGATCCACCAGGATTTCACCAATTTTCCGGTTATCCTCGATCAGTGCGCATGCATCGTAGACTCGCCATGTATCCTGGTCTGGACCAAGGTATTTCTCGAACGCTGGCCTCGACCAGGCCGACACGCTGGGACGGCAGATCGGCGCAAAGGCCGAACAACTCTCGAAACGGCCTGGATGCTTCAGTACGATCGTGAGCACCCTCATGGCCGCCCATCGAGTGGCCGAAGATGGATTGCCGGGACATATCGGCTGGAAATTGCTTCGCGATCAGCTCCGGCAACTCCTCAGTGCTATAGGAGTACATCCGATAGTTGGTTGCGTAAGGTTCCTGCGTGGCGTCGACATAGAAACCGGCGCCCTTGCTGAACTGCCAATTATTCGGTTCGTCAGGGACAGTGTCTCCACGCGGGCTGGTATACGGGCAGACGATGATAAGTCCCAGTTCTCCGGCAAGCCAGCGATACTCACCCTTTTCTATAACATTCACATGAGTGCAGGTCAGGCCGGAGAGGTACCAGAGCATGGGTCACGAAGCCGTGCGCGCCTGTGGAGGCACAAACAAGGCGAAGGTCATTCTCATGCGTATGCTTGGGAGGAATGCGAGTAGACGCCCTGAATGCCGCCATGCGACTTATCGATAGAGACGGTTTTCATGATCTCAGTACACGACGACGGAACGGATGCTCTCGCCGGCATGCATGAGGTCGAAACCCTTGTTGATGTCCTCGAGCTTGAGGGTATGGGTGATCATCGGGTCGATCTGGATCTTGCCGTCCATATACCAGTCGACGATCTTG
>NZ_LMFV01000034.1 GCF_001427285.1 Mesorhizobium sp. Root552
TGTCAGGTGTCAGGCGAAATGAGAAATTGCCCCCCGGACGAAAGGAAGAACTGACCCCCTCTCTTTTGAGAGGACGGATAGATGACGACAGAGCTTTCGGCGACACCTGCATTCTCGGGGACAATGCAGGGAGAGGCGATGCTTCAAGCGGAAGAAGTTGTGGCGATGCTGCGCCTTCATGAACGAGGCTGGGGAGCGAAGCGGATTGCACAGGAGTTTGGCTGCGCGCGAAACACGGTTCGGCGATATCTTCGCGAAGGCGGTGTGATTGCCTATCGGCAACCTCGTCGTCGAACAGCCTTCGACGGATTGGATGATTGGCTTCGCGAGCGGTTTTTCCGCCATGGCGGCAATGCCGACGTTATCCGCCAGGAACTGGCGAGCGAACATGGGATCGTGATCGGTCTCCGCTCGGTGGAGTTACGAGTGCAGCGCTGGCGGCGGGAATTGAAGGCGCAGAAGCGCGCGACGATCCGCTTCGAGACAGCGCCGGGCCATCAGATGCAGATCGATTTTGGTGACACTCGCGTTTGGATCGGGGGTGAGCGGGTTCGAGTGCACCTGTTCGTGGGAACACTGGGCTATTCGCGGCGGATGCATATCCGGCCTTCGCTGCGTGAGCGTCAGGCGGACTGGTTTGAGGGGATGGAAGGCTCCTTCCTGCGTTTCGGCGGGGTTCCGGCGGAAGTTCTTCTGGATAATGCCAAAGCCCTGGTTGAGCATCATGACGCGGTGACGCGCGAGGTGAAGTTCAATGCCCGCCTGCATGCCTTTGCCCGATACTGGGGCTTCACGCCGCGAGCCTGTGCGCCATATCGGGCGCGGACGAAAGGCAAAGATGAGCGCGGGGTTGGCTACGTCAAGAAGAACGCGATCGCCGGCCGCCGGTTCGAGAACTGGGCTGCGTTCGAGGCCCATCKGGACCGGTGGATACGCGAGGTCGCCGACCAGCGGGAGCACGGCACGACCGGCATTGCGCCATCAGAGCGGTTTGCTGCTGAAGCTGGTGCGCTGCGCCCCTTGGCTGGCCGTGCGCCGTTCGGGCAATTGCGGGATCTGGTGCGCAAGGTCCAGGCCGACTGTGCGATCGACCTCGACACGAACAGCTACTCGGTGCCTTGGCGTCTGATCGGCGAGACCGTTCAGGTTGTCGTGCTGGCGGGCCGTGTGATCATCCGGCATGCGGGCCAGGTCGTTGCCGATCATGCTCTGTGCCGGGGAAGGCGACAACGCATCGTGGACCGGGCGCATTTTGTCGGTGTCGCCGGTGCCGATGGTGTGGTGCGGGCCGCCGCGCCCATCGACATTCTCCCTCCCACCCTGTTGCGTCCGCTTGCAGAATACGAGGCGGTTGTCGGAGGGGGCTGGTGATGACGACTGTGGATCACGACCTCCTGATCGCAACGCTCGACCGGCTGAAGCTGACAGCGATCCGCGACCAACTTGACACGCTGCTGGACGAGGCGGCGCGCTCGAAGATGACCTTGCGCGAGGCGCTGGCCTTCTTGGTGTCGCGCGAGATCGCTCGCCGCGACGAGCGGCGCATCTCCATGTCGAGCAAGCTGGCGCAGTTCCCGTTCGTACGCGAACTGGACAGCTTCGACTTCGATGCTCAGCCATCGCTGGATCAGGGTCAGATCAGGGAACTGGCTACCTGTCGCTGGATCGCGCACGGCGACACAGTCCTGTTCCTCGGACCTCCAGGCACGGGCAAGACCCATCTGGCTGTCAGTCTCGGCCGCGAGGCGATCCGCCAGAATTACAACGTGCAGTTCGTCACGGCCGCCACGCTGGTCGCAATGCTGGCCAAGGCACACAGCGACGGCACGCTCGACAAACAGTTGACGATCCTGTCGCGACCGAAGCTGCTGATCATCGACGAACTGGGCTATCTGCCCTTCGAGGCCAATGCCGCCCATCTGTTCTTCCAACTGGTGTCGCGGCGCTACGAGAAGGGCTCGATTCTGATCACCTCCAACCGTTCGGTGGGAGAATGGGGCAATGTCTTCGGTGATCCTGTGGTCGCCACCGCCATTCTGGACCGCCTGCTGCACCATTCGACGGTGATCACCATCCGGGGCGACAGCTATCGCCTGCGCGAAAAACGCCGGTCCGGCCTTCTGCAGAAAACCGGATCGGCGCCAGAGACCAACGAAACCACGAACCAATGAAAGGGGGGTTAGTTCTTCAATTCGAGAAAGGGGTCAGTTCCTGGATTCGCTTGACATCCGGATCGGCGCCAGAGACCAACGAAACCACGAACCAATGAAAGGGGGGTTAGTTCTTCAATTCGAGAAAGGGGTCAGTTCCTGGATTCGCTTGACAGAGGCGCCGCCGTCAGGGTCCGGCGCGTGAACGGGCAAACCCAACCCTGACCCGCGCGGTCAACTGCGCCGGCCTTGCGGTTCCCGGGCTGTCGAAGCCAATAGCCACGGGATCGACCGCACCGCCCTCCCCGCTTCCGGCGTCGTCCGAGCGGACTTGGCCACTGTCGGTCCCGGTATACTCCGGCCGGCGCACCCCTTCCGTTCGTGCGAGCGCCTCGCGGCACTGACGTTCGAGTTCCGCACGCACGCGCACGGCAAACATCGTCCTGAGACACCCCAGCGCCTCGCCGGCTCCCGTCACCTCCAGCAACTCGCCGATGCCGGCAAGACCGAACGCGCCGCGGTCGGGATCGCTGGCCTCGTCCGCGCCGTCGACGATGGCGATGCCGACGTCGGAGACGGGCGGCGCTTTGCATTCGACATAGAGCCAGTCGGCTCCGATCAGCGCCGCCGCCATCATCCGGTTGCGCAGCGCGTTGAGCCGTCTCTCTTGGTAGGAGGCGAGCGACCGCTTGACGTCCTGATGAGCGCCGAATGACGCTTCCGGTTCACCACGACCAGATCCGGCGTGTAGGTCGCGCGGTAATGGACATCCGAGCGCAGCCTGATCCCTTCCAACGATGACCAGTCGTTGCGCTCGAGAAAGGCAAGTGCTGCCGGCACGATCGGCATCGGCCTGTCCTGCGGCATCACCATGAGATCCGGATTGCAGGCAGCGATGCGGATGATGCCGGCCTCCAGCAGCATGCCTTCGTGATAGGAAACCGAACGCGCCATGGCGATGAACGGCGCGAACACACCGAACACGGCATCGGGTTTCGGATCGCCGGCGACGATCGCGCCGATGGCCTTGTCGACGATGCGGGCAAAATCCTCTTCGAGATCGGCGATGACGGCCCGGTGAGGATAGGCCGCGGCCAACGGCGCCGGCGGGACGGAATGAATGGACATGGAGTTCTCCCTGGGTGACGACACGATCGGCAACCGGGCGCGACGCGCGGGCATGGACGGGAAGTTCCGCCATCGCCACACGCGACGACGCGCGTTCGGTTGGCGCGCGGCCTCAGGCCGCCGCGCTGCCGCTCGTCTCGATGATGATGATGACGATGAAGCCAGTCAGTTTGCCGCGGCGGTGGCAAAGGCCGTCAGGCCCGCCTGGCCGGCAGCCGGCATTCCGCCCGGCGTCTCGCCGCCGGCATGTGTCATCATTCCAGGGATAAAAGAAGCTTCCCCGAGGGGAACGAGTGCGATAGTGCTCGCCATAGCCCAAGACCTCCTTGCAGGTTGCGGGTCAGGCCTTCGTCTGGTGCTTCCAACACCGGCGGAGGCCGTCATTCCCGGCCGGACGGCGACGGGAACGGAGACTGCATACAGGGATCCGGATCGGATCTGAGCCCGCAAAATGCCGGGACGGCAAAATCAGCGATCGCAAGGTTAACGGCGGGCTCGCGCGATCGGTCGGATCTATCCCGCCGGCGATGAAGAAGCATCCGCGATGCGCCTCCACCGCCGCTGTCTCATCTTATCCAAAGGCCGGAGCCATGGCGTGGAGATCGGCCTCGAGGCAGTCCAGTGCGCATTCGGCAAGCTCGACTTCCGTCTCGAACCGGGCCAGCGCCCGCCACAAGGCCCGCGGGTTCGCCGCATGGTCCGGCTTCTTCAGCGCATCCCAGGCGCCGAAGAGCCGCCGCGCGAAGCCGAGCTCCGGCCCGCGCCCCAGTCCGAACTCGTCGTCGAGTTCGAGCACCCTGTCGATCGCCGCGCGGAAACGCACATTCAAGTTCGCGAACCGCGCCACGTCCTCATAAAAATCCGTTGAACTCACCACACTCTCCTCGTCAGTTCGCGGCGATCCGACCATCGGGCCGCCTGCGACAAGGATCGCTGCGGGCTTTGCAAGCGACAAAAACGCCCTCAGCGGACCGGGCAATCTCACCGCGTTCCGGCACGCCCAAGACCAAAGAAGAAGGCTCCGCGCGGGGGTGCGCGGAGCCTTGGCGGCAAGATGATGGAATGCCGGTCGTCCGATGCTAACGCCCGATCAGCCGCGCCAGGCCGGAAGAGGTGGCGAAGCTGCCGCCGCGTTCGCAGACCCAGCAGTCGCGCTTGAGACGTTTGAGGGCAGCCTTCAGCACGCGCGGCCCGAGGCCAGTCCGTGTCTGGATTTCGGGGGCGGTCAACGGCGCATGGCCGGCCGCCGAAAGGCAGGCCACAACCCTCTCGTCGACGGGATCACGGCTGGCGCGCAATCTGGCCAGCACCTCGACCGTCGAGGTCGATCGCCGTTCGTTCCCGAGCGCCGCCAACCCTTGCGGCGTGATCCTGACCTTCGCGCCGGTTCCAATGCTGACCAGCTTGCCAGCAAGCAGGCTCGAGATCGCCTCCTGGAAGGGCGCGCGGCGTTCCGTCGTTGCCGCAAGCAGCGCTAGCGAGTCCTTCTCCACCCCGCCGCGCCCGAACGCAGCGAGGAGCGTGAGCAGCGAAAGTTCCAAGCTCCCCTCTTCCTCGACAGCCATCACGGTCGTCAGCGGCCGGAGTGCGAGCGGCCGCACCCGTACCGGCGGCAGGCCTTCCGTCGCGGCCGTCGGCGAGGCTCGCCCACTCGCCACTGTCCCGAACAGGGCGCGCACTTCGTCGATCGGCACAATCGGCAGCTTCAGCTTCTCGATCATCTCATCCTTGCCTAGCTTGCCGGTCATCGGCTTGCGGATGCGCACCCGCTCGAGCGGGCCGCCGAAGGCTTCGCCACGGATCAGGAAGTCGCCCTTTTCGAACTCGGCGAAGACCATCGTCTCGCGCGAGCTGATCCCGATCTCCTCGCCGATCCGCTTGCGGTCGGCCAGGTCGGAGACATGGCCGAACAGGCGGTTCCTTGTCTGCGAGGTCAGGCTTTTCGAGACGTCCGCGACGCGCTGGGTGGCGACCAGCAGCGTGATGCCCCGCCTGCGGCCTTCCTTGGCGGCCTTGACGATGGCGTTGCCGGCCGGCCCCCAGCCGCGCTGGGAGGCAAACCGCTGCACCTCGTCGATGACGACGAGGTAGGGCTGCCGCAAATCGTGCGGCAGCCTCATCATCACCGTCAGAACCCGCGCGACGACCGCGGCCTGCCCTTCATCGTCGAGGTCGTGGATGTCGATGACCACAGAAGTCCGCGCGGCAATGATCTGCGGCAACAGCCGGATCGTCCCATCGATGGTGACGCCCGGATCGCCATGTTCGCCGCCGACAACGAGGAGGCCGTTGGGCGCGACCTCACGCAAGCTGGCGAAGTCGCCTTCGGAGTCCAGCGCGATCATCGGATAGCCGGCGGCCAGCGCCAGTTCCTCGAACTTGCGCATGGCGACGGTTTTGCCGAAGCCGGTCATGGCCGCCAGGAGCGTGTGCTCGCCGATCAGCTTCTCGAAGTCGATGCCGACCGGTTCGCCGGCAGGGGTGTCCGCCAGGATGCTGTCCGGGCAAACGGTGGAGAGAAATTCCTTCATGTCAGTTCCTCAAAAAGTTAAGATGGGATGGTGCCCGGGCCGCGTCAGCCCGGGCCGATGGGCGTTCCGACTAGGCGTCGCTCGTGGTCGCAAGGGTGGACGGCACCGGGTCTTCCTGAGTCGAAGCCATGGCGGCCGGGAGGTCGGCGGCGACCCCCACGTCCTGCGGGGAACGCTTGCGCGCTGTCGCCTGCCCGCGCCTGGTCTTGTCGCGGGTCTTCTTCTGCTCAGCCCTGGCGCGCTCCCTGGCCTTCTCGGCCTTGACACGCTCGGCTTCCGCTGCGACGGCACGTTCATCGAGCACCGCCCTCGCCTTCCCGGCGCGTTCGCTACCCAGCGCCCACTCGAACTGGGGCACGACCGTTTCGGACAGCCAGGCGCCGACCTGGTCCGACTTTGGCCAGGTCTCTGCCGACCCCATGGTGAAGAGGATCCGGCGCAAGGCCACCCAGCGGCTGTCTTCGACCGGCAGCACGTGGATGACGCCGGCCGGAACGCGCCCGCCCGGGATCTGCGCGGCATAAACCAGTGACTCGACAAGCCCGCCGGCAAGCCGCGCCGGATGCATGAGCGCCGTCTCCGCCTTACTCTTGTTCACCGGCCCGCCGCGGCTCAGCGGCTCAAGTGCCACGTGGACATCGCGCAGCATTTGGTGGACGGTGTCGAAGAACAGCTTCGTGGCGAATGCCGTCTTCCCGGCGATCGCCACCTTCATTCCTCCGGAACCGCCCTCGTCAGGCGAAGCGGCTGGTGTCCCGCCCTTGCCGACGACCGCCTTGATCCGGGCGCCGTTGAGCTTCTGGCCGGCCTCGCACGCCGCCATAACCTCTTCGATCCTCTCCGGCTCGGCCGTTGCCAGGTTGTAGAGGCCGCTCGCGATCATGCCAACCCGCACCAGCCGCTCCCGGTGGGGTGAAAGGCGCTGGTGGACACGCTCGTAGTTCTCCGCCCCTGTCCGCGACAGGTTGAGGACACCCCTCGCCAGCTTCTCGAAGTGCTTCTGGTCGTCCGAAATCGCATGCAGGGATCCGACGATGCGCCCCCACTCGAAGACGCTGTCGGTCGACTTGCGCCCGAGCTCAAGGCTCTCGCGGCGCAGGGTCTCCGCCTGCCGCGCTTTCTCACCGTTGAGCCCGAGCACCGCATAGTCCGGCGGCGTTTCGGCCGAAGCGATTACGGCACCCGCGTTCGGCTGCGCCTTACGCGCACGTGCCTGTTCCGCCACGAGCTCGGGGCTGGTGATTGGCGACGGGACGGGCGCTGCTCCGTCGAGTTCGTTGGAAGAGGTATGCTTCGCCATGGAAATTCTCCTTTTGCTGGCGTTCGACCTGTGAACAAGAGGAAACTCAAGTTCAAATCTAGTATAACTCAAGGAGAAGAAGGGGTCCAATTACGCTATACATTTAACTATAGCACACAATAGATTTAATCTATGATAACGATGCTGAAAATCACGTTGAACTATACAATAGAAACTATGTTTCTTTTCAACCGTAGATAAATCGAACTATGTTACTTACCATTTCCACGACACCAAGATCTCGCAAGTCGATCACCCGCAAGAAAAATTAGGCAGCGGCCAGAACGCCCGCCCACGGCGCCTTGGAGAAGAATATTCGGCCAGCCGCCAAACCCGTCAAGTAAACCACCAGGCAAACTTTGCCTAAAGCATGCCGGATCGCTGCACCCGCATCGCGTCAGCTTCCCTCCTGCATGCGCTTCTAGAGCAGCGAATTCCACGTAGTGCTCCGCCGGCGTAAGTCCAACAGAGCCTAGGACTGCCAAGGCCGGCCTGTTGATCCTCGACAGGATCAAGGCTGCGCCAATCATGCATCCGATGTACATATTGAACCTATGTGATCGGTTTGGGCCGCATCCAACTCCTTGATAGACGTCAACAACTATCCGGTCGAACAGGATAAAGGGTATCTCATCCACACGGAGAGTTGGAAGGTGACGGTCCGAAATCTACATCATGCCTTCGTCCCGCAATCGATCGCCGTCATCGGGGCATCGTGCCGGCCGGGATCGGTCGGAACGGTCGTACTCGACAATATCCTCAAGGGCGGTTTTGCAGGCGACATCTGGGCTGTGAATCCGAAATACATTGAGCTGAATGGCCGCCCCTGCTACGCGGCCGTGAAGGATCTTCCTGCGGTGCCAGATCTTGCCGTGATCATGACACCGGCCGTCACCGTGCCCGGCCTCATCGGCGATCTTGGCGCCAAAGGAACGCGCGCCGCGGTGGTTCTCTCGTCCGGCTTGACTGAACAGAACGGCTTGAGGCAGAAGATGCTCGATGCCGCCCGGCCCCATCTCCTGCGCATCATCGGGCCGAACGGCATCGGGCTCATGCTGCCGCACGCCAATCTCAACGCCGGCTTTTTCCACATAGCGGCAGCGCCGGGCGATATTGCGCTTCTGTCTCAATCGGGCGCAATCGCGGCCTCTCTGATCGACTGGGCGGCCGATAATGGAGTGGGGTTCTCGCAGGTCGTCTCGCTCGGCGACATGGCCGATGTCGACGTTGCCGACTGTCTGGACCTGCTCGCGGGGGATGCCAAGACCAGCGCCATCATCCTCTATCTCGAATCCATTCTCAGTCCCAGGAAGTTCATGTCGGCGGCGCGCGCAGCCGCGCGGGCCAAACCCGTCATCGCCATCAAGCCGGGGCGTCACGCCGAAGCGGCGAAGGCGGCAGCCACGCATACGGGCGCGCTCTCGGGCGCGGACCGCGTGGTGGACGCAGCGCTGCGGCGAGCCGGAATCCTGCGGATCACCGACCTTTCCGAATTGTTCGACGCCACCGAGACGATCGCTCGTTTTGCCCCGCTGGAGCGGGCGCAGGTCGGCATCGTCACCAATGGCGGTGGAGCAGGCGTGTTGGCCGTCGATCGATTGGCAGATTTCGGTGCCATGCTGGCCGAGCTTTCGGCCGATACATTGGCGACGCTCGACGGGACGCTGCCGGCAAACTGGTCGCGCGCAAATCCGGTCGACATCGTCGGAGACGCCACGCCCGATCGCTATCGAACGGCCATCGCTGCTGTCGCGGCTGATCCTTCGGTCGACGTGATCCTGGTCATGAACTGCCCCACCGGCATCGCGTCCTCGGCAGACGCTGCCGCCGCCGTCGCCTCGCTGGCGAAAGACGGCACCATCGGCGGCAAGCCCGTCCTCTCCTGCTGGCTGGGCGGAATCACCGCGCGCGAAGGCCGCCAGCTGCTCCAGTCATCAGGTATACCAAGCTACGAAACGCCCGCCGCGGCAGCCGCTGCGGTCGACTACTTGACCAGATGGTCACGCGTCCAGAAAGTGCTGCAACGCGTTCCAGCGGCTGCCGCGGAGGCGTCGACCGACCGTGCTGCCGCTCTTGCCGTCTTCCGGCAGGCAGCGTCGGAAAAACGCCGCGTGCTGACCGAGCCAGAGGCCAAGGCCGTAGTGAAAGCCTACGGTATTCCGGTGTCGGAAACCATCGTAGCCCGGTCTGCAGGGGACGTCGGTAAAGCGACGCAACGTCTTCTGCGGGATTCCCGGAAGATCGTCACAAAGCTGCTCTCAAAGTCGGTTTCGCACAAATCCGACGTCGGTGGCGTGGTCCTGAACATCGAGACCGCCGAAGGCGCTCGCGATGCCGCCCGCAGCATCGAACGGAACCTGCGCCGGCACGCGCCCGATGCTTCCATCGACGGGTTCGCCATCCAGCCGATGATCGAGCGCAAACAGGCGGAGGAACTCATCTTGGGTATCGGCCACGATGCCATATTCGGCCCGATCATCCTGTTCGGGACGGGTGGCGTCGCCGCGGAGGTTATCGATGACACGGCGATCGCGCTGCCGCCGCTGGACGACGTCCTGGCCGGCGGCCTGATCGACCGAACGCGGATCGGTCGTCTGCTTGCCGGATTCCGGGATCGCAAGCCAGCGGATCGCGCTTCGCTCATCCATGCCCTTAAGGCGCTGTCGCAATTGATCGTCGATTTCCCGTGCATCGTCGCCGCCGACATCAACCCCCTGCTTTCCGACGGCGACGGCGTGATCGCACTCGATGCGCGCTTCGAGATGGACCCGGAATCCGTCGAACGGCCTGGCCCCAATCCTGCGCTGATCATTCGCCCCTATCCTGCGGAATGGGCAAGGGACATGACGGTCCGGTACCGGACCTACCACGTGCGGCCGATCCGGCCCGCCGACGTGGCCCTTTATCCGGGTTTCTTCGAGCAGATGGACAAGGAGGACATGCGGCTCCGCTTTTTCAGCCTGGGCAAGCACTTCTCCGACAAACTGCTGATCCGCCTGACGCAACTCGACTATGATCGTGAAATGGCGTTCGTGGCTTTGGATCGGGACGGCAATCTATGCGGGGTCGCAAGAATTTTCGCCGATCCCGACCATGAGACGGCCGAATACGCGTTGCTGGTGCGCAGCGACCTCAAGGGACAGGGTCTGGGCTGGAAGATGCTGCGGCATCTACTCGACTATGCCAAGGCAGACAACCTGAAACGGATCGACGGCACGGTCCTGAGTGAGAACTCGGGCATGTTGAAAATGTGTCGAGAGTTCGGCTTTCAGCTTGCTGTCGATATGAACGATCCCGGTATCGTCAAGGTATCGCTGGATCTTTGGCGTACAGCCTAGGTTGTGGCCGCTTGCGCACCGCGAAGAGCCATAAGTGCATCTTCGGATTCAGGCAGGTCCTAGTGAGACAGGAACAGAGGCACCGGGGAATGCTCTAGCAGCGATTGGGTGACCCCTCCCAAAATCGCCTGCCGGAAGCGTGAGTGGACGAATGCGCCCATGACGATCATTTCCATGCCCTCCAAGGTTACAAAAAAACGAAGGCGTCCGGCAACGTCACCCGCCTCTACCGCCAGCGTGGCGAGGCTGCATTCAACGCCGTGCCGGGCAAGGAACGTGGCGAGATCGGCGCCCGGCGCCATCCTGGATAGATCCTTTTCACCCTCGACGGTAACCGCCACTACCGTTTCCGCACGAACAAGAAAAGGCAGGGCGTCCTTGACGGCGCGCGCCGAGCGGGCGCTGCCATCCCAGGCTATGGCGACCCGCTCTGGTTTGACCGTCCCGGCGTTGCGCGGAAACAGAAGCAGGGGGCAGCCGCTGTCGAAGAGAACGTCCTCGATCACCGTATGCTGCGAAGCATCGGAAATGTCGGCGGCATCGAGGATTGCAAGGTCATGCAAGCGCGCCAGTTGGACGAAACGCCCGGATCGCGAGTCAAAAGGCGAGCCCGCATGTTCGGCGACGACCTGCAGTCCAGCGTCGGAGATTGCCTGGCTGGCCTTGTGCGTTACGGACGATGTAGATTTTTCGAGACGTTCCGCCTCCTGTGCGAGCCACATGGACGCCGTCGCTGCGGACATGCGAAGTGGTGCACCGAGGTGCGGCGCGAAGACGTAGAGCGAAACGGCGCTGTCAGTCGCCTGGGCGAGCGCAACGGCCTGTGCCAAGGCTTGTGACTGTGTCCCCTCGCCATCCGAAGCAATGCCGACGAGTATGCTCCGGAATGGCTCGCAACAGGCCGCCGAACGGCTCACGTCACCGCGGGTCACGGATTGATGCTCCTGATGTAAGCGATGATGGCGCCGACCTGCTCTGGCGTAGCGACGAACTCCGGCATCTCCGGATGCCCCGTCGAAATGCCTTCGGCCAGCGCTTCGGCTAGGTCCTCGATGGGATAGCGCTTGGAAAGCGTCCGGAACGGCGGCGCGTCCGGATGGCTGCTCTTGTCGGTCGGCGTCACAGCATGGCAGCGTGAGCAATTCCGCTCGACCAGCTTTCGCCCGTAGTCGGTTTGCCCAAAGTCGTCCGCCCTCGCCAACGCGCCGGGGAGCAATATAGCAGCGACCAGCAAGAACCTGAGCATCGTGCGAAACCCCATGAAGTCTTCGGAGGCTTTTATCGCACCAAGACGGACGCGCATTGACCTGCCGCAAATCTCCAACCCGGCCGGTTGCGGGTGGAAATTGTGCAAGGCAGCATTTGACGCGCGTCAAAGCGGAACTGTCCGCAACGGCACAGTCTCCCGGCAAAATGGCCCGAACTCTGGGAGATCCGCTATGGCCGCAACCGATATCTCTGCTGCTTCCGCAGCTTCTGCCACGTCCCCAAGCCAGACGAAGCTTCGCCTCGGCGCGCTGACCGCGCTGGTCATCGGCTCGATGGTCGGCTCGGGCGTGTTCAGCCTGCCGCAGAACATGGCTTCCGGGGCCGGGCCGCTTGCCATCCTGATCGGTTGGGGCATCACCGCCGTCGGTATGCTGGCGCTCGTCTTCGTCTATCAGTCGCTCGCCGTGCGCAAGCCGAGACTGGACGCCGGCCCGTACGCCTACGCCAAGGCCGGTTTCGGGCCGTTCATCGGTTTCAACAGCGCCTGGGGCTACTGGATCAGCGCCTGGATCGGCAACGTCTCCTATGCGGTGATCGTCTTTTCCGCGCTGTCCTATTTCTATCCAGCCTTCGGTGACGGAAATACATGGCAAGCCGTGCTCGGCGCCTCGGTCCTGCTGTGGCTCATCCACATGCTTGTCCTGGCCGGCGTACGCCAGGCTGCGATCGTCAATCTCGTGGTCACCATCGCGAAGATCGCGCCCATCGTCTTGTTCATCGGCATCATCGCCGTCGCCTTCAAGGTGGACGTCTTCAACGCCGACTTCTCCGGCCTCGGCAATGCCAGCCTCGGCTCGGTCATGAGTCAGGTCAAGAGCACCATGCTGGTGACGCTGTGGGTGTTCATCGGCATCGAGGGCGCCAGCGTCTTCTCGGCGCGCGCGGAACGGCGCAAGGACATCGCAACCGCGACCGTGCTCGGCTTTCTCACCTGCCTTGCCCTCTATGCGCTGGTGTCGCTGCTGTCTCTCGGCATTATCAACCAACCCGAGCTTGCAGCGCTGAAAAACCCGTCCATGGCCGGTGTTCTGGAAGCGGTCGTAGGCCCTTGGGGCGCCATTCTTATCAACCTGGCGCTGGTCGTCTCGGTCGCCGGGGCCTTCCTTAGTTGGACGCTGCTGGCTGCAGAGGTGCCCCACGTGGCCGGCAAGGACGGCACCATGCCGAAATTCTTCGCGCATGAAAGTGACCGCGGCGTGCCCTCCACATCCCTGCTGGTCACCAATCTCCTTGTGCAGGCGTTCCTCATCATCACGCTGTTCGCGCAAAGCACCTACCAGGCATTGTTCTACATCGCCTCTGCCGCCATCCTGGTGCCCTACATCTTCTCCGGTGCCTATGCGGCCAAGCTCGCCATTACGGGCGAGAGCTACGGCGCTGGCGAGAGCCGCAACGGCGCGCTGCTTATGGGTCTCGTGGCCACAATCTACGGTCTCTGGCTCGTCTACGCCGCCGGGCTCTCATACCTCTTCATGTGTGCTGTCCTCTACGCGCCCGGCATCATCTTCTATATCTGGGCGCGGCGCGAGAACCAGGAGCGTATCTTCCATCCGGTCGAGGCTGTCCTCGCGGTCGCACTCGTCGCCGTCGGCCTCTATGCCGCCTACGAAATGTGGACCGGCGCCGTCAGCGCGCTCTGACGCAGTCCGACTTTCCAAAAGGATGAGACATGACAGATCTCGGCGTCCACTCCGAAACCGGCCGGTTGCGCGAGGTGATCGTGCACCGGCCCGACCTCAGCCTGCGTCGGCTCACCCCAGACAACTGCAAAGCGCTGCTGTTCGATGACGTGCTGTGGGTCAAGCGGGCGCGGCAGGAGCATGACGTCTTCGTCGATGCGCTGCGCGAGCGTCACGTGACCGTGCACTCCTTCAACGAATTGCTGGCCGAGACAATGGCTGACGCCGAGGCGCGCGACTGGCTGCTCGATCGTCGGCTCGACGCTTCGGTCGTCGGCTACGACATGGTGGACGAACTGCGCGGCTGGCTGGACGAAATGCCAGCGGACCAGCTTGCCTCTTTGCTGGTCGGCGGCATCGCGCGGGCCGAACTGCCGTTCCGGCCAACCGGCCTCACTGGCAAGACGCTGCTGCCACAGGATTTCGTGCTGCCGCCACTGCCCAACCAGCTATTTACCCGCGACAGTTCGTGCTGGATCTACCGGTCTATCTCCGTGAACGCGATGAACTGGCCGGCGCGAAAGCCGGAGGCGGCCAATGTCGAAGTCGTCTATCGTTTTCATTCGCGCTTTCGCGACGCCGGCCTGCCCTTCGTGTCACCCGACAATCCCGGCCCTGGCGTCAGTCTGGAAGGCGGTGACGTGATGCCGGTCGGCGGCGGCATCGTGCTGGTCGGCATGGGCGAACGCACCACACCGCAGGCCGTTGGAGGGCTGGCCCGCAGCCTGTTCGCCGCCGGCGAAGCGACCCGCGTCATCGCCGCGCTGATGCCACGCGACCGCTCCTTCATGCATCTCGACACCGTGTTCACATTCTGCGACCACGACCTAGCCACCATGTACCCGCCGGTAGTCGAGCGGCTGCGCACCTTCTCGCTGCGTCCCGGCGATGGCGAGGCGGCCGTCGACGTCGTCGAGGAGGAGAAACCCTTCACCGAGGTGGTCAGGGAAGCACTTGGCCTGAAGGCTCTCAGAATAGTCGCCACCGGCGGGGATAGTTACCAGTCGGAGCGTGAGCAGTGGGACGACGGCAACAACGTCGTTGCTGTCGAGCCGGGAGTAGTCATCGGCTACGACCGGAACGTCTACACAAACACGCTGCTGCGTCGAGCCGGCGTCGAGGTGATCACCGTGGAGGGCGCGGAGCTGAGCCGCGGCCGGGGTGGCGGCCACTGCATGACCTGCCCGATCGCACGAGATCCGATCTGACCGAGGAGTAAACCCGATGCCCGTCAACCTGCGTGGCCGCAACGTCTTGACGCTGGATGATTTTTCCGGCGCAGAAATCCGCTATCTCCTGAGGCTGGCAGCAGATCTCAAGGCCGCCAAGCAAACGGGCATCGAAGTTCCGCGCCTGACACGCAAGACCATCGCGTTGATCTTCGAGAAGGATTCAACCCGCACCCGTTCCGGTTTCGAGGTGGCCGCGTACGACCAGGGTGCGCATGTCACCTATATCGGGCCGTCCGGCAGCCACATAGGTCATAAGGAATCGATGAAGGACACGGCGCGCGTGCTCGGACGCATGTACGACGCCATCGAATATCGCGGTTTCTCCCAACATCAGGTCGAACTGCTTGCCGCCTATGCCGGCGTGCCCGTCTATAACGGCCTGACCGACGAAGCGCATCCTACGCAGGTCCTGGCCGACTTCATGACCATGCGCGAATTTACCCATAAGCACTTGTCCGACATGACGATCGCTTTCGTCGGCGAGGGACGGGACAACGTCGCCCTTTCGTTGGCCGTTGGCGCCGCCAAGGTGGGCATGGACATGCGCATCGCCTCGCCCCGCGAACTTTGGCCCGACAGCGATTTCTGCACGCATGTCCGGGGACTGGCGGAGCGAGGCGGCGGCCAGTTCCGACTGGACGAGGACATCGGCGCATGCGTCGAAGGCGCCGACTTCATCTACACCGACGTCTGGCTTTCCATGGGCGAGGACGAAAGCGCCTGGGGCAAGCGCATCGAACTTCTCACGCCTTACCGGGTCACGCGCAAGCTGATGGCCGCCACCGGCAATCCATACACCAAATTCATGCATTGCCTGCCGGCTTTCCACGATACCGAAACGGAAGTCGGCCAGCATGTCGCCAGCGAATACGGGATCGACTGCATGGAGGTTGAGGACGCGGTTTTCGAGTCGGAAGCTTCCATCGTCTTCGACCAGGCCGAGAACCGCATGCACACGATCAAGGCGATCCTCGTCGCCACGATCGGTGGTTGAGGATGCGCATCGTCGTCGCACTGGGTGGCAATGCGCTGTTGAAGCGCGGCGAGCCAATGACAGCCGAAAACCAGCGCGCCAATGTCCGTCGAGCGGCCGCGGAGCTTGCCGATCTGGTGAGGGCCGGTCATTCGCTGGTGATAACGCACGGCAACGGGCCTCAGGTAGGCCTACTCGCGCTACAGGCGGCGGCTACGCCCGACACGCCCTTTCCGCTCGACGTACTTGATGCCGAGACAGCCGGCATGATCGGCTATGTCATCCAGCAGGAGCTGGGAAATGTAGTGAAGGACCGGCCCGTCGCGACGCTCCTGACGCAAGTACGGGTTGATCCGCACGATCCCGCCTTCGCCACGCCGACCAAACCGATCGGCCCGGTCTACGATGAAGACACGGCGCGGCGGCTCGCTGCCGAGCGCGGCTGGACGATCGCGCCCGACAACGGCAAATGGCGCCGTGTAGTGCCATCACCGAAGCCGCTGGAAATCCTGGAAGCCGAAGTGCTAGTGTTCCTTGTCGAGCGTGGTGTCATTGTCATCTGCGCAGGCGGCGGCGGTATTCCCGTCATTAGCCTCGACAGCGGCGGCATCATCGGTATCGAAGCCGTCATCGACAAGGATCTCGCCTCCTCCCTGCTAGCACGACAACTCGGCGCGGACATGCTGCTTATGCTGACGGACGTCGATGCCGTGTATTTGGACTGGGGGACACCGCAGGCCCGTCCCCTCGGCTGGGTTCAGGCAGGCGACATCTCCGCCACAGTGTTTGCCACCGGATCGATGGGGCCGAAGGTCGAGGCAGCCGTCGCGTTCGCCGTCGAGACCGGAAAGCCGGCCGCGATCGGCCGCTTGGAAGACGCTACCGAAATCGTCGCCGGTCGGCGAGGAACCCACATCAAGTCCGGCACTCTTCTTACTTGACGTCGATCAAAGCGGCGACGCGTATCGCCATGCATCCTGGATGCAGAAAGGGAAAATCACCATGCTGGCAAAAGACCTTCCGCCGAATTTTCGCCATGTCAGGCTTCTGCTTGCCCGTGAGCGGGAACATCCTCAAGGAGAACGAAGCGAAGGCTACGATCTCCTCGTCCCGCTGGACGAGAGCGGCAGGCTTGATCCTGCGATATGGAAGGCCAACCAGGCGGCATGCCGGGTCAGACGTTTCGCCGGCGACGCGGAAGTCGGAATCGGACGCCTGCGGCGCAAGCCGGGTGGCCAATGGTATTTCGACTATGCGGAAGGCGAGGACGATGACGAGATCGGTTTTCGCCTGGGCGAAGAGCGTTTTGTAACCGGGGAATATGTATCGATCGGGAATAAAGGAAAGACGCACACCTATCAGGTCTCTCGGGTGGAGAAACCCTGATCGGTGAATTCCCGTTGGACACGGGCTGGCGCCCAGAGGCGCCTACCGCAATGTGGCACCCGCCACCTGGATCGATAATCCAATCATTCTCTACGACCAGCACCGACGTTCCAGTTCTGGCCCGATCTCCTGGGTCGTTTAACGCCCACAGCGAAAGACATCGCCGTTCTTGATCGGCATCAAGGTACTATCCCAGGCGGACTATAGATTTCGTTTCATCGAGAAATCACCAGTTCGGCGACAGCGGAAGGCGAACCAATGAGCTATAAAACCATAATCGTGAACCTCGACATAGACGGGCCTATCGCTCCCGTCGTGAAGGCTGCCGCCGAGCTCGCAGGACGCTTCCAGGCGAGGCTGATCGGCTTTTGCGCTGCCGATGCGCCGCTTCCCTTTGCCGGACCGGAAAGCGCAGGCCTGGCCGCTGAAACATGGATGCGGATGCGCGACGACATACAGACCCGTGTCAAGGATCTACACGAAAGGTTTGTCGAACGGGTCGCTGGCAAGGTGGTGGCCGAATGGCGTGAGGCCCTCGACAATCCGACGCGCGCTTTGGCAGAAGCCGCGCGAGCGGCTGACCTGATCGTGATGGGCGCGGTCGAAGGCGCGGCAACAGGCGACGCTTACCGGCAGGCGGATCCCGCAAGCATCGCTCTTCAAGCCGGACGGCCCGTGCTCGTTATCGCTCGCGACACCGAACAGGTGCAGGCGAGGAACATCGCTGTCGCCTGGAAGGATACGCGCGAGGCGCGACGCGCACTCGCCGATTCGCTGCCGCTATTGAAATCGGCCGAGACCGTGACAGTTGTGACGGTCGCCAGCGAAGTCGATCAACGGATCCGCCAAAGCCTCGCAGATGTCATGGCCTTTCTGGGGGGACATGGCATCAAAGCCCGGTCGAAACCAGTTGAAGGCTCCGATGAACATCTTGAACTGTTCCAGGCACTGGACGAGAGCGGCGCCGACCTGATCGTTTCAGGCGCGTATGGCCATAGCCGCTTACGGGAATGGGCGTTCGGCGGCGTAACCCGCTCGCTCCTCGACGAAACGGGCCGAAACCGCTTCATGGCGAGCTGACAGGAAAACGCTATATGCTGTCCCGTGCGGCGCGCACCACCGTTCGCGGTTAGCGGCCCGGCCGATAGCGCTGCCGCGGAGTGCTCTTTCGTGGAACACAATGAGATGTCGACGGCCGAAGCGTATTGGTCGGTGCCGGTGCAGACGCTGCTTACCAGTTTGCGTTCTAGCCCGTCGGGCCTTTCTTTCGACGAATCTCAAAGCAGGCTCCGTGAAGCCGGCCCGAACGCGGTCAGTCGAATTGGGCATGCCTCCGCACTCGCCGCCTTCGCGCGGCAGTTCCGCAGCCCGCTAGTGCTGATCCTCATCTTCGCGGCGGTCGTCTCCGCCTTCGTCGGCGAAGGTAGCGAGGCGCTCATCATCGGCATCATCGTGCTGGCAAGCTGCGTACTATCCTTTACACAGGAATATGGGGCCTCCAGGGCGATGGAGGCGCTGACGGCGCGCATCGCCCGCAAGGCTTCCGTGTTGCGCGACGGCCAGGAGACATCCACCGCCGTCGGTGACATCGTACCGGGCGACGTCATCCGTCTTTCGGCCGGCAACCTTATTCCGGCGGACGGCGTGCTTCTGGAGACGCGCGACTTCAACGTCAGCGAAGCGGCGCTCACCGGCGAGACCTTTCCGGTGGTGAAGGAGCCAGGCCGCTCGGCTCCGGATGCCCAGATCGGCCAGCGCAGCAATGCCGTCTTCACCGGGACATCCGTACGCAGCGGCACCGCCACGATGCTTGCCGTGCGCACAGGTGAGCGGACGGAGTTCGCGGCCATTGCCGGCGCCATCGCGCGCGCCGTGCCGGAGACGGACTTTGCCAGGGGCATCCGCCGCTTCGGCTATCTAATGACCGAGATTATGCTGGTCATCGTCATTCTCGTCTTCTTCGCCAATCTGTTGCTGCATCGCCCGGCCGTCGATTCCCTTTTGTTTTCGCTGGCGCTCGCCGTCGGCCTGACGCCCGAACTGCTGCCGGCCATCATCAGTGTCACGCTGGCGCGCGGCGCGCGGACCATGGCGGGCAGCGGCGTCATCGTGCGCCGGCTCGACGCCATCGAGAACCTCGGCAGCATGGACCTTCTGTGCACCGACAAGACCGGAACGCTGACCGAGGGAACGATCCGCCTCGACGGCTGCCTGGATGCCGATGGAGCGGGTTCACCGCAGGTGCGGCTGTGGGCGCTGCTCAATGCGACGCTGCAATCTGGCATGGCAAATCCGCTGGATGAGGGGATAGCGGGCAGCAGGAGCTCGGACGACGATCTCGCCGCCTACGCCAAGGTCGACGAGATTCCCTACGATTTCATCCGCAAGCGGCTGTCGGTGATTGTGCGGCAGAAGGACGCTGACGAGGACCTGTTGATTTGCAAGGGCGCCGTCCAGAACATCGCCGAAGCCTGTTCGCTGGACGAGCGGCAGGCGAAGGCGGTCGACGAGAAGGTGCAAGGCTGGTGCATGCAGGGCTTTCGCGTGCTGGGCCTTGCGACGCGGCGTTTTCCGTCGCGCGCGAGCTACGGCCGCGAGGATGAAGCCGAGCTTGCCTTCGCCGGCTTCCTTCTGTTCCAGGATCCGCCGAAGCCCGGCATGGCCGAGACGCTGAAGGCGCTCGCGGCGCGCGGCATCAAGGTGAAGGTGATCTCTGGAGACAGCCGCTATGTCGCAGCGCATCTGGCGCAGACCATCGGCCTGCCGCACCGTCATATCCTCACCGGAGCCGAACTGGCGAAGCTGACCAAGGAAGCGCTGTTCGCCCGCACCGCGCGCACCGACATCTTCGCCGAGATCAACCCCAACCAGAAGGAGCGCATCATCGCCGCGCTCAGGCGGCGCGGCCATGTCGTCGGCTATCTCGGCGACGGCATCAACGACGCGCCGGCGCTCCACGAGGCCGACATCGGCATTTCCGTCGACGGCGCTGTAGATGTCGCGCGCGAGGCCGCGGACATGATCCTGCTCCAGCGCGACCTCGGCGTCCTGTTGCGCGGCATCGACGACGGTCGACGCACCTTCGCCAATACGATGAAGTACATCGCCATTACCACCAGCGCCAATTTCGGCAACATGGTCTCCATGGCATTCGCCTCGCTGGCCTTGCCCTTCCTGCCGCTTCTAGCGCCGCAGATCCTGCTGAACAATTTCCTCTCCGATGTGCCGTCGCTGGCGATTGCCTCCGACAATGTCGATGCTGATCAGGTGCACACGCCGCGACGCTGGGACATCGGCTATGTATGCCGCTTCATGGTCGCCTTCGGCCTCGTCAGCTCGGCTTTCGATTTCGTCACCTTCGGTTTCCTCGTTCTCATCGCCGGGGCAACCGCGCAAATCTTCCAGACGGCCTGGTTCGTCGAGTCGCTCATCACGGAACTGGCCATCGTGCTGATCGTGCGCACCCGTAAAGCATTCTGGAAAAGCCGCCCCAGCGCGCTGCTTTCGTGGTTGACGCTGGCGATCGCCGTGCTGGCGGTCGCAATTCCTTATCTGCCGGGTGCGGCGCGGTTCGGATTTGTGCCGCTGCCGGTGCAGATAATGGCAGGTCTAGTCGTGATCACGCTGGCTTATCTGGCAGCGTCCGAGGCGATCAAGAGCTGGTTTTTCTCGCGTGAACGGCGGCGCTCCAAGCGGCACCTGCCTTGATTGCGATCAAGGCGTCGGTTCGTGGGCTGCGTAACCTAGCTCGATTATCCGGAGAGCCGCCATGCCGCGCCGCATACTGATCATCGTCGGCCATCCTGACAGCAACCCCAAGCGCCTGTGCCGGGCGCTTGCCGAAGCCTATGCCGATGGCGCACGCTCGGCCGGTCATGAAGTCCGGCTCATCGACATCGCGACGCTCGATTTCCCGATCCTTCGCACCATGGCGGAATTCGCGGATCGACCCCTGCCCATCACGCTGGAGGACGCCGCTCAGGCGCTGAAGGATGCCGAGCATCTCGTCTTCGTCTTTCCGCTTTGGCTTGGCACCATGCCCGCTTTGTTAAAAGCCTTTCTGGAGCAAGTGATGCGGCCGGGTGTCGCCTTCGCTTATCCCGAAGCGGGCAAAAGTGGCTTCGCCAAGACGCTGCTCAAGGGCCGCTCGGCGCGCGTGGTGGTGACCATGGGAATGCCGGCCTCGTTCTATCGCTTCTGGTATCTTGGCCACGGCATCGCGGGACTGCGCCGCAACATCCTGAACTTCGTCGGCATCAGTCCGGTCCGGGAAACCTTGTTCGGGATGGTGGAAGGTGCAAGCGAGGTCAAGCGCAGGAAGTGGATTTCCGCCATGCACGCGCTCGGAAAGAAAGCTGGGTGAAGCCTTTCATCGCCGAGGCTCCCTTCCGGCAAGATGGAGAGACACGCTCAAATCGCCGCCGCCTGCGGCGGGTCGGTTATCCGCTGCGGCCAATCCGGTGAAATCCGCAACGCCCGCAGCGCGTTCAGGATCACCGCCACGTCGATCGCCTCCTGGAGCAGAGAGCCCTGGACCGGGGTGAGATAGCCGAAGGCCGCGGCGACCATGCCAGCCACCGAAAGGCCTATGCCTGCCGCCACGCTCTGAAGCGCGATATGTCGAGACCTGACCGCCACTTCGAGCCCGGCAAGGAGCCTGCCAAGATCATCGACCAGCAGGACAACGTCGGCCGCCTCCGCGGAAGCGGCCGCCCCCCTTGCCCCCATGGCCACGCCAACATCGGCCGCTGCAAGCGCCGGAGCGTCGTTGACCCCGTCTCCCACCATCATCACGGGTCCGTTCTTACGCTCGCTCAGAACCAGAAGCACTTTCTGGTCCGGCGTCAGTTCAGCACGGGCTCCGTCGAGACCGAGGCCTTCGGTCACCGCATCCGCGACGACCCGGCGGTCGCCCGTGGCAAGCAATATCCGGCTGACGCCGTTGCGACGGATGCCGGACAGAAAATCCTTTGCCTCAAGACGTAGCCTGTCGGCAAGAACCAGCAAGCCGGCAAGCTGCCCGTCCACGGCAACGGCAACCAGAGCCGTGCCCGCTTTCGGTGGCTTCTTCAGGACGGCGGGTGTCACAATCCGGCGCATGACGAAGTCCATTCCGCCAACGATCACGGAATGTCCATCGACCACTGCCGTGACCCCCTCCCCCGCCAATTCGCCGATATCGGTCGGCACGGGCAGAAGCATGTTTTTCGCACGCGCCGCGGCAACGATCGCCTGGGCCATCGGGTGTTTCGACGCCTGGTCGGCTGCAGCGGCCAGACGCAGCACCTCCGTCGACGGCAAGGCGGTATATGCTTCGATGGAGACGATCTGCGGACGCCCGTCCGTTAGCGTGCCGGTCTTGTCGAGGATGAGCGTCCGCGCCCGCGTGAGCGCCTCAAGGGGCTTTGCGCCCTTGATCAGCACGCCGAAATGCGCGGCGCGCGACAGGCCCGCGACCAGCGCAACGGGTACCGCGAGAATAAGCGGGCATGGCGTTGCGACGACCAGAACCGCGACGGCACGGATGGGATCACCCGTCGTCCACCACGCAGCGACGGCAAGCGTGACCGTGACGAAGAGGAACAGGATCGAATAGCGGTCCGCCAGCCGCGACATCGGCGCCTTCGAACGCTGCGCATCCTCGACCAGACGCACGATGCCGGCATATGTGCTTTCCGCCGCGCGGCGGCTGGCGCGCAGGTCGAAGGCCTCGCCCGCATTGGTCGAGCCGCTCATCACCTCCTGGCCGCATATAAGCCTGACTGGCATCGATTCGCCGGTCATCGCAGACTGGTCGAGCACGGCTCGCTCGCTCTCGATAACCCCATCGACCGGAGCGACGTCTCCTTGCCGGATCAAGAGAAGGTCGCCGGGTGCGATTTCATCAAGAGGAACTTCGTCCAACCTCCCGTCGCGATGCCGCGTCGCGGTCCGCGGGACACGCGAAAGAAGGTCATGCATTTCGCGCCTGGCACGTCCCTCGGCGAAGCTCTCCAGAAAGGTCCCGCCGGAATACATCAACGCAACGACGGCCGCCGCGAGGGTTTCGCCGAAAGCGAGCGCCGCCGACATGGACAGCGCCGCCACGACGTCGAGGCCGACCTCGCCCCGCCACAGGCTGCGGAGAATCTCCACGGCAAGCGCGAGGAGAACAGGAACAACGCCCGCCATCCATGCAGCTCGGGCAAAATCAGGTTTCCCGGCCAAGCTCAGGCCGAGTCCGGCCGCGAGGCCGGCCAGGGCGATGACCAGCAGGACTACGTTGAAACCGGCGCGGGCTTTCTCACTCGTCATCAATGACGACGCAGATCAATGCGATATCAGGATCGGCATGCGCAGGTCGCGCAAAACCCCATCGGTCGCTCCGCCGAGGATGAATTCGCGTAACCGCATATGGCCGTAACCGCCCATCACCAGCAAGGCGGCGCCGAGTTGGATGGCATTTTCCTGCAAGGTTACCGCAATGTCGCTGCCACCGCTCAGCACGGCATGGGCCTCGGCGGAAAGTCCGCGCGCCTGCAACCCCGTTGCGAGCCGGACGCCGGGATCGTCTTTCGGCAGGTCCTTCTCGTCGGTCACTGTCAAAACCGTGATCTTCGACGCTTTCCGCAACAGCGGCATCGAGTCGGCGACGGCTCTTGCCGCGACGCGGCTTCCATCCCATGCGATCGCCACGTGACCGAAAGCAGCCGGCTTGACCAGTTCGGGAAGCAGGATGGCCGGGCGGCCAGCGCCGAAGATCACATCCTCTGCCAGCGTGTGCGTGCTTTCGTTCGCGGCCTCCCAACCGATCAGGACAAAGTCGAAGTAGCGTGCCCGATTCGCCGCTAGATCGGCCAGCAGCGGCAACGACGTTGCCGCGCGGTCGGTAACAAGCTTGACGTTCGCGAGCTTGGCTTGCTCCGTCACGACGCGAAGGATGTCCTCGCCGTACTTGCGGCTGCGCGCATTCGCCTGCCTTATCAATTCCGGCGTTTTCAAAAAGAAAGTGGAAAGGGCATTCGACACAGGCGGTATGTCGACATTCACCGCAAGGGCATGCAGCTCCGCTTCGAGTTGCGCCGACACGACAGCGGCATTCGATCCGACATGCGGCGAAACCGGGCCGGGATACGTAACGAGCGGAAGTAAAACCTGAAGTTTCATGTCACGTTCCTCTTAAGGGCGGCGAACGACGAATATGCAGATTCCTCGATGGACGCCCAGCTTTCCTTGACCGGGATCAATCGCGAACGGATAGCCGATTTGATTCATCGCAATGAATGCGGCATCGAGAATGAATATTCCTTCTGCGCAACTTTCCAAATGGCGAGGATCGCAGTCGTGACGTTCAAGACAATCCTTACAGTCGCTGGGCCAGAGAGCTCTTGCGAAGGAGATCTCAAGCTGGCGGCGGATCTTTGCGAACAAGCCGAAGCGCACCTATCGGTTCTTGTCATGACTTTGGCCGCTCCTCCGCCGATCGGTGAGTATGCCGCCGTCGTATCGGATAGCTGGCTACAGGAGCGGGAAGCAGACCTGAAGCATTTGAATGCCCGAAAGGCGGAAATATCGACGTTCGTGGCCGGCAGCGCCGTTTCGGGCAACGTCGTGAGCGAATATCCCGAGGCTGGGTGGGCCGAAGAGATGGTAGGGAGGCGGGCCCGCTATGCCGACCTGACGCTCGCCGGACCGGAATTGCTGAAAACCGAAACGCTGAAGGAAAAGGTCATCGAAGGCGCATTGTTCTGGTCCGGCAAGCCGCTCTTGCTTGTCCCTGAAGGCGCTCGGCCTACACTCGGACCCAAAAGGGTTCTGGTCGCCTGGGATACGAAGATCGAGGCGACACGGGCCGTTCGGGAAGCGCTGGAATTGCTTGCCGCAGCGGACGAGGTGCGACTGGCCATTGTCGATCCTGTCGAAGGCACGCGTTCCCATGGCGAGGAACCGGGAGCCGACGTGGCGACCTTCCTGGCGCGCCATGGCGCCAAGGTCATCGTCGACCGCCTTCCGAGCGAAACCCATTCCGTGGCGGATGTCCTTCGCCGACACGCAGTTGACACGGACGCGCAGATGCTGGTCATGGGGGCCTACGGTCACTCCCGACTGCGCGAGCGCATTTTCGGCGGCGTGACCCGCTCCATGCTGGAAAACTCTCCGATCCCGGTTTTCCTGGCGCGCTGACAAGCTACCCGGAAATGACTGCCGACACGCGGGGGGCGATGATCAGCAGGTCGCAGGCGTCTCCCGCCACGCCTAAATCGTCATGCACCGCACGGCTATTCCTTCGCCTCACGCCCGGAAATCTGTTCGATCGAGACACGGAAAAACATATGCGACATTTCGTTTGACATCGGCGGCAGAAGCGGCTTCAGCGCGCCCGGCTCCCACCAATCGTTGTACTTGCTCAATATCGACCAGGCACGGTCCCTGTCGCGCTTGTGGCCTATCTCATCGGGCAGTTCTTCATATCTGCCATCGACAATGACGCTCTTCCACTGCCGGTGTTTACCGTGCTCGTCGACAAGTACCGACACGCGCGGATTCGCCCGCATGAATTCGATCTTCTTGCCGATCATAGAGAACATGAAGAGGTGGTTCTCGGCATGCGCGTAATAGGCGGGCACGACATACGGTTGATTGTCTTTAGCGCAAGCGATCCTGCACAACCGGTTGCCATCGAGCAGCTTCGTGCATTCAAGGGTCGTCATGGTTCTGATCAACATGGGCGCCTCCTTTCTATCGCTTCTTTTTAACGTAGCCCGTGACAGAACTTCCTGTAGCCGCTTTCCGGCTTTCGTTCGTCGCGATGTCCCTGCCCGCCTGGCTGTGGTCCAATGCGACGAGGACGTCGTTGTCTTCGAGCTGTTCGAAATTGCGATAGTAGTAGCTAAGCGCCCGAAAATGCAGCGGCTGCGCCAGGCACACGACACGATCCGCCTCATGGCTGAGTTCGGCTACTGTCTCAGGCGGAGCAACGGGCAGGGCTACGACGATCGCCAGCGGCGAGCGCCTTTTGAGGGCGCGTATGGCCACCTTCATCGTGGTGCCGGTCGCCGCGCCATCGTCAATGAGCACTGCGGTTTTTCCGGTGATCGAAAGCGGCGACCGACTGCCCCGATAGAGGGTCCGGCGACGTTGCAGTTCCGGGCGCTCACGTTTCACCAGCGTAGCAAGGGCCGCGTCGTCGAGATTGTAGGTTTCCACGATTTCGCGGTTGAGGACGACATCCGGCGGATCGCCATCGACTATCGCCGCAACCGCAAGTTCAGGATTGCCCGGAGCGCCTACCTTGCGAACGATGATCAGGTCGAGAGGCGCTTTCAGCATTTTTGCGATCTCGGCAGCTACGGGTACGCCCCCACGCGGCAGGGCAAGGATAACAGGTGCGTGAAGCGATAGTCCGGCGAGTTCGTTCGCGAGCATTCGTCCTGCTTCTTGTCGATCAGAAAACATGGTTCAGTCCGCCGGCCAAAGCTGCCGGAGCGCCTTTCTCATGGAGTTGCGGACCTGATCGATCTCGCCCGCCGAGATGTGGCTATCAAGGAGATGAAAGACCGCTCCGATGGCACGATCGAAATCAACCTCCGCCTCGAAGCCGAATTCCCTTCTCACGGCTATGATAAAATCGCCCTTGCGACGGCTGTGGCCAAGGCCGTCGAGGGGACGCCAGCCTTCGAAGAAGACGCCACGGACCACGACAGGCAATTGCGCCGCCAGATCGCTCATTTCTTCCGGCGGCAACCAGTCCCTGAGCGTGTGCAAGACAGCCCTTAGCAGTCGATAGGCGCGCGGGACGTCCCAGTTCAACTCGCTGGCGACTTCATTGACCCAGTGTTGCGCCTGTTGCGCTGCCTGCGAAAAATTCAGGATCGTCGTTCTGGTCACGGCTGCGGCTCCTCCGTGGGATCGATTTGCCGCTCGTCCGGTCGTTCCAACCGAGGTAGCGGCAGGTAGATAAAGAAGGGCAACTTTACCGAGCCGTCGCGTTGATCCTGATCAAAGGCCCGGATTTTCTCATGTCGACTCATGATGAGCCACATAATCAAGCGGTCTCGACCGAAACCGGCCGCCCGGCAGCAGGTCGAAGTCCACCCTGAAGTTGCCGGAAATGTTGAAGCGCCTCGCCTCCTGGGATTGCCTGCTAGCTTACCTCCGGGTCGATATCCTTCCACGCACGCCAATGCGTCGGGGATACGTCAAGTCTTTCGCGCGTCCTTGAGGCAATCCATCCGGTTAGAATACGTCGACAGGGAAACACCAGCGCATGGGTGCCTTCCCGGTCCCGAACCGCCAACTCGAGATCGCGACTAAAAGGAGCGGTCGCTACTGGATACCACATGCATTTACCAGAGGGTTCCCGGATGTCCGGTAGAGCCTATCTGCGCCTGCTGATGCAGAGTGGTCATGCAGCCATGTCCTGAAGTGTCCGCAACTTGACGATTTCCACGCACCTCAGACTTGGCAGCCGGATGATTCCCTTGCTTTTGAGTTTGGAAAAGACCCGCGAGACGGTTTCAATTGTAAGGCCGAGATAATCCGCAATATCCAACCGTGACATCGGAAACTCGACCTGACGCAGTCCGCCTTGACGCTCCGACATCTCAAGAAAGAATGCGGCGACGCGTTCTACGGCATTCTGGCGGCCAAGCACCAGAAGCTGCTCCTGAGCCCGCACCAGGCTTTGAAGCGCCATCGGCAGAAGTTCGGCTACGACATGGGAGGCCGAAGGACGCAGGACGCGAATGCCGGTGCCGCAGATTGCCTCGGCGAAGAAGTGATGGCTCTTGTCGGCTTCGAACCCGAACATCTCGCCGGCCAGGTGAAATGCCGATATCTGACGTCGGCCGTCCGACAAGAGACGGTAGATGCGGACGGCGCCGAACTCCACCTGGTAAAGGTTCCCGCACTTCTCGCCCTGGGCGTAAATTTCCGAGCCCGCCGGGAAGAATGTGGCGGGCTGACCGCTTGCCAACGGCGTGTTGGGTGTTTGGTGCTTGAGCAGGATGCCGCCAAGCTGATTGGAATAGTGCGATTGCTCGAAGCTCGTCATGGGTCTTTCCTCGATACCGATCGCGCAACAATCCACCCAATTTCGATCGATCGAAATTCGGTTGTATCCGTACGGGTTTCTACGTACCGGGATCAAATTTTGCCGCTGATCGCGTCGTGAACGGCCTCAAGGAGTGGTTCACCGAGAAACGGTTTTGCCAGACATCTCGCGTAAGGCATATCCCGTGGCGGACAATATTGGTCCATAAGTAGGATAACGGGATGTCTGAAGCTCCTGAAAAGGTCCTCCGCGTACTGCCAGTCAGAGATGGCTTCGTCGTCGACGACCGCACAAGCCACATGACGAGCTTGCAACGACCCGAAAGCTGGATCGAGGGCATCGTAAGACAACACACCAACGCCGCCACTTTCAAGAACGAAAGTAAGCGAGTGCATGAAAGAAACGTCTGGTGTCACGACGATTATCTGATCCATCCTCCCGCACCCACCGATGCCCCCTCTGCAGATCATGCGTACTGGACCACGTCGCCTGTGATCGGCGCATTGCGATGGATCAAACGGATGTTGTCCCGGGACCATCGACAGTCAGATTTGGGCTTCCGACAGCCTATGAGAACAGGTCCATAGCCAGGCTCATGCGAACCAGTTCGGGCAGATTCCTCGCTTGCATCTTTGACATGATGTTGGCGCGATGAACCTCAACGGTGCGAGGGCTGATTCCCAGGTCGAAGCCGATGGTCTTGTTGGGCAGGCCCGCCACGACAGCAGACAACACCTGGCGCTCGCGCTCCGAAAGGCTGTCGAGCCTCGCACGGAGCGTTGCCGCGTCTTCCATGGGGGCCGGGGTTCCTTCCAACTGGCTTGCGGCTCGCTTGATCGCTTCGAGCAAAACCTCATCCTCGAATGGCTTCTCGATGAAGTCGACGGCGCCCGCCTTCATCGCCGCAACCGCCATCGGAACGTCCCCATGGCCCGTGATGACCACCGCGGGAATCGAGGTGCCTGTTTCTTTTAGCTTCTCCAGCAATTCCACACCGCTCATGTCCGGCATTCTCAAATCGGTGATGAGGCACGCCTTGCCAATGCCCTTTGCCGCGGTAAGGAAGTTGCTTGCGGAATCGTGGACTCGAACCGTAAAGCCCGTCATGGTCAGGAGAAAAGCAAGCGATTTGCGGACGGACTCTTCGTCGTCGACGATGTGAACCACGTAGTTGTCAATCAGCATCCGACACTTCCCTTTCCGCCAAGGGGAGCGTGAACCTGAACGTTGCCCCGCCACTGTCGTTTCGACTAGCCGAAATCTCGCCTCCATGCGCTTCGACGATTCGTCTGGAGATGGAAAGCCCGATCCCCATGCCGCTCGCCTTGCTGGTGACGAAAGGTTGGAAAAGGCGCGTAGCCACCTCCTCGGAAATACCCGGACCCGTGTCCGCCACCTCCACCACGACATGCCCCCCTTCGATAGCCGTGCGCACGACCAGTTCGCGTTTCTCGCTTTCGCGCATGGCTTCCATCGCATTGCGCATGAGATTGATCAGCACCTGCTGGATCTGAACACGGTCGACCATGACATCCGCTCCTTTCGGCGCAAAATCGAAGAGCGAGCGGACTCCCTGCTCGCGCGAACCAACCAGGGCAAGAGCGCCGGCCTCTTCGATAAGCTTGCGCATTGTCTCGCGCGTGACATCCGTTTCACCACGCGTGACGAATTCCCTCAGATGCCGGATTATCCCGCCCGCGCGCAGCGACTGCTTCGCCGTCTCCTCGAGAGCGCCCCGGATGCGGTCAGCAGCGGCGTCATCCAGACTGCTAAGGAAACGGACACAGCCTTGCGCGTAGTTTGCAATGGCGGCCAGCGGTTGGTTCAATTCGTGCGCCAGCGTCGAAGCCATTTCGCCAAGCTCGTTAAGACGAGCGAGCCTTGCAAGCTCACTCTGTACCTCCTGCAGCCGGGCGGCGGATTCCTCGCGCTCGGTAAGATCCCGGATGAATCCGGTGAAGAACCGCCCGCTTGAAGATCGCATTTCGCCGACTGCCAGTTTCATGGGAAAGGTGGAGCCATCCTTCCTGCGACCGACCACGACGCGGTCAATGCCTATGATGCGCTTCTCGCCGGTTCCGATGTAGCGCTGGATGTAGCCATCATGCTCGCTGCCATAAGGCTCGGGCATGAGGATCTTCACGTTGCTGCCTCGCACCTCGGCCTCCGTATAGCCGAATTGGCGAACAGCTGCCGCGCTGAAGGACGTGATACGTCCCTGTTCGTCGATCACCACGGTCGCGTCAGGCACCGTATCGAGGATCGATCGCAAGTGATTCTGCTGGGCCCTGAGCGTTTCTTCCGTCTTGTCGAGAGCTCGACGTGCATGATGGAGCATTTCGCCCATCCAGGCGATTACGAGCCCAACCATTGCAAAGACTGAGCTTTGCACCCATGACGAGGCATCGGCACCCGCAAGGTAAAGCGCGCCCAGAAGGGACAGGACAAGGGCAAAAAGCCCTGGACCGATACCACTCGCAATAGCCGCAAGTAGAATTGCAGGAACAAAGAAAATGAAGGTTATGGCACTGCCCAGGACGCTCTGCAGAGCCAAACGGACAACAAACATTGCAGCCACGGCACACGCGGCGAGCAAATAGCCGACATTACCTTCGAAACGGGAGGAGAAGACCGCCTGCAGGAAACGGCCTTGCAGCCCTGGAATGTCTCTCGCCGGCACCGGACGCTCCTCGCCACATCGTCTCGAAAGAAGGCTATCATAAGGTCTTGGCTCGACGGAACGGTGCCGCCCCTGAGATGGGTGAACCCAACCAAGAATATATGCGCGCACTTAGGAGAGGAAGGGAGGAAACTGACCCATGTTTGATGCGGGAATTGATGAACGGCTAGTGCACGTTCGATGCCGACTCAGATTTCGCTTGCCTATTGTGGCTTTGGAGAGGTGGCGTGATCTAGCGCTACTGCTCCACACCAGGCTGGTGCGCTCATTGAACGTGCACACGGGCCAATGGAAAGGCAGGACACGATATCACCGGCGCGGTTCCAGGAGCACGCCGGTGATCGCGTAAACGGTCAAGCCGCCTTGACGGCAATCGTCTTCTCGGCCTTTTTCGCCTCGGCAGTCTTGGGCAGTTTTACGCTTAGCACGCCGTTGGCGAAACGAGCCTCGATCTTGTCGGCGTCGACGCCCTCGGGAAGCTGAAAGCTGCGCTGGAAAGACCCGTAGCGGCGCTCGGACAGATAGTAGTCCTTGCGCTTGTCTTCATTTTCCTCGCTCTTCTCGCCCTGGATCGTCAGGGTATGGTTGGAAAGCTTGATTTCGACGTTCTTCTCGTCCAAGCCCGGCAGTTCCGCCGTGATCTCGTAAACGTCGTCCTTCTCGACGAGATCCATTGCCGGCGTGACCTGCCATTCGGCGGCGGAGATGCGCGGCACTTCGAAGCCCAGAACCCTCGACGGCAGGCGCCAGTCGAACGGTTGGAAATCATCGAGCAGCCGGTCGATCTCCCGGCGCAGGCTCTCGAACGGCGCCCTATCCTCGGACCTCGCGGGCGCGGTGGATTTCTTGACTGGCAGTTTGGTGGCAGCCTCGGCCATGGGGACTCTCCTTTAGAGTTGACGGATCGTTCAGATGCCGCCGCCGCCGCTCTTCCACCTTTGGGTCTCCCTGGAGACGCTAGGGCCGGAGGACGGCGGATCCGCTTGCGGGATGTCATCACCGATCGGTCCATCGCTCGGTCGATGGCGTTTGCTAACGCCTTGTTCGCCTCGCTTCGCCCGATCCAACTCGATCCAGCAAGGATTTCAGCAAACGGCCTTTTCCAGCTTCCCTCCTTGACGCGGATCAAAACTCCAAGAGCCATGCATTCTTTCGGCGTACGTGTCGTGCTCAACGCAAGAGGTAGTGAACAGTCGAAAACGCCCTTGAACCTTCTCAAGGTGCGCCTTCGACACATCTTCGTCACCGTCCGCCGCCGCCGATTGACGCCGATCAAGGTAGCCGTACCTGGCTCTGGTTTTGATGGCGCAGATCGCAAGCAGCGGAGTTGCGCCATGGGCGATGTTGCCATAAACCCTCGACAGATCGATCCATCAGCCGTGCATGGTTGGCCTGGCCGTGAGATCGCTCTCCCGCTCCGACACAGCAGTGCTGACGGCGTCTTTCCCGGCACCAGGCAGCCCAGCCGGCCGCTAGGCAACCGCGACTGGGCACGGCGATGACGATAGATCGGCGCATCTGGCTCACGGTTGGCGTGTTGGCAGCGCTCGCCGCCGTTGGATATTATGTTTGGCAGCAATCCCACAACGGCGTGCTGCCGGAAGGCCTGGCGAGCGGCAACGGCCGCATCGAGGCGGTCGAGATCGACATTTCGGCTAAATCGCCGGGACGTATCAAGGAGATCCTTGTCGGCGAAGGCGATTTCGTGAAGACGGGCGATGTGCTTGCCCGGATGGACACAACACAGCTCGCAGCCCAGCGCCGGCAAGCGGAGGCGCAGCTTCAGCGCGCCCAGATCGGCGTCGATACAACCAACACGCTGATCCTACAGCGGGAGGCCGAAAGGACCGCGGCGGCAGCCGTTGTCACACAGCGCCAAGCCGAGCTCGACGCCGCCGAGCGCACATTGGAGCGCTCGGAGCAACTGGCGGCCACCAACACGATCTCGCAGCAGGTGCTCGACAACGATCGCGCAGCAGAGCGTAGCTCGGCGGCGGCAGTAGCGGCGGCCGAAGCCCAGCTTGCTGCCAGCGCGGCGGCCATCAATGCCGCCAAAGCGCAGGTAGTGGATGCGAAAGCGGCGGTGGATTCGGCACAGGCGGCGATCGAGAGCATCGTTGCCGAAATAGACGACGCGACGCTGCGTTCGCCACGCGACGGACGCGTGCAGTACCGGGTGGCCGAGCCAGGCGAAGTGCTGGGCAGCGGTGGCAGGGTGCTGAACCTTGTCGATCTGGGCGACGTCTACATGACTTTCTTCCTGCCGACCGCGCAGGCTGGGCGCGTGGCGATCGGCGCCGAAATCCGGCTCGTCCTCGACGCCGCGCCCCAATACGTCATCCCTGCGAAAGCGACGTTCGTCGCCGATGTCGCACAGTTCACACCGAAGACAGTCGAGACCGAGGAGGAGCGCCAGAAACTGATGTTCCGCATAAAGGCGCAAATTTCTCCCGAACTGCTGCGAAAATATATCCAACAGGTGAAGACCGGCCTACCCGGCGTCGCCTATGTCCGGATTGATCCCAATGTCGAATGGCCTGCCACCCTGCAGAAAACGTTGCTGCAATGAACCATGGCGCAGCGACTGCGGACATAGTGGCACGACTGCAAGGCGTCGGCCTTTCCTATGGAAAGACGCGCGCTCTCGACGCGGTCACCCTCGACCTTCCGTCCGGCTGCATGGTGGGGCTGATCGGCCCCGACGGTGTCGGCAAATCGAGTCTGCTTGCGCTGATCGCAGGCGCCCGGACCATCCAGACCGGCCATGTCGAAGTCCTCGGCGGCGACATGGCGAACGCCGCACATCGGCGCAGCGCCTACCCGCGCATCGCCTACATGCCCCAGGGACTGGGGCGCAACCTCTATCCGACGCTTTCCGTGTTCGACAATGTCGATTTCTTCGGCCGCCTCTTCGGACACGAAAAAGGTGAACGCGAGCATCGCATCAGGGACCTCCTGGAAAGCACGGGGCTCGCCCTGTTCGCCAGCCGCCCGGTCGCCAACCTTTCGGGAGGCATGAAACAGAAACTCGGTCTTTGCTGCGCGCTCATCCATGATCCGGACCTACTGATACTCGACGAGCCGACCACCGGCATCGATCCACTTTCGCGCCGGCAGTTCTGGCAATTGATCGAGCGGATACGGAGCAGCCGCGAAGGCATGAGCGTCATAGTGGCCACGGCTTACATGGAGGAGGCTGCCCGGTTCGACTGGCTCATCGCCATGGATGGCGGGCGCGTGCTCGCTTCCGGTACGCCGGACGAGTTTCTGGAGCGCACGGGAACCAGCGAACTCGACGCGGCCTTCATCGCCCTGCTCCCGGCCGCTAAACGTGAAGGCTACCGCGAGGTCGTCATTCCACCACGGCCGGCGGACACCGACGACGAAGCGGCGATCGAGGCCGATCACCTGACCAAGCGGTTTGGCGATTTCATCGCCGTCGACGACGCCAGTTTCCGTATCCATCGCGGCGAGATTTTCGGCTTCATCGGATCGAACGGCTGCGGCAAGACGACCACCATGAAGATGCTGACCGGCCTTCTGGACGCCAGCGACGGCCGGGCCATGCTTCTTGGGCGCGAAGTCGATCCGCGGAACGTCGAAGTCAGGCGCCGCGTCGGCTACATGTCGCAGGGATTCTCGCTCTATTCGGAACTGACGGTGCGCCAGAACCTCGAACTCCACGCTCGCCTGTTCGGCCTTCCCGCCGGCGGCATCGACGGGAGGGTCAACGAGGTTGCGCGACAATTCGAACTGACGGGAATTCTGGACGCGTGGCCGGAGGCGCTGCCGCTCGGCAACCGCCAGCGCCTGTCGCTGGCAGTCGCCATGATCCACGCGCCGGATGTCCTCATCCTCGACGAACCGACGTCCGGCGTCGATCCCGTTGCCCGCGACGGGTTCTGGACGATCCTCGTCGATCTGTCACGGTGCCTGAACGTGACCGTCTTCGTCTCCACCCACTTCATGAACGAGGCGGAACGCTGCGACCGGATTGCGCTAATGCACGCAGGCAAGGTCCTCGTGTGCGACACGCCGGCCGCCATCGTTGGCAGCCGCGGCACGCCGACGCTGGAGGCGGCCTTCGTCGATTATCTGGAAGATGCGGCGAACGGCGAGCAAGTCGCCGACATGGCCGAACCACTCCCGAAAGTCGCCCGCCCATCCGCAGGCGACGCCCGCCGCCTTTTCGATTTCCGTCGCATGTACGCCTACACGCGGAGGGAGACGCTTGAACTGCTGCGCGATCCGATCCGCGCGACGCTCGCCACCGTGGGCAGCCTCATCCTAATGTTCGTGATCGGCTACGGCATCAACATGGATGTCGAGAACCTTACCTTCGCCATCCTCGACCATGACGACACGGCCATCAGCCGCGACTACGCTCTGCAGCTGTCGGGCTCCCGCTTCTTCACCGAGAAACCGCCGTTCGCTGGATACGCCGACATGGACAGGCGCATGGAAAGCGGCGAGATCGCGCTGGCGCTGGAAATCCCACCGGGCTTCGCGCGCGACCTTTCGCGCGGCCGCCAGATTTCGGTCGGTGCCTGGATCGACGGCGCGATGCCGGCGCGGGCCGAGACGGTGCGCGGCTATGTCGAGGGCATGCACGCGAACTGGCTCATGCAGAAGGCCCGCGAGCCCTACGGTGATGTCGCCGCGCAAGGCGCCTTCCAGCTCGAGGTCCGCTACCGCTACAACCCGGATGTGCGCAGCCTGGACGCGATGGCGCCGGCGGTGATCCCGATGCTGCTCCTGATGATCCCGTCCATGCTCGCCGTGCTGAGCGTCGTGCGAGAGAAGGAACTCGGCTCGATCGTCAATTTCTACGTCACGCCGGTGACCCGCATGGAATTCCTGCTCGGCAAGCAGATCCCTTATGTAGGGATCGCCATGTTGAACTTTCTGTTGCTGACGGCCTTTGCGGTCTTTGTATTCCGCGTGCCGCTGACGGGCAGCTTGGCAACTCTGACAGCGGCCGCCTTCCTCTACGTCGTAGTCGCAACGGCGATGGGCCTATTCCTCTCCACCTTCATGCGCAGCCAGATCGCCGCGATCTTCGGCACCGTGCTGATCACCATGATCCCTGCCGCGCAATATTCGGGAATGATCGATCCCGTGTCGTCGCTGCAAGGCGTCGGCGCCTTCATCGGGCAGGTCTATCCGGCAACCTACTTCATGACTATCTCGCGCGGCGTCTTCTCCAAGGGGCTCGGCTTCGGTGACCTGTCGGGCGCACTCGTCCCGCTGCTCATCGCGATCCCCGTTTTCATCGGCCTCAGTGCCGCTTTCCTCAGGAAGCAGGAACGCTGATGCGGCTCGCCAACGTCTTCCATCTGGGCGTGAAGGAACTGCGGGGGCTCGGCCGTAACACCATGTTGCTGGTGCTGGTCGTGTATGCCTTTTCAGTGGCGATCTATGTCGGCTCGCAGGCCATGCCCGAAACCCTTAACCGGGCGCCGATCGCCATCGTGGACGAGGATCAGTCGGCCGTATCCTCACGCATCACCAGCGCGTTCTATCTTCCCTATTTCATGCCGCCCCGGCTTATTGCACAGTCTGAGATGGATCTCAGGATGGACGCCGGCCTCGATACCTTCGCCCTCGACATTCCACCGAACTTCCAGCGCGACCTTTTGGCAGGACGCTCGCCCACCATCCAGCTCAACATAGACGCCACGCGCATGTCGCAGGCGTTCACCGGCGGCGGCTATGTCCAGTCCATCGTCACAGGCGAGGTCGAGGAATTTCTCTCCCGCCACAGGACAGAGAGGCGCTTGCCGGTGGAAATCGACCTGCGCGCACGGTTCAACCCGGAGCTGAACAAAGGATGGTTCGGCGCCATCAACGAGATGATCGAGGCCATCACGATGCTTTCCGTCATTCTCACGGGTGCCGCGCTGATCCGAGAGCGCGAGCACGGCACCATCGAACACCTGCTGGGCATGCCGGTCACCGCCTTCGAGATCATGGTCGGCAAGATCTGGTCCATGGGAGCCGTCGTTCTGGTGGCAACGGCGTTCTGTCTTTTCGTTGTCGTGGAAAACCTGCTCGCTGTCCCGATAGAAGGGTCGCGGCTTCTGTTCATGGCCGGGGCGGGGCTCGACATAGTGGCCATGACCTGTCTTGGGCTGTTTCTGGCGACCGTCGCCGGATCGATGCCTCAGTTCGCCTTGCTGGTGATGATGGTGCTGATGCCGCTTCAGTTGCTGTCGGGTGGCGTCACGCCGCGCGAGAACATGCCCGAGATCATCCAGATCATCATGTATGCGGCGCCCAACACGCATTTCGTGATCCTGGCCCAAGCCGTACTGTTTCGCGGCGCAGGCTTGGCCGTGGTCTGGCCGCAGCTTCTCGCGCTGGCAGCCATTGGCACCACTTTGTTCGCATTTTCACTGCACCGTTTTCGCCAATTCCTGCGATAAACGATCGATGGCATGGCCGCAGAAACACATTGTCCCGACGAGCGGCAAGCCGAAGCGCTTCTTTTGATTCCGCGCAAAGCGTGTTCCGTGAACGCGGACGATGATGCATCGCATACATGAGTCTGCTGGATGGAGCATGCAGGCCCCTGCCCGCTTGCAGAATGATAGCAAAGCCCGCACGGCATTTCAGGAGGCGTCTTTGAGCCAGTTCGACCAGACTGACGCGGTCGCCTTCTTGTCCGACCCGGCGGCACTTGGGATCATCACGCCCGTCGAGACCATCGAGACGCACATCTCCCGGATCTTTCTGGCGAGCGACCGCGCCTTCAAGATGAAGCGGGCAGTCAAGCTGCCATATGTAGACTTCTCGACACCCGAACTTCGTTTCGCCGCGTGCTGCAAGGAAGTCGAGCTTAATTCCATGACTGCCCCTGGCCTCTATCTGGGCGTCAGGCGCATCACGCGCGAGACCGGCGGCAAGCTCGCATTCGGTGGCGAGGGAGAACTCGTCGAGGCTGTCGTGGAGATGCAGCGTTTCAGGCAGTCCGCCCTTTTGGACCGCATGGCGGAAGCCGGTGCGCTCACGCCCGACCTGATGACACAGACGGCACTCATGATCGCACATTTCCATCGTCAGGCGCCGGTAGTCCATACCGGAGACGGTACTGCGAGCCTTGCAGGCGTGCTGGACATCAACAGGGCCGGCTTCGCCACCAGCCATGTATTCAGTGAGATGGAAGTCGAAGCGCTCGATGCGGCGTTCCGGACAGCGCTGTCGCGTCATGGCGAAGTGTTGAACCAGCGTGAGTTGGCCGGCAAAGTACGGCGCTGCCACGGCGACCTGCATTTGCGGAACATCTGCCTACTAGATGACAAGCCCTCCCTATTCGACTGCATCGAATTCAATGACAGCATCGCAACGGTCGACGTGCTTTACGATCTGGCGTTCCTGCTGATGGATCTGTGGCGCCGTGATTTCCAGGAATTGGCGAATCTCGTGGCGAACCGTTATCTCGACGAGACCGACAACGAGGACGGCTTCGCGCTCTTGCCCTTCATGATGGCCGTCAGGGCGGCAGTCCGCGCGCATGTTACCGGCACCCAGGTGGAAGAGGACGGCGACCCTTCCGGCAATTTGCGGGGGGAGGCTCGCGCCTATTTCGACCTCGCGACGAACCTTCTGAAGGAGTGCCCTGCCCGGCTCATCGCCATCAGTGGACTGAGTGGTTCAGGGAAGACGACTATAGCAGAGGCGCTCGCTGCCCATGTAGGGGCGCCGCCTGGTGCGCGTATCGTGGAGAGCGATCGCATCCGCAAGGCGTTGCACGGCGTGCCGCCGGGAACACGCTTGCCCGAAAAAGCCTATCGGCCGGGAATCTCCGAGCGGGTCTATCGGGATATGGCGTGGCGCTCGAGCCTTGTCCTTGCCGAGGGCGGATCGGTGGTTGCGGACGCGGTATTCGAGCGACAGAAGGATCGTATGCGCATCGAACGAGCAGCCGGGGACCGGCACGCGCCTTTTCTCGGCATCTGGCTGGACGTCGCTCCCGATGTGTTGTGGCGGCGTGTCGACCAGCGACACGGCGGCCCGTCCGACGCGGCCGTCGAGGTCCTGTCGCGTCAATTGGAAAGAGACCCAGGAGAGATCACATGGCAACGCCTCGACGCCACGCGACAGCCGGCCGTGATCGTCGCCGATATCCTGGCCCTGCCGATCATTTGAAGTTCCAGCGCAGCCGCGGTCTGACGCAGATTTCGGATAATGTCGTCTTTCTGAATGCCGGGTCGGCAGGGCCGCGCTAGAGCAACGAAGCTTGGAAAGCGGCCTGCGCCGCTTCAAAGAGGAAGAGCCGTCATGAGCGATAAGATGATCGTCTGCAGCCATTGCGACAGCATCAACCGCTTGTCCGAGGCGCGTTCGGCATTGGAGGCGAAAGGCGGAAGATGCGGCCGCAAGCTGTTTGCCGCATCTCCTCAGGACGTGAGCGGCACAACATTCGAGCGCCATATGGCGCGAACGACCATACCTTTGCTGGTGGATGTGTGGGCTCCCTGGTGCGGTCCGTGCCGCGTCATGGCACCGGCCTATGGGGCAGCCGCAAGAGAGCTGGAACCGGCTGTGGTCCTGATCAAGCTCGACTCCGACAGGGAGCGGGCTATCTCGGCGCAACTCGGCATCCGAGGCATTCCGACGATGATACTCTTCCACGGCGGCAAGGAGATTGCGCGGACGTCCGGAGCGATGTCCTCTGCGCAAATAGTTCGCTGGGTTCGCGAACGGCTGCCCGCTGCGCCAGTCTAGGACCGGTTGACGCTCATGGGACGCGCTTCGTCCCCTCTGTAGGGGCATTTCGACAAAACGCCTTGTGCATCGCCTCCACCACGGTCAGCACCTCCGGGCGCGCGATGCGGTAATGAACCGTCGTTCCTTCCCGTCGCGATTCCACCAGGCCGTCGGCCCTGAGCCGCATAAGCTGCTGCGACATCGGCACCTGTTCGATGTCCAGTTCTTGCCGGAGTTGTGCGACGGACTTCTCCTCGGCGCCGAGCGCACACAGGACCAGCAGGCGTTGCGGATGCGACAGGCTGCGCAGCAGTTCGGCAGCCTTGCCGGAAGCGGGGATCATTTCTTGAACATTCATATTCTTGAATTTATAACCTTTGAATGTTAAATGCAACTTGTTCGATGCGACTTGCGCCAGATCAAGGCAGGGTCGCGCGACGCAGCGATAGTAGGGCAAATTCTCAGCGAGGTATCGGTCCATGGCACAAATCGTCGTTCTCGGCGCCGGCCTCGGCGGCACCATCATGGCTTTCGAGATGAAGGAAAAGATGCGGCCCGAAGATAGCCTGACGGTCGTCAACCAGGGCAGCACCTATTCCTTCGTGCCGTCCAATCCCTGGGTTGCGGTCGGTTGGCGCGAGCGCAAGGACATCACGATCGATCTTGCGGGGGTATTCTCCCGGCGCGGCATCGGCTTCAGGCCCGAAGGCGCGCGCCGCGTTCATCCGACCGAGAACCGCATCGAACTCAACGACGGCTCCCTCCTCGACTACGACTACCTGATCGTCGCCACCGGACCGGAACTGGCCTTCGACGAAGTGCCGGGCCTGGGGCCTGCCGGCCATACGCAGTCCATCTGCCAGACCGACCATGCCGCCGAGGCCAGGACCGCGTTCGAGGCGCTGCTGGAGGCGCCGGGACCGATAGTGGTGGGAGCCGTTCAAGGCGCTTCCTGCTTCGGCCCGGCCTACGAATTCGCCTTCATCCTCGACACGGCATTGCGCAACGCAAAAAAGCGCGACCGGGTGCCGATGACCTTCGTGACGCCGGAGCCCTATATCGGCCATCTCGGACTGGATGGGGTGGGTGACACCAAGAGCCTGCTCGAGAGTGCCATGCGCGAGCGCCATATCAAGTGGATCACCAACGCCAGGGTCACTTCCGTGGACAAGACCATGATACATGTCGAGGAAGTCGATGAGAACGGCAAGGTGAAGACCGTTCACGACCTGCCCTTTACGTTCTCCATGATGCTGCCTGCCTTTCGCGGCGTGGCGGCCGTCCACGGCATCGAAGGCCTGACCAACCCGCGCGGCTTCGTCACCATCGACAAGCACCAGCGCAACGTGGCCTTCCCGAACGTGTTCGCCATCGGCGTGGGCGTGGCCATCCCGCCGGTTGGCAAGACCCCGCTGCCCGTCGGCGTTCCCAAGACCGGTTTCATGATCGAATCGATGGTGACCGCGACGGCAGCCAACGTCGCCGCCCTGCTGCGAGGAGAGACGCCGCGCGCCGTCGCCACCTGGAACGCAGTGTGCCTGGCCGATTTCGGCGACGAGGGCATCGCTTTCGTGGCGCAGCCGCAGATTCCGCCGCGCAACGTCAACTGGTCCTCGCAGGGCAAGTGGGTGCACGCAGCCAAGGTCGGCTTCGAGAAATACTTCCTGCACAAAGTGCGCACCGGCAAGAGCGAGACCTTCTACGAGAACCTGACGCTGGACCTGCTCGGCATAAGGAAGCTCAAGGACATTCATCTGGAGCCGACGCAATGAGTCGCCGGCCGCAAGCAAGGAGAGAAATATGACCCTCGATCGTGCCGTTTTGATGTTCGCCGGCTTTATGGTGCTGGCCTCGCTGGCGCTCGGCTACTTCGTTTCGCCTTGGTGGTATCTGCTCACCGCCTTCGCCGGCTTCAACATGCTGCAGGCGTCGGTGACCGGCTTCTGCCCGGCGGCGATGCTGTTCAAGAGGCTCGGCTGCAAGTCGGGCATCGCTTTCAAGTAACGTGCATACCCGCGTGCCCCGGCACGCGGGTTGACCGCTTCAAGATTTTCCAGCTTTCCGGGTTTCCTATGTTCCGTTCTTTTCTTCCGGCAGCCATGGCGGCTGCGGCCGTCACAGTCTCGCAAGCGACCTTCGCAGCCGACTTCGTGGTGCGCGCCACCACCGTCGTCGAGATGAAGGCCGTGTTCGGCGAGGTTGAGAGCCGTACCGTCGTGCCTGCGCGCGCCCGCATCGGCGGAACCATCCGCGAAATCCGCATCAGCGAGGGCAGCGAGGTCAAGGAGGGCGACGTCATCGGCGTGGTCGTCGACGACAAGATCGCGCTCCAGCTTGCCGCCGCCGACGCAAAAATCGCCGCGCTGAAGTCGCAGCTTGCGAATGCGCGCACCGAACTGGAACGCGCCCGGCAACTCGTTACCCAAGGCGTCGCCACGCAGAGCCGGCTTGATGCGGCGCGAACCGCGCTGGAGGTAGCGACCAATCAGGTTGTGGCGGCGGATGCCGACAAGGCAGTGATCGCCCAAGGGGCCCGCGAGGGTGATGTGTTGGCCCCGGCCACCGGGCGCGTGCTTACTGTACCCGTTACAGCAGGCTCGGTTCTCCTTGCCGGCGAAGCGATCGCCCGCATCGCGACCGGCCCCTATTACCTTCGCCTGTCGCTGCCGGAACGGCATGCCGCCGAGATCGCCGAAGGTGCGGCGGTGGAAGTGGAGACGCGCGGCCGGACGCGGGCTCCTGGGACGTCCGAAGCGACTGTCCGCGGCAGAATCGTCAAGGTCTATCCTGAAATAGCCGATGGGCGCGTCATCGCCGACGTCGATGTGTCGGGCGTCGGCAGCTATTTCGTCAACGAGCGTACCCTGGTCTCGATCCCGGTCGGCAAGCGTTCCGTTCTTGCCGTGCCACCGAACGCGGTGACCTCGCTGCACGGCATAGACTACGTCCGGCTTGCGGCAGCGGCCGGGCCGGTGGACGTCGCCGTCATCCTCGGCGCGACCTTCGAAAGCCAAGGCGAGACGCTCGTCGAGATCCTGACCGGCCTGAAGGACGGCGACCGGATCGTGCTGCCATGAAGGGCCTCGGCATCGCCGGCGGGCTGACCCGCGCTTTCATCGCCTCCCCCCTGACGCCGCTATTCCTGCTTGCAGCGCTTGCGCTCGGGCTGATCGCGCTGGTCACGCTGCCACGTGAGGAGGAGCCGCAGATCTCAGTTCCGATGGTGGACATCCACGTCGCCGCCAACGGCCTCAGGGCGGAAGATGCCGTCAAGCTGGTCACCGAGCCGCTGGAGACCATCGTCAAAAGCATCGACGACGTCGAGCATGTCTATTCCCAGACCGAGGACGACGGTGCGCTGGTCACAGCCCGCTTCGAAGTCGGCACCGATGCCGATGCGGCAGTGCTCAGGGTGCGCGAGAAGATCGGCGCCAACATGGACCGGATTCCGGTCGGCATACCCGAGCCCCTGATCGTCCGCCGTGGCATCGACGACGTGGCGATCGTGGTCGTCACCTTGCGCCCCACTGCGGAAACGGCGGCACGATGGACTGCCAACGGTTTGACCCGGCTGGCCCGCGAGTTACAGGTCGAGGTCTCGAAACTTCCCGATATCGGACTCACTTACATCGTCGGCGAACAGCCGGAAGCGATCGAAGTCGAACCCGATCCCGAGAAACTGTCGCTTTACGGCATCACGCTGCAGCAGCTCGCCGCCAAGATAGACGGCGCCAACCGGTCGTTCCGAGTAGGCACAGTGCGCGAAGACGGCCAGCAGCGGGCGATCGTGGCCGGCCAGACCCTGCGCGATCTGCCTGAGATCAGCAATCTTCTTCTTACGGCGCGGGACGGCCGCCCCGTCTACGTGCGCGACGTCGCTAAAGTTGTGCTGGCGACGTCGCCGGCAGAAAACCGTGTCACCGACATCAGCCGAGCCGATAGCGGCTTCGTCCGGACGCCGGCGATCTCGCTCGCCATCGCCAAGCGGCCTGGAACCAACGCCGTGGTCATCGCCGAGGAGATTACCAAGCGCCTCGAACAGGTGCGCGGCCAGATCTTCCCAAAAGATGTCGAAATGACGGTTACGCGCAACTATGGCGAGACCGCCAACGAAAAGGCGAACGAGCTTCTTTTCCATCTCGGCCTCGCCACGGTCTCGATCGTTGTGCTGGTGGCGATCGCCATCGGCTGGCGCGAGGCGCTCGTGGTGGCTGTCGTGATCCCGACGACCATCCTGCTGACGCTCTTCGCCTCGTGGATCATGGGCTACACGCTCAATCGCGTCAGCCTGTTCGCGCTTATCTTTTCGATCGGCATCCTGGTCGACGATGCCATCGTGGTCATCGAGAACATCGCCCGGCATTGGGCGATGCGCGACGGCCGTTCGCGCGTGCAGGCGGCCATTGACGCCGTGGCCGAAGTCGGCAATCCGACGATCGTGGCCACGCTGACGGTGGTAGCCGCACTCCTGCCGATGCTGTTCGTGTCGGGCATGATGGGGCCTTATATGAGCCCGATCCCGGCCAACGCCTCGGCTGCGATGGTGTTCTCCTTCTTCGTGGCCGTCATCCTCACGCCATGGCTTATGGTCAAGATCGCGCGGAAAGACGCTTCCGCTGGCCACGGCCACACGCAAGACGCGGACGGCGGACGACTGGGGCGACTTTACGTTGCGGTTGCCGGACCGATCCTCAAGAGCCGGGCACGCGCATGGATTTTCCTGCTCCTCGTCGGCACGGCCACGCTCGGCTCGCTGGCCCTGTTCTACACCGAAAATGTAGCGGTGAAGCTTTTGCCTTTCGACAACAAGGCAAACCTGCAGGTCGTGCTCGATCTGCAGAAGGGCTCCTCCGTGGAGGACACCGATCGGACGCTGCAGGAAATGGTCGGGCGACTTGAGACCGTGCCGGAGGTCGTCTCGTTCCAGACCTACGCCGGCACTTCCGCTCCGTTCGACTTCAACGGACTGGTGCGCCATTACTATCTGCGTTCCGGCCCCGAGCAGGGCGACATTGCCGTCAACCTCCTGGCCAAGGGCGAGCGCAAGCGCGCGAGCCATGCCATTGCCCTAGACATCCGCGAGCGCCTAAAGGGGCTCGCCCTTCCGAAAGGCGCGGTGGTCAAGGTGGTGGAGCCGCCGCCGGGACCGCCGGTGCTCGGCACGCTGCTAGCGGAAATCTATGGTCCTGACGCTGAAACCCGCCGCGCCGTCGCCGCAAAGGTGCGCGAGGCGTTCGCCAGCGTGCCGTTCATCGTCGATGTCGACGACAGCTACCACAACCGATCCGAGCGCGTGCGCGTCTCCATCGACCAGGACAATCTGGAATTCTACCGGGTCGAGCAGTCGGACGTCTACGAAACGCTGAATGCGCTCTATGCCGGCAAGACTGTCGGCTACTCGCATCGTGGCGGCGGGCGCCAGCCCATCCCGATCCGCGTCACCCTTGCCAAGAGTGATTCCGTGGTCAACGAAAGCATGTTGACGACCCCGGTGCCGGCCAACGCCTTGCCCGGCGGGCGTGACGTGGTGGAACTCGGCGACGTCGTCTCGGTGTCGCGAGAGCCGGCTTCGTGGCCGATCTTCCGTCACAACGGCCGGGCCGCGGAAATGGTGATGGCGGAACTTGCCGGTGCCTATGAAGCGCCGATCTACGGCATGCTGGCAGTCGACAAGGCCATCGCCAAGATCGACTGGGGCGCTCTGCCCATGCCGGCGGTCGCACTGCATGGCCAGCCCGACGACGAGACCCGCGCGACGCTGCTGTGGGACGGAGAATGGGAGGTGACCTGGGTGACCTTCCGCGACATGGGCGGCGCCTTTATGGTGGCTATCCTGGGCATCTACATACTGGTGGTGGCCCAGTTCGGTTCGTTCAGGCTTCCGCTGGTCATCCTGACGCCGATCCCGCTCACCTTCATCGGCATCATGCTCGGCCATTGGCTGTTCGGCGCACCTTTCACGGCGACCTCGATGATCGGCTTCATCGCGCTCGCCGGCATCATCGTGCGCAATTCGATCCTGTTGGTCGACTTTATTCGGCACACCGGCGGTATCGACCGTCCCCTTGCCGACGTCCTGCTGGAGGCCGGCGCAATCCGCTTCAAGCCAATCCTGCTAACCGCGCTCGCGGCAATGATCGGCGCGGCCGTGATTCTTACCGATCCCATCTTCCAGGGCTTGGCCATCTCGCTGCTTTTCGGCCTCGCCTCGTCTACCGCCCTTACCGTGCTCGTCATCCCTGCCATCTACATTGCACTGCGGGGCGAGCGCCGCGACCAAGCCAAGCTCAAATCCGTGGTTGAAAACATCTGAATGCGACGCTTGTGCCGTTCGACCCCGTGACATTGCTTGCCCGGCCTGAGACGCCTCGCTTTGATCGCGAGGCGATTCAAAATCGGCCGCAGGACAGATTGCGCCGGCTCCCCGTGAATTGACGTCGATCAAGGCTCGCCCGGACAGAACATGCTCGGGTGATGAACAGGCCCGTGTCGGGCACGCATTTCACTGGAGGTTCAAATGTCGAGATCATGGATTGGAGCAGCTCTCGCGACCGTGGCTGTCGTCACCTTGATGACCGGTCCTGCCGCCGGCGACGATCGCGGCTGGTGGCCGCACTGGGGCTGGGATCGCATGATGGGCGACGATTGGGGTCCGGGCATGATGGGATGGTGGTGGGGTTCGGACGGCGTGGTCGAACGCGTCGACGGGCGGCTTGCCTACATGAAGACCGAACTCAAGATAACGTCCGAACAAACAGCGGCATGGGATGCGTTCGCCGCTGTCGTTCGAACGTCGGTAAAGGCGCATAATGACATGATGCGCTCGGGAGCCGAAGAATTCGAAGACGGAGCGTTGTTCGACAAGCCCCTGCCCGAACAGTTGGCATTCCGGATCACGCGGATGGAGGCACACCTGGCGCAGATCAAATCCGTCAAGGCAGCCGTGGATGAGCTTTACGCCGTTCTCACGGATGAGCAGAAGGCCGTCGCTGACGATGTCGTTCTTCCGTTAACGGGCCTTGGGATGGGCCGCGGCCAGGGTCGGTATATGATGCAGTAGCGAAAGGCTGCGTGAGCGCAAGAGCGGGCTTTGAATAGCCTTACATGGACGGCAGCGCCGATGAGTGCATAAGTTGTCCGCCATGTGGACGCAGATCGTCACCCATTGGCCTCATATACTCGCGGTCGCTTCGACCTTGATCGCAACGGTCGCCGCCGCGCATGCCGCAATGACGAAAGACGAAGTGCGCGCTGCCATCGGCTGGGTCGGCGTCATTCTGCTGTCGCCGCTGATCGGCGCGCTGCTCTATGCCGTTGCCGGCATCAACCGCATCAGGCGCGTCTCGATTGCCGCGGAACGGTCCGCGGCCGGTCACGAGGTGCTGGAACATCCGCGCTTCGATGCAACCTCCGACGGCGTCGCCAGCTGCTTCGGCAAGCGGTTTGCCGCGCTGAAGATCGCAGGCGACCGGATAACCCACCATGCGCTGACGACGGCGAACGCCATCACCAAGCTGGATACCGGCGACGACGCCTACGCCACGATGATCGCGGCAATTTCCGCCGCACGGCGCAGCGTCGTCCTGGAGACCTACATTTTCGACCGTGATCCGATCGGGTTGCGTATTGCAGACGCCTTGATCGATGCAGCACGGCGTGGCGTCGCGGTGCGCGTGCTGATCGACGCGGTCGGTGCGCGCTATTCCGTTCCCAGCATCGTCGGTCATCTGAGCGAGGGAGGCGTCACCACCCGCGTGTTCAATGGCCGCATCATCACCGGCCTTCGGCTGCCCTACGCCAATCTGAGAACACACCGGAAGATCCTTGTGGTGGACGGCGCCATCGGCTTCGTCGGCGGGATGAACATCCGGCAAGGCTTCACCGCGGAATTTGCCGGGGCTGACATGGCGCACGACACGCATTTCCGCATTGAAGGGCCCGTGATCGCAGATATCTTCTCGGTTGCGGCGGAGGACTGGTATTTCGCCAGCGGCGAACGGTTGCATGGCGATGCCTGGAGTATCGCCTCCGAATCTTTCGGCGAGCCCGGTTCCCCCGTCTTCATTCGCACCCTTCCTTCCGGCCCCGATGCGAGCCTCGAAGCCAACCACAAGATGCTTATGGGCGCCTTCTCCGTCGCGCGCCGCTCCATCCGCATCATGTCGCCCTACTTCCTGCCCGACCGTGAACTGATCAGTGCGCTGACGACCGCTGCCCGGCGCGGGATAGACATCGACATCGTGGTGCCGTCCGCAAACAATCTCCTTCTCGTCGACCGTGCGATGACAGCCCAGTTCGATCAGGTCGTTCGGAGCTATTGCCGGGTCTGGCGCACGCAGGGACCTTTCGACCATTCCAAGCTGCTTGTCGTCGATTCCGTTTGGGCCTTCGTCGGCTCTTCCAACCTCGATCCGCGCTCGCTGAGGCTTAACTTCGAAATCGATCTCGAAGTGCTGGACGCCGATTTCGCCGCCAGGATTGAACGGCAGATCGAGGCCGCGATCGGCTCGGCTGTAGAGGTAACTTTGGAAAGTTTGCGCGCCAGACCGTTCCTGGAACGTCTGATCGACCGTTTATTGTGGCTCGGATCGCCTTACCTTTGACGGACAGGCCGTGCTTCATCTACCGATTGCAGTGGAATTCGCCGATACCCAGATACAAAGGCAAGCTATGAGATTCAGGCGCAGGATCGACAAGGAGGCGAAAACGATTATGCACAGGTTCGGCCCCACGAGGGTCCTCGAACAGCTTCGAATGCGTCGGCAGCGCGCCGGACAATCGCCGACCGCGGCGGGCATGGGCGAGCCGGGCATGCTGGTGGCGTCCTACAATGTCCACAAATGCGTCGGCGCCGACGGAAGGTTCGACCCTGAGCGAACCTTCAGGGTCATTCACGAAATAGATGCCGACGTCATAGCCCTGCAGGAGGCCGACAGGCGCTTCGGTAACCGGGAGGGCTTGCTCGACCTCGCCCGTATCGAGCGCGAAACTGGTCTCGCGCTCGTGCCTGTATCAGGAAACATGCTAACACATGGCTGGCATGGGAACGTTCTGCTTTTCAGGCGTGGCGTCGTCCGCGACGTTCATCAGATCTCCCTTCCGGGGCTGGAGCCGCGAGGCGCGATCGTCGCTGAACTCGAACTGGAAGCCGGCGGCGCCGTCACGATCATCGCGGCGCATTTCGGGCTTCTTCGCCGTTCTCGCACCCATCAGGCGCGGTTGATACAGGAAATCATGAACGCCCGTGACGAGGTGCCAGCATTGCTGATGGGCGATCTCAACGAATGGCGACTCAACGGACGTTCCGCGCTCCACACATTCGACGCCGCATTCGGTCCACTGCCGGCGGCCGTTCCCAGTTTCCCCTCCCGATTGCCTCTCCTGGCACTCGATCGAATGATCGCAAACCGCAAGGACATCCTCTCGCCCATCATGGCCCACGACACGCCGCTGGCACGTCTGGCATCCGATCACCTGCCGATCAAGGCATATGTCAGGCTCGCATCCACGCGCCGAACGTCCACCGGGGTCGAATTCGAGGCAGCTTGAGAAGGGTTCGACCCTCCGATCCCTGTAGCGAGCGACGAACCGGAGAATGATCAGGATCAGGATGGATTTTGGCCGTTCCGCTCATTTGGGAGCATGAATCTGGCCTCGAAGCCGTCTTGGCGCCCTTCTCGCGGAGAGATCAATTCGATCCGTCCGCCAACGCCGGAAGCGATAGTGTTGGCGATGGTGAGCCCGAGGCCGGCGCCCTCCCCCTGCGCGCAGCCTCGCTCGAAAGGCTCTGCCAGGCGGAAAAGCACGGCCGAAGGAACTGCGGTTCCTGCGTTCAGAACCCGCAGCACGCCATCCGCCGACAAAGCGACGCGCACCGGTTCCTGCCGCGAGCCGTGCTTCAACGCATTCTCGATCAGGTTCCGCGCCAGGATCGCGAATGCGTCGGCGTCGATGCCGGAGAACACCATAGCGTCAGGCAGGGACAATTCGATACGCTTGGGATCGTCCATCGCCATTTCGTCGACCAGCACTTTCAGCACGGCTGCGACATCCACTGGATTGGCTGCCTGAAGCCGGCCTCCTTCGGCCTTTGCAAGCTGCATCAGTTTCTCTGACAACCTGGAAAGCCGCCGCAAAGCCGTCTCGATGTGTCGCGCCCTTTTGCGGATAGCCTCGTTCGGCGCCTCGGCGATCAGCCGCTGCGTCTGCGCCAGCGCCGCGGCCACCGGCGTCCGCAGTTCGTGTGCGGAGTTGGCCGTGAAGCTTCGCTCTGCTTCCAGCGTGCGCCTGAGTCGCTCCAGCAGGTGGTTCACCGCCATTGCGATCGGCCGAATTTCAGATGGCAGGCCATCGGCCGGGACTGTCGTCAAATCGCCGCCGCCGCGCGCCTCTATACCCGAACGGAACGTCCTGATCGGCGCCATAGAAACCCGTACGACGATCCAGACACCGAACAGGCTGAGAGGAATGACCAGGCCGAGCGGGAGTGCCAACCCCAGCAGAACCTCCTCGGCCACCGCACGCCGATGGGCGAGCGGTTCGGCCACGGCGATCGTGACCGTACCACGTAAAGCAGCATCGAAATAAATGCGGTGGGTCGCCGTTTCGGCAAAGCCCATGCTGGCGAAAGGCGGAAAGACCGCGAGGTCGGCATTGTGGGACCGCAACAGCACCTTGCCCTCGGAATCCCGGACGATATAGGTGAAATATTCGTCGTGCTGGCGCAGTGTTGCCACACGCTGCCCCGCATCATCGTCGCCATCATGATCACGACCGATGATGTCGAGCACAGCCAACGGCAGAATGCGCTGCGCCGTTTCTTCGAGCGCGCTGTCGAAAACTTCGTTCATCTCATGGCGCAGCTTGTGCGCCGTTACTGCTGCCGCGACCGCCCACAGCAGCGCCACCCCCAACCCGAGCCACAGCGAAAGCCGCCATTGCAGACTTCTTGGCCGCATCATCCGGCTTTTCCAAGCCGGTAGCCGATACCGCGCACCGTATCGACGACCGAATGCCCCAGCTTCTTGCGCAAGCGGCTGACATGCACTTCTATCGTATTGCTTTCCACCTCGGCGCCGAAGGCATAGAGCCGCTCCTCAAGCTGCGCCTTGGATATGACCTGGCCTGGGCGCTGGACGAATGCCTCTAACAGCGCCCATTCGCGCGCGGTCAGATCGACCGACCGGGCGCCGCGCATGACCGTCCTGGCCGCGAGGTCGATCTGCAGGGCGCCGATCTCGACGAGCGGGTTCGGATTGCCGCTGTAGCGCCGCGCCACAGCGTTCAACCGTGCCGAAAGCTCCGAAAGGTCGAACGGCTTGGTCATGTAATCATCCGCCCCGGCGTTAAGGCCCAAGATACGGTCCGAGATCTGGTCGAGTGCCGTCAGGATGATCACAGGCGTGGCGCAGCCCTTCATGCGCAGGTTGCGCAGGAAGCCAATACCATGTCCGTCCGGAAGCATCATGTCCAACAGAATGAGGTCGTAGGTTGCGCTGAGGTGATGGTCCGCGGCCGCGTCGAGCCGCGTCACCCAGTCGACCGAATGGCTGGACGCGACGATGTGATCACGCACTGCCGCGCCCAGGATGGCGTCGTCTTCGACCAGAAGGATTCTCATGAAGGGCCATCCTCTTCTTCACTGCACAATTGCCACTGAATCCTGTCAGTAAGCTGACGAAATCATTCCGCGGCTTCAGCCATTCGTCAGCGAAGACTGCCATCATCCCTACAGTGACAAGTGGAGCAAGGACAAACGATATGAGAAAACGCGCACTGACGGCGGCTGTGTTTCTCGTGTTTGCAGGATCAGACGCGGCAGTTTCGGACGACGATTGCCACCTTGCGATGAATCAGTGGCAGCCGCGCGATGCAGTGCAGAAGATGGCCGAGGCTCGTGGCTGGACCATACGCAGGATCAGAGCCGACGATGGCTGCTACCAGATCAAAGGTACTGACGAAAACGGTCGCGATATCAAGGTCAAGGTGGATCCCGGCTCGCTGGAGATCGTCAAGATGAAGCGCGACGGTCTCAATGACGATGACGAAAACGGCGCCGACCAGCCAAGGGCTGCGCCCACGTCCCCTTCCAACGGGCTCTTCACCAACAAGGGTGCCCCGAAAGCAAAAGTGAAATGACAAGCAGCCTCCTTTCCATCGTGACGATGACTGTCCAAAGGTGAACAAGATGCAGGAAAAACGGACCATGCCCACCAATTCCACTCGCTATTCGAAAACCATGATTGTCATTCACTGGGTGACCGCGCTGGCCGTGCTCGGCGCGTGGCTGACCTCGGAAGGCGGCCGGCAAGTAGCCGAAGATCCGCCGCTGCTGCATTTCTCGCTTGGGCTGGCGGTGCTCGTGCTGGTCGTGCCCCGCCTGATCCTGCGGCTCGCGGGTGGAACGCCCGATGTGGAGCCGCAGGGCGGTTGGCTCGGCGCGGCCGCCAAGGCCGGTCATGCAGTGCTCTACCTGTTTCTGATCGCCCTGCCGCTGACAGGCTGGTACGCTGCCTCACGCCTCGGTGTGCAGGTCTCCTTCTTTGGTCTGCACCTTCCCGCCATCGCCGCCCATGTGCAGGGCGCACCCGGCCTGATCGCCGATCTCCATGAAAACGCCGGCACCGTGATCCTCTATCTCGCCGGGTTGCACGCGCTGATGGCGATCTGGCACCAGTTCGTCCTGCGCGACGGCACGCTCCAGCGCATGAGCCTGCGCTGAACCGATTGCACATGGAGAGGTTCGGCGCGGGCAGCTCGGCGTCGTCGCACAGGACCTGGCTGCGGAACTCGCGGCGGCGCTCCACGCCAACACCTCGAAGGGCGCCGTCGTCAGCCAGGTGCTTCCCGGTTCCGGCGCGGATGCGGCAGGCTTGGTGCCTGGCGACGTGATTCTGTGCGTCAACGGCGAAGACGTGGCGGACGCCGACGAGCTGCGCCGCTTGATCGGCAACCTCGCGCCGCACGCGAAGGTCCATATCACCGCCCTTCGAGACGGGAGAAGGATCGATCGTGACGCGGACGTATCAATGAAAATAAGCGAGCCGGCCCTCTACCATGGCAGAGGACTTCTCGAATCGGTCTTGCTGGCCAAAGTGACGCCCGGATCACCCGCCTACGGCAAGGTCCTAGGCGCCGCTGTGGTATCCGTCGACCCGGATAGTGCTGCGGCGAGCAGTGGGCTTATGGAAGTTGACGTCATCGCGACAATTGACCGGAAGCCGATAGGCGGCCCTGAGCAGGCTGTACGCATCGCGGCCGACCATGCGGGCCTGCTTCTCCTCGGAATCTACCGAGATGACCAGATGCACTTCGTCGTGGTTCGCCGCGGGAACAGTTGATACCGCGCAACAGATCCTGTGCAGCTTCTGCCCAAGCATACACGGACGGCAAATTCTCATCCCGACGGACGGTTCAAAAACCGCTCAGAGGGAAAAGGCGACGATGCCGTGGCGCTGGGAATCTTTGCGTCAAGGTCACCTCACCAGACTTGACCAGGATCAATGATGTGTCGGCCTGTGGCCGATAAATGGAAAAGGACGAAAAGGCCGCACAAAACCTCAGGACGGGAAAATGATACTGCCAAATGACACCACAGTTGCCGTCGTCGATGGCGAGAAGTTGCGCCTGTTCCGCAACAAGGGCGTCGAACCGCGCATCCAGTTGGTCGAAGAAGCCGTGGCTGGCGTTCAGCCAGCCAATCAGGGCTCGGGCGCACGGCATCGCAGCACGTCTGCCAATCCCGACCGGTGGCGACTGGAGGAAGACGACTTCGCGGCGAGCGCGGCAGCATACTTGAATCGACTGATGCTGGACGGGGAAATCGTCTCGCTGTTTGTCATCGCCGATCCACGGACGCTGGGGGAATTGCGAAGCCACTTCCATGACAGGACTAGGAAAAATCTGATCGGTGACCTAGCCAAGGATTTCACCAGCGGCAGCATCGAGACGATCGAGGCTGCGCTCGCCAGAGCTTGATTCGTTCGGCCGTCCCAAAAAACGACATCGACGCAGTTCGTACGGAGACACTCCCATGTACACGCACGTCCTTATCCCCACCGACGGCTCAGAGCTTGCCCAAGTTGGCGTCATTCACGGACTGTCGCTCGCCAAAGAGCATGGTGCACGGGTCACAGCGATGACGGCGACGGAAGCGCCCGGCGGGCAGTTCGCCTATTCGTGCGACCCTGTGGACACCCGGCGAGGCAGAAATGGCGGCTTATGAACGAGACTAATACCGAGATGCCGAAGCGATCCTCGCCCCCGTGAAGGCGAGCACCGAGCGACTGCGGCTGGAAATCGAGACCATCCACGTGCCGGATCGCCGGGCAGCGCCAGGCATTCTCGACACTGCCCGCAAATGCGGTTGCGACGCCACCGTGATGGCCTCGCACGGTCGCACCGGCATGAGCCGGGTCATGCTGGGCAGCCATACCGCGGAAGTACTGACTCTGGCCGATATTCCTGTCATTGTGTTTCGCTGAAAGCGAGTATGCAGGGGCCAAAGGTTGCATTCGATCCTGCAGGCCGGGCAAGCACATGGTCCGACGTAGCGCCGGAATCCTCGCATATCGCTGGAAAGGCCCGAGACTGGAAGTCCTTCTCGGTCATCCGGGCGGGCCATTCTGGAGCCGACGCGATCAAGGCGCCTGGTCCATCCTGAAGGGTGAGTACGAGGAAAGCGAAAATCCAGAATCGGCTGCGCGACGTGAGTTCACCGAGGAGTCGGGATGGACGTTGTCAGTGCCGCTGGAGTCGCTCGGCGAGATCAGGCAACCCAGCGGGAAGATCGTCACCGCATATGCCGCCGAAGCGGATTTCGACCCGGCGACGCTGCGCAGCAATGTATTCGAAATGGAATGGCCGCCGGGTAGCAAAAGGGCGCAGTCGTTTCTCGAGATCGACCGTGCGGCTTGGTTCGAATTGGCGGAGGCCGGCATGAAGATCATTCCTGGTCAGGTCGGTTTTCTCGATAGGCTCGTGGCCGGGCCCGCGGGTGGGTGCGACCGAGGTCGGTAAGCATCAGACAGAATATGTTCGACCCTCATTGCTCCGGCGTTCTTCTGGCCAAGCTGGCATATCCGTCGGCGAAGCCGGTCCGGAACTAGAGTGCTTGAGATGACATACGAATCTGCGAGCGCCAGTCGCATAGGGGCGTGGCGATCTAGGCAAAGTTTGCCCAAGATCGTCTCGCGTCGTGTTCGGAGAGGTCTATGGACAGTGAGACTGGGACTTGACGCCACCTCCAGATCTGGGCACAGAGGTGATGCACAAATTGTGGCGAGGCCGCTCTGGCAAACTGAATTTCGCAGCGGGATCAATGATCTAGCTGGGAGGTGGTGTTTTACTGGCTGCGAATCCAGGTTCCCCAGCCAAGCCTCATTCATCAAACAAATAAGTCACTTAGGTAAAAATAGGAACTGACGTGTATGACATCCATGTAGATGATTTACATAGTAATTGCGCCCGATAGTATTGTAGCGCTCACGCGTCTCTTCCAGTATCTGTTTCAATCCGCTTGTCCGGCTTATCGTCACAAACCCCAACTCATCTGTATAGATGAGGGAGCATGGATTACTTCAAACTTGGTAGCTGTAAACACTCCCTGACCAAGCTCGACAATGTGCAGGCTGGCCTCTTCGATGCCAGATCCGGAAAACAACCTGGCGCCGTGGGTCTCACGGGGGAATTCGCCGAATAACCGGCATACCGAACCGGTGACCAGTCAACTACTCAGATGGCAAAAAGCACCGTTGCGAGCCGTGGCCGCGTTCAGCGCATCGGCTTTGTTACGCTCCGATTAGAACAAGTAGATGCGTGCAGGTGTGGCGGTCAGACATGTCATAGATATGTCGGCCCTAAATGGCTAGCACACCGACGACAACCCGCGCTTCGCAATAGAAGCCTGTTTTCACGCCTGCGATATATCCTTTCAGGGAATGCAGTCATCCGAATTGATTGAAGGACATCCACAGAGGAAAGGAAATAAGATGCTCCGTCGGGGATGACTGGGGCGAAACATGAGCGAAGGCGAAGCGTGGTTTTGTGCCATCGGGGGTGAGCAAAAAGGACCCTTCACTAGAGAGCAAGTGCAAGGGCTTCTGGCAGCGGGCAGCATAGACGCCCACACAAAAGTCTGGTCGGCCGATCTTGCCGAATGGACGTCGCTTTACCTGACCGCCTTGAGGCCGCTTCTGGGGGATGGCCCGGTCATACCGCCTAGCCTGCCGGTACAGGAGTCAAAATCCCCCGTGGAGGCGCAGGAGAATGTGCAGCCCGCCCTGACTGGCGCAAGCGAAGGTGCCAAGGTCTATCCCCTGCGCGACAACAGGGTGTTGAGCAAGGCCCTCTGCTGGCTGTTATGGTTCTACGCAGCCGTCTCGATCTTTACCGGTATAAGGATTCTGCGCGCGCCGGGTGGCATCGTCGGCAAATACACGACCTCGAAAGCGTTTGAAAACGACAGCTTCCTGCTCGCAATGGCAGGAATCGGCCTCCTGATCGTGGCTGCTGTCTTCCTGTTCTGGAAATACCGTTCGACCGAGAACCTGTTCCGCCTCCGCGGTCCCCAGACGATCACACCGGCAGGTGCCGTGTACTGGTACTTCGTTCCCGTTGCCTTCCTGTGGAAACCCTATGAGGCAATGCGAAACCTCTACCGAGGATACGGTGCCCAGGCTTCGACATCGCTGGTGCTGCCGTTGTGGTGGCTGCTGTTCTGGGCCTCGAATCTGGCCGCGGTATTGAGCGGAGCGATTTTCCCCGAAACTCCACAAACCCTTTCCCAGGCACAAGCCTACGTGTGGTGGGATGTTGCGAGCTATGCGCTGGAAGCGATTGGAAGCTATGTCGCGGCCATGCTGGTCAGTTCGATCTCCCAAGCCGAAGAAAAAGCGCTTCGCCCAGCCTGACGAAAGGGATCGACCTGGAAAACGGAGATAAGGGAGGCGAAGGGCCATCAATGTGGGACCGAAAGCCAGGCGGATCCTATCCGCTACAGAGCAATGCACCTCCCCAACTTCGGGATCGCAGCGCCCTCAGGCTGCGCTCAACGAGAGGCCAGTCCGAGCCAGCCCGTCGGCTGCTTGCGGCGTCAGCACTATGCGTAGTGGCTTTGTCCGGAACGGCCTGCACCACACATGAGGAATGGGTGGCAGAATGTACACGTTTCGCTGTCCACCCCGATGAGGGCGAAGGTGCGGGCGTAGCCTTTGCAGATATCAACAAGGCCATGGCGGTGGATGCCTGCGAGCGTGCTTTGGCAGGCGGCGCCGATGCCAAGCTGAAATTCCGCTACTCCCGGGCTTTGCTGGCAGGAACCCCGACGGCGGATGAAATTCAAAAGGCTGTAGTCAACGCCAGAGAGTCCTTCGACGGCGGGTACAAAATCGCTGGCATTACTTTGGGCCATATGTATCAGCAGGGCCTCGGGGTGCCGCGCGACGAAGCCGAAGCCCTGCGCTTCCAGCTAGCGGCCGCCGAAGCCGGGTCCAGCTCCGGAAAGTTCAGCGCCGGAGCCCTGCTGCTTCAAAACGGACCGGATGCTGCTGCACGCGCCAGGGGTATAGCGCTTCTCGAAGAAGCTGGAGAAAAATACCCTGACGCGCTGATTACGATTGGCGACCACTATCTCGCGGATCGTAGTCTGTCGGAAAATGTCTACAAGGCCGCAGTTGCGTTCCAGAAGGCCGATGCCGCGGGTAACGCGATGGGAGCGTTTCGCCTCGGCACCACCTACCAGATAGAAAACACCGCGATTTATGCGCCAGCGCGAGGACTGGAATACCTGCTCAAGGCGGCAAACGCCGACCTGAAAGAAGCTTATCCTGAGGTTGCGAAAGCCCACTATTTCGCCAGGGGAACCGCGCAGGACTACACCAAGGCGCTGGAGTGGGCGAACAAGGGTGCCGGAGTGGGAAATGCCTATTCTCGATACATGGCCGGCTACATGTATTTCAATGCGCAAGGCACCGACAAAGATGCGCTGAAGGCCGAGTCACTGTTGAAGCAGGCGGCGGAACAGGGGCTGGGGGATGCAAAAAAGCTGCTCGATGACGAAGTCCTCGCCTATGCCGACGCCTTGCGGGCAATGCCGACAACCGAAGCGATGAGCTGCGTCGAAAAACGCAAATCATCTTATGATGAAAACGTCTTCGACTACTACAATATCTGCGATCTCAAGCTGAACGCCGTTGTCTGCAAGCGCATCGTCGCAGGCGAATTCATGAGCATTTTCGATGGCAAGGACCGCGAGCAATGCTCGGTGCGCTCGGTCAATCCAAGATCGTATATCGACCTTCTCTATGGGGCTGGCGAAGACAGTATCCTGCTGCGCAAGATCATCGCCAACACGAGCATTCGCATTGGCGCCTGCCACCCGCCGCTCATTCCGCGGCTGGCGGCGGAAAAGGTTTACTGCGAACAGAAATGAACAGCTCTCAATCGCCGGTGACGTGGTTGAGGAAGGTGTGAACCTCAAAAACGCATTCGCGCGGACTCTTGTCGAATTTCTGGAAGTCTATGCCTGACAGATCGGAAGGTAGTTCAAGGTCGCCTCTTGTCATCAGCATGCATTTATCGCGGCCGAGGCGGCCCCAGACGAAGCCGATTTCCATGATGACGTTCTGTCTTGCCCGCGCGGTGGCGGCATCCTGCCGGTTGACTGCGGAACCGACATCGTCGGGCGTAACCAGAGCGATCGCACCGCGGATATCCCCGGCGACCTTTTCGAACTTCTCCGGCATGCTCATTGTGCCAAGATTGTCCGTCAGCATCACCTTCAGGGCAACGTTCGGGAACTTGCTGTGGAGCAGATCCTTGAGCTCCAGCAACGCGACCTGGTCGTGTCCGTGAATGATGAGGATCGGAACCGCCCTCAAGGCGGAGTGCTCGATAGGGAACGCGCCTGCTGCCGGTGCTTTCATGCCGATGTTGAGAGCGAACTCGCGCAGCCGGATTATCCGGTCGAGCATGTAAGGATAGGACGAGAGCAGGAGCGTGATGTATGCCCAGACTGAATCGTAGAGCCGCCTGCGCTGTTCGACAATCTCATTGAAATCTGTTCCAGGCGCGATCTTGGCGCCAGCCGTAATCATGAGCAGCGCCTGTTCCGCAGAATAGAGATCGCCGGCAGCAAGCAGGCCGATCCGGTCGGCGGTGTAGTGGCAGCTTCTCTTCCACGCACCATGGAAGAAAATAGCCGCCCGGCCGATAACATCCTTGAGGAACCAGTATTGGAAATGCCCTGCCTTGATGTGCCCCAACTGCCGGCCGACGAACATCATGAATTCGCGCGAGGTTGGCTTGGCGGCGAATTCGTCCAGCATTGCAGACGTTATGATGATTACGCCTCGCCGCGTAAAGCGTTTGGCGAGCAGCATCTCGAAAAGCCCGTCGCCCTGCAGGACGAAAACCGTAGGCCGTTCGATCTGGAGGAAGTCGCTGGCGCGCACGATGATGTTGTGGATCTGCGGATACTGATCCTTGGTGACCTCAATGCCATTGCCGTAGATGCGTGTAAGGGCAAGCTTCCACGTGATCCAGAAGAACAGCCAGATGATCCCGACATAGCCGGCCAACGGCAGCAAGACCAGCAGCAGCCGGGGGTTTATCAGAAGCAGCAACAAGGGGATGCCCAGAACAACGATGTTGGCTCCCCAGATGAATTTTATCCAGAATTTCTCCATCGGGTCGCGCAACTGCTCGATGGGAAATGTGCTGCCGGGCGCCGCCTGGGGCAGTGTTATGCTTTCAACCGAACCAAGGGCAATTGCGTCTCGCTTGGTCGAGGTTGGGCTTGCCGGTTGCTGCTGAGGTGCGGCGGTCTTGATCGCAGCAAGCGCCGGTGGGGTCTGCAATGGCGGCGGTGCTGGCGGCTTGCTTTTCAGCAAGCCCTTCAATTCGGTATCTGCCAGCGGAACCCACCCTGCCATGCCTTCCGCCCAGACCAGAGTCTGGTCGCCCGCGCGCCCCTCGGCGATCAGGGCTTGAAGCTGGCCGGTGTCAAACGGGCCATGCTCCTTTCCTGCGAGAACGCAATGCCATCGCTGCACGACCTCGCTCATCGATCCATCCCCCTTGGACCTGCTGTTCAAAATAGAGTGCCATGCGTCACAGAATCCACGCAATGGAAAAAAGGCGCAAAAATCCCCTTCGATGGATGAGGCCCATAGTGCTTCTGGTGGACAAGCCTCGTCATCGTCGCCCGAATGGGGAAACAAGAGCATGTATGGACGATGCAGGTAATGATGTGTCTAAATCGGCAAGGCGCGCAACGGGGGCGTGAGGATGGTTCGCCTTGTCGACGGCTTGCTAAGATACGGGAAGTATCTGGCATTCGCCGCGGTACTGATATTCGGCGCCACGGCGTTTCTCTTTGATAGCTGCGTCCTGGCGAATGGCGGCGGCGCGAGCTGGGAATGGCCGGGATTGCGGCGGCTGGCTGACGCATTCTACCGGGCTGCACAACTTTTCGTCCTCGAATTCAACCGAGACTGCAACAATCCCGCCCAATCTGCCGAGATAAATCTCGCTCTTGAGGCCGCGCGCTATGCCGCCTTGGTTTTTTCAGCAGCGGCAGTTGTTGCCTTCTTCGCACCCCGCCTCGCCCGCCGCCTTCTATTGCGTATCCAGATCTTGGGCCATCGAAGGCGCGCCATCGTTCTCGGCTACGGCCCGGTTGGCCAGGCCATTGCCCATGAACTGGCTACCCGTGTCCGGCACCGGCCGGCGGCAATATCCCATGTAGATGGCTTGAGGCATAGCCTTGGACAATGGATGCTCGGTCTGCCGGTCGTCGCGCAGGTGGACCAGTGGTGGAGGCAGGGCAGGTTCGTCACCGCCATTCATAGCGAGGTTACGCCGGCTCTTGCCGAAACGGCGCGACGCGACAACGTGGTGCTCGTCGAAGGTGATCCCTCGGACCCCGCCTTGCACCGGCGCGTGCGGATTGAGCGCTCGTCATGCGTGTTTGTCGCGTCAGGCAGCGATATGCAAACACTCGATGCAGCGGTCTCCGCCCGCAATAGCCTGAGCGACGCGCCGCATGCCGTACGTGCGGTTCTGTCCGACCCTGACCTTGCTGCAACATTGCCTGAAACCGCCCCTCGCGGTTTTCTGGGAGCCGCCAACGTCCAGGGCTTTTCGCTGCCTGCCGAAGCCGCACGTCTGTTGATTGCGCAAGCCCGCTTCGATCGCGTGGCGCTCGAAAAGCGGCAGAGGCGCGTTCATCTTGTCATTGTCGGGTGTGGCGCGCAGGGCGAGTCGGTTGCCGTGGAAACCTTGCTGACAGCCTGGCGAACGGGTCTTGAGGCACCCGTCATATCGATATTCGACCGAAACGCTGCCCTTGTCCGTAGCCGGCTCAAGCGCCGGGCACCGGCGCTTTTCCCGAACGATAACGAGCCATCACTGCCTATCGCTGCGCGGGCCCGCATCAACATCGAAGCTGCCGATGCCGACACGATCGATTTCGGGGCGGACGAGGGCCTCAAGCGGGTTCTTTCCGAACATGGGCCGGCAACGGCGTGGGTGTTTGCCGCGGGCGACGACTCGTTGAACCTGCGGGCTGCCGCCGCACTCCACATGGCCATTTTGAAAAGAACGCTTCCACCTGCCCCGATCCATGTACGAATTTGGAGCGGGCATCAGGGCGACACGCCAGTGTTGTCGACCCATCCGATCGGCATTGCCCGGGCATTCGGGGCTCTGGAAGCAACGATGGCCGCTACGCCGGCTTGCGACGACGATCCGGATCAGATCGCAAGGGAGCTGCACGAGGCCTATCGAGCCCAAGGCATCAGGATGCGGCTGGCCGATCCGAGTTTCGTATTCAGCGACGAACCCTGGGACGACCTCTCGGAAACGAAACGAAACGCCAATCGGCGGCTTCACCGCCATGCCGTCATGAAGTTCGAGGATTTGGGCGGGCAATGGCGGCACCGTGGCAGGATGGTACCCGCCGTCGATGCCGAGCTGCGCGATCCCTATGTCGCGACCGAAAACATCATGGACTATGATGTCATGCAGGACGGCAAATTGCCAAGGCGCTGGTGGAAATCCGGCGCCGCGGCTCAGGATATCGAGAGCACGCATCGCGCTTCCAGAATACTTGCCGTGGCGATTGCCGAACACAATCGCTGGACGGCGGACCGAGCGCTGGACGGCTGGAAAATGACGCCGAAACCCGCCCCCTCACAACGAAACGACGAGCGACGCCTGCACGACAACATGCATGGCTGGTCTGATCTCGACGCGGTAACGAGGCGCTGGGATGCTGTCCTTTTGCGCACGCTTGTCGAAGGAGACAGTGGCCGCGACGTGGATGTCAGCGCGTGGACGAAACGCGTTTGTACTCTCGTACTGGCAACCAGAACGGAAAAGCTGCCAAAGAAATCGAACATCGCCGTCTTCGAACCGCGTTGCCGCTTCGTGCAGGACCCCGCATTTTCCGGCGAGACACATTCGCCAACGGAAATCCGCATCGTCATTGCGGGCGAGCCCGGTCGCGACAGTCTCGATGCCACCATCGAAAGCGCTCGTCAGGCTTTCTCGGCACTCATGGCCAAGCCCGCCATCTCGGCAAGGCTGTGCCGCGTCCGTTTCGATTTCTTTTCGCATCCGGCAGAGGAAACGCTGGCATTGGCCAATGCCATAGGCGCGGCGGCCAGAGCTTGGGCGGCCCCGCCCCCAAAGAGCGGCAGACCAAATGTACAGGTGCCTGTTGAAATTTCATCGCTGTGGGATTGGCAGGAAACTCCAGCGCCCGTTTTCGGATTCGTCGGCCATCGAGATCTAGATCGGACGAACGGGCCTCAGGGCCTGGCGCTGTTTCTCGAAGTGTTTTTTGCCGGCCGGCTTGCGCGTGGCGCTATCGGAGGGCTCGTCAGTGGATACGCACCCGGAGCGGACCGCATTGCGGTCGACGCCTGGACAGGCCTCGGCGCTACCAAGCCATTGTTGTTTTTTCCGTTCTCCAGGGTCGAGAAAGACAGTTCCGGCACGGACAACCTCATCCATCTTACCGAAGAAGGTGCGGTCGAAGGTGCGGCTGAATGGGTACCGCACGGAGATATTGCCCATGTGGGGGTCGCCAGAACCTCGCAACCGAGGCCAGGTCTCGATGCGCACCGCAGCCAGGCATCCGATATCCTCGACAACTGCGATGTACTTGTGGCCGTCTATGACGGTGCGGGCAATTCCGGCAGCGGCAGCGCAGGAGATACCCTGCTGCGGGCAAAGACGATGGGGAAGAAAGTCATCATCATAGTTCGCGATGAGGAAGGAAACTGGCGCCATGACGATCCGGACGAAGAAACGTCAACGGATTGGCAAAGGACATGACGAACAGGCCGAAACGAATACTGGCGCTCGACGGCGGTGGACTGCGCGGCGTGGCGTCGATCGCGTTCCTCGAACGATTGGAAGAGAGGCTTCGGCTCGATCACGGGCGCCCGATCGCACTGCATGAGCATTTCGACCTGATCGGGGGCACTTCCACAGGCTCGATCATCGCGACAGGTCTTGCGCTAGGACAACCACTGTCGGAGATCAAGGATCACTATTTCAGGCTTGCGCCCAATGTTTTCAGGCGTGCCTGGAACCGCATCCCTCTTGTTCACGCCATTTTCAGCGCGGAGGCCCTCCAGCGTGAATTCCTCGGAATCGTCGGCGACCGCACGCTTGCCGCCCCCGATCTCAAGACAGGCCTCGCCATCATTACCAAACGTGTCGATACCGGCGCCGTCTGGTTCCTGACCAACAACAGTGCAGCGCCCTACTGGAACGATCCCGAAGACGGCAGTTACATCGGCAATCGCCACTACTCGCTTGCCAACATCATCCGGGCCTCGACGGCTGCTCCGCATTTTTTCGACCCTCACCTCATCGAGATCGTGAAGGGCAAGACCGCGGGCCTGTTCGTGGACGGAGGCGTTTCGCCACATAACAACCCTGGCTTGGCGTTGCTCCATATCGCTACGGTTCCCGCTTACGGCTACGGCTGGGAAACAGGCCAGGACCAACTGGAGATAACATCGATCGGGACCGGTTCGTTTCGCTATCGCGTCGAGCGCAAATCCTTCTCGTCCCGCTTTGCCGCCCCCTTCGCCATCGACGCCTTGCGCTCGATGATGTCGGACAACGACACGCTGGTTCTGATGATGATGCAGACGCTAGGACGCTGCCAGACGCCTTGGTCGATCAATTCCGAGATTGGAAACTTGTGTGGAGTATGCATAGCGCCCGAACCGCTGTTCACGTTCCGGCGCTACGATCTCCTCCTGGAGCACCAATGGCTGAAGGACGAACTTGGCATCGACATGACTGCCCGGCAATTGGCCAGGATTCGCGACATTACGAGCCTCTCCACCATGGAGAGCATCTATTCCATGGCATCGGCAGTGGCTGAAAAACAGATTGCGGGGTCGCTGTAACCCACGGCTACTCGGGAAAGACCGGATGCGGGCATAGCGAGCCGAAGGCCGGCACCACAAAACCCGGCGACCAACCCATTGAGAAGTGGCCATCTAGATTGCGCGGCGATGTTTCCCGTAGCGCGCGAACTCGGTCAGAGCCGCTTCGGTCAGCGGTCTGCACAGCGCATAGCCCTGCAACAGGTCGCAACCCATGTCCCGCAAGGTCCGAACATGCTGCATCGTCTCGACGCCTTCTGCCACCACTTCGATGCCAAGTGATTTTCCGATATCGATGATCGAAGCGACCACTTGCCGCTGCTTGGGTGACTCCACGATCGGCACGATAAGCTGGCGAGCGATTTTCAGGCGGCGCGGCTGAAGTCTAAGCAGGCTTACGGTTGACGCATAGCCAGTGCCGAAGTCGTCGATTTCGATGTCGATGCCGAGTTTCTTGATCTGCTCGACGTTACGCACGACGACTTCGTCGTTTTCATCAAGGAAGATCGACTCGACGAGTTCGAAGGAAACCGAACCAGATGGAATGTCGAGTTTGTTCAGGCTCTTGATCAGTTCCTCGTCGCGCAAGCGTCGCGCCGACACATTGACGGATGTTCGCGGTATCGGCAGACCCAGAAGTTTCCACCGCGCGAAATTGGCCAGCGTCTGCTCGAGGATCACCTTGTCGATATCCGCAACGACATTCAGTTCCTCGGCCACGCCCAGGAACGCGTCCGGCGCCAATAGTCCTTCACGGGGATGGTTCCAGCGTGCCAGCGCCTCGACGCCAGCAATTTCCAAAGTCCGCGCATCGAATTGCGGTTGATAGTGCGCGCAGAATTCATTGCGCTCGAGACCGCCGAGGATTTCATCCGCCACGCGTTTGGTTCTGACGATCTCGGCTTGCAGGGTTTTGCTGAAGAATTCGTGCCGGTTGCGGCCCATGCTTTTTGCACGGTAGAGCGCGATATCGGCGTTCACCAACAGGCGCCGCGGGTCGGACAACTCCGAATCCTCCAGCGCAATGCCAATGCTGACGCCAAACCGGCACTGATGGCCGTGGTAGTAAACGGGTTGGCGCATTTGAGAGATGATCTCGTCGGCCAGCACGCCAAGTTGGTCTGCATCGAAGCCGGAGCGGCACAGGACGACGAACTCATCCCCTCCGATACGGGCAACGAAATCTTCCGGACTAACCGCAGATTTCAGGACCCCGGCCACATGGATCAACATGGCGTCGCCCGCCGCGTGGCCCAGCGTATCGTTGATCTGTTTGAAGCGGTCCAGGTCAATATGAAGGATGGCAATTTTGTCGGAACCGAATGAACCGTCCCGTTTGAGTTCGCTGTCCAGATAGCGCCGATTGGGCAGACCCGTCAGGGAATCGTGAAGCGCATCGTATTCTATGCGCGATTGAGCGTCGATCAGCTCCGCATTTCGGATTTCCGCAAGGTTCTTCGCACCCTGCAGTTCGCGCGTCATCGCGATATCGGTTGTAACATCCCATTCCGCACCGACAAGTTTCGGCGCCTCGTCGCCGTCCTGATAGCGAACTGCCCGGGCCCGGACATGCTTGATTTGTCCGCCAGGTAAAAGCAGCCGATACTCGGATGAATAGAAGCCCTGGGCAACCCCGCGCTCGAAGTCGACCCTCGCCCGCTCCCGATCGTCGGGGTGGACCGTATTCGCCCAATCTTCGAGACGTCTCGGTTCTCCATCCGCAGGCCTGCCGTAGATTTCATTGAGACGATCGTCCCACCAGATCACATTCGTCTGCAGGTCGAGTTCCCAAACGCCGAGTTGCGACGCGTCCAGCGCCAATTCCAGCCGGCGCGACAGCCTGCGCAGCCGTTGTTCGCTGTCGTGCAGGTCGCGATAGTGTTCCTGCCTTTCCCTGAACAACCTGCCGGCAACTGTTATCGGCCCAATGACCAGCAAGCCGCCGGCAAGCATGATTGCCCTCAGCAGCCATGTATTGGTGCGAGCAGAACCCCACCCACCCACGGGAATAGCGTCGATTTGCCAGGACCCCGTTGGAAGGAGGACCTGCGCGGTAACCGGCTTGTCATCGGTTATGCGGCCGCCCCCGTAGAAGCGGGTACCCCCACCGCCCAAAGCATCCTTTCCCGTCAAGGCGATTTCAATCGGCAGATTTTCATCGAGAAGGCCGGAGTCCTGGTAAAGTTTATGCATGTCGATGACTGCGGAGATCACACCCCAGAACGTCTCGTTGGGCTGACCCCGATTGAGGAACACCGGAAACCTGCCAATAAATCCCTGCCCGCCCTGACGAAGGTCAACCGGTCCGGCGAGTATCATCTGGTGTGTTTCGCGCGCCCGTAGCGCCGCTTCGCGCTGCTTTTCGTCTTGGCTATAGTCCAGCCCTATCGCTTTCTCATTCCCTTCCAGCGGATACATCAAGCTGATGACGAGGCCGGGGGCGCCGGCAATGTTGCGAAGCTGGCTTTCTTCCTGGAACACATTCTTTGCAAGTTCGGCAAAACGGTCCTGCTTCATGTCCGGCTCGGTCACGATCGTCGCGACAAGACCCCGGACAAGCTGGATATCGGCATTGATGTTGCCTTCGAGTTTGGCTCGAATGAGATTGACGTGACTGGCAACTTCCGCCCGAAGCGACTGCTCGGACACGATCTTGTTCTGATAGTCGGCAAAAAACGCGGCCAGCAAAAGCACAACCGTTGCGATCGCCGCAGGGACGTTCGACCATGTTGCCAAGGCGGGCCAAAGCCGACGAAATTTGACGATAGACAAACGCATCATACCGCTGACGTTAAACGCACCTGTGGCGTGTCGCGGTCATCTTAAATGCAACTAACTTAAATTAGCCTTGCAGTGTTACGTACAAAACATTGGATGAACATTTCAATCGAGATCAGGCCAAGAGTGGTCCAAACGAACAGCGGCAGCGTTAGAGAAAATCGATTTCAGCGCCTCGGCAAAAAGCTTATCACCACTTTCGCTACACGAAATTCCATTCGGTTAAGACATTGCATGATAGAATCTCTTTGTGTCATTGAGACACCATCGAACCCGCCGAGATATTGCAGCAGCCGATGAGCGAAGACAAAAACCCCGAATATGTCGAAGCGCTGGCAAGAGGCCTCGCCGTCATCGAAGCGTTTGACGAATCGACACCGGAGATGACGCTAACCGAGCTGGCTCGCAAGGTCGACATGTCGCCAGCCACGGTCAGGCGCAACCTGCACACGCTTGAAGCACTGGGCTTCGTGCGCCGCAATCACAAGCATTTCCTGCTGGCGCCGCGTATCCTCACCTTGGGTTCTGCCTATCTGAAGGCGGTTCGCGTCGACGAAGCGATAATGCCTGAACTCCATCGCATCACTGAACTCTTCGGCGATGCAGCCAATGTCGGCGTGCTCGACGGTGCCAACGTTCTTTACATAGCCCATGTGTCCGAAACGCGGGCTGCCCGCCGCATGGCCAGCATCGGCGTCACCTACCCGGCTTACGCGACATCGATGGGACGTGTCCTGCTGGCACATTTGCCACCGGAAGAGATCGACGCCTACTTTGAGAAAACGGAGTTGCGCAAACTCACCGACGTTACCGTCACCGGTGAAAAAGAAATGCGCAAAATCCTGGCCGATGTTCGGGTCAATGGCTACTCGGTCACCGTTGACCAGCTCGACTACGGCATTACGGCCCTTGCCGTACCGATCCGCGACAACGTCGGCAAGGTGGTGGCTGCGGTCAACACATCCGGCTATTCGCCACGACTGAAGCCGCAGGACCTTTTGGAACAGCGGCTTGCCGAATTGCGGGTAGCAGCCGCCCGCGTCTCGAACCTGCTCCTTCGCTACCCTGCCCTGCTTCATTCGCTCGGTATGCATTGATGTATCAGGCCGGCTGGCAAAATCGACCTTTTCGATAGTTCTCATACGCAACCTGGAATAAGCAGGCCAAGCCTTGCGCGCACAAGAAAACGCGCCGGGCCAGGGTGTTCTGTTTTCCCTTACCCGCGCGACCTCGCCCTCATTCTACTTATGTACAAAAACCGCTTTCCCGAGCTTGACAACCCTATGTCGGCATCTTCATAATCCGAAAATAATTTCGCCTGACGAATTATTGAGTTGAGGATGCACCGCCAGGAGGGCGGCTCCTCGACTGGGGAGGCAAGAGTTTGGCACCGCTACGCGTTGCAGTTCTGATCGGCAGTTCGAGGCCCGGTTCCGTAAACCAGAGCCTTGCAAAGGCAATGATGCGCCTTGCCGGAACCGACCTCAGCTTTGACGTCCCCCAACTCGATGACCTGCCCTTGTTCAATCAAAGCCTCCTGGAAGCCGGCATGCCCTCGCCGGTGCTTCGCTTGCGAAAATCGATCGAGGCCGCCGACGGCATTCTGATCGTGACGCCTGAGCACAACCGCTCGATAACCGCACTTCTCAAGAACTCGCTCGATTGGTTGTCGCGGCCCGCCAATGCCAATTCCTGGACAGGCAAGCCGGTGGCAATCGCCGGCGCGTCCCTAGGAAGGCTGGGCACAGTCGCCGCGCAGCAGCACCTGCGCGCAATATTGGGCTATCTCGACATGCCAACCATGGGACAGCCCGAGGTCTACCTGCAATTGACGGCAGGCATGATCACATCAGACGGCGAGATTGCCGACGAATCCACCAAGGCTTTCCTGCAAGGCTACATGCAAAAATTCCACCGCTGGGTGCGCACCCACTCCCGGGTCGCAGAGCCGGTTCTCGGCTGACGGTTTGAGTGTGCGAGAAAAATCATGAAAATCGGCAAACAGACCTCCCCGTTCCAGTCCATTTGCACGTCCAATCCCGAGACGATCATCGTGCGCGGCCACGATCTGGTCGAAAATCTCGTCGGGGAAATTTCATTCACGGAACACATCTGGCTTCTCATTACCGGTCAGATGCCTACGGATGCACAGCGGCGCATTCTCGATGCGACTCTGGTCGCCATCGCCGAGCATGGCATGGTGCCAAGCGTCCAGGTCAGCCGCATGACCCTTGCCGCCGCCCCCGAGGCGCTGCAAGGAGCCGTCGCAGCAGGCCTTTTGGGTTGTGGCTCCGTCATACTCGGCGCTTCCGAAGCGGCAGGCCGCCTTTATCAGGATATCGTCGACGAGCAGAAGGCAGCCGCGGGCAGCGTCGAAGCGGCCACGGAAACCGTGCTTCGCCGCTATCGTGCGGAAAAGCGCGCCATTCCCGGTTACGGCCACCCTCTTCACAAGGGCCGCGACCCGCGCGCCGAGAAACTCATCACCCTGGGCGAAAAGGTCAAGACCGCCGGCATCTATGCGCAGATCGCGCGAACGGTCGAGCGCGTGCTGCCCGACATCATCGGCAAGCCCCTGATGATGAACGTCTCCGGCGGCATTCCGTGCGTGCTGCTCGATGCCGGCTATCCGCTTCTGGCGTTGAAGGGCGTTCCGCTTCTGGCGCGCACCGCCAGCCTGGTCGCGCATCTGCTTGAAGAACAGCAGCGCTCCATTGGCTTCATCATGTCCAGCGGCGCAGCAAGCGTCATCAGCTACGACGGCCCTGCCCCGGCCGGCTTCGTAGCCAACGAGAATTAAGGCAAGTCATGACAAGCGTATTGAACGGAATTCGTATCGTCGAGCAAGGCACCTTCATTACCGGCCCCTGTGCCGGCATGATGCTGGCGGATCTCGGCGCCGATGTCATCAAGGTGGAATCGGCGGGCAACGGCGATCCCTATCGCGCCTTCAAGACCGGGTTCTACAGCGCCCATTTCCAGGCCTACAACCGCAACAAGCGGGCCATCGGGCTCGACCTGAAAGCTCCGGCCGACAGGGACATATTCTACCAGCTCATCGCCCAGTCCGATGTCTACATCCAGAATTTCCGGCCCGGCGCGGCCGCTCGCTTCGGCGCCGATTTCGACACCCTCATCAAGATCAACCCGAAGCTTGTCTATTGCTCGATCAGCGGCTTCGGGCCGGACGGTCCGTATGCGCAGCGGCCCGTATATGATTCCGTCGCCCAGGCAGTCAGCGGCTTCCTCAGCGTCGCCATCGATCCGAAGCAACCGCGTTTCATCGGACCTGCCTTGGCCGACGCGATTACCGGCATTTATGCCTCGCTTGGAATCTCGGGGGCCTTGGTGGAACGCAACCGCACCGGCAAGGGCAAACGAATCGACATCTCCATGCTGGAAGCCATGATGCATTTCGCAGTCGAGCCCTTCATGGGCTATTTCGCGTTGGGCGAAGAACCGAGCGGCACCGACCGGCCAAGGCTGGCGCAGGCCTACATCATGCGCTGCAAGGACAACAAGCTGTTCGCGTTCCATCTCTCGTCACTGGAGAAATTCTGGGACGCGTTGGTCGAAGCCATTGATGCGCAGCACCTCAACGCCGATCCGCGTTTTGCTACCCGCCTTCTCCGCATCGAGAATTATGATGCGCTGAATGCCGAGTTGAACGCCATCTTCGCGACCCGCAACCGCGGCGAATGGAATGAGCGCTTCTCGGCTTTCGATGTGCCCTTTGCTCCGATCAACTCGATTTCGGACGTGGTCAGCGATCCGCAGGCGCAACACCTTGAAATGATCGTGCCTGTCGCGAACCGTGTCGAAGGAGCCCATAAATCCGTGCGCCCCGCCTATTCGTTCGATGGTGAAAAGGCACGAACCGTCAGTGCGGCTCCCGTCATCAACCAGCATGGCGACGCTATCCGCGAGGCGCTGGCACACGCGCCAAAGGCGTGGCCGCAGCGCGAAGCAGAGACCAAAACGCCGGCAAGCAGCGCAGCTATCGCCTGAAGCAGGCCAACAGGAGGAGAACCAATGGCAAAGTTGGCAGCCGTGCTGGCCACGACGCACCACCCATTCTATCTGAAGGCGACGACCGCACCGGCGGATCAACAGATCCCCGAAGCACCGGAATGGAAGCGCAAGGTTGAAGCCTATCGCGAAACCTTGACCAAGGCCGAGCCGGAACTTCTGGTCATGGTCGGCGCGGACCACTTCCACCAGTTCTTCCTCGACAACTACCCGCAGTTCCTGATCGGCAAGTCGCCCCGCTACGACGCGACCTTCTACAATGAAGAGCGCGAATTCGGCATTCCGAAATATGTCCTGGAAGGCCATGAAGACCTGTCGAACTTCATGCACAAAGGCCTTTTGGCGCGCGGCTTCGATTTCGCCTTCAGCAACGAACTGAAGCTCGACCACTCCATCATCTGCCCGATCATCACCACACGACCACAGGCCGACCTGCCTGTCGTGCCGATCTACACCAACATCTTCGCTCCGCCACTGCCTTCGCCAAAGCGCTTTTGGGATCTGGGGCGCGCTATCCGCGAGATCATCGACGAATATCCGTCCGACAAGCGCATCGCCGCGATCGGCAGCGGGCATCTGTCGCTTGAACTGGGCGGGCCGCGTCAATTCCGCGAAACCGGTCCCGATCCCGAGTTCGACAGGCAGGCCATCGAATGGCTTTCCACCGGCAACATCGACGCCATTCTCGCCAACGTCACTCATGAAAGCATGGCCAGGAGCGGCAACGCGACCCACGGTTTCATGGACCTGATCCTGATGATGGGTATCGCCGGGCCGATCCCTGCGGCTTATTCCGATAGCCTCAGCCTGTTCCACACGATGGAAGCCTACATCACCTGGTACCCGGAAGGAGCGGCGCAATGAGCAGATATTACGTCAACAAGTTCCTTTTCACGGTAGACCGGGATCCGGAACTGCTGCGCCGCTACAAGGAAGACCCCAGAAGCCTCGTCACGACCTGGGAACAGTCGATCGGCCCCAAGCTCAACGATGTGGAACGCTCGACCGTCCACTCACTGACGGACGCCGAACGTGACGCCCTGATCAACCACGATATTGTGGCGCTGTTTGAGATGGGCGCACATTTCTTCCTGTCGTTGACTATATTCATCGCCATTTACGACGAGGATTGGATGCAGAAATATGGGCCGCTTTCCTTCCAGCGCGACTTTGCCAAGCGCCTCGCCCATTGGGAAGGTCGCGACTACCCGCCCGTTGGCGAATAGGCTTGTTGCGCCTCAGGCAGTGCCAGCACAACTTTTGGGCCTGGCCGAACAGGGTTGAGGGCGGCGCGCCTCGTCAGACCCAAAAATCCCGGTAATTCAGCCGTTTCGGTCGATCGCGACCGGGGCGGCTTTTGCGTTTTCAAGCAACAGGCAGGCGGCAACGGCCCGCCGACTTCTTTTTCAAAAAAATCGACGTTGCGCGAAAAATATTTCGTTGACCGAAATTTCCAGCGATGTTAGAGTTCTTGCTATTGGTGGGAGGACCAACGATGAGAAGCGCAAAAGCGCCAATCGTCCCTTTGGCCTTACCTCCGTCATTGCGAGCAAACGAGGTTTGGGGCGTATGGACGGCGTAAGACTTCAGATTTCCAACCTGCATAGCGGCTACGCGACGCCCGATCGCGGCTTGGTGCCTACAGTGGACGGCGTCGATCTCGCGCTGAACCGCAACGAATTCGTGTCCATCATCGGCCCCAGCGGTTGCGGGAAATCGACCCTCTTCAACGTTATCGCCGGCCTGCTCAGCCCGACTTCCGGTGAGGTCGCGCTGGACGGCAAGGCTATTGTCGGACGCCCGGGCCATGTCGCCTACATGATGCAGCGCGACCTCCTGCTGCCCTGGCGCACCATCCTCGACAACGTCGTGCTCGGCCCAGAACTTGCCGGCAAACCAATGGAAGCGGCTCGCAACCGTGCGGCGGCGCTCCTGCGCCGTTTCGGTCTCGAAGGCTACGAAAATTCATATCCCTCATCTCTGTCGGGCGGCATGCGCCAGCGCGCAGCGCTGTTGCGCACCATTCTGTGCGACCGCTCCGTGGTGCTTCTCGATGAACCCTTCGGCGCGCTGGACGCTTTGACCAGGGCAACGATGCATGAGTGGCTGCTCGGCATTCAGCGTGAATTCCAGCAGACGATGATCCTCATCACCCACGACCCCGATGAAGCCATCTATCTGTCGGATCGCGTGTACGTAGCGACACCCCGGCCGATGCGCTTTGCCGGCATCGTGCCGATCGAACTGCCCTACGACCGAGGCCGGGACGTAACCATGACCCCTCAGTTTGCTGACCATAAGCGGCAGGTCCTCGCCTTGCTGCGAGGCGACAAAGGCGCACTCGACGCCCTGCATTGAAAATCCGGCGCAACGACCCGCCGGACCAACAATTCGACGAAGGCACCGTAATGACCGCGCAGAAAAGCAGAAACGCTTCCCTCCTCTCGCATCTCGGCGATGCGGCACTGCCGTTCGGCATCGTCGTGGCGCTGCTCGCCACGTGGGAGGCAGCCGTCCATTTGTTGAAGATCCAGCCCTTCGTGCTGCCGGCGCCGACGGAGATATTCAAGGAGCTCCTCATCAGCGGCCCGACGGTGATCCTGCCGCAGTTGCACGTAACTCTGATCGAGACATTGGCCGGCTATCTCGCGGCGGTGATCATTTCGGCAATCCTCAGCGTGTTGATCCTTTATTCGTCCACGTTCCGCCGTGGCGTGCTGCCGCTCATTGTCGCCTCGCAGACCATTCCGATCATCACCATGGCTCCGGTGCTGGTCATCTGGTTCGGCTACAACAGCCTGCCGCGCATCATCATCACCGCGATTGTCGCCTTCTTCCCGCTAACCATCGCTGCGGTGACCGGCCTGAAAAGCCTCGAACCGCAGTTCATCGACTTCTTCCGTTCGCTCAACGCGACCCCTGCGCAGATCTTCTTCAAGCTGCGCCTGCCGGTTGCGCTGCCCAGCATCTTCGGCGGCCTGAAGGTGGCCGCCACGCTGGCCGTCATCGGTGCCACCATCAGTGAGTGGGTCGGTGCGAGCCAAGGCATCGGCTACCTCATCGCCCAGGACACCGCGCTTCTCAACACCACCCGCGTATTCGCCTCGCTGACCGTGCTCGGCGTTGCCGGCATGGCGTTGTTCGGCCTTGTCGGGCTGATCGAACGCCTGTCCATGCCATGGATCTACGCCCGCCCGTCAATGGCGTGGCTACGCGCCAGCCAAAACCCCAGAGCTCCCGCCGCGGCGGTCGCTCGCCCCCGGCAGTGACCGCCGCCGGATTGGAAGTTCTTCACCAGCCTAGAAACGAAAACCCAACCATAACAAAGACGTACAACCGTCGCATTCAAGGGGAAGCAAATATGACTGCCTTCAGACTGAAGCCGTGGACCATCGCCGTTGCCGCGCTCACTTCCACAATTGCGTTGACCAGTTCAGTGCTGGCGGCTGACCTCACCAAGTTCAGATACGCGCTAATCGCCAAGCCCGGCATTTGGGACGCAGCCGTCATCAACGGTATCGACAACAAGTTCTTCGCCGACGAAGGCCTGGAACTCGAACTGATTTCGCCGACATCGCCCGCCGACGGCCTGAAACTCGTCGCCACAGGCGGCGCTGAACTCGCCACGGCCCACTCCACCGACGTCATCACGGCCCGCAGCAAGGGCCTCCCGGTGGTCTCGATCGGCGCCAACCATCAGACCGGCACGACCGGCATTCTTGTTCCCGCCGAAGCCGGCGTGAAGGACCTCAAGCAGCTTGAAGGCAAGAACGTCGGCATCACCGGCATTCCCTTCAACAAGGTCATGCTGGAGCACAGCCTGAAGGCGGGCGGTGCCGACCTTTCCAAGGTCAACGTCGTCACCGTCGGCTTCACGCAGATGCCGCTTCTGCTCAGCCAACGCATCGACGCGCTGGGCGACGCCATCTGCTGGGACGAGCCGCCGATCTATAACGTCCAGATCAAGAAGCCTGCCGACGACAAGTCGACCTACACTTACTTCACTTTCACCGACTACGGCGTGCCGCGCTTCTACACCTTCGGTCTCGTTGGCGACGAGGAAGCGTTGAAGAAGAACCCCGACCTCTACAAGAAGTTCCTGCGCGCATGGCGCAAGAGCGTCGAGTGGATGATCGCCAACCAGTCTGCCGCCGCCGACGGTGTCATCAAGCAGATCCCGTCGATCAGCAAGGAAGAGGCAGTGGTTTCACTTGCCGAGATCGCAAGCATTTCGGTCAGCGCCGAAACCGAAGCAAACGGTATTGGCTGGCAGGACCCGGCCGTCTGGGAGAAGCAGGAGAAGTTCATGTTAGAGAACGGTTTGATCTCGGCCGATGTCGACGTCAGCCAAGCCGTCACGAACGATTACCTGAAATAGCCTTCCAGGCGGTATCTGCCGCAGGCACGGTCGGGTTAAGGCAATACCCGACCGTGCCCTTTCATTGCCAGGGGCCGGCAACGGCGCAAAGGCCGGCCTCTCAAAACAAGCAGTTCACACGACAAGGACTTTCAGACATGACGGTAATCATCGACCAGGCAAAAGGCAGCTATCTCATTCGTGGCGGGGCGGTAATCACCGTCGATCGCGCGATTGGCACGCTGCCGCGCGCGGATGTGCTGGTTCGCGATGGCCGCATCGAAAAGATCGCAGACGGCATTGAGGCCGCCGGGGTCGAAGTCATCGATGCCAGCAATATGATCGTCATGCCCGGCCTGATCGATTCCCACTACCATATGTGGAGCGCGCTTGGCCGCAACTTCGTCTCCGATGGCGGTTATGAGTACTTCCCTGCCAAGTGGGCCACCGCCGCGCTCTACGATGCCGACGACTTCTACAACAGCGTCCGCCTCGGATTGGCCGAACTTGCCAATGGCGGCGTCACAACCGTGCACAACTGGTCGCACAACAACCGCTCACCGGCACACCTCGACGGCGAATTGCGGGCGCATCGGGATTCGGGTCTGCGTGCCCGCTACGCCATGGGCCACATCGACAAGCTGCCCGTCGATCAGGTCAATCGCTACGAGGATTTGCCGCGCGTCCAGGACGAATGGTTTGCCGATCCGACAAGACTGAAAGGTCTGGTGCATCTCGGTGTCAATCTGCGCGGCCCTATCCAGAGCAATATCGAAGTCTTCTACGAAGAAATGGAGACGATGCTGAAGCTTGGGCTTCCGGTCGCCATCCATGCCAGCCAGGCAGCACCCAACACCGACGATGCCGCCGACTACGAACGCCGCGGCTTCCTCGGCCCCAACTTCCTGTTTTGCCATTACATCGCGGCAACAGAGAGCGACCGCGCGGCGATGGCCCGCACCGGCACCCCGCTCAGCTATGCGACGCACTCGGAACTGCGCCTTGGCGAAACCGGCGATGCGCGCCGCGCCCTGCTGAAAATGCGGGAGGCCGGTGTGATGATCTCGCTCTCTTCGGACGCCACCTCTCTCGCACCGCCGAACATGCTCGAAAACATGCGTCTCACCTGGAATATGGGAGTTCCGTGGCAGGGCACAGACACCGCGCATCTGCCGCCCATCGGCCTGCACGAGGTCATCGAAATGGGCACCATCAACGGAGCCCGCGCCCTTGGTCTCGGCGACGTCACCGGATCGCTGACGCCCGGCAAACAGGCCGATATCATCCTCATTCGCACGGACGACGTGAACATAGCCCCGTTGGCAAACATCGAGGCAACGGTCGTCATGTCGGCAACACCGGCCAACATCGACACCGTCATGGTCGATGGCCGCATCCTCAAGCGTGGCGGCAAGCTGGTGGGAGCGGATGTGCCCGCCATCGTCGGCAATGCCGGCAAGTCGGCCATGCGCATCCGCACGGCGGCTGGCGGCATCCTCGCTCCGCAATGTCCGGGCTGCGCAGGAAACGCCGTTTATCGCGCGACAGCCTGCTAACCGGCCTGTAAGCGGAATAATTTGCGGTTCAGATGGGGGGATGGGCGTGCTTGAACAGATAGTTGTGTGGTCGCTCGCGCTCATCCTCGCCGGCTCGGCTTACCTCAACCTCACCGGGCCGGATTTCGTGAAGGAAGAGTTTGCCCACTGGGGCTATCCTTCATGGCTGCCCGTTGCAGTTGGCGTTGCTGAACTCCTCTCGGCTGCCGCGTTGCTGTTTGCATCGACACGCAGCTACGGTGCCCTTCTCGCTCTTGTAGTCCTGGCTGGGGTGGTATTCTCGCTCAGCAAGACACAGGAATGGCTACGCATGCAATTTCCGCTCCTGATGGCGGCACTCTGCATCGGCCTCTTGTTGTAACAACAGCCAACTTGGCAGTGAACTTGCCAGAAAGTTCCGTCCAGCAACAATTCTGCCAGCAATACCTGATCCCAACCCGGCCCGACGCTCAACCGCCGGCATGCACAAGCACGTAAGCTGCAAGCATCTGGCGCGTTTCAATTGCAATGGATGCGGCGAGTCTGCTTGCCGGCCCTCCATCTGCCAATATCTATTCCCCTGCCCCGAGTAAAATACTCGCGAGGTATACCCCTCTCCTTCGCAAGTAGCATTGACAAGCATAGGTCAGCGGTTACTCTCAAATAATGAAAAAGATTTCGCTTAGCGAAATATATGAAGGAGCAGACTGTGATTACGAGACGGAATTTCAATAGGCTGGCAGCCGTGGCGGCGTCCAGTATCGCCATGCCTTCGGTGCTGGCTGGCCGAGCCTTCGGCCAGGACACGCCAATCCGCTTCGGCGCCAGCATTTCGCTCACCGGCGCCCTGTCCGGCACCAAGAACGGCCAGATCGGTTACGAACTTTGGCGTGATGACGTCAATGCCTCAGGCGGCCTGCTGGGAAGACAGGTCGAGCTTGTCCTGCTCGATGACCAGAGCTCGGCGTCGAACATCCCGGCAATCTATTCGGCGCTCGCCGATGTCGAGAAGTGCGATGTCCTGTTCGGGCCATACGGCGCCAGCCTTACCGCCCCCGTCATGCCCTTCATCAAGCAGCGCGACCTGTTCATGATCGGCATGTTCCCGCTCGCCGCCAACGAAAAGGCTCGCCACGACAAATTCTTCCACAGCGCCGCATGGGGTCCGAACTCTGGAACGGATTGGGCGCGCGGTTTCTTCGACCTTGCCAAATCGGTGGGCGTGAAGCGCGTCGCCATCCTCGCCAACGACCTTGAGTTCTCCAAGAACGCGGCGGTCGGCGGAGCCAAGGTCGCGGAAGAATACAGCATGGAAATCGTCTTCAACCAGAGCTACCCGCCGAATACCTCAGATTTCTCATCGATCCTGCGCAACATAAGTGCCGCCAATCCCGATGCGGTATTCGTCGGCTCATATCCCGCCGACAGCACGGCGATCATCCACGGCATTCGCGAAATCGGCCTTCCTGACAGCGTCCAGATATTCGGCGGCGCCATGATCGGCCCGCAATATGGGTCGCTTCTGAGTTCGCTTGGTCCGGAACTGAACGGCGTGGTGAACAGCCATCTGTTTGCCCCGGAGCCGACGATGCAAACACCTGAGATCAAGAAATTCTTCGATCGTTACGTGCCTATCGCCGAGAAGCAGGGCGTCGATCCGCTCGGCTATTATGTACCGCCGTTCTACTACGTCGCCGGCCAACTTGCGGCTGCCGCAATCACCGGCGCGGGGTCGCTCGATCAGGCAGCGATGGCCGCCTGGCTTCACGGCAATACCGTCGAAACTATCGTCGGTCCGGCAGCGTTCAACGACATCGGCGACTGGACGAAGCGCCGCGTCCTGATGGTTCAGATCCAGAACGTAAAGGGCAATGATCTCGCCCAGTTCCGCGAACCGGGCCATCAGGTCATCCTTGATCCTCCGGAACTAAAGTCCGGCGAGTTTATCCATCCCTACAACAAGGCTCGCGCCAGCTAGCCGCCACCAGCACGAGACGGCGAAGCCGGGCAAGCCAACGCCCGGCTTCGGACGAGGCCATATGACAACACTGGACATCCTTTTGAACGTGCTGGTTTCCGGCGTGCTATTCGGCAGCATATACGCCGTCGTCGCGCTCGGACTGGCGATCACCTTCGGCATCCTGCACATCCCGAACATCGCCCACCCTGCTCTGGTGATCATGGGCGGATATTTTGTCGTTCAGGCAAACAGGCTCGGCATAGATCCGTTGATCGCCGCTGCCCTCGGCATCATCCCGTTCTATCTGCTCGGCATGCTGCTTTACACCTTCTATGCCAATAGCTTTGAACGGCGCGGACGCGCCGAGGTGCTGCAAAGCCTCACGCTTTTCTTCGGGCTGTCGCTGGTCATCGAGATATTTCTCGTTCTGCTCTTCGGGTCCGAACTGCAATCGGTGAGCGCGCCCTACATAGGAACCAGCCTGAAGTTCGGCCAGATTGCCATTCCCGGTCGGCTGCTCGTGCCGGCCTTGCTTGGGCCGGTCACAATCGGCTTGCTCTGGCTCTATTTCAAATACACCAATTCCGGCACCGCCATCCGCGCGGTTGCCCATGACGAGAGAGCGCTTTCCATCGCCGGCCTCGACCCCGCTGCGGTCAAGCGCCGGGCCTTTGGGCTGGCCACCGCCACCGCCGTCATCGGCGGCACAGCCCTGGTACTTATCGGACCTATCGACCCGTTCGGTGGGCGTTTCCAGATTGGGCGCGTTTTCGCCATTGTCGTCCTTGCCGGCATGGGCTCGATCCCGGGCACGCTGGTCGTGGCAATAATGCTCGGCATCGCCGAATCCCTAGTCTCCTCTTACCTTAACCCAGCCTGGTCTCCCGGCGTTGCCTTCGCCATCCTTCTCGCGGCGCTCGCATTGCGTCCTCAAGGGCTGTTCGGAGCCGCGCGATGACACGCGACAGCAAGATCTTTCTGATAGCGGCAGTGGCTGTTTTGCTCGCTGGGCTTCTCGCTCCGCACGTGCTGAAGAACCCGTTCTATTTCTTCGCGGGCTACGTCATCCTGCAATACGTCGTCATCGCCACCGGCTGGAACATCCTCGGAGGCTACGCGGGCTACATCAACTTTGGCGCTGCGGGGTTCTTCGGGGCCGGAGCCTACGCATCCGCCTTCCTGTTCAACACCTTCGGCATCCCATTGTTGGGCGGCCTCGTCGCAGCCTGCCTGATTGGCGCGCTGTTGGGCGTGCTGATGGGCTATCTGACGCTGCGCATCCAGGGTGTCTATTTCGCCATCGCTACATTGGGGCTGGTCATAATCCTCGAAACGATCATCCATAACATCCCCGCCCTCGGCGGAGCCCGCGGAATAGTCGTCTATGGCCCTCCGCCGCCTGCATGGGCGGCAGGCCCTTCGCAATACATGTTCTTCCTCATGCTGCTCATCGCCGTCGCCAGCGTATCCCTGGCGCGGTGGATGCAGATATCCTGGGTCGGGCGCGGCCTGCGTGCCGTTCGCGCCAGCGAGAACGCGGCGGAATGTTCCGGCGTGCCGACATTGCGGCTGAAGCTGCTTGCCTGCGCCGCCAGCGGCGCAGTTCTGGCTGCAGCCGGCGCGCCCTACCCCTTCTACACTTCATTCGTCGAGCCCGTAACAGTGTTCAGCCTGCTGATCGGTCTCAACGCCATAGCCATGCCCTTGATCGGCGGCACGCGCACCTGGCTCGGTCCTGTCATCGGCGCCCTGCTTATGGCCTCCACCCAGCAGATCGCCACCATCACCATATCGTCCGAGTTGAACATACTTTTCGTCGGCATCGTCCTCATCGCATTCGTCGCACTTGCCCCGAATGGCATTCTGGGCCTTGTCGCTCGCCGTTCACGGGAGACGCCGCGATGAGCAGCCCTGTTCTTTCCATGCACGGCGTTGAAAAGTCCTTCGGTCTGTTCCGCGCGCTTGGTCCCGTCGATCTCGAGCTGATGCCGCAAGAGCGGCTAGGCATCATCGGGCCGAACGGCGCCGGAAAGACCACCCTCATCAACTGCATCACCGGTGTCCTGAAGCCGGACAATGGCTCGGTGAAATTCGAAGGCATAGACATCACCGTCCAGCCCAGTTTCAAGCGTGCACGCCTCGGCATCTCGCGCACCTTCCAGATTCCCCAGCCATTCAGGGGCATGTCGGTCACCGAAAACCTGCTCGTCCCGCTGGATTACCTTCACGGTACTGCCAACAAACGCCGGCGCGCCGCCGAAGTGCTGGAATCGGTAGGACTGTCCGCCCGCGCCGCACATCCTTCGGAAGACCTGTCCCAGCTCGAACTCCGCAAGCTCGAGCTGGCCCGGGCGCTCGTCGGCAATCCCAAGGTGCTGATCGCCGACGAAGCAATGGCCGGGCTGTCGGAAGCCGAGATCGACGAGGTTCTGGCCATCCTGATGAAGCTCAACCAGCAAGGCGTTGCGGTCATCATGATCGAGCACATCATGCATGCCGTCATGCGTTTTTCGCAGCGCATCGTTTGCTTTGAAATGGGGCAGCTGATCGCTTCCGGCACCGCTGAGGAAGTTACCAGGGACCCGAAGGTGCAGAAGGTGTATTTCGGTGAACAGGCTCATCATTGAAAATCTGAGCGCCGGATATGGCGCAGTGTCCGTCCTCCATCAAGTATCGATCGAAGTCTCCGAGGGAGAATTCGTCGCCCTGCTCGGCACCAATGGCAACGGCAAGAGCACGTTGCTGAACTGCATCATGGGCTTCATCAAGCCCACCAGCGGGCGCATTGTCCTCGAGCATGATGGCCGCACGCTCGACCTGACTGCGATGCCTCCGCACGAAATCGTCCGTCGTGGCCTTTCCATGGTTCCGGAAGGCCGCAGGCTCGTGCCCAGCCTCTCCGTCGAAGACAATCTGAAGCTGGCCGGCAGCAATCCGGTGGTGCGCGATCGCCTGAACGAAAATCTCGCTTACTGCTACCGCACCTTCCCGCTCCTGCTCGAACGCAAGACACAACTTGCCGGCACGATGAGCGGCGGCCAGCAGCAATTGCTTGCAATCGCCCGCTCGCTGATGACGGTCCCGAAGATTGTCGTCGTCGATGAGCCGTCGGTCGGCCTCGCGCCAATCGTGGTCAGTCAGGTCATCGAAGCGATCCAGACCCTGCAGCGGGAGAGCAACCTGACCATATTGATGGCGGAGCAGAGCTTCCTGCAGACCATCGATGTCGCATCGCGGGCCTACATTCTGGCCCATGGTCGCATTGCCCGCCACTTCGACAGCAATGCCGGTACAATCGATCAGGAAGAGATACGCCGAGCGTTGCTCGGCGCAGGTTAGATTAAGCAATTATATAGCAATATCAATATTATGAGCAATAATGATAACCTTTTGGTTTAGGAACTCGCTTGCCGCTTCAACGGCCCCAGATCAGCGGCAAAGCGCCCCACCATCGCTAGCCCTGTTGCATTGGGCCGCATGGCGGGCGCGCGGTCACTGACAACGAGCCCACCGCGCAAGGCAAATAGCCGCTTGCCGTAGCAGATCAGGTTCTCGAGACCCTGCATGGTCGAAACGACTGCAGGCAACATCTTGCGATAGATTTCCTGTGCGCCTTCTTCATCGCCCGCACGAAAGGCATCGTAGGCTGCCACCGCATAGTCAATGCAGTCCGGCGCAAGGATCAACCCGCGACAACCAATGCGAAGATTGTCGAGCATTTCGAGTCCGGCGCGGCCGTTGAAGACAGGCAAGCGGTTGTTCGTTGCCTCGATCAACCCGGCAATCTCGACCACCGGACCTTCGCCCTTGACCAACTGGATATTGGGGTGCTGGCGCACCAGATCGGCGATTTCGCCTGAGGTAAGCCCGCGCCCCATGAAAGCCGGGGCATTCTGTATTGCTACCGGCAGGTCGGTAGCTTCAGCCACGCGGCCGAAAAAGCGGATATATTCCGCTGCACCGAACTGGCCAACCATCGGCGGCTGCAGGATCAGCCAGTCCGCGCCTACGCTTTCGGCATGTCGCACTTGCGCCACCTGCTCTGCCACCGACGAACCGAATATGGTCAACGCCAGCGGCACCCGTCCGCCGGTATCCTCGGCAACCCAGTCCATCACCGTTCGCCGCTCGGCCTCGGTCAGCTTCGACACTTCCGTGACAAGGCCAAGCGCTGCCATGCCATGTACGCCAACCGACAGGCAAAGCTCGACCTGCCGGCGCATCGCCACGCGGTCGAGTTGTTCGCGTTCATCGAAAAGCGCGTAGAGAATGGCATGGATGCCATGCAGATCGCCCACGTGGAAGCTTGTCACGGTCTCGCTCATCAGTGGCTCTCGCGCGGAACTTCATGGCCACGACAACCGACCAGGAAGTCCAGGTCCGCACCACGGTCCGCTTGCATAACGCGCTCGACATAAAGGCTCTGGTAGCCACCCTGCATGGCAACTTGCGGCGCGGTCCAGCGCGCGCGGCGGCGAGCCAGCTCCTCATCCGGCACGTCGAGATGGAGCCGGCGGTTTTCGACATCCAGTTCAATCATGTCGCCGTCTTTGACCAGCGCCAGCGGGCCGCCAATCGCCGCCTCGGGAGCGGCGTGCAGCACGACGGTGCCGAAGGCCGTACCGGACATGCGCGCATCCGAGATACGCACCATGTCGCGAACACCCTTTTGCAGCAGCTTCTGCGGCAGCGCCATGTTGCCCACCTCGGCCATGCCGGGATATCCCTTGGGGCCACAGTTCTTCAGCACCATCACGCACGTCTCGTCGATATCGAGATCCGGCTGATCGACGCGCGCCTTGTAGTGCTCGACATTCTCGAACACGACAGCGCGCCCGCGATGGCGCATCAGTTCCGGCGAGGCAGCGGAAGGCTTCAGGATCGCACCATCTGGGGCCAGATTGCCGCGCAGCACCGCGATACCGCCTTGTTTCGTCAGCGCCTTGGCGCGCGGCAGGATCACCTCTTCGTTGAAATTCTCCGCGCCGGCAATGTTCTCGCCAACCGTCTTGCCGGTAACCGTCAAGGCGTCGAGGTCGAGTAGATCAGAAACCTCCTTCATCACGGCGGGCAAACCGCCAGCATAGCAGAACTCTTCCATCAGGAATTTCCCCGATGGCATCAGGTTCAGGATGGTCGGGATGTCGCGCCCGAAACGATCCCAATCGTCGAGCGAGAGTTCGGTGCCTATCCGGCCCGCAATCGCCAGCAGGTGCACCACCGCATTGGTCGAGCCACCGATGGCGCCATTGACTCGGATGGCGTTGGCAAAGGCCTTTCGCGTCAGGATGGCCGAGAGGCGCAAATCCTCCTTCACCATCTCGACAATGCGCCGCCCCGAAAGCCTCGCCAGCCGCGCGCGGTGAGCGTCCACTGCCGGATAGGCGGCGTTGCCTGGCAGGGCCAACCCGAGCGCCTCCACCATGGAGGCCATGGTCGATGCAGTGCCCATGGTCATGCAGTGGCCGGGCGAGCGCGACATCGCGCTTTCGGCAGCGGCAAATTCCTGTTCGCTCATGACGCCGGCGCGAACATCCTCGGAGAACTTCCACACATCGGTGCCTGAACCAATCGCCTTGCCACGAAAGCGGCCGTTCAACATCGGCCCGCCGGAAACGACGATGGCCGGCACATCGCAAGATGCCGCACCCATCACCAGCGACGGCGTGGTCTTGTCGCAGCCTGCCATGAGCACGACGCCGTCCATGGGATTGCCGCGTATGGATTCCTCGACGTCCATCGAAGCAAGATTGCGGAACAGCATGGCCGTCGGGCGCAAGTTGGATTCGCCGCACGAAAACACCGGGAATTCCAGCGGCAGCCCGCCTGCTTCCAGAACACCCGCCTTCACATGTTCGACCAAGCCGCGAAAATGGGCGTTGCACGGCGTGAGTTCGGAAAACGTGTTGCAGATGCCGATCACCGGTCGTCCGTCGAAGGCGTCGTCGGGCAGGCCGTTGTTCTTCATCCAGCTGCGGTGAATGAAGGCATCCTTGCCGATACCACCGAACCAAGCCTGGGAACGCAATTTCCGTGTCACTTTTGTCTATCCTGTTATTGGTCCGTATGGCGGCATCGAGCCTTTTTGGCCGGGCAATCAAACGGCATGCTGGAGCACACTCAACCCACCATCAACAACCAGGCACGCCGCGTTCATGAACGGGCATTCGTCCGAGATCATGAATACAGCGGCCTTGGCGATCTCTGACGGTTGGGCGATCCGCTTGCCAGGATGAAGCGCCAGCGTCTCGGCCTTTGCTTTCGCCGGGTCGGGAAAGCTGTTCCAGTAGTCGATGTTCTTCTGCGTCTCGACGTAGCCTGGCGCCAGCGCGTTCACCCGCACCCCGGCCGCCGCATATTCCAGCGCCAGCGACTTTGTCATGCCAAGTAGCGCATGCTTGGCCAGCGGATAGGGAAATGTGTGCGGGATGATCGTGAAAGAGTGCGTCGAGGCAATGTTGAGGATTGCGCCGCCGCCGGCTGAAATCATCCCTGGAAGCGCCGCCTTGCAGCAGTTCCACGCGCCTTTCAGGTTGACGTCGAAGCATCGCTGCCATTCTTCATCCGTCGTTTCCAGCGGCGCATTGAAGACATTGATGCCGGCATTGTTGATCAGCGCGTTGATCGGCCCGATGGTTTTTCCTGCTTCGGCCATCGCGGCGGCAATTGCCTGCGCATCGGATATGTCGGCTTGCGCTGAGGCCAGCGCGCCCTCGTCCGTCCCCAGCCGCGCCACGGTCTCGCCCAGCATCGGCCCGTCGCGGTCGATGACGAAAAGCTTTGCGCCTTCCTTCAGGCACTCCTCGGCAATGGCGAGCCCGATGCCTTGCGCCGCCCCCGTCAGGAAAATCCGCTTGCCGGCCAGACGATCAGTCATTGCGCTTCACCGTGATTGAAGACCGAAATTGAAAAGTCACCGGAAAGAGTTTCACCCGGCGAGAGCACATGAAGACCATCCGGACCCGCCATCGCCAGTGCATTCGGCGCATGCGACATGGGCTCCAGACAGAAGAACGCCAGATCTTCCTCCGGGGCATAGAGCATATATCTGGAAAACAATGGGTCGGCTGCGATCTTGGCGCCAAGCCCTATCTCTGGCCAGACGACCTCCGCCTTACCAGTCCATCCTTCAAAGCAGTTGTTCAACCGTCGGGCAGGTAACGCACGCAACCGTGAAAAGTCGGCCATCTCCGGCACGGGCTCCTGCACTTTCGGCAAATAGTCAGCTGCTTCCGTCCACCATGATGAAGCGGGAGCGGCGAGCTTCATGCCCGCACTGCGCGGAAAATAAGGATGGAAGCCGATCCCGAACGGCAGCGGCTCGGTCCCGCAATTCTGCACCGACAACTTCATTCGCAAGGTCGCACCATCAAGCGTGATCGACTGTATAGCCCGGTAAACATGCGGCGACTGACCCGGCTCATCCCGGACGAAAGACAACGTAATCCCCGCCTCGGATTTTTCCTCTACCTTCCATCGGCCAAGCCAGCCGTCACCGTGAATATAGAAGGGTTCTTCGGTGTTCGGCTCGAAGCGGTAACGCCTCCCGCCCATGTCAAAGCTGTTGCCCTCGACACGGTTGCCAAGCGGCACGAGCGGAAAGCAGGCACATTGCAGAACATCGAAGGCATCTTCAGCACCACGATACGGTCGCAGGAACGCCAGACCGTCGCTGGTGCGGCCATCAACGACCGCCCCGCCCTGTTCGCTCACGCGCAGCGACAGGCGCTCATTGGCAAGTTCAAGAAACTGCGCCATCTCACGGCTCAGCGCCGTCCGAGCGCACTGGACCGCAGGTTGTCGAGCAGCACTGCCAGCAGCAGGATCACTCCGCGCACGATGTACTGGTAGAAGGCCGGGATGTTGAGCAGGTTCATGACGTTTTCTGCAATGCCCATGATCATCACGCCGACGATGACGCCCGCCATCGTAGCCCTGCCACCGGCGAGCGAGACACCGCCCAGAACGCAGGCCGAGATGACCGAAAGCTCCAGCCCGACAGCGGCATTTGGCTGGCCGGACGTAATGCGCGAGGCAAGCAATATACCTGCAATGCCGCAGACCAGTCCCTGCAATGCGAATATCCAGATGCGGGTGCGGTCGACATTCACGCCGGCAAGACGCGAGGCTTCAGGATTGCCGCCAATGGCCAGCGTATTCTTGCCGAACACGGTGCGATTGAGCACGAAGCCGAAGATCAGGAACAGAATCGCAAGCACCCAGATCGGCGTCGGAATGCCGACCAGCTTGGAGAGCGCAAGCTGATAGAAATTCGGATCGTTGATGCCCACGGCACGGCCATCCGACGAAATCAGCGCCAGGCCGCGCACGATCTGCATCGTCGCAAGCGTAGTGATCAGCGCGTTGATGCGAAATTTGGCGATGACCAGCCCATTGAACAGGCCCACGATCGAACCGCAGAGCAACGCGGCCAGCACACCGGCGAAAATCGACCCGGTAGCGTTGGAGGCCATCACCGCCACCATGCCTGCAAAGGCGACGATGGAACCGACCGAAAGATCGAAGTCGCGCGCCGCCAGGCAAAACATCATGGTGCAGGCAACGATGCCGACCGTGACGACCGATTGCAGCAGGCCCAGTATGTTGCGTTCAGTGAGGAAATTCGGCACCAGAAGGGCGACCAGTGCAAAGGCCACCACGAAAATGACGACAAGGCCCTGATCGCCGAGCAGGATTCGCTTGAGCTGGGTGGTCATACCTTGGGTCCTCAAGATGCGATTGCTGTTGGGGTCTTCTTATCGGGCAAGGCCGCGGCCAGGATCGCCTTCTCAGCAAACTGGTCGCGCCTCAATTCGCCGGAGATGCGGCCGCCGCACATCACGAGTATGCGGTCGCAAATCCCCATCACTTCCGGAAGCTCGCTGGAGACGACGACGATCGCCATACCGTCTTCAGCCAGTTGATAGAGGATATCGTAGATTTCAGACTTCGCACCGACATCGATGCCGCGTGTCGGCTCGTCGACGATCAGGACGCGGATGCCTTCTTCAGAGAGCCAGCGGCCAAGGATAACCTTCTGCTGGTTGCCTCCGGAGAGGTTGACGATGTCCTGCTTGCGCGATGGCGTTCGCACCTTCAGCTTCTTGATGAAGGTCTCGGCAACCTCAATCTCCTTTTTCGGATTGAGGATTCCTAAGCGCGTATGATGGCGGCGCGAGGAGATGTTGATGTTCTCCTCGAGCGAACGCCCCTGAATGATGCCGTCGTGCTTGCGGTCTTCGGAACACAGTACGATTCCAGCCCGTATGGCTTGATGTGGGTCGGCGCTGCGCACCGGCTTGCCATCCACCGTGATCTTGCCTGCATCAGCAGCATCGGCGGCATACACCAGGCGCATAAGCTCTGAGCGGCCCGCACCGATCAGCCCGAAGAAGCCCAGTATTTCGCCGGCATGAACCTCGAAGCTTGCCGGCTGCGGGAGCTTCTCACCCGAAATTCCATCAACCTTGAGCCGGACCTCGCCCGCCTTGCGTGGCCGCCAGCCCCATACGTTGGAGATCTCACGACCAACCATCTCGGCCACCACCTGCTCACGGGTAACGTCCTTGAGGCTTGGATGATGGGCAGCGAGCTTGCCGTCGCGCAGCACCGTCAAGCTGTCGCAAAGCCTGAACACCTCGTCGAGGCGATGCGAGATATAGAGAATGACCTTGCCCTCGGCGCGCAGGCGCTCGATCAGGGCGAAAAGGATTTCGCTTTCGCGCGAAGACAGCGATGACGTCGGTTCATCGAGCGCGATCACCCGCGCATCGAGCATTATCGCCTTGGCGATCTCGACCATCTGGCGTTCGCCGATGGACAGTGTCTTCACCTTACGGCGCGGATCGATGTCGATGCCGGCGGACTTCAGTTTCTCGCCAACCTCGGAAAACATCTGTCTGGCCTGGATGACGCCTGCATTGGCGGGGAAGCGTCCGAGCCGCAAATTCTCCGCTACCGTGAGTTCAGGAACCAGTTGCAGTTCCTGGTGGATCACGATCACGCCGGCATGGAACGCATCGCGCGTGGACGCATATTTCTGCGCCTGGCCGTCTATGCTGATCTCGCCGCCATCGGCCTGCTGATCACCGGAAAGCACGCGGATCAGCGTCGATTTGCCGGCCCCGTTTTCGCCCATCAAGCCGTGGACTGCGCCCTTCTCGACGCTGAACGAGACATCGGACAGGGCTTTGACGCCGGGGTAGGTCTTGGAGATGTGGGAAAATTCGAGAAACGACATCGACGGTCCTCCGACATATCCGGCAGCGGGAATTGGCAAACCCGCCGCCGGACACCGTTCAATGTAGAAGCTTACTCGATGCCGAGGTCTTTGCGCACCGCTTCATAGTCGCCGCGCTTGGCCAAGGCGCCGGCGGTGAGGATCAGCTTCTCCGGCTCCTTGTTGTTGGCGACCCAGTCATACATGTTGAGCGCGGTTTCGTAGCCGTGACGCTTCGGCGAAATGATCACCGAACCGACAAAACCGGTTGCAGTCGGCTTCTTGAACTCGTTGATCGCCGAGTCCGCGCCACCAATGCCGACGCCGATCATGCCGTCAGCCGGAATGCCGACGCTTTCGGAAGCGCGCACCGCACCCAGCACGGCTTCGTCGTTGAGGCCGAATGCCACCCACTTCTTGATATTGGCGTTCTTGTTCAGAACAACCGTCGCGGCGTTGAGCGCAGCTTCCGTGTCGGTCTTGGCCTGCGGCGCATCGAAGATGTTCTCGGCCTTGAAGCCGTTTGCCTTCAGCACCGAAATCGCGCCTTCGACGCGATCGACCGCGGTCGGGAGTTGGTCATAGGAGACGCGGATCGCGCCAACCTCGTCAGCGTTCCAGCCACGCGCCTTCATCTCGTCGACAATCGCCTGCCCCACAGCTTCGCCGATCTTGGTGGCGGAGATGCCCATGTGCGGCACTTCTTCGATCGGCTTGCCGTCCGCGCCGACCAGACGGTCGTCAACGGTCATCAGCTTGAGATTGTTCGCAGCCGCCTTGGCGACAATGCCAGGCCCGAGCTTCACGTCGGGGGTGCAGACGACGAAACCCTGCGCGCCCTGTGCGCCCAGATTGTCGATAGCCGACATCAGCTTTTCGCCGTCCTCGGCGCCGATCTTCACCAGCGTGAAGCCCTTTTCCTTGGCCGCCTGGTCGGCAAACTTCCATTCGTCCTGGAACCACGGCTCTTCAGGCTGCTTCACGATGAAGCCGATCTTGGTCTCCTGCGCATAGGCAGAAGCGATGGTGGTGACGGACAGCACGGCAAGGGCGCCAGCAATGAGCGCCTTATTCAACAATCGCATGATTTCCTCCCAAAATGCGCCGGGCATCCAGCCCAGTGTGACAAGCCGTTAGTAACGTCTTTTATCATACCAGTCAATTGCACTTGTATGATAAATGAGATAACTTCTCGAAATCGAGGAGCGGGACGACGTCGGTCGCGACAACCGAAGGCGTTGCCCGGTGCACAGAGCACGCATAAGAACGAAAAGAACAAGCCAGGGGGAGAGCAAGCATGGTCAGCGATTTGGCTAACGTCGGGACCGCCGCGCCGAAGTCGCGCCGCCCTCGCGTGATGCCCGATGTGGTGCGCGCCATTGCCGCCGACATCTTGTCCGGCCGCTATCCGCCTGCCGCCACCTTGCCCAGCGAAAACGACCTTGGCGCCGAATATGGCGTCAGCCGCACCGTCATTCGCGAAGCCTTGAAGATGCTCGGCGCCAAGGGACTGGTGCTCAGTCGCCCGCGCATCGGCACAGTCGTCTGCGAGCGCGACAATTGGAACATCATCGACCCGCAAGTTCTGGAGTGGCACGCGCCCAACACGCTGGATCCGAAGCTGTTCGATTCCATCCTCGAGACGCGCCGCGCCATCGAACCCTTGGTGGCCGAACTCGCCGCCACGCGTGCTTCGTTGCAGGAAATTGCCGATCTGGAGGCTGCATGGAAAGGCATGGCCGACGCCGGCAGCGACGTCAGCCGCTTTGCCCGCTCGGACGCCGCCTTCCACCAGGTGCTTTATAGCGCCTGCCACAATCCGATCTTCCGCCAGATCGGCGGCCTGATCGAAACAGCTTTGAACTTCGCGCTCGAAACAACCGCCAACTCGGTCGACCGCCGCGACGAGGCAGTCAAGGCCCACTTCGGCGTGGTGGAGGCCCTGCGCATGCGCGATGGGACCGCGGCGCGCAAGGCATCGGTTGAGATTCTCGATCTGGCCGCCCGCGATCTGGCCCGCGCCAAGAGCCTGAAAAACAGTTGACGGGCAGAAAGAAGCGCTCAAATGAAAATCACGGCCCTCAAGACATACATCGTTCCGCCGCGCTGGCTGTTCCTGAAAATTGAAACCGACGAAGGCGTCAGTGGCTGGGGCGAACCGGTCATCGAAGGCCGTGCCCTGACCGTCGAGGCGGCGGTGCACGAGTTCGCCGACTATCTGGTCGGCAAGGACCCCCGCCTCATCGAAGACCACTGGAATGTCATGTACCGTGGCGGCTTCTATCGCGGCGGCCCGATCCTGATGAGCGCCATCGCCGGCATCGACCAGGCCCTTTGGGACATCAAGGGCCGCGCATTGGGCGTGCCGGTGCATGAACTGCTCGGTGGCCGCTGCCGCGATCGCATCAAGGTCTATTCATGGATCGGTGGTGACCGCCCATCGGAAGTCGCAGCGGGCGCCAAGGATGTCGTTGAGCGCGGCTTCTCCGCGCTCAAGATGAACGGCACCGAGGAACTCCAGATCGTCGATAGCTACGACAAGATCGATGCTGCCGTCGAACGCGTCGCCACCGTGCGCGAAGCTGTCGGTCCGCATATCGGCATCGCCGTCGATTTCCACGGTCGCGTCCACCGCCCGATGGCGCGTATCCTCGTCAAGGAGCTCGAACCTTATCGCCTGATGTTCATCGAGGAGCCGGTGCTCAGCGAAAGCCGCGAGGCGCTGAAGGAGATTGCCGCCTGCTCGCCCGTGCCGATTGCGCTGGGCGAACGCCTCTACAGCCGCTGGGACTTCAAGAGCGTGTTCGAGGAAGCGGCTGCCGACATCATCCAGCCCGATCTGTCGCATGCCGGGGGCATCACGGAATGCCGCAAGATCGCCGCCATGGCCGAAGCCTATGACGTGGCGGTAGCGCCTCACTGCCCTCTCGGCCCCATCGCGCTCGCCGCCTGCCTGCAACTCGACGCCGTAACTTACAACGCCTTTATCCAGGAACAGAGCCTCGGCATCCACTACAACAAGGGCAACGACCTCATCGACTACGCGAAGAACAAGGACGTGTTCCGCTATGAAGATGGCTTCGTTGCCATCCCGCAGGGACCGGGCCTCGGCGTCGATGTCGACGAGGACTATGTCAAGGAACGCGCCAGGAAAGGCCACCGCTGGCGCAACCCGATATGGCGGCACGCCGACGGCTCTCTCGCGGAGTGGTAGTCACCGGCGCAATCCGACATCATTTCCCGACGCCGCTGCCCACATCTATCCTCGGTATCCGTTGCGAGCCATGCCCGGGCGATACCGCGCCTTTGCGACTTGCATGGGCATTGCCGAAATGGGTCGGCGTCGCGCAATGCTGCTCTTGAGCCTGTAGCTCGGGCTTGCCTCCTCGATAGCACCGCTCGCATCCGCTATTTCAAGCACGAGCTTGCGGCGTAGCGCCTTTCCGTAGTCGCCCAAATCCGCAGGCTCGATAACGAATGCGCCCGGACCGCCAATGACCTTTTCGGCAAAATAGCCGAACAGGTCCTCCTTCACGCCATAGGTCCGTTCCGGGATCGCAATTGCGTTGATCGTGTAGCCTTGATTGACCGCCTCTTGCCGGCTGACTTCGACGGCAAAGCCATCGTTGTTGACGCCATTGGCGGAAATATCGATCACCTTGCGCCGGACGGCTCCTGCGTAGCGGCCCAGGATTGTTCTGGCAGCGTCGAGCGCGAAGGAAATCGAGGTCGAGCATTTGCGAGCGCAACCTGCGCCTTGGTAGCCATTTTTGCGAATCGCAGCCGCGATGGGTTCGGCATCGACTGCATTGCAAATGGTTGACCAGGGCACGATGGTGCGCAACTGGCCGGGGCTGGACCACTCCAGATACGTCACGGCAATGCAGCCCACAGGGTTGATCTCAATGGCCGCCATCGTTTCAGGCGAACTCAGCGCCTCTGCGTGGCCCTCACGTTGCAAATAGGCAGTTGCCGGGCCGACCGATGCCGAAACATCAACCGCAAACACAATGGCGACATCGACATCCCCAGCCTCGGCCGTCGAGCCAGCGGCAACAACAGATATCGCCGCCAACTTGACAAGGAAGTTCGCGCGCATGGCGATCCCCTCTCAAATAGCGAAAGCAGTCACTGTCTTCCTCAGCGCCTGAAGCGAATCAAGGCAGCGTCGGTTTTGGATGCAAATTGCTCTAGGTTCCCGTCCGCCGAATATTCCCCCGGTCGGTACGCGTACGATCATACGATCATACGATATATTCGCAACTTCTGATCAGCGAAAAGCGCTGGCGGTTGCCCGGTGATTTGCGTATCACTCCCGCGCCAAGTGAACGGAATCCACGTCATGTTCGAAGACCTGCAAGCTGCTCCAGCCGACAAGATTCTAGCGCTGATTAGCGCCTATCGTGCTGACCCACGAACCGACAAGGTTGATCTGGGCGTCGGCGTCTACAAGGATCGCGATGGCGCGACCCCGATAATGCGCGCCGTGCGAGAGGCTGAAAAGCGCCTGCTGAACAAACAGAAATCCAAGACATATCTTGGGCTTGCTGGCGATATCGAATTCAACGCTGCAATTGCCAGTCTGGTTTTCGGCGAGCAGGCCGACTTCTCGCGCATCCGGGCGGCACAGGCGCCGGGAGGCTCAGGCGCGCTGCGGCTCGTTGCGGAACTGCTGAAGCGCACCAAGGCGGACGCCACCGTCTGGATATCCAATCCTACTTGGCCGAACCATATCCCGATGATGCGTGGCGCGGGGTTGCAGATTCGCGAATATCCCTATTTTGACGCGGCATCCGGCACCGTACGTTTCGAGGCGATGCTGGAAGCGTTGGGGCAGGCAGACCGCGGCGACATCGTGCTGCTGCATGGTTGCTGCCATAATCCGACTGGAGCCAATCTTTCCGCCGCGCAATGGCAATCGGTGGCGGACTTGCTGGTCAAGCGCGGCCTGCTGCCTTTTGTAGACATTGCATATCAAGGCTTCGGAGAAGGCCTCGACGCCGATGCCGAGGGCTTGCGTATCCTCGCCGGCAAAGCACCGGAAATGGTCGTCGCGGCAAGTTGCTCGAAGAATTTTGCTGTCTACCGCGACCGCGTCGGAGCCGCCATCGTCATGGGCCGAACCGGGGCCGAAGCAGACATTGCCATGAGCCAGGTGCTGTCGGCCGCACGCACCATGTACTCGATGCCGCCGGATCACGGCGCTGCTGCCGTGCGCATCGTGCTCGCAGACGCTCAGTTGCGAGCCGACTGGCAGGCCGAACTTGAGGAAATGCGCCTGCGCATGTTGCGGCTGCGCATTGCCTTTGCCGAGGCGCTTCGTCGTCAGTCGAATTCGGACCGGTTCGATTTCGTCGCCACCCATCGCGGCATGTTCTCGCGCCTCGGCTTGACCGAACCCCAAGTCGATCGTTTGCGCACCGAGCACGGCGTCTACATGGTTGGCGACAGTCGCATCAACGTTGCCGGTTTGCCGGAAGACAAGCTGGATTGGTTGGCCAAAGCGATTGTATCGGTATTGGATTAGGGCAAGGTCCTGGCGATGAAGCCCTCAAAGGATATTTCCAGGCTGATCGAGATCATGGCAGCGCTGCGCGCGCCCCAGACCGGCTGCCCATGGGATATCGAGCAGGATTTCAACACCATCGCGCCCTACACCATAGAGGAAGCTTACGAAGTCGCCGACGCCATCCAGCGCGGCGATCTCGATGATTTGCGTGAAGAACTCGGCGACCTGTTGTTACAGGTCGTCTATCACGCCCAAATGGCCGAGGAAGCAGAGGAGTTCGCCTTTGCCGATGTCGTCGAGGCCATCACCACCAAGATGATCCGCCGCCATCCGCACGTCTTTGGCGACGAGACGGCCCGCAGCGCCGGAATGGCCAAGGGCATGTGGGAAAAGATCAAGGCCGAGGAGAAGGCCGAGAAACGCCAGGCGCGGCTTGCGCGCGGCCTCGACCCAGAGGACCACGGCAAAGGCTACCTGGACGGCGTGCCGGTCAACCTGCCCGCGCTCACCCGGGCGTTGAAGCTTCAGGAAAAGGCCGCGCGCGTCGGCTTCGATTGGGGCGAAGCAGCGCCCATCCTCGACAAGATCGAAGAAGAGATCGCAGAGTTGCGCGAAGCGCTGTCCAGCGGCGACACCGCTTCGATCAAGGATGAATTTGGCGATACCCTGTTTGCGCTCGTCAACCTTGGCCGCCATCTGAAGCTTGATTCGGAAGCGGCGCTTAGCGGCACCAACGACAAGTTCCGCCAGCGTTTTCATCACGTCGAGCAGGCACTAAAGGACAAGGGCCATTCCCTGGAAGCGGCAACGCTGGAGGAAATGGAAGCCCTCTGGCAGCAGGCCAAGGGCAAAGTCTGACCTATTGCTTCTTGGAGCCGCCCTGGCGCAAGCGGTTCTGGATTTCGTCGCGTGCGCTCTTGGTCGCGCGCAGCGAAATCTCAACGCTGCCGTCCTCATTGTCGATCCGCGCCGTGACCTCACCATTGCGGTAAAGCCAGTCGACCATCCCAAGCTGGCTCGGAGCAAGCGTAACGGTAAGCGATGCCAGTTCACCGGATACCCGCGCTTCGATCGTTTCCTTGAGCGCCTCAAAGCCCTCGCCGGTGATGGCAGAAATGGCGACCGGCTTGCTGCCCTCGCGGCCCTGCGCCTCGTCCAGAAGCCGTGAGCGGTTGCCCTCGTCCAGCAGGTCGATCTTGTTCCAGACCTCGATCACCCGCCGGTCGTCATTCGCATCGACGCCAAGATCGTCGAGAATGCGCTCGACGTCTTCCGCTTGCGCTGCCGTATCCGGGTCGGAAATGTCGCGCAGGTGGATGACGAGGTCCGCTTCCACCACCTCTTCCAGCGTCGCTCGAAACGCCGCCACAAGATGCGTCGGCAGGTCCGAGATGAATCCGACCGTATCGGACAATATCACCGGCGTGCCGTGCGGCAGGACGAGGCGCCTCAGCGTCGGGTCGAGCGTCGCGAACAGCATGTCCTCGGCAAGCACCCCTGCCCCGGTCAGCTTGTTGAACAGCGTCGACTTGCCGGCATTGGTATAGCCGACAATGGCAACCACCGGAAACGGCACCTTCTTGCGCTTGGCGCGGTGCAGGTCGCGCGTGCGACGCACGGTCTCCAGTTCGCGTTTCAGCTTGACGATCTTGTCCTGCAGGATGCGCCGGTCGGCCTCGATCTGCGTTTCGCCCGGACCGCCAAGGAAGCCCGCGCCGCCGCGTTGCCGTTCAAGGTGGGTCCAGCTCCGCACCAGCCGGCCCTTCTGGTAATTCAGGTGGGCCAGTTCGACCTGCAGCGTGCCTTCCTTGGTGCGGGCGCGCTCGCCGAAAATCTCGAGAATGAGCCCGGTGCGGTCGAGCACCTTGACGTTCATTTCCTTCTCGAGATTGCGCTGCTGCACCGGTGTCAGCGGATGGTCGACGATAACCAGTTCCGCGTGCTTGTCCTTCACGATATCGGCGAACTCGGCCACCTTGCCGCTGCCGAGCAGCGTTGCCGGGCGCGGATCGTTGACCGTGACAACGGCGGAATGAACCGGTTCCAGATCGATAGCCCGCGTCAGCCCGACAGCTTCGTCGTGGCGGGCTTCGGGCGATCTGCTCAGGCGTGGCCGGCCACCGTCGTCCGCCGTTGCGCGGGTAACGACAGGCACGATGACAACGGCGCGGGTCGGCGGCTTCTTGCCATCCCCGCCATTGCTGTCATGTCGCGTTCCGGATTTTCCCGCCGCGTCGTCGGTACGTGTCAATCAGCCGCCCTGGCTTTCCTCGCCATCGAACATCTGAACCGGCTGGCTCGGCATGATCGTGGAAATGGCGTGCTTGTAGACAAGCTGGGAGTGACCGTCGCGCCGCAGAAGGACGCAGAAATTGTCGAACGAGGTCACCACACCGGTCAGCTTCACGCCGTTTATCAGGAAAATGGTAAGTGGGTTTTTGCTCTTGCGAACAGAATTCAGGAACAGGTCCTGGAGATTTTGCGAACGTTCCGCCATTGTTCTTATCTTCCCGCCGGATCCCCTTCCATTTGCAAGTCAGTGCGCCAAAATAAGAAGCGCATGTCAAGCTCGCAAACGCCCTTGCCGTCCAGGACGACAAGCAGAACGAGATATATTTCTGTTGTTTCCACCTTTGCGGTTATCAGGCCGGACTTTTTTCCGCAATGTCAAAAAATGCCTGCCGCAATGAAAGTGTTATAGTGCCAGGATGGCCATTCGCAACCGGTTGGCCGTCGATTTCAACTATCGGCATCGCAATGGTGGTTGCTGAAGACAGGAACACCTCGCGTGCGGCCTTGGCCTCGGCCACGCTAAATCCACGTTCTTCTATTTTGTAGCCCAGCTTCGCCGCCACGTCGAAAAGCGTCGTGCGCGTGATGCCCCGCAAAATGCCGTGGTCGGCCGGTCGGGTCACCAGAACGCCATCCTTGGTGACGATCCATGCGTTGGACGAGCCGCCTTCCTTCACCTTGCCGTCGGCATCGACGAACCACGCCTCCTGGCAGCCGGCTTCCTTGGCCTTCTGCTTGGCAAGCACGTTCGGCAAGAGTCCGGTCGACTTGATGTCGACGCGGTCCCAGCGATTCTCCGGCACGGTGATGACCTTCAGGCCGTTCTCGACCTTCTTTGCGACAGCGGCCACGTCCACATTGCGCGCGATCACCACCAGCGAAGGCTGCAGGTCAGAGCGCGGGAAAACAAAGTCGCGGCTGGCGACACCGCGCGTCACCTGCACATAGACGAGCCCATCCACGACCCGGTTGCGCCGGATCACCTCGCGTATGACAACCGTGAGTGCCTTGCGCGTCATCGGCCAGGCGATTGAAAGCTCTGTGAGCGAGCGGTCCAGCCGGTCGAGATGCCGCGTCATGTCTACGATGAAACCGCGCGAAATCTCGCAGACTTCATAGACGCCGTCGCCGAACTGGAAACCGCGATCCTCGATATGCACCGAAGCGTCTCTATGGGCGACATAGCGCCCGTTCACATAGGAAATGCGTGGCATATCGGACTCACGGAGGGTTTCGCCCCTCATTACGTGATTCCGCGCACCGCGTAACGCACAAACCACGCCCCGCCGTAGCTGGCTCACTGGTCAGGATTGCGTGGATACAACCCCTCCAGGGGTCAGAAACAAAAAAGCGGAGCAAATGCCCCGCTTCCTCGTCTGCCGAGGTCTGCCGCCGGTCCATCCGCGGTCGGCATCCAGTCGACACCTGCGTTCTACCGAAGCAATGTTACGGCAATACGACAGGCGCATTAATACTGCGGCCACGATGGTTAACGATTCGTTTCCGAACGCTTGGGGTGCGCTGCCATTGCAGGCCACCATCGTCCAGATGCCCGCACGCCCTAGTCCATCAGCGCATCCAACCCACGCACCAGTCCCTTGATGCCGCCGACGCGCCGTATGGCCAGCAAGGTCCCGGCCACGTATGGCGCAGCCGAAGACCCCGCGTCGTGGCGGATCGTCAGGCGTTCGTCGGGCAGGCCGAACAGCGCCTCGCAGGATAGGATGTAGAACGGAAGCCTCAGCGCATGCACCTGCACGCCTTCACCTGCACCGACCGTACCACCGCGCGTTTCCGGCACGCCGGACACATCCGCCTTGGGTCGCGCGGACGATTTTCCGCGAACCTCGGCCAAGGCCTCGGCCAGTTCACGCGCCGTTCCTGACGGAGCATCCGGCTTCTTGGCGCTGGCATAGTCGATCACCTCGACATCCGGCACATACATCGCCGCCATCAGGGCAAACCGTTTCATCAGCGTGGCCGTGATCGAGAAATTGCCAGCCGCCAGCACGCCGACCCCGTTGGTGCGAGCCGCCGCATCGATTTCGGCATAGTCCGCCGCTCCCAAACCCGAAGTGCCGATCACCACATGCCGGCCCTTCGAAATTGCCAGCAGCGTGTTTGCCTTCACCACATTGGGCTTGGTGTAGTCGACCATCACATCCGAAGGAGCGGCAAGCGCTTCGTCCAGCGTAGCGGCCACGGTAACACCGTTAGCATCCATTCCAACTGCCCTGCCCGCATCCTGCCCGGCAGCGCTGCGCGACACGGCGCCGGCCAAGATGAAATCCTTTTGCGCAGCGATTGCAGGGATGAGCGCCTTGCCAACCCACCCCGTCGCTCCAGCCATGACCACCCGGATCGCCATTCCCGTTCCTTTCGTTTCCTGCGGATTTGCCAGAACGGGAAACCAATAGGGCCCGGCTAGTCAAGCCGGGCCCTTGGCAGACCATTGTGCCAGAGAAAGCGCGCCGTCAGCGCAGGAAGCTGTCGATTCGCCGCAAGGTCACGCGGCGGTTGCGCCAGTTTTCGTTCCGCGTCGGCACCAGCAGGAATTCCTCGCCGTATCCGACTGTTTCCAGCGACCGCGACGGAACACCGAACTCGCGAACCAGCACGCGCTTCAGCGAGTCCGCGCGGCGCTCGGAAAGCACCTGGTTGGAGGCAAACGAGCCGACCGCGTCGGTGTGCCCCTCGATCAGGATCGTTGCACGCCGGTCGCGCCGCAGAATGCGGTTGAGACCATCGGCGATGTTCTCGACCTTGCGATATTGAGAGAACGGAATTTCCGCCGAACCGAACTCGAAATTGATCGACTGGATGTCGATGGAAGGTGCCGCACGCCGCAGGTCCGGCCGGCGCTTGAACTCGCGCACCGTCACCCGCTTGTTAGGCTGCAACTGGATGCGCGGCGCAACTTCGAGCTGGCGTTCGATCTGCGTCGCCGAAGGCGTGGTCGCCTGCGCCAGCGCAACGCTCGGCATGATCAAGGCGGCAAGCAGTCCAGTCGCAACGGCACGGCGGTTCAGCATGATGTTCTCCTTCTCGTCACCCCGGCACCCCGCCGGTTGGTTCATGCGGACAACATTGCAGAGCGAATCTGAAACAGGAATGAACGGCTCGTTCAGGGTCGCATGACGCTTGCCGACCGCTCGGCAAAGGGCAGCGGGTGCACGATCTCTTTCTTCTGCCCCACCGGATTGAACCCCAGCTTCTGGTAGAGCGGCAGTGCTGCCGGATGGTCCAGCGTGCAGGTCTGCACCGTCACCCGCTTCGGCCCCAGCGCCCAGCAGGCTGAGATTGCCGTTCCCAAAAACCAGCGCCCCAGCCCCTGCCCGGTCGCATGCTCCATCATTCCAAAATAGGCAAGCTCCACCTCGTCGGGCAGATGCGGCTTGATATCGAAGAAACCCGCCGGCGAACCGTCGAGGTAAAGCACGCTGATCTCGCGGTCTTCGTGATGAATGCCTGCCGCCAGTTCTTCGTCGCTCATGCGCAGGATGTTCACCCAATGCCATTTCCTGCCGACGCGATCCGCCAGGTAGCGGTAGAAATGCAGTGGCATGTCCTTTGCCTTCAGCAATGCGATCTGGCGGTTGTAGGGCAGCGCCGGCGCGTGCGCGGGCGGAGCCTCCATTTCAAGAAACGTGACCGTCACCTCGATGCTGTCGGGAACGCCCTCATCCATGAAGATCAATCCTTGCCGGTTGCGACTGGCGTATCGGCCAACCCGCCCCACTCGGTCCAGGAGCCATCATAGAGACGGTTGTCGGTGTGGCCGAGTGTTTCGAGCGCAAGGGTGATCGCAGCCGCGGTCACGCCGGAGCCGCACGACGTCACCACAGGCTTCGAAAGGTCAAGGCCGGCTCCCTCGAATATCTCGCGCAGGCGCGCCTTTGGCAGCAACTGTCCGTTCTCCGACAGCACGGACACTGGAACATTGCGCGCGCCCGGCATGTGGCCTGAGCGGACGCCGGCTCTCGGCTCCGGTTCGGTGCCGGCAAACCGCCCTGCTCCGCGCGCGTCGGCGATCTGGCTTTCCTTGGTCTCGACGATGCGGCGCATGTCGGCAAGGCTGGCAACGCGCGCCTCGTCGAATTCGGCGTGGAAGATGCAAGGCGCGATCTTGGTGATGTCTGCGGTGACTGGTCGCCCCGAAGCCTTCCAGCCGTCGAATCCGCCATCCAGCACATAGACCTGGAACACGCCCATCACCCTGAACATCCACCATGCCCGAGGTGCCGAAAAGAAGCCGGGGCCATCGTAGACGACGATGGTGTCGTCTGCCGAAATTCCAAGCGTGCCGACGAAGCGGGCGAAATCCTGCGGCGAAGGCAACGTATGCGGCAGGTTCGATGCGCCGTCCGACACGGCATCCTGGTCGAAGAAGACCGCGCCGGGAATATGTGCGGCCTCATATTCGCCGCGCGCGTCGCGCTTCTGGGCCGGCAGGTACCACGATGCATCGACAATGGTGATGCCGGGCTCGCCAAGCCGCTCCTGCAGCCAATCGGCATCGACGGTGAACGGGCTGTCCTCGGCCATGTGGTCTCCTTTTGTCGCACGAAACTGTGCGCGGAATGGGTTTGTGGTCAAGTGGCAGGCTGCGGCCCGAAACGGATGCGGAAACGCCGGTTCTCGCGCCCCTTCTTCTCGATCTTGCCGATATGGATTTCGCCCACTTCCGCCGTGCTTTTCACATGCGTGCCGCCGCAGGGCTGGCTATCTACCGCACCGTCCTTGCCGATGCACACCAGCCTTATCCTCCCGGTTCCGCTCGGCGGCCTGACATTCTTGGACTTGACCAGTCCGGGATTGGCCGCCAGTTCTTCATCGCCGATCTCTCGGATGAAAACCGGATGATCCGCGCGAACCAGCTCCATCAGCCTGGCCGTCACGTCTTCCTTGCTGAATCCCGTATCCGGAATATCGAAATCGACGCGGGAATCGTCCTCCGACACCGCAGCGCCTGTGATCGGATAGGGGCAGACGACGGTAAGCAAATGGCAAGCCGTGTGCATCCGCATCAGCAAGTGCCGTCGCGGCCAGTCGATCACCAGTTTCAGCCGCTCACCTATCGCCGCGGCAGGCTGTTCGGGAGCGGGAACATGGATGATCTCGTCCTTCGTCTCGCCGGTAATGGTTGCCGCGATGGCGATGCGGCTGCCATCGCTCCGTTCGAGATAGCCGGTATCGCCCGGCTGCCCGCCCGAAGTCGCATAGAAGATGGTCTCGTCGAAAATAACGCCGCCACGTTCGTTGATCGCGACGACGCTGGCCTCGGCTTCTTTTAGATAAGAGTCGGCGCGAAACAGCGTCTCTGTCTTACGCCCCATCATGCGACCTGTTCATACGGCACGCTGATATTGCTTTTGCCTTCCATCCAGCCCGGAACAGGTAGGTTTTTGCCGCGCAGGAATTCCGGATTGAAAAGTTTCGACTGATAACGCGTGCCGTAGTCGGCAAGGATGGTCACGATCGTATGTCCGGGGCCGAGTTCCTTGGCCAACCGGATCGCACCGGCAATGTTGATGCCGGTCGAGCCACCCACGCAAAGACCCTCTTCCTGGATAAGATCGAAGACAACCGGCAGCGCCTCTTCATCCGGGATCTGGTAGGAAAAATCAGGCGCAAAGCCTTCCAGGTTTGCCGTGATGCGGCCCTGCCCGATCCCCTCGGTGATCGAGCTGCCTTCCGACTTCAATTCGCCATCGGTGTAGAACGAATAAAGCGCGGCGCCCAACGGATCGGCCAGCGCGATCTTCACGTTCTTGCCGCGCTTCCTCAGGCCCTCGGCAACGCCTGCCAGCGTGCCGCCAGACCCCACAGCCGAGACGAAGCCATCCACCTTTCCGCCAGTCTGTTCCCAGATTTCCTTGGCGGTCGTATCGACATGTCCGTCACGGTTCGCAACATTGTCGAACTGGTTGGCCCAGATTGCGCCTTTCGCTTCGGTCTTTGCCATCTGTTCGGCCAGCCGCCCCGATAGCTTCACATAATTGTTGGGGTTCCTGTAAGGCACCGCAGGCACTTCTATCAGTTCGGCCCCAAGCAGATGGATCGTGTCCTTCTTCTCCTGGCTTTGCGTTTCGGGGATTACGATCACCGTGCGATAGCCAAGCGCCTTGGCAACCAGCGTCAGGCCAATGCCGGTGTTGCCGGCGGTCCCCTCTACGATCACGCCGCCGGGCTTCAACAAGCCGCGCTTTTCCGCATCGCGGATGATGAACAGGCCTGCCCGATCCTTCACCGACTGGCCCGGATTCATGAACTCGGCCTTGCCGTAGATTTCGCAACCCGTCGCTTCGGACGCGCGCCTCAGCTTGATCAAGGGAGTGTTGCCGATAGCGTCGATCACCGAACGGTGCATTGGAATTCCTCATTGTCTGCGTGCGGCCAAACCCTAGAAATGTGAACGCCACCTTTCAAGGCACGATTTTGCCTGGACCAGTCGCATTTGGGCTTTGCCGGCGTCCAGTAGCCGAAAGTCGATACCATGATCTGGATTTCCCCGACCTCGCCCTTCCCTTTCCACATTCGGCTGTTTAGACCTTCGCCCAGCAAGCAACGGGAACTTGAATGAAACTTTATCGGGCCAGCCCCCAGGACGGCGTCGCCTGGATTACCGGCGGCAGTTCGGGAATAGGCAGGGCTCTCGCCAAGGAACTCGCCAGCGCAGGCTACACCGTCGCGGTCACTGCGCGCGAAGGCGACCCCATCGACATGTTGATAGCGGAGGCGGCTTCGCTGCCGGGCAAGATCGTCTCCTTCCCTTGCGACGTTTCCGACGAAATCCGCATGGCCGATACAATTGCTGCGATCGAGGGCCGCGTCGGCCCTATCGCGCTCGCCGTCTTCAACGCAGGTGCCTACATCCCGATGGCTGGCGAAAACATGTCGGTGCGCAAGTTCCGCCGCACCTTCGAGGTGAATGTGCTGGGTGTGGTCAACGGCCTTGTTCCCACGGTGCGATCCATGCAGGCGCGCGGAAAAGGCCATGTGCTCCTCGTCGGCTCGATCAGTGCGTGGTTCGGCTGGCCCACCACCGCTGCTTACGGCGCTTCCAAGGCATCGCTCAATGTCATGGCGCAGGCGTTGAAATACGATTTCGACAAGATCAACATTCGTATCCAGGTCGCCAATCCAGGCTTTGTCGATACGCCGCTGCTCAAGCAGACCGCTCCCTCGCTGCCCGCCATGATGCCTGCGGGAGAAGCGGCGCGTCGCCTGTTCAAGGGCATCAACTCCGGCGGCTTCGAGATTGCCTTCCCGCGCAGGCTGGTATGGGGGTTGAAATTTGCCAGCATCATGCCGCAGCCAGTGCGCCACTGGCTGATTTCCACGCTGACAGGCTGGAAATCGCGGCCACTGAGCTTCGGCCGCAAAGCCCCTCGCAAAAGGACCGAAACTGCCGATCGTTAGCGGATCGGTGCCGCTCGCAGGCCGCGACCACTTCTGGAGTGCGCTGGGATTCAGGTCAGCGCGAGCCGAGAAGGGTGCCGTCCGGGAACCGGAGCGCAGTGTACACAAAAGTACACGAGCACCGGAAGCGCAGGAAGGTGCCGTTCGCAGGCCGCGACAACTTCTGGAGATCGCCGGATTCAGGTCAGCGCGAGCCGAGAAGGGTGCCGTCCGAGAACCGGAGCGCAGTGTACACAAAAGTACACGAGCACCGGAAGCGCAGGAAGGTGCCGTTCGCAGGCCGCGATCACCTGAATCTATAGCGGAATGTTGTCGTGCTTCTTCCAGGGATTAGTCAGATCCTTGTTGCGCAGCATCCTCAGCGCCCGCGCCACGCGCCGGCGGGTCGAGTGCGGCATGATCACCTCGTCCACATAGCCGCGCTCGGCCGCGACGAACGGCGACAGGAAGCGGTCCTCATAGGCCGCAGTATGCGCCGCGATCTTGTCGGCATCGCCAATATCCTTGCGGTAGATGATCTCGACCGCGCCCTTGGCTCCCATCACCGCGATCTGCGCCGTGGGCCATGCATAGTTCATGTCGCCGCGCAGATGCTTCGAGGCCATAACGTCATAGGCCCCGCCATAGGCCTTGCGCGTAATGACGGTGATCTTCGGCACCGTTGCCTCGGCATAGGCGAACAGAAGCTTCGCGCCATGCTTGATGAGACCGCCATATTCCTGCGCCGTACCCGGCAGGAAGCCCGGCACGTCGACGAAGGTCACGATCGGAATGTTGAAGCAGTCGCAGAAGCGGACGAACCGCGCCGCCTTGCGGCTGGCGTCCGAATCCAGCACGCCCGCCAGCACCATCGGCTGGTTGGCGACGAAGCCGACCGTACGGCCTTCCACCCGCCCGAAGCCGGTGACGATGTTCTTGGCGAAGCTCGGCTGGATCTCGAAGAAGTCGCCCTCGTCGATCGTCTTCAGGATCAGTTCCTTGATGTCGTAAGGCTTGTTCGCGTTGTCCGGGATAAGCCGGTCCAGCGACAGGTCATGCTCCGTCACCGACTGGAAGCATTCGATCTCCGGCGTTTCGGCTGTGTTCGACGCCGGCAAAAGGTCGATCAGCCGGCGCATCTGCAACAGCGCCTCGACGTCGTTGTCATAGGCGTCGTCGGCGATGGAGGACTTAGTGGTGTGCACCGATGCGCCGCCAAGTTCCTCCGCCGTCACCGTCTCGTTGGTCACGGTCTTTACCACGTCCGGCCCTGTCACGAACATGTAGGAGGTGTCGCGCACCATGAAGATGAAATCGGTCATCGCCGGTGAGTACACATCGCCGCCCGCGCAGGGTCCCATGATCACCGAAATCTGCGGAATGACGCCGGAAGCCAGCACGTTGCGCTGGAAGATTTCCGCATAACCGCCAAGTGCGGCCACGCCCTCCTGGATGCGCGCCCCGCCCGCATCGTAAAGCCCGATGATCGGCGCGCGGTTGCGCAGCGCCATTTCCTGCACCTTCACCACCTTTTCGGCGTGCGCCTCGGAAAGCGAGCCGCCGAACACGGTAAAATCCTTGGCGAACAGATAGACCGGGCGGCCGTTGATCGTGCCCCAGCCCGTCACCACGCCATCGCCGGCAATCTTCGACTTCTCCATGCCGAAATCGGTGGAGCGATGTTCGACATACATGTCGAACTCCTCGAACGATCCTTCGTCGAGAAAAATCTCGATGCGCTCGCGCGCCGTAAGCTTGCCCTTCTTGTGCTGCGCCTCGATGCGTGCCGGTCCGCCGCCGGCCCGTGCTGTCTCGCGGCGGCGTTCAAGTTCCTTCAGCACATCCTTCATCGCGGCACTCCCTTCGGCAAACCTGCCGTGTTGGTATCGGTGCGTTCGCCTGAGCGCAAGCTTGGCTTTGGTAGAGTATCGGCACCGTTTGCCACCCGATTTTGTTGCACCGCAACATGAAAGCCCTTGCTTTTCAGGGCGAACTCCTCCATATGCGCAACCATAGGCGCTTGGGCCGGATACGCTGGCTCTCTCCTCGAATGAGACTGGTTGCGTCTGTTTCTCCCTTTTCCGGCTTTCGGCGAAGCGGCGAAAAGCCCCGCGAGACAACGCTTGCGGGCACGACAGCGCAGCCGCGCGGACGGTCACGTCCGCCGCCTTGTCGTTCCACGAAGATTATACCGACGGCAGGTTGCGCCCTGTCGCCAAACCCTTTGCGGCCAATGCGCCGCGTGAAAGAAGATTATTTTGACCATTGAAACCACTGCGGAGCTTACCGGCTTCGCCAAACTCGGAATTTCCGGCCAGCTTTTGAAGGCCACCCACGGCGCCGGCTTCACCGAACCGAAGCCGATTCAGGAACAGGCCATTCCCGCCCAGCTCGAAGGCCGCGACATCCTCGGCATCGCCCAGACCGGCTCCGGCAAGACCGCGGCCTTTGCCCTGCCGATCCTCTCCAGGATCATCGCGCTCGGCACCAAGCGCCGCCCGAAGACGGCGCGCGCGCTCATCCTCGCCCCGACGCGCGAACTCGCCGTCCAGATCGAGGACACCATCAAGCTGCTCGCCAAGGGCGCGCATGTTTCCACCGCGCTGGTTCTCGGCGGCGTATCCCGTTTCAGCCAGGTCAAGAAGATCGGACCCGGCGTCGACGTTCTGGTGGCAACCCCCGGCCGTCTCACCGATCTGGTCCGCGAAGGCGACCTCAACCTCGCCGACACCAAATGGCTGGTGCTCGACGAAGGCGACCGCATGCTCGACATGGGCTTCATCAACGACGTCAAGCGCATCGCCAAGGCAACCGCGCCGGACCGCCAGACGGCCCTGTTCTCCGCCACCATGCCCGATGAGATCGCCGACCTTGCAAAGGGCCTTCTCAAGAACCCGGTTCGGGTCGAGGTCGCCCCGCAAAGCACCGCCGCTGCCGAGATCGTGCAGGGCGTCGTCTTTGCCCGCACCAAGCAGAAGCGCCAGGTCCTGTCGAAGATGCTGGCTGACGAAAAAATGCGCTCGGTCATCGTGTTCGCCCGCACCAAGCATGGCGCCGACCGCGTCGTGCGTGATCTGGAGCGCGACGGCTTCAACGCCGCCGTCATCCACGGCAACAAGTCGCAGAACGCGCGCCAGAAGGCCCTCAACGAGTTCCGCGCCGGCTCGGTTCGCATCCTCGTTGCCACCGACATCGCCGCGCGCGGCATCGACGTGCCCGGTATCAGCCATGTCGTCAATTTCGACCTGCCCGACGAAGCCGAGAGCTACGTCCACCGCATTGGCCGCACTGGCCGCAACGGCCAGGACGGCGTGGCCGTCACGCTGGTCGATCCTTCGGAGAACGCCAAGCTTCGCCAGGTCGAGCGCATCATCCGCACCAAGCTGCCGGTGATAGCGGACCATCTGGATAGCCCGGACCCGCAGCCCGCCCCGCATCAGCCGCGCACCGATGGTGATTTCCAGCCCGCCAACGACCGCAACGGCCCGCGCGAGGCACGCCAGCACGAAGGCGGCAAGCCTAACAATGGCTTCGGCAAGAAGAAGCGTTTCGGCGGCAAGCCCGCGGGAACGAGGTCGTTCGGCGACAAGCCCTTTGCCGGCAAGCCGAACGGCGAACGCAAGCCCGAAGGCGCAAAGCCGTTCAAGGGCAACAACAAGCGCCGTTTCGGCGGCAAGCGGCCAGCCGCACGCGCAGCCTGACGACAGGAAAAACGAACGGAGCTCGCAGCAGCTCCGTTCACCTGTCAGTACATAGATGCGCTGGGATTCAGGTCAGGGTGAGTCGAAAATGGCGGCTGCCAAGAACCGGAGCCCAAGGTACCAAAGGTACACGTACTGAAGGTACATGAGCACCGGACGCGCAGGCGCCCGGCATTCGCAGGCCACCCTCACCTGAATGTGCCTAGACCAGCCGGCTCTGCTCTACCGCCGCCTCGATGAACGAGGCAAACAGCGGATGCGGCTCAAGCGGACGGCTCTTCAGTTCAGGGTGATACTGCACCCCGATGAACCACGGATGGTCGGGATACTCGACCGTTTCCGGCAGCACGCCATCCGGCGACATGCCGGCGAACACCAGCCCGCAATCCTCCAGCCGCTGCTTGTAGTCGATGTTGACCTCATAGCGGTGGCGGTGGCGCTCGGAAATCTCGCTGCCGCCGTAGATCGCCGCGATCTTGGAGTCCGGTGCCAGGCGAGCGTCATAAGCCCCAAGGCGCATCGTGCCGCCAAGGTCGCCGGTTTCCCTACGCTTTTCCAGCATGTTGCCCTTCAGCCATTCCGTCATCAGGCCGACGACCGGCTCCTTGGTCGGGCCGAACTCAGTCGATGAGGCGTGCTCCACACCGGCCAGCGATCGAGCCGCTTCTATGCACGCCATCTGCATGCCGAAGCAGATGCCGAAATACGGCACCTTGCGCTCGCGCGCGAACTTCGCGGCCATGATCTTGCCTTCCGAACCGCGCTCGCCGAAGCCGCCGGGCACCAGGATACCGTGCACCTTTTCCAGCCACGGCGACGGGTCTTCCTTCTCGAAGATTTCGCTTTCGATCCAGTCGAGCTTCACCTTCACGCGATTGGCGAGGCCGCCGTGCGAGAGCGCCTCGATCAGCGATTTGTACGCGTCCTTGAGGCCGGTATACTTGCCGACGATGGCGATGGTGACCTCGCCTTCCGGATTGTGGATGCGCTCCGACACGCCCTGCCAAGGCTCCATGCGCGGCTTGGGCGCCGGGTCGATGCCGAATGCCGCCAGCACTTCGGAATCGAGCCCTTCCTTATGGTAGGCCATCGGCACGTCGTAGATGTGGCCCACATCCAGCGCCTGGATCACGGCCGACTCGCGCACATTGCAGAACAGCGAAAGCTTGCGGCGTTCTTCCTTCGGGATAGGCCGGTCGGCGCGCACAAGCAGGATGTCCGGCGCGATGCCGATGCCGCGCAACTCCTTGACGGAATGCTGCGTCGGCTTGGTCTTCAACTCGCCGGCGGTCGGAATGTAGGGCATCAAGGTCAGATGCACATAAACCGCGTTGTTGCGCGGCAGGTCGTTGCCAAGCTGGCGGATCGCTTCGAGGAACGGCATCGCCTCGATGTCGCCCGCCGTGCCGCCGATTTCGCACAGCACGAAGTCGTACTCCTCATTGCCGTCGACAATGAAGTTCTTGATTTCGTCGGTTACGTGCGGGATCACCTGGACCGTCGCGCCGAGATAGTCGCCGCGGCGTTCCTTCTCGATGATGTTCTTGTAGATGCGGCCGGTGGTGATGTTGTCGTGGCTGTTTGCCGAACGTCCCGTGAAGCGCTCGTAGTGGCCAAGGTCGAGATCGGTCTCCGCCCCGTCGTCGGTCACGAACACTTCGCCGTGCTGGTACGGCGACATCGTGCCGGGATCTACATTGAGGTACGGGTCCAGCTTCTTGAGGCGCACGCGATAGCCGCGCGCCTGCAACAGAGCTCCTAGAGCTGCCGATGCAATGCCTTTTCCAAGTGAGGAGACCACGCCGCCGGTGATGAATACATATCGCGCCATGGGAACCATCGCTTAGCGCGGCTGGACTGATTCCGCCAGTGGAAAAACCGCCGCGCGTGGTTTTTCCCGGCCAAGACTTTGCTCAAAACAAAAGGGCCGGCTGGCCGCCGGCCCTTTGTGTCGTTCTGGCAGGGCGTCAGAGAATAACGACCTGGGTACCCATTTTCACGCGTCGGTAAAGATCCATCACGTGATCGTTGATCATGCGGAAGCAGCCGTTCGAGGCGCTCGTTCCGATGCTCTGCGGCTGGTTTGTGCCGTGGATGCGCAGGTGCGTGTCCTTCTTGCCCTCGTAGAGATAGATGGCACGAGCACCCAACGGGTTCTCGGGTCCGCCTGCCATGCCGTCCTTGTACTGGCCGTACTTCTTGGGCTCGCGCTCCTGCATCTCCTTGGTGGGGATCCAGCGCGGCCATTCCTGCTTGTCGCCGACGGTGGTCATGCCCTTGAACTGCAAGCCCTCGCGGCCAACCGCAATCGCATAGCGACGGGCGGTGAAAGCGGATTCCACCAGATAGAGACGACGCTCGTTCGTATCGATGACGATGGTGCCGGCCTTGTAGCCGGTGAAGTTCACTTCTTGCGGCTCGAATTCGGATTTCACCTTGAACTGCTTCTTGGCCTGCTGCTGGCGCAGCACCGAATCCAGGGCACGTGTTTCCGGCAGCATGCTCATCGACGACGTTGTGCCGCCGAACAGGCCGGCAAACAGGCCGCCGCTGCTTCTCACCCGCTTCTCGCCCGGCTTCGGCTCGCTGCGCAGCTCGCCATTGTTGCCAGTGAGCGCAACATTCATCGCCTCGGCCGGGATGGGTTCTTCCACCTGCTGGATCGGTTCGGCCGGCTCGACAGGCTTGATCTGCTTTGCCGGCTTGGCTTCGGCAACCTTGGCAGCCGGCTTCTGGCCCTTCTTGTCGAGGAAGGCTTGCCGCGAAGCCTCGGCCTTTGCCTTGGCCGTATCGCGCATCGCCTGCTTCTTCGCTTCGAGCGCCTTCACCTTGGCGGCAGCCTGGTCGGCCTTGATCTTGGCTTCGAGTTCCTTGATCCGCGCCAGGTCCTCGTCGGTCGGCTTCTTTTTCTTCTTCAGCGTGCGCAGTTCCGCAGTCGGGCTCTTGGCCGCGACGGTAACGACGTCGGTCGTTGCTACGGCAGGTGCTGCCGCGGTGGAAGCCGGCGACGCTGCATAGGCGGGAGCCCCAATGCAAAATGCGGCGCACAGGCCAGCTAAAATGAAGCTGCGAAGCTGCATGGCGAAAATCCGATCACAGAAAAGCTTGTTGCCCACGGCCCTGCTCGGCACCCCGCAGGCACCACATCCACCGCAGCCAAGCTATAGGCGAAGAAAACAGGTTTTCTCAAGCGGCACGAAGCCGCCCGGCTTGGCGATTGCCCACCCCTGAACGCATTTGCGGCAACTGTGTTCAAAGAACAACAGTTGCCGCAAACCTAATACAAATACGAAGTACGATTAGTGGTTGGGAACCTGCGGCGCCATCGGCTGGGCCGGCTCTGCCGGAGCAGGCGTGGTGGCCGAATCAGTTGCCGGCGCAGTGGTGGCGCCGCTGGCCGGCGCCTCGGCGGGAGCCGTGGTCGCCGCGCCGTTCGTGGAGGACGGCGCTGCCGGAGCGGTCGTGCCCGGAAGCTGGTCGAGAACGCCATTGCCTTGAGTGGTGCCTTGCGTGGCGGGAGCGCTGTCCAGAATGTCGGTTGGCTTGTCGCCATAGCGGGCAAGGATCGAAAGCAGCAGCGAGGTCGCGAAGAACGCCGCCGCTAGGATAGCCGTCGCACGCGTCAGGGCGTTGGCCGCACCGCGCGCCGTCATGAAGCCCGAACCGCCGCCGATATCGAGGCCGCCACCTTCGGAGCGCTGCACCAGCACCACGCCGACAAGGGCGAGCACGATCATCAGGTGGACGACAATGAGTACGGTTTCCATAATCTACCTTGGCAATGCCTGTCAGCCTTACGATGCGGCTGCTCTTTGGAGGCGGCTCAATACAATGCTTTGATGGCATTTCCAAGCCCGCGCCCGGAATATGGTGCCCCATCCCTGCTTTGCAAGCATCGGCAGCGCCGACACACTATTGTGACGCAGCCCGCGCCGCGCCTCCGGAAATGTCGATCACATCTGGTTGTAAGCTTCGGCGATGCCGAGAAAATCGGCAGCCTTCAGGCTGGCCCCGCCAACAAGCGCTCCGTCGACATTGTTTACACCGAGAAGCTCGACCGCGTTCGAAGGCTTGACCGAACCGCCATAGAGAATGCGCACGCCGTCCGCGATCGCGCCCAACCTGTCGCCCAGCCTTGCGCGGATATGGGCATGCGCCTTGGCAACATCGTCTGCTGTCGGCGTCAGCCCGGTGCCGATTGCCCACACAGGCTCGTAGGCAACAACGGTATTGGCCGCCGTCGCACCCATCGGCACCGATCCCTCGATCTGGCGTGAAAGCACGTCAAGCGTGGCTCCAGCCTCGCGCTCGGCGTGCGTCTCGCCGATGCAGATGACGGCGACAAGGCCGGCGCGCCAGGCAGCAACCGCCTTTGCCTGCACGGTGGCGTCGTCCTCTCCATGATCGGTGCGGCGTTCGGAGTGGCCGACGATCACATGGCTGGCGCCCGCGTCCTTGATCATTTCGGCAGAGATGTCGCCGGTATGTGCGCCGCTCTCCTTGGCATGGCAATCTTCCGCGCCGGTATGAACCGGGGTCCGCGAGAGGATTTCGGCAGCGCGCGTCAGCAGCGTCGCTGGCACGCAGATCAGCGCCTCCGTCTGCGCGTCCAGTCCACCCATGAAGCCGTTGCCGATCATCCTCAGCTCATTGAGCGAGGCGCTGGTGCCGTTCATTTTCCAGTTGCCGGCCACAAGCGGGCGAATTCCTGGCGTCATGGCGTTCATTCTCCGACGGATCCGTGATGCGCACACTCAGTACCAAAATCAAACCACAAAGCAATCGACACTGGCGGAGAAGGACGCTATTGCCCTTCCAACAGCTGAAACCGGACGTGATCATGCTCACTAGCTTAAGAAATGCAGCGAACACCTGGGTCTCCAAGGCTCTCCTTCTTATCCTGGTGCTGAGCTTCGCTGTCTGGGGTATCTCCGGTCAGATTTCGGGCGTCATCGGCGGCCACGAGTCCGTCGTCACGGTGGGCGGGACCACCGTCTCGGTCAACGACTACCGCCTCGCCTACGACCGCCAGGTCAACCTCATGTCGCAGCAGTTCGGCCAGCGGCTGACGCAGGAGCAGGCAAACGCCTTTGGCCTTGGCAACCAGGTGCTGACGCAACTGGTTTCAGGCGCATTGCTGGACGAGCAGGCACGAAAGATGGGCCTCGGCATCTCCAAGGACAGGCTTGCCGCGCTGACCCGCGAGGACCCGGCATTCCAGGGACCGGGCGGCCAGTTCGACCGCCAGACCTTCGACTACGTGCTGCGCCAGATCGGCATGCGTCCCGACGACTACCTCCTCAATCGCTCGCAGGTCGCCAAGCGCCAGCAGATCGTCGAGGCCGTCTCCGATGGCTTGAAGGCGCCGGACACCTTCCTCAAGGCGGTCGCGCTCTATCAGGGCGAAGACCGCACCGTCGACTATCTTGTGCTGCCGAAGTCGCTTGTCGAACCGATCCCGACCCCCTCCGACACCGATCTTTCGACCTACTTCGAAGAAAACAAGAAGACCTACGCCGCACCGGAATACCGCAAGTTCTCCTATATCCGCCTCGAGCCTGAAGACATCATGGACCTGACCTCCGTGACCGACCAGCAGGTCGAGGAGGATTACGCCAGGAACAAGGAGCGCTATACGACGCCCGAGACGCGAAAGATCGAGCAGCTCGTCTTCAAGTCGGAGGACGCGGCCAAGGCAGCGCACGATTCCCTCAATACCGGCGCGACCTTCGACAAGATCGCTGCCTCCGAGGGCAAGACCGAGGCCGATATGCTGCTCGGCACGCTTTCCAGGGACAAGATCGGCGACCAGGCCGTCGCTGAGGCAGCCTTTGCGCTCGGCCTCAACCAGGTCAGCCAGGTCGTGAAGGGCGCTTTCGGCCCCGTCCTGCTGCGCGTAAGCGAGATCAACCCTGAAGTGGTGAAGCCGCTCTCCGAGGTTTCCGAGCAGATCCGCAAGGATATCGCCATTGGCGAAGCCAGCCGCGTACTTCTCGATGCCCATGACGCCTATGAAGACGCCCGCGCCGGCGGCGACAGCATGGAAGAAGCCGCGTCGAAGCAGAAGCTCAAGGTCGTGACCGTGGAAGCGATCGACCGCGCCGGCCAGGCGCCGGACGGCGCCGTGGTCAAGGACCTGCCGGAATCGGCCGACCTGATCAGGGCCGCCTTCGATGCCGAAACCGGCGTCGAGAACGAAAGCCTGACCACGAAGGACAACGGCTACCTGTTCTATGAAGTCAACGGCACCATCCCTGCCCGCGACCGCACGCTGGAAGAAGTGCGCGCCAGGGCCACCGCCGACTGGACCGCTGCGGAAACCGCCAAGCGGCTCGGCGCCAAGGCAACCGAGTTCGAGCAGCGCCTCAAGGCCGGCACCGACCTCGACGCCATCGCCACCGAAATCTCGCTTGAAAAGCAGACTAAGCGCGGCCTGAAGCGTGCCGCCGACGACGCCGATTTCGGCAAGGAAGGCGCAGCCGCCATGTTCGGCGTTGCCGAAGGCGGCACGGGCGTCGTGCCCTCGCCCACCGGCGACGGCCAGATCCTGTTCAAGGTCGTGCAGGTGTTCGAGCCGGCAGGCGCAGAGGCAAGCTCCATCGAGGAAGACACCCGCAAGGCGTTTGCCTCCGGCATGAGCGACGACCTGCTCGACCAGCTCGTCGCCCAGTTGCAGACGCAGTACAGCGTCGAGGTCGATCAGGTCGCGATTTCGCAGGCGCTCGCCAGATGAACGGCCTGAAGCCTCATATCGCCAAGGTCGCCGCGGGCGACGCGCTCACGTTCGAGGAAGCGCGCGAAGCTTTCGACATCATCATGTCCGGCGACGCGACGCCCGGCCAGATCGGCGGCTTCCTGATGGCGCTGCGCGTGCGCGGCGAAACGGTGAGCGAGATTTCCGGCGCGGTCGCCACCATGCGCGACAAGATGTTGCGCGTTGAGGCTCCCGCAAATGCCATCGACATCGTCGGCACCGGCGGCGACGGCTCGCACAGCGTCAACATCTCCAGCGCCTCCGCCTTCGTCATCGCCGCCTCCGGCGTGCCGGTCGCCAAGCACGGCAATCGCGGCCTCTCCTCGCAGACCGGCGCGGCGGACGTGCTGATGGGCCTCGGCATCAAGATCGACGTCACCCCGGAAGTCATTGCCCGCTGCATCGAGCAAAGCGGCGTCGGCTTCATGTTCGCTCCCGCCCACCATCCAGCCATGAAGCATGTCGGGCCGACGCGCGTCGAACTCGGCACGCGCACCATCTTCAACCTGCTCGGGCCGCTGTCCAACCCGGCCGGCGTCAAGCGCCAGATGGTCGGCGTATTCTCGCCCGAATGGGTCGTGCCCGTGGCGGAAGCGCTCAAGAAGCTCGGCGCGGAGCACGCATGGGTCGCCCACGGCGACGGCTACGACGAAATCACCACGACCGGCGAAACCGAAGTGGCGGAACTGGTCGGCGGCGAGATCCGCTCCTTCACGCTCACGCCAGAAAGCGTCGGCTTGAAGCGGCACACCAAGGAAGCGTTGCGCGGCGGCGATGCCGCTTACAATGCCAAGGCGCTGCGCGACATGCTTGCCGGCGCGCCCGGAGCCTACCGCGACACCGTATTGATGAACGCCGGGGCCGGACTGGTCGTCGCGGGCAAGGTCACGACGCTTGGCGACGGCGTTGCCAAGGCTGCCGAAGCCATCGACAGCGGCCGCGCGCTGCAGGTTCTGGACAAGCTCGTCAAGGTTTCCAACGGTTAGGGTCAGAACCTGGATGGCTGATATCCTGCGCAAGATCGAAGCCTACAAGCGCGACGAGATCGCCGCCGCCAAGGCGCGCATGCCGCTTGCCGAACTGAAGGCGCGCGCCCGCGACGAAGCCGATCCCCGAGGCTTTCTCGCAGCGCTTGAAGCAAAGACCGCCGCCGGCCGATACGCGCTGATCGCCGAAATCAAGAAGGCCAGCCCCTCCAAGGGCCTGATCCGCGCCGATTTCGATCCTCCGGCGCTTGCGAAAGCCTATGCCGAAGGTGGCGCGGCTTGCCTGTCCGTGCTGACCGACGCACCCTCGTTTCAGGGCGCACCTGAATATCTGGCCGGCGCCCGCAACGCGGTGGCCCTGCCCGCCTTGCGCAAGGATTTCCTGTTCGATCCCTACCAGGTCTATGAAGCGCGAGCCTGGGGTGCCGACGCCATCCTCATCATCATGGCAAGCGTCGACGACGCTTTGGCGCGCGAACTGGAAGAGACCGCATTCTCGCTTGGCATGGATGCACTGGTCGAAGTCCACGACGAGCCGGAAATGGAACGCGCGCTGAAACTCTCCTCGCGGCTCATCGGCATCAACAACCGCAATCTGCGCACCTTCGCGACCACGCTGGAAACCTCCGAGCGGCTTGCTCCCATGGTTCCCGCCGGCAGGCTGCTGGTGGGGGAGAGCGGCATCTTCACCAATGCGGATTGCAGGCGGCTCGCCAACTGCGGCATCGGTACTTTCCTCGTCGGGGAAAGCCTGATGCGGCAGGACGACGTTGCCGGTGCGACGCGCACGCTGCTCGGTCTGCCTGCCCCGGCGGAAGCGGTCAGGCTATGAGCGCCGGGCCCAGGCTTACCCATATCGGCGCGTCCGGCGAGGCGCATATGGTCGATGTCGGCGACAAGGCCGAAACGGTGCGCACGGCGATTGCCGAGGGCTCCGTCGCCATGCAGGCCGATACGCTGGCGATGATCCTTGCCGGCAATGCCAGGAAGGGCGATGTGCTTGGCACGGCGCGCATCGCCGGCATCATGGCGGCCAAGAAGGCGCATGAATTGATCCCGCTCTGCCACCCGCTCCTGCTCACCAAGGTCTCGGTCGACATCGAGCCGGACCACGCCTTGCCCGGCCTGAAAGTCACCGCACTGGCGCGCGTCACCGGCAAGACCGGCGTCGAGATGGAAGCGCTGACGGCCGCGTCCGTCGCCTGCCTGACCATCTACGACATGGCCAAGGCCGTGGATCGCGGCATGGTCATTTCCGGCGTCCGGTTGGTGGAAAAGACCGGCGGCAAGTCAGGCGACTACAAATCGGAGGCGTGACATGGCGCTGCTGCCCGTCGACCAGGCCCTCAAGCGTTTGCTCGACGATGTTGAGCCGCTGCCATCCGAAAGCGTCGCACTGGCTGATGCCTATGACAGGGTGCTCGCCGGGCCGGTGGTCGCCTTGCGCACCCAGCCGCCTTTCGCCGCCTCGGCAATGGACGGATATGCGGTGCGCGGTGCCGATGCGGAAAAAGCGCTCGCCCGGCTGAAGGTTGTCGGAGAAATAGCTGCCGGCCACAATCTCGCAGGCTCGGTCGGAAGCGGCGAAGCGGCCCGCATTTTCACCGGCGCACCCTTGCCTGACGGGGCCGATACCGTCGTCATCCAGGAAAACGTCGCCGTTCTGGGCGGCGATATGATCGAACTTGCCGAACCGACCCGCGCCGGCGCAAATGTCAGGCGCGCCGGACTCGATTTCGAAGCCGGCGACACCTTGCTCGATCAAGGCCATCTGCTTGGCGCCAGCGCCTTGTCGCTCGCAGCATCTGCAAATCGGTCGCACCTCGATGTGGTGCGGCAACCGCTCGTCGCCATCATAGCCACCGGCGACGAGCTGCGCGTCCCGGGCAGCGAGCCGGGGCCCGGTCAGATCATTTCGTCGAACGCCTATGGCGTCATGGGATCGGCACGGGCGGTCGGCGCACGCGCGCTCGACCTCGGCATCGCAGCCGACCGCAAGGAAGCGATAGCCTCGCTGGTAAGGCAGGCTGTTGCGGCCAACGCCGATGTCATCGTGACGATGGGCGGCGCATCCGTAGGCGACCACGACCTCGTGCACGGCGTTCTCACCGGCGAAGGCATGAAACTTGATTTCTGGAAAATCGCCATGCGTCCCGGCAAGCCGTTCATGTTCGGGCGTCTTGGAAATATCCGCTGCATCGGCCTGCCCGGAAATCCCGTCGCCAGCCTGGTATGTTCCCAGCTTTTCCTGAAACCTCTGCTTGCGCGCCTCGGCGGCCGCCCCTTTCGCCAGAATATGGGCGACGCACTGCTCGGCGCGCCGATGGCGGCAAACGATCTGCGCCAGGATTACGTCCGCGCCACCCTCAGCACGCAAGGCAGCGCGCTGGTCGCAACGCCGTTCAACGTTCAGGATTCTTCGATGCTGCGCACCATGACGAGGGCAGGTTGCCTCATCGAACGCCTGCCTTTTGCGCCGGCAGCCGAAGCCGGCGCTCCCTGCCGTATCCTCACGCTAGCCTGAACAAATCGTCAACGCGTTCATTAAACTTTAAACGGTTGCGGAACACAACTGGAACAGATAGTGTTTGTTCCGGGTTTGTTTTCCGATTCTGGATTCCACCGCGACCGGGGGCCGCAATGCTGACGCGCAAGCAACATGAACTTCTCCTCTTCATCCACGAGAGATTGAAGGAAAGCGGAATTCCGCCCTCTTTCGACGAAATGAAGGAGGCGCTCGACCTTGCTTCCAAGTCAGGCATCCATCGGCTGATCACAGCCCTTGAGGAGCGTGGTTTCATCCGCCGGCTGCCGAACCGGGCTCGCGCGCTTGAAGTGTTGCGCCTGCCGGATTCAATTGCGCCGGGCCTCAATGCGGCGAGAAAATTCTCTCCGAGCGTCATCCAGGGCAGCCTCGGACGCCCGGTCAAGGAACCCTCCCGGCTGCAATCGGCCAGCAATGACGACGATGCGGCAGCGGCGGTTTCCATTCCGGTCATGGGCCGCATCGCTGCGGGCGTTCCCATCGACGCCATCCAGCACAAGACCCATTCGATCTCGGTGCCGCCGGACATGATTTCGGGCGGCGAGCACTACGCACTGGAGGTCAAGGGCGATTCGATGATCGAAGCCGGCATATTCGACGGCGATACGGTCATCATCCGCAATGCCAATTCGGCGACGCCGGGCGAAATCATCGTTGCCTTGGTGGACGAAGAGGAAGCCACTTTGAAGCGTTTTCGCCGCAAAGGGGCGTCAATCGCCCTTGAGGCAGCCAACCCGGCCTACGAAACCCGCATTTTTGGCCCGGACCGGGTCAAGGTGCAGGGCAAGCTGGTTGGCTTGATCAGGCGCTATTGAGACGAAGAAATTCGTCCCATGTGAGGCCGGGCATTGAGATGCCCGGTCGATTTGCCCGCAGTTTCCGCTAATCCTCTCTTCTTTGCGCGACCGTTGCCAGCGGCATTTGGCAATGAGGCATTTTGTCTTTTGAGACAAAGGCCTAGCGCCACAATTTCGTGACATTCATTATGAAATTGGCAGGTGGCTTCCAAGCCAAATTCACTGTCACGATTTAACGCGCCCCAAGACTTGACCGGGGTGGAAGGAGTTTCCGATGTCTGCCCCTCGGTTCTGTCACTCATGCGCAGGACCCCGCCCACGCGCCGCAGTTCGATGCCCTTGGTGTCAGCGCAGCTACGACACGATGCACGGCCAGCCAGAGCATCTGTTCGGAGTTCTTCGCGGAGAGAGGAAGCCATCCAAAACCCATGTTGAAACGGACTAGACGCGGCTTTGCTTAAAGACCGCTAGTCTCCTGCGGACTGTTCCGGCTTCGGCCCGTCCGTGGGCTTGCGATCCTTTTTCTCATAAGGGCCAAGCCCCCGTGCTCCACGCGAAAACCGGCGCTGGACATGCCACGGACGGTAATCCGCCTCCACGGCAAAGCGCACCTGCGCCCGCGCACCGTCCGGTTGGTCGCCAAGGAAAACGGCAGCACTGCCCGTTCTCGCCAACTGCCGCTTGGTGATCACCCTTACCGACGGCAGGCGGCAGGGATCGGAAGCCGTGGCGTCGTCGATGACGATCACGGTCGCCAAAGTGCAGGCAGGCTTTGCCGCAGCCGCGGAATCGGCCTGCGCAACCACTTTTCCCGAAACGTGCGTCACCAGGCAAAGGTCGTTCGCGCACCGGAACTCGGTCGGTCCCGGCGCATCAGCCGTCGAAACAAGCGTCTGATCGCGCCCGATATCGGGTTTGACGACCGTTTCCGCATCGAGCGCCCGTCGCCAGTTGTCGATGGTGAACGCGTTCGGGCGGGAGCGGTTGACCGCGAGCCGCTCCCCGCCGATCGGCACGGCCACCAGCCGCGCGTCCTCCGAGATCAGCACGTCGGGCGTGCGCACCTGCGTCACCATCAACAGCCCCACAGCCGCCAGGGGGATTGCGGCGAGCCTCAGCCATGTCGTGGTGATAGTTGCGATCACCAGCGCAATCGTGACCATCACGACCGACGACGCGGAAACCAGCCCGACGGCATCGAGTGGCGAAAGTGCTGCGATCCATTCCGACATGCCGATCATCGCTGACAGCCCCTTGCCCATCACGTAAAGGAACGGGCCATCGAGGCCGAACGGCATGAAAAGCGCGGCGAACACGGCAAACGGCATGACAACGATCGACACGATCGGCATCACGGCGAGGTTGGCGAACAGGCTGAGCGGCGCGACGCGCTGGAAATGCCACATGGCAAACAGCGTCGTGGCACTGCCGGCGATAATCGAAGTCGCCGCCAGTGCCACCATCATCATCGCAAACCGGTTCATCAACGCGCCCGGCAAAGATCGCCGCCGGATGGCGGCTGCAGCTGGCCGTGAAGCGCGGTAGTCGGCCCAGCCGGCATAGGCGCCGACCAGCGCCGCCGTTGCCGCAAACGAAAGCTGGAAGCTCGGTCCGACCACTTCGTGCGGCGACAGCGCAATGACAACGATTGCCGAGATGGCGAGGTTGCGCATGGTCAGCGCCGCGCGGTCGAACAGCACCGCCGTCAACATAACCGCCAGCATGATGAAGCTGCGCTCCGCCGCAACCACCATCCCCGAGATCAGCAGATAGGCGGCAATCGCAAACAGCGCCGCCGCCGCCGCGTACTTCTTGGTGGACCGCCGTGACGAAAAATCGGGAAAAAGCGCGAACCCGCCGCGCATCAGACTCATCACCGTGCCCGCCACCAGCGCCATGTGCAGCCCTGAAATCGATATGATGTGATAGATGCCGATCTTGCGCATCGCCTCGTTGATCGCCTCGGGAATTCCGGCCCGAACGCCTACGATCAGTGCTGCCGCGATCTCGCCTTCCGGCCCTCCCACGGTTCCGCGCACATGGTCGGCGATGGCATCGCGCGCCCTCTCTATCGCCGTCGCTATCCGCGCTCCCGGCGGCATCGGCGCATCGGCACTCACCTCCAGGCCAGACAGGAAAAAGCCGCTGCCGCCCACGCCGTCGAAGTAGCTTTCGAACGAATAGTCGTAGCTGCCCGGTCGCACCGGCCCGGTCGGCGGCAACAGCCGCACCAGCCCCGTGACCGTCGAGCCCGCCATCAATCCGGGTGGCGCCTTGCGCGCGGTCAGGCGCACCCGTTCCGGCTGGTATCGCAGCGCGGGCCGTTCGGTAGAGACGACATCGACGGTCAGCCGCGTGCGCCCATTGGCCATGTCGTCTATCGAAACCACCCTGCCCGTCAGCCGCGTGGTGACCTCGGAGCCCAGCATATGCGTGTCCGCCCGCCACGTTTCGACCTTCCCGGCAATCATGCCCACGCTGCAAAGCAGCAGCGCCACAGCGCCGAGCAGGGCCGTATGCCGGGCGCGCACGCTCCAGGCCAATGCCGCAACCGCGCCCGCCGCCGCAAGCAGCGGCAACCAGTCCGGCTCCGTCTCCAGCGTGAAATAGACGATCACGCCAACCGCGAGAAACACCGGCACCAGCAGGAAGGCCGCGCCTCTGTCCAGTTCGGTCGCTATCGCTTTGGCCGTCTCCACCCGCAGTTCAGCCAGCGAGAGCCTGCGCATTCGCCAAAACCGCCAGTCACTGCGGCGCTCCATGCCCGGTTCGACCGCCGCCCGATCAGGCAGGCCTTTGCCCGACTCAGCCACGCCTGGAAGGCGTTCAACGGAAATTGAGGGAAGCTGGGCGGGCGGATGCGAGGCAAAAAACGAGCGCTCACTGACCCCACTCAATGCACTTGCAACGTCTTTCTCGCCCCGAGCTGATCCAGCCATCGGGTCTGCCCCTTGCACCCAAGGCTCCTATGGTACATGAACGCGCCAACCATAAAAGCCCGCCACAGCGGGCCGTCTGTTGCTCGAGAGTTTCATGTCCGAAAAGGTCGTCACTCGCTTCGCCCCCTCGCCCACCGGCTTCCTGCACATCGGTGGCGCGCGCACGGCTCTGTTCAACTGGCTCTATTCGAAGCACACCGGCGGAACGATGCTCTTGCGCATCGAAGACACCGACCGCGAGCGCTCGACCGAAGCCGCCACCGCCGCCATTATCGAAGGCCTCACCTGGCTCGGCATGACCTGGCAGGGCGAGCCGGTTTCGCAGTTCGAGCGCGCGCCGCGCCATCGCGAAGTCGCGGAAGAACTAGTCCGCCTCGGCAAGGCCTACTACTGCTACGCCACCCCTGCCGAACTTGAGGAAATGCGCGAAAAGGCCCGCGCCGAAGGCCGTCCGCCGCGCTATGACGGCCGCTGGCGCGACCGCGATCCGTCCGAGGCGCCCAAGGGCGTTGCCGGCGCCATCCGCATCAAGGCGCCCTCGGAGGGCGAAACCATCGTTCATGATCTCGTGCAGGGCGAAGTGCGCTTCCCCAACAAGGATCTCGACGATTTCATCATCCTGCGCTCCGACGGCAACCCCACCTACATGCATGCCGTGGTGGTCGATGATCACGACATGGGCGTCACCAACATCATCCGCGGCGACGACCATCTCACCAATGCCGCGCGCCAGACGGTGATCTACAACGCGATGGGCTGGGCGGTGCCGAAAATGGCGCACATCCCCCTCATCCACGGTGCCGACGGCGCCAAGCTCTCCAAGCGCCACGGCGCGCTCGGCGTCGAGGCCTACCGCGCCTTGGGCTATTTGCCCGAGGCCCTGCTCAACTACCTCGCCCGTCTCGGCTGGAGCCACGGCGACGACGAGGTGATGTCGATCGCCGACATGATCTCGTGGTTCGACATCAAGGACGTCAACAAGGGTGCGGCCCGCTTCGACTTCGCCAAGCTGGAAGCCCTGAACGGCACCCATATGCGCGCCATGGACGATGCCAGGCTCACCGATATCTTCCTGGAGACCCTCCCGCATCTGCCCGGTGGCGAGGCGCTGGCCGCCCGTTTCGACGACGCCGCCAGGGCAAGGCTGCTTGCCGCCATGCCCGGCCTGAAAGAGCGGGCCAAGACCTTGGTTGAACTTGCCGACAGCACGTATTTCTTGATAGCGGATCGTCCGCTGCAATTCGATGAAAAGGCTGCGTCCATTCTCGACGCCGGCGCCAAGAAGGTCCTTGGAGACATCCTTCCCCGATTCAAGGCGCTGACGGAATGGAGCGCGTCCTCGACCGAGGCTGCGGTCCGCGTCTACGCGGAAGAGGAAGGATTGAAATTGGGCAAGGTCGCACAACCGTTGCGCGCTGCACTGACCGGCAGAAGCACCTCCCCGGGTGTCTTCGACGTGCTGGCCGTGCTCGGCCGCGAAGAGAGCCTGGCGCGCATTTCCGATCAAATCGATTAGGATTTCTGGACCAAGAAGAATGGCATTGAAAGCGTCGTTTTGCGATGCAACATTAGCAACTGGACTAATTGGCCTGACCCCGCGTCAAGGCTGCAATTTCGAACACCCCCCTGTTTTCGGATATTGCGTCGCAGGATGATTTTTGCCGTACGGGCATGAGGAATAATAAGGAGTTTGCAATGACCGGATCGACCGCAAAACTGGAGCTTGGTGGCAAAACTCACGAACTCAAGGTGCGAAGTGGCTCGGTCGGCCCGGACGTCGTGGATATAGGTGCGCTCTATGCCACCACCGGCGCTTTCACCTACGATCCGGGCTTCACGTCGACGGCGTCCTGCGAATCCGGCATCACCTTCATTGACGGCGATGCGGGCGTCCTGCTCCATCGCGGCTACCCGATCGACCAGCTTGCCGAACACGGCGACTTCCTCGAAGTCTGCTACCTCTTGCTTTACGGCGAATTGCCCACCAAGGCCCAGAAGGACGACTTCGACTACCGCATCACGCGCCACACCATGGTGCACGAGCAGATGTCGAAGTTCTTCTCCGGTTTCCGCCGCGACGCCCATCCGATGGCCGTCATGTGCGGCGTCGTCGGCGCAATGTCGGCCTTCTACCACGACTCCACCGACATCTCGGACCCGTACCAGCGCATGGTCGCTTCCATGCGCCTCATCGCCAAGATGCCGACGCTCGCCGCCATGGCCTTCAAGTACCATATCGGCCAGCCGTTCATTTACCCGAAGAACGACCTCAACTTCGCGGCCAACTTCCTGCACATGTGCTTTGCGGTGCCGTGCGAGGAGTACAAGGTCAACCCGGTGCTGGCGCGCGCCATGGAGCGGATCTTCATCCTGCATGCCGACCATGAGCAGAACGCCTCCACCTCGACCGTGCGCCTTGCCGGTTCGTCGGGCGCCAACCCGTTCGCCTGCATCGCGGCCGGCATCGCTTGCCTCTGGGGTCCGGCGCATGGCGGTGCCAACGAGGCCGCCCTCAACATGTTGAGCGAAATCGGCCATGTCGATCACATTCCCGAATTCATCGCCCGCGCCAAGGACAAGAACGATCCGTTCCGCCTCATGGGCTTCGGCCACCGCGTCTACAAGAACTACGATCCGCGCGCCAAGATCATGCAGAAGACGGCGCACGAGGTTCTCGGCGAACTCGGCATCAAGGACGATCCGCTGCTCGACATCGCGATGGAACTTGAGAAGATCGCGCTTACCGATGAATATTTCATCGAAAAGAAGCTCTACCCGAATGTCGATTTCTATTCGGGCATCACGCTCAAGGCCCTTGGCTTCCCCACCACCATGTTCACCGTTTTGTTCGCCGTTGCGCGCACGGTCGGCTGGATCGCACAGTGGAAGGAAATGATCGAGGACCCGCACCAGAAGATCGGCCGCCCGCGTCAGCTTTACACCGGCGCGACCGATCGCGACTACGTTCCGATCGCCAAGCGCTAACCTCCATGAACGACAGGGGCGCCATTTGGCGCCCTTCGTCTTTCAGCCGCAAAAAATTTATTTTTGCGTGGAACCATTTCACCGGCGCCGCATTATCCCGATGTCGAAGCATTTCGACGGAGCAATCCGAAGAAGAGCTGACGACAACAAGGACGCCTCCCACACACTATGCGGTGCGGGAGGCGTTCTTTTTTGCTGCTTCGGACAACGACATCGGCAATCGCGGGCGCGCTGAAAATCGGCGGAACCGAACCCGCCTCTCCCCGTTTGTCTTGGCACGTTCAACCCAGGAGATGCGGAAACATGGTGAACAAGGATCAGGTCGCCGGCGTGGCCAAGCAGGTCAAGGGCTCCGTCAAGGAAGCAGCAGGCAAGGCCACTGGCAACAAGCGCACGCAGGCAGAAGGCACGGCGGAAAAAGTCGCTGGCAAGGTCCAGAAAGCCTATGGCGACGTGAAGGAAAAGGTGAAGAAGGCGCTCTAGGGCGTTTCCAGCAAAAGGGTGAAGCGATTTTGCGTCCGGAAATGCGCCCAACATAGGCCCAACATAAGAAGTCAGCCAGGTACTGCTGAAATGCGAGACAGTGAAAAAGGCGGCTTAGGCGGCCTTTTTCATTTGATCGCCTTGCTGAACGCGTTGGTGAACGTCACCCCGCCCTTGTCGTCATTCGCCTCGCCAAGCACCACATCCATCGCCTCATCGGTTATGCGCACCAACGCGAAGCCTCCCATGTAAGCCGCCTTCGGCTTGAAAAGGTCCAGTTTGCCTTGGCGGTAGATCATCGGGGTTTCATGCTGGTGGCCGTGGAATATCCCGACGACATTGTACGCGCCCAAAGCGCTGACAAGCGCTTCCCTGTCCGCTTCGCTCCACCAGTGCGGCGCACCGCTGCCCTCGTCATCGAAGGTCTTTTTCGCCGGGTCCCAGTTCTCGATTGAAAACGCATCCCAGCCATAGTGCTGGAACAGCACGACCGGCCTGCCGTCGCCAGCATAAGTCGCCAGATCCTGCTTCAGCCACGGCAAGCCGCTCACTGCGCCATGCCCGGTGTCGCCGGCGAAGCGATGCGTCTGGATGAGGTGAAGACCGCCCCAATCCCAGGAATAGCAATCGGAATCAGTATCGTAATTCGTTGCCGGCACCGCCGGCTTGAAGAACACGCCCGGGCGGTGGTTAACCTCGATATAGTCGCGCAGTTCGCGCCGATACCAGTCGACATGGGGCGGAGGACCGTTCTGGTCGAGATCGTGGTTACCAAGCCCGGCATAGACCGGAACATGCACGCGGTCCGGCCCCATGCCTTGCTGGTAGCGCTGGCTGAATTGCAGCAGCTGCGTGCCTTCGCTGGGTTGCGTCACCTGCCCGCCGCCGTCGTCGGTCATGTCTCCGCCGACAACAAGCCCGAGCGGCGTCCCGATCCTTTTACCGGCGGAGCGAAGGGCAGTTGCAACGCCGCCGATCTCGGCTGGCCAGTCCTTGTCGCCCAAACCATTCAGCGCCGCGATATTGCGCAGCAGGTTGGCGTCCGTCTTGCCCTCCTGCTGGCAATTCGGGCTTAGCCCGCTCGCCATCCGGCAGGCGTGAACATCGCAGACGAAAAGAAACGTCGCATCGATGGCAGGAACCCCGGCAGCCTGGGCTTTCGCGTAACCGCCAAAGCCGCCGAAAACGCCGAGGCTTCCCATTCCGGCAAGCACCTGCCGCCGGGTCGGCCACGCCCTGGTCGTTCTATCCATCATGACCGGCAGTTCAACACACCCGCAGCCGACTCGTCCAGAACGGTTCGCTCTGCCGTTCACCCGTCATCCGTCCTCGCTAACGCTCGGCCACAGCCCGGCCCTTCGCTATGGCTCCGGCGGTGGCCGAACCGAGCATAGCGAGGCGAGATCGGATGGGGCTGAGCGCAAACGCTGACGCCTTCCTCTCCCCGTTTACGGGGAGAGGTAAGGGTGAGGGGCAGCGCTGAGCTAGCCGACGTGTACGAAACGTGGGTCGTAATCCGTCCAACCCCTTGATCCTGCTCACCTAGACAAAAATCTCACGCCCCACTTTTCCCCACCCTCTCCGTCTCCCCCATAATCCGTCCCATCGCCCTTGCGGGAGACCTGGTCCGGACCGGGGATCAGGAGGGGGCGGCGGTGCCGGGCTGGTCGTCTGCGGTAGGCGACTGGGTGATGAACCCCTAAGTCCGGCCCTCGAACCGGGCGCAGTGTTGCCCGCGGAGCCTGGGCGGCCGCAAGGCCGCACCAAACTACCAAACGAGCGACCGAACGGCCGCCCGTCCTCCCGACCTCTCAAGCGAGGTCAGCTCCTTGACAATGGCCAGACGGCTTTAGCCGGGCGTGGCAGAAAAAGCCGTGTCCGGCCTTCAACCGATTTGGTTGGCTTTGCCCCGCAATCTTCGCTTGAAGCGCATGGGGCAACGCGATACGCCCCTCGCGACTGTTGGACATATGCAGGAGACCGGCACAGTGAGCGCTGAAAAGACCAGAACCGAAACCGATACGTTCGGCCCGATCGAAGTGGCCTCGGACCGCTATTGGGGCGCGCAGGCGCAGCGTTCGCTTGGCAACTTCAAGATCGGCTGGGAAAAGCAGCCTGCCTCCATCGTTCGCGCGCTTGGCATCGTCAAGCGTGCCGCCGCCGAAGCCAACATGGCGCTCAATCGCCTTGACCCCAAGCTCGGTGAAACCATCGTCACCGCCGCGCAGGAAGTCATCGACGGCAAGCTCGACGACCATTTTCCGCTGGTGGTCTGGCAGACCGGTTCCGGCACCCAGTCGAACATGAACGCCAACGAGGTGATCTCCAACCGCGCGATCGAACTGCTCGGCGGCGTCATGGGCTCCAAGAAGCCGGTGCATCCCAACGATCACGTCAATATGAGCCAGTCGTCCAACGACACCTATCCCACGGCCATGCACGTCGCCGCCGCCGAGCGCATCGTCCACGACCTGCTGCCGGCGCTGAAGCACCTGCACGCCGCGCTCGACGCCAAGGCCAAGGCCTTCGACCATATCGTCAAGATCGGTCGCACCCACACCCAGGACGCCACTCCCCTCACCCTCGGCCAGGAATTTTCGGGCTACGCCGCGCAGGTCGCGTCCTCGATCAAGCGCATCGAACTCACCTTGCCCGGCCTGTGCGAACTGGCGCAGGGCGGCACAGCCGTCGGCACCGGCCTCAACGCTCCCGTCGGCTTTGCCGAAAAGGTTGCCGAGCGCATCGCCGCCATTACCGGCATCGACTTCAAGACCGCGCCGAACAAGTTCGAGGCGCTGGCCGCGCATGATTCGATGGTGTTCTCGCACGGCGCCATCAATGCCACCGCCGCTGCCCTGTTCAAGATCGCCAACGACATCCGTTTCCTCGGCTCCGGCCCCCGCTCCGGCCTTGGCGAACTCTCCCTGCCGGAAAACGAGCCCGGTTCGTCGATCATGCCGGGCAAGGTCAACCCGACCCAGTGCGAGGCGTTGACGCAGGTTTGCGTGCAGGTGTTCGGCAACAACGCCGCCCTCACCTTCGCCGGCAGCCAGGGCCATTTCGAGTTGAACGTCTACAACCCGCTCATGGCCTACAACTTCCTCCAGTCGGTCAAGCTTCTCTCCGATGCCGCCATCTCGTTTACCGACAATTGCGTTGTCGGAATTGAGGCCCGCGAAGACAACATCAAGGCCGCGCTCGAACGCTCCCTTATGCTCGTAACCGCTCTTGCCCCCACCATCGGCTACGACAATGCGGCAAAGATCGCCAAGACTGCCCACAAGAAAGGCACCACTTTGCGCGAGGAAGCCGTTGGCGGCGGTTATGTCAGCGAGGCCGATTTCGACCGCCTCGTTCGCCCGGAGGACATGACGCATCCGGGCTGACGACTCTCATTGGTGAACGATGTGTCGCCGGATAGACATCTTTGGTGAACGATCGATTCCGTCTATGTAGGCGGCATCGATCACCCCCGGAGACTTTGCCATGTCCTTCAACACTTCCGCTGCCGGCGCTCCCGCCGCCTCCAATTCCTCGGTCGCGATCCTCGTCGGTCGCGTCCTGCTTTCCGTCCTCTTCATCTTGTCCGGCTTCGCCAAACTGACCGCGATTTCCGGCACCGCCGGATGGTTCGGTTCCATCGGCCTGCCGCTGCCGACCGTAACCGCCGTCGTCGTCGGTCTCGTTGAGCTCCTCGGTGGCCTCGCCATCCTCGTCGGCTTCAAGACCCGCATCGCCGCCATCCTGCTCGCCGTCTTCACGCTTGCGGCCACGGCAATCGCCCACCTCGACTTCGCCGACCAGATGCAGGTGCTGATGCTGCAGAAGAACCTCGGCCTCGTTGGCGGCTTCCTGCTGCTCGCCGCTGTCGGTGCCGGTTCGATCTCGATCGACGGCCGCCGTAGCTGACAAGCCCTGCATACCCGACGCCAGAAGGGGCACGGAAGTTTCCGTGCCCCTTTTTCGTTGTGAATTTATCCACACCAGTTGGACTGCTGGTAGCATGAGCCTTGAGGTCACCATGCTATCCGCGTGGTCATGGGGGGCAGGAACATGTCAAGAAACCTTACGCTTCTTCTGGCACGTATCCTGTTAGCCGCCCTGTTTATTCCTGCGGGCCTTCAAACGCTGGGTAATATCAGTGGCTCGACCGGCTACTTCGCCGGCCTGGGTTTGCCGGCGCCTGAAATCATGGCGTGGGGCGTGGGACTTTTCGAATTGATTTCCGGATTGCTCGTCCTGATCGGATTTCAAACCCGCATCGCATCCCTCGCCTTGGCCCTGTTTTGCCTGAGCGCTGCATTTCTAGGCCACTACGGCCAGGGTGCAGGCGATCCGGTGCTGGCGTTCATGCACCAGCAGATGTTGATGAAAGATGTTGCCATAGCCGGCGGGTTCCTCGCCCTTGCAATGGCGGGGTCCGGGGCCTTTTCCGTGGATTCCTGGCGCGGGCTGCGTGCTACTTGACCGCAGCGCTCGGGCCATCCTCGACGGCAAGTATCAGCTTGCGATTGAGAGTTTTCGCCAACTGCGCCAGCCGTCCGATAGGGCGCTCGCCATAAAGGCCGCCGAGCGAAGCGGGGATGACCAGAGCCAGGACGCCATTGCCCCTGTTTTCCCATTTGAGCCTCGGAATGGCGCCGGGCATGGCTGCCGAAAGCAGGTAAACAACCCGCATCGTTGCCGCCAAAATGCGTGCGCGCTCCAAGAGCCGCGGTGTCGCGAGCGAGCGTATCTCAGGCGCGGATTCCTTGAACAGCCCTTCATGGCGAAACAGGCTGGTGAGCGCCAGATAGGCCCGCCCCGGATGATCCACGCCGATGAAAGACGCATGCGCGATGATATTAAGCGATTGCGTGCCACGATATTCAGGATGCGCACGCCAACCGATATCGGCCAGAAGGCAGGCGGCTTTTCGATACCGCACCTCGTCCTCGGTCTCATCGATCCCGTAGGCAGCGAAAGCCTTGCCCGTCCATTCCGCAAGTTCCTGCGCATGTGTGTAGGAACGGGAACGCAACCTGGCCAATTCTTCACAAGCCGAAAGCAACGGATCGGCTTTCTGGTCGGCTCCTTTCAGCAGCGAATAAAGGAAGCCTTCGCGCACGCCAACCGCAGATACCACGATCTTTGCCGGTTTCATCGCCGCAAGGATTTCCTGCTGAACGATGGCGCCATAGGGCAACAACGCGCGTCGAGCTTTCGACACGCCCTCGATGCCTTTGAATTTGTCGATATCGCCCTTGGCGACCTGCTTGAGAAATGCTGCGGCGCTATCTGCGCTGATCTCGTAGTGATGCATGACGCCGAGTGGATAATTCGTCGTCTCCATATGAAGGCGGGCCAGGTTTCTCCAGGTCCCGCCCACGGCATAGAAGACACGGCCCTGCCCGGCCTTCAAAAGCTTTGCTCTCGCCACCTCGATGCGCGCGATCTTGACCGCTTGGGTCAGCGAATTTTTCGCCATGTCCTGCAAGCGCAGGCCACCCAGAGGCAAGGTAATGCCATCGCCGATCACCTCGCTGTTGACGTCGATCAACTCAAGGCTGCCGCCGCCAAGGTCGCCGGCAATTCCATTTGCAGGGTGAAAACCCGAGATAACCCCAAGGGCGGAGTAGTAGGCCTCCTGCCTGCCGCTCAACACCCGAACTTCGGTCTTGAGAACATCCTCCGCGCGGCGAATGAAGTCCGGGCCGTTTCCCGCTTCCCGCGCTGCCGCGGTCGCCAGGACATGGATTTCCTCAGCTCCAGCCTGATCGGAAAGGCTGCGGAAACGCCTGAACTCTTCCATCGAGCGAGTAACCGCCTCCGGATCGAGCTTGCCTGTCGAAACGATGCCGCGCCCAAGGCCGGCCAGCATCTTTTCGTTGAACAGGATGGTCGGCGATCGCGCCAAGCCTTCATAAACGACAAGACGGATCGAGTTCGATCCAATGTCGATGATCGAAACCGGCTTGCGGTCCTGCAGGCGCCCCTGGGATGCTGAGATCATCCGCCCGTCGCTACGTCGAGTTTCTTACGGCGCTTGAACTGGGCAATGCGCTTGGGCGCGTGCGATTTCAATGCGTCGCCTCGTCCCGACAGGCTCGGATTCGTCATGAAGTATTCCTGCGCGTTGAACGGCTCCTCGCCCTCTTCCAGCGACACGCGCCTGGAGGTTCCATCTGCCAATACTTCGAAACTTTGCTGATTGTCCACAAGGTTGCCCAGCATGATCTGGCCAATAACTTGTTCATGCACAGTCGGGTTGGTGATCGGCACCATGCATTCGACCCGGCGGTCGAGATTGCGTGGCATCAGGTCGGCGGAACTGATGTAGACGATCGCCTCGTCAGACGGCAGGCCGTGCCCATTGCCAAAGCAGTAGATACGGCTGTGCTCAAGGAAGCGGCCGACAATCGACTTGACGCGGATATTCTCCGAGAGGCCGGGAACCTGGGGCCGCAAGCAGCAAATGCCGCGCACAACAAGATCGATTTCAACCCCCGCTCGGCTAGCCGCATAAAGCGCGTCGATCACGGTGGGATCGACGAGGGAATTCATTTTCATCCAGATTCGTGCAGGCCGGCCATTGCGTGCATGATCGATCTCGGTCTCGATATGGCCAAGGATGCGGCTGCGCAACGTGTAGGGAGACAGAGCGATTGTCATCTCCTCCGCCGGTTCCGCATAGCCCGTGATGAAGTTGAATATCTGAGCCACGTCACGGGCGATCTGCGGATCGGTCGTGAAGAACGACAGATCGGTATAGATGCGCGCGGTAATCGGGTGATAGTTGCCCGTTCCAAGGTGTACGTAGTTGCGCAACCGACCGTCCTCGCGCCGCACCACAAGCGACATCTTGGCGTGGGTCTTGAGCTCCAGGAAGCCAAACACGACCTGGACGCCGGCGCGCTCAAGATCGCGTGCCCAACGGATATTGGCCTCTTCATCGAAGCGCGCCTTGAGTTCAACCAGCGCGGTCACCGACTTTCCGGCTTCGGCAGCATCTATCAATGCACGCACGATCGGGCTGTCATTGGAGGTACGGTAAAGCGTCTGCTTGATGGCGACGACGTCAGGATCAGCGGCTGCCTGCCTCAGGAACTGCACGACCACATCGAAAGACTCGTAGGGGTGGTGGACGACAATATCCTTCTCGCGGATAGCCGCGAAACAATCCCCGCCATGCTCGCGGATGCGCTCGGGGAAACGCGGATTGTAGGGTGTGAATTTCAGGTCATCTCGCGCGACGGCGACGATCTCGGCGATCTGGCTGAGCGCCAAAGGCCCATTGAGGACGCTGATCCGATTAGCGGCAACGCCCAGTTCACCGGCCACGAACTCACGCAGTTCTTCCGGCATCTTGCTGTCGAATTCGATCCGAATAACCGATCCGCGGCGCCGTCGTTTCAGGGCGGTCTCGAAGAGGCGGACCAGATCTTCCGACTCTTCCTCGACCTCGATATCGCTGTCGCGAATGATCTGGAAGGTGCCCGAACCCTTCACTTCATATCCGGGAAACAGCTTGCCGATATAGATCGCAACCACCTCTTCCAGCGGAATGAAGCGAACATGGTTCTTGCGATCGGGCAAGCGAACATACCGCTTCAACGCGGGTGGAAGCCTCAAAAGCGCACTCATTTCCTCGCCTTCCTTGCGGTGGCGAAGCTGCAAAGCCATCGAGAAGCCAAGGTTGGGAATGAATGGGAATGGGTGAGCCGGATCAATCGACAATGGCGTCAGGACGGGAAACACCTGCTCGCGGAAATGCTCCTCGAGCCACATGCGTTCTTCCTTGGTCAACGCATCGCTGGTGATGGTCTCGATGCCTTCCTTGTTCAGCAGTTCCATCAACGCCGAAAGGCTTTTTTGCTGATCTTCCTGAAGGCGCTCGACTTCCCGCAGGATTTGTTCGAGCTGCTGTTCCGGAGTACGACCGTCCGGGCTTTTAAGTGCAATCTTCTCGCGCACCTGACCGGCCAGGCCGGCGACACGCACCATGAAGAATTCATCCAGGTTCGCTGCGGAAATCGACAAAAAGCGAATCCGCTCGAGCAAGGGATGTCGCGGATTTTGCGACTCCTCGAGCACTCGACGGTTGAACTGCAACCACGAAAATTCGCGATTGACGAACCGGTCGGGGTTCCCGCCTTCCATGGAAGGGGCTTCCGTAGTGACGAACTCGGCCTGAACCGGTTTCAACTCGCTCATGTCCCTGTTTTCTCCAGCCCTGCGCGCCGGTTATCCGGCTCAATTTATCCTCTGACAGGGTTTTGCGACAGTTTCATTTCATCGATCTTGCAAAGAGCCGGGTTATGCTCCAAACGCAAGTGGTACGAGCCAGAAGGAGACGATCATGGCCGGCGGTTCCATTCCCCACTTCCAGAACGATCAAGGCCATGCCGCAATCGAGATCGGCGTGAAAGAATTCATGTGTGTTGGCGCCAACCCGCCTTTCGACCATCCCCATGTCTTTCTCGACCTGGGTGCGGACAACGAAAAGGTCTGCCCTTATTGCTCGACGCTGTATCGCTACAACGCAGGATTAAAGGCGAGCGAAACACTGCCGCCGAACTGCGTCTACGTCGATCGCGCTGCCTGAAAGCCAGCATCTTGACCGATGAACGATCCCGGTCGGTCATCATCGCAGGTGCCGGAGTAGCCGGCCTGACGGCAGCCATTGCTTTCGCCAGACATGGGTTGTCCGTCCGACTTTACGAACAGGCCCCTCAGCTGGAGGCTTTCGGCGCAGGCCTCCAGCTTTCGCCCAATGCCACGCACATCTTGCGTGAACTGGGCGTCCTTCCAGAATTGCTGCCTTATACGGTGCGCCCGCGCGCCGTCGAATTACGGGACGCAGGCACCCTCAAAATGCTCACGGCTATCCCGCTTGGCGAGATGGCCGAGAAGCGCTGGAAGGCTCCTTACCTCGTTGTACATCGCGCCGACCTGCAACGCGCGTTGTTGGCTACCGCCAACCAGAACACTCGAATAGAGCTCAAGACCGGAGCGCGAATCGTCAACGTGCATCAGCACGCGAACGGGATTGAAGCTTCGGTGAATTGTGCCGGCCATGTATCAAACGTCAGCGCAGGGCTGCTTGTCGGAGCCGACGGTGTCTGGTCAGCGGTTCGCAATGCGGTAAGAACAACTGCCCCCAGCCGCTTTACCGGTGAATTGGCATGGCGCACCACAATAGCGCTCGACGAACCTGCCGGAAGGGCGTTTGCCGGCATTGCAAACACAGACGCCGTAACGGCTTTCCTGCACAGCCGGTTCCATCTGATTGCCTATCCAATTAGCGCGGGCACGAAGATCAATCTCGTTGCTTTCACCAAAGGTGAGAGAATTGCCGATAGCTGGTCGGGCAACGCAGATATCAAAATCCTCGCGCAAGCCATGCGCAACACTTCACCGCAACTTCGCAAGCTTGTGGATTTGGCTGGTGGCTGGACGGCGTGGCCACTGCACAGCGTCGATTCGAATGGAGCATGGAGAGCAAAAGGCGCTGCACTTATCGGCGATGCTGCCCACGCGATGACCCCATTTGCTGCCCAAGGCGCCGCAATGGCAATCGAAGATGCAGCCATGTTGGCCGACTTCATCGCTAATGACGATGAACTCGCAACGCGGCTTTCCGTTTGGGAGCAGCGGCGCAAGGAGCGGGTCAACAAAGTTGTTCGGCGTGGAGCCCTCAATCATCTGGCATGGCATGCCGCAGGACCGGTCGCGCTGGCGCGCAATCTCTTCTTGAAGCTACGCTCGCCGGAACAACTCGCCGCCGATCTCGACTGGCTTTACGGTTGGCGATTGCCAGAATCTGGTTCCGTCAACGACACGCCATCAGCAGCCGTTCCAACTGACCAAAAAAGCCCGGTCAAAAAATGACCGGGCCGTTTCATCAAAACCAGAACTATCAGTGGAGAATCTGCGACAGGAACAACTTCGTGCGTTCGTGCCGTGGGTGATCGAAGAATTCGGCAGGCGTGTTCTGTTCCACGATCTGGCCGGCATCCATGAAGATCACCCGGTTCGCGACTTTACGCGCAAATCCCATTTCGTGCGTCACGCACAGCATGGTCATGCCTTCTTCGGCAAGGCCAACCATGGTTTCCAGAACTTCCTTGATCATTTCCGGATCGAGAGCCGAAGTTGGCTCATCGAACAGCATGATACGCGGGTTCATGCACAGCGACCGGGCGATTGCAACGCGCTGCTGCTGCCCACCGGAAAGCTGGCCGGGATACTTGTGCGCCTGTTCCGGGATCTTGACCCTTTCAAGAAAATGCATGGCCGTTTCCTCAGCCTGCTTTTTCGGAATTTTGCGAACCCAGATTGGAGCGAGCGTACAGTTCTCCAGAATGGTCAGGTGCGGAAACAGGTTGAAGTGCTGGAACACCATGCCGACCTCGCGGCGAACCTCGTCGATTTTCTTGAGATCGTTGGTCAGTTCCTTGCCGTCGACGATGATCTTGCCCTTCTGGTGTTCTTCCAGCCGATTGATGCACCTGATCATGGTCGACTTGCCGGAACCGGACGGACCGCAGATGACGATACGTTCGCCCCGCATCACCTTCAGGTTGATGTCTTTCAGCACGTGGAATTCGCCGTACCATTTATGCATGCCAATGATTTCGATCGCTACGTCGGTAGCGGAAATCTGCATTTTGTTGGTGTTGACCTTGATCTCTTCCGCGCTGACTGCGTTTTCGGTGGCCATAAGCCGTTCCCCTTTGTCTAGCGTTTATGACCGGTATCAAGCCGGCGTTCCATATATTGGGAGTAGCGAGACATACCGAAGCAGAACACCCAGAAGATGGCTGCGGCGAACACATAGCCTGTCTTGGCAGTCTGCGGTGTTGCCCAGGTTGGGTCGCCCGAGATATTTTGCTTCACCACGCCAAGCAGGTCGAACATCGAGATGATAAGGACGAGCGTCGTGTCCTTGAACATGCCGATGAACGTATTGACGATGCCGGGTATCACGAGCTTCAGGGCCTGGGGCATGATGATGAAACCCATCTTCTGCCAGTAGCCGAGCCCCAACGAATCGGCACCCTCATATTGCCCCTTCGGAATGGCCTGCAAACCACCACGCACCACTTCGGCCATGTAGGCAGACGCAAACAACGCAACGCCGATAAGCGCACGCAAAAGCTTGTCGAAGGTCATGCCCGGAGGCACGAACAGAGGCAGCATGAAGCTGGCCATGAAAAGCACCGTGACCAGCGGGACGCCGCGTACGGCTTCGATGAAGATTACCGAAAGCAGCTTGACGATCGGCATCTTCGAGCGCCGCCCCATGGCGAGTAGTATTCCAAGCGGCAAAGATACGACGATGCCCACATAGGAGATCACCAAGGTAACCATGAGGCCGCCCCAGAGGGGCGTTTCCACATAGCGCAGGCCGAAGACGCCACCGACCAGCAAGAAGAAGGCCACAAACGGAAAAACGCCAAAAAACAAAATGGCGTTCAGTCCTTTGTATGGAACCTTTGGAATAAGGAGGGGAGCCAAAAGAGCTATGAATAGAATACCAGTCAGGACAACCCGCCAGCGCTCTTCAAGCGGATACCGGCCAAACATGAACTGGCCAAATCGTCCACTGACGAACGGCCAGCAGGCTCCGCTCCATCCCGCAGGAAGTTGACCGCCCTGCTCTGTAGTTAAGCAAGCCGTTCTGTCAGCACCAGTCCAGACTGCATCCAGGAAAAGCCAGTTCAGGATATGCGGGACCGACCAGGCAAGGGCAAGAATCGCCAGCAACGACAGAGCAGCATCGAACGGTGTCGAGAACAGGTTTTTGCGAACCCACGCCCCAAACCCAACCTGAGAGCGCGGCGCGGCCTGAGCCAATGCCATTTCGGTGCGCACCCATGACATGTCATGTTCTTGCATGGGTCACCTCTCCTTCAACGCCATTTTGGTGTTGAACCAGTTCATGAGAATTGAGGTGATGATGCTGATGCTAAGGTAGACCACCATGAAGATGACGACCACCTCGATCGCTTGTCCCGTTTGATTGAGGATCGTGCCGCCGATCGCATAGAGATCGGGGTAGCCTATTGCGACGGCAAGCGAGGAATTCTTGGTCAGGTTGAGGTATTGACTGGTCAGCGGCGGAATGATGATACGCATGGCCTGCGGTATGACCACCAACCTAAGTCCGAGATTCGAGCGCAGGCCTAGGGCCGAATAAGCTTCCGTCTGACCGCGCGGAACCCCCATGATGCCGGCACGCACGATTTCAGCGATAAATGCGGCAGTATAGAATGACAGCGCCAGGTAGAGTGACAGGAACTCCGGCTTGACGTTCATCCCGCCTGTTAGATTAAACGTGCCCTTTTGCGGAAAATCGATTGATACCGGCAAGCCGCTTATCAAGAAACCCAGCAACGGCAGACCAACTATAAGGGCGATGCTGGTAAGAAGCACCGGAAACTGTTTGCCGGTCGCCATCTGACGCATCCTGGCACGTCGTGCGACGTACCAGCTTAGTGCGACCGCAGTGACCAATCCGGCAAGGATAAGCCACGCTCCTTGCTCCCATACGAAACGCGGGAAGTAAAAACCACGGTTGTTGAGATAAGACCCCAGGGGCAGCGAAACGCTGTCGCGCACGCTGGGCAGAAGCGCCAAAACGCCCTGATACCAGAACAAGATTACCAGCAGCGGCGGAATATTCCGAAAAAGCTCGACATAGGCCGTCGCCAGCTTGCGGATCAACCAATTGTTCGACAGTCGTCCGACGCCGACGAGGAAGCCAAGGATCGTTGCTGTTACAATACCGGCCGCAGCGACGGCAGCGGTATTCAGCACACCAACGATAAGCGCGCGGCCGTAAGAAGAATCCGAGCTATACTCGATCAAACGATCAGAGATATCAAAACCGGCTCTCCCTCGCAGGAATGCAAAGCCGGTCGTAATATTGGAGCGGCGCAGATTTTCGATCGTATTGTCTACGACCCACCAAATACCCGCCACCAGCAGCGCGACCAGGACTATCTGGAAGACTATGCCACGAACCCTAGGGTCATAGATCAAAGACGCCCTTGCGGGCGCTTCGTGAATTGCCTCTTGTGCCACATGGCTCCCCTTACCGCGACTTCAACCCGACAGCCTGTTTTTGTTATGGCTTGAGGGGCAATCAGGGCCGGAGAACGAATTCTCCGGCCCAGCTTGAGATCAGCGAATTGGCATGCCGTACTGCAGGCCGCCCTTGGTCCACAGGGCATTGATGCCGCGGGAAATCTTGAGCGGGCTTCCCGTGCCAACGTTACGCTCGAAGATTTCACCGTAGTTGCCGGTGGCCTTGACGATGTTGACGACCCAGTCATTGCTCAGGCCGAGGTCGGTGCCGATCTTGGTTTCGGCTTCGGTGCCCAGCAGGCGCTTGATATCGGGATTGTCGCTATTCTTCATTTCATCGACGTTGGCCTGCGTCACGCCGGCCTCTTCCGTGTTCAAAAGCGCATAGTAGGTCCACTTGACGATATCGAACCACTTGTCGTCGCCCTGACGAACCGAAGGACCAAGCGGCTCTTTCGAGATGATCTCGGGAAGCACCACATGGTCGTCGGGCGCCGACATCTGCAGACGAACGGCATAGAGACCTGACTGGTCGGTCGTGTATGCGTCGCAACGACCGGCGTCATAGGCCGCGTTGGCTTCCTCGAATTTCTCGAAGACTACCGGATTGTACTCCATCTTGTTGGCCTTGAAGTAGTCGGCAAGATTGAGTTCCGTCGTCGTGCCGGCCTGGACGCAGACCGCGGCGCCCGAAAGCTGGAGTGCTGAATTCACGCCAGGCAGCTTCTTGGCGTTGATCATGAAGCCCTGGCCGTCATAGTAGGTCACGCCGGCAAAGTTGAGACCGAGTGCCGTATCGCGATTGACCGTCCAGGTGGTGTTGCGGGACAGGACGTCGACCTCGCCCGACTGAAGTGCGGTGAAGCGATCCTTCGCGCTCAGGCCGGTGAATTTCACCTTGGTGCCGTCACCAAACACTGCTGCGGCAACAGCGCGGCAGAAGTCGACGTCAAGGCCGGTCCACTCGCCCTTGTCGTTCGGCGCAGAAAAACCTGCGAGACCGGTATTGACGCCGCACTGCAGAAAACCCTTCGCCTTGACGTCTTCCAGCGTGCCGGCGGAGGCCGCTGTGGCCACCATGCCGAAGGCCGCCGCGCTCAAGATACCCAATGCCAGTTGCTTCATAACCCAAAACCCTTTTCTGTTCTTCGGGACATAACCCGACTTTTTCTTGCGAACGCGGCTCACTGTTCCGGCCCACTCCCGGAACACGGCATCGAGATCGACGCGTAACCTTTCTCCCATTCACGAACTGCATCGAAGGCGATTATTTCTGTGAGGTCAAGAAAAATGACAGAAAGGTGGCGAGTTTCGAAGAGCATTGTGGCAAACCATTGAAATACAAGGATATCCGGGAAGGGAATAAAGTTTTCCTTGACTGCAAGATGCCCCCGGTCGATTGGCAAATTGGGGTCGCCGGCCGCCTTCCGCAGCGGAATACAATTGGAACGCTCAGTGTCGTCACGCGGATTTGGCCCACTAAATCCAGGCACCTGTCAGACGGGTGGCGGTTGCACCACCGATGTCGCGCCTTTATGCGTTGAGCTTTCCCGTCAGGTGATTGAGATAATGGCGAAAAACGACAAGACGTTGGGTATCAATACGCGGCTCGCGCATTCTGGCAACGACCCGCGCGACTATCACGGCTTCGTGAATCCGCCCGTCGTGCACGCTTCAACTGTTCTCTTCCCTAACGCCGCTACCCTCGCCGGCAGAGCGCAAAAATATACCTATGGCACTCGCGGAACACCGACCACAGACGCGCTCGCATCGGCCATCGACGATCTTGAAGGCTCGGCAGGTACCATTCTGGTGCCTTCGGGCCTCGCGGCGGTCACCGTGCCGTTGCTCGCTTTCGCCGAAACAGGCCGGCATATTCTGATCGTCGATTCGGTCTACCATCCAACGCGCCACTTCGCGGATACCATGCTCAAACGGCTTGGAATGGAGGTCGACTACTACGATCCTCGGATCGGCGCCAGGATCACAGCGCTCATCAAGCCGAATACCAGCATCGTATTCACTGAATCGCCTGCATCGAACACCTTCGAAATTCAGGACATTTCCGCGATCGCGAACGCCGCGCATTCTGCTGGCGCCCTTGTCATGATGGACAACACATGGGCAACGCCGCTCTATTTCAAGCCGCTGGATCACGGTGTCGATATCTCCATCCATGCAGCGACCAAGTACCCCGGAGGCCACTCCGACGTGCTGCTCGGAACGGTTTCGGCCAATGAGGCCCATTGGCAACGCCTGCACGACGCGTTCATCACGCTTGGCTGCTGCGCCGGGCCAGACGACGTTTATCAGGTGCTGCGCGGCTTGCGCACAATGGGCGTGCGGCTGGAGCATCATCAGCGCAGTGCGCTTGCCATCGCCCAGTGGTTGGAGAGACAAAGCGGCGTTGCGCGTGTTCTCCATCCGGCGCTGCCAAGCCATCCTGACCATGCCTTGTGGAAGCGAGATTTTGGTGGCTCCAGCGGCATCTTTTCCGTGGTGCTTGCCGGTGGTGGCCAAAGCCATGCGCATGCATTTCTCGATGCTCTCGAGATTTTCGGGCTTGGCTACTCCTGGGGCGGCTATGAAAGCCTTGCCGTGCCTGTTTTCCTGGGCGACCGTGTCGTAGCCAAGGGACCTTACGAGGGGCCAGTGATCCGTTTGCAGATCGGCCTCGAAGATATCGAGGACCTGAAGGCAGACATCCTGCGAGGTCTCAAGGCCGCAGCCGCTATCTGACCATTACCCGTGCGTCGGGGAGTTGCGGCCCCCAAGTTTGCTCCAGCGCAAAGAACAACCCTTCAAGGAGGGTATCAGGAAATCCGAGATACGGATTCCCCGTGCTGGAGGAGAAGGACATGGCTACCCCCGAGGGCAAAAGGCTGGCGGTAACAACCACTTCAGAAGCCGCCAGTGGGGCCGAATCCGGGAACACGCTTCTGCCGATGCTGATAGGCGGCCTTGTTCTGATCGTCATCGGAGCGATCGTTCTGATGGTCTTCGTCTGATATCGAAACAGCCTTGGCCCTGGCTTGAACGGGCAGCCATATAGTCAGCGTCGCCCGCAAATATCTATTTTGGGAAGATCGATGGTCGGAGTGGCAGGATTCGAACCTGCGACCCCCTGATCCCAAATCAGGTGCGCTACCAGGCTGCGCTACACTCCGAGGCCGTGTGTTGCCTATTGATTTAGATGTGGCATGGCAAGTGCAAAAGCGTGTCCTCTTGCCGGAACCCACATTGCACAGTAAGCAAATCGCGAGAACGGCAAGCGCCGAAGCAGCAACGAGGTTTTTATGTCCGCGCGCATTTTCAGCCCAGCAAAGACCGCGATGCAATCTGGCAAGGGTAAAACCGGCTATTGGCTGCTTGAGTTCGATCCCGAGCAGCCTCCCAAGATCGACCCCCTGATGGGCTATACGACTTCCGGTGACATGAAGAGCCAGATCAGGCTGTCATTTGAAACGCGCGAAGAAGCCGTTGCCTACGCGGAAAGCCAAGGCCTTGCGTATCGGGTTGAAGAACCGAAGGAATCGAGGCGTCGGCAGATTTCCTATTCCGACAATTTCCGCTATGACCGCCGCACGCCTTGGACCCATTGAGGTGTCCTTGGCAAACGCTGGCCGCCCCTAGGGCAGCTGGTTAGCGGTCCCGTAGCTCAGCTGGATAGAGCACCGGCCTTCTAAGCCGATGGTCGCAGGTTCGAATCCTGCCGGGATCGCCAATAAATCAAAGAGTTATAGTAATATCTTGATGAAAGCTGGACTCCGGCTCCGAGTCGAGCGTTCAACGAAACATGGCCGATTCTGAGCAAGGCAATCATTATTGTGGAGAAAATCTTTTTCCTGTCATGGCCTAATGCCCCCAGCATCCAACTTCGATAGATTTTAGTCGCCGTCTCGGCTCCCGGGTCGAACGGCTGAAGGCTTGGCCGTCCCCGGCTCCCCAAGCTCGTTGGTCAATTCTTCAGATTCTCATCTATGCCCCGCTCCCGCGGGGCTTTTTTTGCGGATCGAGGCCGTTGCATCCAAAGTCTGGCCATCCGGAAAATCCGTGCGCCTGTTCTTCGTCAAGAACCAGCTTTCGAAATCGTGAACATCATATGCGCTCGCTCTGGCATATCCTGTTCCCTCGGAAACTACAGGACACGGAGGAAGCGATGTCGCGACTGACTGCAAAGGATTTTCCGCAGGAATTGCTGGAGCTCTATGATTATTACGCTCACGGCAGGATCACGAAGCGCGAATTCCTCGATCGTGCAGGGAAATTTGCTGTAGGAGGCGTCACAGCGGCAGCCATTCTTAGCACCTTGAGCCCTGATTACGCATTGGCGCAACAAGTCGAATTCACCGACCCTGACATCGTTGCGGAGTACATCACCTTCGGTTCGCCCAAAGGGAATGGAAAGATTCGCGCCTATTTGGTGAAACCTGCAACAGTAACCGGCCCTGTACCGGGCGTCGTCGTTGTGCATGAAAATCGAGGGCTTAATCCGTACATCGAAGACGTCGCACGCCGCGTTGCAAAGGCTGGTTTTGTTGCCCTTGCTCCTGATGGCCTGAGTTCAGTGGGTGGTTATCCAGGGAACGATGACAAAGGCCGTGAGTTGCAGCAGCAGGTCGACCCCGAAAAGCTCATGAATGACTTTTTCGCGGCTGTCGAATTTCTCATGAAGAGCGAGTCAACCACCGGCAAAGTCGGCATAACCGGCTTCTGTTACGGCGGAGGTGTCGCTAATGCCGCAGCCGTGGCTTATCCCGAATTGGGCGCGGCTGTCCCTTTTTACGGCCGCCAACCGAGATCCGAAGATGTGCCGCGTATAACCGCACCGCTTCTGATCCACTACGCAGAACTCGATACGCGCATCAATGAGGGGTGGCCGGCTTACGAAACGGCGCTCAAGGCGGCCGGCAAGGAATATGAAGCCTACGTCTACCCCGGCGTGAACCACGGATTCCACAACGATTCAACGCCCCGCTACGACGAGGCCGCTGCCAAGCTTGCATGGGACCGAACCGTCGAGTGGTTCAAGCGTCATCTCGCCTGATATCGGCCTGGGCAGATGTTACTGGCCGAAAGTGATGACAAAGCGAAAAATCGCTAAAGGTCGAACTCACGCTGGCCTTCATCCATCGCGCTGATGGCTTCGGCTGCAAGGGCGCGAGTGATGCGGCTTTGCTGTTCCAGCGCCACACGATCAAGCCTGTCCACAACACGCATCGCAGTTGCAAGCGAACGCTCTATGCGGCGGACCAGATACTGCACGACATGCGGTTCCACCTCGACCTGGCGATCAGCAAAGAGCTTGGTGATCACGCCCGTCAAGAGTGGATCGTCCGGTTCGTGAATTTCAACCGTCGCTGCTGCCTTCAGCCGCGAAACGAGATCGGGCAAAGTTACGTTCCAGGCTGAGGGAAAGCGGCGTGCGGTCAACAGGAGATGGGAACCTGCAGTACGCACCTCATTGATGAGGTGAAACAGGCCATTTTCATCCATTGAGACACTGTCGGCGTTGTCGATCACGGCTGGTCGATCGCCAAGCTTCGAGATCGAGTCGCCAATCCGAGCAGGATCGATAGGTACGGCATTTGCCACACCTCGCCAGATTTCCGCCAAATGTGTTTTGCCGGAACCAGCAGGCCCGGCGAGGACTACTACGGCTGACGGCCAGTCCGGCCAGCAATCCACCAAGGAAACCGCTTGCTCGTTCGACGATGAGACGACGAGGTCGTCACGCGAATAGCCGGTTCCATGGCCGAGATCGAGCGGCAACTGACGGGGCTTCTCCAGAGGGGTAGCCATGCCGCCTCAGGCGTTCACGTCGGGAGTTCCGCGGCTGCGAACCGGAGCCGAAGCAGCGGGGTCAACTCTGTGTCCCTTGTACAAGGGCGAGTCGAGGTAACGGGAGATCACAAAGCGGACAATCACGGCGATGGCAGCCGAAGCAGGCACAGCGATCAGCAAGCCGACGAAACCGAATAAGGCGCCAAAGGCAAACAATGAAAACATCAGCCAGACCGGATGCAAGCCGACGCTCTTGCCGACCAGCTTCGGTTGCAGAATGTTGCCTTCGATGAATTGACCGACAAAGAAGACACCTACCACAGCCACGATCATCAGCCAGTCCGGCCAGAACTGGACGAAGGCCACGCCAACGGCCAATACCAGACCGGTCAGCGACCCGACATAGGGGATGAAGCTGATGAGACCAGCAAAAAGGCCGATCAGGATGCCAAAATTCAGCCCCGTGATGGTCAGGCCGACGGCATAGATCGCCCCTAGAATCAGGCACAGTGTGCCCTGGCCGCGCACGAACCCGGCAGTCGCCGTGTTGATATCGGCAAAGATGGCGCGAACGGTTTCGACATGGTCGCGTGGCACCCAGCTATCGACCTTCCCCACCATCCGGTCCCAGTCAAGCAACATGTAAAATGCGACCACCGGGGTGACGACGAACAAGCTGACGACAGATACGAGCGCGACGCCCGAACTCCAGATCGACTGGAACACCGTCGTCAGCAAGCCGAAGCCGGAGGTAAGCAGAGAATTCAGCCCGTCTTTGAGGCCAGCCGCATCAACGCCGAACCGCCGCTCCAGCCATTGCGGGTCGAAGCTCGTGACCAACGACTGCAGACGCGTCATGTATTCGGGCAGCTTGCCGGCGAAATCTGCCATCTGCGACGCCAGTATCGGAATAAGCAGGACCAGCGCGAGGACCAGCACGACAATGAACGCGAACAGAATGACGACCGTTGCCATGACACGCGTCAGGCCAAGCCGCTGAAGTCTGTCGGCTACCGGATCGAGGAAGTAGGCAAGGACCATGCCCGCCACGAACGGCAACAGAATGCTGCTGAAAACATAAAGAAAAATGGCAAATACGATTGCGGCCACGAGCCAGAAGCGCAATTGCCGCCGAAACGCAGCCGACGCGGCAGCTTCGGCAGCCTCATTGTCAGTTGTCTGATGTACTGCTTTTGCCATAGCCGCTCATGTGCCTCAGCCAAGCCACGAGATAGGCCGCGGCGGAAGCCACGGTCAAGAGGCCGGACAGGAATATAAGGGACGTGCGCAGCGGCCCAAAAATCGTCGAAAACGTCAATTCCGCCAGAACGACCGCCGCCAGCACAATCTGAATTGCGGTATTCGCCTTTGAAACCATCAACGGTTTCATTTCGACGGGATTGCCGATGACCGTAGACAAAAGTACCGCACAGATGATCAGGCCATCACGCGTCACCGCCGCAATGACCAGCCAGAGCGGTAATTCGCCGATAAAACCAAGCACGACAAAAACGCTCACAAGCAGGATCTTGTCGGCCATCGGATCAAGGTAGGCGCCAAGTTCGGAGCGCTGGTTGAACTGCCGCGCGATGAAGCCGTCGACACCATCGGAGACGCCGGCAATTACGAAGCCTGCAAAGGCCCAGTCCCAGCGCGCCAGCAGCATTGCCCATACTACGGCCGGAACGAGCAGGAAACGTAGGATTGTGATCAGGTTCGGGATCGTCAAGTCGCTCTCATCGGTTCATCACGACGATAAATGGTCGAGGTGCTGCTGAACTGCAAGACGGGCAAGCACCTGGACCAACCACTCACTCTTTTCCCATGCTGGTGATAGTGTGAAAGCCCACTTGCCTTGCAGGACGAACCCGTTCATGCGATGAGCCCGCATTGTTAAGGGAAAAGCGATGGCCGAGCACAAAACTGGGCTGACCTACGCCGAGGCAGGTGTCGATATCGACGCCGGCAATCTCATGGTCGAAAAGATCAAGCCGCTCGTGCGCGCCACGCGCCGCCCGGGTGCGGATGGCGAGATCGGCGGCTTTGGCGGCCTGTTCGACCTCAGGGCCGCAGGCTTCTCCGATCCGGTTCTGGTTGCCGCCAATGACGGCGTCGGCACCAAGCTCAAGATTGCCATCGACGCCGGCAAGCACGACACGATCGGCATCGACCTTGTGGCAATGTGCGTCAACGATCTCGTTGTCCAGGGCGCGGAACCGCTGTTCTTCCTCGACTACTTTGCCACCGGCAAGCTCGATCCCGAACAGGGCGCGGCAATCGTCGGCGGCATTGCACGCGGCTGCCGGCAGGCTGGCTGTGCTCTTATCGGGGGCGAAACGGCCGAGATGCCGGGCATGTATCATGGCAACGACTACGACCTCGCGGGTTTTGCCGTCGGCGCCGCCGAGCGCGACCAGCTTCTTCCGACAGACGATATCATCGAGGGCGACGTTCTGCTCGGCCTCGCCTCGTCGGGTGTCCACTCCAACGGATTCTCTCTCGTGCGCAGGATCGTTGAGAAAAGCGGTCTGTCATGGTCCGACAAAGCGCCGTTTGCACATGGCGAGGCGCTCGGCGAAGCGCTGCTGGAGCCCACCCGCATATATGTAAAATCGATCCTGAAAGCGATCCGCGGCACCCACGGCATCAAGGCGCTCGCCCATATCACCGGCGGCGGTTTCCCCGACAATATTCCGCGCGTGCTGCCGAAGGATTTCTCGGCCGAGCTCGATCTCGACGCAATCGACGTGCCACCGGTTTTCACCTGGTTGGCCAAGACCGGCAATGTCGCGCCGGACGAAATGATGCGGACCTTCAACTGCGGCATCGGCATGGTCATCGTGGTTGCGTCCGGCCAGGCGGCGCAAGTCGCTGCCGTGCTACAGGAGGCGGGCGAAACGGTAATGTCGGTAGGCCGCATCGTGCCGCGCCGCGACACCGGCGTCATATATCGCGGATCCCTTGACCTATGAGCCTCCTGCGTAAACGGACAGTTGTCCTGATCTCCGGGCGTGGTTCCAACATGGCGGCGCTGATCGAAGCCGCTTCCGATCCGGCCTATCCCGCCGAGATCGTCGGCGTGATCTCGGACAAGCCGGATGTGCCGGGCCTTGGCATTGCAGCGGCGCGTGGCATCCCCACGCGCGCGATCACGCGTTCCGACCATGCGAGCAAGGATGCGCATGACGGCGCCATCGACGAGGCTTTGTCTTCGTTCGGAGCGGAGATCGTTGCGCTCGCAGGGTACATGCGGTTGCTGACGACGCCGTTCGTGGAGAAATGGGCCGGTCGGATGATCAACATCCACCCTGCCCTGTTGCCTGCCTTCAAAGGGCTGGATACGCACAACCGCGCACTGGACGCAGGCATGCGCATACATGGCTGCACTGTGCATTTCGTGACGCCCGACATGGACGGCGGGCCTATTATTGCACAGGCGGCGGTTCCGGTGCTTACTGGCGACGATGAGACATCGCTTGCGGCACGTGTGCTGAAGGCTGAGCATGGCCTTTATGCGCTCGCGCTGAAGCTGGTGGCGGAAGGCAAGGTCAGCATGGCCGACGGGAAGTCAGTATTTTCGGCCACGAGCAGAATGGTCGAGAATGGCGACCAGGCCATCATGTCGCCTGGGGCACTGCGCGACGATGTCGACCTCGAAGCATTGGCTCGTTTCACTCCCTGAGCGGTCTTTAGATGAGGCAATTGTTCCTGCTCCGCCACGGCAAGTCGAGTTGGGACAATCCGGCGCTCCCCGATTTCTCGCGGCCGCTTGCGCTGCGCGGGAGGAAGGCGGCGCGGCGCATGGGCAAGGAGATGGCCAGCCGCGACTGGATCCCGGACCTGGCGATCGTTTCCGCAGCGATACGCACCCGCCAGACCTGGGAATGCGTCGTGTCGCAATGGCCGAAGAATTCTTGCGTTTTCGAGTTCTCCGATGCCATTTACGAGGCGCGGCCTGAACGGATACTGGCCGAAATCCGCAAGACCGGAAGCGCAGTCCAATCGCTTCTGGTGATCGGCCACAATCCGGGGCTGGAAATGCTGGCCATGCAACTGGCGTCGGCCACATCGGAACCAACGGCGCTGCGAACGATGTCGCGCAAGTTTCCGACCGCAGGACTGGTCCGTTTCCACACGCAGGAGAGGTGGGCAAACCTTGCTGCCGCCTCGGCGGAGCTGACTCATTTCCTGCGCCCCAAGGACTTCGAATAATTCTCCTTGCCGCGCTAGGCCGCCGCCCTCACCCATACCTTGTTGTCGTGAACCGGCGCTCCGCCATAGGGAGCCGGCGCGTCCGACCCGGTGAGCACATTGATGCCCTCGCCGCGCTCATGCGCACCGTTCGGCCAGATGCCTTCGGCAATGACGACGCCACGCCTGACGCCATCGAACAGCTTGGCGTGAAGGACGACTTCGCCGCGCCTGTTGCCGATCTCGACGCGATCGCCGTCCGACAGGCCGAACATGGCCGCGTCCTGTGAGTGGATGAGCAGTTGCGGCCGCCCTTCCCTGGCTTTCGACACCGGCGTTTCGGTAAAGCTCGAATTGAGGAAATTGCGGGCCGGCGAAGTGGCGAGCCGGAACGGATGCTCCTCGTCCGCAACCTCGATCAGATCGACATGGTCGGGAAATTCCGGCAGGCGCTCATGCGGACCGAACACCCCCATCGAGCGCGGCGGCCTGTTGGGCGCGGACTGTCCCGTCCAGTTCGGCTTGAAACGGAACTTCTTGTCAGCGTGCCCGAACCCGTTGAGGAAATGCGCATCCTCGAAGGCCGGCTGCAGGTCGGCCCATTTCTCTTCCCTGAAGGTGGCGAACGTACCCAGCCCCCGCTTGGACAGGATGACGTCGATATGCTCGCGCTCGGTCATGCCGAAGCCTGGCCGGTCCGCCACGCCGAGGCGCTTGGCCAATTCTTCGATGACGAAGTGGTTGGTGCGCGGACCGGGCGGCGCATCGACGAGCTTCGGACCCAGCGTTAGGTGCTGGTTGCCGCCACCCTTGTAGATATCGTCGTGCTCCAGGAACATGGTGGCGGGCAGGACGACATCGGCAAGCTGGGCCGTGTCGGTCATGAACTGCTCGTGCACGCACATGAAAAGGTCGTCGCGCAACATGCCGCGCCTGACCAGCCGCTGTTCCGGCGCGACATTGGCCGGATTGGTGTTCTGGATCAGCATGGCCGTGACCGGGGGGCCGCCGTAGAGCGCATCCTCGGCACCGGTCAGCACAGGCCCGATGCGCGAATGGTCGAGATAGCGGATATTGAGGTCGCGCATGCGCGTACCTTCAAGCAATTCCGTGTTGAGCTTGTAGATGCCGGAATTGGCATGGAAAGCGCCGCCACCCTCGTATTTCCAGCAGCCGGTGACAGCGGCGATGCAGGACGCCGCGTGCATGTTGACCGAGCCGTTGCGCTGTCGCGAAAACCCGTAGCCGAGACGGAAAAAGGTACGCTTGGTTGTGCCAACCAGCCGAGCGAAGGAGACAATCTCCTCGACCGAAAGGCCGGTAATAGCCGATGCCCATTCCGGCGTACGGGTGGCAAGATGCGCCTCGAGCCCGCGGGAGTCATCGGTGTATTCTTCCAGATATGGCCGATCCGCCATGCCTTCCTTGAACAGGACGTGCATGACCGCGCAGGCAAGCGCGGCATCGGTGCCGGGCTTGACGATCAGGCCGACGTCGGCCTGCTTCATTGTCGCGTTCTCATAGACGTCGATGACCACGATCTTCGCGCCGCGTTCCTTGCGGGCCTTGATGGCATGGGTCATCACATTGACCTGGGTGACGACGGCATTGGTGCCCCAGATGACGACGCAATCGGACTTCGCCATTTCGCGCGGGTCGGGTCCGCGCAATGCACCGGCGCCCATCATCCAGCCGGTCCACGCCAGATTGGTGCAAATCGAGCCGAAGAAACCGGAATATTTCTTGGCGTGACGAAGCCGTTCGATTCCGTCTCGCTGCACCAGCCCCATCGTGCCGGCGTAGAAATAGGGCCACACCGTTTCCGAGCCGTACTTTGCTTCCGCCGCATCGAACTTCTCGGCGACGAGATCCAGCGCGGCTTCCCAGCTCGCCACCTTCCAGTTTCCGTCGCCCTTGGACCCCGCGCGCACGAGCGGCTTCAAAAGACGGTCCGGATGGTGGATGCGGTCGGCGTAGCGCGCCACCTTGGCGCAAACGACGCCGGCGGTGTAGCTGTTGTCCTTCGCCCCATGAATGCGCCCGATACGGTCGGGGCCGAGCAACTCGACGTCGAGCGCGCAAGTGGAGGGGCAGTCATGCGGGCAGGCCGAATGGCCCAACCGAAGTTTGGTATGCTGGTTCATGCACCATCGTATAGCGCCGTTCCGGACAGCCTTGTAGGGGCAATAAGTTCAAGGGTTTGATCCTAAAGCGTGTCGCGATCTTCCAGATTCGCTTCACACGCTTTAGCTCCTTGATTTTATGCATGTCTTTGTCCCGAAACCGGTTCCCACTTTCGGGAGACATGCACTAAGGCGCGGCGTCGCTCCGCTGGAAGCCGTCGATTTCGCCGCGCAGGACATCGTGGAAAGCCATCATTCCGGCGAACAGGAAAGCTTGCCGATTGTCCATTTCGACCGGGCAAAAGCCGCCCTGCATGTATCCCTGACAACGGCCCGCCAGGCGGCATTCACGGCGCGTGCAGGTTTCGTGCTGGCCGAACAGGTCGGCGACCAGCGAGCGCGCCATGAAGGCAATGGCGGAACGATAGGTGTCGTCGTGCGGTTCAGAAGCGATTTCACTGGCCGTGACTACAGGTTGTTTGTTTCTCGATCTGCTGCCCATCGCGTTTCCTCAGGATACAGTTGCTTGTTCCCGCGACGCAAAACGTCCGGGCCGATGACAAGTCGGGAGGACGGGCGGCCGTTCGGTCGCTCGTTTGGTAGTTTGGTGCGGCCTTGCGACCGCCCGTCCGGTGGCTTCCCTCAACCGACGCGCCGGCCATGCCGCAGACCGTCCAAAGGACAGGCTCCGCGGGCAACACTGCGCCCGGTTCGAGGGCCGGACTTAGGGGTTCATCACCCAGTCGCCTACCGCAGACGACCAGCCCGGCACCCTCTCCTGATCCCCGGTCCGGACCAGGTCTCCCGCGAAGGCAGTGAGCAGATTATGAGAGAGGTACGGAGGGTGGGGATAAATGAGATGAAAGATTTTGTAGGAAGTGAGCAAGATCAAGGGGTTGGAGGAGGAAGCGAGGTAACTCGATCCATATCTAGAAAGGTAGGCGCTGCCCCTCACCCTTACCCTCTCCCCGTGAAGAACGGGGAGAGGAAGGCGTCAGCGTTGCGCCGGACACCCCTACTCGGCGATGCCTTGCTCGTACTCGGCAGACATTTCCAGCCACTTTTCCTCGTGGCGGCCAAGCTGGCCGGAGAGATCGGACCGTTCCTTGGCTAGCCGTGTCGCCCCGACCGGGTCTTTTTCATAAAGCGCCGGATCGGCAAGCTGATCCTCGATGGTATCAATGCGCTTGCGCAGTCGGTCCATCAACGCCTCGGTGGCGCGGATTTCCTTTGCCAGCGGCTCGAACGCGGCGCGGCGGGCGGCAGCCTCGCGACGCCTGTCGGCCTTGGACGCCTTTTCGGCTTCGCGCCGTTCGCGGCTGTTGGCGGAAACGCCGGTGACCAGCGTCTTGTAGTCGTCAAGATCGCCGTCATAGGGATTGACGGTGCCTTCCTTGACCAGCCAGAGGCGGTCGACGGTCGCTTCCAGCAAGTGACGGTCGTGCGAGATGACGATAACGGCGCCCGGAAACTCGTTCAGCGCATGGACCAGCGCCTCGCGCGAATCGATGTCGAGGTGGTTGGTCGGTTCGTCGAGAATAAAAAGATTCGGTCCGTCGAAGGCGGCAAGCCCCATCAGAAGCCGGGCCTTTTCGCCACCGGACAGGTCTTTCGCGACCGTGTTCATCTTTTCGGTGGCGAGGCCGAATTGGGCGACACGCGCCCTCACCTTCGATTCCGGCGCTTCCGGCATCAGCCGGCGAACATGCTCATAGGCGTTTTCGTCGGGGCGAAGATCGTCCAACTGGTGCTGGGCGAAGATCGCGACCTTGAGACCGGGTGCAACGGTCACGGTGCCGGCTTCAGCCTTCAGGCGGCCGGAAAGCAGCTTGGCGAAGGTGGACTTGCCGTTGCCATTGGCGCCAAGCAGGGCGATGCGGTCATCGGCATCGATGCGCAGGTTCATCTTCTTCAGCACCGGCGCACCGGGCTGATAGCCGACATTGACGCCCGACAGGGCAATGATGGGGGAAGCAACCGTCTTGACCGGTTCGGGGAACGAGAACGGGCGCACCGTGTCATCCACCAAGGCCGCGATCGGCTTCATCTTTTCCAGCGCCTTGATGCGCGACTGGGCCTGACGCGCCTTTGAAGCCTTGGCCCGGAAACGGTCCACGAAGGATTGCAGGTGCTTGCGTGCGGCTTCCTGCTTGACACGGCCCTTTTCCTGAAGCTCGCGCTGCTCGGTCCACTGCCGCTCGAACTGGTCGTAGCCGCCGCGCCAGAAGGTCAGCTTCTTCTGGTCGAGATGGACGATGGAGTTGACGGCGCGGTTCAACAGGTCGCGGTCGTGCGAGATGAGCAGGACCGTGTGCGGATATTTCGCGACATAGTTCTCCAGCCACAGCGTGCCTTCGAGATCGAGATAGTTGGTCGGCTCGTCGAGCAGCAGGAGATCGGGCTCGGAAAACAGAACTGCCGCAAGCGCAACGCGCATGCGCCAGCCGCCGGAGAACGAGGAGGCCGGACGCTTCTGCGCATCGTCATCGAAGCCGAGACCGGCAAGGATGGTGGCGGCGCGCGACTCGGCCGAGTGCGCATCGATGTCGGCGAGACGGATATGGATTTCGGCGATGCGGTTCGGGTCCGTCGCGGTCTTTTCTTCCTCCAGAAGTGCTGCGCGCTCCTTGTCGGCTTTCAGCACGATCTCGATCAGCGGCTCCTCGGTGCCGGGCGCTTCCTGCGCCACCTGGCCGATGCGGGTGTTGCGCGGCAGGTCGATGGAGCCGGTCTCGGACGGGAAGTCTCCGGTGACGGCCTTGAACAGGGTCGTCTTGCCGGTGCCGTTGCGGCCGACGAGGCCCGCCTTCGCGCCCGCCGGTAGGGCCAGCGAAGCGTGGTCGAGGAGCAGGCGCCCTGCAATGCGCAGTGTAAGATCATTGATGGTCAGCATGGCCGCGCTTTTGGCCGAGCCTGAGGCGAAGCGCAAGCCCCGCCAGTGTCAAAGCCTTTCCGAGGCAGCGTATCAGGCGAACGCCCTGCCCTCCTCCGTGCGCTGGAAATAGATGAGGTCGAGCGACACCGAGGGGCGGCCAAGCACCGTCAGGATCATGTGCGCCTGTCCGCGATGATGGGTCTGGTGGTTGAACAGATGGCCGAGCGCCGGCGACAGGCGCTGCGAAATGGTGCGCATGTCGGTGACGGTCATGTAGGAAAAGCGCCCGGCCAGCGCCTTGTCCGACAGGCCGCCCACCCAATCGACAATGCGCTTGTCTTCCGCTTCGCGCGCGGCGCGCAGCGCCGGAAGCGCCTTGTGGATAATGGTGTCCAGCTTGGCGGGGGCATCGCCCTGGCCGGTGAAGCGCTTCATCCAGATGCGGTCGGCGACGAGGATGTGGTTGAGCGTGCCCATGAGCGAGCCGAAAAAGGCACCGGTGTCGCGGCTGAACTCGTCTTCAGTGAGATCGGCTGCGGCCTCGTAGATGCGGCTGTTGGCCCACTGGTTGTAGGCCGCAAACATCATGAAGTGTCGTTTCATCACTCGCCCCGCATGTGCCTGCCCGCGATGGTGGCGGCATCAGGCAACCCGTAGGCATCGCGGCTCCCCTTGGCAAGGGTGCGGGCGGCCTGTATAGAGCCGCCACCAATCAATCCAAAATCACAAGGACGACCAAATGGCGCTCGAACGCACCTTTTCGATGATCAAGCCGGATGCCACCCGCCGCAACCTGACCGGCGCCATCACCAAGATGCTGGAGGATGCCGGCCTGCGCGTCGTCGCATCGCGGCGTGTGTGGATGAGCCGCCGCGAGGCGGAAGGCTTCTACGCCGTCCACAAGGATCGCCCCTTCTTCGGCGAACTGGTGGAGTTCATGTCGTCTGCCCCAACCATCGTGCAGGTTCTGGAAGGTGAGAACGCCATTGCCAAGAACCGCGAAGTGATGGGCGCAACCAACCCGGCCCAGGCTGCGGAAGGCACCATCCGCAAGGTTCACGCGCTGTCGATCGGCGAAAACTCGGTGCACGGCTCGGATGCGCCCGAAACCGCCGCGCAGGAAATCCGCTACTGGTTCTCCGACACCGAAGTCGTCGGCTGAGTTTCAATGCATGTTTCCCGAAAATGGGAACCGGTTTCGGGAGACATGCATAAAATCAAAAGTATGACTTCCGAATGCAAAAACCCCCGGTCTCGACCGGGGGTTTTTGTTTGTATCGGCGCAAGTGCCGAGGCTTACTCGGCGGCTTCCTGGAGCGCCTTGCTGGAGCCGCCATGCAGCCTTTCGGCGATTTCGGCGACGCGCTTGCCCTGGAAGTGCGCACCTTCAAGCTCCTGCGCCGACGGCTGGCGCGAGCCATCGCCGTCGCTGGTGGTGGTCATGCCGTAAGGCGCGCCGCCGCGCACGACATCGTTGCCCATCTGGCCCTGGTAGGCATAGGACAACGGCACGATGACCATGCCGTGGTGCTGGAGCGCGGCCTGCGTGGTGAGAAGCGCGAGCTCGGCGCCGCCGTGCTGGGTGGCGGTCGAAACCATGACCGAGCCGACCTTGTCGAGCAGCGCGCCGCGTGCCCACAGCGGGCCGGTCTGGTCGAGAAAGTTTTTCATCTGGGCAGCGACGGCACCGTAGCGGGTGGCCGAGCCGATGATGATGGCGTCGTAGTTTTCGAGTTCGGCGGGGGTTGCGACTTCCGCGTCCTGGGCGAGCTTGTAGTAGGCGGCCTTGGCCACTTCCAGCGGCACCAGTTCGGGAACGCGCTTGATGGTCACATCCGCACCGGCTTCGCGAGCGCCCTCGGCAGCGGCCTTGGCCATCTGCTCCATGTGGCCCCAGCTCGAATAATAAAGAACAAGTACCTTAGCCATTTCGATCTCCAAAGAATTCCGCGTTTCGGGCCATGCCCGTCACCGCTTATCTAGGCGAATGGCTGTTCATCGAAAGATACCCAGATGCAGACAGATCGTTCACTAATATAATATCTTTGCGATGGGCCGGGGCTCGGGCTATGTGACAGGCGTCCCGCCTTCCGCCCGGAGCCGACCATGCCAGAAATCGTTACCGCCGCGATGCTCGTCATCGGCGATGAAATCCTCTCGGGCCGCACCAAGGACAAGAACATCGGCCATCTCGCCGACATCATGACGGCGGTCGGCATCGACCTGAAGGAAGTGCGCATCGTTCCCGACGAGGAAGACGAGATCGTCGCGGCGGTGAACGCCGTGCGCGCCCGCTACACCTATGTCTTCACCACCGGCGGCATCGGCCCGACGCATGACGACATCACCGCGGATTCGATTTCCAAGGCGTTCGGCGTGCCGTGCGAATACGACGCCAAGGCCTATGCGATGATGGAAGACAACTACAGGAAGCGCGGCGTCGAGTTCACCGAGGCGCGCAAGCGCATGGCCCGCATGCCGCGCGGCGCAAGCCACATCGACAACCCCGTTTCGATGGCGCCCGGTTTCCGCATCGGCAACGTGCACGTGATGGCGGGCGTGCCGTCGATCTTCCAGGCGATGCTGGACAATGTCATGCCGACGCTCAGGACCGGAACGAAGATGCTGTCGGCGACCGTGCAGTGCCCACATGGCGAGGGCCTCATCGGCGGGCCGCTGGGCGACATCCAGAAACGCCACCCCGAGACCATCATCGGTTCGTATCCGAAGTTCGGCGAGGGAAAATTCTGGACCGAACTGGTCGTGCGCGCGCGTACGCAAGAAGCACTGGACGCGGCCCGCGTAGAGGTCGAAAATATGGTCGCAGGTTTTTCCAAGGCCGGCTGACGGCAGCCTGCGAGCCGGAACCCGGCCCGCGCTTTCCGCGTTTCCTGTCAGCCGTGTCGGCAACGATGCCAAGAGGAGGCCCGGACATGCGTTTCAAGACAATCGTCGCCGTTCTTCAAAGCGAACACGATGCGGAACGCGTGCTTGATTGCGCCATTCCGCTGGCAAGCCGCTTCCAGGGTCATCTGGTCGGCATCCATGCCGAGGCGATGCCCGTTCCCTATACGTCGGCAACCGGATTTCCCGACACGGAATTCATCCAGGTATCGGCCGAGATGAACAGGGAGCGCACCCAGAAGCTCCACAACGCCTTCATCAAGCGCACCGAAGAAGCGGAGCTTTCTTATGAATGGCGCAGCCTCGAAAGCTTTTCCGGCGACAGCGCACTTACCGGCATCTCAAGCGTTCGCTCGGCGGACCTGGTGATTGCCGCACAGCGCGACATTGACGGCGACGAGGGAGCCGACGTCGACACCCTTGTCTACGAGGCCGGGCGGCCGGTCCTGGTGGTGCCGCATTCCGGCGCGCTGGTCACCAGCTTCAAACATATCCTGCTGGCCTGGAACGGCTCGAAGGAAGCGGCTCGCGCTGCGTTCGATGCCATTCCCTTCATGGCCGAAGCGGAAAGAACGGACGTGCTGGTGATCGATCCGCCCGACGTGCCTGAACATGACGCCCATGCGGCAGGCGCGGAAATTGCGGCGGCGTTGTCGCGGCACGATATTTCCGTTCGCGTCTCCATCCAGAAATCCAACGGCACAGCCGTCGAGGAGATCATTCAGGAGCGCCTCGCGGCAAGCGGAGCGGACCTTTTGGTGCTCGGCGCATACAGCCATTCGTGGCTGCGCGAACTGCTTTTTGGCGGCGTGACGCGCAGCGTATTGCGTTCGATCCCGGTGGCGGCGTTCCTGTCACGCTGACGGACGCCTCTCAATCCTTTTGCGACCTTGCCAAGCCTATCGATTTCCGGCTAATTCCGCCCGCATCCCAATGAACTGCGCGCTCTGGCGCGCTGCGGAGTGCGCCATCAATGTCCCTACCCGAAAAAGCCTTCCCTGTTTCCTGGGATCAGTTCCACCGAGACGCGCGCGCGCTTGCCTGGCGGCTGGCTGGCGTGAACGCGCAATGGAAGGCGATCGTCTGCATCACGCGCGGCGGGCTGGTGCCGGCTGCCATCATCTCGCGTGAACTCGGCATCCGCATCATCGAGACGGTGTGCGTTGCCTCCTACCACGACTACACCTCGCAGGGGCAACTGCAGGTGCTCAAGGAGATCAGCCCGCCACTGATGGAGAACGATGGCGAGAACATCCTCATCATCGACGACCTGACGGATACCGGCAAAACCGCAGGCGTGGTGCGCGCGATGCTGCCCAAGGCGCACTTCGCGACCGTGTATGCCAAGCCGAAAGGCAGGCCGCTTGTCGATACCTTCGTGACCGAGGTGAGCCAGGACACGTGGATCTATTTCCCGTGGGACATGGGGTTCACCTACCAGAAGCCGATTGCGGACGATCACGCCGGTTAGAGCGTTTCATGGCCAGCCACGGAACGCTCTAATCCGAACCCCACCGCACCGTAATCGCGCATACTTCGAAAGGTGGCGAAGGCCGCCTTTTTGTTGTTGCGCGGCAGGCTTTTCCAGAAGCCACAAAATTTTTACTTTTATTACACGCAATTAGCCGTACCCTTTATGAGACGGCAAACGATTCCTGAGTTTTTGGCGCTGTTTTCGCATGTTGATGGGGCCTCAATCACACGAACATCTGGCTGAACGAGTCCGCAAGCTCTTCGGCACCGTTCCATTGCGCTTGCAGGTGGCAGCGCTGCCTTGGCGTGAAAACAACGGCGCCGTTGAAATCATGCTCATCACGAGCCGCGACACCGGCCGCTGGGTTCTGCCGAAAGGCTGGCCCGAGGCGCGCGAGCCGTTGTGCAACGCCGCCGCGCGCGAGGCAGGAGAAGAAGCCGGATTGACCGGCTGGATCTCGCCCGTGGAAGCCGGCCGCTATTTCTACGCGAAAGCCCTGCCATCCGGCGAGGAAGTGCCCTGCGAGGTGCTGGTGTTCCCGCTCAAGGTCGGCAGCGTGGCCGAGCGCTGGAAGGAAAAACGGGCACGCACGCGCCGCTGGGTTGCGTGCGCGGAAGCCGAACGCATGGTGGCAGAGCCCGATCTTTCCCAGATCATCGCTTACTTCTGTGCGAACAGGGCCCAGTTCGCCGCCTAGCACTTTTACGGCTCCATTACGGCTGGGTAGTCTGGCAAGCTTCGGCGAGTTGACCGACCACCTCGCCAATGCCTTCAAGATCGAAGTCGGCTTCGCCGCGCCCGGACAGCAGGCCAAACCGCCACGACAGGGCCAGCCTGTCTGCTGGAACGAGGCGGCTTACCGCCTGGGGACCACTCTTTATAAGCACCTTGCCACGGCGTGAAATCACCCAGCGCTCGTCAACGGCCTGATTGTCGCCAATGGCAACGGACACGGTGACGGTCGAACCGGACGCCATATCGTTCAGGCGCAGCCATTCGCTCCATTGCGGATCACCGCCGGTGCGGCAGGCAATGGTCAGGACGGGGCTGTAGCTCAACGTGCCGCTGTTGTTGGTCAGCTTGTTGACGGCAGCGAGCGACGCCGTGACCAACCCATCGTCCATGGTGGTGAAACGCCAGCGATCCTGCCCGGCCTGCGCATATGCGCCACCACCGCCCGCCAAAAGCAAAACGGTGGCGAAGGTCCCCCACTTGACCATAGCCCTACCCAATCCAGCTCTCCCCAGCGAGACATCGCACTTCGCGATAGGTATGTGCGAACTTCTAACAGAACAATGTTGACGGCCTGACAACGAAAAAGGCCGCCCTGAGGCGGCCTTCTTAACGATTTGGAAATCCGATTACTCGGCGTCCTTGGCGGCTTTCTTCTTCGGAGCCGCCTTCTTCTTGGGTTCTTCGGCCTCACCTGCGGCCTCGTCCTTGGCCTTCTTGGAAGCAGCCTTCTTGGCCGGCTTGGCCTTGGTGTCTTCCTCGTCGTCCTCGGCCATCAGCTCATCCTTGCTCACCTTCTTGTCGGTGACGGAAATCTGGCCAAGCAGGTGGTCGACCACCTTTTCCTCGAACATCGGCGCGCGAAGCGTGTTCAACGCTTCCGGGTTGCTGCGGTAGAACTCGAAAACTTCCTGCTGCTGGTTTGCCGGGAAACGGCGCACCTGCTCGAACAGGCCGCGCTGCAACTCGTCGTCGGAGACGACGACACCGGCCTTCTCGCCGATCTCCGCCAGCACAAGGCCGAGGCGCACACGGCGCTCCGCAAGCCGCCGGTACTCGGCGGTAGCCTCTTCTTCCGTGGTTTCCTCATCGGCAAAGGTGCGGCCGGCAGCCTGGAGATCGCGGTTGACCTGGTTCCAGATGTTGGTGAACTCGGCTTCGACGAGCTTCGAGGGAGCTTCGAAGGAATAAGAGGAATCGAGCTGGTCGAGAAGCTGGCGCTTGACCTTCTGGCGCGTCATCGAGCCGAACTGGCTCTCGATCTGGCCGCGCACGATTTCCTTCAGGCGCTCAAGCGACTCAAGGCCGAGAGCCTTGGCGGTCTCGTCATTGACCTCAAGCTCGCCGGGCTTTGCCACTTCCTTGACGGTAACGTCGAAGGTGGCTTCCTTGCCGGCCAGATGAGCGGCCTGATAGTTCTCGGGGAACGTGACGACGACCTGCTTTTCGTCGCCGGCCTTGGCGCCGATGAGCTGGTCTTCGAAGCCGGGGATGAACTCCTTCGAGCCCAGCACCAGCGGCTGGTCGTTGCCTGCGCCGCCGCCAAAAGCCTCGCCGTCGATCTTGCCGACATAGTCGATGGTGACGCGGTCGCCTTCGGCGGCCTTGCCGGTCTTCGCCTCATAAGTCCGGGCGGACTCGGCAACGCGCTTGACCTGCTCGTCGATCTCGGCTTCCGGCACATCGTAAACGGGGCGCGTGACCTTGATGTCGGTGAAATCCTTGATCTCGATCGCCGGGATGACTTCGTAATTGAGGCGGAACTCGAAATCCGCGCCGCCGGCGAGGATCTTTTCGGCTTCCTTCTCGTCTTCCGTCATGATGACTTCCGGCTGCATCGCAGCCTTCTCGCCACGGCCGGTGATGATGGTGCGCGACTCGTTCAGGATCTCGTTTACCACTTCGGCCATGAAGGACTTGCCGTAGACCTTGCGCAGGTGCTGGACCGGGACCTTGCCGGGGCGGAAGCCATTGATGCGGACCTTGCCCCTGGCATCGGACAGCCGTGCAGCCAGCTTGGCTTCCATGTCTGTTGCCGGCACGACGACTTTGATTTCGCGCTTGAGGCCGGAGTTGAGCGTTTCGGTGACCTGCATCATCAAACCTTTGTTTTCACCAATAAGGCTGCCAACGGGCTTCTGCCGTTTACAGCCTGCCGGTATATTTGTGCCGGGGATGGCTACGGTGCGGAACTCGGACAAATTGACCGCAAGGCGGCCCAATCAGCCAAATACGCTCCAAAAATGTGAATAAGTCTTTGTTTTTCCTACTTCTTTTCACATTCCACAGAAGCGGATCGTCGCGTCCCGTCACATTCGACCCGCCTTTTGTCACAGGCGAGCCCAATTTTCAACCATCTTCGCGCGGTATCGACGGGCCATGTTGGCCTCGACATTGACAGAATGATGACTACATGGGAATTGCGCTTCGTCGTGCGGATGTGGCGGAATTGGTAGACGCCCTGGATTTAGGTTCCAGTGCCGAAAGGCGTGGGGGTTCGAGTCCCTTCATCCGCACCATTTCCTGATCTCACGGCAGTTCGCGTCTTTCTATCTCACGGCAGTTCGCTTCGCTCACGCCTCCGATGGGCGGCCTGACGGCCGGCGGGCGGTCACCCTTGCGAACCCTGCGGGTTCGTGGATGCTTCGAATGATCGGCGCGAACTAGTAAAGCGGCTCCTCGAACAGCATCTGGTCGCCGTCCATCAGGGCCTTGATCTGCGGCACGCCGTCTTTTGAGACGGCGGCGCGGATGCCGAACGGCCTCACCCGCATGTCGCGTTCGATGGCAAGGCCCTCGCCTTCCGGTAGATAAAAACGTTCGATGCCATAGTCGGGCGCGATGGTGGCGTCGCCGCTCAACGTCCAGCCGGCGGCGATGTGGCCGACAATATCAACCTCGCCGGCATCCGCGGGGGATGTCGGCTTTGCCAGCCAGGCCGAAGCGGCCCGCCAATAGCCATCTGCGTCCTTTTTCAACCGGACAGTGATCCGGCCTTCGTCGTTCGTCTGCTTGCCCGCGGGAATGTCGGCGATCAGCTTCACCGGGATGCGGGAAATATCGTAGCTGAGATAGACGTAGTCGCCGCGCAAGAGATCGCGCGGATCGACCGGCTCGACCTTGAGCAGCACTTCCTGGCCGTTGCGCAGGACGGCGGCGCGGCCTGCGATCATCCAGCTCAGGAAGCCGATCTGCACCAGCGCCAACGCCAGCGCGGAGAAAACGAGCGTTCTGCCGTTGCTCACGACGCAACCTCCCCGGCAACCGGATGGGACATGCGCTTTTCAATGCGGATGATGGCGAAGGCGAGGATGCCGAGGACGAGCGCGGCCAAGAGGAAAAAGCCTGCCGTGCCCAGCATCGTTTCCATCGTCACGGCATAGATGAGGCAAAGTTCGAAGGCGAAGCCGAGATAGGCGATCCATCTCAGGCCCCTGCTCTGCCTGCCCGCCAGCACGATTGCCGCGGCAATGCCCGCCAGTGTGATGGCCGCGGCGATGGCGAAGCCGCCCGTGTCCGCAAACTGGAACTGGACGAGCGCCATGCCGGTGAGGAAACCGATCAGGCCGTGCAGGGGCAGCCGCCCGCCGAGCCTGACGATGGCGTCGGTGGCGGCGGGCGCAATAACGGCCGCAGCGAAGGCGGCAGCGGACACCAGCGCGAGCAGGACGGCGACGATAAGAAGATTGTCGTCTATGGCCAACCCGACGACGTAGAAGATGAGCGACAGCACGATGAGATGGCGCGCTGCCTGGCTGCGGGTCCAGTAGGAGACGGCGAACAGGCCAGCGGCGATGACGAGGAAGAGGTGCGGAATCTCGCTGCTGCTGAACAGCCTGAAGCCGCCGATGAGCTTCATGGCGAGCCACGCATCGGCAATGCCGACAGCAGCCACGGTGAGCGGCCCCGAGCGCAGGGCGAGCGCGGCAAGAGCCGTGCCGGCACACCATGTCAGCATCGCCGCGGATTCGTCGCCCGAGAAGTGGTACATCTGGCCGATCAGCGCGATCGATCCGCCGAACGCCGCAGCCGCGACGATCCATAGCGCCTCGCCGATGGCGCCGTAGCCACGCGCCTTGACCAGCGCCCCTCCGACATAGCCGCCGAGCATGACGGCAAACAGCGCCGCGACCCTGGCGAGCCGGGGAATGGCCTCCCAGTTGGCGGCAACGAAGATCAGGATAGCCGCGCCGAGCAACAGCGCCGCCATCATGGCGAGGATGGAGCCGAAGCTCAGCGAGCGGCGCTCGTTGGCCACGACGTCGCGGGCGAGCGCATCGGCGGTCATGCCGTCGATCAGGCCGGCCTCGAGCCACCTTGCGATGTCCTGTTTCACCTTGGCCGAATGGCTCGCCATGCGCCTTTTTCCACAAAATCAGTCGTATTGTTAAGCTAGGTGTTCAAGCTATTGAGGTCAGGAGCTTTTTCGATTCCGGCAGTTTTGTGTCAGAGGCATGATTGCGGCGAAATGTTGCAATGCACAATTTGCAATGCTGCCATGCAAGGGCGTCTCTTTTAAATCGATGTGGGTCGGCCTATCTGTGCATCGTACAGAACGACGGAAATGATCCGCAACAAAGACGAAACGAGCAATACCATGAACCTGATCCGCAACTACCGCAACTGGCGCCGCTACCGGGAAACCGTTTCCGAGCTGAACCGCCTGACCAACCGCGAACTGAACGACCTCGGCATCAGCCGCAGCGACATCCACTTCGTCGCGCGCAAGTCGGTCTGATCCAATCGGGCCTCACCCGGCCCGAACGAATTTCTGGAAGTATGACAATGAACCTGATCCGCAACTACCGTAATTGGCGCGCTTACCGCGACACGGTCAATGAACTGGGTCGCTTGTCGAACCGCCAGCTTGCAGATCTCGGCATCGTGCGTGACGAGATCAAGACCATCGCCCGCAAGGCGCTCTAACCAAGGAATTTTGCCGGGATCGACCTCCTCCCCGACCCGGCAAATAAGGTCAGCCGCTCCTCCTCCCAAGGCTGACCCCCAAAACGACACCCGCCGGATCCTCCCCCGGCGGGTGTTGTCGTTTCAGGCGACTGTTTCCCCATGACCGGACCGGCTGCGTCGATTGCATTCGGCAAGGCAAAGGACTATTGCGACGCGCATGAGCATGAAGCCCGTTCATATCATCGGCGGCGGTTTGGCCGGATCGGAAGCTGCCTGGCAGGTCGCGCAGGCAGGCGTGCCGGTGGTGCTGCACGAGATGCGCCCCGTTCGCGGCACCGATGCCCACAAGACCGAGGGCCTTGCAGAACTGGTCTGCTCCAACTCCTTCCGCTCGGACGATGCCGAGAGCAACGCGGTTGGCCTGCTCCATGCCGAGATGCGGCTGGCGGGTTCGCTCATCATTTCCTCCGGCGATGCGCACCAGGTGCCGGCAGGCGGTGCGCTCGCGGTGGACCGCGACGGCTTCTCGCAAGCAGTGACGGCAAAGCTCGAAGCCCATCCGCTGGTGACGATCGTGCGCGAGGAAGTCGCCGGCCTGCCGCCGCAAGATTGGGATCAGGCCATTGTCGCGACCGGCCCGTTGACCGCGCCGGATCTGGCGAAGTCCATTGCCGAGGCGACGGGCGCGGATGCGCTGGCGTTTTTCGATGCGATCGCGCCGATCATCCATTTCGATACGGTCGATATGGACGTGGCATGGTTCCAGTCCCGCTACGACAAGGTCGGTCCGGGCGGCACTGGCAAGGACTATATCAATTGCCCGATGGACAAGGCGCAGTATGACGCCTTCGTGCAGGCGCTGCTCGACGGCGGCAAGACCGAGTTCAAGCAGTGGGAAGGCACGCCCTATTTCGATGGTTGCCTGCCGATCGAAGTGATGTCGGAACGCGGCCCCGAAACGCTGCGCCACGGCCCGATGAAGCCGATGGGGCTTACCAACGCCCACAACCCGACGGTAAAGGCCTATGCCGTGGTGCAGTTGCGGCAGGACAATGCACTGGGCACGCTCTACAACATGGTCGGTTTCCAGACCAAGCTGAAGCACGCCGAACAGGTTCGCATCTTCCGCACCATTCCGGGACTTGAGAACGCCGAGTTCGCGCGGCTGGGCGGGCTGCACCGCAACACCTACATCAATTCGCCGACGCTGCTTGACGGCTCGCTGCAACTGAAGAGCCGCAACGGCTTGCGCTTTGCCGGCCAGATCACCGGCTGCGAGGGCTATGTCGAAAGCGCGGCTGTCGGCCTTCTGGCCGGGCGCTTCGCGGCAGCGGAGCGGCTGGGACAGCCGATCTCGGTTCCGCCGGTAACGACCGCATTCGGCGCACTGCTCAACCACATCACCGGCGGCCACATCGTCTCGGAAGACGAACCGGGCAAGCGCTCGTTCCAGCCGATGAACGTCAATTTCGGCCTGTTTCCACCGATGGAAGCGCCGAAGGTCGACGGCAAGCGGCTACGCGGCAAGGAAAAGACCGTTGCCAAGAAGCGCGCCATGACTGCGCGCGCATTGGCCGACTGCCGCCAGTGGCTCGGCCTTGCGGCAACTGCCGAAGCGGCAGAGTAGCTTTCTTACCGTCTACCAGCCATGCATCGCCCGACGCCAAAGCAGCCAATGGCGGCGAGCAAGAGAAAGCTTGATGCCGCCCGTCATCAGCGCGCGCTGATTGCCCGACATCTTTGAAAGAAACGCTCCCGTCAGCGCAAGCGGCAGGAAAGCGGGGCGCAGCGAGGCAGGCAGGTTAGCGGCGCCACTCTCGAACGCCGCCAGATGCTCGCGCGCCAGCGCGATCATCGCATCGATGGCATGAAGTGCGCCCTGCCCGCCATCGCCGGAAAGAAGCTCCTGCGGCGAGGAACCAACCGCAGCCAGGATTTCGGCTGGAACATAGCACTGGCCCCGCGCGCGATGGATCGGCAGCAGCAGGAGAAGGCCAACTATCGCCTGTGCGCAGCCTGCCCTGCCCGCCAGCTCCGCAAAGCGCGGCGCTTCCGCTGGATCGAGAACCATGGCGGCAAGCTGGATCAAGGCCGAGGCGGTCTCGCCACAATAGCCTTCGAGATCCGTGCGCGACGGCATCGGGTCGTTGTAGAGATCGAAGATACGCGCTTCCAGATAGTTGTCGAACGCCGGCAGCGGCAAGGCGTACTGGCCGATCGCCGCCCTCAGCGCATCGGCTACCGGCTGGCCGGTCTCGTCCTGGCCGGAAGGCGCTGCAAGCGTATCGCGCCACCACTGCAATCGAACCTCGCCCGGCAGGGCTTCGCGTATGCGGTCGCGCACCGTGGCGATTTCGGCATTGAAGGCATAAAGGGCAAACAGCGCGTCGCGCTTGTCCTGCGGCGCATAGAGCACGGACAGGTGACGGTCATGATCGGCGCGGCGCACCGTATCCATGATGAACTGTGAATTCCCGCCCATGCCAGATCAGTCTACTGCGATGAGCGCGGCAGCCACGGCGCGGTCCTCGGCCAAAAGGACGTTGTAGGTCCGCACGGCCGCACCGGTCGACATCGGGTCGGATGAAATACCTACTTGCTTGAACGAGGCCCGCAACGGCGCTGGCAAGGGCCGCAACTCGGGACCCATGCCGACGAGCAGTATCTCGATATTCCCCGCCTCGGCAAAGAGCTTGCCGAAATCCTCGCTGGTCAGCGCCTGCCGGTCAGCGGGCTCCCAGCCGTAGATTCCAGAAGGCAGGCAAACGATCGAACCGCGATGGGACATATCCGCGAAGCGGAAGCCTCCGTTGCCGTACGCCTCAATCGGCGCACGGCCCGGGAAGTGTGCTTCGCGAATGACAATGCCCCGTGCCATTTCGATTTATGCTCAAGCGGCCTTGCCCGGTTCAGGCTTTCGACGCCGGAGCGGGAGCAGGAAGCTTGTTCTTCTTTGCTCCCGTCTCCTCGCCGAACGTCTCAGGCCGAAGCTTGAACAGGATCAGCATCGGTCCCGCGATGAACACCGACGAGTACGTGCCGACGAAAACGCCGATGATGATGGCAAAGACGAAGGAAGAGATGACCTCGCCGCCGTAGAAATACAGCGCGAACAGGGCCAGCAAAACCGTCAAGCCAGTCAAGATCGTGCGCGACATCGTATGGTTCAACGCGATGTTGATGATGTCTTCGATCGGCATCTTCTTGTACTTGCGCAGCATTTCTCGGATGCGGTCGTAAATGACGACGGTATCGTTGATCGAATAACCGATAACGGTAAGGATCGCAGCGACACTGGACAGGTTGAACTCAAGCCCCAATGCCACGTAGAGCCCGACGATCATGATGACGTCGTGCGCCGTCGAAACAATCGCACCGACGCCGAACTGCCACTCAAAGCGGAACCAGACGTAAATCAGCAGCGCGACCATCGACAGCACGACGCCGATCAAGCCTGTGGTCGCAAGCTCGCTGGATACCGTGGGCCCGACGATTTCGACGCGCCGGAAATCGTAGTCGTTTTCAAACTCCGCCCTGACCTTGTTGACGGTCGATTGCTCGGCATTGTCGCCAGCTTCCTGGGCGCCGACACGGACCATCAGGTCGCCTTCGCTGCCGAATTCCTGCACCTGGACATCGCCGACATTGAGTTCCTCCAATCTGGAGCGCACGTCAGCGGCATCCGCAACGCGGGACTTGGCCTGCATCTCGATCATGGAGCCGCCACGGAAATCGACGCCGTAGTTGAAGTCCGTGACGAACATCATGCCGACAACGGCGATGGACAGAAACCCGGATACCGCAAAGCCGATGTTGCGGTACCGCATGAACGGGAACGAAGGCTCCAGCGGCAGATAGTGGACCAGGCCCTTGGGGAACTCGGTGGGCTTGTTGCGCCTGACCCAGAAGGCAACCAGCCAACGCGTCAGCGTAAACGCCGTGAAGACGGTGGTGATGATACCGATGCCGAGCGTGACCGCGAAGCCCTTGACCGGGCCGGTTCCCATGTAGAACAGGATGACCGCAACGATGAACGTCGTCATGTTGGCGTCAACGACTGTCGCCAAAGCCTGCTTGAAGCCCTGGTCGAAGGACTGGACGATCGAGCGTCCTTGCGCTCGCTCCTCACGCACACGTTCGAAAATGATGACGTTCGAATCGACGGCCATGCCCATTGTCAGCACGATACCGGCAATGCCGGGCAGCGTCAGCGTCGCCCCGAGCGTGGTCAAAACAGCTACGATCAGGCCGACGTTCGCCGCCAGTGCAATGTTGGCGATCAAGCCGAGCTTGCCGTAAACCAGCAGCATGCAGACAACGACGAGGACGGCACCGATGGCCGAGGCAAGCTTGCCTGCGCTGATAGAGTCCGCTCCGAGGCTCGGGCCGACGGTGCGCTCTTCCACGATGGTCAGGTTCGCCGGCAATGCGCCCGCCCGAAGCAGGACGGCGAGATCGTTGGCGCTCTGCGGCGTGAAGCTGCCGGAAATCTGGCCCGAACCGCCAAGGATCGGCTCGTTGATGCGCGGCGCCGATATGACCTGGTTATCGAGGATGATGGCAAACAACTTGCCTGTGTTCTGCTGCGTGGCCTGACCGAATCGAGCCGCGCCCTTGGAATCGAAGCGGAACGAAACAACAGGCTCGTTGGTGCGGGAATCGAATGTAGCCTGCGCATCGACGAGGTTTTCGCCGGACACGATCACGCGGTTTTCAATCAGGTAGGGGACCGGTGGATCGTCCTTGGAGTACATCACCGTCGAGCCTGCCGGCGGGCGGCCTTCGATGGCCTCCTGGACCGGCATCGACTGATCGACCATCTGGAAGGTCAGCTTTGCGGTCTGGCCGAGAATGTCCTTCAGGCGCTGCGGGTCCTGCAGACCCGGAACCTGAACCAGAATGCGGTCGTCGCCCTGACGCTGAACGATCGGCTCCGTGGTGCCAAGCTCGTTGACGCGGCGGCCGACGACTTCGATCGACTGGCTGAGCGCGGTTGAGGAACGGTACCGCACGCCCTCGTCCGTGATGGTGAAACGGAGCAGACCGGGTTCGGGCTCGTCCATCGCCATTTCGGTGACGCTGCCGCTGCCGAACATGCTCGACGAAACCGGCTGCGTCAGCGTTTTCAGCGCTTCCTTCGCCGCTTCGACCTGGCCGGCGTCGCGGATGCGGACCTGAACGACCCTGCCGCTGCCGGAAAGGCCGGTGTAGCCGACCTTGGCGTCACGCAGCTGATTCCTGATCTCGTCACGTGCGCTTTCAAGCTGGGCCTTGATAAGATCGTTGGTGTCGATCTTGAGCAGGATGTGCGACCCGCCCTGAAGATCGAGGCCCAGCGTCATCTGCTTTTTCGGCAACCAGTTCGGCATGGCCGACAACAGGCTCTGCGGGTACATGTTGGGCAAGGAGAACAAAACGCCCAGCAGGACGACGGCCCAGATCGAAATCGTCTTCCAGCGCGAAAAATACAGCATATGTCGAGAACCTGTTGGCGAGCAGGCGGCATTCCGCCTGCAATGCGGTTATTTCTTGGCGTTCTGGTTCGCCACCGGTTCGCCCTTGACGCGCACCTCGGCAATGGTAGAGCGCAGCGCGGTAACTTTCATTCCGCCGAGGTCGACTTCGAGTTCGTTGTCATCGATGACCTTGGTGACCTTGCCGATGAAGCCGCCGCCGGTGACGACGGTATCGCCGCGGCGGATCGCGGTCAGCATCTCGGCACGCTTCTTCATCTGCGTGCGCTGCGGCCTGATGATCAGGAAATACATTACCACGAAAATCAGAACGAACGGCAGTATGCTGATAAACATGTCGGGAGAAGCGCCCACGCCTTGGGCGTATGCCGGGGTAACGAACATCAAAAGCTCCTGAGCCGCGAGGAAAGCCGTTATCCGGCCTGAAATTTGGCCGGAATATAGTCGGTAAAGCGGCCATTGCAACCGCACCTACTGCCGAATCCGGCGCTTTTCCAGTCCGTTGACGCATGTTAGAGCGTTTCAGGGCTAGCTGGAAACATTCTGCCGGTGAGGGTTTGGGACAAGGTCGAGGACTTCGGCGACGAACGCACTGGCGGTGCGGTCGAGGCGAAGGCCGAAGGATTTGATCCAAACCGGCCCGGCCCTTTGGGTTTGCCTGCGGCGGGCGCCCACTTTGTCGGCTTGCCCGGCCGATGAACCACATCGACCTTCGCAACCCTTCGCGTGGATCATCCCGCCGCACGACAAACAGAATGATTCCATCTAGCCCTGAAACGCTCTAAACGCTCATGCGCCAGCAAAGCGAAAGATCAAGCAACGAAATGACCGACCCTATCGATGCCCTGAACACCAAACTCGATCTGCTGATCGCGGCGATCAACCAACTGGCGCCAGTGCGCCCACCCAAAACCGATCTATCCGCCGCCGACTGTTTCGTGTGGCAGGCAAATCCCGGCTTCCTCGAGCCCGTCCACAGCGTCAACCGGGTGGAAATCGACCTGATCCGCGGCGTTGACCGCGTGCGCGACATACTGGTTGAAAACACCGAGCGCTTCGCCTCCGGCTTTCCAGCCAACAACGTGTTGCTGTGGGGCGCGCGCGGCATGGGCAAGTCGTCGCTGGTCAAGGCATCGCACGCCGCCATCAATGCATCCGGCAAGTTCGAGCATCCGTTGAAGCTGATCGAAATCCACCGCGAGGACATCGACACGCTGCCGATGCTGCTCTCGATCCTCAAGGCTTCGGCCTACCGCTTCATCCTGTTTTGCGACGACCTGTCGTTCGACCACGACGACACTTCCTACAAGTCGCTGAAGGCAGCGCTTGAAGGCGGCGTGGAAGGCCGGCCCGGCAACGTGATTTTCTATGCGACGTCGAACCGCCGGCACCTGCTGCCGCGCGACATGATCGACAACGAACGCTCGACCGCCATCAACCCGTCGGAGGCGGTGGAGGAAAAGGTGTCGCTGTCGGATCGCTTCGGCCTGTGGCTCGGCTTCCACAAGTGCTCGCAGGACGACTACCTCGACATGGTCAATGGCTATGCCCGGCACTACAAGCTCGATGTGGAGCCGGAAACCCTGCGGGCGGAGGCGCTCGAATGGGCGACGACGCGCGGCAGCCGCTCGGGCCGCGTGGCCTGGCAATTTACGCAAGACCTTGCAGGACGGCTGGGCAAGTCGCTCAACGGCTAAACTGAAATGCCCGCTCCTGACGGAGCGGGCAAGCGACGGGGCTGACTGGAGGTCAGGCTGCCCACAATCGTTTGTCGTGGCTTATTCGAGATAGGTCGAGGGATCGACCGGCGCGGAGTTCTTGCGGATCTCGAAGTGCAGCTTCGGCGATGTCGCGTTGCCGCTCATGCCCGAAAGCGCGATGTCGTCGCCGCGCTTGACCTTCTGGCCGCGGGTTACGGACAACTCGCTGGCGTTGCCGTAGACCGTGACAAGCCCGTTGTCGTGGCGCACCAGGACGGTATTGCCGAATTCCTTCAGGCCGTTGCCGGCATAGATGACGACGCCGTTCTCGGCGGCCTTGATCGGCGTGCCCTTCGGCACGGAGATGTCGATGCCGTCGCCGCCCTGGCCGCCGCCGAAGCCTGAAATCACCCTGCCCCGGACCGGCCAGCGCATCTTGCCGATGCCGGTCGAGTCAGGCGCTGCGGCGCCATCGTCCTGCGCCTGCTGGATGACCTTGTCGGCCTTCTTGGGCGGCGTGTAAGTGGCAAGCGTCTGCGTTGCCGGCGCTGCCGGCGGGGTCGAGGCCGTCTTGACCGGATCGACCGCAACCGGCTTTGCCGCGGCGACGGTCGTCGTTGCGACAGCAGCGCCTGCACCGGACAGCGAAAGCTTCTGGCCGACGCGGATCAGGCCGTCCTGCATGCCGTTGGCCTGCTTCAGCGCCGTCACACTGACGCCGGTCTTGCGCGAGATGGATGACAGCGTGTCGCCCTGCTGCACGACATAGGCGCCGGAAGCGGATGCCGCTGCCGTCTTCTTCAAGTTCGGATCGTTGGCCGTGGACGCATCGACCGACGCCGCGGCCTTGCTATCCTTGAGCTTGGGCTGCTGCGGCAGCACGGCGACCGTCTGCGTCTGCTGCTTGGCAGGAGCAGGCGCGTTCTGGTCGGCGAGGCGCGCGTCGGGCTGCGCCGCCTTGAACGGCTTTTCGGCTGCCTGCTTGACGGGCTTCACAGTGCCGGTCGTGGTGTGGTCGAGCCTGGGCGCCGGAGCCGACGCCGTCTGCACGGGCGCCGGGGCGGGCTGGGATGGCTGCGCCTGCGCAACCGGCGGCAGCGGCTGCGCCGAAACCGGCTGCAGCGCGGTGCGACCAACCGAGCCGGAACTGTAGCCGCCGCCGGTCATCGGTGCTGGCTGGGCGACGTTGTCGCCGGGATATTGCTGGTTGTTCTGGTCGGCGAAAACCGGGCGCTGGTCGGTCGTGGAGGCGGTGGTGATACCATCCAGACCATCGGAGAAGCGCGCGACCTGCGAACTGCACCCGGACGCCGCTGCGGCGACCACGAGAACGGCGCAGCCACGCGCCAGATTGCGTCCATTAGCCTTCAAAACACTGAACTGCATCGCACTGACCCGCACAGACCCGGAACAAACTACGCAGAATTAAAGCGCGTTAATGTTACCGGTCAGTTAAGCCGTTAGATTCAGTCACAAATTTTCTTCAATATTTTTGGTCAGATGACTGCGGCGACGCCCGGCAGTATGGGCTGGAGCCGCACGATGCCTATGTCTTCGCGCTCGAACCGGCTGCCGACCTTGGTCAGTTTCGCCACCACCTGCTCGCCCTCTTCCGGACCGATGGGCGCGATGACGACGCCGCCGCTCGACAACTGGTCGAGCAGGAAACGCGGCAGGCTTTCGAAAGCGGCCCAGACCACGATGCGGTCGAACGGCCCTTCGTTCGGTAGGCCGTTCGATCCGTCCGCGTGGCGAACGATGACGTTGGTGATGCCGAGCGCCTCGAAGCGCTGGCGAGCCTGCTCGGCAAGCGTCTTGTAGCGCTCGACGCTGACGACGCGGGCGGCAAGACGAGACAATACGGCTGCCGTATAGCCCGAGCCGGTGCCGATCTCGAGCACGCGGTGGCCGGGCTCAACCGCCAGGGCGGCAATGACCGCGGCCTGGATGTCCGCCCCTTCGATGGCCTCGCCACATTCGATGGGCAACATGCGGTCCGTCCAGGCGATGCTGCCGAACTGGGCTGCCATGAAGCCTCGGCGCGGCGTTGCCTCGATGGCTGCGATCAACGCCTTGGGAACGGCCCCCTTGCCACGCAGGCGTAACAGGAATGCGGCAAATCCCTCGCGGTCGTCCCCGGTCATGCAAGCGCCTTGGTGAGTTGATCCCGAATTTCGTGTGCGGTCAGGTCTAGCTGCAGCGGCGTCACCGAGACCAGCCGGTTGCGCATGGCGTGAATGTCGGTGCCGAGCTTGCCTTCCGCCGGCTCGCGCCCGAAGCGCAGCCAGTAATAGGGCAGCCCTCGCCCGTCCCGGCGCTCGTCCACCCACAGGCTGTGCACCACCTTGCCCTGCGAGGTGACAACGGTGCCCTCGACATCTTCCGGTGCGCAGTTCGGGAAATTGACGTTGAGCAGAACCCCGTTCGACAGCGGAACGGCGATGAGCTTCTTTAGAAGCGCGGGAGCCAAGGCTTCCGCGGTCGCGTAAGGCACGATGCGGTCTTCCCCGGCATAGCTGTAAGCCTGGCTGATGGCGATGGAGCGGATGCCGAGCAACGCGCCCTCCATCGCGCCGGCGACCGTGCCCGAATAGGTCACGTCGTCGGCAATGTTGGCGCCGGAATTGATGCCAGACAGGATGAGGTCGGGCAGGTCGGGCAGGATCTTGCGGGCGCCCATGATGACGCAATCGGTCGGCGTACCGCGAACGGCGAAGTGCTTCTCGCCGATCTTGCGCAGACGCAGCGGATCGGAAATCGAAAGCGAATGCGCATAGCCCGACTGGTCGTTCTCCGGCGCGACCACCCACACATCGTCGGACAGCGTGCGCGCGACACGCTCAAGCGATTCGAGCCCTTCCGCGTGGATGCCGTCATCGTTGGTGAGCAGGATGCGCATTATCTTGCTTCGATCTTCTCGATGCCGCCCATGTAAGGCCGCAGCGCATCCGGAACGGAGATGCTGCCATCCTCGTTCTGGTAATTCTCCATGACGGCGATGAGCGCGCGACCGACGGCGACGCCGGACCCGTTCAGCGTGTGGACGAACAGATTGCCTTTGCCGTCCTTGTCCTTATAGCGGGCGTTCATGCGGCGAGCCTGGAACTCGCCACAGACGGAGCAGGACGAGATTTCGCGATAGGTGTTCTGGCCCGGCAGCCAGACCTCGATGTCGTAGGTCTTGCGGGCGCCGAAACCCATGTCGCCGGTGCAAAGCGTAACCGTGCGGAACGGCAGGCCAAGCCGATTCAACACTTCCTCGGCGCAGCCGGTCATGCGCTCATGCTCGGCAAGCGAACTTTCCGCATCGGTGATCGACACCAGTTCGACCTTGTAGAACTGGTGCTGGCGCAGCATGCCGCGCGTGTCGCGACCGGCGGAACCGGCTTCCGAGCGGAAGCAAGGCGTCAGCGCCGTGAGCCGGAGCGGCAGCTTGTCGTGAGCTGTAATCTCCTCGCGCACCAGATTGGTGAGCGGCACTTCGGCGGTCGGGACAAGCCCAAGCCGCCCGTCGCCGTGGCGGACGAAGAACAGGTCTTCCTCGAACTTGGGCAACTGGTTGGTGCCGAACAGCACCTCGTCGCGCACCATCAGCGGCGGCTGCACTTCCGTATAGCCGTGCTCGGTCGTGTGCAGGTCGAGCATGAACTGGCCGAGCGCCCGTTCCAGCCGCGCCAACTGGCCCTTGAGCACAGTGAAGCGCGAACCGGAAAGCCTCGCAGCGCGTTCGAAATCCATCATGCCGAGCGCTTCGCCGATTTCGAAATGCTCGCGCACCCAGTTCGGACGCGCACCGATCTTGCCGACCTTGCGCACTTCGACATTGTCGTGCTCGTCCTTGCCGAGAGGAACGTCTTCAAGCGGCACGTTCGGAATGACGGCGAGCGCGTCGTTGAGGTCCTTGTCCAGGCGACGCTCTTCGGCCTCGCCATTCTGGATCAGGGTCTTTATCTCGCTGACTTCCGCCTTCAGCTTTTCGGCCAGCGCGGCATCCTTGGCAGCCATTGCCTTGCCGATTTCCTTCGACGCGGCATTGCGGCGCTCCTGCGCCTGCTGCAACTCAAGCACGTGAGCGCGGCGCGCCTCATCCTTGGCAACAAGACCGTCAGCCGTCGATTGCGCATCGGCATCCGGCCACGAACGCCGCTTCAGCGCATCGACAAGGGCCTTGGGGTTCTCGCGAATCCACTTGATGTCAAGCATGGTCGGCAAATCCTCACTGATGCGCCAAGGGGGTAAACCGCAACCCGAAACGATGCAAGGCACGGCAAAGCGGTGCGTTGCATTTTTCAACGAATGCACGGAATCGGATCAGCACGGTTCTTGCCCGGGCGGTGAAATAGGTCAAATGTGGCAGTGTCGGCAAGACAGACAATGGAGGTCGATGAATCGCGATGAGCGAGATCATTCTGCACAACTACTACCGGTCATCGACCTCGTACCGGGTGCGCATCGCGCTTGAAATGAAAGGCATTCAATACCGCTACGTGCCGCACCACCTGCGCCACGGCGAACATCTTGAACCGGCCTATCTTTCGGTCAATCCGCAAGGACTGGTGCCTGCCCTGATCTGGAGCGACGGGACGCTGCTGGTGCAGTCGCTGGCGATCATCGAATTTCTCGACGAGGTTTCACCCAATCCGCCGCTTTTGCCGCAGGACGCAGCGGGGCGTGCGAGGGTGCGCATGCTGGCGCAGATGATTGCCTGCGACATCCATCCGGTGAACAATTTGCGTGTGCTGACCAGCCTGCGCACCGTGTTCAATGCCAGCGACCAGGACGTCATCAACTGGTTCCGCCACTGGGTGAACGAGGGTTTCCAGCCGCTTGAAAAGATTCTCTATTCATCGCGCGAAACGGGAAAATTCTGCCACGGGGACACGCCGGGCCTTGCCGACATCTGCCTGGTTGCCCAAGTGGTGAACAATGCCCGCTTCAAGGTGGACATGAGCCCCTACCCGACCATCAGCCGCATCCACGCCGCCTGCATGGAATTGCCGGCCTTCGAGCGAGCCGCGCCGCAAAACCAGATCGACGCGGAATGATCTAGGTCCCGACCCTGGTCAGGCCGCGGGTTTCTTGCGCCGTTCGTAGAACATCACCAGCATCTCGGCGATGAGCGCCGGCGTTTCTTCTCCCTCGATTTCAACCGAGTTGGAGAACTTCATCAGATATTGGCCGGGAGCCTTGTCCTGCACCGACACCAATGTGGCGCGAAGGCGCACCCGCGCCCCGACCTTGACCGGGTTCAGGAAGCGGACCTTGTCGAGCCCGTAGTTGAAGGCGGCGCGGATGTTTTCGGGCATGAAGCCCAAGTCCTGGCAAAGCGCACCGATGATCGAAAGCGTCAGGTAGCCGTGCGCAATCGTTACGCGGAAAGGACTTTCGCGTCTCGCGCGTTCAGGGTCAGTGTGCAGCCATTGATGATCGCCGGTGCAATCGGCGAATTGATCGATGCGGGATTGATCGATTAGCGTCCAACCGGAGACGCCTAGTTCCTGGCCAGTCATGGCCTTCATTTCATCAAAAGTGAGAGATTTTTCCGTCATGCCGACTTTCTGCAAATTCCACGCGAGCCCAGTGGCTTCAAAAGCCCCGGCACCAAAACACCGATAAGTGTATGAAAGCTTGAAACTGTCCTACTTGCCCTTTTCGTAACCCTCGCGGATTTCCTGCAACGCGTCCTTGATACGGCCGCGCAAGATTTCGACCGATTCCGAGCCTGACTTCTTGACGAGATCGGCGACCTCGCTGGCATTCTTCACCGCGGTTTCAAAGGATTTACGGGCAAACTCGCTTTGCTTGGCGACCATGTCCTGGGCATTTCCGGGCACTTTGTAATTCTGCGCCATCTCGCTGATCTCATGCAGCGATTCCTCCAGCATCTCGCGCTGCCGCTTGAAAAGCGAGGAGGCACCCGCCGCCGATGCCTTGGCCGATTTCTCGAGAGCCTCAAGGTTCTTGCGATGGTGGTCGAGGATGGCATCCACATCGACGTTCGGCATTTTCAAGTCGCGGCCAAACCTCGTGAACATGTCGATAAAGGAATCAGCGTTCGGTTGCTTGGCCATGAGCGTATCTCCATCCAATTGCGCAGCGCCGCATCACTTCAAGGAACATAGGCTTCATAGCCACGTGGTCAATTGGCCGCGAACAGGTGTTCGAGCGCGTAAAGCGCCAATCCGGCCAGGCCGCCGATGACCATGCCGTTGAAGCGGATATATTGCAGGTCCTTGCCGATATTGAGTTCGACCAGCCGCGTGAGCTGCCCAAGGTCCCATCGCTTCACCTGGTCGGCGATGAAGGTTGAAACGCCGCTCTTCTGGTTTTCGATGAACGATGCCAGCGCAACGACGAAGCCGGCATTCATGTCGGCCCTGATCTGCGGGTCGCGAGCGAGATTGCTGCCGATCTCGACGAACATGTTGGCCAGATGGGAACGGACGGCGCCGTTGGCGCTCTTGGCATCCTGTTCCAGAAACGCACGCAGGCTGCCCCACAGCGTTCCCGCGAGGTCCCGCATTTCCGGGCGTTCGAGCAGGTCCTGCTTCAGCTTTTCCGCACGTTTCGCATAGTCCTTCGAGGTCTTGAGCCGCTCGATCATGCGGCGCGCGAACTGGTCGAATTCCTCGCGCAACGGATGATCCTGATCGGCCTTAACCTCCTCAAGCAGCGCGCCGGCGGACGCGACGATCTTCGTCAACAGGTAGGCGTCGGCGCGGAAGAGGTTGAAGACGGTCGGCAGTTCATCGTGGATTTTCTGGCGCATGACCGAAAGCGCACGATCGTCGTTGAGGAATTTGGCGACCGCGCGGATGAACTCGTCGAACAGCTTCTGGTGGCCGCGATCATCCGTGAAAGCCGAAAGCAGGTCTGCCGCCAGCGGCGCGACCTGCACCTTTTCCAGTTCGTCCAGCATGCGCTTGCCGGCAAATTCGCGCAGGCCGGATTGCTCGATTGCGGAAAGCATCTGCGGCACCAGCTTGCTGACGAACCGGGAAAGCCCGGCTGCGCGCCGGCCATCCGCCAGCCAATCGGCAACAAGCGCGGCAAAATCCACTTCCTTCAGCTTTTCCCTGACCGGGCCGGGAGCGAGGAAATTCGCCTCGATGAAGCGGCCGAGATTGTCCGCGATGCGGGTCTGGTTGGACGGGATGATCGCCGTGTGCGGAATGGGCAGGCCAAGCGGCCGCTTGAACAGCGCAACGACCGCATACCAGTCGGCAAGGCCGCCGATGGTGGCCGCTTCGGCGAAAGCCGCGACCAGCGCCATGGCCGGGTAGCGATTTTCCAGCAGCTTGGCGGCGATGAAAACGCCCACGCAGAGCAGCAAAGCCCCAGTGGCAAGGGCCTTTGTGCGCCGCAGCGCGGCAATCTTGACCACCGCATCGGCTGTTGCATCCACACCGGCTAAAGCCGTGCTGTCCGGACCCGGCATTGACATCTCACCTTCGCGATTCTGCTGCACAACCTAACACCTCTCGCCGAAACTCCGACCTTCTCAAACGACAAGGCTGGCAAGTTGCGCGCCGCTTCTATAGTTGTTGCACCGCCGAAAAGCCGAGGACACGCGATGCCGAACAAGAACATCGACCACGCCTTCACTGCCCGCACCGCGCTGGGCGCTGCATCGGAACCGACCTATGCCGGCGCCTTGTCTTTCATGCGGCGCAAATACACCAAGGACGTCAGGGGCGCGGACGCGGTGGTGTGGGGCATCCCGTTCGACGCGGCGGTGACGAATCGGCCCGGCGCACGCTTCGGGCCGCAGGCGATCCGCCGCGCTTCGGCCATCCTGGACAACGATCCGCAATATCCGTTTTCGCGCGACCTGTTCGAAAACCTGGCCGTGGTGGACTATGGCGATTGCCTGCTGGACAGCGGCAATCACCAGAAGACGCCGGCCACAATCGAGCGGGAAGCTGCGAAAATCCTGAAATCCGGCGCGTTCCTGCTGACGCTTGGCGGCGACCATTTCGTCACCTGGCCGCTGCTCAAGGCGCACGCCGCGATCCACGGACCGCTCGCCATGGTGCAATTCGACGCGCATCAGGACACCTGGCCCGACGACGGCAAGCGCATCGACCACGGCTCGTTCGTCGGCCGCGCGGTGAAGGAAGGCATCATCGACCCCGACCGCTCGATCCAGATCGGCATCAGGACGCACGCGCCGGACACGTTCGGCATCAAGATCCTGCACGGCTACGAAATCGAGGAGATGCGCGCGGCCGACATCGCCTATGCCATCGTCGAGCGCACCGGCGGGCGAAAGACATACCTGACCTTCGACATCGATTGCCTCGATCCGGCTTTTGCGCCGGGAACGGGAACGCCGGTGTCGGGCGGGCCGTCTTCGGCGAAGATACTTTCAACCCTGCGTCAACTAGGCCAGATAGATATCGTCGGCGCGGACATCGTGGAGGTTGCGCCAGCCTACGATCACGCCGATATAACGGCCATCGCCGGTTCCATGGTGGCGATGCACTATCTGGGCCTGCTTGCCGAACGCAAGGCGCGCGCGCAGGAAGGCCACAACAACCTCAACCACGGCCAAGGCATCTAGGCAGCAGCTGGATTTCAAGTGGAATAGCGGACAATGAAACCGAAAATCTTCATCGACGGCGAACACGGCACGACAGGTCTCCAGATCAGGACGCTGCTGGCGGACCGCCGCGATCTCGATATCATTTCGGTGCCTACCGAACGCCGCAAGGAAAAGGCGGCGCGCGCGGAATATCTGAACGCTGCCGACATCGCCATACTTTGCCTGCCCGACGACGCGGCGCGCGAAAGCGTTTCGCTGATCGAGAACGGCACGACGCGCGTCATCGACGCCTCGACCGCGCATCGCGTCGCCGAAGGCTGGGACTATGGCTTTGCCGAAATCGACAAGGACCAGCCCGCCAAGATCGCTTCGGCGAAGCGGGTGGCCAATCCCGGCTGCTGGCCGCAGGGGCCGATCGCAACGTTGCGGCCGCTGGTCGCCGCGGGGCTTCTGCCTGCGGATTACCCTGTGACCGTGAACGGCATCACCGGCTATTCCGGCGGCGGGCGCACCATGATCGAGGACTACGAAGCAAAGGGTGAGAGCGCTTCGGAATTCCTGCCCTACGGGCTGACGCTGCAGCACAAGCATGTGCCCGAGATCAAGGTCTATGCCGGGCTCTCGCGCCACCCGATCATGCAGCCGGCCGTCGGCAATTTCGCGCAAGGCATGGTCACCGTGGTGCCGCTGCAGCTTGGGAGCCTCGACTACGTGCCGACAGGAGCTCAGCTGCACGCGGCGATCGCCGATCACTTCGCGGCCATCAAGGGTGGCGTTGTCGAGGTCGCGCCTTACGAGCAGCTTGAGCGCGTGCCGGACATCGACCCCGAACACTACAACGGCACCAACCGCATGAGGGTGCACGTCTTCGCCAATGACGACCGCGCACAAGCATTGCTGATTGCCGTCTACGACAATCTCGGCAAGGGCGCTTCCGGTGCGGCGGTGCAGAACCTCAACCTGATGCTCGGCGGCGGGCGTTGACCAAGCCGCCGGATTTTCCAGAAGAATGGAAAATCCTCGGTGCCGAGTTCATCGACGAGACGTTGAGCAGCGTGATCTGGAAGGTCGCGCAAGCTGACGGCACGGCGGCTGTCGTCAAGGACGTCAAGCAGTTCGACGACATGCAAGACGAGCTGCGCGGCGCGCATCTGCTGGCGTGGCGGCGGGGAGATGGGCTGGTGCGCCTGCTTGGCCGGCACGGCAATTCGATGCTGCTGGAATATGCCGGCGAACGACATCTTTCCGAAGGTCTGGACGAGGCGACGGACGTTGCAGCGACCGAAATTGCGGCGGAGGTGATGCAAAGGCTGCACAGCGCAAGCGACCACCCTGCCCCGGCAGAACTCCAACCATTGTCCGAGCGGTTTGCCGCCTTGTTCGCAAAGGCCGAACGGGACCGCTCAGCAAGCGCGTCGTCGCCCTATACGCAAGCGGCATCGATTGCGCGGAATCTTCTCGATGACGCCAGGGACATTCGCCCCCTTCACGGCGATCTCCATCACGACAACATCCTGTTCGGCGCGCGCGGCTGGCTGGCCATCGATCCGAAAGGCGTGCTGGGCGATGCCGGCTTCGACGCGGCGAACCTGTTCTACAACCCGCTGGAGCGCGACGACCTCTGCCTTGCGCCGGAACGCATTGCCCGGATGGCAGATTTGTTCTCACACTCGATGAAGCAGGACCCGCGCCGCCTGCTCGATCACGCATTCGCCTATGGGTGCCTCTCCGCCGCGTGGCATCACGACGACGGAAACAGCCGCGACGAAAATCGCGAACTGGCCGTCGCTTCGGCCATCCGCGCGGTCAGGGCAAGCTTCTAGGCGCGCTGCCGAGGCAACGGATAAGCCCCCTTGGTGCCGCGCCAGTGGGCGGCGGCGAAACCGAGCACGACCAGAGCAAAGCCCTGATGCGTCAGCGCCAGATGCAACGGCACCTGCATCACGAGTGTCGAAATGCCGATGATGGCCTGCAGCGTAATCAGCACGAACAGCACAGCTGAACGGCGCGCATGCGTTGTTCCCGGCAAGCGCCGATAGGTGGCAATGACATGCCACAAGGCCACGATGAACAAGGTGTAGGCACCGATCCGATGGACGAACTGCACGGTTTTCGGGCTTTCGAAGAAATTGCGCCAGACGGGCTCGATCAGGAGAAGATCGCCGGGGATGACCTTGCCGTCCATCAAGGGCCAAGTCGTGTAGCTCAGGCCTGCATGCAGGCCTGCAACCAGCCCGCCAAGATAGATCTGGACCAGCGCCAGGAATACGAGAATGCCGGCAAGGCGCTGGGTCGACCGATCGGCGACGGGTTCCGAATGCGGTGCGAGGCCACGCGCGACCACCATGGTTGCGGTGAATATCAAGGAAGCGAGCGTCAGGTGGATAGCCAGCCTGTACTGGCTGACTGAAACCCGCTCGACGAGGCCGGAAGCCACCATCCACCAGCCGATGGCGCCCTGCAGCCCGCCAAGGGCCAGAATGCCGGCGAGCTTCGGCACCATTCCTCGCTCGATGCGGCGCGTCAGCCAAAAGAAAACCAGCGGGATGGCAAACACAAAACCAACCCCGCGCGCCAAGAGGCGATGCGCCCATTCCCACCAGAAAATCGACTTGAACTCGTGAACCGTCATGTCCGGGTTAAGTTGGCTGAACTGCGGAATCTGCTGGTATTTGAGGAATTCTTCCTGCCACTCGGCATCGTTGAGCGGCGGAATGACGCCGTGGATCGGCTTCCACTCCGTAATCGACAGGCCGGAACCCGTCATGCGGGTCGCACCGCCGACGAGAACCAGTGCGAACAGCACCAGAAGGATTGCATAGAGCCAAAAGCGCAGCATCGTGCGGTTGCGCAGCATGCGATCCCTGCCCTCGGCAGACATTATGTGGTGGCCAGCTTCAACAACCATGCCGATCTCCAACGACTGAAGTCGCGGATTGGTGGACCAAGGCCTCCCCTATGGCAAGGCCGGGCGGCGCGGCACGCCGTCGCGCCGAACACGACAGGTTGCGTATTGCTCCGACAAATTCTAATCGAAACCGGCAACAGAGATATTCATATGCCCGTTCGGCTGAAGAAACTCATCGGTACGATCCTGCTTGTCGCGCTGGTCGTCATTTATGCGCTGGTGGCCACCATCGTCGCCGTGGCGCAACTGTCCGAGTCGGGTCCGGTCGTACATCTCCTTTTCTTCCTGGTCAGCGGCCTGCTTTGGATATTGCCGGCAATGGCGATCATCAAATGGATGATTGTGGAGCCGAAACAGAAGGGCTGAAGGCCTCCTGCGAGCCGGTTGCCTATAAGTTGCAAAGGCCCGTCATCCTTTCATTTATCTTTTGGCCCTAGGCTTCCGTTCAATGCCAATGTCCAAAAGAAGCGCTGGCGCGATGGCCCGTGGCTCAATGATGATTGATGCTGCCCCGTCAGTTGCGAGGCTCGACCAATCGAAGACCGACGCCATGAACGCCGCATCGTTTGAAGCGCGCATTACCGCGTCCGTAGAATGCACACCGGATGCAGCCATAAGCGGATATGAAGATTTGTGCCGGACAGCGGCCTTCGCTCCGTCGCAAAGTGCGTTGTGGGTATCCAACTGGATTGCCGAATGCCGGCCGGATTTCCTGATTGCCACCTTGTATTCGGATGATCTGCCGATCCTCGCACTGCCACTGGAAGTCGTATCGGCCGGCCCTTTCCGCATTGCCCAGTTCATGGGCGGACGGCACGCCAATGGAAATTTCCCGGCCGCCGACCTGGAGCGTCTGCCAAGGGATATGACACGGCCGCTGGCGCTGCTGCTGGAAGCGGTTTCCAGACTGCGCCCGGACATCGACGTGATCGCGCTCAATCGCCTGCTGCCGGAACTGGATGGCAGGCCCAACCCGTTCCTGATTTTCCCAAACTCCAGCAGTCCCAACGTTTCTCTTGCGGTCGATCTCGCAGGAGGCTTCGAAGCCTTGCTTGAGCGCCCGAATGGCGTTCGCAAGCAGAAGAAACACCGTTGGCAGGCGCGCAAACTCGAAGCCTCCGGGCCGTGCAGGCGGATCGAAGCGAAGACCCCGGAAGACGTCATTGCACTGCTCGAAGCTTTCTTCGCCATGAAGGACGCGCGTTTCAGGAAAATGGGCATTGCCAATGTTTTCGCTGCCCCTGAGGTTCGAAGCTTTTTCGCAAAACTGTTTGTCGATGCCTTGAGCCAGCCCCAGCCTCCGTTCGTGCTTCATGGCCTGGAAGTCGGTGGGATATTGCGGGCCATCACCGGGTCAAGCCGTTGTGGAACGCGCCTGATCTGCGAATTCGGGTCGATAACAGACGACGAGCTTGCCCATGCCAGCCCCGGCGGCTTCCTGTTCTTTGACAACATTCGCGAAGCCTGCGAGCAAGATTTTGCGATCTATGACTTTTCCGTCGGAGATGAGCCGTACAAGCGAAACTGGTGTGATCTGGAGATCCAGCACAGGGAAGTTCTGCTGTCCCTGACGATGAAGGGCCGCGCCTTCGCCTTTGGCCTGCACCAGAACGCCAGGCTGACCGCCTATATCAAGAACAACCCGGCGATCTGGCACTTGATGAAACGCGTGCGACGCAAGGCAATCGGCCAAAGCCTGCCTGACAGCCGCGACGACGGCTAGGGTGTTCGAAATGGCGAGAGATACATGGAGAAGTCCGTAGGTCGGGCGGATTCGCACCGGCTAAAGTGTCGCAAGCCTTGAAAGGCTTCAGCCTTCCTAGGCACCCACAGTCTCCGGCACCGCGAGTACATCGGCGGAAAAGCGCAATTCGCGCAGAGGCCTGACCGCCCGCGTCGTAGCCTCGTAGAGGGGATGCGCCTTGAAGGCATCCAACGCTGCATCGTCTTCGAACTCGGCGTATACGACGATGTCGATGTCGTTGGCGTAGAGATCGACCTTGCGATTGACGGTAACTTCGAAATGGCGGGAATGCTGAATACGCCCGAGCGCCGTCAAGCCGGATCGCACCGTCTCGACATCGACGGCGGCTTTGACTGTGAAGAACACGATGTGCCGGATCAACTCGGCCTCCTGATGGAAATCTGACCTGCCGGACATGCCATCACAGGCAGTACTGTTGTGGGGCGTTTTGGTTCAGACAAATTGCCGCGTCAATCGGCACGATGTCGCGCCACCTGGCCCGCGAGGTCGCAAAGCAGGTCAGCCAGTAACCATCCGCACGACGTTCTTCACACTGCGGACTGAAAAATCCAAGTATTGGCCATCGTTATAAAGGCCGTCCCAGATGACTAGAAGAGCCAAGCTGACGATGATGATGACGTAGCGCATGACCTTGGTTAGCGCATATCAACGCAGACAGCTATAGCGGTTATGCAACTGTCGGCCAATCCCGCGCAGTACAACGCCTGCGGCAAAAAGCTCAGCGCCGGCAGTCGATAAAATATCGTCAAGCGACACACATTGCGTCACTATACTTTTCAAACACGACGAATAATCGGGCGGAGGACGACTATGGCTGGCAGCGACAATCCGGCACCCATGACGGATTGGGCAGACATCCGCCAATGGCGCAAGGCGGAACGGGAACGCCTGATCGCCGCACGGCTTGCCGTTTCCGCCGATACCCGCGCAGCGATGTCGGCCCGCATTGCGGAGGGCCTGGATCGCGTGATCGGCGACCCTTCAGGGCGCATGGTCAGCCTTTACTGGCCGTTTCGAGGCGAGCCGGACCTACGCCCCTGGATGGAAAGCATCAACGCCCGCGGCGGACGGACAGCGCTGCCGCTCGTGATCGAAAAAGGCCAGCCGCTCGTTTTCAAGGCCTACAAATCCGGTGACCGTCTGGAAAAGGGCGTCTGGAATATCCCGATCCCTGCCGAGGGCGATCCGGTTTATCCCGACATCGTCATCTCGCCGATCGTTGGCGTCGATCCTGGCAACTACCGGCTAGGCTATGGCGGCGGCTTCTTCGACCGAACGCTTGCGGCGATGCCATTCAAGCCGCTCGTCATCGGCATCGGCTACGAATTGCAGCGCATTGCGACCATCTACCCGCAGACGCACGACATTCCGATGGACAAGATCGTGACAGAGGCTTCCGCCGCCTGAATCCTGTTTCGTCAGACGAGTTCCGGCTTCAGGCCAAGAGCCGTGCGGTCGATGATCTCGCGAAGGGCGAAGGACGAATTGATCTTCGTCACATGCGGCATCGCGGACAGCCATTCCTTGTGGATGCGCTCATAGTCGGCAAGGTCCTTTGCGGCGATGCGCAGGACATAATCGTATTCGCCCGACATCAGGTGGCAGGAAAGCACATTGGGACAGCGTTTGATCGCAGCCTCGAAGTCGGACAGGGTCTTCTCGAACTGGCCGGAAAGCGATATGTGCACGATGACCGTTGTCTGGTGACCGAGCGCGGCATTGGAAAGCTGGGCGTGATAGCCCCTGATCGTGCCGGACCGCTCCAGATTGTCCAACCGCCGCGAACAGGCGGACTGAGACAGGCCGACCTTCTCCGCCAACGCCGCGTTGGGCATGCGGCCATCTTTCTGAAGCGTATCGAGAATAGCGATATCGATCCTATCCAGTGCCATTTTTCGTGAATCCTGCGACAAATATGCATTGTTGCGCAAGCAATAACGAAGATTGGACGCCCGAGCAAGCACCTTCGCAAACACATGCGAGGCGATTCATGAAAGACTGCTGATATTGCAGGCGATGACGGAACGGCCTGGAGGAGACAAAAAATGCGCGTCGGATGCCCCAAGGAAATCAAGAATCATGAATATCGTGTCGGACTGACGCCTGGGTCGGTTCGAGAGTACGTTGCCCATGGGCACGAAGTACTGGTCGAGACCGGCGCAGGCGGCGGCATCGGCGCCGACGACAACGCCTATCGCGCCGCCGGCGCGGCAATTGCCGCCACGGCCGCCGATGTGTTCGCCAAGTCCGACATGATCGTCAAGGTCAAGGAACCGCAGCCCAACGAATGGGTGCAGTTGCGCGAAGGCCAGATCCTCTACACCTATCTCCACCTCGCTCCCGATCCGGAGCAGACCAAGGGCCTGATCGGCTCAGGCGTGACCGCCATCGCTTACGAGACAGTCACCGACGACCGTGGCGGCCTGCCGTTGCTTGCGCCGATGTCGGAGGTCGCGGGCCGCCTGTCGATCCAGGCTGGCGCAACCGCGCTACAGAAGGCCAATGGCGGACGCGGTGTGCTGTTGGGCGGCGTGCCCGGCGTTCCGCCCGGCAAGGTCACGGTTCTGGGCGGCGGCGTCGTCGGCCTGCACGCAGCCAGGATGGCTGCCGGGCTCGGTGCCGACGTCACCATCATCGACCGCTCGATCCCGCGCCTGCGTCAGCTCGACGACCTGTTTGGCGGTCGCATCCACACGCGCTATTCGACGGTCGAGGCCCTGGAGGAGGAATGCTTCTCCGCCGACATCATCGTCGGCGCGGTGCTGATCCCCGGCGCTGCGGCCCCCAAGCTCGTCACCCGCGAGATGCTGTCGGGCATGAAGAAAGGTGCGGTTCTGGTGGACGTGGCCATCGACCAGGGCGGTTGCTTCGAAACCTCGCATGCGACCACGCACGCCGACCCCACTTATGAGATCGACGGCGTCATTCATTATTGCGTGGCCAACATGCCGGGTGCGGTGCCGGTGACATCGGCGCATGCGCTCAACAATGCGACATTGCACTATGGCCTGCAGCTTGCCGACAAGGGCTTGAAGGCGCTGGTGGACGATCAGCATCTGCGCAACGGATTGAACATTCACAAAGGCAGGATCACCAACAGGGCAGTGGCCGAAGCGCTCGGTTACGAGATGTCCGAGCCGAAATCAGTATTGGCCGCCTGAAGCGAAAAACACTAAAATGATGCCCGCGAGACGTTCTCGCGGGCATTTTTGCGCGTGAAAGAGCGGTTTTGACGCTTTGATCTACACCATTCGGCTGAATCCGGCTGATCGATTTGATTAGAATAGTTGCATATGGGTTACACCCAAAACGTCTGGCTTATGGTACTTACAACCTATAGGTTTGACTTTGGGGACTTGAAATGCTGCGGGGATCTCGCTCGAAAACTCTTCTTCTTTGCACATCAGCTTTGCTGGTTTGGGGTGGGGCTGCTTACGCCGCCGACCCTCAGCTTCCAGCCGAAGCGCCATCCGGCTTCAACTGGGGCGGTGCATATGTAGGCGCAGGCGTTGGGGTTGGCGCTGTTGTGCATCGCTTTGAAATTACCGACGGCGTCGACTCGGCAAGCTTCAATGGGCTCGGCGGTGAAGGCGTGTTTGGCGAGGTAACCGCCGGCTACGACTACATGGTCTCGGAGCGCGTTCTGCTGGGCGGCTTCATCGACGCACACTTCGGCAATATCGGTCCAGCGATCGAAGCCAGCACCGGTGGCGTCACGGTAGCTGATATCGAACTTACTAACAGCTACGGTTTCGACGTCGGCGCGAGACTGGGCTACCTCGTCGCTCCTTCCACCCTCGCCTACGTGCTGGGCGGCTACGGCTGGCAGCACTTCGAGCTCGATGGCAGTATTCCCGGCGGGCCGGCGATATCGGCAAGTGAGGACCGCAGCGGATACATCCTGGGCGTCGGCATGGAAACGGCCGTTTCCGGCAACTGGACCCTGAAGACCGAGTATCGCTACTCTGACTACGGCAACGACACGATCGCCGACCTCGGCGGGACGCTGCTCAACATCCAGCCATCGACACACACGTTCCACGTCGGCGCAAACTACCGCTTCGGCGCGCAAAATGGCGGGGGCGCCTCGTTTGCGGCGGCGTCCTATGACTGGACAGGCTTCTATGCAGGCGGCGCGCTGGGCGCCGGCTCGGTGGTGCACGACCTGTCCATCAATCCCGGCGGCGGGATCATCGACGTGAACGGTCTCGGCGGCGAAGGCGTATTCGGAGAGGCCAACGTGGGCTACGACCACGATTTCGGAACCTGGGTCGCGGGCGTCATGCTCGACGCGCGCTACTCCGGCATTTCAACCGATATCGACGCCGCGGCTCTTGGTTTCGATGCGAAGCTGGAAGCCGACTACGGCTTCGACGTGCTGGCTCGCGCCGGCATGAAGGTCAATGAATCGACCCTGGCCTATGTTCTCGGCGGCTACAGCTGGCAGCATTTCGATCTCAACGCGGCCGCAGGCGGCGCACCGTCGACCTCGCTGATCGATTGGGACTCAAGCGGCTTCTCGCTTGGCGGCGGACTTGAAACGGCGGTGACCGACAACGTGACCGTCGGACTGGAATATCGCTACACACAGTTTGCCGACAAGGATTTCTCGGCTCAACTCGGCGCACCTCCCGGCACCGTGGAAGTGGAACCATCGTTCCACACTGCCCGTTTTGGTCTCAAATACAAGTTCAACTGAGACCTGGCGGACAAGCATTTGAGGGCTCGCAATCGCGAGCCCTTCTTTTTTACTCCTGCGCAGAATCAGAAACTGAAGCCATGACACGCGCGGGCGCGCGCACGCGTCAGGCGGCTCGATCGGTTTCAGGCTGCGCCGGGAGAGGGCACCAACGTGATCGCGCGTTAGACGCCGAGGGACTTGAGCTTGCGGTGCAGCGCCGAGCGCTCCATGCCGATGAACTCGGCGGTTCGCGAGATATTGCCGCCGAACCGGTTGATCTGGGCGATCAGATAATCCTTCTCGAACTGCTCGCGCGCTTCGCGCAGCGGCAGCGCCATGATGTGCTGGTCCGACTGGTTGGGCGTACGCGGCATGACATCGCCGATCTCGGACGGCAGCAAATCCGCCGTGATTGGCGATTCGACGTCATCGCCGCGCGCAAGGATCATCAGGCGTTCGACATTGTTGCGTAGCTGGCGAACGTTTCCCGGCCAGTTGTGCGCCTGCAGAACCGCCATTGCGTCGTCGCCGATGCGCCGCGATTTCATGCCCGCCTGGCGGGCAATCTGCTTCATGAAATGATCGACCAGATAGGGGATGTCCTCGCGCCGCTCGGCGAGACCCGGAACATTCACCGGCACCACTGCGAGGCGATGGTAAAGGTCTTCACGGAAACGACCATCCGCAATCATCGCCTCAAGGTTCTGGGAGGTCGAAGTGATGATGCGCACATCGACCTTGACCCGCTTGGTGCCGCCTACCCGCTCGAACTGCTGCTCGACCAGAACCCGAAGGATCTTGTTCTGCGTCTCCCGCGGCATGTCGGCAACTTCATCGATGTAGAGAATGCCCCGATGCGCCTCTTCGAGCGCGCCGACCTTGCGTTCGGTGCCGTTCGATTCGGTGCCGAACAGTTCGATTTCCATGCGCTCGGGCGTAATCGTCGCCGCGCTCAACGTCACGAACGGACCGCTCTTGCGGGCAGACAGGGCATGTATGGCACGCGCGGCCAACTCTTTGCCGGAACCGGACGGGCCGATGATCATGACGCGGCTGTTGGTCGGCGCGATGCGCTCGATCGTCTGGCGTAGCTGGCTCATGGCCGACGACATGCCGATGAGATCGAACGTCTCGCCGCTGCGCTGCTTGAGGTCCGAAACCTCGCGCTTGAGCTTCGATGTCTCGATAGCGCGTTCGGCGACGAGGATGAGGCGGTCGGCCTTGAACGGCTTTTCAATAAAATCGTAGGCGCCTCGGCGGATGGCCGAGACGGCGGTCTCGATGTTGCCGTGGCCGGAGATCATTACCACCGGCAGATTGGGGTGCATCGTCTTGATCTCGTCCAACAGGGCGAGGCCGTCCAGACGGGAGCCTTGCAACCAGATGTCGAGAAAGATCAGGCGCGGCGCGCGGTCGGCGATGGACGCAAGCGCGCTATCGGCGTCGTGCGCGGTACGCGTCTCGTGGCCTTCGTCGCTTAGGATGCCTGCGACCAGTTCCCGGATGTCTTCTTCGTCATCAACGATGAGAATGTCAGACGCCATTGTCGACCTTTTCAGTTTCTTTTGAGGATGGTGCGCTGCTTTCGTTCGGTGTTGCCGTCGAAGCCGGCAAAATCATGCTGATCATGGCCCCGCGTCCGCCATAAAACTCGGCCGGCGCATCATGAAGTTCCAGATGACCGCCATGGTCTTCCACGATCTTCTTGACGATAGCGAGGCCAAGGCCGGTACCTTTGTCACGCGTGGTCATATAGGGCTCGAGAAGACGCTGGCGATGCTCGCGCGGCAAACCTTTGCCATTGTCGATCACGTCGACCCTGATCGAATCGCCCTGCCGCTCAGCTCGAATGCGGATGGCATTGGCTGTCCCGCCGCTGCGCTCGATGCCTTCCATCGCTTCCGAAGCGTTCTTGATGACGTTGCCGAATGCCTGCGCGATCAGGCGGCTATCGAAGGTGCCCTTGAGCGGCTTATCGCCAAACGAGCGCTCGAAAGTGATGTCGGGCCGGCTCACCTCGACGAGGAAGGAGGCCTCGCGCAGCGGTTCACGCAAGTCGAGCTCCTTCATGTCCGGCTTCGGCATGCGGGCGAAGGACGAGAACTCGTCGACCATGCGGCCGATATCGCCAACCTGCCGGATAATCGTATCGGTACATTGATCGAAGACCTCGCGATCCTCGGTGATCACCTTGCCGTAGCGGCGCTTGATACGCTCGGCAGACAACTGGATCGGGGTCAGCGGATTCTTGATTTCGTGCGCGATGCGCCGCGCCACGTCAGCCCAGGCCGAAGTGCGCTGGGCTTGAACGAGATCGGTGATGTCATCGACCGTAACGACATAGGATTTGGCGGCGGTGTCGTTGTCCTCCTTCTCCATCGTCACCTGTATATTGTAGGTTCGCTCGCTGCCAAGCCGGGAGAAGGCCACCTGCTCACGATAGGCGGACTTGTCCGACATGCGCCCGATTTCGAACGCGCGCCCGACCAAGGGCAGAAGCACTGAGAGGTTCTGCCCAATGGCCGTTTCGGCCGGAATGCCCAGCATGGTTTCAGCCGATCGATTGACAATCGTAACAATGCCTTCGGCGTCAACGCCGATAACCCCCGCCGTCACGCCCTCAAGCACGGCTTCAGAGAAGCGGCGGCGCTCATCGATCAGATCCTTGGCGGACAACAGCTCGTTGCGCTGCGACTTGAGCTCAAGAAGCATGTTGTTGAACGTATCGCCGAGCGAAGCGACGTCGCCGTCGGACGGGCGCACGGGAACAGACACGTCGAGATTACCCGTCGCCACCTCATCTGCTGCGCCGATCAGCTGACGGATCGGGCGAACCAGCCGGTCCGCGACGGCAATGCCCGTCCAGATCGCGGACAGGATGATGATGAGCGTCAAAGACAGATATGGCAGCGCGAACGCAAGCTGCGAAGGACGGCGATTGGCTTCCAGGCCACGGTACTCGTCTGTGTTTGCACGGACGATCTGCCGAGCCTTGATGACTTCGGGATCGACCAGCTTGATGGTGTAGAGATAGAGCCCCTCGATCTCCCTTAGCTTGACGATAGCGCCCATGATGTTGCGCGTGCGCGGCTCAATCAAAACAGGCTTGCCATCGGTCGCCGTTTCGACAGCGCCGCTCGGAGGCTCCGGCATTGCGAAATCAGCCTGGGTTACGGCGCTCATGACAAAGGAGCCATCGGGCTTGACCAGCGCGGCGTGCGCCAATCCACGTCCGACGGTTTCCTTGTTCATCAGATCGAGAAAACCCGTGCGATCCAGACCATAGAGCGTGCGGGCATTGTCGAGGTCATAGGCCATCGACAGAGTGGTGCCCTGAAGATTGCGGGCATTTTCCTGCACATAGGCGTCGGCAATCGACAGCGACGAGTTGATGATTGTCTTGGTACGGATTTCGAACCAGCGGTCGAGGCCGATGTTGAGCGTGACCGAGGCAACGATCGCCACCATGATGGCCGGTATCGCAGCGACCAGCACGAACATCGCCACAATGCGCACATGCAACCGGGACGCTGCTTTTCCGATGCGCCGCGCCATGACAATGCGATGCACTTCGCGAACGATCAGCACGACCAGGGCCAGGATGAAGGCAGCGTTCAGGCCGATCAAGACAAGCGTCGTAGTGGAATCCGGCGCAATCGGTGTGATGCCGACAAGAATTGCGAACGACACGGCAGCAGCAAGCACCGCGCCCAATATGGCGAGGATGCCGGGCAAGGCCAGCAATCGCCGGGCTTCCTGGAAGCCGCTTTTGCGAAAGCGTAGCCCGCTCAATGTGGGTACCTGAGTTGCCATTTCGCCGACTGAAACCATGGATTGAGTCACATGTATGCAACGCATTGTGGCGATTATGCAACAAAGACTCGCCCGGAATGTGGTTTTCAACGGCTTTTCATATGCCGTTGCGTCAGGCGTTCATGGAGAGCCGGCGAAGCAGATTCGGACCAGCCAGAAACCGCCTTCAGCGCGCGGACTTGTAGACGTTGATCCCCAGGTCGCGGATTTTCTTGCGCAGCGTGTTGCGGTTGAGGCCAAGCAAATCCGCTGCCTTGATCTGGTTGCCACGCGTTGCCGTCATCGCGGCCAGCACCAAAGGATACTCCACTTCCTCCAGAATCCTTTGATAAAGGCCGGGTGGCGGCAGTTCGCCGCCGAACGAAGCGAAATGACGCTGCAGATAGTGCTCCATCGCCTGACCGATAGAGAGAGTTTCGGGAATGAACGTTGCGGCGGCCGTATCGCCGGGCGCTTCTCCAACGCTGAGCTCGGCCTCGATGATTTCGGCTGAAATCTCGTCTTGCGTGTAGAGGGCGGCGAGCCGGCGGATCAGGTTTTCAAGCTCGCGCACGTTGCCCGGCCAGGCATAGCGCTTCATCAACTCGATGCCGGCGGGCGAAATCTGCTTCGCCTGCAAACCCTGGCTTGAACCGGCCTTGAAGAAATGCCGCACAAGATCGGGAATGTCCTCCGAGCGCTCGCGCAAGGGAGGAAGCCGCAGCGGCACGACGTTTAACCGGTAAAACAAGTCCTCGCGGAAAAGCCCCTGATTGATCAGGGCGCGCAGGTCCTTGTTGGTCGCCGCGACGATGCGCACATCGGTCTTGATGGGCGTGCGGCCGCCGACAGTGGTGTATTCGCCTTGCTGGAGCACGCGCAGCAGGCGGGTTTGCGCCTCCATCGGCATGTCGCCGATCTCGTCAAGGAAAAGCGTGCCGCCCTCAGCCTGCTCGAAGCGCCCGGTGGAGCGGTTCTGCGCGCCCGTGAACGCGCCCTTCTCATGGCCGAAGAGCTCGGATTCAATCAGGTCGCGCGGAATGGCAGCCATGTTGATAGCGACAAAAGGGCCGCCACGCCGACGGCCATATTCATGCAGCGCGCGTGCCACCAACTCCTTGCCGGTGCCGGATTCGCCACTGATCATGACGGTCAGGTCCGTCTGCATCATCCGGGCCAGCATGCGGTAGATGTCCTGCATCGCACCGGACCGGCCGACCAGCGGCATGTTTTCGGGCTGTTCATCCAGCCGAAGCTCGATCTTCGGGCGGCGCGGTTCCGACAGCGCACGGTTGACGATGGCGAGCAGTTCGGTGAGGTCGAAGGGCTTCGGCAGATATTCATATGCACCCGCCTCGGAAGCGCGGATTGCGGTCATGAACGTATTCTGCGCGCTCATCACGACAACCGGCAATTCGGGCCGCGCCTTCTTGATGCGCGGCAGCATGTCGAAGGCGTTTTCGTCCGGCATGACGACATCGGTGATGACCAGGTCGCCCTCGCCGGCGGCGATCCAGCGCCACAGGGTCGCCGCGTTCGAGGTTACGCGCACCTCATGCCCAACGCGCGACAGCGCCTGATTGAGAACGGTGCGGATGGCAGCATCGTCATCGGCTACGAGAATATGGCCTGGCGTGGTCATGGGCGGTTACCCTCGCTATCGGCACCGGGATCGGTCGGTAGTTCCTTCCAGGCTGGCATCAGCACGCGGAACGTGGTTCCACGCGGCGTGGTTTCGCACTCGACAATGCCGCCATGCTCGCCAACGATTTTTGCCACCAGCGCGAGGCCAAGGCCGGAACCGTTCGGCTTGGTCGTTATGAATGGATCGAACAGGATCGGCAAAATGTCTTCCGAAACGCCCGGCCCGTTGTCGTGGACGCAGAATTCCAACGGCAGCGACACGCGCTCCTGCGTACCGGGAACGGACATGCGGATGCCGGGCCGGAACGCCGTCGAAAGAACGATTTCGCCCAACGGATCGCTGCCGACTGCCTCTGCCGCGTTCTTGACGAGGTTCAGGAACACCTGGATCAACTGGTCGCGGTTTGCATAGACCGGAGGCAATGATGGATCATAGTCCTCGAATATCTTGATCTTGTTAGCGAATCCATTTCTCGCGATCGCCTTGACGTGATCCAGGACCACATGAATGTTGACCGGGTAGCGGTCGATGGGACGCTCGTCGGAAAAGACTTCCATGCGATCGACCAGCGCCACGATACGGTCTGTCTCGTCGGTGATGAGGCGCGTCAGCGCGCGGTCTTCGTCGGAGGCGGACTGTTCGAGCAACTGGGCGGCGCCGCGAATGCCGGACAGCGGGTTCTTGATCTCATGCGCCAGCATCGCCGCCAGACCGGTGACGGATCGGGCAGCGCCACGATGCGTCATCTGACGGTCGATCTTGTCGGCCATCGAGCGTTCCTGGAACATCACCACCACGGAGCCGGGAAATTCCGGCACGGGGGCGACGTAGAGGTCGACCATTTTTTCAATGCCGAGGCGCGGCGATGAGACATCGACCCGGTATTCGTTGACCGGCGCACGGCGCTCGCGAACCTGATCGACAAGGGTGAGCAGCGGGCTGCCGAACGGGATCAGCTTCGACAAGGTGTTGCGGGCAAGCATGGCAGCGCTCGAGCGGAAGAAGTCTTCCGCATCGGCGTTGGCAAACGAGATGAAGCCATCCGGATCGACCATGATGACCGGCCGCCTGATCGTGTTGAGCAACACCTGCGCTGCATCCGCAACACCTGAATTTTGAGCCTGCGCGATGGTCATGCGGCGATTTCCAGAGATGCGGCACCAGACGACAGGGCGTCGCGCAGCAGGGAAATGACGGCGCTCGGTTCGCCACAGGTGAGGATCGCCTTGCGCCGCTCCGGCGAAATCGCAGGGGCGTGGCGGTCGAGGTACCAGCCCAGATGCTTGCGTGCCTGCCTCAACCCGCTTTCCTCGCCATAGAGAGCGAGCATGTCCTCATAGTGTGAAACGATATAGCCGATGAGGTCTGCAACCTGTTCGGGCCGGGCCGGCGTTTCTGTTCCCGAAGCCGCTGCCGCGATGCCGCCTGCCGTCCAAGGCGCGCCGTAATGCGCGCGCCCGACCATCACGGCATCGGCTCCCGACTGCTCCAGGATGCCGGCAGCATCCTCGGCAGAGGTGACATCGCCATTGGCGACGACGGGGATGGAGACAGCAGCCTTGATGCGGGCAATGGCCCGCCAGTCCGCCTTGCCGTTGTAGAACTGGCAGCGCGTGCGGCCATGCACAGTCACCATCTTCACGCCGGCCTGTTCGGCGCGGCGGGCAAGCATGGGGGCATTGAGCGCATTTTCATCCCAGCCGAGACGCATCTTTACGGTGACCGGCACATTGACCGCACCGATGACCGCGTCGATCAGCGAAAGCGCATGATCGAGATCGAGCATCAGGGCCGACCCGGCATAACCGCCCGTCACCTTCTTGGCCGGGCAACCCATGTTGATGTCGATGATGTCGGCGCCCTCGCCCACGGCGATGCGCGCGGCTTCGGCCATGTGGGCCGATTCCCGGCCTGCAAGCTGGACCATGTGGACAGGCAGGCCGGAATGGCGGATGCGGACGTTGAAGCCGGCCCTGCCCTTGGCCAATTCGCCGCTCGCGACCATTTCGGACACGACCAGTCCTGCGCCATGCTGGTAGGCGCGCTTGCGGAACGGTTCGTCGGTAATGCCGGACATCGGCGCCAGAAACACGCGATTGCGTATTTCGACGCCGCCTATCTCAAGCGGTTTGGCCAGAACGGTCACATCACTCATGCACAAAAACAAAGCAGATTTCCTTGTTGCATAATTACTAGACAAATTGTGAAAGGCGCGCAACGCGCCATGTCGCCACATTGAGGCTAATTTTGGAAAATGCTGGTCTTCTAGGTATCTCCCGACTAGGACCAATCGACATTCAGGGTTTGAGGCGTGGTATGAGCAAAAATCGCTCAGTTCGAGGAGCGGAGCCGAAGGCGGTGTGGGCCACCGTCGAGGATTCGCGACGCGGAAATAGGCGATTTTGGCCATATCCCAGCAAAACGCGGCGTATTTCGGCCCTGAATGCGTCGAAAGGGCTCAACGGTGGTCGGCACCGCCTTGCGCTTTTCTCCTTTTCAAGACCGAAATCCGGCTCGCGCCACGCCCGAAACCTGAATGTCGATTGGTCCTAGCACCAGCCATGGCAGACCCGACCAACATTTCCCCAGCAGGACGTGCGAACCGGATCGCGGCGGTCATCGTTGCCGCCGGGCGGGGCGAGCGTGCGGGGCAAGCCGACGGACCCAAGCAATATCGCATCATCGGCGGTCGCGCAGTTATTGCGCGCACGCTGGAAACATTCCTGTCGCACCCGATGGTCGATACGGTGGTCGTTGCGATCCATGCCGACGACAAGGAACTTTTCGAGCATGCCGCCGGAGAGAACTGCGAACGGGTGATCACCGTCATCGGTGGCCCGACCCGGCAGGAATCGGTGCGGCTCGGACTTCTGGCGCTGCGTGACCATGCACCCGCCAAAGTGCTTATCCACGACGCGGTAAGGCCCTTTGCAGATGGCGAACTGCTCAGCCGGACCATCGAGACGATCGGAGATAGCCAGGGCGCGCTGCCGACGCTGCCGGTGGCCGATACGCTGAAGCGCGAGGCGTTCGGTGGAATGGTGGGCGAAACCGTGCCGCGTGCGGGCTTGCACGGTGCGCAGACACCGCAGGGCTTCCCCTTCAATCCGATTCTCGAAGCGCACGAGAAGGCGCACCTGATCGGCCGCCACGATTTTACGGATGACGCGGCAATCGCCGAATGGGCGCAAATTCCAGTCAAGCTGGTGCCCGGCTCGCCGGACAATGTGAAACTTACCTGGGCAAGGGATATTGCGATGGCTGACCAGAGGCTGAAGACATTGGCTCCGAGCTTTCCCGATGTGCGCACAGGCAACGGCTACGACGTGCATTCGTTCGAGGCGGGAGACCGCGTCACGCTTTGCGGCGTCGCCATCCCGCATTCGAAGAAGCTCTCCGGTCATTCCGACGCCGATGTGGGCCTGCATGCCCTGACCGATGCGTTGCTGGCAACTTGCGGCGCGGGCGATATCGGCACGCACTTCCCGCCTTCCGAACCGCAATGGAAAGGTGCCGCGTCCCGGATATTCGTCGAGCACGCCGTCAAGCTGGTGCGGGAACGCGGCGGGCGCATCGCCAATGCCGACGTGACACTCATATGCGAAGCGCCGAAAATCGGGCCGCACCGCGAGGCGATGGTCACCGCCCTGTCCGACATGCTCGGCATTGCAGGCGAGCGGATTTCGATCAAGGCAACGACGAACGAGAAACTCGGCTTCGTCGGTCGCGAGGAAGGCATCGCGGCAATCGCGACAGCGAGTGTGATCTATCCCGGAGAGGTGCCGGAATGACCGAAGCCGGCACGGGTGAAATAAAGCAGGCTGACATCGGCGATCTGGCCGACCGCTTTCTCAAGGCTTGCCACAGGCACGGCATCCTCGCGGCAACGGCCGAAAGCTGCACCGGCGGCCTTGTCATCGCGGCGATGACCGACATTCCGGGGTCTTCGTCAATGGTGGACCGTGGTTTCGTTACCTATTCCAACGAAGCCAAGATGGACATGCTGGGCGTTTCGAAAGCAACCCTGGAAGCGCATGGCGCGGTATCATCCGAAGCCGCGCGCGAAATGGCCAAGGGCGCTTTGGAGCGATCAAAAGCCGGCATCGCACTCGCCGTCACCGGTATCGCCGGCCCGGATGGCGGCAGCGCCGAAAAGCCGGTCGGGCTGGTGTGGTTCGGCCTGGCGCTCACCGGCAAGCCGGTGATGGCGGAAAAGCGCATTTTTGAAAATCGCGGTCGCGACTTCATCCGCCGCGAGACGGTGCGCCATGCACTGACGATGGGTCTCGACGCTCTGGCGAAATAATACGAGTCAGGCCACGTCCGGCGCAGGCTTTTCCGATACGCCCGTGCCGTAGATGACGTCGGCGCGCTTTTCAAAAGCTTCCGAGAACATGCGGAAAGCCCGGTCGAACATCGTGCCCATGACAGCGCCGAGCAACCGGCTCTTGAATTCGTAGTCTATGAAGAAGCGCACGAAACATCCGTCGCTCGCCGGCTCGAAACCCCATACATTGCTGAGATATTTGAATGGCCCGTCGATGTATTTGACGTCGATGACCTTCTCGTCGGGCTTCAGCAGCACCTGCGTCGTAAAGCTTTCGCGGATTGCCTTGTAACCGACGCTCATGCTGGCGACGAGCAAGGTGCGACCGTCGCGCTCGCGGCGAGACTGCACCGTCAGCGCCTCGCACAAAGGCAGGAACTCGGGATAGCGTTCGACATCTGCGACCAGCGCAAACATTTCGTCCGGCGAATGGGCGACGCGGCGGGTGGCTTCGAATTGCGGCATGAAACCGGGAAGCTACGCTGACTTGGCCAAGGCTGCCTCGCGCGCGGCCCTCAGCCGCGCAAAATCCTCGCCGGCATGGTGCGAGGAGCGCGTCAGTGGGCTTGATGCAACGAGCAGGAAGCCCTTGGTCTTGCCGATCGTCTCGAAAGACTTGAACTCTTCCGGCGTGACGAAGCGGATCACCGGATGGTGCTTCTTCGACGGCTGCAGGTACTGGCCGATGGTCATGAAGTCGACATTGGCCGACCGCAGGTCATCCATCAATTGCAGCACTTCGTTCCGCTCTTCGCCGAGCCCGACCATGATGCCCGACTTGGTGAAGATCGACGGATCGAGTTCCTTCACCCGCTGCAGCAGGCGAATGGAATGGAAGTAGCGCGCGCCGGGCCGCACGGTCAGATAGTTGGACGGCACGGTTTCCAGATTGTGGTTGAAGACGTCCGGCTTTGCGGCCACGACGACTTCCAACGCCCCATCCTTGCGCAGGAAGTCCGGCGTCAGGATTTCGATGGTTGTGTTGGGCGTCAGTGTGCGGATCGCCTTGATGACATCGGCGAAATGCTGGGCACCACCGTCGGGAAGGTCGTCGCGGTCAACGGAGGTGATGACGACATGGGTGAGGCCCATCGTCTTCACGGCGGTCGCGACGCGTTCCGGTTCGCCGGCATCAAGCGCGGTCGGAATGCCGGTGGCGACATTGCAAAAGGCGCAGGCCCGCGTGCAGATTTCGCCCATGATCATGAAGGTGGCGTGCTTCTTGTCCCAGCACTCGCCAATGTTAGGGCAGCCCGCTTCCTCGCAAACCGTTACCAGCTTGTTCGACTTCACGATCTCCCGTGTTTCGGCATATCCCTTGGATACGGGCGCCTTAACGCGAATCCAGTCGGGCTTGCGCAGCACTTCCTGATCCGGGCGGTGCGCCTTTTCAGGGTGCCTGACGCGAGGCGGGTTGGCGATGTTGTCGAGGACAGTGACCATCTTCAATCCGTTCTATACCGGGCACTTCATAGCGCCCAATGGGTCAGCTTCATCTAAGGCGTTTTGCCGCAAAGAAAAAGGCCGCCTCGCCGTGCCTAGGCATTGAGGGCACGGCCATAGGCGTCGAGCACGCTTTCCTTCATCATTTCCGACAGCGTCGGGTGCGGGAACACCGTGTGCATCAATTCTTCCTCGGTCGTCTCGAGGTTCATCGCCACGACGAAGCCCTGGATCAGCTCGGTAACTTCCGCGCCGACCATATGCGCGCCAAGCAACTGCCCGGTCTTCTTGTCGAAGATCGTCTTGATGAAGCCCTGGTCTTCTCCCAAGGCAATTGCCTTTCCGTTGGCTGCAAACTGGAAGCGGCCGACGCGGATATCCTTGCCTTCGGCCTTGGCCTTGGCTTCAGTCAGGCCAACCGACGCCACCTGCGGATTGCAATAAGTGCAGCCGGGGATCTTGGACTTGTCGAGGCCGTGCACACCCGGAACATTGGCGATCTTCTCGATGCAGATCACGCCTTCATGCTCGGCCTTGTGGGCCAGCATCGGCGGGCCGGCGACATCGCCGATGGCGTAGACGCCCGGCACGTTGGTGCGGCCATAACCGTCAACGACCACGCAGCCGCGATCCGTCTTGATGCCAAGGGTTTCCAGTCCGAGGTTTTCGATATTGCCCTGCACGCCGACGGCGGAAATCATGCGGTCGGCGGTGATCTTCTCGACCTTGCCGTCCTTCATCTCGACATGGGCGGTGACTGAATTGGCGCCCTTCTCGACCTTGGTGACCTTGGCTTCGAGAATGATCTTCATGCCCTGCTTCTCGAACTGCTTCTGTGCGAATTTCGAGACTTCGGCATCCTCGACCGGCATAACGGCCGGCATCAATTCCACAACGGTCACCTCGGCGCCCATGGTACGGTAGAACGAGGCGAACTCGATGCCGATGGCGCCGGAACCCATGACCAGCAGCGACTTCGGCATTTCCTTCGGCACCATCGCCTCGAAATAGGTCCAGATCAGCTTGCCGTCCGGTTCGATGCCCGGCAGCGCGCGTGGCCGCGCGCCGGTAGCAACGATGATGTGCTTGGCGGTGTAGGTGCCCTCGCCCTTGGTGCCCTTGGGCGCTGGATGCTGCGGTTCCATCGGCTTCTTGGACGTCTTGGAAACGACGATTTCGCCGGGCTTGGTGAGCTTGGCCTCACCCCAGATGACATCGACCTTGTTCTTCTTCATCAGGAAGCCGACGCCGCCATTCAGGCGTGCCGACACGCCACGCGAACGCTCGACGACTGCCTTTACGTCCGCGGTTACCTTGCCGTCTATCTTTAGGCCATAAGCGCCGGGATGCTCGGCATAGTGCTTGATCTCCGCCGACCGGAGCAACGCCTTGGTAGGAATGCAGCCCCAGTTGAGGCAGATGCCGCCGAGGTGCTCGCGCTCGACGATAGCCGTCTTGAAGCCGAGCTGGGCAGAGCGCACGGCGGTGACATAGCCGCCCGGGCCGGAACCGATGATGATGACGTCGTAATTCTCAGCCACGGAAATCTCCTAGTTCAAGGTGGCGGGACGGGAGCAGCGGCAGGCGCCGGCTGGCACCAAACCGCTCCATTCCGCGCTTATATTTACACCAGCATGGCCATCGGGTTTTCGATGAGGCGCTTGAAGGCGCCGATGAGTTCGGCTCCGAGTGCGCCGTCCACCGCCCGATGGTCGGTCGAGAGCCCCCAATGGCGTGACCTTCGTCCTGCACAGATGACAGATGCCAGAGGCGGCAACACCACCGCTATCTGTCACACCAGCATGGCCATCGGGTTTTCGATGAGGCGCTTGAAGGCGCCGATGAGTTCGGCTCCGAGTGCGCCGTCCACCGCCCGATGGTCGGTCGAGAGCGTCACTGACATGATGGTGGCTATTTTGATCTCGCCGTTCTTCACCACTGCCCGTTCCTCGCCGGCCCCGACCGCAAGGATCGTCGCATGCGGCGGATTGATCACCGCGGCGAAGTCCTTGATGCCGAACATGCCGAGGTTCGACACAGCCGTCGTGCCGCCCTGGTACTCCTCCGGCTTCAGCTTGCGCGAGCGGGCCCGCGAAGCCAGGTCCTTCATCTCGTTGGAGATCGCAGACAGGCTCTTTTCCTCGGCCCGGCGCACGATCGGCGTGATCAGGCCGCCGGGGATCGAGACAGCCACGCCGACATCGGCGTGCTTGTGCTTGACCATGGCGCTTTCGGTCCATGACGCATTGGCGTCCGGCACTTCCACCAGCGCCAGCGCCATCGCCTTGATGATCATGTCGTTGACGGAGAGCTTGTAGGCCGGGGCCTCGCCCTTTTCGGTCTTCCTGACCGGGGCGGCGTCGTTGAGCTGCTTTCTCAAGGCAAGCAGCGCGTCGAGTTCGCAATCGATGGTGAGATAGAAATGCGGAATGGTCGACTTCGCCTCGACCAGCCTGCGGGCAATCGTCTTGCGCATATTGTCATGCGGAACAAGCTCATAGGAGCCTTGCTCGAACAGCTTGAGCACGGCT
>NZ_LMFV01000035.1 GCF_001427285.1 Mesorhizobium sp. Root552
ACTTCAACTATATCGGCGACGTTTTATCGGGCGATTTCGGCATTTCGCTGCAACGCCGACCCTTCCAACATGCGGTGCAGCTTGGTTGCGGACGTGCTCGTTACATGAAGCTTGCCACCGTCCCGCGCAGCAATCCGCAGTTCCAGCTTATCGCCGTCAAACACCGCTCCCGAGGGGTTTTGGACGTAGACGAAAGCCATGCCAGGCTGCCGCTCGTCTAAAAAGAGAGGAGTGGTGAAATGCAGTGGAAATCGTTGGCTCCGTTGCATAAGATGCGTTTTCCCCAGGCGGTCAGCGGCAAATTCTAGATCAAGTAGGCCGGACGAACGTACCATGTCCGATCAATGAACCCCGCAACCGAAAAGGGCATCAGTTTTCATGGCTTTGAAAACCTCCACAGCTCCCTCCGGCGAACGCAAATTGGTGTAAATGGTCGGCCTTTGAGGGCGATTGATCTGAACGTCATGACGGATGCGGTCGAGATCAGCCCCCACATGCGGAACCAGGTCAATCTTATTGACGACAAGGAGATCGGCTTGGAGCATTCCAAGCCCCCGCTTGCGCGGTATATCGTCGCCAGCGGCGCAATCGATCACGAAAATCCAGTAGTCGACGAGCTCCGAGGAGAACGTTGCCGCCAAATTGTCGCCGCCACTCTCAATCAAAATCAAATCGAGCGGATTCTCGCGTTCCAGGGTGTCGGCAGCCTGAATGTTTACCGAAGGGTCTTCCCTGATCGCGGTATGAGGGCATGCGCCGGTTTCAACGCCGATAACCAGCGTTTCCTCGATGAGGCCACTCGCCTTGACCCGCAACGCGTCCTCCAGGGTGACCAGGTCATTGGTGATGACCGCAGGCTTCAGCCCCGCCTCGTGGATAAGAGGCAGGAGACGCTCGATAAGCCTCGTCTTCCCGGAGCCCACCGGCCCCCCGATGCCGATACGCACGGCTTTTGCAGACATGAATCGCTCCTATTTCAATGTGTAGAGAGGCCCAAGCGGCAGTTTGGTGGCGGGCAGCGACGTGCAATGTTCACCGTCCACTTCCACTTGGTAGGTTTCGGGATCGACCGTTACTCTTGGAGCTTTGTCGTTCCAAAGCATGTGTTTCTTGGAAAGCTTTCGGGTTCCGGAAACAGCCACGCATCGTGATCGCAGTTCCAGCTTTCCGGCAATGTCGTGGTCGAGTGCCCGCTGCGACACGAAGCGTACCGAAAGCGATTGGACGGCGCGTCCGAACGAGCCCCACTGAGGCCGGTAGCGCAGCGGCTCGCAGCAATTGAGTGACGCGTTCGCCTCACCCATCACTGCCATAACCGGAAAGCCCGACTTGAAGACGGCCTCCGGCTTGATGCCGAACAGCCCCGGCTTCCAGAAAACGAGGTCGGCCAGCTTGCCGGGTTCGAGCGAGCCAACATATTTGTCCACGCCAAACATCCGCGCGGGATTGATGGTGTACTTGGCGATAAAGCGCTTGATCCGGGTATTGTCATTACCACGACCGCTATCCTCCGGCAGAGCCCCGCGCTGTATCTTCATACGTGACGCTGTCTGCCACGTACGAGCGATTGTTTCGGCAATGCGGCCCATGCCTTGGGAATCGGAACCGATGGCGCTGATTGCGCCGATATCGTGCAACACGCCTTCCGCGGCAATAGTTTCGTGCCGAATCCGGGATTCGGCAAAGGCAATGTCTTCGGGCAATCTCGGATTCAGGTTATGACTGACCATCGCCATGTCGAAATGCTCGTCGAATGTATTGATGGTGTAAGGGTTGGTCGGGTTGGTCGACGAAGGCAGCACGTTTTCGAAGCCGCACACCTTGATGATATCGGGCGCATGCCCTCCGCCAGCCCCTTCGACATGGTAGGCATGGATGGTGCGGCCATTGATGGCCTTCAAGGTCCGCTCTAAAAAACCGAACTCATTGAGCGTGTCGGTGTGCAATTGGATTTGCACATCCGCTTCATCAGCAGCTACCAATGCAGAATGGATCGCAGCGGTTGTCGCACCCCAATCCTCGTGAATTTTCAATCCGGCAGCCCCAGCGTCGAGTTGCTCGAGAAGGGGGTCGCTACTGTCTGACGCAGCCTTTCCAAAGAAGCCGAAGTTAACAGGAAAGACCTCAGCAGCCTGAAGCATGAGTCCAAGATTGACCGTGCCGGTGGAGGCGATCGGAACCGTTGTGGCTCCAAGCCCGCCGCCGAACAAAGTGGTGATGCCGCTGGACAGCGCCTCTTCGCACTGACCCGGGTCGATGAAATGAACGTGGCAATCGAGCCCCCCTGCCGTGACGATCAGGCCCTCCGCTGCGCGAACATCGGTGTTGGTGCCGACGATTAATCTTGGGTCCACCCCATCCATGATCCGCGGATCTCCGGCCTTGCCAATGCCGGCGATCAGGCCATCCTTAATCCCGATGTCCGCTTTGATTATCCCGAGGACTGGATCGATGATCGTGGCGTTGGTGATGACGAGATCGAGCGCCCCGCCCGCCGCGGTGATGTGGCCATGACAGCCAGTGCCCACTCTTATGGTTTTTCCAGCTCCGAACACGAGCTCGTCGCCCGGCACCAAAAGATCTCGCTCGACTTCCGCCCAAAGTTCGGTGTCAGCGAGACGCACCCGGTCTCCGGTCGACGGTCCGTACAACTCGACATATTGACGACGCGACAGAAGCTTAGCCATTTTGGGCTCCCCTGAAACCTTCGGCCGCTGCGCGTGCGATTGCCCTGTGTTTTACCTCCGGATCGTCCAGGAGACCTTCCGTCAGGCTGTTGAGCCCCTCCACGCGTCGGTCGCCTCCAATGGCAACAAGATCCACGGTTTTCTCATCCCCTGGCTCGAACCGAACCGTCGTTCCAGCTGGAATATCAAGACGGAAGCCGAACGCTGCAACCCTATCGAAATCCAACTCGGGGTTTACCTCAAAGAAGTGGAAATGAGAGCCGATCTGAATGGGGCGGTCGCCCATGTTGCGAACGACGACCTGTGTGGTCGCGCGACCCACATTGATTTCTATCCCGTCTTCCGCCAAGCGGTAGCAACCCGGCTCCTCTTCCTCTTCGACATCCTGTGGTGGGCTTACGGGGTCATGCACACAGACGAGCTTTTGGCCGTCTGGGAACATAGGTTCGACCATCAGCATTTCGAGCAACGATACGACGCCCGACTGAACTTCCTCAGCGTTCAGTATGGTGCGGCCAAATGCCATTAATTCCGAAACGGACTTCCCTTGCCTAGCTCCCTCATGGATAGCGTCGGCTATTATCGCCCTCGCCTCCGGTAAGTTTAGTCTCAGTCCGCTGGCCCGGCGGCGCCGTGCCAGTTCGGCTGCGACAAAAACCAGAAGCCTGTCACTTTCTTTTTTGGTCAGGTACACTGGATATCCTCCGAACTTCGAAACTAATTAAGAGTGATCAAAGGCTTATATGCGCTAGGATTTTTGCATGGGTATCCGGATCCTGGGTATTTCCAGACCCGGATATTTCGCCTTTATCCAGAAGGACGTATTTATCGGAAACGGCGCAAGTGAAGGAAAGGTTCTGCTCAACCAGCAGAACGGCGAGGCCCAGACGATCCCTCTCCGCTTGGATGATCTTGACGAGGTTGGAAATTACCGATGGCTGCAGACCCTCGCTTATCTCGTCGATCAGAAGAACCTTGGCTCCCACGGCCAGTGAGCGCGTCATCAGAAGCATCTTCTGTTCGCCGCCACTTAGCGTCCCGGCTTTTTGCCGCAAGCGATCCAGCAGGAACGGAAAGCAACGGCTGATCGTGTCCCTTGCCTCGCTCCAGTCCGCCGAACCACGCAATGCCAAACGAATATTCTCCTCGACCGTAAGATCCTGAAACAACGCCTTTTCCTGCGGTATGTAAGCTACGCCAAGCCGAGCAATTTGATGGGGCTTGCCGTCGCTGACCGATTGCCCGGAGAGCGAAACGGTGCCGGAAAACTTGGGCAGGTATCCCATGATTGATTTGAGAAGCGTGGTCTTGCCCATACCATTCTTGCCAACCACAGCAAGAATTTCACCGCGGTCGATCGTCAAATCGACGTCGCGGACCACGGGGGCCTGCCCGTACCCCGTGGTGAGGCCCTTCAAAGCGAGCACTGTTTCCGTCATAGTCAACTCTCCTCAGTGCCCAGACCCAGCGTAGACCGATTTGACAAGCTCGGAATTCACCACCTCATCAACCGATCCATTAAGAACAATCCGGCCTTGGTGCAGAACAATCACCCGTGAAGAAATCTCTCGGACGAAATCCAGATCATGCTCCACCAGCAGGATGCAGAGTTGTTCCGTTTTGGCAAGTTCGGTCAGGATCGTTCCAATAAGCGTACGCTCAGCCTTAGTAAGGCCAGCTGTGGGCTCGTCCAGAAGAATGACCTTGGGCTCGAGAGCGAGAACCATCGCCAACTCCAAAGCTTGCTTCTTTCCGTGCGACAGCACTTGCGCAGGCACGTCCAGGTCGTTATCCAAGCCGGTCGCCCGGATAATATGCAAAGCAGACTGCGGAAGGCTGCAGACACCTGATTTTTGCCATTTAGATAAGCCATCGAGACGAGCTCGCGCGATCTGAAGGCATTCCCCCACGGTCAGCGTGTCGAAAACATTGGCCATCTGGAATTTACGGCCGACGCCAAGACGCACACATTGGTTCGGTGGACGATGCCCTATGTCCACACCGGCGACTGATATCGCGCCGCTGCTGCGCTTCAGACCGTCTGCGATACAGGTCATAAGCGTGGTTTTTCCGGCTCCATTGGGTCCAACGAGGCTGACAATTTCGCCATAGGTAGCTTCAAAATCGATACCGGACAGGACCTCGAGACTACCGAAGCGTTTTTCGACACCGCTCACAACAAGTGCTGCTCCTCCATCTTCGCTAGTCGCGGTGGAGCTACGTTCGTTCGCTTGGCGCAGCTGCATCGGTGCGCGCTCCTTCGGATGCGCCGTGATGACGAGCCTGCGAAGCCAATTCATGGAATTCGAAACCACCGGCAGGAGGCCGCGTGGCAAGGCTACGATGACCGAAACGAAAATGACGCCTATGACCAGTTTCCATATGAACGGGAAGTCGCCCTGGAGGTGTGCGCTCGCATAGTCAATGATAAGTGTGCCGATAACAGGTCCAAACAACGTGCCCCGTCCGCCCAGCGCTACCCAGATCAGAAGCTCCGTTCCGAACACAAAGCCAGCAATCTCCGGTGCAACCACCATCGTATAATTAGCATACATCCATCCGGCGATTGCACCTATTCCCGCACAGATGAGAAAGATGACCGCTTTGATCTTCGATGTGTTCAAGCCGAGATACTGGCAACGCTGCTCGTTTTCCCGGATGGCAACCAGAAGCTGCCCGGCATCACTGCGCGTGTAAAGCCATGCCGCGCTTGTCAAAATGACCAGCCAAGCTCCGACAACCCAAAACCAGGCTTCAATACTGAGAGGAACGGTCTCGAAACCGGTAAGACCGCTGCTGGACCCCGTGAAGGTTCCACCGGAAAATAGGAGTTGCGTGACAACAATCGGCAAGACAAGAGTGATAACCGAAGCATATAGATCAGTTGCGCCATGCCAAAAGGCAAGAAACGCAACCAATCCTGCCATCGCCACGGCGACCGCGATACCGACTACAAGAGCAGCAAAAGCCAATTCGGCGGAAAATCCCTGATAGGTAAATATCAGGGCGGTGACATAAGCTCCTGTCTACAGGCCATGATTGNGCGCCATGCCAAAAGGCAAGAAACGCAACCAATCCTGCCATCGCCACGGCGACCGCGATACCGACTACAAGAGCAGCAAAAGCCAATTCGGCGGAAAAACCCTGGTAGGTAAATATCAGGGCGGTGACATAAGCKCCTGCCGCAAAAAATGCCGACTGCCCGAAAGTCAAAACTCCAAGGTAACCCCAGAGAATATCGACGGAAAGAGCGATAGACGCRTATATCATCGATCTTACAAGAACGTTGACCGAATACGCGTCTATAAAGAAAGGCGTAACGCCAACACCAATCAAAGCTATGGCTGCTACAACGACCATCCTCGTGAGCGGGCTCGCCCGTGGCCGAAGGCGATGCGCTTCGCCCCATTCCTTCACGTTTACATCACTCATAAGAAAACCCCTGCGGTCGAATACGGAGAATTACAGCGGCAAGAGCCGCAATTGTCATGCCGCCCAGAACTGCCCCGAAATAACCACTTACAATCACCTGCGCCCCGCCCAACACAACACTTGCGATGGCTAAGCTATAAAGAGATGAGCCCGATACAAGCACAAGCATGAAGGCGCTCATCAGCCAGGCTGTGCCCATATCCGGATAGACGCTCGATAGAGGCGTTATCAAAGCGCCGGCAACCGCGGCCAAACCAGAGCCAAGGGTAAATGTAACAGTGCGAACGAGCCCGCTATTTATTCCGAGTCCGCGCGCAAGATCTTCATTCATGATAACAGCGCGCGTAGAGAGACCTAATGATGTACCCTTGAGTATCAAGGTCAAACCAAGGCCCAGCAGTAACGCGAGAACGGTTAGTACCAGCCTGTAGGTCGAATATGACTCACCAACGAGACTGACGACACCCCGGACCGGAGGCTCAGCGAAATGAACACCACGGTCGAAGACAAGAGTGATGATCTGCCCGATGATGATACTCAGCCCCCATGTGGCCAGGATAGTATCGAGCGGCCGATTGTATAACGACCGTACAACAACACGCTCCATACCGAGACCAACGATCGCACCGAAGACCGCCGCCAGAGGAATGCCTATCCAAGGGTTCAACCCCATTGCTGTGGCAATAACGGCGGCGTATCCGCCAAGCGCCATCAATCCGCCGTGCGCGAAGTTGATAAGCTTCATAACGCCGAATACGAGGAGCAACCCCAAGGCCACAATGTATAATATTGCGGCGGTTGTGATGATGTCTAGTAACGTTGGAATCATCTACGTCTCCGAGATTCCCATACCGGGAACAGTAAAAATTCCATCCGAATGGGGAGAGCGCCCATTCCTACTTGCCCTTTAGTTTTATTTAGGCGAAACGACAATGTGATCTGGAACAGATAGGCGATATGTCATGTATGCCGTCTATTTAGATCAGGACATTGCTCGTCAGGATCGCTCTACATTTCGGGCGCGATTTGATGATATTCGTAATGCCTTGAGCATCTCACTGAGTGAGATACATTGTCAGCGGAGCGTGCCGTTGCCTCGACACCTGCACCGGACCTCTAGGATCATCAAAGGTTACTTCATTCAAAAGCCTTGACCACTGCGTCCATAGCTCAGTCGCGGCAAACAATACCAAAATTCTCTTTAGCGCTGTTCTCATTGCGTTCCCCTTTACGGCTCTCACCTCCTTCGAGGGCTAAGACCGAATATGGACAGAGCCGTCGTCGACAGTGAAATGATGTTTCAGTTTTTGAGATGACGCGTGCCGCATGGGCGTACTAGCCGGTACTAGCTCCGGGAGTTACGCTAGGCACCAAATTTGGGCAGCTAACCCGCCGCCTCTGAAAGGCTCGCACACATCCAAAACATCGTCAATGATAAACGTATTTTTTTGTTGCTAAAATTTACCGTACCATTGTCGCGTACGCGTGATCAATAGAGCCCCTGTCGCGCTGCGCTTAAATGTGAGATTGTGCCGGCTTCTTGCGATCGCTGCACCTAATGGTGAGATTCGATGCCACTGAGTCTCAATTCAACTGCAGTGGGGAGCTTCTCGTAACCGACATACCAGCGCCTATCGAAGCGAACCGCGTATAGTGGGCGCCCAGCGTTTGGTGCTGGAGTTCGGCAACCAGTTTCGGACCTTCTTGATAGACGATTGAGATACCCGCGAGCAGTGCTATGCGGAGGCCGATCGGCAAGATGGGTCTTGCAATAGTTGGTCGTGGGAGGCCCTGCTCGGCCACACGCTCATCGAAACCTTGGACGACGGCGCCAAGGACGGTGGAGTGATCTATCGATACCTCATGGCGAAAGGGCTTCGGACATCGCCGCACGAGCAGCAATCGGACGATATCGATCGGCGATGCCCAACCGGCAGCTGATCCCCTCAGCGCCTGATCGATGAGCCGTTCACCGTGAAGGGCATCTTCCCAGAGACCCTCGAATGACAGTGACGAGCTTGTCAGCGCCGAGGCTGCGTCTCTTTTGTCTTGTTGCCGTTGTCCGCAGACAGGGCAGGTTATCCGCCAACCCTCGGTCCAGCTTCGCTGCACCGCAGTTGTTGCGCCCTGCCCTCTGTTTTGTTCGGCACAGGCGAAGCAACTTTGAATAGCGCATGGCGCGACGAGCCGTGCTGCTGAACTTGGGAAGCCTGATGTGGTCATTGCCAAAATTGCAGACGAGTGGGTTCGAAACAGCCTCGCAATGTGGCCGGCGTCGGTTGGCCCCAGCTTTGTATCGGTCAGCCGCAAAGATTTTGCTTCCGGAATGGCATGACGAAGCATTGTGAGCGGGGAGACGCCATAGAAACCGGCATGGCGCGCAATCCATGACGACAGGAGCTCATCCGGCACAGGTTTGAGAATGACCGGAAGCGCGCTCGTGCTGCCGAGTTCTCGGTTCATGCATACGCTGTTTCGGCGCCGACTGGCGGCGACCAGCTTTCCACCGCTTCATCGGTGATGTGCTCGATGCCGCTCTCAATCGAATCGGCCGCTAGGCTCGTAATCGCCTGGAAAATATTTGCAGTGATGCCGCCGCTGATCTGCAGAATTCGGCGCAGAGATTTCGGCGTCAGCACTGTCGGTCGGCGGAGCGGCATATTCCTCAATATGGACGAAACCAGCGCTTCGAACTGTTCGTTGGCCGCCCATCGGTTCAAGGTCAACTCGCTGAACCGGCGGGCAAGCTGAACGTCGCCGCTTATCGCCTCGCGGGCTTCGGTAACGCCGAAGCACACCAGTGAGATCTGAAGCCGATTGCTCAGAAACCGCAGCGTGTTCAGCACGACCCGCTGTTCTCGGTATGAGCCGGCGAGAATGTTGTGTATTTCGTCGATGACCAGAACCTGGACGCCGACCGTTTTCAGAAGTCGCAACGCCGCCTGCTCCATCTGTACAATGTCGGCGCGGGGTGCCTGTGGTGCGCCAAGGGCAGCCAGAATTTCGGCATATAAACGCCGCTCGCCCGGCTTGCCGCTCATTTCGATAGCCAGAACCGGCATAGTCTGTACGCCGGTCGTCGGATCAAAAGATGCCGGATTATTGTCGCAGAATTTCTCCATGATCATCGTCTTGCCCATGCCGCTGTCGCCGTAGATCGCGATCGAGGGCATGCGCGTGCCGCGAGGGTGATCGAGAAGCAAATTGAGGCGATCGAGCGCCTGCTTGGCGCGCGGATAGAATATCCAGCGGCGAGCCTTGATTGCGCGAACGCGTAGAATGTCGGGCTCGCCGAGGAAGTCTTTGGCCGCTTGCGTCAGATGGATGTTATCCAGGGTCAACGGCTCAATCCAGATCTTCGACGGAGGCAACAGGTTTGCTTGAATCCACGCCGCGAAGCGAGCCCAGTTCATCGTCATCCACATTCGGTTTCGGAAGCCGCTGCCGCCCCTGTGTCTTGAGTTTCGCCTCCTGGATCAGTTCTCGCTGGGCAAGCGCTGTACGAACAAGGACATGCATGTCGATTTCGCGCTTGCCCTCAGCGTTGAGTTTGCGCCGTGCAGCCTGAGCCTCCCACAATGTAATCGGCGCAAGCGTCACATCGGCATAGCGCGCCTCCACAAAGTTGCCTGAGGGACGCCTGACAAAAACGCGCGACAGATCGCGGGGGTCGTATTTCACAATCAGGCGGGCTTTGGTCCGTCCAAGGTCGGCGGACAGAGCGGGCGACCAGTAGCGGATATGGAAGAGATGGATGCCGGTCGGTCGCAACGTTCTCTCTGTCTCCGGCAGGAACGAGATCCAGAACTGCATACGGTCTTTCGGCAGACGCAACACCAACTCATTCTCATGCTGCCGCCAGACCGCAATCGGCGGCCGACGCAGTGCGCCATGGATAGCATGATGGTACTGCCCGACGATCTCGAGTGCGATGTAGCGCTCCAGCTCACGCAGTGTCAGTGCGGCATGGCATTTGGCATCATACTCGCGCCTTTCCTCGATGCTGCTGGAGGTCGATCCCGGCAGCAGGTGAACCGCGCCCATCTGCGTACCGATCAACCGTTCGACGTGGCCGCCGAAATGGGGAGTTCCCGGCGGCCGCCAATCGAGCTTTATGCCATTGTCCCGGCAAGCGCGTTCGAATGCACGACTCCGGAAGTCAGAGCCGTTGTCGACATGGATCGTGCCAGGAAGCCCGGCCACTGGCCAAGCTTCATGGATCTCCCTCTCCTGCAACCACGCGGTCTTGTCGAAGACCGAGTGCAGTATGCATAAGCTTGTCGACAATCGCGAGGGCGCCCCCATCGTCAGATAGAAGCCCACAACCATCCGAGAAAAGATGTCCAATGCCAGTGTTAGCCACGGACGTCCGAGCGGCTGACGCGTGTCTTCGTCGACCACGAATACGTCGACCTTGGTATGGTCGATTTGAACGAGCTCAAGCGGCCGCGACGCCGAAAAACTTCCCGGCGTAGCGGTTGTTGCTTTGACGACCTCGCTCTCGCCGCGCTTACGCCCCCTCACCTGCAGATCGATCTCTTCCACGCGGGATTTGATGGTGCGCCAATTTGGGGGAGCAAGACCGGCCGTGGTGCAGTCGATCTGGACCTCGCGAACCAACCGGGCGAAGGATGGGCGTTCCGGTTTGAGATAAAAGCCTTCGATCGTTCGACGCACAACGGCTTCTCGATCTTTGTCGAGCGCACGATGTCCTTGGCGCCGCCCGCGCTTTCGGTCCATCAGTGAACTTACAGTGCCACCTGCTCGAAACAGCTTGATCATCCTGTAGAGAGTGGCCCGGCTGAGATCCAGTTCCCAGGCCAGATCCGCTACGGCCTGACCGTTCAGGCTTTTTGGATAGCGCTCCAAGAGGCCGCGGATAGCCTCTTCGCGCCGACACGCCTCATTCCAGCGCGCCATTTCCTCGTAACTCTCGGTATCGTCGCTCATGCAGCCTGCAAAGAACTCACGCCAAACGTTAGGCGGGCAAAATCTCACAATAAGTGCAGTGAGCCAAGGGCGAATCTCATTTTAAATACAAATTCTCAATTTAAGTACACGACTAAATCATTGAAAACGCTCACAGCGGAGTCTCGTCAATGAATACAGTGCGACAGCCCCTCATTCGCATGCCGGCGCGGGATTGGTGGAGGTGTATTCTGCTTTCCTAGCGCGATCTTTCGTTTAACCTGCCTTCCAGTTAAGAATCGAGATCGCCCAAGCGCTGACCTTATCCAGAAGAATTGAAAAAAATAGCGTTCCATGCCGGCAGAGATAGAGCATCTGCGGCCGCCGGATTATGGACGCCGATTTTGTTGTAGAGGCTCCTAAACTGACGGTGATTTCCTAGATACCCATCGTGGCTGCGATTTGTAGATTGGTCCATCCCTTCGCCATTTCGGCTGCGCAGCACCGCAACCCGTCGCGGGTTGATAGTCTGAGCGAACTCGGCAGGTGTCAGCCAGCCGAGGCCAGAATGTGGTCGATGATCGTTGTAATCGCTGCGCCAGGTTGAAAGCGCTGAGCGAGCATGGGTCAGTGACGAGAAGAGGGTTTCATTCAAGAATTCGTCTCGCAGCCGTCCATTGAAGCTTTCGATGAAAGCGTTCTGGATGGGTTTTCCGGGTGCGATGTAGTGCCAATCCACCTTGGTCCGATCCGTCCATTGCAGGATCGCGTTGCTGGTGAATTCGCTGCCATAGCACCTACGGAAGGAAGAGAGGGAGCCGCCGAGACGACGGTGCGCGCAGCTTTTCGCTGCAGGCGCGCACCGGTCGAGGTGGCCATGGTCAGTCAAGGTTTCTCTAGAATGTGAGTGTTCACAACCCATTCCGGAGAGACCGACCATGACCGTTGCAGATTCTACACCCGCCGATGCCGTGCTGGTAGCGATCGACATTGCCAAGGTGCGCAATGAGGTTCTGATCGAAGCATCAGGGCAAAAGCGCCGCCGTCGGCTTTCGGTCCTCAACAGCCGTGCTGAGCACGACCGGCTGATCGATGTTCTGCTGGCGTATGGCCGATCCGTAGTGGTCTGCGCCTTTGAGGCGACGGGGAACTATCACCGGCCCATTGCCTGGCGTCTGGCTGAGGCCGGTTTCGAGGTGCGGCTGGTGTCGTCACTGGCGCTCGCCCGGACCCGGGAGGCCTTGCACAACAGCTGGGACAAGAACGATCCCAAGGATGCGCAGGTGATCCTGCACATGCTGAGGATCCGAGCGACGCAGGTCTACCACGATCCGCTGCGCGTCGGCATCAACGACGTGCAGGAACTGTCGAAGACGCATGAGGCGATCGCCAGGGCCAAGACCGAGATCCAGCACCGCATCCTGACGCATTACCTGCCGCTGTATTTTCCCGAGATCGAGCGCTTCCGGGGAAACAGCCGCAGCGATTGGTTCTTCGCCTTCCTCGATGCCTTTCCGACGCCGGCAAGCATCACGGCGCTGACGAAGGAGGAGTTCGTCAAAGCAGCCTGGGATGTCGTCGGCCGCAAGGTCAGCAAGACGCAGATTCTCATGGATATTTACCAGACGGCGCGTACATCGATTGGACTGCCGTTGCCGCTTGACGCTCCTGCCATTCGCATGTTCCGGATGGTCATTGCCGAAGCACGTAGCCTGATCCGGCAACGCAATGCGATCGAAGCCCAGGCCGACGAACTGCTGCGGCACAGCCAGGATTATCAGCTCCTGCGGCAAATCCCCGGCATCGGGCCGATCAATGCACTGACGATCATCGCCGAAGCCGGAGATCTTCGCCGCTTCCACCACCATCGCCAGTTTCTCAAGTTCTGCGGACTGGATCTGTCGACCCAGCAGTCCGGCCAATATCGCGGCCAGACCCGGCTTTCGAAGTTTGGCAATGCCAGGCTGCGCCGCACCCTATGGATCGCCGGGCAGGTTGCCATCCGCCAGCGTGAGAACGGCTTCCGGCACAAGTTCGAACGCTACATCGCACGAGATCGCGACAATCCCAATCTGCGCCGCAAGGCGATGACCGCTATTACCGCCAAGATGGCGCGCGTCGTGCACGCCGTCGTCAAAAGCGGTTCCGATTACCGGCCCTTCGTCGAGGGGCGGGTGCCAGGTGGAAGAACCTCTGTCAGCTAGGGCCGTGAGGGCATCGGTTCGATGACCCTGTAGATAATGTTCGGGTCTTCCACCTGGATCAGAAGCTCGTGTTGAGGACGGTGAGGGCCGCCATCACGCGTACCCTGTGTTTGCTATGGACGAGACCTTTTCCCTTGCCGGTGGAAGCCGCCTGGTTCGACCATCCGACTTGACCAGCGTCACGCAGCGAGAGCATGCTGGCGAACAGAGAGACTTTGACCGTCTGCTCCATTTCCTTCCGCTCTTAGGACGTTGTCACTGACGATCATCCTGGGTTTGCCGCGTTCCTCGATGATCCGGTCAAGCTCACGGGCAACCCGCAAGCCGGAAAGCGATGTATCGGCGATGAGCCCCAGGCATTCTCTGGTGCAATCGTCGACGACCGTAAGAACCCGGAACCTGCGCCCATCGGTGAGTTGATCCGACACGAAGTCCAGCGACCAGCGATCATTGGCTGCCATCGGGATCAGCATCGGTGCGCGTGTGCCGATCGCTCGCTTGCGGCCGCCGCGCTTGCGCACCGTCAGCTTCTCCTCCCGATAGAGCCGGAAGAGCCGCTTGTGGTTCACAAGGTGGCCCTCGCGCCTGAGCAGCACATGAAGGCGTCGATAACCGAAGCGGCGGCGCTCATGTGCCAATGCCTTCATTCGCTCCCGAAGGTCATGGTCGTCGATACGGCTGCTTTCGTAACGAACCGTCATCCGGCAAACGCCGATGGCTTTACACGCCCGCCGTTCGCTCATCCGATGTTGGTTCATCAGGTGAGCGACAGCGTTCCGCTGGGCTGCGGGCGTCACCACTTCTTTCCCAAAAGGTCCTTCAAAGCAGCATTGTCGAGCATCGCGTCCGCCAGCAACCGCTTCAGCTTCGTGTTCTCGTCCTCCAGCGTCTTTGACCTGCCACTGAGTTTTTCCTCCATCTGAGATTAGAGTCCGGCCCTTGATCGAAGGACGGACTGATGAAGCGAAAGCGATTTACGGAAGAGCAGATCATTGCGGTTCTGCGCGAGCATGAGGCGGGCGCGAAGGCTGGCGATCTGGCTCGCAAGCACGGGGTTTCCGAGGCGACGCTGTATAACTGGAAGGCGAAGTATGGCGGGATGGACGTGTCCGACGCCAAACGCCTGAAGGCCCTGGAAGACGAGAATGCGAAGCTGAAGAAGCTGCTCGCCGATCAGATGCTGGAAGCCTCGGCGCTGCGCGAGCTTCTGTCAAAAAAATGGTAGGGCCCGCCGCCAAGCGCGAAGCCGTCGCGCATCTGCAGGCCGTCATGGGCCTGTCGGAGCGTCGGGCCTGTTCCTTCGTCGGTGCCGATCGCAAGATGATCCGCTACCAGTCAAGGCGCCCGGCCGAGATGGGATTGCGCACCAGGTTGCGCGATCTTGCCAACGAGCGCCGACGCTTCGGCTATCGGCGGCTGTTCATCCTGCTTAGGCGCGAAGGCGAGCCGTCGGGGATCAATCGCATCTATCGGCTCTACCGTGAGGAAGGGCTGACCGTGCGCAAGCGTCGGACACGTCGGCGAGCCGTGGGCACCCGAGCGCCGATCCTGGTCCAGGCTCGGCCAAATGCACGCTGGTCGCTGGATTTCGTGCACGACCAGTTCGCCTGCGGGCGGCGCTTTCGTGTGCTGAACATCGTCGATGACGTGACCCGGGAGTGTCTGGCCGCGATCCCGGACACTTCGATCTCCGGCCGCCGTGTCGCTCGCGAACTGACGGACCTGATCGCCGAGCGCGGCAAGCCGGACATGATCGTCTCCGACCACGGCACGGAGTTCACATCGAACGCAATCCTCGCCTGGTCGAAGGATCATCGCGTCGAGTGGCACTACATCGCGCCGGGCAAGCCGATGCAAAACGGCTACGTCGAATCCTTCAACGGCCGGATGCGCGACGAGCTTTTGAACGAAAGCCTGTTTTTCGGCCTCGACCACGCCCGAAGCGCCATCGCCGAGTGGAGGGAGGATTTCAACACCGCGAGACCCCATTCCTCGCTCGGCTACCAGACCCCGGCGGCCTTCGCCGAGGTTATCGCCGCAACCGGCTCCAACACTGCGCCGATTGCTCAACCCACGCCAAACGGCGTAACAGAAACGGTCGAGGCTCTAATCGCCGCTGGATGACAGTTCAGTGGCAGGTCACCCTTTCGAGACTAACGTCTCAATACCCGACCATTCCGTTGCGTGATGGAACATAGCCGCTCACCTCAACAATCTGCGGCCTGAAGCGGCGCATTAATAATATGTGGCAACGATGTCCGTCGGATCAAATATTCGAATCTATCCATACATTTTTGAACGAATTCCAATCTTGACTTGGATTGCAAAACCCTTTGACTCGCGGGTGATAACAAACGTTGCCACGCCGCAAATTTAGTACTGGTAGCACCGGTAAATCGTCCATAATTTGTTTATTGGCTCGCCGATAGAGCTGGAGTCGCTGAAGGTCATCCTGTGATCGCCGTGCTTTGTCCAACAAGTTGTCAACTGTTGGATTAGAATAATATCCTGCGTTGAACCCATGCGGCGAGCTATTTCGTGAATGCAGCACCTGGTCCAGCCAAACATCGCAAGACATACCCCAACTCATATGCGAAACACCGACGCCATCCGGCAAACCAGATCGCCATTGGTGGCAATAAGAAATCCAATCCTCTGTCCACACGATTTCCGCGCCATACCCAACCGCTTCCAGACTCGTAGCAAGATAGTCGCAGATCCGAACAGTATCCCCCCCGCCGGCCTTTGCCGACATGATGTGCAAACGCCAATTGGAAGCTACACCTGCTTCCTTCAAAAGTTGCCGTGCACGTTCCGGATCATATTCATAAGGAAAACAGTACGTTCCATCAAAGGCTGGCGAGGCCGGAGGCAACATGCCGGATGCGGCAACTGTATGTCCCTTGAAAATGTCGTTGCAAAGCGCATCGCGGTCGAGCGCATGCGCGATTGCATGACGGACGCGAACGTCACAAAGAACGGGATCTCGCATATTAAAAATAAAGTACCAAACATGAGGTACTTGGCCGTCGACAACAACAAAGCCACGTCGCTTCAACTCATCAAGATCGGTTCCCTCAAGACCATAAGCCAAATCGGCTTCTCCGTTGAGCAACGCTTCATACCGATCTTCCGATTTCGGGTAGGGTTTAAATTCGATCCCATCTAGCCTAGGGACTCCCCCCCAATAGTCGTTGTTGCCAATCAGCCGGACTCCACTGCCGAAACGCGTTGAAAAGCGACAATCAAACCGAAACGGGCCAGTACCTGGCGCACGATCCGCGATACCCGCGTTTCCATGAATTTTCAGTGCTTGTGGGCTGAGATAGACATGCGCACCGGGTGCATCCTCTTGCGTCATGTATCGAAGAAACTCTGGAAAAGGTTCCTCCAGCGTCATCAGGACCGACAGTGGGTCGAGGACTTCCACCGATTTTAATGCTTCAAGACCAATCCTGTTATAATCTGCTGCCACAGGGGAATATTGAGGAGCCTGGGGATTCCACATGCGTTCTATATTGAACCGTACCGCCTCCGCGTCGAACCGACATCCATCGTGAAATCGCACTCCGTCTCGCAAGCGAAATAAGTATTGAAGTCCGTCATTGGAGATTTCAACCGAAGTGGCAAGCGCGGGAATGAGTCGTGTCGGGTTGGCCGCCTCATCCTCCAGATCGTCCTCAAAAAGACTTTCGAACACCTGCTGAACCACTCTGCCGGTAGTCCACCCGCCAAATGAAGTGGGCGGATCAATGGCGTCGACCTCCCAGTCGAGGGCTACACGGAGAGTAGACTTAGGAAGATTTTCATGCTTTCTCATAGTTTTCTTTCGTTTTAGCTATCCGCAGGGCGCCGCTACATTCCAAATTCACCAACGCGCAAGCGTGGAGAACTCTCATGCGCGACGATGTTGGTTATCTATCTGCTAGATTTTGGAGAATTTGACGTTGAGCCTAGAGCGATCCTGGTTTTCACTGAATTGTCAGAACCGCTCTAGGAAGGCATTTCGGTCAACACGTTTGTACGGGCGGAAAAATTCCTTGGTCCAACGAAGTGTCAAGGTATGCGAATTAAAGATCAGGACATTGCTCGCCCGGATCTACATTTGGCTCTGTCTTAATAATTTTAGTATCGCCCTGAGCATTCACCTGAGCGAGATACATTGTCAGCGGTGCATGGCGCTGCTTCGACATTTGTATTGGACCTCTCGGACCATCGAAAGTGACTTCGCTCAGAGCCTTTACAACAGCATCGGTGTCCGTTGTGCCGGCTTTTGCGACAGCTAGGGCATAGAGATGAATGGCATCATATTGAGGGACCGAGAGTTCGCTCGCGGTTTTTGTCTCGGCCCCAAATTTGTCCTTTAATGCTTTCAGAAACTTCGCGTTACTCTCAGAATCGATGCTGGTGTAGTATGTGCCACCGAGATAAATACCTTCTGCATCAGCACCCAAGCTTTTTGCAGTACCTTCATCGAGTGCATAATTCCCGTACAATGCGGTCACACCAGCTGATCGCAGTTGCTTCGTAAACGTGACATTCGGCGCGCCGGCTGCTGTCGACGTTATAATGGCGTCTNGCATAATTCCCGTACAATGCGGTCACACCAGCTGATCGCAGTTGCTTCGTAAACGTGACATTCGGCGCGCCGGCTGCTGTCGACGTTATAATGGCGTCTGGATTGGCCTCACGGATTTTGCTGATAATCGACGTCCAATCGCTCGCGTCGATCGGATTATATTCTTCTCCGACGACGGTGCCGCCCTTCTCCGTGATGTACTTGTTAGTGTCGCCTAGGAGGCCACGGCCAAAGGCGTAGTCGTTTCCAACCAGGAAGAATGTTTTGGCACCCTTATCTTTCATAAAGGCGTCGACCATGAGAGACACCATCTGCTGTGGTACCCAAGCATCAATATGTTGATATTTGTTGCAAGACCCACCCTCATAGAACGAAGTATAGATATAGGGGATTTTTCCTCTAGTGATGATCGGTAGCCCTGCGTTTCTGGCCGMACTTGGTTCCGATGAAATTATGACATTAACTTTCTTTTGAAACACGAGAKAGTCATACGCTTTCTGGGCTCCCGCGGCACTCGAGGCACTGTCGGCAAGTTCCATGGCGAACTTCCTGTTCAACACTCCTCCGGCGTCATTAATTTCTGAAATTGCAATCCACGGTGGAAAGCAAGGCAAGCGTTTCCTGCCACGCGTTGTCGATCGGTTCGGGAGCAANAGTCATACGCTTTCTGGGCTCCCGCGGCACTCGAGGCACTGTCGGCAAGTTCCATGGCGAACTTCCTGTTCAACACTCCTCCGGCGTCATTAATTTCTGAAATCGCAAGCTCCATTGCCTGCAACACTGCGGGGGCGGTGACACTGTTTGCACCACTTAATCCCCCTGGTATACCCAATACAATTGGATCGTCTTCAGCAACAGCTCCTCCGATCGAAAATGCAGTTACAGCAAACAATACCAGAGCTTTCTGTAGTGATGTTCTCATTGCGTTCCCCTTATTGATCTTTCACCTCCTTCGAGGCTGCGCCAAATGCGGACAGCAGCCATCGTCGGTCATGACATGATGTTGTTGCGCGCCACGCAACCAAATCGACAGGAAAGCCTGCGGGTCTCGAACTTGGCGCTGATGTTGCAGTGGCTAGCCCGCCACTGAGAGAGAAAGCTTGCACATAACCAAAATGACGTCAATATTAGTTTTCGGGTTCTGGCAGGCGACTGTTGTTGCCCCTGAATGATCGGACACGATCACGGTTGGGTTTGCTCTGCGATGAACTCGCAGGGTGAACGATAGCCGAGTGCTTTGTGGGGATGAAGAGTGTTGTAACGCTCGATCCACAAAGGAAGGTTTTCCATTACGGTTCTGGCGTCCGGCAGGGTGAGATGCGGATGTAGTCGCGCTTCATGGCCTACGAAGGCCTCTGCCATGCCGTTTGACTGCGGGCTCCGTACCGGGCGTTGTCCTCGGCTCCAGTCCGATGTCGCGCGCCATCGCTCTGGTTTCGCAGGCGATGTACCCGATCGTTTTCGGAGAGCCACTCGATCGTTTGCGCCAAGCGATTGACTTGTCCGTAGCGGCTTTCGACGGCGGTTGCTCTGAACCCACAGAATTGGACCGTTCATAATTGGAGTTTTCCGCGCTAGCTTTCCTGGCTGGGGGAGCGGAGAACGATGAAGGCATCGAGGTTTTCGGACGCGCAGAAGGCGTTCATTCTGAAGCAGGGGGCAGACGGGATTCCGGTTGCGGAGATTTGTCGCCGCGCCGGGATTAGTCAAGCGACCTACTTCAACTGGAAAAAGAAATACGACGGGCTGCTGCCGACGGAGATGAAGCGGCTGAAGCGGCTCGAGGACGAGAATGCCAAGCTACGGAAACTCGTCGCCGACCTGTCGCTGGACAAGGAGATGCTCCAGGACGTCATCCGCCGAAAACTGTAAGGCCTGGTCGCAAACGCGAGCTGGTGGCGGAGACGTGTGCTGATTGGAACGTGTCGATCCGGCGGGCCTGCCGGGTTCTGGAGTTCGACACTTCGACCTATCGCTACAAGTCCCGCCGCCGCGACCAGGCCGGCATCGAGGCTCGGATCAAGGACATCTGCGCAACGCGGGTTCGCTACGGCTACCGGCGTATTCACGTGATGCTCAAGCGCGAAGGCTGGGACATCAACATGAAGCGAACCTATCCTATTTACAGGGATTTGGGTCTTCAGCTCCGGAACAAGACGCCGAAGCGGCGGGTCAAGGCGAAGCTGCGGGAAGACCGTTGCGAAGCCACGCGGCCCAACGAGACCTGGGCGATGGACTTCGTCCACGACCAGTTGGACGCCTCGAACTACCCGGATTTCGGCGCTGGTAGGACGGAGATGAGGTCTGGCGCGGCCTGATGCGCGGCGATTGCTTCGGTTTTGGTCTT
>NZ_LMFV01000036.1 GCF_001427285.1 Mesorhizobium sp. Root552
CTCGGGAGCGGTGTTTGACGGCGATAAGCTGGAACTGCGGATTGCTGCGCGGGACGGTGGCAAGCTTCATGTAACGAGCACGTCCGCAACCAAGCTGCACCGGATGCTTGATGGATCGGCGTTTCAGCAGGTTCGTTTGGAGGCCAGGCAAGGATCGTACATCGAGTATCTGCCGGATCAGCTCATACCCCAAGCCAAGTCGTCCTATGACCAGAAGACCACGATCGACATGGATCGAGGATCCATGCTCATCGCAAGCGAAATCATCGCGCCCGGACGTCTGGCTCGTGGCGAGGTTTTTGCATTCAGTCGCTTGAGACTGGACACGCAGATAACGGTCGATGGACGCACGCTTTTTAACGACAGCCTCCTCATGGAGCCGACGTCAATGCCGATTGCTGTGAGAGGAGTCCTCGGCTCGTTTCTCTATGCAGGGAATCTGTTGGCGCTCAGTCCAGGCGGCAACACGAAGGGCATTTTCGATGCCGCTTCGTCGATGAATATGGCGGGTGACGATTTTCGCCTCGGAGTAGGGGCTTTGCCTGGAGCGGTCGGCATCATGGTCCGTATTCTCGCCCGCTCATCAGCAACAATCACGAGTCTGATCGACGATGTGTGGTCGCGGATTCGAATGCAGATGATCGGAGTGCCTGCGCCATTGAGGAGGAAGTAGATTCGATGCTCGTCTCAAATGGAATAATCGGCTCTCAAAGCGAAGTGCAAGGCAACGCCGGTACATTGGACTTTATCGAAGTCCCTTGGTCGGAGGCGGGGAAGCGGCGGCTCAGGCGGCGCACAAAGGGCGGGCTGGATTTCGCACTCTCAATGGAGCACAGCCAGTATCTTTTTCACGGAGCGGTTCTATTTAGCAACGAGGATCACGTGGTCGTCGTATCAAGGCCAGAGGAACTGGCACTCGTCATCGACCTTAGCCAGACGAACCCGGTGCCCGACATTGTTCGCCAGGCGGCGCTTATCGGTCATGCTTTCGGCAATCAGCACGTACCGGTCGAAGTCGATGGTTGCTCCATACTGCTACCGATGTTGTCGAGTGAGGACCTCATGGCGAAAACGGTTCGAGACCTCAAACTTGGCGAACTGTCACTGCGGTTCGACTATGTTCGTCTAGGAGCCTCACATCCCCTTTCGATGTCGGGGCACGCCCATGACTGACATGAAAGTGGGCAACGCAAGTTTCCTGATGGCCCTCCAGTTGGCCGATAGTTCGCTCCCCATCGGGCGTTATGTTCACTCCAGCGGACTGGAAGGGATACTCGAGGAACTCCCGAAGAGTTCGGCTCAAATCGCGGAAGTTATCAAAGCTGTCCTCCTCCACGGCTCCGGCCGTTGTGATGCTGTTGCCGCCGCTCATGCACATAGAACGTTTTGCGCGTCGGACCTCGAAAAGCTACATGCTGTCGACGAACGTCTCTTGGCTACAAAGCTTTCGGCACCGGCCCGAAACGCATCAATTTCGTGCGGTCGCCAGTTGGCGAAGCTTGCCCCTCAAGTTTGGCCTCAAGACGTTCTCGATCAATTTTGTAACGAAGTGCAATTGCGTGAAGTCGCCGGTAATCTGGCAGTTGTAGCGGCGGCCGTGTCGGCCTCCAACGGAATCGGCATTGAGCAAACTGTTCTTGCAGAGTTGCGCGGCACCGCAAGCAGCCTCTTTTCGGCAGCCGTGCGGCTTGGCCGAATGGGGTCGGCAGAAGCACAAATTCATCTACATCAATGTGTCCCGTTCATCGTCAAAGCTGCGGAGAGAGCGTTGATATTGGACCTAGAGGAAATGAGTTCGACGACGCTCGAATTGGATATTGCGATGTTGCAGCTTCAGCGTAATCCGTTGCGCCTATTTGCCACTTAGCAGAAAGGCACCAGATGTCCGGCGTCAGCGAACTGCAGGAATCATACCGCTCGGAGGGTACCTGGCCGGTGGGCGTCCTGTACTCGAGAAGCGGGATCACGGCTATTGCCGAGATTTCCCAGTTGCAGGGAACCTTACTGGCCATTTCCGAGATAAATTCAACGGGTGGCGTGCTCGGAAAACCAATCTCGCCCTTAATCCTCGACCCTGCCTCCGATCCGCGACGCTACGCCCAATTTGCCAGTTCGCTTCTGATGGATCGAGGGGTGACTAACATATTTGGCTGTTCCGCTTCCTACAGTCGAAAGGCCGTGATTCCTGTCATAGAGCGGCGTGGAGGTCTCCTTTGGTACTCAATTGGTTATGAGGGGTTTGAATACTCATCGAATATTATCTATACTGGCCCGGCGCCCAACCAGCTTCATCTGCCGCTCGCTGAATATCTCTTTCCCCGATACGGCCGAAAGTTGATGTGTGTGGGAACCGATTATCTTTTCCCACGCGAATCAAACCGAATTATGCGAGATCTCGTATCCGAGATCGGCGGCAGTATTGTTGGCGAACACTACCTACCGTTTGACGCACAGAGAGACGCCTTTTTGAGTATCGTCAAGGAGGCACGAGCGCTTGGCTCCGATGTAATCTTTTCTACGGTGGTGGGGCCTGGAATAGCAGCACTTTATGATGCGTATGCCAGCGAAAATCTTGATCCGTCTGTAATGCCGATCGCCTCCTTGACAACGAACGAGACGCATTGTCAAGAAATGTGGTTCGAACCATTGCCGGGACATATCGTTTCCGCCCCATATTTCGAGACGGTAGGATCGCCGCGAAATAATAACTTCGTCGCCAACTATCAACAGCGTTTCGGAAAACGGCCGACCGATGCTTGTGCCGAGGCTGCATATTTTACGGTTCTGCTATTTGCCCGAGCTTTAGAGCGCGCTGGGACGCTGGAGCCTGAACGACTTCGAACAGAAGTGCTCGGATTGGAAATCTCTGCTCCTCAAGGCGTGATTATGGTCGATCCTGATAATAGCCACACTTATCTCTGGCCACGAATCGGCATGACGGAAGCTGGAAGGAAATTCAGGGTTGTCGCAGAATTCAAACAGGCAATGAAACCCGATCCGTATCTTATCAACTATGTGGGATCGGGCCGGATTAACCACGTCCAAGGATAGAAAGAAGCTTCATGTCCGGCGAGGCGTTGATTCGAGAATTACGGAAACTGCAAGTTTGGGTGATTCATCCAGAGGACGCAGCTTGTAATGAACTTATTCGACATCTGAAGCGGATAGGGTGCCAGGTCAATACACAGTGGCCGGTACCTGAAAGTTGGCCAGTTCGTGCGGATGTCGTCTTTTGTCTTTTCAGCGGACATCTTCCCAGCGACGTAAGTGCCTTAAAAAGGGATCGAGAAGGCACGCTTATCGGGATTGTGGAGTATGAGAGCCCTACCATTGTTCGCGAACTGTTGGACGCTGATGCGCAGGCCGTCATCGCGAAGCCCATCCATCCTTTCGGTATCCTGTCAACTCTATCCGTCGCTAGTTCGCGCTACCGCTTTGAACGGAGACAAAGTAGCAAAATCGTGAAGCTTGAAGAGACCTTACGATCGCGCCGTGTAGTGAACAACGCGGTTCGGCGTCTGGCTGCCGAGCGCTCAATTAGCGAAGAGCAAGCGTATCAACTAATCCGACGCTGGTCTCTGGAGCAGCGTGTTTCAATGACACAGGTCGCTGACCGCTTCATCGCCATGAACGAAGGCAGAGATGACTGTGCCTAGGAATTCTAAAGGAGATACAAGATGAAGTCTGAAAGTGGCTTGGATTCTGTCCTTCGTGTTGCGCTTGACTGGGAAGTAGATCCAATGGATCCTCCGGCATCCTTCGGGGGCTGGAATACAGGGAGAGTGGTTCAGCAGGTTTTCGAAAGCTTATTCGAGGATGACCTTGAGGACGAAGAAGCAAGCCCAACGAAACTCATCCCCGCACTTTCCACATCGGTTGATATTTCTGGCGATGGGCTTCAATATACATTTCATCTGAGAGAAGGTGTCCGATTCCATGACGGGACACTGTTCGACGCGGAGGCGGTTCGCTACAATATAGACCGGATGTGGAATCCCGAGGCCGCCCAGTATTCGCCAGTAGCGGCGGATTATAATCGAATTGGATTGGAGGTGTTGGATTCCTTAGAGATTTTGGGGCCGTACACAATCAAACTCACATTGAAGGAGCCTTTTCCAGAATTTCTCCGTTACATGACGCAAGAAGATGCTCCAGGCGCGCATGTTTACATCAGCCCAGAAGCACTAGAGAGACTAGGTAATTTGGGCATTGCCGATCATGCGCCCGGAACTGGCCCGTTTCGTTTTGGCGACCGCTTTCAAACGCCTTTCGGGAGCGGTGTTCGGCTGCAACGGAATGAGAATTACTGGCGGGGCGCACCCAAGCTCAAGGGTATTGAGTTTAAGCCGTATCCGGATTTGAAAGATCGGTATGAGGCACTACTCACCGGCAATGTTGATTTCGCTTATGGCCTGGAAGGTAGTGATCTCGACGAACTAGAGCGGCGCGGCTTCATTGTAAAAGAGTGCCGTGTTCCGTACATTTGGTATTTCATTTTCAACATGCGTGATCCGGTTCTTCGCGACAGTCGAGTGCGCCATGCCATTGCCCATGCAGTCAATCGGCAAGAATTGAGCGATGGACTCTTTCGTGGAGATACAACCGTCGCATCCGGAATGTTGCCGCCAGCCTCCCCAGCATTCGATGATAAGTACAAATTCCCTTACGAATACGATCCAGAACGGGCAAGGCAGCTTTTCAAGGAAGCAGGTGTCCCGTCCGATTGGCGATTGCGCATCAAGACTGCAAATGCAGGTTCCGGGCAGCTCATACCCGTACAAATTTGCGATTATCTCGCGAGGAGCCTTGAGGCAATAGGGTGTGGTGCAGAGATAATAAGGACAGAAGACTGGGTCGACTACTGTAACGAGTGGCGCTCTGGTTTACCGGATGGTGCTGGCGTCTCACAAATGAGCTGGGGCATGTCTTGTGATATTTGGCTGGACCAAGTGCTGCACTCCAGAAATTGTTCTCCATTCGGGTTCAATGCAGGATATTATTCAAATTCGGAAGTCGACGGCATATTGGACAAAGCACGACAAATTGGGAATGATGACCAACGGAGGCACCTTTATCGAAGGGCTAATGCATTGATCATGGAAGACCTGCCGGTACTTCCCATGCTGACTTTGCGACGTGGTGCTGTTTGTTACCATCCCCGTGTGAAGGGGTTTCGTAACCCCAGCCAAAACTGGCATTCGTTTAAGTCTGTTTGGATAGATTCTAGAATTTGAACGCCCCCATAATATCGGGGTTATTTGCGCTTTGCCTGAAGCCGCCTGTGCTGTCGGCGCAGACCTCCTTCGATCTACCGCCGACAGCACATCAAAAGTAATCACGATGAAAACAAACGCAAAGAGAACCACAATGAAAAAGAGTCCAATTATAGTATTGGTGGCCATAGCCATGTTCGCTGCAAGCGCGACGATTGCCAATGCCCATGTCGGCGTCGGCGATACAGGCGGTTTTGCCCATGGCTTCTGGCATCCGATCGGAGGTATCGACCATATCCTCGCCATGGTCATGGTTGGTTTGTTTGCCGCTCAGTTGGGTGGTCGCGCCATGTGGCTGGTCCCGGCAGCTTTCGTCGGTGTCATGGCTTGGGGCGGGGTGGTCGGCTTTTCCGGCCTTCCGTTACCCTTTGTCGAGCTGGGCATTGGCCTGTCCATCGTCGTGTTCGGCGCTGCGGTGGCATTTGGCCTGAAGCCTGTCGTCGCCGCGGCCATGGGGCTGGTCGGCTTCTTTGCCCTGTTCCATGGCTTTGCCCATGGCGCGGAGATGCCGGACAGCGTTGCTGGCCTTGCTTACGGCGCAGGCTTCGTTATCGCGACCGCGCTGCTGCATGCTGCCGGTCTCGGCCTCGGATTGCTCGCGGCGAGCGGTGCCGGCCCGCGCGGCGAAACCCTCATCCGTGCCGCTGGCGCGCTTACCGCCGTGGCGGGCGTGGCAATCGTCAGCGGGGTTATCTGACCCTTCTTCGGGCTGCGTAGCCTCGCGGAAGGCAGCGCAGCCCAATTCCTCGCATACCACGTGCGGTAGGAATTCCCGCCAATGATGCCGGGCAGCATTCAGCCGCCAGCCGATCGCACGCCGCGCCAACATCTGGCGCGTCACAGCGGAAAGGCGGCAGGCAACAATCAATGAGGATTGGAGGCCGACCGAAAACTGCACAGCAAGCCGACCTTGCGCCACTCAGGAGACGTGAAAGATGGGAAATGTCGACGTTGAACTCATAAGACAAGCCCGGCAGCCTCGCGAAAGCGACCGGGTTAAATTTTGCTCGACCGAAGAGGACACCGCGCTGGCCGAAATTGCCGAAGGCGATCTGGCGTCCGCTCCAGATCCGCGTTTCAGCCGTGAAGCACTTCTTCAGACCGCTATCGGACGTTCGGTGCGCGATTGGCGCAGGCGGCATGACTTGAATGGTCTCGATCTGGCCAAGGCGGCTGGAATTTCGCTTGGCATGCTGTCACGCATTGAAAACGGCACTGTTTCACCCTCGCTTGGCACGCTTCAAGCCATCGGCTCGGCCCTCGGCGTCCCTGTCAGCGAGCTCATCAGCGGCTACAACGAGCGCAGTCGGGCCGTATTCGTTTCTTCTCACTACGAAAGCTTGCGGGAAAGGGTCTCCACCTCGCTTGTTCGCGAAACATCCACCTCAACGCCGCTCGCGCTTGATGCCGTCATCGTCAAGCTTGCATCGGAAGAAGACAAGCGGCCGATGTTCGACGATCAGGGCACTTTCTTCGTCTATTGCCTCAATGGCGAGGTCACCTATTCGCACGCCAAGAAAAAGTATGCCATGGCGCAAGGCGACAGCCTGACATTCGAGGCATCCGGCCCGCACGGCATCGTGATGGGTACCCGGTTTCCCGTTAAACTGCTGGTCGTGCGCAACCATGTGGCGCCCAAACCCGCTAGAGACGGTGCGGTGGTTAACCCCGACACGATGATACGAAAGGGGAGGGTTGACCTATGAGCCCACCATTTACAATCGAGGCACTGAACGAGCCAAGTTACCTCCACACCGGTCCGCTTTTGACTTACATCCATGGCCGAGCGTCGTCACATCTGGCGCATAATGACGACCACAGCGTGCCGATCTCGTTGATCAATCCCGATGGCGCTACCAGCCCGCCATCGTAAAGCAGCCGGGAAACTCCACCTTCCGACGATCCAAACAATGATATCGGATCAAAACGGTCGAGGCTCTAATCGCCGCTGGATGAAAGTTCAGTGGCAGGTCACTATAAGCAAACTGCCTACTATCCGTTGTTTCCTGCGAAACTGATGACCATCAATTATCCATTCTTGACCAGAATCAATACTTTGTAGGACTTCCACGAGTAGCCAATTCTTTTTGGCGTCGACAGGAGATCTTTGTCAAGAACTCTTTCTCTCACGGCGCCATCCAGCATCTCGTGTTTGTCGAGATTCGTCCATTGAGGGCCATACCGATAATTAATATTGACGTCATATTGGTTGTGAGCGTCCGGTGAGCGGATTTTGCTGAACGAGCCAGTTAGGCGATGTTCTGGCATTAGAACCAGCATTAGTGCTGACACTAATATCAGATCTGAGAGGTTGGCATGGCTCGCATGGAGATCATTTCCGGCGTTGAGCGTAGGCGGCGGTGGTCGAAGGAAGCGAAGCTGGCGATATTGGCTGAAGCCGATCAACCGGGCGTTCGCATTGGTGATGTCGCTCGTCGCCATGACATTTATCCTGCGCAGATCCGTTTATGGCGGAAAACGCTTAGCCACTTGGATGTGTCAGCCTCGTTCCTGCCGGTCCACCTGGTCAACGAAATAAGCCTCGGGCAGATGCCGGCGGCCGGCGGGGGGCCAGTGCTTATCAAGATCCAGCTACGAAATGGTCGCAGTTTGAAAGTTCCGGCGGACATTGAACGCAAGACGCTGTCATCGTTGATCGCGTGTGTTGAGGCTGCATGATCGGGCCGACAGGAAATGTGCGGGTCTACTTGGCTTGCGGGGTGACCGATATGCGGCGCGGTATCGATGGTCTGTCTGCTATGGTCGAGGCGGTGATCAAGGAAGCGCCGGGTTCCGGAGCGATCTTCGGGTTCCGTGGAAAGCGCGCCGACCGGATCAAGCTTCTATGGTGGGATGGCCAAGGGTTCTGCCTATTCTACAAGATTCTCGAGCGCGGATACTTTCCTTGGCCGACGGCGAAAGATGGTGTTGCGCATCTGACGCAGGCTCAGTTGTCGATGCTTGTTGAAGGGATTGACTGGCGCCGACCAGCGTGGACTTCCGCCCCTGGCCGAACGGGTTAAAAGCTATATTTTACAGAGACATCCGAGGCAAAACGCTAGTGCTTTCGCTGCAAATCGGCTATGTTTTTGGGCATGAAAGCACCGCCGCTGGACAGTCAGGACGAGCTATTGGCATTGCGCGCGCTCGTCGCTGAACAGGCGGTGAAACTCAGCGCGCAAGAAGCCGAAGTCATCAAACGCGACTCGATCATCGGTCTTCTGCGCGCGCAGCTGGAACTGCTCCGACATCGGCAGCACGGCGCATCCTCAGAAAAGATCGATCGAAAGATTGAGCAATTCGAACTGATGCTCGAGGAGATCGAATCCTCTCGCGCCGAGGCTGATGCTCGTTCCGGAAAAGGCCTGCTGCCAGATCTGGATGATACCCCCGACAAGCCGAAACGCAGACCTCTGCCGGATGGCCTTCCAACTGAAGAGCGGGTGTACGCAGCGCCCTGCAGTTGCCCGACTTGTGGTGGCCTGTCCTTCCTGAAGGCGGCCGACAAGGTGGTCCAGGTGATGGAGCATGTGCCGGCTTCTGTGAAGATTGTCCGGCATATTGAGAAGCGCATGGTCTGTAAGGACTGCGATACAACGGTATCGGGTGAGATGCCGAGCTTGCCGATCGAGCGAGGCAAACCTGGACCAGGACTGCTCGCACACATCATGGTCGCCAAATTTGACGATCATATCCCACTCTACCGTTTGTCCGAGATGTACGACCGGCTGGGGGTAGACATCTCCCGCTCCGTCATGGCGGACTGGGTCGGTCGCGTGTCAGTCCTGCTGGCCCCGCTCATCCTGCTGATCAGAGCCCACATCGCGGCCGTCGATCGAATACACACGGACGATACCCCGGTCGATGTCCTCGACCCAGGACGAGGAAAGACGAAAACCGGCAGGGTCTGGGTCTATGTCTTCGATGGCAGCGGCTACAAGGATCCCACGCCCGGAGCGATCGCCTATTACTATAGCCCCGACCGAAAGGGCGTGCATCCGGCTGAACACCTCGCTCACTTCAGCGGCGTAATGCATGCGGATGGGTATGCTGGCTACAGCAAGCTTTACGGCAACCAGATCATCGAAGCTGCCTGCATGGCGCATGTGCGCCGTAAGTTCCATGATGTGATCAAGCTCAAGCCATCTCCGATCGCCGACGAGGCTCTGTCGCGCATCGGTGCACTCTACGATATCGAGGACCGTATCCGCGGCATGTCGGCTGACGAGAGGCGAACACTGCGCCAGCAACACGCCAGACCCATTCTGGCGGACCTCAAGGCCTGGATTGAAACGACGCTTTCGACGCTGCCGCAGAAACAGAAGCTAGCAGAAGCGATGCGATATGCTCTCTCGCGATGGGCAGCTTTGAGCGTCTACATTGACGATGGCCGTGTCGAAATCGATAACAACATAGCTGAGCGCGCTATGAGGCCACTCGGAATTGGAAGAAAAAATTGGCTCTTTGCTGGGTCAGACAAGGGCGGCGAGCGCATCGCCAATATCCTGACCATCATCGAGACAGCTAAGCTCCATGGCCGCAATCCAGAGGCCTATCTGACAGACGTCCTGACCAGGATCCAGAGCCATCCGAAGGATCGACTTGAGGAACTGCTCCCGTGGCAGTGGGCTCCGGCAAAAGACCGGTACGAGGCTGCGTGATGGCGCGCTCAAGGATCATCTATACCCTCAAAGAGGTCGCTGAGATGATCGGCGAGAACCTCGAGTTGATCGAAGAGGTGACCGCCAACTCGGATAATATCAGCGAGGGCGAATTGCTTTATGTCCGCGACGGCAGCGAATACGGCACGAAGGGCCTGACCGAGAACGGCGTGGACGAGCTCCAAAATCTCCTCGCCGACATAAGGACATGGGATGGTGGAATCCGCCAGTTTCTCGTCGATGAACAATGCGATCCGGATGTGGTCGAACGCGTTATGGCAGACGAGATGAAACGCGGCCTATAATATCGGCCTCTCAACCAAGCGAAAATGCCTTCGCCGGACGCTCACTATTGGTTGTGTGCAAGCTTCCTTTTCTGGTGGCGGGCTAGCCACTGTAACATCAGCGCCGAGTTCGACTTGCAGGTTTTCCTGCCAGTGCGATTATGTGGCGCGTGGCATTCTCAAAACTGAACATTATTTCATCGCCTGAGATGGCTGTTGTCGGCATTTGGCCGCAGCCTCGAAGGAGGTGAAAGATCAATAAGGGGAACGCAATGAGAACATCACTAAAAAAAGCTCTGGTATTGTTTGCGGCAACCGCACTTTCAATCGGAGGGGCCTTTGCTGAAGACGATCCAATTTTGTTGGGTATTCCACTCGGATTAAGTGGAGCAAACAGTGTCACTGCCCCCGCAGTGATCCAGGCAATGGATCTTGCAATTTCAGAAATTAATGACGCCGGAGGAGTGTTGAACAGGAAGTTCGCCATGGAACTTGCCGACAGTGCCTCGAGTGCCGCGGGAGCCCAGAAAGCGTATGACT
>NZ_LMFV01000037.1 GCF_001427285.1 Mesorhizobium sp. Root552
CTTCGGCAAACAGGCACTCGATGTAGATCATCGGCACCACTTCGGCAAACAGGCACTCGATGTAGATCATCGGCACCATGTCCGCGACGCCCGGCTCCACATCATCGGTTGTCAGCAAGCGACCGCCCAGATCGCGGATCTCGGCATAGGGCATGTCCCGCCGGGCCGCCGTCAGAACCTCGTCGGTGATCAGTGCCACCGCCTCCGGGTGGCTCAGGCGAATGCCGAGCGCCCGGTGGCGGCGCGCCAGCTCGGCGGCGGTGAAGATTGTCAGGCGATCCATCTCGGTGGGCGAAAGATTCATCATGGCGGTCGTCTCCCGTCAGGTGGAAAACATGCGGATATGGCGTGCAGGACCGCGCGTCACGGCAATGTCGATCAATGGCGTGAAGCTCGCCGGCGGCTGTTGTGGATCGGGCTCCACGGCCAGCAACCGCGTCAGATCGGCGCGTGCCGCCGACTGCGCGTGCTGGGCGTCGATGAAGCCGACGAGACCAAGCCGCACCGCCGCGCTCAGCAGGCCTGTCACGAGCGTCCAACCGGAAACAAGCTGCGCCGCATGCCGGCCAAGACCGGCATCGCGATAGGAAAGCGCCTGAGCGACCGGAAGATGACCGAGGCGCGGATCGGATCCCAGCCGCGCGCGATAGGCCGTGCTGAGCGGGCCACCCAGGCGGCCGGAGACACCCAGCATCGACTTGCCCGCGCGGCGCGACCCCTCTCGCATCTGGGCCGAGGGCGTGGAGGCGTCCGCCAACCGATCGACGGAAGCGACGGCATCGAGATCATCCGCAAGGTAAGCGCGCAGCAGCAGGATCCGGTCCATGATCGCCCAGCGCCGATGCAGCTGTTCCGCGACGAAGCGATCGAGGTCCTCAGCCCCCGCAAGGTAGCCATCCGCCGCAAGCCCCTCGACACCCCAGGAAAAGGCGAAGCCGCCGGCCGGATAGGCGCTGTCTCCATAGTGCAGCATCGCCAGTGTGTCCGAGGCGTCAAACATCCGCCACCTCCGTTACCTCGCCCGAGGCCAGGAGCGGCTGGATGCGGGCCCGGTAAGCCGGCAAGGGCGCGTCGAGCAGCACTGCGAGGTCGCCGCCTTCGAAGCGGACGCGCCAGTGCAGGTTGCCGGCGTTCCATCCGAGCATGAGCGCCGCTTCGGCAGAAGCCGAACGCAGGCGCCAGACCTGTTGTTCGCCGAACCGGGCGATGACGGCGCGCCGGTCGTCGATGAAGAGGATGGCGCCGTCGATCAGATGCTCGTCGCGGTCGAGACTGACCGCACAATCCGTGCCGCGATCGGTCGACAACCGAAACCGCTTGCGCGCCGCGTCGCTCGGCGGGACGTAAAGCACCTCGATGCCGCCGGCATGTTCGAGGTTGTGGATCGCAGTCGCGAAGCCGGGATCGTCGACAGCGCCCAGAATACCGTGAAGCCGCAGCATCGTCCTCCTCCTAATGCGTGCCGAACACGGACTGATAGACGGCAAGCGCGGCCTGCAGCGCTTCCAGCTCGTCCGGCGTCGGTTGATCCGGGTCGGCCGCCGGCGGCAGGCTGCCGAATTTCATCAGGCAGGCCATCAGCAGCAGGCGGGCCTTGGTGGACGTCAGATTTCGCCCCGCGATGGAGAAGGGCGCCGGATCGGCAAATCCTTCCGGATAGCCGCGGCCGACCCGCACGACCGGCAGGCCGCAAAGGCTGGCGCGGCGCAGCATGGCCATACGGAGTTCCGACGTGCCCATGCCATAGGGCACCAGCCCCTCGACGACGAAGCCGGCCAGCCGGCCCATGGCAAGCTTGTGTTCGATGAGGAAGGCGAGATCGCCTTCATGGGCCGGATCGTCGCCGAAAGCCTCGGCGGCATAGCCGCCATCCTTGACGATGGAGACCGACGGGATGGCATCGGCCAGAAGCAGGCCCTCCCCATCCTTTACCGGCATGTCGAATGTTTCCACGCCGCCGGATCCGCTGCGGACCGCTTTGACGGCGCCGGGGAGACGGGTGATGTTCACGTCCGAGCCGGATGTATGCTTGTAGGCCGGGACATAGGTCAGGTGGGGAATGCCCATATGCGTGACCTGGCCGAGAATGCCGCCATGCCCGCCTGTCGCCACATAGCCGCCGGGCCGCGCATCCACCTTCGCCACCTCGCGGGCCGCGAAGAACTGCTGTTCCTGGATGACCACCGTCCCGCACCTGTTCTTGCCGCTGTCGCTCTTCCAGATGCCCGACTCGATATAGGTGACCGAGTCGACGATATTGGCCGGACCGTCATTGCTGATCTGCCCCTGGGGACGTTGTGCGGCGTTGCAGGCAATCGGCAAGTCGGTGTCGATCAACAGGTTGAACCAGTACGCCGTCTCCTCGACCTGCGGCGAGCCCTGCGTCCAGATGGCGCCGTCATAGCGGCCCGAAGACAGGATGGCCTGCACGTCATTGGTGATCTTGGCGAGCATCGGCCGCGGTGGCGACTTGGCCAGGTGATAGGGTTTGTAGGCGAAGAAGGTTTGGCCCATGACCTCCGGCTCCGTGTCGCCATCGCCGACATCGGCGCGCCGGGCCGCAGAAAGCCCCTTGCAGAACCCGCCGGGCGGCGCGACACGGTAAAACTCCACATCCGCCCGCTCGCCGATCAGGTTGACCGTGCCGTCCGCACCGATCGAAAACCGGTCGATCTCCTCGAAGCTGCGCGACCCGTCGGGATAGAAACCTTGCCGGGACTGCGGGCTGCCCGGCTGCGTCGCCTCCTCCTCCCAGGCAGAACCGTCCGCCTGGACGGCCATGTAGGGCAGAGGATAGAGACCATCGTCCGGATGCAGCTCGATCTCGTAGACGGGTGTATCGGTCCCGGCCTGCCGTGTCGGGCTGAACCGCCCGTCGGGGGACAGATAGCCATCCGGCGGACCGTAGAGTTCCTCGGCATCGGCTTCGAGCGGATGGGCCGAGAACTGCTCGACATAGACCTTGACCGGCGCGGCGAGCTTCTGGGCTCTCAGGGCGTCGAACGCGCCGCCGGGCCGCGACGGCAGCCCCTTCTTCGCACGCGCCTTGTTCGAGGTGACGAGCGGCGGCGTGTTCTGGATGGTCGCCGTGGGGCCGGCCATGTGGGCGATGCGGAGTCTGCTCATGAATGGTGCCTCTGGAACAGAACTTTGGCGAGCATCATGTGCACGCCTTTGGAGCCGTTGACGGTCTGGGTGATGCGAAGGTCGCCGGCCAGGCTGCACAGCATGTAGGCCTCGGCATGGGAGAGACCGGAGCGCTCGCCCAAAAGCGCGATCATATGGCGCAGCGCGGCGACGGCGCACTGGTCCAGATCCGGATCCATGCCCATGGTGATCTCATGGGTCGGCGTCTCTGCCCGCGGCCAGGTGAGCTTGAGGTCGTCGCGGACGATGAACTCGAAGGTGCCGCGAAGCGCGGTCTCGATGGCCGTGACGCAGACCTCTCCATCCCCCTGGCACCCGTGCCCGTCACCACAGGAGAACAGGCCGCCCTCCTCGAAAACGGGCAGGTAGAGCGTGGTGCCGGCGACCAATTCCTTGTTGTCGAGATTGCCGCCGAAGGCTTGAGGCGCGACCGAGCTGACCCGGCCCCAGCCCTTGGGCGGCGCCAGTCCCATGACGCCGAAGAAGGGCGAAAGGGGCAGTTCCAGCCCCCAGGGCAAGGAGGCGACGTTGCCGTCCAGGTCGAGCGGTATGTTGACATGAACCGGCGCGTCATAATCGTGCGGCAAGGTGCCGAGCAGCGGCAGGATCAGGTTGAAGCCCCAGTCCTGCAGCAGGCTCACCTCATGGATGCGCACCTCGAGCACGGAGCCCGGTCGCGCACCCTCGACATAGATCGGCCCGGTCAGAATATGCGGGCCGAACTCCGGCAGCGTGTCGAGGATCGGCTCCAGTGCCGGCGGAATATGGAACCGCTCGCGGTCGGGCAGGACCTTGCGGTTGCCGGTCACGGTGTCGATCGTGACGATATCGCCGCTGGCGATGGTCAGGGCCGGTTTCTGAACGGCGTCGAAATAGCCCCAGTGGCAGGTATCGACGCTCGGTGCGAGGTGATGCTGGACCAAACCGGCCTCCTTGAGGTGTTGCTTCGGTGAGCGTCTGACGAAAGGCACTATCCGTTCGAGACGGAATATAGTCAATATTTCAATAGTTGATATGCGAAGTTTATGGATACGCTTCGCCGCCTGACCCTTCGGGCGGCGCCTAGAGGTTTTTCAGGCCGGAAGGGCCGTTCCAGGTCGGAATTCCAGAACGCCGTCCACCACCTCCGTCCGCACGCAGCGCGCCGTATGGCCGTCCGCACCAACGACCGGCGCGGGCATGGCGGGCAGACATTCGGGTCCTGCATAAGGACAGCGGGGCGCGAAGCTGCAGCCCTCGGGCAACGCCCGCAGGTCGGGCGGGCTGCCGCCGATCGCTCCCAGCGGTCCCGCTTTGTGCCGATCCTTGATGGTGGAGGAGAGCATGGCGCGGGTATAGGGATGCTGCGGATGGACAAGGACATCGCGGGCAGCGCCATGTTCGATGATCCGCCCGGCGTACATGACGGCCACCTTGTCGGCGACCTGGGCAGCGACGCCGAGGTCATGCGTCACGAAAATCATCGACATGCCCATGTCGCGCTGGAGCTTGCGCAGCAACACCAGCACCTGGATCTGTACCGAGGCGTCGAGCGCCGTCGTCGGCTCGTCGGCCAAGAGAAGGCCCGGCCGGCAGGAGAGCGCGACCGCGATCATCGCGCGCTGGCGCAATCCGCCGGACAGCTCGTGCGGATAAGCTTTGAGCCGACGCTCCGCCGACGGCACCCGGACCAGTTCCAGCAGTTCCAGAGCGCGCGCCCATGCCGCCTTTCGCCCCAGCTTTTCATGCCGCATCACGGTTTCGGCGATCTGGTCGCCGATCGTGTAGAGCGGATCCAGCGCCGTCATCGGCTCCTGGAAGATCATGGAAATCGTCGAGCCGCGCAGGCTGGACATGGTGCGCTCGTCGACGGCGCCGATATCGTGGCCGCCGACCAGCATCCGGCCCTCGATCACCGTGCGCTTGGGCGGGTGCAGGCGCAGCAGAGAGCGCATCATGACCGACTTGCCGGAGCCGGATTCGCCGATGACGCAGAGGACCTCGCCGCGCGCAAGCTCGAAGGAAACGCCGTTGACGGCGCGAACGGTGGCGTCGCGGCTGACGAACCGGACCTTCAGGTCCTCGACCTTCACAAAGGCTTCGCCTTCGCCGGCATAGCGTTCGGCCTGGGACGGGATGGGGCGTGGCATCTCGTTCACTGCACATCTCCTGGAGAAGGCGCTGCGACCGACCGCGGCGCGCGGCTGTGGCCGGAACCGGCATGAACCATGTGGCAGGCGGCCAGGTGCTGGCGAGAATCGAAGTCGAGCACATTGCCGAGCCGCGGCGCGGTCGCGGTGCAGACGTCCTCGGCAAAGGGGCAGCGCGTGTGAAACCGGCAGCCGGACGGCGGATTGACCGGATTGGGTGGATCGCCGGACAGGGGGGCCGTTTCGACGCGCTCCGCCGGATCCATGCTAAGGCGACATTCGAGCAGCGCCTGCGTATAGGGATGTTTCGGATCCTCGTAGATGGCATCCACAGGCCCGATCTCGACCACCTGCCCGAGATACATGACGAGGACGCGATCCGAGATGTAGCGCACCACATGCAGATCGTGCGAGATGAAGATGTAGGTCAGGTTCAACTGCTGCTTGAGATCGCCGAGAAGGTTTAGCACCTGGGCTTCGACGGATTTGTCGAGCGCCGAGACCGCCTCGTCCAGGATCAGCAGGCGCGGATCGAGCGCCAGCGCGCGGGCGATGTTGACACGCTGCTTCTGCCCGCCGGACAGTTCGTGCGGGTAGCGCTGGCTGAAGAGTTGCGGCTTGAGGCCGACCCGCTGGAGAAGATCGCGGGCCTGTTCACGTGCCCTCCTGCGCGTTGCGCCCTGGACCTTCGGCCCGTAGGCAATGGACTGCTCGATCGGAAGACGCGGATTGAGCGAGGAATAGCTGTCCTGGAAGACCATCTGCATCGACCGGCGCAGCGCGTCGAGGCCGACGCCCCGCACCTCGCCCACCGGGTCGCCGTCCAGGATCATCGTGCCCTCGTCCTTCTCGACGAGATGCATCAGCAGGCGGGCGAGCGTGGACTTGCCGCAGCCGCTTTCACCGACGACGCCGAGCGTCTCGCCCTTGAGGACATAGAAGGAGATATCGTCCACGGCTTTGACCTGCGCCACGGTGCGGTTGAGCAGGCCGGCCTTGATGGGGAAATACTTCCTGATCTTGTCGACGATCAGCATGGGCTGGGCCGGGCCGCCGCGGTCGCGCGGATCGGCGGTCGGTTCGGCGGCGGTCTCGAGATGATCGGTCATGTTCAGCTCCTTGGCTTGAGGAGTTCCGGGCTCACCCCTTGACGTCCATGGCCTGACGAAGACCGTCGCTCACCAGGTTGAAGGCGATGGACGTGATGAGGATGGCGATGCCGGGAATGGCGCTGACGAGCGGCTGCACATAGATGGACTGGCGCAGGGTCGACAGCATCAGCCCCCAGTCCGCCGTTGGCGGCGACACGCCGAGCCCCAGAAAAGACAGGCCGGATGCGAGGATGATCGACACGGAAACGAGCGTGGAGGCATAGACCAGCACCGGCGACATGACGTTGATCAGCACGTGATGGACGATGATCGAGATGGACGAGGCCCCGGACGCGCGTCCGGCATCGACGAAATCCATGCTGCGGATCTGCGACGTGGCGGTTTCGGCCACCCGACAGAGCGGAGGGACGAGAACGACCGTCAGCGTGATCAGCTGGTTGGTGAAGCCGCCGCCGAGACTGCCGGAGATGGCGACCGCCAGAAGAACGGAGGGAAAGGCGAAGAAGACGTCCATGGTGCGCATGATCAGCATGTTCACCTTGCCGCCGAAAAAGCCGGCAATGACGCCGAACATCCCGCCGATGACCGTGGCGAACATCACGGGCAGGATGCCCATGGCCAGCGAGACCCGGCCGCCATAGAGCAGACGGCTCAGCATGTCCCTGCCCTGCTCGTCGGTTCCCAGGATATAGCCCCTGTCGCCGATCGCGCGCAGGCGGTTGGCCATGCTGGACCTGTCCGGATCCATCGGCGCGAGCATCGGCGCGAAGACGGCCGACAGAACGATGAGGATGATGACGGCCAGACAGAAGAGTGTCACATAGTCGTAGCGCAACCTGTTCCAGACGCTGGCCCAGTACCCCCGGACATGGACCGGCGCGGCGGCGGGAAACAGGGCGGGTGCGGAAATATCGGACATGGATCTCTTCCTCAGCTTCGCTTGATGCGGGGGTCGATGATCGACTGGATGAGGTCGACAAGCAGGTTGATCAGGACGAAAGCGGTCGCCAGCACAAGGATGGTGCCCTGCAGCAGCGGGATGTCGCGGGTCAGGATGGCCTTGTTCAGCAGAAAGCCGGTGCCGGGCCAGGTGAACACCGTCTCGACCAGGACCGAACCGCCGATCAGATAGCCGAGCTGCAGACCGAACATCGCCACGGCGGCGGGCATGACGTTGCGCACGGCGTGCAGCATGATCGACATCTCGCTGAGCCCTTTGGCGCGCAACGTCTGGATGAAGTCCTGGCTCAGGATTTCGGAGACCGCGGCGCGGGTCGTTCGGGTCATGATGCCGAGCGGCGGCAGCGTCAGCGCGATGATCGGCATGATCGCGAATTTGAGGTCGTTCCAGTCGAAATAGCTGAAGCTTTCGGAGCCGCTGGCGCCCATGCCGGTCGCCGGCAGCCAGAACATGTTGACGGCGAAGAAGATGACCAGGACGACGCCGAGCCAGAAGGGCGGAACGCTGATGCCGAACACCGCGATTGCCGTAATGACCTTGTCGATAAGGCTGCCGGAGCGGTAGGCGGCGACCACGCCGAGGATCATGGAGAGCACGAAGGCGAGCGCCACGGAGATCAGGGCGATGACAATCGTGTTCCCGAAGGCGCGAAAGACCTCTCCGGCGACCGGCGAATTATTTGCGATCGACATGCCGAACTCGCCGGTCAACACCCTGCCGATCCAGATGAAATACTGAATAGGCAGAGGTTGATCCAGCCCGTAGGCCGCCCGCAGCCTGTCGGCATCGGCCTGGCTCGCCGTCGGCGACAAAAGGTTCTGGATCGGGTCGCCGGGCGCGATCTGCACGAGGGCGAAGCAGATCACCGTGACGCCGAACAGGATGGGCAAGGTGAGGAGCAGACGCCTGAGCGCATAGAGCCACATCTCAATTTCTCCAGTCGATGAATTCAGCGGTAGACCGGCCGCCATGGGCGGCCGGCTGCAACGTCAGGGGTTCACGACAATGGGGGTCAGGTCCTGGAACCAGCTCTGTGCCTGCACGAAGCCTTCGAGCTTCGGCGAGAGCGCGCGCGGGTTGAGGTCGTGCACTATGTAGAGCTCGGACGCATCGGCCACGACCGCCTCGTTCATCTGCGTCAGCAGCGCGTCGCGCTTCGTCTTGTCGAACTCGGCAATTGCCTGATCGCCAAGCGCATCGACCTTCGGGTTTGAGTAGAAGCCCCAGTTGCAGCAGTTCGGCGGGGCGTTTCGCGTCATCCACTTCTTCAGGACGCCCTGCACGGCGTCGATGGGGGCCATGGAAAAGTTGATGGCATTGTAGTCGTACTGTCCGGCACCGGCGAGGAACACACCGATGAGGGCGTTCCAGTCCATTGGCTCCAGCACGACCTGGAACCCGGCGGCGTCCAGCTGTTCCTTGACCAGTTCGTTCATCGGCAGGGGTTGCATCTGCCCGGATCCGGAGGTCGAGATCCCCACCTTGATGACACAGGGCATACAGCCTGCCTCCTCCAGAAGGGCGCGGGCCTTGTCGGGGTCGTATTCATATTTGACCGGGTTTCCGTACCAGGGCTGGCTGTCGATCAGCGTCTGATATGCCGGGATAGCCACCCCCTGCAGCATGTCCACCATGTCCTGCCGGTTGATCGCGTAATTGGCGGCCTGCCGCACCGCCAAATTGTCGAAGGGAGGCTTCGACATGTTGAACATATAGTCCCAGTTGTGCGGATAGGGCACCGTAACGATCTTCATGCCGGCGCTCTGCAGGCGCGGGATGGTGTCGGGCGACGGCGCCTCGACAAAGTCGACCTGGCCCGACAGGAGTGCGGCGGCACGGGTCGAGGCTTCCGGCATCGGCAGGAGCACGAGCTTGTCATGCTTCGGAATGCGGTCCGGGTTCCAGTACGTCTCGTTCTTCACGAGCTCGAGCCGCTCATGCGGCACGACGCTGGAGAACTTGTAGGGACCCGTGCCGGAAGGCTTGGCCGAATAGGCGGCATAGTCGTTGCCGGCCGCTTCCACCGCGCAATTGGAGATCATGTAATACATGGCCATTTCATAGGGAAACAGCGAGCTCGGCTGCTTCGTCTTGATGGCGATCGTATAGTCGTCCATCTTCTCCACACTGGCAATCTGCGCGGTATAGGTGCCCATCTGGCCGACATGGCGAGGATTGAAATGTGGCGCGTCGCTCTTCATGACGCGCTCGAAGTTCCAGATCGCGCTGTCGGCGTTCCACTGGCAGCCATCATGATAGGTGACGCCCTGGCGGAGCTTGTAGATCCACCGCGTATTGTCGTCGGGATCGATGTTCCATTCGGTCGCAAGACCTGGGACGATATCGGCAGCCTTGTCGGAGCTGGACAGATCCCAGAGGGCCAGCGCGTCGTAGAGCGTATAGCCGGCGAAACGATAGCCCTCGTATCCCTGGTCCGGCGCGCCCGTATAGTCGGGAATATCGGCAGCGGTCATGGCGACGCGCAGCACCGTTTCCGCCGCAGTCGCAGGAACGGCCAGGCCAAAGCCCACAAGGGCGACGGTCGCCGCTGTGATCGCATTCCGCATATTCGTTGATCTCATCTATTTTCTCCTACGAGCCAGTGCGCCCGGCGCGGCGCCCGCCCGTCATCAGTGCAAGGCCTGTGCCAACAGTGCCGCGGGACGACCCTTAGCCGGTTCCGCGATCTGGGCGGTCGCTTGCTGACAACCGATGATGTGGAGCCGGGCGTCGCGGACATGGTGCCGATGATCTACATCGAGTGCCTGTTTGCCGAAGGCACCAAGGTCATGGCGCC
>NZ_LMFV01000038.1 GCF_001427285.1 Mesorhizobium sp. Root552
CAATGGTATGTTCTACGCTTCACCCAGGTCGACCAGTCTTGGCGACCTCAACCGCCGGAACTCTAACTTATCCAGCGGACCTCCCTAATGGGGCAGGTCACTACGTTCTGTGCCGCAACGAGGGTGGCGCAGCGTTCATGGCCTCTGCATATGGCAAGCTGACCGGTTCTCCGGGCATCTGCTTTGTCACGCGTGGCCCCGGCGCTACCAATGCCAGCATCGGCGTTCACACGGCCATGCAGGATAGTTCGCCGATGATGCTGTTTGTCGGTCAGGTCGGTACGGACATGAAGGGGCGCGAAGCTTTCCAGGAGGTCGATTACCGAGCGGTATTCGGTACACTCGCCAAATGGGCCGTTGAGATTGATTCCGTTGCCCGGCTTCCCGAAATTGTCGCCCGCGCTTGGGCCACGGCGCAGACCGGCCGGCCGGGTCCAGTGGTGATTGCGCTGCCGGAGGATATGCTAACCGAACTTACGGACGTGGAACCGTTGACTGGGCCATCAGCTGTCTTCGAAGCCGCTCCCGCCGCCGATGCGCTCATCAAATCGCAGGATTTGCTCAGCAAAGCCAGCAAGCCACTGATCCTGATCGGCGGCACCAACTGGACAGATCGAGGTCGCTCCGCGCTGCAAAGCTTTGCTGAAACCTCCGACATCCCGGCCGTTGCGGCGTTCCGCTATCAAGACCAGTTCGACAATCATTCTCCAGTGTTCGTCGGTGAAGCCGGCGTCGGCATGCTGCCGCATGTGAAGGCGCTGATCCGCGATGCGGACGTGATCCTCGCCATCAACGTTCGCTTTGGCGAGCTGACAACCGACGGCTACACGCTCCTTTCAATACCACAGCCCAGGCAGAAGCTGGTCCATGTCCACATTTCAGACCGGGAGATCGGAAAGATCTATAGCCCAACCCTAGGCGTCCATGCCGGTCCAAATTCGTTCGCGCAATCGCTCGCCCCCGTGCAAGGCGCTTGGTCCTCATGGCGCGCCGAAGCGCGTACGGCATACGAGAATTCGTTCGATGCGCCTGTCCAGCCCGGGCTGGTCGATATGGTGGCCGTAACGGCGCATCTGCGCAATGTGGTTCCTGACGACGTGATCGTCACCAATGGCGCTGGCAACTTTACTGTCTGGCCGAACAAGTTCTTCAAGTTCGGCCCGAAGTCGCGTCTGCTTGCGCCCCAATCGGGCGCGATGGGTTACGGGTTGCCGGCAGCAATTGCGGCAAAGGCGACCTATCCCGAGCGCACCGTAATATGCTTCGCCGGCGACGGCGACTTTCAGATGAACTGCCAGGAGCTCGGCACCGCCATGCAGGCCGGTGCGCAGCCGATCATCCTGATCCTCAACAATGGCATCTACGGCACGATCCGCGCGCATCAGGAGCGGAATTATCCGGCGCGTGTCTCGGGGACCTCGCTCCAAAACCCGGACTTTGTCGGATTGGCAAAATCCTATGGTTTCCACGCGGAGCGTGTGGAAACAACGGCTGCTTTCGCATCGGCTTTCGGTCGAGCTCTGGCCTCGAAGACGGGTGCAGTGCTCGAACTTATAATCTCGCCCGAGGCGCTCACGCCGCGCCAGACACTGACGCAAATGCGCAACGCCGCACTCAAATCCAAAAAGGCCAACGCATGACGACCCGAACCGAAGACATCCGACTGGGTGCAGATATCGGCGGTACGTTCACCGACATCGCACTCGATGTTCGTGGAAAGTTGTTTTCTACCAAGGTGCTGACCAACTACGGGGCCCCGGAACAAGCTATTCTCGACGGCATCGACATCGTCGTGAGGGACGCTGGCATCTCGACTGCCGACATTGGCATCGTCATCCACGGCACGACACTGGCCACCAATGCGCTCATAGAACGACGTGGCGCGAAGACCGCATTTGTGACGACCGAAGGTTTTCGGGACGTTATTGAGATGCGGACCGAAAACCGCTTCGAACAGTATGATCTGAACCTGCGCTTGCCGACGCCTCTTGTCTCGCGAGAAGACCGTTTCACCGTCAAAGGTCGCATCGGTGCCGAGGGCCAGGAATTGCAGCCGCTCGACGAGGCGACGCTGGACGCGATTGCCGACAGGATCGCAAAGGCTGGTTTCGGCGCGGTGGCGGTGGGGTTCATTCACTCTTATGCCAACTCGAAGCATGAAGAGCGCGCACGCGAAATCTTGTCGAGGAAGCTGTCGATCCCGATCTCCATAAGCTCCGAAGTCTCGCCGCAGATGCGTGAATTCGAACGCTTCAACACGGTTTGCGCCAACGCCTATGTACGGCCGCAGATGGCGAATTATCTCTCACGCTTACAGATCCGGCTGAAGGAGATGGGCGCGAACTGTCCGGTCTTCATGATCCATTCCGGCGGCGGCTTGATATCGGTCGAGACAGCCTCCGAGTTTCCGGTTCGGCTTGTCGAATCCGGGCCGGCTGGCGGGGCGATCTTCGCTGCCGACATTGCCCGTCGTTTCGGACTTGAGAAGGTCGTGTCATACGACATGGGCGGTACAACCGCGAAAATCTGCCTGATCGAGGATTTTGCACCGCAGACAGCCAGAACCTTCGAAGTGGCGCGCACTTATCGCTTCACGAAGGGTTCGGGAATGCCGATCTCCATCCCGGTCATCGAGATGATAGAGATCGGGGCGGGCGGCGGTTCGATTGCCTGGGTAGATGCCATGGGCCGCATTCAGACAGGCCCCGAAAGCGCGGGGTCCGAGCCCGGCCCGGCCTGTTATGGCCGCGGGGGCCAGCGCCCGGCGATCACCGATGCCGACCTGGTGCTCGGCAAGCTCGATCCCGACAATTTTGCCGGGGGCGCGATCAGGCTCGATACCTCTGCGTCCGAAGACGCAATCATGCGTGATGTTGGCGTGAAGCTCTCGCTTGATGCGACGTCGACAGCTTTCGGCATTTGCGAAGTGGTCGACGAGAACATGGCCAACGCCGCGCGTGTGCATGCCGTCGAGAACGGCAAGAACATTTCCGACAATATCATGATTGCTTTCGGCGGCGCAGCGCCACTGCATGCGGCTCGCCTCTGCGAGAAACTAGGCATCGATCAGTGCCTCGTGCCGCAGGGAGCGGGGGTCGGCTCGGCGATCGGCTTCCTCAAGGCACCGTTTGGCTACGAAGCGCTGGCTTCGCGCCTGGTGAAACTCTCGCGGTTCGATGCGACCGAAGTGAACGAACTCTTGAGAGGACTTAAGGCAACCGCCGAAAGTTTCGTCCGTGCAGGCACCAACGGCAACATCAACTTCGAGGTCGTTGCTTTCATGCGCTATGCAGGACAGGGTTGGGAAATTCCGGTGCCGTTACCGAACGAGATTTTTGGAGATGATGCAGCGGACAAATTCGCTGAATTGTTTCAGGAGAACTATCAGCGTTTCTTCGGCCGTGCGATCGATGGCTTGGCGGGCCTGGAAGTCGAGATCGTCACATGGTCGGTCAAGGCGACCGACGAGCGCTCTGACGTGGCGCGCCACCAGATTACGGCCGGAAACCTGGCTATCGATGCCCAAGTGACCCGCGCCGTGTTTGATCCAGCGACCGGTGCGCGGCAGACTTACGCCATTGTTGAGCGAGAGGCCCTATCTTCCGGTGACCGGGTCAGCGGCCCTGCCGTCATTGTTGAAAGGGAAACCTCCACCGTCGTTACCACACCTTTCGACGCCGTAATGCAGAGCGACGGCGCCATCCTCCTTACCCGCAAAGGTAGCCGGTCATGAGCGACCCCGCCAAGAACAGCATCGACGAAATCCGCATGCAAGTCATGTGGAACCGCTTGATCTCGGTGGTCGAGGAACAGGCGCTGACCTTGCTGCGCACCGCCTTCTCGACGTCAGTGCGCGAATCCGGGGACCTCTCCGCCGGCGTGTTCGATCCGCGCGGACAGATGCTGGCGCAGGCGGTCACCGGCACTCCCGGCCACGTCAACACGATGGCCGAGGCCGTGCTGCACTTCATCAACGAGATTCCGCGAGAAGATATGTTCGAGGGCGACACCTATGTCACCAACGACCCGTGGAAAGGCACCGGCCATCTTCACGACATCACCATGGTGTCGCCGTCCTTCCTGAACGGCGAACTCGTCGCCTTCTTCGCCTGCACTGCCCATGTCGTGGATGTTGGAGGTCGTGGCTTCGGCGCGGACGCCAAATCCGTCTATGAGGAAGGTATCCAGCTCCCCATAATGAAATTCGCGGAAAGGGGTATTGTCAGGCTCGACCTTGTCCGCATCATTCGTTCCAATGTGCGCGAGCCAAACCAGGTTGTCGGCGACTTCTACTCGCTCGCAGCTTGTAATGAGGTCGGCCATCGTCGTCTCATCGACATGATGAAGGAGATTGGCCTGTCGTCACTCGACAGCCTTGGCGAGTTCATCTTCTCACGCACCCGGGCCGCAATGCAGGAACGGATCGCCAGCCTGCCGAAGGGCAGCTGGACCAACGAACTGACGACCGACGGCTATGATGCACCGGTCACGCTCAGGGCCAAAGTGTCGGTCCACGATAATCATCTCGACGTCGACTTCACCGGCACGGACCCGATGAGCAAATGGGGAATCAACTGCCCGATCATCTACTCCAAGGCCTATGCCTGCTACGCGCTGAAATGCGTCGTGGCACCGGACATCCCGAACAACGCCGCGTCGCTCGCCTTCTTCACGGTCAATTCGCCCGTGAACATCCTGAACGCCGTGCGTCCCGCGCCGGTGGCCTTGCGTCATATCTTCGGCCACATGGTCCCCGACCTCGTCCTTGGCGCCTTCGCCAAGGCACTGCCCGGCAAGATTCTCGCTGAGGGCGCTGGCGCACTTTGGAACATTCACATCTCTGTTGGCCCGGCTGCCGGTGCGCAAGGCCGCCGCGCCGAGGTGCTGATGTTCAACTCTGGCGGCATGGGCGCGCGTCCTGAACTGGATGGCCTGTCATCGACGGCATTCCCGTCGGGCGTGCACACCATGCCCATCGAGGCGACCGAACACACGGGTCCGATCGTCATCTGGCGCAAGGAGCTTCGTCCGGGCTCCGGAGGCGACGGTGAATTCCGCGGTGGTCTTGGCCAGATCATCGAAATCGCGCCCCTGGAAAACCACGAATTCGATTTCTCAGCCATGTTCGATCGCGTCAACCATCCTCCCAAGGGACGCTGCGGCGGGCAAAACGGCAAGGCCGGCATCGTGAAGCTGGACGACGGCACGCTGATGCGGCCGAAGGGCTGGCAGCACGTGCCTGCCGGGCGACGGCTCATCATGGAACTTCCAGGCGGTGGCGGTTATGGCGATCCCGCGAAGCGTTCCGCTGCCGCGCGCGCCGAAGATGTTTCCAAGGGTTACGTGTCGGAGAACAAGCAATGAGCTATATCGCATCGCGCCTTTCCATGGTGAAGCCATCGGCTTCGATGGCCGCGTCGATGGCGGCAAAAGCGCTGCGCGCCAAGGGCATTGACGTGATCGACCTTGGCTTGGGTGAGCCTGACTTCCCGACGCCTCCGCATATTGTCGAGGCGGCCTATAAGGCCGCAAGAGATGGGCAGACCCTTTACACCGCTGCCCCCGGCACACCGGAGGTGCGGGAGGCCGTGGCCCAAAAGTTCCGACGCGAGAACGGGCTCGACACAAAGGCCGAGGACGTGATCGTCGCCAATGGCGCCAAGCAGATCATCTTTAACGCCCTGATGGCGACGCTGGAGGACGGCGACGAGGCGATCCTGCCAGCACCGTACTTCGTCTCATATCCGGAAATAGTGAAGCTGCTAGGCGGCGTGCCGGTCACGGTCGAGTGCCCGGAGACAGATGGATTCAAGCTTACACCGGGCTTGCTCGAAAAGGCGATTACGCCAAAATCCAAGTGGCTGTTCCTCAACATGCCAGGCAATCCATCTGGCGCGGTCTATTCCGACTCCGAATTGAGGGCGCTCGGGCAGGTGCTCGCGAAGTATCCACATGTGTTGATCCTCTCGGATGAGATCTATGAACACATCATCTTCGACGGTCGCAAGTTTGTGTCCTTCGGCAAGGCCTGCCCCGAGCTCAAAGACCGTACGCTGATCGTCAATGGTGTCGCAAAGTCCTATGCAATGACTGGCTGGCGCGTCGGTTACGCTGCTGGACCGGCTCCACTCATTAAAGCGATGTCGACCATCCAGAGCCAGTCGGTAACGTCCGTTTGCTCAATCTCCCAGGCCGCGACGGTTGCGGCGCTCAACGGACCGCAGGACGAGGTCGCGAGATTCCGCGAAGCCTTCGAGCGTCGCCGCGATCTCGTCGTTGCGGGCATCCGTAAGATTAACGGCCTGACGCTCCCACCTCCGGACGGCGCCTTCTATGCCTATATTGGCTGTGGCAGCCTGATTGGCCGCAAGACCCCTCAGGGCGTAGTGCTGGCTGACGACACCGCAGTCGCCAACTACATCCTGAACGAGGGCCGAGTATCCTCCGTGCCAGGTGTCGCTTATGGTCTTTCGCCTTACTTCCGTATCTCGACCGCAACCAGCGACGAGATACTCACCGAAGCCATTGCCCGCATTGCGGCCGCAGTGGCACAAGTGGAGTAGACAATGCCCCAGTACGAACGCATCCTCATCACCGGCGCGGCCGGCCGTCTCGGTTCAGTCCTGCGCACCGGTCTCGCACCTTTGGCAAAGAAGATAAGGCTCGCAGCGCGCACGCCCATCACCGACCTGCAACCGAACGAGGAGGCGGCGGTCTTCGACCTTGCCGACATGGAGGCGACAATCGCGGCGACGCAAGGATGTGACGCAATCGTCCATTTCGGCGGCGCGGCCGTCGAGAGTTCGTGGCAGACCATACTCGACGCCAATATCCGGGGCTCATACCACATTTACGAAGGAGCGCGTAGGCACGGGGCCAAACGGGTCATCTATGCATCTTCGGTACATGCTATCGGATTTCATGAAGTGGAATCCCAGATTGGCGTCGATGCGCCGGTTCGTCCGGACAGCCTCTACGGTGTCTCGAAGAATTTCGTCGAGAGCCTGAGCCGGCTCTATTGGGACAAGTTCGGACTTGAATCCGTCTGCCTGCGCATCTTCTCCTCTTTTGAGGAACCGACCGATCGGCGCCATCTATGGTCATACCTCTCATTTGATGATTGCGTGCGTTTGGTCGAGGCCTCACTGACCGCGCCGCGGGTGGCCCACACGATTACGTTCGGCATTTCCGACAACAAGGTGAAGACGGTCGACAATAGCGGAGCAAATCACCTCGGCTACATTCCAATGGACAATTCCGAACCATTCCGTTCCGAAATTGAAGGCAAGACTTCGATACCTGATCCCAATGCATTGGCAACGAGATTCCTGGGCGGCTTTTTCTGCGAACTCGGCCATCCCGACGACGAGCCCTCTTGAAACCCTGTCTGAGCGCTGCGGTGAGCAAAGGAACCCCATTTGCTCCGCGCGCGGTTCGCGCGCTCGGCGATGTCTGCGCATCACTCGATCAGCTCCTCAAACGGCTCGGCGCCTTCGGGCAGCCGCCCTTGGTCGGCGATGTGCGCATAGTCCGTCGCCAACGCCTCGCGAGCTTCGCCACTCGGCTCCAGCACCAGCTTGCCGCCGCATAATCGATCATCTCGCCTTCAGCCGCCTTCTCCGCGAAAAACATGCTCTTGTGGCGAGCGACGCATTAGAGTCTGATGATCTCAGCTTGATACGTGTCCCGCGTTGACGAGATAATTTTGGTATTTGTCTGGCTGGAAGCGTTTGAGGAGTTTTCCTGCGACTTTCCATATTGCCTCGATGGTTCGTGCGGCGATGGCACGCATGTAGAAGACCTCGATATAATCGAAGATGTGGCTCGGGCGAGGCCTCGGGTTTTGTAGATGCGTTTTCGGATGCGCTCCTTCTTCAGGCTGCAGAAGAATGACTCCGCGACGGCGTTATCCCAGCAATTGGCGCGCCTGCTCGGCTCCAGATTGTGGGCCTGCCAAAATCGCTTGAAGTCGTCGCTGCCGTATTGGCTGCCTTGATCTGAATGCACCACAACGCGACCGGTGGGCTTTCCGCGCCAGTTAGCCATGATCAGCGCAACAGAGCCAGCTCTTTCGACAGACTGGGTTTCATCGACCAGCCCACGACCTTGCGTGCAAACAGATCGACGATGACCGCTAGGTAGAGCCAGCCCTACCAGGTCCGGATATAGGTGATGTCGGTCACTCAGATCTTGTTGGACGCGTTGGTTCTTTTCCGCTCGACTTCCTGTGCAAAGGAAGCATGTGTGCCGTCTTAAGGAGCACGGCGATGAGTTTAACGCGTCCAAAATCGGCTGGTGCAAGAAAGACGGCGTACAACGCGTTAGACGCCATCGAGCCAAATGTGCGTCATCTCACAGGCTTGGTGGCAGCACTCCGAATTCTTGGCGAAGCCGGTGATTCGATCGAGCCAACAGCCATTTCCGCGCTCGCGCGTTGCGCAAGCGAGACATTGGACGAGATTGAGCGAGATTGGCGATCAGCCATCGATATCTTGCGCAGGGGTTGAGAAAGTTCAAAGGGCCGTCTTTCCACTCGACTTCCCAGGCAAACGGAGCATTGCTGTCGTCCAGTTTGTGAACTGCCGCTGACACTGACGGCAAGAGCATTGCCATGGTTCTCTTTGCCCGCCTCATGAGCGGGCTTCGGCCGGTACAGGCGCCAGAATTGTCTGGGCCTGAACCGACGGAGAATGAACATGGCAAATAGCAATCCCGAACTCGTCCATATCCTGTCGCCCAGCGAAAGTTCGCCTGAGGTTGGCACATCGCCGCCTGAGACTGCTGCGACCTCCAAGCATAGGCGCCGCTCCTCTAAAGCTTCCTCCGATGCGATCCCACCGATGTCTGTCTCCACGCTCCCAGCATCAAAACATGTGGCAGCCCCGTCGACCAAGACCGACCTGATCCTGATTAAGCTGAAGAGCGCCAAAGGGACAACCATCGAAGCGATGAGGGAGGCAACGGGCTGGCAGGCTCATTCGGTACGTGGCTTCCTGTCGGGGACAGTTAAGAGGAAGCTTGGCTTGGCAGTCACCAGCGAAATTGGCAAGGACGGTGTCCGAAGCTATCGCATCTGCACTAGCGGTGAGGCTGAGGGTTAAGCCTATGCGCACCGATGCCAACACCGAGCAGGAGATCGCGGCCCTTCGCGATCTCCCTTACCCTGAACTGTGCGAACTCTGGGCCAAGCAATACGGCACGCCACCTCCCAAGGGCACCCGGCGCTTGTTGCTCGAACGATCCGCGACTTATTGGCTACAGGTAAAGCGGTTTGGGAGATTGCGCGCCAGTGCGCGTCGCGCGCTCAAGTCTGCAATGATGGAAGTGGAGGCCACATCTCACGCCAAATCGGCGCCCATGTCGAGCGATGTCCAGCGGACGAAAGCTTCTCTTGGTGCAGCAGTTCTCCGCCCGGGCACACGCCTGCTGCGGGAGTGGAATGGCAAGCAGCATCTGGTCGAGGTGCTGGAAGACGGCTTTGCCTTTGAGGATCAAGTCTACAGATCCTTGTCGGCGATTGCCCACCGGATCACCAATGCCCATTGGTCAGGCCCAAGGTTCTTTGGGCTATGAGCACGCAGCATCCAAAATTGCGCTGCGCGGTTTATACCCGCAAATCAACAGAGGAAGGGCTCGACCAGGAGTTCAATTCACTCGACGCTCAACGTGAGGTCGGGCTCGGCTGGAAACTGGTCAGCGAGCACTACGATGATGGTGGCGTCTCAGGCGGCACGATGGAGCGCCCTGCCCTGCAGCGGCTTCTTGCCGACATTCGCCAGAAGAAGATCGACGTGGTCGTGGTCTACAAGATCGATCGGNAGCCGGGCGTTCTGAATGTTTCGAACCTGGATCTCAGGCGGCACGATGGAGCGCCCTGCCCTGCAGCGGCTTCTTGCCGACATTCGCCAGAAGAAGATCGACGTGGTCGTGGTCTACAAGATCGATCGGCTCACCCGATCGCTTGCCGACTTCTCGAAAATGGTCGAAGTCTTTGAGGCCGCTGCCGTGTCGTTCGTCTCGATCACCCAGCAGTTCAACACGACCACCTCGATGGGCAGGCTGACGCTGAATATTCTTCTGTCCTTCGCCCAGTTCGAGCGAGAGGTTACGGCCGAGCGCATCCGCGACAAGATCGCGGCATCCAAGAAGAAGGGCATGTGGATGGGCGGCGTGGTGTCGCTGGGCTATCGCGTCGATGATCGAAAGCTTGTGATCGACGATAGCGAAGCAATCACGGTCCGATATTTGTTCAACACATATCTCGAACTGAAGTCGGTTCGGGACCTTGTCGACGACGCAAATCGCTCTGGCCTGCGAAGCAAAAACGGTCAAGCCTCATTCACGCGCGGTGCGCTCTACCATCTGCTTTCCAACCCGATCTACATAGGCAAGATCAGGCACGATGGGCAGCTCTATGACGGAGAGCACGCTGGTATTGTCGGCCCCCAGCTCTTCGCCGACGTACAGCAATTGCTCGTGGCCCAGGCAGCGAACCGATCGTCACAGCGAAACCGGCAAGATGTACATCTTCTGACAGGCATCGTGTTCGATGAGACTGGCGATCGTCTGAGCCCGACACATGCCCGTAAGCTTGGTAAGCGCTACCGAAGCGCTACCGCTACTACATCTCGCACCGACTGATGCAGGCCAAGCGGAGGAGCGGTGACGGCTGGCGTCTCCCAGCCGCCGAACTGGAAGGTCTCGTGGAGCGCGAGTTGATGCGCCTTCTCTCCGATCACTCAACCCTAGCGTCCTGGATGAAAGATCATGGTCTCGGCGAGCTTGTCGCCTCCGGCGCGTGCAATGCCGAACAACTTGCAACTGGCTATCCGAGACGAAGCGCAACGGATCGGCGTAGGCTTCTTCAGCGCGTGGTCGAGCGCATCGACCTTGCTCCTGATACAATGACCATCCGCTTCAACATCGGAGCGGTTATCCAGCATCTCACACAAGCAGATCATCAAACCCAATCGATCACGGCTTGCGGATCACATGTGGTCACCACTCCCTTTGCGATGGCACGCCGTGGCATTGAAACCAAACTCGTGCTCTCGGATGGCACCAGCCCCAGCCAGAAAGTAGACGTTGCCCTGATCCATCTTATCGCCAAGGCACATTGCTACATGAAGGCAATGACCAACGGCAAATCGCGCAGCGATGTGGCGGCCCTTTACGGAGTGCTTCCATCAGAGGTCAGTCAGGCCCTACCGCTGGCGTTTCTGGATCCCACAATCACACAAGCGATCCTGACCGGCCGTCATCCTGCTTCCCTGAATGCGCATAGGCTGCTTCGGGACGTCGAGTTACCCCTATCCTGGTCTGAGCAACGTCAGGTGCTTTTTACCTGATCATCAAACGCGCGGTCGTAGCTATGATCAGCGAAGAGCAGCGGATATCGCTGCTTTCTACGGTCATCGACCAGATGAGCCAATGCCATGATGCGAGTTTGTTCGGCTAGTGAAGTCGGGCGAGAATCACGCCTCCATCATCGAGATGGTCACAACATCGCCAGGTCAACATAGTTGCCACCGGGAATGCCCAACTGAGACGAAGGGCTAAAAACCGGCCTAAAACGGCGAATATCCGTCTCCAAGTTCAGCTTTCCCTCGTCTCGCCCTCCCTAAGAGGCGGAAATCTCGGTACTATTTGGAGAAATCCCGAGCTAGTGCCAGCAGCCAAGGCTGAATGGTGGTGTTTGCAGTCCCGAGCGAACTGGTCTCTGGTTTGGTTTTGCCGGTTTACAGGGAAAAAACAGGGAATTTGCACGCTTTTGGGTGCAGAAGGCGCGGTCCAACGTCCAATTGTGTGGCGATAACAATGGGTTGATGGAAAATTCCCTGTTAGAAGAAACAGGGAACTCAAATCTGCGCATCAGGGAACGCGAAATTGGCTAACAGGGAAGTTGCGGCTTTTTTTCAGATAACGCTGCCAGTCATGCGACCGGAAGATTGATCCGGTTCAAGCTCCGTCGTCCTCTTGTGCATTTGCGGCATGCAGGAGAATCATCGCGTGGCCTTTCTCCTGGCTGAGGACCTGGGCCGCGATTTCGACTGAAGGGGTACGGATGAACCAATCCCGCGGATCGGCCTCAACCATTTCGGAGATGCGTTCTTCTGAGGGCGCGTGTGGCAGGACCGACAACGGATCACCCTCCGCAAGATCGATCCAGGGAAACTCGCTGCCGCGAACGGCATAAATAAAGCTGCTGTTCTTTGCGAAGACCACGGCCAACCGCTCTTTGTGCAGTTCGACATAGCGACGAGCAGCGGCGACTTTGCTGATGTCGAGCGCCATATGCATGGAAAGCACATGTTCCAGATCCGGAAGCCGGCGCAGATAAGGTTTGACCAGGCGCGGCGGCGCCAAAAGTTCAATTGCGAACTGATTGGCTTCGCGCTCCTGCTTTACATGCCGTGCATTGCCAGATGGCAATGCCATGTCGCGCTGAGTGCAGCGAAAGCCGGCATCGTGTGTGGGGATGTGCCATCCGCACAGAAAATGGCCAAGCTCGTGGGCGAGTGAATAATTTCTTCGCTGCGGGGAGCCCAGCGAATTGAGCAGGACTGTCCCGAAATCCCGCTCCGGCTTGGTCAGCAGCATGCCTTCGAAATTTTGAAGCGGCTTGGTCTTGATCTCATCGATGTCCAGCGCCCGCGCGATGGCATGAACGGGTACGGGACCTGGAATGTCGCCCAGCTGACGGTGAATCTCTGCAGCGATCCTCTCCGGATCAGTCGCGACATCGTCTATGTCTATGCGTTCAAGCGCGACGCTGCTGTTCACGTTCTTTGCGCCGCCTGATGTAAGACTGGATCATGTCGTCGACGGCGAGGCGCTCGTGATCCTCCAACTGACCTGCCAGCCGAAACATGCGGGCCAGTTCCGGATCGGCATCCCCGGCCTCGATGTCCTCGCCAACCAGGAAAGCGACCGAGACCTTGAAGTGGTTGGCAAGGCCTTCGATCACGGTAAGCGAGGGATTGGCCGACCGTCCTCGTTCAAGGTCCCAGATGTGGGTCTTGGTAACACCGACGGCATTTGCGACATCCTGCAGCGATTCCTTGGCATTGCGCCTGAGTTCGGCAATGCGGGGCCCGAAAGCCATACAAACCTCCATTTTAGGATTGTTGGGAGCAAAGCACAGGGCCGCGCGATCGTCAACACAGCCTTACGTGGTCGGGCATCTTGACGAACGAAATATCGTCAATATGATCTGACGATATCGGCCACCGATTTGGAAAGGCAAGGACTATGACCGAGGCAGCCATCGAGATGATCTCCCCCTCACGGCTGCGTCCGTGGGCGAAAAATGCCCGCACGCACTCGAAGAAGCAGATCAGGCAGATCGCCGACAGCATCAAGACGTTCGGCTTTACCAATCCGGTATTGATCGATGCCGACAACACAATCCTTGCCGGCCATGGCAGGGTCGAGGCTGCCAGGCTGATCGGACTGGACATAGTTCCCTGCGTTCGTCTCGAGCATATGACGCCCGAACAGAAGCGGGCCTATGTGCTTGCCGACAACAAGCTGGCGCTGAACGCGGGTTGGGATGACGAACTCTTGGCAGATGAGTTGAAAGCCCTGCTCGACATCGATCTCGACTTCGACGTCGAGATCACTGGCTTCTCGCATGCCGAGATCGACAGCCTCGTCGAAGGGTTGATCCCGGAAGAGCCGGGAGATCCAGATGATGATGTGCTGCCGGACATCGATCCTGCTGCCTCGCGTTGCCAGCCTGGCGACATCTTCCAGCTCGGCCGTCACCGACTGGTGTGCGGCTCTGCTCTTGATCCGGTTGTCGTTGCTGCCCTGATGGATGGCAAGCGTGCCACCATGGTGTTTACCGACCCACCCTATAATGTTCCCATCGATGGTCATGTTGGCGGTTCCGGCAAGATCAAGCATCGCGAATTTGCGATGGCCAGCGGCGAGATGTCGACAGACCAGTTCACCGCCTTTCTCAAGACCGCCTTCACCCATCTCGTCTCGGCGAGTGCCAACGGCTCCATCCACTTCATCTGCATGGACTGGCGCCATATGGGGGAGATGCTGGCGGCGGGCGAAGAAATCTATTCGGAATTGAAGAACCTGATCGTGTGGGCAAAAGACAATGGCGGGATGGGTACCTTCTACCGCTCGCGCCATGAACTGATCTTTGCCTTCAAGCATGGCGACGCTGCTCACATCAACACGTTCGAGCTCGGACAACACGGGCGCTATCGCACCAATGTCTGGCAATACAAGGGTGTCAACACCCTGAAAGTGGGCCGCATGGATGAGCTTGCCCTTCATCCGACGGTCAAGCCGGTGCAGATGATTGCCGATGCGATCAAGGATGTGTCGGGGCGGGGTGATATCGTGCTGGATCTCTTCGCAGGTTCGGGCTCCACCTTGATTGCCGCCCACAAGACCGGCAGACGCGCTTATCTTTGTGAGCTTGATCCGGTCTATTGCGACCGCATCATCAGGCGTTGGGAGGCCTATGCCAAGGACGAGGCTGAACAGATTGCCTGCGGCATTGGCGGCGCCCATCAGTTCCGAGAGGCGGCCGAGTGATGGCTGGGCCGGACGATCCCCGTCGCAAGGCGCTGACCGTTCGTCCAACCTCGGGCGACTACGCGGTCGGCTATGGCAAGCCGCCGACAGAGACCCGTTTCCAGAAAGGACAATCCGGTAATCCGCGCGGGCGGCCCAAAGGCAGCCGCAATAGATCGAAATTGCCCGCCCTCAACGAGGAGCGCATGAAGTCCATCCTGATCGAGGAAGCCTATCGCACCATCAGGCTCAACGAAGGCAACGGCCAGGTCACCATTCCGATGGCTCAGGCCGTCATCCGCTCACTGGCCGTCAATGCCGCCAAGGGCAACCAGCGGGCGCAGCGTCTGTTCACCGAACTGCTCTTCACCACAGAGCGTGAGAACAAGCGTCTTCATGACGAGTTCCTCGATGCCGCAATCTCCTACAAGGTCAGTTGGGAGCGCGAGTTCGAACGGCGCGAACGCCTTGGCACAACCGGCCCCGAGCCCCTTCCCCATCCCGATCATGTCATCGTCGACATCCGTACCGGTGAGGTCGCCATCAAAGGCCCGGCAACGCCGGAAGAAAAGGCCAAGTGGGACTGGATGCGCGAGCGCAAGCACGAATACATGAAGGAAGTCGACGAACTGGAGCAACTCCTCATCGACGAGCCCGACTACCCCTACAAGAAACAGGTCCTCGCCGATATCGAACACAACACAAAGATCATCAATATGATCAGGAGAGTGATGCCGGATTAGAAGAGAGCTTTTGGCTGGTGCGGGCTGCTTCGTTCCGCCAGTTGGCGTCATACTCCACGTCATAAGGCGGGTCCGTCACCATCAGATGAGGCTCGACGCCGTTCAGCACCCTCGCGACCGTTTCCGCGTCCGTGGAGTCCCCGCATATGATGCGATGCTTTCCCAAAACCCACACGTCGCCCAGAACCGTCACCGGATTAACTGGAGCTTCTGGAACCTCGTCGGGATCGGTCAGTCCTTCCGTTTTCTCGATCGTCAGATTTGCAAGCTCATCATCCGAGAAGCCAATCAGCGACAGGTCAAACGCGGCGTCTTTCAACTCGCCAAGTTCTAACGAGAGCAGTTCGTCATCCCACCCGGCATTCAGTGCCAGTTTGTTGTCAGCAAGGACGTATGCCCGCTTCTAGGCACCGCTCCATCCCGTCGCAACCATGACAGGCACTTCGCTAATCCCGAGCTTGTTGGCCGCAAGAATCCGGCCATGATCGGCGATGATTCCGCCCTCTCCGTCAACGAGGACCGGGACCGTCCAGCCCCACTCCCGAATGGACGCAGCAATCTGCGAAACCTGTTGATCGCTATGGGTCCGCGCGTTCCTTGGATACGGAATAAGGCTCTCCACCGACCGGCGCTCAACCTTGTCAGCGGGCCATTCAACTTCGGCCATCAAACCTCATTCCAGATTGTGGGTGTAGCGAAACGAAACGGCTTTTAATTTCTGTCGCTAGAAGAAGCCCGCGCTGCCGCCGACCCGTATTATATTTTGAGGCCGGAAGGACCAGCGATCGGGGTGGGCGGACCATCCGAGTTCGACCTGTGGCTTATTGCCGACGCGAACCGCCGGTGGTTACCTGCTCTCGGGCATGGTGGTGCTCAATGGGGGTGGACAATGCCTGTATGGCTAACGGCCTTAGCTGGGCCAAATTTGAAGCCTGTCTGGATTGGCGCTATCGCCGCGTTGTTGGGTGGCTGTACTTCGACGCAAACAATGCGGGCATCCGCCGACACGATCATACTGCAAACCAGTGCTGCTCCGGCCTGCGGCCAACAAGGTGCGGCCAGAGTAGCAGAACAGATGGCGGCTCTTGAAACTCTCAAAGCCGGCTATGACCGGTACATAATCCTAGGGGCCGACGGCCAGAACAACGTTTCGGCTTCTCTGATGCCGGGGACATTCCACACCACGGGCACAGTGAGAGGTGGCTGGGTGAACACTAGCACCGTCTATACTCCCGGTCCGGTAATCTACTCTGGCTCGCACGATCAAGGGCTGGTCGTCAAAATGATCCACGACAATGATCCGAACGCGGCCTTTGCTATTTCGGCTCGGAATATCCTTGGACCCAAGTGGCAAGAAAAACTAAAGGCGGGAGCCATTAACACGTGCCTATAGGCCTACAACAAAAGCTTTGAGCCTGTTTGCCTGCATGGGATGCGAGGCGGCGATGGTGGCAAGACTTTGAAAGCCGCCCCATGGAACCACAGCGGCCAGATCAAGTTGTTGTGCTTTGATGGAGGTCTATCATGCCCGACCATACCGAATATGAGACTGGAGCACGAAAACTCCAGGCAATGCCCGACTCTCGCCAGTCTATGGAAAACGATAAATCGCCAGAGCGCGACGCCGAGGGGCAGTCGGAAAAGCATCACGAAGGTGGATCGAACGACGGCGTCTCAAGCGCAAATCCTCGCATAATATCTGGAAACGAAGATGGAGATGCCACTTTCCCATTTAAGAGGCAGGCCGAAGGGAACGCCGAACTCGATAATTCTCCAGCAGATGAGGATGACCGGCCTGGGGAGAATTTCCCGGCCTTCGATGATCCTGCCTTTTCATCCAAACCGGCCACTGCCGCAATTGCTGAAACTCCAGTTGATCCCCGGAATACGCCGAAAGACCCAATCTTTGCGGGCCATCCTGATTTTTCGCAGGAGGTAGGCAAAAACAAGCTGCCGCCGGGTTTGGGAAATTCAAAACCCCTAGATGACGTCAACGAAAAGACGCGGCACTCCGATGGCCAGAGCCCACCGAATAGATCCAATCCCAGTCCCGATATCCAGAAGGTGGCAGGTTCAGGGCCGTCAATCGCGGAGCATTCCAAGGATGCCAAAGCGCCAATCTCAGGCCGACAACCGGGCGCTTATGTGAAGGAGTGATTATTCGGAGCAGACGTGATGGATCAGCGTTTCGATGAGCCAGTTTCGCTCATGCTCGGCATCAGCATGACGTGCACCGTAGACAGACCGGCCAAGGCCGCTGATATCCTTCTTAGACAATGGCCAACCGAAGGTGGCGAGAAGCACCGCGCAGCTCGGGCTGCCGTCCTGAAGGCGATGGAGAACCCTTCCGATCCACACTTGGCGGCGCTTTCCAGAGAGGCATTCGAGGATGCCGCCCGAGAAGCTGATATCCTTATGGAACGCCAGCCATTCGGAGTAGCAGGCAGTAACCTCATCCCGAAATACAAAACCCGCCGGAAGGCGGGTCAGGTCGCAACTGTGTGAGAATGACAAATCAATAGGGGGTTCGCGTTGAAAGTCTACTCGTTTCGGTAGTGGAACGAATCCTGCCCCGCGCTATCCCGAGGTATTTGAAATGGACGGCACACTGTCTCAGGTCTGAGGCCAGCACCGTGCATGTCTTCGACACCGAGGCCGGAATGCAATGGAAGCCGTCGAAGCGTCCGGCATAGGGAATGAAGCTGGTCCGCTCCTTCTCGAATACGTCCCAGATCGTTCGCTCACCCTGTTCGGGATGCCGGTGCGCCTTGGCCCAGGAGACGCATTTGTCGGCCAGCCAGCCGTTCAGGTCCTCCAGTGTCTTGCAGCGCAGCCGCGGCGTGAAGAAGCGCTCGCGCACCAGCCCTACCTGGTTCTCGACCTGACCCTTCTCCCAACCCGACGCCGGCGTGCAGGCCTCCGGCTCGACGAGGTAATGCCCGCACATCTGCGCAAAGCGGCGGTTGTAGCGGCGATCCCTACCGATGAAGATCGCGTCCACCGCTGTCTTCATGTTGTCGTAGATGCCGCGCGTGCAGGCACCGCGGAAGAAGGCGAAGGCCCGGTCATCTCCTGCGTCTCGCGCGGATAAAGCCGCCGGTACAGAGACCCGCTCGGCGCGTCACAGCAGACGGCGGCAGTCGGCGATCCATAGTCCTCGCCGCATTTGAAACCTCACTCGCGCGCGAGCACAAATGACCAAAAGCCATCTCTCTGCACTGCGAGCAGCGGCAGGTACCCGATTGTGTCCTTCTCCGCGTCGCCAGTGACGGGGCCGAAATTGCGGGCCGGGCCGATGAAAGCGTTCGGATGAACTCTTTCTTCAGGCTTCACCAAATAGGCGAACGTCTCGTCCTCGGGGTCCGCCGCACGATCCCCGATGTATGTAGGGCCGACCATCGAGGAAGCGGCTGCGGCAGCGCTGCAAAGCGCAGTCACGCCGACAAGCACACTCATCGCCATTGTTAGCTTTGCCATATGATTAACTCCTCTAATGCTTTGCTAAGCTTTGGCCAGGCCCGTTTAGGCTGGCCGAGATGGAGAGCATCGGCGATTTCGCGGCGCCAATCCTGAAGAGGCACCGAATTGATTCTAAAATTTTTCCAAAGATCGCAAAATGCTTTCCGAAGGGCGTATGATAGGCCATGGTGCCTCTGCGCTTCGTCTTCGGCCCCTTCGTGCTTGACGCCGGCAACGGCGCGTTATTCGAGCGCGGCCTGCCTGTTGCTATGGGGAGCAAACCCCTTGCGCTGCTGCAGGCCTTGGTGGAGGCGCAGGGTCAGGTGGTGCCCAAATCTGCTTTGATGGACGCTGCCTGGCCGAACACCAATGTGGAAGAAAGTAATCTTACCGTCCAGATCGCCGCCCTACGCAAGCGGCTGCGTGTATCCCCCAACGGAAAGGAGTGGATCTCGACTTTCCCTCGGACGGGCTATCGGTTTGCAGGCCCGCTCACCATCCAACAGCGCGAGGCTCCAATCGTCGACGCCGGTCGGGCGTTCGAAGCGGGCCCCTCTATCGCTGTCTTGCCCTTTGCGGACATGAGCATTGATCCGGAGCAGGCGCATTTCGCCGACGGTTTGGTGGACGATCTGATTACCGACCTGTCGAAGGTGCCGGG
>NZ_LMFV01000039.1 GCF_001427285.1 Mesorhizobium sp. Root552
AACAACGGCGCGGCTGGCCCGCGCTCCCCCGATCCAGTTTGGAGAAATCCCCATGAACACGAACGACGCCACGCGGGCGACCGCTAGAGCTTTGCCTGAAATCAGCGGCTTGTTACGCCGCACTATCGAGCGTCACGATGCCGCCGCCGCCTATTTCGATAGCGTCTGCTATCTGTCTGACCCGAGCGTCCTTGGCCGGGACCCCACCGAAGACGAGACGGCGGTATATGACGCGGCAAACGAAATTGAAGCTAATACGCTGTCCGAAGTTTGCTATTTCCCGGCCTGCAACCCGGATGAGCTTGCCGCGAAGGCTCGGCACCTGCGCAAATACCACGACCGCAAGCGTGGCTGCCTCCAAGACTGGCAGGTCGAGAACTTGCTTCGGTCGATGCTGCCGGACGACGAGCGCGACCAGATCGATGATAGCGAAGAAGCTGGGAAAGGTGGTGCAGCATGAGCAAGCCCCTCGACTTCCCAATCCCCTTCCCAAGCCAGATGCCGAACGATGACCTGTTCTCGGCTCGGATGATGATCCAAACCGTCGCCAATCAAATGGAAGACGGCAAGGGCCTGTCGAGTTCAGTAGCGCAGGCTCTGTTTAGCGTGCTCTGCGCCGCCATGACCGAGTTGAAGATCATTCAACTCTTTCTCGATGATGTCGAATGCCCGGATATGGAGAAGCAATACCAGAACGCGCGCCGTTCGTGGGTGCTGTCGAATGGGGGCGCATCATGAACCCCTTTGACCAGAAGGACTACCTCGGAGAGCCGCTTATCATTGGCAAGGGCTACAAGCTTAGCGCGCTCCTTAGAGTCTGCGAACGCGCTGCAAGGTCCCTCGAAAATGTTGGAGATGGAAATTATCGGGAGCAGGTTACCGGCGCGCTTAGCTTGACAATGGAATTGGCCGACGACCTCGCCTGCGAACTGCTTTCGGCGCTTGAAGACGTACAGCCGAGACAAGGGGGCGCGAAATGAGTGCTTCCCCGATTATGACGGCCTTCCGCGAATGGGAAGAAAAGTCCCTCAAGGCCAGCGATTTGTCGCTTGATGAGGAAATTGCGGAAGGTCTGCTTGAAGACTGCCGCAAGATCGACAAGTCCATGATAGCGTTGCCTGCGGCTTCGCTTCGCGACTTCGCTGCCAAGCTCCTGGTCAGAACAGACAACGGCGATTTTTGCGCGCCCGACGATGTCATTGCCGAGGCCAAAGCGTTTGTAGCGGCCATTGACTACGCTGCAATTGATGCCCTCATTGAAGGACACAAGGCATCATGGGCCGCTCTCGACGCGGCCTGCGAAGTCACCGACAAAGCTTTTGGCACGGCTGATGAAGCCGCAGCCGAAGAAGCGCAGGGCGAAGCCAGCGATGCGACCGCTGCCGCAATTGGGCAGATCATCGAGCATCCATATTCGTCTATCGAGGAACTGAAGCGCGGCGTAGCCTACCTGTTGGAGCATCATCGCGCGACAGGTGACGGTGACCCTGCCGCGTGGTTCACCAGTTTTGCAGTACACCTTGTGGGAGGCGTCAAATGCCAGGAAGGCGGTGCAGTATGAGCGCTTCCCTTCACGAACTGATCGACGCCTTCGCCGCTGCTCGGGCTGCATTTCTTGCCACTTCCGATGACGACGACTGCCCCGCCGAATGGGACGTCTACTGCAAGGTAGAAGACGCCATCATCAACTATCCCTGCCAGACGATAGAGGATGCGCGCCTGAAGGCGCGGTTCTTCCTCGACAACCCGCAGCCGCACGACACGCTGCGCAACTGCGTTGACGCCGATGATGGTTGGGCTCTTGACCGGTTCCTACGCTCGCTCCTGGGCGAAGGCGGTGCGAAATGAAGTTGGCCAGCACCGTATCTGACAATCCCATAGATGAACTCGCCCAAGTCAGGGACGAACTCCGGGTGGTCTGGCTTGCTCTCGGCAACGACACGGACTCCGAAGGCTATCTCTTGGAAGTAAGGGAACACGTAAACGGGATAGCGAACCGCGTTAGCGACATCGTAAAGCACCTGAGTGCAAAAGGCGGTGGCAAATGAAGCCGTTCCGCTATTCCATCGCCATCCTGATCATGCGCGGTGCCGGCCTCGTTGCCGATCTGGTCGCGCCTGAAATCAAGGAAGATGCACCGGCCCGCCTCCCGATGCGTCCAGTCGAGCAAATGCTACTCGGCTCCATCGTCAGCCTGTCGATCTGCGCTTTGTGGATCTGGTTCAGCGCGAGGGCAGGGCAATGAAACCCTCTGAGCGATATGCCCTGTGTTCAGCAATTTCGATGGCTTGCGTTCTCTCGTCGGCCTTCATGGGACGGCTTGAGACGCCCGGCGCTATACTAAGCATCATTCTGGTTGCAGTGTTCAGCGTCGGGGCCTCGATCCTGCGAGAGATGGGCCGATGAAGCGGCCCGACCTTCCCTTGAGGCTCGATGATCTGCCGATGTTTGCCACGGATCAGCAGATTGCGGAGGCCATCGTTGGTAAGGATATGGCCGAAAAGTGGATGCGGGAACGCTTGCCGACTCTTGCATCCAAGCCAGGTTTCCCGCCTATTGATGCCTTCCACGGCGGACGGCCTGTCAAGTTGGTCGCCCGCTTCTATGACGAGTACCTTGGGGGCAACGACCGTTCAGCCGCGGCCCCGCGTGGAGTAGAGGATGTCAATGCATGGAAACCGTCAAAGCACCGGGGCTAAAATGGCGTAAGCTCGCCAGCGGCCCATCGCCAATTTGGGTCGCTGACGAGGCGGACGTTAAGAACGGCTACCAGCCGAAGACCGTGAACCTGAAGCATCTGGCGGACCAGCCGGAAATGCTCGCGGCCAAGTGCGCATCGCTCCAGGCTGACATGCTGTTGTGGCGGACAGGCTACCGGCGCGACCTGTTGAAGTTCGACGGCACCATTCGCTCTTTGCTCGATGTCTACGAACTGCATGAGCGCAGCCCATATCGGAAGCTCAAGCATTCGTCCCGCAGGCCCTATAACCACTACATCAGGCGCGTTCGTGGCCATATCGGCTCGGTGCGGCTCAACGACGTGACCGGCGTCGATATCCTCAACTGGCATGACCTGTGGTCAGAAGGGGGAAAGCACCTTGCCGCCGCCGCGATGGCGCGCGCTGTGCTGGACGCCGCGATCAGCTTCGGGATCATGCTCCGGTTCGCAGGCTGCGTCGAACTGTCAACGATCCTGCGGGAGACGCGGCGCAAGCTGCCGGCACCGCGGTCACGTGAAACGTCCATGTCAGCCCAAGAGGTCATCAGCCTGCGCAAATCTGCGCATGCGCGCGGCGAACCCATCATGGCGCTGGCCTACGCGCTGGCCTTCGAAACCGTCTTGCGGCTGTGGGACGTGGTAGGCCAGTGGGTTCCGCTGGACATGCCAGGCGTGTCCGTCGTGATCGACGCGAAGCGGGAGGAAAAGTGGTTCGGCCTGTCGTGGGATAGCATCGGCCCGGACCTGATGCTTGAATACACGCCTTCCAAGACGGCGGAAACGACGCACAAGACCATCCTCTATCCGCTGACCAAGGCACCGATGGTGCTGGAGGAACTTGCGCACTGGCCGGTGGAAAAGCGCAGCGGCCCCGTCATCGCATCGCCAGACACCGGTTTGCCCTATCTTGAACAGAACTGGCGGAAGCGATTCAACAAGGATCGCAAGGCTGCCGGGATCGCCACCAATGTTTGGGCTCGCGATCTTCGGGCGTCTGGTATCTCGGAAGGCCGTGCAAGCAACGTGTCGCTCGATGATGCCGCCAAGGTCGCCGGCCATGCTGGCACCCGGACGACGAAGAAGGTATATGACCGTGCCGTCCTTGAGGCAGCCGACCGGTTTGCCGAGGCCCGTTTGCAGGGCCGTGAACGTACCGGTAACGGGAGCGGTAACGCGCGGTAACGCCCCAGCTTCAACCCCTTGCAATTCAAGGGCCGCAAAACCTCCATGGTTAATGCAGCCTTAACCTTCTCCCCGATAGTCTGGCATGCGAGTCCGCCGACCTGCGAGCATATGTCGGCGCAGCATTCAGTGACGGGGAAGATGCATGCGTTCAGGGGCTACTGCGCGGCTTGCGCTGGAAGATACCGGCTATAGCGGGTTGCAGGCGTTCGCGCGCCGGCAGGTCGGGCGGCTGGCTGGCTGCAGCCTGTTTGCCTTCGTCGCCTTCGGCATTGCCAGCCTGGCGACATGGAACGTGGCCGATCCCAGCTTCTCGCACGCCACCGACAACACGGTGACGAACGCGATGGGCTATGCGGGCGCGGTGTTCTCCGACCTCGCCATGCAGTTCTTCGGCCTGTCGTCGGTTGCAGGGCTGGTTCCCGCCATCATCTGGGGCTTCCTGCTGTTTTCGGCCCGTGGCGTCGACAACCTGCCCAAGCGCGGCCTGGCGTGGTTCGGCTTTGCCGTGCTCGCCGCCGCGATCGCCGGTTGCGTGGTGCCGCCGAACACATGGCCGCTGCCGACCGGGCTTGGCGGCGTCGTCGGCGATATGGTGCTCAACATTCCGGGCCTTTTCGTCGGCGGCTATCCCACCGGCCTGTTCGCCAGCTTCCTTGCCTTGCTCTTTGCCGCACCGATGCTGTGGCTGTTTGCCTTCGGCTCCGCGCTGATCGCCCGCAAGAACGGCTTTGCCGTCATGGAAGAGCCCGAAAGGCCGGAAGTCGTCGACAACGACCAGATGCTTTTCGAGAAGGACGAGGATGACGACGACGGCGAGGGCATGCTGGCGCTTGGCGCGCTGACGCATTGGTGGCTGTCGTTCAAGGCCTATCTGCGCCGCCGCGCCGCCCGCCGCCGCGACCACTCGGAGCAGTTCGAGCCGGAGATGGAACAGCGCTCCAGCGCCTGGCGCCGCGCCGCCGAACGGGTTGAATCCCAGGAATTGGCCGAGGCGCATATGAGCAGGGGCGGGCGCGCGCGCGTCGAGCCCGAATTCTTCGCGTCGATGGTCAACGATCGCGGCGCTTCGCTTGATCCGCACGATGTCGATGTCTTCGGTGGCGACGACATGGACGACATGGATTTCGCGGACGAGCCGATGCCGGCCCATCGTCCGGATGCCGCCCATGTCCAGAATTTCCGCTCTGATGCGGCGACACGCGTTGCAGCACCAGCGCCGCGCCCCGCTCCGGGTAGCCGCGTCCAGCGCGAGGCCCAGACCTCGCTGATCGGTTCCCAGACGTTCGAAATGCCGTCGCTGCACTTCCTGTCCGACCCGCCCAACGTGGTGCGCGATCCCAGCCTGTCAAAGGATGCGCTCGAACAGAACGCCCGCCTGCTCGAAGGCGTGCTTGAGGATTTCGGCGTCAAGGGCGAAATCATCCATGTGCGTCCGGGTCCGGTCGTCACCCTTTACGAGCTTGAGCCGGCTCCCGGCATCAAGTCCTCGCGCGTCATCGGCCTTGCCGACGACATCGCGCGTTCGATGAGCGCCATTGCCTGCCGCGTCGCCGTGGTGCCGGGGCGCAACGCCATCGGCATCGAACTGCCGAACGCCAAGCGCGAAACGGTGTACCTGCGCGAAATCATGGCCAGCCGCGATTTCGAGACGACCAAGGCGAAGCTCGCGCTGGCGCTCGGCAAGACCATCAACGGCGAGGCCGTCATCGTCGACATCGCCAAGATGCCGCACGTGCTGGTCGCCGGCACCACCGGTTCCGGCAAGTCGGTCGCCATCAACACGATGATCCTGTCTCTGCTCTACCGGATGACGCCGGAGCAGTGCCGCCTCATCATGATCGACCCGAAGATGCTGGAACTGTCGGTCTATGACGGCATTCCGCACCTTTTGACGCCCGTCGTCACTGATCCGAAGAAGGCGGTCGTGGCGCTGAAATGGACGGTGCGGGAGATGGAAGACCGCTACCGCAAGATGTCCAAGGTCGGCGTGCGCAACATCGACGGCTTCAACCAGCGGGTCGCGCAGGCGGAGAAGAAGGGCGAGCAGATCTCGCGCACGGTGCAGACCGGCTTCGACCGCCAGACCGGCGAGGCGATCTACGAGACGGAGCATCTCGACCTCGAGCCGATGCCCTACATCGTCGTCATCATCGACGAGATGGCCGACCTGATGATGGTCGCCGGCAAGGACATCGAAGGTGCTGTGCAGCGGCTTGCGCAGATGGCGCGCGCCGCCGGCATCCATGTCATCATGGCGACGCAGCGGCCGTCGGTCGATGTCATCACCGGCACGATCAAGGCGAATTTCCCGACCCGCATTTCCTTCCAGGTGACGTCGAAGATCGACAGCCGCACCATCCTTGGCGAGCAGGGCGCGGAGCAACTGCTCGGCATGGGCGACATGCTCTACATGGCCGGCGGCGGCCGCATCCAGCGCGTGCACGGGCCGTTCGTCTCCGACGACGAGGTCGAGAAGATCGTTGCCCACCTGAAGCTGCAGGGCGTGCCGGAATATCTCGACGCCATAACCGAAGACGATGGCGAGGACGACGAAGATGCGTCGGGCCGGAGCGGCGCTGGCGGCGGCGGCAATTTCGAGGATTCCGACGATCCGTACGACCAGGCGGTTGCCGTGGTCCTGCGCGACGGCAAGGCATCCACCAGCTACATCCAGCGGCGTCTCGGCATCGGCTACAACCGTGCGGCGTCGATTATCGAACGGATGGAAAAGGAAGGCGTCGTTGGCCCGGCAAACCATGCCGGCAAGCGCGAAATTCTCGTTCCGACCGACGACGACAAATTTTGAACAAGGAACTTTCCGGCCTCGCCAAACTTAAGCCCAACTGAAAGACGATCAGACTGACAGAAGGGCCGGAGCATCGGACCGAAAAGTGGAATCCGGTTTTCGGATTGTTCCGGTGCTCAATCAAGGTGTTGGAGCGCCCTTCGTGCGTCTGACCAGACGCACGGCGCTCTAGGAGACGAGAGTGATGAGCATGACCAAAGAGACAGTTGCCGATTTTGCCCTCACGCGCCGCCGCCTTCTCGGCTTCGGGCTGGCATTTGTCGGCGCTTCGGCGCTCAACATCGTGCCGGGTTTCCGGTTGCTGGCATCCGCGCAAGCGGCGGTGCCGGAAGCGGCCCAGAAGATCGCGGACCATTTTTCGTCGGTCAAGACGATGAGCGGCGAGTTCGTGCAATTCGGCCCCAAGGGCGAGCAGACAGGCGGCAAGTTCTTCCTCGAACGTCCGGGCAAGATTCGCTTCAACTATGAAGGTCCGTCCAATTTCCAGGTCGTTTCGGACGGAAATTCGGTGGTCATCCTCAACAGGAAGCTGAAAACCTCCGATCTCTATCCGTTGTCCAAGACGCCGCTCAAGCTGCTGCTGGACACCCGGATCGATCTTTCCGGCGAACTGGTCCAGAGCGTCAAGCAGGAAGACGACCTCACGACCATCCAGCTGGCCGACAAGTCGGTATTCGGCAATTCCAAGATCACCATGATGTTCGATCCGAACAGCTATGAGCTGCGTCAGTGGACGATCACCGATGCGCAGGGCAAGGACACGACGGTGATGATCTTCAACGTCAAGCAGGGCGTGAATTTCGCTGCCGACACCTTCGCCATCGACTACCGTGCGAATCGCGAGCTCAACTCGCGCCAGAGCCAGAAGTAGCCTCGATCCAACCTGTGGAAATCGATGCGAGCCGTGCTGAAAGCCGCGGCTCTGCTTGTCTTTGACCATCGCTGCTGGCAGTTTGCCGCCCGATCCCCTCACAAGGGCGCTGGAAATTCGGCGGCGGCTGACTGTCGCTTGCCATGCGCCCGATTGGAATATGGCGCATGGCTTTCAAGATCGCGACCTGGAACATCAACTCCGTGCGGCTGCGCATGCCGTTGGTCGAGCGCCTGTTGGAAGAACACCGGCCAGACGTTTTGTGCCTGCAGGAAACCAAGTGCCCCGATGACCTTTTCCCGGAAAAGGCGTTCCGCAAACTCGGATACGAGCACATCGCGATCCACGGCCAGAAAGGCTATCACGGCGTTGCAACCGTGGCGCGGCGACCGATAGAAGTGGTCGAGCGGCGCCGCTTCTGCGAGATCGAAGACAGCCGGCACATTTCCGTCACCGTGCGCACCAACGGCGCTTCCATCCTGCTGCACAATTTCTATGTGCCGGCAGGCGGCGATGAACCCGATCCGGCGATCAACCGGAAATTCAAGCACAAGCTCGACTTCGTCGAGGAGATGCGGGCGATCCGCGCCGCGCATGACGAGGTATCGGGCTCCGTCCTTGTCGGCGATCTCAACATCGCGCCGCTCGAGCATGATGTCTGGTCGCACAAGCAGCTTCTCAACGTCGTCAGCCACACACCCGTCGAGACGACCAATTTCGAGGCCATGCGGCAGGCCGGCGAATGGGTCGACCTGATGCGGCTCAACGTGCCGCTTGAACAGAAACTCTACACTTGGTGGAGCTACCGGGCGCAGGACTGGCAAGCGTCGGATCGCGGTCGCCGCCTCGACCATGTCTGGTCGTCGCCCAATCTCGTGCCGCACTTTGCCGGCTACGATATCCTGCGCGAAGCGCGCGGCTGGGAGCGGCCGTCCGACCACGTGCCGGTCATCGCACGCTTCGATCTGGCTTAGTTCACCCTTGATGGCGAAGCGCTTGGTGCCACCTCTCCGCTTCGTTATCCCGGCCAAGGGAGCGCTGCCTCCTCCACTTCGTCATCCCGGATTCGCTTTCGAGCGGAGCGAGAAGTGAATATCCGGGATCCATGTCCGTGACATCGCGGCACTACTCTGGGCACCAGCGCGCTTACTCTCCCCTTTTGATGAGGAGGCTCGATCCGGTTGCTGATCGGGATGTATAGCCAAGCACCCCCCCTCTGGCCTGCCGGCCATCTCCCCCTCAAGGGGGGAGATCGGCAGCTTCAAGCTACAGCCGCCTCTGTCATTTCAGTGCCGGATGAAAGCATGGCA
>NZ_LMFV01000040.1 GCF_001427285.1 Mesorhizobium sp. Root552
CCCATATTCAAGGCCACTGTCGTAAAATGGAGTCTTTTTCATAGCGGGTTTCTCCTCCTGGTCCGCAAAACAAAAACCCCCGACAGCGCTTCCGCGCCCGTCGGGGGCCTCAAATACCCCAATTCCATGCAGCTTACCCGCTGCACACCAGTTGTCTTATTTTCTTTATTCGATTGTTGTCAAGGTATTTCTCAGGGAGCGCTGACAGAGTCCGGAAAGCACATTTTCCAGCCAATTGAACTCATTATATGTTTTATGTTGGTTCTTGATTGTGTCTTATTTCGACGATTTCGGCCCCGAATTTGACCTACGTGTCTGGTAGCTATCTAGCAAATGTGCCACGCGGAAGGATCAAGGGACGCAATACATTCGTCATATCCACCGCTCAATAAGTTTGTTCAGACGTCTATGAGGTAACACTTTTCCTGTCACGGCTGCTTTCGGGCGGACTCATAGCGGCGGTTAGGAAGCGCGAAACCGCAACCGGTACCATCTGTGACCACAACCGCGCTCTCCCACTGAAGAGCGTAACGGCCCTCAATCAAATCACGCATATACGTGTACGGACAATCCTGCGCACCGTCCTTCACCGCTACAAATCCGCGGTGACCAAATTGATAGATGTTGTTCTCTACACCCCATAGGCGTCGAGCCTCGTCGCATAGATCGGGGCGCACTTCGGCCGTAATAATTTCATCTGGTATGCCATTGCCAGTCACGATCGGTTGACCGTCAAAATTAACAATCATTCCTTCACCCATTGAATTGAAGGTGCCATCAGTACCTGCCATGCAAACACTGGCTGTATAAGCGAGATTACAAAAGGCATTGGCTTGATTGGTTATATGCCAAGCGTGTCGGATTGGAGCGGTATATCCAGCGGTACGCAAGATGATATTCGCCCCCTTATACGCAGATTCTCGAGCCATTTCAGGGAACATACCATCATGGCAAATGATAAGAGCAAGTTTGCTGCCATTTGGTCCGTCGCAAATCGGGATTCCAATGTTACCTGGCTCCCATGGCTCCACGGGAACCCATGGATGCATCTTGCGATAATAGAGCTGAATCTTACCTCTATCATCGATGATAATCCCCGAATTGTATGGATTACCGTCCGGGTTCATCTCCATAATGGAGAAACATCCCCAAATCTTGTTGTCGAGGCAAGCCCTTTTGAAGGCTGCTACCTCTGGTCCATCAAGCGAGCACATAATTTCAGGATTGGTATCCATTGATGCGCCATGTAGCGAATATTCAGGAAACACAACCAAATCCATCGATGGCATATTGTTGCGTGCCTTCTTAACCATGCTAACGATCTTGTCAGTCTGTGCGTTAAGATCCTCCTTTGTTGCTACATTCGGTAACTGAAGCTGTACAAGGCCAAGCACGACACCATTCGGAGATTTATTAAGCCCACCAAGACCGCTCATTTCAATCCCTTCCTCTCACATCAAGTAACATTGAATCATTGGCGCGCCGCTCATGGATTTTGTTGACAACCAATTAACGGCTACGCCAATTGTGTCAGCAAGAACTATGTAATGTGGAATAGGTAGTAATTGAATGTAATGATATCCGATTGAAGCGTCGATTCAATGGCACCGGCTACAGCGATATGAGGATTGTCGAACCTGCGCTTTGAGCTTGACGTCTTTCACAGCATTCTGTTTCAAGCGATGTTCCAGAATCCTTCCTCCTCTTAACCCGGCAACGATACACATCAGCTCCTGAATTTTTAGGGTTTGGAGGCTTCCCGACTAGGCCGCGGCTTGCCGAAAATGAATCGATCAATCGCTTTCCTGTAGCACGCCGATCGTCAGCTGTCAGGTCATTTTGGCAACTCAGACCTTCAGTTCGTTAGCAGCGACATCCTCTCCTTTTACGAAAGCGGTATTCACGCTTCAAACTGCTGACGAGTGGTTTCAACAGTGACTCTCGTCATAATGGTATAATAAACATCCTTGATTAGACGATTTTTCCCTGTAATCATCATATGGTTGCTAAGATACTTGAAAATGAAATTGCTGCCGACAGGACTGCGTGGGTCTGCTCGCTTTGAGGCGGAACATGATTGGGCCGGACATGCGAGAGTGGCGAGAGATTTTTCCGATCTTGGTTATCCGCGTGGAATTGCCGTACTACTTACTGATCGAGCAGAGCATTAATTTTCACGTTGAGATAACATTCGGCTCTCGGCCAAGCGACCTAACGGATTTGGCTAGGTTATGTATTCTGGAAACTCGATCCGAGGCTGGATGTTCATGCCGCGGGCGGGTGCTGCCCAACAGGTAGTCACCCGAGGTTATAGATGGAGTGGAGGATATCCCGTTGACTGACCAGGCAGATCTCACCATCCGGACCGGACCGACAGGCCCAGTTCTGGAATTTGATTTTCCCTCTATGTATATCGGTACCGCCGAATATCCTGATGGCCCTACGGGCGCAACGGTATTCTGGTTTCCTAATAAAGCTGTTGGCACCGTCGATGTTCGTGGGGGTGCGCCAGGTTCCTACAATCTCGATTGGCTTCGCCAAGGACACGATTTTCCCAACCTCGATGCTATTACGATTTCAGGCGGATCCTGGTATGGCCTTGGCACCGCCGCTGGTGTGGCGGCTGCTTTAAAGGACAACGCTCATCGTTCCGGGCACTGGAATAACCTGGCCACGGTCGCAGGCGCTATTATCTATGACTACGGTCTTCGTAGACTTACTCCTTATCATCCTGATGACAGACTGGGGCGAGCCGCGCTGTCAGCCGCTAGGCCTGGCGTGTTTCCGCTCGGCGCCCAAGGGGCCGGCAGAAATACTATGCAGGGCGCTTATTTCGGCCTTTGGCTTCATTCAGGACAGGGTGGTGCTTTTGCACAAGTGGGCGAGACCAAGATCGCAACCTTTTCTGTGGTCAACAGCGTAGGAGTGGTGGTCGACCGTTCGGGTGCGGTAGTCGCGGGCGCGCAACTCTTACCCGAGAACGCCAAGCATATCGATAAGCTGCTCGCGCAAATTCCGAACGAGCTTTACTCTGATCGCAACTCCATTATGGGAAGGCGTCGACGGGTCGGCAATCCCGCCAACACGACCATCAGCGCTGTGGTAACTAACCAAAAATTGACTTATGCCGAACTGAACCGTCTGGCCGTGCAGGTTCACACCTCCATGGGGCGGATGATACAGCCGCTCGGCACGGTTAATGACGGGGACATTCTTTTCGCGGTCTCAACGGCCGAGATAGAAAATCCGGGCCTTCATCCGACGGACTTGGCCGTCGTGGCATCCGAAACCATGTGGTCGGCCGTGTTGAATAGTATTCCCCATATCGACCCTTATAGCACTACTGAAACCACGATCTTCGAACCGGCTGAACTGTCACAGACATTCAAGTTCGGGACCGAAGGACTGGTCGAAGTCCGCCAAACTGGAAACAACCTCACTTTGAGATCTATTGGCGAGTGCAGCATTTTTGGGATTGAGCCTGGAGAAACACTAGTTTCAGCAGGCCGTGAAGCAAACAGTTTCCTTTTCGCGAGCGAAATTCTGCAACGAATCGCCTTCAAGCGTGACTCGGATGGAAAGGTTATGCTCGTTCTGAATCCAGGGAACTGGCAGCAGATTGGAAAAATTCTTAAAGCGTAGCTATTTCGCTCGACGCAGAATTCTTCAACCAATGCGGCATCCGGGTTGGAAAGTTTGATCGAGGAATACTACAGGGATCACTACATGAAACTCATCATCGCGCGCATAAGCCACGAAACGAATACATTTTCGCCCTTGAAGACGCCTATTTCGTCATTTTCTCCCGCTTGGGATGCTCAGGCAAAAATTGCAGCCGAAGGATCCGCTACCGCGATGGGAGCATTTCTCGACTTCGCAAAAACAAGAGATGCGATCGTTGCGACTCCCGTGTTCGCGACGGCGTATCCCAGCGGTATCGTGTGCGATGATGCGTTCGAGCAGATGGCGAATGCTGTCGTTTTGGCTGTTCAGGGCGGATGTGATGGAATTCTGCTCGATTTGCATGGTGCAATGGTTACGGAAAGTTACGACGATGGTGAAGGCGAATTGCTTGACCGTTTGAGGAGACTGGCGCCTGGCGTGCCTATCGGAGTCGCATTAGATTTGCATGCTAATATATCCCAGCGATTGGTGGCGAACGCAGATATCGTGATAGGATTTAGGACATATCCCCATGTCGACATGTACGAGACTGGAGAGCGGGTGGCCCGCTTATTTGCGCGCTTGTTGGATGGGGAGGACCATGTCCGCAATACGTTCTGTCATATTCCACTTCTGGCTAGTACCTTGTGCATGGATACCCGTACGCCGGGAGCCATGAAACGTGCGCTGGACGCCGCCAGGGAGATGGAACGAAAAGACGAAATATTGGCAGTCTCTGTCTTTGGCGGGTTTCCGTTGGCGGATATCCCTGACGCCGGAATGTCAGTCGGTGGTTTCCGAATTAGCCCCTGTGGGCGAGGCTGCAGCGGAGGAGATTGCGCGTAAAATTTGGGACGATCGAGCAAACTTCATCTATGAGGAAGAGCAACCAACTTCATCTCTTCAAAGGGCCCTCGCCTTGCCTTCCAGCAAGGGTCCTGTGCTGCTGCTTGATCATGGTGATAACTGTATGTCCGGTGGAACATGCGATACGATGCATGTGTTGAAGAAAGCGTTGGAGATGGGGGCTACCAGCATTCTGGCTGGCCCTATAGCCGACCCTCAAGCGGTTGCTTTTATGGCGGCGGCGGGAATCGGAGAAAAAGTTTCACTTTCTATTGGTAATCGCTGGGATTCTGATTACGCGCCTTTACAACTGGACGGTATTGTCAGGTCTCTTGGCGACGGAAATTATACGATTTCTGCCCCCACTTACACGGGCATGAGCTGCTCCATGGGTAAAACAGGCGTCTTTGAGACTAAGGAAGCTACTATTCTAGTAAGCGAGAAGCCTCATGAGCCGTGGGATCTCGGGATATTTTCAACAAACGGGCTAAATCCGTCTGATTTTCGATTTATTCTTCTAAAATCGCGTATGTATTGTCGGCCAGTCTTCGAGGCGATAACACAGGCAACAATCGAATGCGCAAGTCCCGGAGTGACAAGTTCAAATTTGAGTAATTTTTTGTTCAATAAGCTCGGCAAACAAACTTATCCGATCGAAAACTTTGAATGGTTGGCTTCAGTATGGACGAATGATTGATTGGGAAAGACATGTCTGATCTATTTCGTTCGTTGAACCTCAGCCTACAAACAGGTCATAGAGAAAATCCTCACGTGTCATACACACGGATTTCGACGTGTTGATTTGCGCTGAGAGCTGATGGAGTGGATGCCCCGCCCGACGATATCGCAATGTGCCAGAGTGATATTCGCTAGAACGTCACTTAGAGGAGAGAGCATCCATGAAGGAAGTTAGGACGTAGACTCATTATCGCGTAGCCAGATGCGGTTTGCGACGAGCTTAAGTGCGGCGAGATAGTTTTCGGCCAGCTTGTCGTAGCGTGTGGCCACACGACGGAACTGTTTGGCCTTGTTGAAGAAGCGCTCAATGAGGTTGCGCGCCTTGTAGAGGAAGGGGCTGAAGCAGATCGGGTCTTTGCGATCCGACTTGGGCGGGATGTTGGCCCACGCCCTGCGATCCTTGACTACAGTGCGTAGCGCGTTGGCATCGTAGCCCTTGTCGGCCAAGAGCATCGCGCCCTCTGGAAGGTCAACGATGAGGTCTTCCGCCGAGGCGATGTCGCTCTTCTGGCCTGCGGACAGCGTCAGTTTTATCGGCCTGCCCTGCGCGTCGACAAAGGCGTGGATTTTGGTTGTCAGCCCGCCCCGGGAGCGGCCGAGACAATGATCTCGATCCCCCTTTTTGCCGTCGCACCTTGCTGGTGGACGCGAACAACAGAGGTGTCGATCATCTGCGCCTTGCCATCGTGGGCTTTGGTGATGGCATCCATCAGGCGATCCCAGACACCTGCTTTTCGCCATCGAACGAAGCGATTGTAACAAGAGGTGCGCGGGCCGTAGCGCTCAGGTAGATCGCGCCATGGCGCACTGGATCGCAGCACCCAAAAGATGCCATTGAGCACCCGCCGGTCGTCGACACGCGGCACGCCTCGCGGCTTGTTGGGCAACAGCGGCGCAATCATGCGCCATTCGAAGTCAGTCAGATGTGAGCGCTGTTGCGGCACCACCTTTCGCGCGTGGTCATGAGCCACGATGCTCGGAGCCTTTGAGGGCTTCGACACATGACGATTTCAGAGCTTACGCTTAAGTCCAGGGACGAGGAGCCGGTTCGACGGCTTGAGATATTCACGGGTTCTGGACGGCGGCGCGAATGGTTGCCGGAGGAGAAGGCGCGGATCGTGGCGGAAAGCTACGATGCCGGCGAGACCGTGAGCGCGGTGGCCCGGCGATATGCACTGTCCCCGCAGCAGCTGTTCGCCTGGCGCCTGTCCGCGCGGGTGCCGTTGGGGAATGCGCCGGCACCGGAGCCATTGTTTGTTCCAGCAGTGGTCGCGGCACCGGAGCCCGAACCGGCGGGGAAGCGCGCGAGATCGACACGGAAGCGGAAGGCCGCGCGAGAAGCCGGCGTGATCGAGCTGGAGATTGACGGCGTCGCCATGCGGGTCGGTCGTGGCGCCGACGCCAGGACGGTGGCGGCGGTGATCCGTGCGCTGAAGGCGCCGTCGTGGCCGGGCCGACGGGTGCGGTCAAGGTGATGGTCGCGACGAAGCCGGTGGACCTCCCTAGCGAGGCAGGCCAAGACTGCCATCGCGACCGCCAACATCCTTTCCGAACCACTCCGGAACGGGACGCTCACCGACAAGCATCTTCGAGCGGTCCAAAAGCGCAGAAATTTCCCGACCAAGGCAACACAGAAGGTCCAGCTTATGATGCGGCGACGTCGAAAGCCGCAGAGCGGAACGCCCTCCTCGGGACCACCCGTCTTTATGCGCTTCATCGCCCGATCACGGCTCCTTCCGCATCTGACCGGGCGGTTGATCGGCACCGGCTTCAGGCCCGAAGCGGTAAGGCTGTGAAACGATCGTGACCGAGAAGCCAGGCCTGCAAAGCTCCCCTGCCCTGCGCGCTGTCTATCTCACAACCGGCCTGCTCTTCGTTGCGCTCGGCTTTATAGGGGCCTTCCTGCCCGTCCTGCCGACCACACCGTTTCTGATCCTGGCGGCCGCATGTTTTGCCCGCTCCTCGCGCCGGCTCGAAAGCTGGCTGCTCGATCACCCACGTTTCGGGCCGACACTGCGCGACTGGCGCGAGCGTGGAGCTATCCCGCGCAAGGCGAAGATGATGTCGCTCGCCGGCACCTCGATTGGCTTCGTCCTGTTCTGGTTTGGAAGCCATCCCGGCCCGTTATTGATGGCCGCCGTCGTTGGCCTCATGCTTGGGGGCCTTGCCTACGTGTTCACAAGGCCGTCCTGACTCAGCCACTCAGCCGTGCTGCGATCTTCCATTCGCCTTTCTGGGTCTCTGGCAGCAACTTCCAGGTCTTTTCGTCGATATTTGTGCCGCGTGCCGTCCTGTGCGGTAAGATCGTCAGGATGATCGCGTCGCTCTCGCGCCTGTGCCGGCACCGAACGATCACGCCGTCGCTGAATTCGGCAAGCTCTTCGCTTTCAACGCCCTCTTCGGCCATCCTCACGCGGCATCCCGGATAGGCATGGGTATGAGTATGGGTATGGGTATGGGTATGGGAAAGTTGAAATCGCATATTGCTCCGAAATCTCGCACTCCGCGAACGTGAAACCATCGATGGCGACCATAAAGCTATTATCTATCTTTCCAAACCACCTAAAACATGACAATTTCACTCCAGAAAAGGAAGTGACTAAGGTTCACACTCAGGGAAGAGCCCATGAACATGGCCTGCCCCATTAGGGAGGTCCACCGGATAAGTTAGAGTTCCGGCGGTTATGGTCGCCGAGATTGGCTGACCGGGGCGGAGCGTAGATCATTGTAGCGGCGCGG
>NZ_LMFV01000041.1 GCF_001427285.1 Mesorhizobium sp. Root552
TCCCGATGATCTGCTCGGCAGTATAGTTCTTCCGTGCCATTCCGTGCTCCTTTCAAAGCTCAAAATAGCCGAAACTCTAACTCTCAAAATGGACCCGTTCTCAGGGGGAAGGCCACTTAGTCGCCACCTGAAACGCAAAAAGCCCGCCTCCCGTTTGCCATCGCGGGCGCCCTGCTCCGGCTCGATCTGCTTGAGCAGCTCCCCTGCACTGATTTCATGGGAAGTTCAATAATGCCTGCTCACCGCGAGCGGTCCGTGAACGACGCCTTGTGAGCAGCGGGGAAAGGCGCGAGAATGGCCCATGGCAGACGACGAACCAGACATCAAGGACGTGCTTGCCTACGTGGCGGCACACCCTGAGCTCTTCACCAAGAAGGAAATGGCCTCGCTACTGGCTGATGCCGCCGAGGTCATCTGGACACTGCGCAATCTCGTCGACATGCTTAAGGGAATAAAGCTTGAGGACGTAGAGCCGGAAGGCAATGCCTGAGCGGAGGCAGAGGCGTCCATGCTCTCCCCTACCTTCCAAAGCTGATCGCGAACAGCAACTACAAGCGGATTGGCGCGGCCTAACCACCAACCAACTCACCCGCTTCGACAGAGCCGCCTCCGGGCGGCTTTTTGTTGCCATTGCGTTGCATGGTGCTAGTCTGGATTGGCTGCCATGTGCATCTGGCAGTGTGAGGCTCGGTCACGCTGTCCGCCGCTGGACCTTGGATCAGACCTCACCAGCACCCCCAAAACCTCCCCGCTCAGGCGGGGCTTTTTGTGCTTCCCTGTCCCTAGGTGCTAAGCTGTCCGTGCTGTCGTCCCAAAGCGGCAGCGCGAGGCCCAGCCGTCTCTCCTGAGGCACCCCCGGCTGGGCCTCAATCCCTCTCCCAAAAACTCCCGCTCCGGCGGGGTCTTTTTCCTGTCATCAGACCAGTCGGCAGGACGTTGAATGGCGCACATCACCAATGCTGCAGTTGAGAGCGCGACGATTTGATCCGCTTGCCGGTCCATCCATGCTTGTGGTTCCATCCACCTCAGTCCCTAACTCGTTTCCTGAGGCAATCTATGTATACACATATCCTGATACCGACTGACGGCTCGGAATTCGCGCAGGCCGGCGTCGATCATGGCCTATCGTTGGCAAAACTAATTGGGAGCAAGGTCACGATCGTTACGGCCACCGAGCCATTTCCAACGCCTACCGGCACTGCTGCCTGGGTAGTCACGCCCAGCGAAATCAAACATTACGAAGCGGACTGCAAGAAAGCCGCCGAGGATATGCTCGCGTCTATTACAGCGACTGCGCAACGGATGGGAATCGTCGCTGAAACCGTCCATGTGCCTGACGCCAGAGGCGCTGCTGCCATACTGGCAACGGCGCAGGAAGCAGGTTGCAATCTTATTGTAATGGCTTCTCACGGCCGGCGCGGTGTAAAACGACTGCTCCTTGGCAGTCAGGCTGCGGAGGTTGTAGCTAACAGTCCCGTACCAGTGCTGATCGTTAAATGATTACCGGCCCTTTCTACAGCCAGGCCATCGCCGCTACAAAGGCGATGGCCATTGTGAACGCGACCGATCATCGACGCCGAGCACCCGCGATGTCCTGCCGCTAGAGCCGCTTAACGATACACTTGAACACTAAGGCCGACTTGATCCCTTCGATGGCCTCATTCCGCGCCAGACTCAGGATAGGCTCCCAAATCGAGGCAAGGGCTTCCAGCCTCTCCCTCGCTGTCAGTCGCTTCAGCATTTGTGATACTCTCCATGATCACCGGAGGCGATAATGATTACGGGACCATTGTGCGGAGCGGCGCGTGCACTTGTTGAAATCAGCCGAGACAAGTTGGCAAACAATTCAAAGATCAATGAGCGCGTCATAGAGCTCTTCGAACGCGGCATTGACATCCCCGACGACGAGACCATCGACGCTATTCGAGCCGCCTTGGAGGAACTGGGAGCGGTCTTCATTCCCGAAGAAGGCTCCCAAGGCGTCGGTGTACGATTGAAATTCAATCAGTCGGTCACCAAGCGGCTCGGCATTCTGGAGAGCGAAGGCGGGATAACAGCCAAGGACGACGTTCCTTAACAGCCACCACAACCTTCTAAGCCACGCGCTTCCCGCTACCGGCGTCGTTTTCCTCGATCCCGGCGATACGCGCGACGGTAGCCATAGCGTCAGCCTTTCGGATTGACCTTGTAGTTCTCCAGCGTCCGATCTGCTGAAGACAACTGACGATAAAACTCGTCCAGCATTGCGTCGATCGTATCCATCCTTTCGCTGGCGGCTGAGAACACCTCCTGTGAGGCTCCGCGAATCTTGGAATCCTCGACGTTCTCCAGGATCAGGTCGAGGCCGTCATAGAGGTAGCGAGCGCGGGCAAGCGCGTCCTTGACGTCGATTACCTGCTTTCGAAATGGGTCGAGGACTTCACCTAGATCAAGCATTGTTGCGGTCCTGATGTTGCGGGACCAAGGATAGACATCGTCAGCGTTTACCCTGGCCACCGGAATCGACGTCGCCGTTGTTAGCATGCCCACGGCGGCCGTGCGCGCTGATCGCATAAGAGGTTCATCGATCGATCCGCTTGCTTGTCCCGCAGGCGAACGCCGGAGCATAAGTGTCAGCCAGTTTGCGGGCTTTCAAATTGTCGTCCGCTCCCGCAACCACACCCATCACGCACGAACGCCCTGACGGCGCAAGGCGAAAAATGACGAGCTGACTCCGCGCCAGATTGGCGACGCTGTCGCCGGCACGGTAGCGAACGATCGCCGCGACCGGGGATCCCACAACGCTTTCCGCTCTTTAGCCGCCTCCGGGCGGCTTTTGTTGCTTCCCTGCAATCAGGTGATAGGCTGTCCCTGCTGTCATTCCAATCCGGCAGCGCGAGGCCCAGCCGTCTCTCCTGAGGCACCCCCGGCTGGGCCTCAATCCCTCTCCCAAAAACTCCCCGCTCCGGCGGGGTTTTTTGTTGCCAAGAAATCAACCATCAGCACGGCTCGCCAGTTAGCGACGAGCATGATTTGTTCCTCTTGGTTGTCAGAAATGGTCAGCAGGGATAGGGTTTCCCAGCGGTCACCCAAGGAGGCTGCACGGCCGGCGCGTGAATGCCCCACCAAAGCTCACCCTGCGCACCGCGCCCTTGCCTTTAGGCAGCACGGTGTCAATCCAACAGTTTTCTTGCTAGCAAGGTGCAATTTTTTGGAATTGCAGGTTCAACTTCACGATCGCAATATACCATTGGCGGCATATCTCAATGTCGCGGAGGGCCGGCGGTTGGGGTTCCCCAGGCTATTGCACATTAGCTTCGCCGGCCTTTTCATGCTCGCGGAAATGCTTCTGTTGGAACTGTAAACCCGGCGTCCGAGATCGATCATCTACCTAAGGCCGGTCCAAAGATACCGCCACGACATTGGTGCTTCCTGAACCGCGCCGGGTTGATCGGAGGCTCCAACTCCTGAGAAGGTGGAGCCATGACAAGCAAGACGACCAACAAGTTCTCTCCCGAGGTCCGAACCCGCACGGTTCGGCTGGTTCTGGATCACGAAGGCGAGCATGCCTCGCGGTGGGCGGCGGTTTCGTCGATCGCTGCCAAGATCGGCTGCACGGCGCAGACGCTGCATGAGTGGGTGAAGAAGGCCGAGCGCGACAGGGGCCTGCGTGCCGGTGTGCCTACGGATGTGGCGACGAAGCTGAAGGCTTTGGAACGCGAGAACCGCGAGCTTCGGCAGGCCAACGAGATCCTGCGCAAGGCGAGCGCGTATTTTGCCCAGGCGGAGCTCGACCGCCGGTTCAAGCCATGATCGCGTTCATCGACGATCACCGCGAGGCGCATGGGGTCGAGCCGATCTGCAAGGTGTTGCCGATCGCCCCGTCGACCTACCACGACCATGTCGCCAAGCGGATCGATCCCTCCCGGCTGTCGGCGCGGGCAAAGCGCGACGAGGAACTCAGGGTCGAGGTGCGGCGCGTGTTCGAGGAGAACTTCCGCGTCTACGGCGTTCGCAAGGTCTGGCGGCAGTTGCAGCGCGAGGGCTTCGATGTCGCCCGCTGCACGGTTGCCCGCCTGATGAAGGCCATGGGCCTCGAAGGCATCATCCGCGGCAAGCCGATCCGCACCACGGTTAGCGACAAGGCGGCACCATGTCCTCGGGACCATGTCAATCGCCAGTTCCATGCGCCGAAGCCGAACATGCTCTGGCTCTCCGACTTCACTTACGTCGCGACCTGGGCCGGCTTCGTCTATGTCGCCTTCGTCATCGACGCCTATGCCCGCCGGATCGTCGGCTGGCGGGTGAGCCGGACCGCCCATGCAGCCTTCGTTCTGGACGCTTTGGAACAGGCTCTCCATGACAGGCGGCCCGTGCAGGGCAACGGGCTCGTGCACCACAGCGATAGAGGCAGCCAATACGTCAGCATTCGATACACCGAGCGCCTGGCCGAGGCCGGCGTGGAGCCATCCGTGGGCAGTGTCGGCGACAGCTACGACAATGCTCTCGCCGAAACGATCAACGGCCTCTACAAGGCCGAGGTAATCCATCGACGCGGACCATGGCGCTCCTTCGAGGCCGTCGAGTTCGCGACGTTGGAGTGGGTGGACTGGTTCAACAATCGCCGGCTGCTGGAGCCCATCGGCAACATCCCGCCGGCCGAAGCCGAGGAACGCTACTACGCCATGCTCGAAGAGCCAGCCATGGCGGCGTGACTCAAACGAAACGGCCTCCGGAAAACCCGGCGCGGTTCATAACCTATCCTGCAAGTGGACCCACATGATCGACCATTTTGCGCGAGGAATGTCATCTGCACGTACGATAGGTGCTCGGATTCGGGTAAAATTTGCCTTCTCAGTTAATGACAGCGCTTACCGCATCGGAGTCGAGGGCAGGCAGTTCGGTGGCCATGAACTCCCCAGGCAGATCAAAGAATACCGCTTCCTTGGCAGGATTGTTTTTCAAATGACGTTCCTTCAAGATCACCGGCAACAGATGATATTTCCGGCGCGAGTCTCCCGTTAGAGAAAGAGAACAAAGATGAAGTGTACGACAATTGTCGCGGCAGCAGTTTTGGCGTTGGCTACCGGAAACGCGCTGGCCGCTGATCATCAGGTGCAGATGCTCAACAAGGGTGAGAAAGGAGCCATGGTGTTCCAGCCCGACTTCATCCAGGCCGCCCCGGGCGACACCGTCACCTTCGTCCCGACCGACAAGGGTCACGATGCAGAATCCGTCAAGGGAATGATGCCGGAAGGAGTCGAGGCCTTTAAAGGCAAGATGAACGAGCAGATTACAGTCACACTGGACACGGAAGGTGTCTACGGCGTGAAATGTACACCACATTACGGTATGGGAATGGTGGCATTGATTGTCGTTGGAACGCCAGTCAATCTCGAAGAGGCAAAGACGGCAAAGCATCCTGGAAAGGCAAAGAAAGTGTTTGCAGAGCTCTTGGGGCAAGTCTCTTCAGACTGAACCGGCCGCTTTAAAAAAAGCAAATATTTGATGCAAGGTGACAATGGAGTGCCGAATGCAGGACACACGCAGAATGCGTTCGAAATCAGAGGATTTTTCGAGAGGCCGGACCGCTCATGGAGCCAAGGTTCCAGTGTGGATCATGGCGGTCGCCACGATCCTATCGCTGCTCTTCATTATCCCGGCATTCGCTCAAACTCACCAGCATGGCACCGCAGCGACCGAGACTGGTCAGGCTGCCCCGTCCCAGGTATCATCTGACGGTTCGCAGCCTGCACCTGGCGCCAATGCGGCCGCATCCTCGAACACCGTGAGTTACCACAATCCAACTACGTTCACCCTCAAGACCGGCATCGCTAACGGACGCATGGTCTATATCGGGGTCGGCGGCGACATAGAGGGCCAAGTCAACCCGACCCTCATGGTGCATGAAGGCGAACTGGTGCAGATCAACTTGATCAACGGCGAAGGCGCCGAGCACGACGTAGTCATCGACCAATACGCAGCACGCTCGTCAATCGTCGTTGGTAAGAACGCCTCATCCACCTTCTCCTTCACCGCAAATAAGGTCGGGGAATTCGCCTATTTCTGTTCTATTGCCGGACACCGCGCGGCCGGTATGGAAGGCCTGATCCAGGTCATGGCCGGGCCACGCGAGGCAATGGACTCGGATGCCGCCGACATCGTGCGTGATCCGGCCGACCTACCCGGCCCTATCGGCCAGCGCCCGCCTCAGGTCGTGCGCGTCGACATGGAAACCGTCGAACTGACGGGCAGGCTTGATGATGGTACCTCCTATGTCTACTGGACCTTCGAGCGCAAGGTGCCTGGTCCCATGGTGAGGGTTCGTGTCGGCGACACCGTCGAAGTCCACCTGAAGAACGCCGCCGACAGCGTCATGATGCATTCGGTCGATTTCCACGCAGCCACAGGTCCCGGCGGCGGCGCTGATTTCACCCAGATCGCACCAGGCGAAGAGGCGGTGGTAACGTTCAAGGCGCTGAAGCCGGGCATCTATGTCTATCACTGCGCGACACCAAGCGTAGCCCACCACATCACCAGCGGCATGTATGGGTTGATCCTGGTCGAGCCGGAAGGAGGCCTACCTCAGGTCGACCGTGAATTCTACGTCATGCAGGGCGAACTTTACACAGTCGAGCCCTTCGGTACACAGGGCGAAATGGAGATGGACTATGACAAATTGATCTCCGAACGGCCAGAATACTTCCTCTTCAACGGCTCGGTCGGCGCACTTACCAAGTCGCATCCGCTCTATGCCAATGCCAGCGAAACGGTCCGCATCTTCTTCGGCGTCGGCGGACCCAACTACACCTCATCCTTCCATGTGATCGGTGAGATTTTCGATCATGTCTATTCGATGGGCAGCGTAACCTCGCCACCGTTGACCAACGTTCAGACCGTATCCGTTCCGCCTGGCGGCGCGACGATCGTCGACTTCAAGATCGATCGCGGCGGACATTACGTGCTGGTCGATCACGCGTTGTCGCGAGCTGAGCGCGGCCTAGCCGGCTATTTGATCGTCGACGGACCAGAAAATGACGAGATCATGCATTTCGGTCCGGCTCAAGCTCCTGACAAGTAAACAGTCTATGTGTCCAGCGCGAGGTTGCCAACCTCGCGCTTCATTCTATATCGTCTCCACTCCGAGCATCGCGGCCGGTATGACAGTCCCAGGATGCATGATCTCGCGACCCGCAAGATCATCTGCTGGGCGATACGCGACCACATGCGCACCGAACTGCCGCTGGCCGCCTTGATGATGGCAGCGCAGCGACAAAGGCCGGCCGAAGTCCTCATCTGCCATTCCGACCGCGGCAGCCCGTACGCATCCGAGGCGTACGGCGAGCAACTCGCTGCGATGAAAGCGAAACCGTCAATGAGCCGCACGGCCTGCTGTTACGACAATGCTTCGATGGAGAGCTTCTTCCATATCCTGAAGTGACCTGCCCCATTAGGGAGGTCCGCTGGATAAGTTAGAGTTCCGGCGGTTGAGGTCGCCAAGACTGGTCGACCTGGGTGAAGCGTAGAACATACC
>NZ_LMFV01000042.1 GCF_001427285.1 Mesorhizobium sp. Root552
CAGTATAGTTCTTCCGTGCCATTCCGTGCTCCTTTCAAAGCTCAAAATAGCCGAAACTCTAACTCTCAAAATGGACCCGTTCTCAGGGGGAAGGCCACACAGCGGGTACATATGTGGATTTAAGTTTTAGCGATCACCAAGCGCCGGGTGGGGTCGTCGGTGAATCGAACATGATTTTCATCAATGATCTCGATGAAATGAGAGACTATTTCCATCACGAGAGCACATACTTTCTGTATTGCATCGATGGCAGTGTGAAATTCCGCTACAACCATACCAACTATAATTTATCCAGGGGTGACTGCCTGATGTTTTCTCCTTGCAATACATCAGGAGTATTGAAGGCGAGAGGACTGCCTGCTTGTCTGCTGCGCGTCAGGCTTCGTGGGCAAAAAGCGCCGATGGATTGACCGAGGAATTGCGGCCACCTTTCACTTGACGTTGCTGGTTGGGAATTCGCCATGTCGTGCCGGGGCTCCCGCAGCGCCGGAGGCGTCGAACCTCAGTTCCTGTTGTCCGTTGTTGGCGACTCCGATGAGATGTCATGGGTAGGCTCGAAGGATGGCACGTTGCCCTTGCCTTCGATCCGGTCGCGGTAGAGGACTGCGCGTACCAGAAGCATCAGCGAAACCGGTGTCGTAACCACTATGAAGATCGCGATCAGCACCTCGTGCACGACCGGGCGGGACTGAAGCGCCGAAAAGCAGATCATCGAGGCAAGGAGGATGCCGCCTGCACCCCATGTCGTGCCGAGCGTCGGCGCGTGGACCCGTTGATAGAAGCTGTCAAATCTCACAAGGCCGACTGCGCCCAGCAAGGTGAGGCCGGAACCCAGGATGAGGAAGAACGCTGTAAGCAGGGCAACCCAGACCGGCAGATCGGCAAAGGAGTTCATTCGATCACCTCGCCGCGCATGAGGAACTTTGCCAACGCCACGGTGGATACGAAACCGAGAAGCGAGATCACCAAGGCTGCCTCGAAATAGATCGTGGAGCCGGTGCGGATGCCTATGGTCAGCACCAGAAGCATAGCAGCGACGTAGAGGGCGTCGAAACCGAGGACGCGATCCTGCGCGCGCGGTCCGCGAGCAAGACGCAGCAATGCGCACGCCATGGCGCAGACCAAAAATATCTGCGCGACGGTGACGGCCGAGACAATGATGATGCCGCTCATTCGAAAATCTCCATCAACAGCGCCTCATAGCGCTGCTTGATCAGATCGATCCATGCCTGCTCGTCGACCAGGTTGAGGACATGGATTCGCAAGCGGCCGCTCCCTGCATGATATTCGACCCATGCCGTGCCAGGCGTGCTGGTAATGATGCAGGCGAGTACCGCAAGACCTGTCGGGTCGCGTAACTCAAGAGGAATCATCACGAAGCCGGAGTTGAACTCTTTTCGCCGGCCTCGCAGGATGATGCCTGCGACCTCGATGTTGGAACGCAGCACATCGGCAAGGACGAGCGCGATCAGCTTTGGGATAAGGCCCCAGCGCCGCAGTTGCGGCTTGTCCGGCTGGAGCGCGACCATGGCGCGCGATGCCATGAATGCAACGATACTGCCTAGAACGATATGGCCCGCAGACAACCCATTAAGCAGGAGCCACATAGTCAGCAACGATGCCGTCAGCAGAGGGTAGGGCAGCACGCGGCTCATTGCGGCGCTCCTGATCCGGGACCGGGCACGCGGGGAGCTGACAGCACGTCACGTATATAGTGAGCCGGTGCATGCAGGGATTGCGCGGTCGCGTCCAGGTAGCGCATGGCCGGGCCGCCTTGCACGGTCAGCACAAAGCAAAGAAAGAGCAGCATTGCCACCGGCGCGATTTCGATGAGCCGTACGCGCGGCACTGTTTCGTCAATCGGCGCCCAGAAGGCGCGGATGCCGGTACGTGTCATCGCGATCAGCGCGGAGAGGCCGGAGAGGATGATCACAGTCACCAGCGCCCATGCCGTGCCGGCAACGCTGCCGCCTTGGCCAGGGCCTTCCGGATTTAACAGGGCGCTCAGGATGGCGAACTTGCCGATGAAGCCTGAAAGCGGCGGCAGGCCTGCCAGCAGCAGTGCGCAGCCTGCAAAGCAACTGCCCAGGACGGCAAGCGTGGCGGGAATGGTGACGCCGACCTCTTCTTGGATGTCTTCCTCGTCCATGTCGTCGCCATAGGCTTCCATGGTGACCGCCAAAACGTTGGTGGCCGGGTTCTGTGCCCGTTCGATCAACTCGATCAGGAGGAAGAACGCACTGATGGCGAGGGTCGAGCTGACCATGTAGTAAAGTGCACCGGAGGTGACGGTGATGCTTTCCGTTCCAATTGCCGCCAGTAGCGTGCCGGACGAGACCAGCAGGTAGAATCCGGCGAGCCGTCCCATGGCCTGCGAGGCCAGCACGCCGATTGCGCCGAAAACGATTGTTGCCATGCCGCCGAACAGCAGCCACGAGCCGCCGAAGCCGGAGGATGCACCGGCATCCGCGCCGAACAGCAGCAGCGACAGCCTGAGTATGACGTAGATGCCTACCTTGCTGAGGATGGCGAAGATCGCGGCAACGGGCGCGGCGGCAGCCATATATGCATTGGGCAGCCAGAAGCCGAGTGGCCACATGCCGGCCTTGATAAGAAAGGCGACGCCGAGGATGGCGGCGCCTGCCTGCAAAAGCATCCTGTCGTTTTCAGCCACCTCCGGGATGCGGACAGCCAGGTCAGCCATGTTCAATGTGCCGGTGACGCCATAGATCAGGCTGACTCCGATCAGGAATAGTGAAGCGCCGGCCAGGTTGATGACGATGTAGTGCAGGCCCGTCTTTACCCGCAGCGCACCCGAACCGTAGAGGACAAGCCCGTAGGATGCCGCCAGCAGCACCTCGAAGAATACGAAGAGGTTGAACAGGTCTCCGGTCAGGAATGCACCGTTGAGGCCCATCAGCAAAAGCTGGAACAGCGTGTGGAAATGCGGACCGCTTCGGTGCCAGCGCGCCAGCGAAAACACCAGCGCGGCCGACGCGAGAACGGAGGTCAGCATGAGCATCAGAGCCGAAAGCCGGTCGAGAACCAGGACGATGCCGAACGGAGCAGCCCAGTTGCCGAGCAGGTAGACCCCGGTGGTCGCGGCATTGGCATCCGCCGGGGGAGCATCGGCAAGATTGAGCAGAACCAGTGCAACGAGCGTCAACGCCAGCGTCGAGATGACGTTGATCATTGCCTTCAGCACATGCCGGCGCTCGTCGAACAGAAGCAGGATAGCGCCTGTAACCAGCGGCAGAACGATGGGCACAATGAGGATCTGGTCAATCCAACCCATCAGTTCGGCTCCCTGCCATCGACGTGGTCGCTGCCGGTCAAGCCGCGCGAAACGAGCAGCACCACGAGAAACAGGGCCGTCGTCGCAAAGCCGATGACGATGGCAGTCAGGACGAGGGCCTGCGGGATAGGATCGGCGTAGTCCGCAGGATTGACGGTTCCGCCCGATCCGAGCACCGGTGCCGCGCCGACGCGCAGCCTGCCCATGGAGAAGATGAACAGGTTGACGCCGTAGGATATGAGCGAAAGACCGATGATGACCTGAAAGGTGCGCGGCCGCAGCAGCAGCCAGACGCCGGAGCCGATAAGAACGCCGATGGCAAGCGCGAGCGTAAGTTCCATCACGCGCCTTCCGAAGCTGCTTCGGCGGCGATGCGCGAGGCGCGCAGCCGGCGGATCGACTGGTGGGCAAGGGCAATGAGCATCAGCACCGTTGCGCCCACGACCAGAGAGAAAACGCCAAGGTCGAACAGGGCGGCGGTGGCTGCCGGAACCGCTCCGATCAGGGGCAGTTCCAGATATTGCGAATGCGACGTCAGGAACGGATAGCCGAAAATCCACGAGCCCATTCCGACCAGGGCTGCGAACAGCAGGCCGAAGCCGATCCAATTGACCGGCAGAACCCGAAGCCTGTCTTCGACCCAGACCGTTCCTGCCGCCATGTATTGCAGGATGAAGGCGGCAGCCATCGCTACGCCCGCCACAAATCCGCCGCCCGGAAGGTCGTGTCCGCGAAGGAAAAGATAGGCCGCAAGCACGATGACTACCGGGAACAGCCATTGCATGATGACGGACGGCACGAGCAGGTAATCGCTGACGGTGTCGCCCGCTTCGCGATCAGGCCGGGCTTCGTCGAAGTCCTTCTGGATGCGCTGCTGTTCGGGCCGTTCGACGCTGTCCGGGGCAGGGCGGAAGCGGCGCAGCAAGGCAAACACGGTCAGGGCGACAACACCCAGCACCGTGATCTCGCCGAAGGTATCGAAGCCACGGAAGTCGACCAGGATGACATTGACGACATTCTTGCCGCCGCCTTCGCTGTAGGCGTTTTGGAGGAAGTAGTCGGCGATGGTTGCGGGCGGAGCGCGTGTCATCACGGCATAGGAAATCAGCGTGACGCCCAGACCTACGGTAATGGCTGTGACAAAATCGCGGACACGGCGCAAGCGCGCTCCAATGGTTACGGCATCGGTCGACTTGTCTTCGAAGCGTTTTGGCAGCCAGCGCAGGCCAAGCAAAAGCAGAACGGTTGTCACGATTTCGACCAGCAATTGGGTGAGCGCAAGGTCGGGGGCTGAAAGCCAGAGGAAGGTGAGGCAGGTGACAAGTCCCGCTCCGCCCAGAAGGATCGTTGCTGCCAGCCGGTGGAACTTGGCCTGATAGGCCGCTCCGAGAGCGCAGGCGATGCCGATTGCCCAGATCGCGGCGAAGATCGGATCGGTATTGGTCCAGTTCAGCCGGCCGGGATCGAAGCCGAGGGAATAAAGCGGCCAGAACGCAGCAACGAAAGCCACGAGAACCAGCAGGCGAAGCTGCGGTTGAAGCCGCCGTGTCCCAAGCTGGCTTTCGATGAAACGCGCCCATCGCCAAGAGACGGTGACCATCGCGCGTTCGAAGATGCGCTGGCCTTTCAGTTTGCGAAAGACGGGCGGGCCTTCCTCGCAGCGGGCCAGGTAGCCCTTCAGAAGCAGGTAGAGAATTGCTCCGGCGACCAGCGCCACGACGCTCATGATCAGCGGCAGCGTGAAGCCATGCCATACAGACAGGCTATATTGCGGCGTCGCCGGACTCAGAACAGAGGTAACCGCGGTATGCAGGAACGGCCCGATGGTGAGGCCCGGGACAATACCGACGATCAGGCAGGCCAGCACCAGCAACTGCATCGGAAACCGCATCAGGAACGGGGCTTCGTGCGGCGTGTGCGGCAGATCTTCGGGAGGCGGTCCAAAGAAGACGCCGTGGATGAAGCGGATCGAATAGGCGACCGCGAATGCACTGCCGAGGACCGCCGCATAGGGAGCTGCCGTATCGAGGATCGATATCTGATGCGTTTCGACCGCTTCTGCGAAGAACATTTCCTTGGACAGGAACCCGTTGAGCAGCGGAACACCGGCCATGGCAGCGCTTGCCACCATGGCAAGGGTGGCGGTGATCGGCATGAAGCGGAACAGTCCGCTCAAGCGCCGTATATCGCGCGTGCCGGTCTCGTGGTCGATGATGCCGGCAGCCATGAACAACGACGCTTTGAAGGTCGCATGGTTCATCATGTGGAAGATGGCGGCAACGGCGCCCAGCGGGCTGCCAAGGCTGAGCAGCATGGTGATCAGGCCGAGGTGACTGATGGTCGAATAGGCAAGCAGCCCTTTGATGTCCTGCTGGAAGATGGCGAAGTATGCGCCGAGGACGAAGGACATCATGCCGGCGAGGCCGACCAGCCAGAACCATTCCTGGCTGCCCGCCAGCACCGGCCAGAGCCTTGCCATCAGGAACACGCCGGCCTTCACCATGGTAGCTGAGTGCAGATAGGCCGAGACCGGCGTCGGCGCGGCCATGGCGTTGGGCAGCCAGAAATGGAATGGAAACTGCGCGCTCTTGGTCAACGCACCGAGCAAGATCAGGATGAGTACCGGCACATAAAGTTCATGCGAGCGGATCAGGTCGCCGGAGGCCAGCACCCGCTCGAGATCGTAACTGCCGACGATATGGCCAACCAGAAGCACGCCGGCCAGAAGGGTGAGGCCGCCGATGCCGGTGACGGTCAAGGCCATGCGTGCCCCGTCGCGCGCGCTGGCGTTGTGGTGCCAGTAACCGATCAGCAGGAAGGAAAAGATGCTGGTCATTTCCCAGAAGATGACGAGCAGGATGAGATTGCCCGAAATCACGATGCCGAGCATCGCGCCCATGAAAGCCAGCAGGAAGGAGAAAAACCTCGGAACCGGGTCCTCAGCAGACATGTAGTAGCGTGCATAGAGGACGACGAGAAAGCCGATGGCACTTATCAGCATCGCAAACAGCCAGGCAAAGCCGTCCATTCGCAATGTGAAATTGAGGCCGAGCGTGGGAATCCATTCGAGGTCGGCGCGGATCGCCCCACCAGCGGCGATAGCCGGATATGCCGCTGATGCAAGGATCAGTTCACCCAGTGCGATCGCACCGGCCAGCCAGACTTCGGCGTTGCGGGCATTGGACGGCAAGAAACCAGCAATGAGGCTGCCGACGAACGGCATGACAATCATCAATAACAGCGATGTGTCACCCATCATTCCGTGCAGTTGCTCATATAGAAAATCGGCACCCATTGCCTGATCTCACCCATTATGGTTGACTTGGGCGCAACTCGGCAAGGCATTAATTTGATGAACCTAATTCCGGAGCAATGCCGCGCAGCACGAGGCCTGCTCAACTGCACGCAGGAACAACTGGCGAGCATCGCCGGCGTGTCGCGAAGCACGATCAAGGATTTCGAGTGCCACCGTCATACGCTGCACCGCGCGTCGGAGGATTTGCTCGTCAAGGCGCTGGAGGAGGCGGGAGTGCAACTTTTGTCTTCAGAAAGCGAAGGGCCGGGAGTGCGCCTCAGGCATCACAAGTGACTTTCATCGCTTGATTGCCGGCGCAACCGGCCAAACTTGCGGTCGATCAAACCTCAAGGTCAGCGGCGCGGTGTTGTTGTGATGGGGTAGCCGGCGCCGTTGGGGGCCACGGCGCCGGCTGGCGGCCTGTTTCCAGGCCTGGGGTTGTGCTTTGCCTTTTACGACCTTGGTTTTTCTTTCTTTGGATCGTAGTGGGCGAATGGGACGATTGTGGCGGGCAGGCGCTTCTGGTGTCCGTCGAGCTTGCCGATCCCCTTTTATCGAACGACACCAAGGCGAAGGCCCT
>NZ_LMFV01000043.1 GCF_001427285.1 Mesorhizobium sp. Root552
CTCGGGAGCGGTGTTTGACGGCGATAAGCTGGAACTGCGGATTGCTGCGCGGGACGGTGGCAAGCTTCATGTAACGAGCACGTCCGCAACCAAGCTGCACCGCATGTTGGAAGGGTCGGCGTTGCAGAAGGTACAATTGGAGGTAACGCAGGGATCATACATCGAGTATCTGCCGGACCAACTAATCCCGCAGGCACAGTCATCTTACGACCAAGAGACCATGATCGACCTCGAGCGAGGGTCTATGTTGGTTGCAAGCGAAATCATTTCACCAGGACGCCTGGCCCGTGGCGAGGTCTTCGCGTTCGATCGTCTCAAACTAGAAACGCAAATAAAGGTCGGTGGAAGTACGCTTTTCACTGACCGCATGCTTATGGAACCGGCGGCGCTTCCAATCAATACAAGAGGCGTTCTTGGTTCCTTCCTCTATTCGGGAAACCTGCTGGCGCTTGCTCCGGGCGGGAATGCAAAGGGGATATACGAGGCTGCCACATCCCTGGAAATGATGGGTGAAGACTTTCGACTAGGTGTGGGTGCCTTACCCGGAGCGGTTGGCATTGTTGTGAGGGTCCTTGCTCGGTCATCATCAGTAGCTATGCGACTCATGGACGAAACTTGGTCCCGCGTTCGAATGCAGATGATTGGCGCGCCAGCCCCATCTCGGAGGAAATAGATTATGCTTGTCTCGAATAGAATAATTGGCGCCCTCGATGCAACCAAGTACACCGCCGGCGTAGTAGATTTCATAGAAATATCATGGGCGGAGGCAAGTAAGCGACGGCTCCGGCGACGCACAAAGGGTGGGCTCGACTTTGCTGTGTCTATGGAGCACGGTCAGTATATTTTCGACGGAGCGATTCTATTTAGCAACGATGATCATACAATCGTCGCTCAAAGACCTGTGGAGCTTGCGCTGGTCGTAGATATCGATCATACGAACTCGATCCCAGACATCGTCCGCCAGGCTACGCTTATCGGTCACGCTTTCGGAAACCAGCACGTGCCGGTTGAGGTAGACGGCTGTCGCATTCTCGTGCCGATGCTCTCAAGTGAGGAACTGATGGCCAAAACGGTTCGAGATCTTAAACTGGGCGAATTGTCGCTTCGTTTTGACTATGTTCGGCTCGGAGTTTCTCGTCCACTTGTAGTGTCAGGACACTCTCATGGGTGAAGCGTCGCTAGAGCCCCCCAATCGTGCGAGCTTTCTGACGGCCCTCCAGCTGGCCGACAGTTCTCTGCCAATAGGACGTTATGTTCACTCCTTCGGATTGGAAGCACTGCTCAACGAGATCCCAAAAAACTCGATTCAAATCGTGGAAATTGTCAAAGCGGTACTACTCCATGGTACGGGTCGCTCTGACGCAGTTGCCACTGCTCATGCGCATCGAATGTTTTCAATGGCCGACCTTGTCCAACTGCATAAGATCGACGAACATCTCTTAGCTCTGAAGCTGTCGGTGCCTGCGCGGAACGCATCGATCTCGTCTGGACGTCATCTGGCAAAGTTGGCACCACGGATATGGCCTCACAGTGTACTCGCTACGTTTTGCCAAGAAGTGCAAGCGGGCGAGGGCGGTAACCTTGCCGTCGTCACAGCAGCAATATCGGCTTCCCAAGGAATAGGCCTTGAGAACACTGTTCTCGCTGAATTGCGAGGTGCGGCAAGTGGTCTTTTTTCGGCTGCAGTACGTCTGGGACGGATGGGATCGGTAGACGCACAAATTCAACTTCACCAATGCGTTCCGACTATTATCCAAGCCGCGGAACGAGCCTTGGATATGGATTTGGAAGACATGAGTTCGACTACTCACGAATTGGATATTGCGATGTTACAGCTTCAGCGCAATCCACTACGCCAATTCGCGACGTAGCGGGAATTACGAGATGCGCGGCGTTGATGAATTACAGGAGTCCTACCGCTTGGAAGGCACTTGGCCGGTTGGTATCCTATTCTCGAGGAGTGGTATAACGGCGATCTCTGAGATTTCTCAACTACAGGGCACCTTACTTGCCATTTCCGAGATAAATTTAGCAGGTGGCGTGCTTGGAAAACCGATCTCACCCTTAATCCTCGACCCCGCCTCCGATCCACAACGCTACGCCCAATTCGCCAGTTCGCTGCTGATGGATAGAGGGGTGACTAATATATTTGGCTGTTCGGCTTCCTACAGTCGAAAAGCAGTGATTCCTGTAATAGAGCGGCGTGGAGGACTTCTTTGGTACTCAATTGGCTATGAAGGGTTTGAATACTCGTCGAATATTATATATACCGGACCGGCACCAAATCAACTTCATCTACCACTCGCCGAATATCTTTTTCCCCGGTACGGTCGAAAGCTGATGTGTGTGGGAACCGATTATCTTTTCCCACGTGAATCGAACCGAATTATGCAAGATCTCGTGTCCGAGATTGGTGGCAGTATTGTTGGTGAACACTATCTGCCGTTTAATGCACAGAGAGACGCCTTTTCGAATATCGTCAAAGAGGCGAGAGCGCTCGGTGCCGATGTGATCTTCTCCACGGTGGTGGGACCTGGAATAGCGGCACTTTATGATGCGTATGCCACCGAGAATCTTGATCCATCTGTCATGCCAATCGCCTCCCTGACGACGAACGAAACGCATTGTCAAGAAATGTGGTTCGAACCGTTGCCGGGGCATATCGTTTCCGCCCCATACTTCGAAACAGTAGGATCGCCACGAAATAGTAATTTTGTTGCCAACTATCATCAGCGTTTCGGAGCTAAACGGCCGACCGATGCTTGTGCCGAGGCCGCGTATTTCACCGTTCTGCTATTTGCCCGAGCTTTAGAGCGTGCTGGAACACTGGACCCTGAACGACTTCGAGCCGAAGTGCTCGGATTAGAAATCTCTGCTCCTCAAGGCGTGGTTATGGTCGATCCTGATAATAGCCACACTTATCTCTGGCCACGAATTGGAATGACGGAAGCTGGAAGAAAATTTAGAGTTGTCGCAGAATTCAAACAGGCAATGAAACCCGATCCGTATCTTATGAACTATGTGGGATTGGGTCGAATTAACCACGTTCAAGGATAGAAAGAAGCTTCATGTCCGGTGAGGCGCTGATTCGAGAATTGCGGAAACTGCAAGTTTGGGTGATTCATCCAGAGGACGCAGCTTGTAATGAACTTATTCGACATCTGAAGCGGATCGGGTGCCAGGTCAATACACAGTGGCCAATTCCCGAAAGTTGGCCAGTTCATGCCGATGTCGTCTTCTGTCTTTTTAGCGGACATCTTCCTATCGACGTAAGTGCCTTGAGGAACGGCCGGGAAGGCACACTTATCGGGATTGTGGAATATGAGAGCCCGACCATTGTTCGTGAACTATTGGACGCTGATGCGCAGGCCATCATCGCGAAGCCCATCCATCCTTTCGGCATCCTATCGACTTTATCCGTCGCTAGTTCGCGCTACCGTTTTGAACGCAGACAAAATAGTAAAATCGTCAAGCTTGAGGAAACTTTACGATCACGCCGCGTAGTGAACAACGCGGTTCGACGTCTGGCGACCGAGCGATCGATTAGCGAAGATCAAGCATATCAACTAATCCGACGTTGGTCTCTGGAGCAGCGTGTATCGATGACACGGATCGCTGACCACTTCATCGCCATAGATGAAGGAAGAGATGATTATTCCGAGGAATTCTAAAGGAGATACAAGATGAAATCTGAAACTGAATTAGATTCTTTCCTTCGTGTTGCTCTTGACTGGGAGGTAGACCCCATGGATCCGCCGGCATCCTTCGGGGGGTGGAATACAGGTCGAGTGGTTCAGCAGGTATTTGAAGGCTTATTCGAGGATGACCTTGAGAACGAAGAAGCAAGCCCGACAAAACTTATCCCTGCGCTCTCAAAATCAGTTGATATTTCTGACGATGGACTGAAATATACATTTCATCTGAGAGAAGGAATCCAATTCCATGATGGAACGTCTTTCGACGCTGAGGCGGTTCGTTACAATATAGATCGGATGTGGAATCCCAAAGCTCCCCATTATTCGCCCGTGGCAGCGGACTATAATCGAATTGGACTAGAGGTACTGGATTCCATGGAGATTTTGGGGCAATACACGGTCAAACTCACATTGAAGGAACCTTTTCCAGAGTTTCTCCGTTACATGACTCAAGAAGATGCTCCCGGCGCGCACGTCTACATCAGCCCTGAGGCATTAGAGAGACTAGGGAACTCGGGTATTGCCGATCATGCTCCCGGAACTGGCCCGTTTCGTTTTAATGAGCGGTTTCAGACGCCTTTCGGAAGCGGTGTTCGGCTGCAGCGAAATGAGAATTACTGGGGGGGCGCACCCAAGCTTAAGGGTATTGAGTTTAAACCGTATCCGGAGTTGAAAGATCGGTATGAGGCACTACTCACCGACAATGTCGATTTTGCTTATGGCTTGGAAGGTAGTGATCTCGACGAACTAGAGCGACGCGGTTTCATTGTAAAAGAGTGTCGGGTTCCATACATTTGGTATTTCATTTTTAATATGCGCGATCCAGTTCTTCGTGACACTAGAGTGCGTCATGCTATTGCCCATGCAATCAATCGGCAAGAATTGAGCGATAGCGTCTTTCGGGGAGATACAGCGGTCGCATCTGGAATGTTACCACCAGCCTCGCCAGCCTTCGACGACAATTACAAATTTCCTTACGAATACGATCCAGAACGGGCGCGGCAGCTTCTCAAGGAGGCAGGTGTCCCGTCCGATTGGCGATTGCGTATCATGACGGCAAATGCTGGTTCTGGGCAGCTCATGCCCGTGCAAATATGTGATTATCTCGCGAAGAGCCTCGAAGTAATAGGATGTGGTGCAGAGATAGTCCGAACAGAAGACTGGGTCGTCTACTGCAACGAGTGGCGTTCTGGTTTGCCGGATGGCGCGGGCGTCTCACAAATGAGTTAGGGTATGTCTTGTGACATTTGGCTGGACCAGGTGCTGCACTCGAGAAATTGCTCTCCATTTGGGTTCAATGCAGGGTACTATTCTAATTCAAAAGTTGATGGCCTTTTAGATAGAGCGCGTGAAACTCAGAATGATGGCCAACGGGCTCAGCTTTACCGAAAGGCTAATGAATTGATTATGGAGGATCTTCCGGTACTTCCCATGTTAACTTTGCGACGTGGTGCTGTCTGTTATCACCCCCGCGTAAGGGGTTTTCGTAACCCTCACCAGAATTGGCATTCGTTCAAAAATATTTGGATAGAATCCAGAACTTGAACGTCGTTGTGACCTTAGAGTTATTGATGCTTTTGCCTGCGACTACTTGTAGTATCGGCGCGGACGGATTGCGGTCTGCGTCGATAATGCATTGAAGATAAATACTATGAGACCGAACGCAAAGAGACAGACAATGCAAAAAAGTTTGACTAAAGTAATGATGGCTATAGCCATATTCGCCGCAAGCTCCACCGTTGCCAGCGCCCATGTCGGTGTCGGCGATGCGAGCGGTTTCGCGCACGGCTTCATGCATCCGATTGGAGGCATCGACCATATCCTCGCCATGGTCATGGTTGGCCTGTTCGCCGCGCAATTGGGCGGCCGCGCCATGTGGCTGGTGCCGGCTGCCTTTGTCGGCGTCATGGCTGTGGGTGGCGTCGTCGGCTTTTCCGGCATTGAGATGCCGTTTGTCGAACTCGGCATCGGCCTGTCCATCGTCGTGCTTGGTGCGGCGGTGGCATTTGGCCTGAAGCCGGTCGTTGCCGCGGCGATGGGACTGGTCGGCTTCTTTGCCCTGTTCCATGGCTTTGCCCATGGCGCGGAGATGCCGGACAGCGTTGCTGGCCTTGCTTACGGCGCAGGCTTCGTTGTCGCAACCGCGCTGCTGCATGCCGCTGGCCTGGGCCTCGGGTCGATCGCGGCAAGCGGGGCTGGTCCGCGGGGTGAAACGCTGGTCCGGGCAGCAGGCGCGCTTACTGCAGTTGCCGGCGTGGCCGTCGTCACAGGGGTCATTTGATCCATCGTCGAGGCTGCGTAGCCTTCTCTGGAGGTAGCGCCGCCCGATTTCCCGCATACTGACCTGCCACGGGTAATTTCCTCCATCTGAGATTAGAGTCCGGCCCTTGATTGCTCTGATCCCATTGTTTGGACCGCCGGAGGTTAGAGTTTTCCGGCGTTTTCACGATGGCGGGCTGGTTGCGCCATCGGGATTGATCAACGAGATCGGGACCTTGTGCCCGATCGCCCCATGCGGGCGTTCCTCATTGTAGTATCTGCGCCAATTCTCCATCTTTTTCGGCGGCATCCGCAAGCGTCAGGAACCAGTGGGCGTTCAAACACTCCGCTCGGAAGCGGCCGTTGAAGGCTTCGATATAGGCGTTGTCGGGTTGTCGGTTGGCTTTCCGGGCCGGCTGAAGTCGAGCGTCACGCCTCTTGTGTAGGCCCACAGGTCGAGATCTCGTGACACGAACCGAGCCCTGATCGTATCCATCCGGCCAAGACCGCGAGAGATCAGGAATTTGGTTTGTCTGCCATGACGCGCTTGATCATTCCCGGATCGCATTGGGAATCCGCGAGGAACTGTCGCACACCGCCGTCCCAGGTCCGTACGTCTGCGAGGAACTCCTTCAGGCTTTCGATGCCTCGGTCGGTGAAGGTAGTGATGCCCTCTTCGCTTCCGTCGTGGACATGGATCATCTCGCCGTAGTCGATGTTCTCCGAATTGCCGGTGATTTCCTGGAGGAGTTCGAGGTTCTCGCCTATCAGCGTGGCGACGTATTCGATGGTGTAGACACGGGTTGGGCGTGCCATCAGGCGGCCTCTTGCCGGGCGTCTCCGGCGGGAGACCAGTTCCACGGCAGCAGTTCAGGTACTCTGGATACGGGGAAGCTGGACGCCTCGAAAAACCTCGCCATTGACGGCTCGGGATGATTCACTGCCCCGGTGATTTGCCGGGAGGGGATGGATGCGGGGACAGGCCGGGTTT
>NZ_LMFV01000044.1 GCF_001427285.1 Mesorhizobium sp. Root552
ATGGCCTTCTCACAGTTCGGCATCGAAAGCCTCTGCAACCTCATCGAAATCCACCGCAGCACAACGAAGTAGGTCTGCCGCGGCCCTCGCCGGATGAATACCAAAAAGGAAACAAATACCCTTCTTGTTTTCGACAAGGTGGTGTTCCCATATAATCTCGGCAGGAAGGGGGGCTGAGGATCGGAGCGGTGCAGAAGTATCTGAATCATAAGCTCGAATGCCCCTATTGCGGTACCATCCGGCTGCGGATTCCCGCTGACGCCATCGAGTCGACCGAAATCAAATGCGATGACTGCGGCAAACACCTAGGCACCTGGGGCGAGCTACAGGACGATTTTGCAAGCCAAGGTGGCCACGATGGCATTTTCCGGCTGTCGGGAGGCAGGATCAAACGTATCGAGTAAAAACGGGCACGCACACCGCAATCAATACCAATCGGTATCGTTCGCGATACCTCGGATAGCGAGGCGTTCCCGGCGCCCGTTTTGCAAGAGACGAGGGCGGCGGCACGATGGCCGCCGCCCTGAGGTTGCGTGGCGGATCAGACCTGTAACCGTTGTCCGGAATTTGTAACCGCCGGCATCACTTCCTCCTCGACCAGGATGTCCTTCTTCCTGGCGAACTGGACCAGGATGCCGCGCGCCGTTTCTGGGTCGATCTCGCCGGCCAGTGCAGCTTTGCAGGCACGGATCGCCGCCTTCTGCTCCGGGCTGTTTCCACACCAATCCACGACGAACTGGTAGGCATCCACGACGGAGTTCAGTTGCCGAGGAAAACCAAGCCCGACCCACACGCGCACAGGCTTTTCGAAGTGTCGAGAAAGCATCGTATCCTCCCATTACCTCAGGCTGCTACACTGCCAGTCTCGCCGGCCTTCCCGGCCACCCAGGGAACCGCCGTGGAGACATCCTCGAGGATTCTCGCCGAACGGGCAAAGCCGGCGAACGCGTCGCGCGCTGCCTTCAGCGTCATAAGGCCATCGAACGCGCGATGGCATGCTCGCTTCGCCGTCTCATAGATCACGCCACGACGGTGCTTGGGCCATTCGTCGAGGAAATCGCAGGCATCCTCAAGGCAGGCGATCTCCTGGATGAGACCTTCAGCGGCTCGCACGAACACAGGAATTTCGAATGTTCTCTCGCTCATTGAAACCTCCAATGGTTGAACGATTTCAGTTGGTTGAGGAATGACCGTCCCAAAGATTAGCGGCGATCATGAGAGAATATGTGAAGATCGATTGTTGACGTCAAGACCAGGAGACGTGGGGCAAGAATTGACACGCGAGCCGCGACACACGACCGTCCCCTCTCCATGGAGTCGGTCAATCCGTCTTTGTCGGCAACTGTGGCGACGCGATGGTTTTGCATATGCCATCGAAGCCGATCAGCGTATGCTGTGCCAGCCCCATGGTGCTTTCGGGGCTGCCATGTTTGCCCGAGCACACTGCGCGTTAATCGTTGGAACTCGGTAGTTGAAAGCAATTGCTCTATTTGGAATGCAGATTCGACGCTCCGACCGACTGCCGATTCAAATTTTCCGGCCGTCATAAGCCCAATGCAGCAGTGCTTGACGCTGGCGGCGCCGGCACCATGTGTCGCCCGGCTCGCAATAACGCCGCACCTGCGCCACGTGGCGTCGCATAGCTTTCCATCGACCGATTTGGCGTTCGTCCTCTCCTGGCAATCTGCGTCCGTGGAAGTAGCGGCAATACCACTGGAACCATCCGCGTGGATCATCCGGATGGATCCAGCCCTTGGCCCGCCAGACACTGAGAGGCTGACTGGCATCGACGCCGAAGTAGTTCAGTGAGGGATTGCGGGCGCCCGGCGCCAGACGTGCGTGCCGAAACCAGCTTTCCGGGAATTCTTCCCGGCAGTCGGTCATGTACTTGCCGCCGAACACGCCGAGAGCCAACATGGTCTCTGGGGTGAGGTCGGGGTGGAAATCCGGATGCAAACCGCCACCGACAGGGGCTGTAAGGCGGTAGCGGTAGCCCTGCTGCATCCGGTCGTTTACTTCTATCCAGCGGTCGGCCAACCTCGTTCTCCTGCCTATGAGGAGATGGCGCTGTTGCGCTGCCAGACCGAGAGGTTGAGCAGCAAGGCAAAGCTCACCCAGCAAAGATAGGGAACAAGCATTGCGGCTGCCGCTGCATCTATCGGATAAAACAAGACGATTGTCGCAACGATCGACAGCCATAACAAGACCATGTCGACCAAAGCCCATCCAATTCGATGAAGGCCGAAAAAGATCGGCGACCAAGCAGCATTTAACAGCAATTGAGTGCCGTATGCCGACAGCGGCAATACTGCGTCTCCAAACCCGGCTTCCCGCCAGACTAGCCAGCCAGCCAAAGCAATCGTTGCATAGAGAAACGTCCAGACCGGGCCAAACAACCAGTCGGGAGGCCGCCAGGATGGCTTGTTCAGCCGCTGGTACCATTCGCCAGGGCGGAAAAAGATGCCGCCGATGCCGGCTGCGAAAGTCGCAACCCCGAATCCAAGTAAAGCTAGCAAAGAAGTTATACCCCGCATCAATTGCGAAAAGGTCGCCGGGTGTAGCGACCTTTTCTTATTATACGCCTAGCGTACGTGCCCTGAGGCAGCCTCGCTCGATCCCAATGCGGAAACAAGCGGCACGACCTGCCATGCTGCCGACAGCCCCACGACGACATAGACAATACGGGCGAGGGCCGACCCCGTTCCAAATATCGCGCCCACGAGGTCGAAACTGAGCAGGCCAACAAGGCCCCAATTCAGTCCTCCAACTATAAGCAGCGCCAAGGTCAGGACATTCAAAATCTTCATGACATTCTCCTGCTGTTAATGTTCCAGTTGCGGTGCGCGGCTTCTGTCCCGCCCTAGGCCTAGCCTTGCGGCGGCATGAGTACCTTGTCGATGACGTGAATCACGCCGTTGGTCGCGCCAACGTCGGCCTTGGTGACATTGGCATCGTCGACTTTCACTGAACCGCCGTCGACCTGGATATCGATCGGCTTTCCGTTGACGGTCTTGGCCTCATCCAGTTTCGCGACGTCGGCAGCCATCACCTTGCCGGGGACGACGTGGTAGGTGAGCACGTCGACGAGCTTCTGCTGGTTTTCGGGTTTCAGCAGGGCTTCGACTGTCCCGGCCGGCAGCTTGGCAAAGGCGTTATCGGTCGGGGCAAACACCGTAAAGGGCCCGTCACCTTTGAGAGTGGAGACCAATCCGGCGGCGTCGAGTGCTGCGGCGAGGGTTTTGAACTGGCCAGCACCGATGGCAGTATCGACGATATCTTTTTCGGCGGCATGTGCGGGCATGGCGAGCGCGGCCATGGAAAACATGGCTGCGGCGAATGTCTGCTTCAGTCCCATTGTCTTTCTCCCTTGTTGAAAATCTGCTCGCCACCCAGCGAGCGATGACATTTCATAAAGGGATAATCATTTTTACTACCACTCAAATTTTCGTGATATGAAATCAGTTTCTATTGACAGTTAAAAGATAGGTCGGCGATTGTCGCCGGATGAAAAGGAGATGAACGCGTGCTGTCCGACACTCTTACCGACGAACTCGAGCGCTACCGGATCGGCCCGCGCATCAAGGCTCTTCGCCTGAACAAAAAGATGGGACTGATTCAACTCGGCGCGCACACCGGCTTGTCGTCGGCGATGCTGTCGAAAATCGAGCGGGGGCAGCTTTTTCCCACACTGCCGACCCTGCTGCGGATTGCGCTGGTCTTCGGCGTCGATCTAGATCACTTTTTCAGCAAGGAGGGGCCGCGCCTGGCGGTGACCAGAAAGGGACAGCGCCTGAGGCTTCCGGTTTCGGCGGGAGAAGAGGTTCCGGCCTATTCGTTCGAGAGCCTGGATTATCCAATCGCTGATCGACGCATGGATGCCTATTTCGCGGAGTTCACGGGGCCTACAAAGCCGTCGAAGCCGCATCAGCACGGAGGCGCCGAATTCATCTATGTCCTGAGCGGTCGATTGAACGTGAATGTCGACGGCGAAAACGTGGCACTTGATGCGGGGGATGCGATGTATTTCGATTCAAATGTTCCGCACAGCTACCGTCGGGGGAGTGACGAAAACTGCTCGGCAATCGTCGTAACGACCCCCTGATGAATTGGTCTTTGCAGGCGACCCGGAGCGCGCTTAATGATCCATAATCTCGTCCTTGGAACCGTCATGATAACACTGACGATTCTTGTTCATACATTTGGCCTGATGGCGGTAACGCGGACCATGGCGCCGCCGTTGGAAGTGGTCGCGGCGACTGCCTCAGGCAGGCTTTCCATCGCAATCAATTCGCGCGCAGCTCGGACGAGCCTGGGACCGGTTTTTCCATGCCTGCAAGCTTGGACCAGCCGCCTTCGTCGATGAAGTCATCACGTTGCCAAGAAGAGGTCTTTTTCAATTCGGCAAGTTTGTCACTTGCGTCAGCCGTTGATACGAACTCTGGACGCAGACCGAGGCCGGCTCTACCTGCTAAGGACAATTCGAGCCGTAGTGGCAACCAGTGTCCAATATCTCCATCCCATCATAGGCATCGTCGTCGCGGCGGTAATGTTCGTTACGACCTCGGGACGTTCGTCGCTGGTGGCGTTCTCCTGATCCTTGGCGGACTCGCCCTGGTGGTGGTTCCAGTCGGTTCGCGCAGGCGAGCGGGAGCGTGAAGCCGGATTCAGCGCCACTGACCAACGTGTGACCAAGCCCGATCAGCGATTTCATGGTAAAATTGATCGTTGGCACGCCGGAGAGAATGAAACTGGGAACTCATATTCCATTGTTTCTTCTATAAATTTTTGAGATGGGAAATAATGTAGCGCCTGCATGCCCGACACAAGACCCGCGCATTCCTTAATTTGGTGCAAAGTATTATCTGGGTATTGCCCTGATGCGAGTGGGGCCAATCCTAAGTACTAATAGAGGGAGTGCTATTTCTTCCTTGGCAATATGATCGTCGGCTTGCCAAGCGCCTTAACTGGATAGAGCAGGATGATGACGTTGTGGGTCGTATCGAAAGCCTCAGCGACGCATTCATGTGGCGTACCGTTGCGATCTGTCAGCGACAACGTCCTTGGGCTCGTCATTTTCCGACCAATAGGCAGCACGGGCCCCAAGGCGTGATCCAGCGTGATATGCGTATCGGTGGGTCGCCCGAACTGAGTGACGAATGATGGCGAGGGCTCGATCCGGCGAACGGCCGCTTGGGCCCCGTGGCCATTCACGTATTCAATTGGCTCCAGTATGTAGACAGCACATGCACGGTAATGGGTCCGGGCAAATTCCCGAGCCGACGCATAGTTGGATGCACCGAACTTCTTGGCAAGGCTGATTGGCGTCTTGATATCAAACGCACAGTCAGCAGCGAGCTGCGCGTAGGTGTTGCCCCTAAAGAGCGCAAATCGCGCGAAGTTGTTGGCCTGTCCGTAGTCAGGGATTTTGGGACCAACTGGCATCGTGAGCTAACGGAGGCTCTGGTCCATCAGGGTTGTCATATTAGGCTGCCGCATCTCGATGA
>NZ_LMFV01000045.1 GCF_001427285.1 Mesorhizobium sp. Root552
GCGGTTTGAAGCCTTAAGACACCGGACGGGCGGCCGCGAGGCCGCACTATCTATCTAAACGAGCGCCCTTGCGGCCGCCCGTCTTCCCGACCTGCGCTTCAACGGCAAAGGCCAGTTCTTTGACAATGGCCAGACGGCATTTGCCGGGCGTGGCAACCATAAAGCACACCCATCTCTTCGTCATCCTCGGGTCGCGCCTTTCGCTATGCTCAGGCTTGCCCGAGGATGACGAAGGGAAAAGGATCTTCCACGCGACGAGGAGCGACGCCCTTCTCGGCATCATCCCGGAAGTGAGCGAGCTTAAAGGCGGGGCAAAGGCTCCGAGGGCTTAAAGGCAGCGTGTGGCAATGCCTCGCCAGTCGGTAATCGACGATCGGGCGGGGGCGACCTTCGACTTTCAACAACACATCACTTCCGCTGAAGGTTTGGCTCAACGGAATTCGTGTGACAGGGCACGGCCCGCCACCTACATACCGTGCTTCCTGAAGGGCGATGCATGTCTACCGAAGCGATACCCGCAAAATCCGCATCAACGGCGTTCTGGCAAGGCGCGCGGCTGAGCATTCCCGTCGTGGTTGCGTCGGGGCCATTTGCTATGCTGTTCGGGGCGATTGCGGTCGATAACGGCTTTTCGGTATTCGAAGCCTTCCTGATGAGCGCGGCGGTGTTCGGCGGGGCCAGCCAGATGGTCGGCATCGAACTGTTCGGCCATCATGTCGCGCCGTGGCTGATCGTGCTGTCGATCTTCGCCGTCAATTTCCGGCATGTGCTTTACTCTGCCGCGATTGGCCGAAGCCTTTCGCACTGGTCCGCGCCGAAACAGGCCATCGCCTATTTCCTGCTCACCGATCCGCAATATGCCTTTGCCGAAAGCGAAGCCCAGTCCGGCCGCAAGGTCAGTTTCGTCTGGTACATGGGGGCGGCCCTTACCGTCTATTTCTTTTGGAACGTGCTGACACTGGCAGGCGCGATTGCCGGCACCTTCATTCCGGACACCAGCGCGCTCGGCATCGATTTCCTGCTGCCGATCTATTTCCTCGGGCTGGTGATGGATTTCCGCAAGCGGCCTTTGTGGCTGCCCATCGTGATCGTCAGCGCGATTGCCTCGATCGTCGCCTACAAGACGGTCGGTTCGCCGTGGCATGTGTCGCTCGGGGCGCTGGCCGGGGTCGCGCTTGCCGTCATCCTGCCGCCAAGCCACAGCGGCATCGGGACCGACCCGGAGCACCTGCCATGAGCACGACGTTCTGGATCATCATTGCAGGCGCCATCGCAACGTACCTAACGCGCGTGGGCGGGCATCTCGTGCTGTCGCGTTTCGAAACCATCCATCCGCGCGTCGAAGCCGGTCTTAACGCCGTGCCGGCTGCCGTTTTGACGACGCTGGTCGCGCCGGCGGCACTAGGTGCAGGGCCGGCCGAATGGGTGGCGCTGATCATCTCCGGCCTCGTAGCCCTGCGCGGCGGCCTGATGTCCATGTTCCTGACGGGGGCTGTGGTCCTCATTCTCGCCCGCCAGTTCGTCGCGTAGATTCAGGTGAGGACGGCCTGCGAAAGGTGTCTTCCTGCGCTTGCCGAGTGCACGTACTGATGTACGCTCCGCTCCGGTTCTCGAAAGCCACCATTCTCGGCACGTCCTGACCTGAATCCGGGGCGTGTGCGCCGAGTGAGGACGGCCTGCGAAAGGCGTGCGCTTGCCGAGTGCACGTACTGATGTACGCTCCGCTCCGGTTCTCGAAAGCCACCATTCTCGGCACGTCCTGACCTGAATCCGGGACGTGCGCGCCAAGTGAGGACGGCTTTTAGACGGGTTGCGGTCAGCCCTTGGCTTCGTGAGGTAGCGGGGCGGTAGTGTCTCAGTTTGAAATTTGACGGCGCGAACGGGGTTGTCGCGCCCCGGTTCGAACTCCTATATGCTTACCGGAAAGCATGGGAGTTGTATGAATGTCCATCAAAGCAAGACACCCCCAAATTGCACAAGGCGATGAACACCTCGCGTTGCGCCTTGGTATGGCTGTTGCCTACCAATGGAATAATCTGCCGAAAGAGGCGCAGGCGACCATCATTGAACAGGCTACCTTTGTCGAAATGTCACCTATCCAGGTCCAGCAAAGACAGTCGTTAGAAGCGTTCATTCGCCAGCATAAGGCAGCGGATTGATGCCTACCGGACCTAAAGGCCAGAAGCGCCCTGCCGACGTGATCGGCAATGCCGTCAAGATCATGCGCATTGCTACCGGCGAGGAAGCCGACGACCTTCACGACGACGGCAAAGACCCGGCTGCAAAGGCGCTCGGCGCGAAAGGCGGCAAGAAGCGCGCCGAGAACATGACGCCGGAACGCCGCGCCGAGATCGCCAAGAAGGCGGCGGAAAAGCGGTGGAACAAGCCGCGCGCATAGCCATGCGCATAATTCGGTGTTGATTTCCGGACATTCCCATGCGATGATTCCCTCTCGAATCGCGGGGAACATTTGCAAATGCCCAATCCAGATGAAGCGGTAGTTCGGCGTGTCCTTGCTCAAAACGAGAGAGATGTGCGAATTCGCTTTTGTATTGAGAAGGCTTGGGAAGACTTGAAGCTGAAATATACCGATATGGCTTGGTGGCGTCGTAAATCCACTACACGGGCGATCATGTGGGAAAACAGCGTTCAGTCTGTCTTGGCTGAGTTGAGTGGAGACAATGGCATTCGGTCGGTCCCTCATGACGACACCATTTCATTCATCGCAGATGACTTAGTGAGGTTCCGGCTTAAGAAGGCGGCACTCAGTCTCTTTACGTCCAATTTCCCGACGCCGTTAGCTGGCCTTTTCCATACTCATGAAGCCGATCTGTTCGGCCACGCTGGTCATCATCGAGTTGAAATTGTGCATGTGTTCAATCGCTTTCAGACAGCGCTTGATTGGATCGGCGTGGTAGGTCGCGAGAAGAAAGAAATCCTTTGGAAGTTTGAGCTTCCGCGAGGTGGTGCGTCCATTGAAGCCCTGCCGCCTGTAGTGCCGACCAAGCCCGCATCGGACTCTGTCCTGAGTCCGGCGGCGAAGACGGGTCAAGACACAAAGACGAATGAAGATAAGAAGTGACCCAGGCTCCATTCAATCCATCGCTACTGCTTCTCGCGAGGCAGTACAGGAGAGCGAGTCAAGGCGATGTCGCCGCCAAAGCCGGTCTTAATCAGGGTCATTATTCACGTATCGAGAATGGGTTGCTGCCGGATGGTCCATCTGCCGAAAACGTTGATAGGATAGCGGCGGCACTTCAATTCCCGGCGGCATTCTTTTACCAGACCGACGGCCTTACCGGTTTGCCGTTGAGCGTACACCCTATGCATCGCAAGAAAGCTGCGGTTGGTGAGCGTATCCTCAAACAGATCCACGCTGAACTGAACATCCGCCTGATCCACCTTCGGCGCTACCTTCGCGCTGCTGATCTCCACCCAGAACTTCCGCTCCCGCAAGTGGATGTCGATGAAGGAGGAGGCCCGCAAGAAATTGCACATATGATCCGCCGAACTTGGTCCATACCCGATGGTCCAATCGCTAACTTGACGGATTACTGTGAGCGGGCTGGAATCCTCGTAATTTGGTGCGACCTCGAAAAGGGCATCGACGGCGTTACAATGCGAGTGCGAGATTTGCCGCCGTGCATTTTCCTCAATCGCAACGTGCCGCCGGATCGAATGCGCGCATCTCTCGCTCATGAACTCGGGCATGTAATCATGCACCGCATCCCCACAGAAAACATTGAAGATGAGGCGAACGCTTTCGCAGCAGAGCTTATGGTTCCTGAAAAGCAGTTCCGGCGCCAATTCATTGGGCGTGCTGGTATTTCACTCGAATGGCTGGCGCTCCAAAAAGCCTACTGGAAAATGTCGATGGCCTTTCTGCTTTATCGAGCGGGAGCGATCGATGCGATAACGCGGCATCAAAGTGAGTACGCCTGGAAGAAAATTGCGTCGATGGGCTGGCGGCTTAGAGAGCCCCAGGAGACTGATTTTCCATATGATGAACCGACCGTTTTTCCCGCGCTTTTGAAAATGCATAGCGACGTTCTCGGCTTCGATCTCGAAACCATTGGCCGGCTGGTAAACTGCGACGTTGGCGAGTTGCAGCAGATGTATCGGCCATATCTCGGGCGCGGTAAGCCTGGGCTGTATCTCGTAAGATGAACTTTAATGCTTGACACTAAGCATAAAAGTTCAGATATTAGGGGCATGAACAAGCTGCCCCTCAAAACCCGCGTCCAAATCCTCACCATGCTTTGCGAGGGATCATCCATGCGGTCGATCTCCCGCGTTGCCGACGTGTCGATCAACACCGTTTCGAAGCTGCTTGTCGATGCCGGAAAATTCTGCGCCGACCTGCATGACCGGGAAGTTCGCAATGTGCAGGCGAAAAAGGTGCAGGCCGACGAAATCTGGTCATTCGTCGGCGCGAAGGCGAAGAACGTAGCGACCATGAAACAGCCGGTCGATGGCGCTGGCGACGTGTGGACATGGACCGCGCTGGACAGCGACAGCAAGCTTATCGTGTCGTGGCTGGTCGGCGGTCGTGATGGCGAATATGCGTTGGCCTTCATGGAAGATGTTCGCGACCGCCTCGCCAATCGCGTCCAGCTTACGACCGATGGCCATCGCGCCTATCTCAACGCGGTCGAGGAAACCTTTGGCGCTGACATCGACTATGCGATGCTGGTGAAGCAGTACGGCGAACCGGAGGGCAAGAAGGCATCGCCGGAACGCCGCTATAGCCCCGCCGTCTGCACTGGCGCGATTAAGACGCGCATCGAAGGCTCACCCGATATGGCGCATGTCAGCACATCGCATGTCGAACGCGCGAACCTCACAATGCGCATGGCAAATCGCCGCTTTACCCGCCTCACCAATGCGTTCTCAAAGAAGTTTGAGAACCACGTCCACATGGTTGCGATCTACACGGTTTGGTACAACTTCATCAAAATGCACAAGACGCTGCGCATGACGCCCGCAATGGCCGCTGGCGTTGCCGATAAACTCTGGTCGATGGATGATCTTGTCGCGATGATGGATGCCGTTGCCCCGAAGCCGGGGAAGCGGGGGCCGTATAAAAAGAGGGGGTAAAAAGCGAAACCCCCGGAGGGCCTATCGGCTGTCCGGGGGTTCTATCCATCCGGGTTCGCTTGCGAGCAGTGGCGAAGTCCGGCTTGCATGTGCCAATATGGTGAACTATGCCGATCAGTCAACACACAAAATATGAAGAAGTTCCAAACGCGCTAATTGCCGCATTTGAACGCACGATCACGCCAGCACGATTGACCCCCTATCTGGCGGCGGCGGCCGATTAAAGGCGCGTGGGATCAAACCAAGTGCGGACGAAATGGTTGCTGGTCTTTCGTTCGGATTTTGGGTCGCCATGCTTGCGCCCCGATATAAACCGGTTTTGTGGAGCAGCCATCTAGTTCAGGCTTTCCCGCACATGCCCGCCAACACAGAACACAAAGGCATTTATAGCCGAGTGAACAACGTTTTGGATTTGCGGAACCGGATTTTCCATCAAGAGCCGCTTTTGGGATTTAATCTGTCCGGAAACTACTCGGAGATCATGCAGCTCCTAAAATGGATATGCCCTGAGACCCAGGCTTGGGTGAAAGAAAATTGTTCGGTGCCCCGCTTCATCCGATCTAAGCCCTAGATTTCAAACTGAGACACTACCAGCGGGGCAGTTGCCTTTTCCAGCCATGCCAAGACCTCGCCGTCGAGCATCGGGCCGATCTCGGCAAGAACGCGGGCGTGATAGGTATCCAGCCAGTGCAACTCATCTCGCGTCATGAGGTCGGGGCGCAGAAGCCGGCTGTCGAAAGGCGCAAGCGTCAGCGTTTCGAAGCCGTGCATGGCAATGTCGCCGCCCGGCAGGTTTTCAGCCGGGTCCACCACGATCAGGTTTTCCAGCCGGATGCCGTAGTGGCCTTCCTTGTAGTAGCCCGGTTCGTTGGAGAGCATCATGCCTTCGAGCAGCTTCTCCGTGCCGGTGCGGGCGATGCGCTGCGGACCTTCGTGCACGGCAAGGTAGGAGCCGACGCCGTGGCCGGTGCCGTGGGCATAATCGAGGCCACGCTGCCATAGCGCCATGCGGGCAATGGCGTCGATTTCCGAGCCGCGCGTGCCGGAGGGGAAGCGCAGGGTTGAAATTGCGATCAGGCCTTTCAGCACGAGTGTATAGCGTTCGCGCATCTCCTCGGTCGGCTGGCCGACAGGGACGGTGCGGGTGATGTCGGTGGTGCCGTCCTGATATTGCGCGCCGGAATCGAGCAGGAACAGTTCGCCTGCGGCCAGCTTGCGGCTTGTCGCGCGGGAGACGCGGTAATGCATGATCGCGCCGTTGGGGCCGGCACCCGAGATGGTGTCGAAGGAGACGTCGCGCAGCGGCATCTGCGTTTCCTCGCCGGTGAGGCGGCGGCATTCCTCGAGCTTCGTCACCACCGCGATCTCGTCGAGGCTGCCGGGCTGCTGGCGGTCGAGCCAGCAGAGCAGCTTGGCGACGGCTGCGCCATCGCGCCGGTGAGCGGCGCGGCTGCCTTCGATTTCGGCGCGGTTCTTGGTGGCGCGCGGAATGCGGGCCGGGTCGGTGGCTGCGATGACGGTGCCGCCATTTTCCTCGACCAGCATCCTGAGCCTGTCTGCCGCCAGGACCGGGTCGAGCGCGATTTTCGCCCCATTGGCCGCGAGGGTTGCAATGGCGGGCTCGAAGGCATCCGGTTTTGAGAGGCCGGTGAGCTGGGTGAGGTAGGCCGCCACTTCGCGCGAGAATTTGCGGCTGTCCATGAACAACTGGTGCTGGCCCTCGGCCGCGAGGATGGAGAAGCCGAGCGCCAACGGCGTATGCGGGACATCATTGCCGCGGATGTTGAAAGCCCAGGCGATGGATGAAGGATCGGTGAGGACGGCGTGGGTGGCGCCGTCCCTGGCGATAGACGCAGCAAGGCGTGCAAGCTTGTCCCTGGCCAGTTCGCCGGCGAAGGCGATCGGGTGGATCTCGACGGGAGAGACGGGCGGTTCAGGCTGGTCATCCCAGATGATGTCGATGGGGTTTTTCTCGACGGCGACGAGTTTAGCGCCGACCTTGTCGGCAGACGCTTGCAGCGTCTTGACCTCGCTCACCGTGTGCAGCCAGGGGTCGAAGCCGAGCCGCGTGCCCTTGGCAAGATTGCTCCTGATCCAGACTGGCGGCGGGTTGTCGACAAGGCTTTCGATGGAAAAGATGTCGAGATCGACTTCCGCGCGCACCTGCAAGGTGTAGCGGCCATCGACGAAGACGAAGGCGCGGTTGGCGAGGACAAGCGCTACGCCGGCCGAGCCGGAAAAGCCGGTCAGCCAGCGCAGGCGCGCGGCGCGCGCCGGGACATATTCGCCCTGATGCTCGTCTGCGCGCGGCACCAGAAAGCCATCCAGCCCGTTGGCGGCAAGCCATTCGCGCAGCTTGGCGACGCGGGGCTTGCCGACGGAGGGATCGCCGGCCGAATCGAAGGACTGGAACATGGATGCAGCTCTTTGAAAGAAGGGATTGAGCGGACCGTAGCCGCGAGGGAGCGGGCTGGCAATTGTCGAGCGGTGGTCCAGATCAGCGCTTCAGGTGGATGGTGACCCAGCCTTCGAGGTGAAGCGTGCGGATATGGCGGAAGCCTTGCGCGGTGTAGGCGGCGAGCACGGCGTCGTGCTGGCGGTCGAGAATGCCCGAGAGCACCAGCGATCCGCCGGGCTGGAGGTGCGCGGCCATATCCGGTGCGATGTCCATCAGCGGGCCGGCGAGGATGTTGGCGACGATGAGTGCGAAGGGGCCGCGCTCGGCAAAGACGGGATGGTCGAAGCCGGTGGCGGTGGTGGTCTCAACCAGGTTCGAAGCGTCGTTGAGCTTGACGTTTGCCGTGGCGACCTCGGTGGCGACAGGGTCGATGTCGGTCGCCAGCACGGGGATAGCGGCAAGCTTGGCAAGTGCAATGGCGAGGACGGCGCTGCCGGTGCCGAGGTCTAGCGCGTTTTGCGGATGCTCGGCCTCGACCACGCTTTCCAGCACCTCAAGGCAGCCGGCTGTGGTGCCGTGATGGCCGGTTCCGAAGGCTAGTCCAGCCTCGATCTCGATGGCGATGTCGCCGGGCCTGATCTGGTCGCGATCATGCGCACCATGGACGAAGAAGCGCCCGGCGCGAACCGGCTTCAGCCCTTCCAGCGAGCGGGCGACCCAGTCGATGTCGGGCAGGACTTCGCGCTCCAGCGGCTTGTCGACGGACAGGGCGGTGAGCAGGTCGCGCAATTGCCCCTCGATCGCCTCGACATCGCCCTCGGCATAGAGGGAAATTTCGTGGAGATCGCGATCCTCGTCCAGTTCGAGAACCGAGATCGGCCAGCCGTCTTCCTCGAAAGCGGTCTCCATGGCGGCGAAGATGCGCTCGGCCTCGGCCTTCGACGTGGTCAAATGGAGGCGCGTCTGGGTCATGGGCGACGAATTGTCTCGCGTTGGTCGGTCAGCCTTCCGCCGCAAGCCGTTTCAACTTGGCGATGGCGTTGCTGGCGCTCTCGCCATAAGCGATGGTGCCGGCAAAGTCACCCTTGCCGTTCAACAGAAGAACGGAAGCGGTGTGGTCCATCGTATAATCGCCGTCCTCGGTCGGGACCTTCTTGGCATAGATGCCGAAGGCCTTGGCCATGGCTTCGACCTTCGCCGGCTCGCCGGTGATGCCGACGATGCGGTCCGAGAAGTTGGAGATGTAGGTTTTCATGATCTCCGGCGTGTCGCGCTCGGGATCGATGGAGACGAAATAAGCCTTGATGTCCTTGCCCTCGTCGCCCAGCGTCTTCAGCCAGCCGGCCATTTCGAACAGCGTGGTGGGGCAGACTTCGGGGCAGTGGGTGAAGCCGAAGAAGACGGCGCTTGGATGCCCCCGCAGCGCCGCCTCGGTGATCGGCTCGCCGGTCTGGTCGGTGAGGGCGAACGGGGCGCCGAAAGGCTCGCCACCATAGTGGGTGCTGTACCAGCTAAAGGTGAGCCAGCCGATACCGGCTGTCATCAGGACGAGGATTCCGATGAGGATGGAGCGCATCATGAGACGAATTCCGCATTGAATTTTTGCCAACACCGTTAGCGTGTTGCGCGACACGAGTATACGCGCCGTGATGCCGCAATGGCGTGGTGTGGGCAAGCGTGCTTGCAATTTGACCACGCGCACACCAATTGAATTTTCCGTGAATGCAACCAGGGAGCGTTTCTTGCGAGATCTCTTCAGGCGGTATCTGATTGGCGGCCTTGCCGCTTTGGGCATCCTCGCCGGCGCAGGGGGAGTTCTTGCGCAGGAGGTCGGCAAGGTCGGCGTCGACTGGCTGGGCAACGATATCATCATCGAGGCGATCAAGGACCCCAAGGTGGAGGGCGTGACCTGTCACGTGTCCTATTTCGACCGTGGCGTCATCGATCGCCTGCAAAAGGGTAACTGGTTCGAAGACCCTTCCGATTCCTCAATTTCCTGCCGGCAGACGGGGCCGATCAAGATCGGCGACATCGACCTGAGCGAAGACGGCGAGGAAGTTTTCAAGCAGGGCATCAGCCTGATCTGGAAGAAGCAGGTGGTGAACCGCATCTACGACAAGGCCAACGACACCCTGATCTATCTGTCGCATTCGCGCCAGGTGCAGGACGGATCGGCCAAGATGTCGATCACGTCGGTTCCGCTATATGGCCAGACAGTGGAGTGGGCGAAAGGCAAGCCGCAGTAGCTTCAGATTATGGTGGCCTGCAAACGACAGCTTTCCGCGCTTAGGTTCTCGAAAGTCACCGTTTTTTGGCTCACCCTGATCTGAACCCCGCGCGCCCTTAGGTGACTTGCGGCGACCCGGAGGGCATCGTACAGCCCTCGGCATGGAACACACCGAGCAGCCAACCCCGAAAGAGCCCGAACCACGCGTCCACCCGACGGCAGAGCTGAAGGGATGCCGGCTGGCGCCATTCGTGTCCATAGGCGAGCGAGTGGTGCTGCGCGAGGTTACCGTCGGAGCCTTCACCTATTTCGAGCGACATTCCGAAGCGATCTATACGACGATTGGCAAGTTCTGTTCGGTCGCAGCCAATACCCGCATCAATGCGCTCGAACATCCGATTGAGCGGCTGACGCAGCACAAGGTCAGCTATCGGCCAAATGAGTATTTCCGCTATCTCGGAGTTGATAACGCCTTTCGGGAACGACGGCAGGCGAAGGCAGTGACCATTGGCCATGACGCGTGGATCGGGCATGGCGCCGTGGTGATGCCAGGGGTGACCATCGGCAATGGCACGGTGGTCGGAGCCAATGCGGTCGTGACGCGCGATGTCGCCGCTTACAGCATTGTCGCCGGCTCTCCGGCGCGGGTTCTGCGGCCGCGCTTTCCGACTGACGTCGCGGCTCGCATCGAACGGTTGGCGTGGTGGGATTGGCCGGTGGAGAAGCTGGGGATCGCAATCCCCGACATGCAGGCATTGCCGATCGAGGCTTTCCTCGATCGCTGGGAAGGCGAGAGTGGTTGAGGTTCGGAGCGGCCGGTAACCAAATCGCTTAAGGTAAAAGATTAGCGTTAAGAATTGGAATGCAGGTTGTATTGTGAAAACAATGCAATCTTTAATTGCGTTATTTGTTTTCAGTCATATCCTGATCTCGGAGGTAATCGTCGGAAGTTGAAGGAAACACTGTCAGCAACAAAGGAGAAAGTCATGAACAAGATCACTGTTGTACTTGCTGTCGCTGCCGTTTCCTTCTGGACCGTTGGGGCCCAGGCTGGTGGCTGGGGCGCGACGGGCGGCAATCACGGCCTGTCGAGCGGACTGATCAACGTCTCGCCCTCGGTTGGGCTCGGCAACGTCAGCGTGCTGAACGGGATCGGCAACGACAACGCCGTTTTGAGCGGCAACGTCGTGTCCGGCATCCTGAACGGCAACAAGACCAATGTCGGCAACGGCATCAATGGCGTGCTGAACGGGATTGGTGTGAACCTGAACGGTGGCAACAGCTACAAGATGGGCAGCAAGCACCACTGATCCGGATCGCATGGATGCTGGACATGAAGGGCTTTGGGCCTGAAACACCTTGAAGCCGGTAGCCGGTACGCATGCGGGCAGGGGAGTTTTGCACACTCTCCTGCCACTTTAGCGCGTAGGTTCTTGATGCATTTCAGATATCGGCGCTCAGGCCGAAGAAGGCATCAATCGTGTTTTCTTCCAGGTCGATAACGGTCTTGAAAGTTCTCGATAGATCGACGCGCATCACCGCCTTGAGCGGCTTGTTCAGCGCGTAGGCGGCTTCGGCGTAGATGCCGCGACTGCGCTCCTCGTTTTCGAACAACAGGTTCTGCTTGAGTTCGCAAAAGACGCCGGAGGCAAGCGCGAACCGGTCACTGATTTTCCAGCCAAGTTCCAGTTCGGCCCGGTCGAGCCATGAGGCGAGCGGGTCGTCGCTGTCGACGGTTTCGTAACGGCCGAACCATGCGCCGCGCAGTTCAAACCCGTGCGGCAGTGGTTGCGTTGCCCGAATCTGCCACGCCGGCTTGATCTGGCTGTAGACGCTTTGTGTGCCGCGAAGCCATTCGAGACCGAAAGCGAGACCAAGGCTTGCTCCATTTGCCTTCTGGACAGCGAGTTCCGCGCTCAGTGCGGCGAGCGTGAATGACAGTGCGACCAGAGGGACGCCGAGGGGTTCGACGGAGGCGACAAGGGCTGAAGCCGAGCCGCCGAAGGCCGCAGGGCCGACAGTGCGGGTGAGGCGGGCCTGAACGTGGAGGCGGTTCGTATCCGGGTCGAGCCGAGTGGCGGGCAGGACATCGTTTTCGAAGCGGGTGGGGCCGGTTGTCTCGAAGCTTTCGGAGGCTTCGAGGATCAAGGCGGTGCCGTGGTCGAGGGCAATGCCGAGTTGCGCCTCGACGCTCAGTTGCTGCTTCAAGGCCCGGGTGCCGATGACAATCGCGCCAAGGTCGAGATCGTCGCCGGTACTCAAGGCGCGGTAGCCGAGCGAACCGCGCAACTCGAGCGACGCCGACAAGCGGCGGAAGGCGTGCGCGGACAGGGAAAGCGCCCTGTCGTCCTCGATGGCGACGCGATCATGGCGGGTTGCCTCGAAGGCCGTGCCGATGCCGGCGTTGGCGTCCGCATCGCCCCATTGGCGTTCCAGCGAGCCGCGCAGCAGCGTGAACCAATCCGGGATGGGCCGGTCGCTATCCAGCGCGTTGCTGGTCCAGTGCCGCTCGATGGTTGCGGTGGCGAATGGCTTTGCCGGCTCGGCTGGTGCCGCCGTGGCAAGGGCGAGCAGCGCTGCTCCCGAAAGAGAGAACTTCGCCGGTTGCATTGTCTTTCGCTGCGAAGCTCGGATCATTGCGAAGCCGCCCGGCTTTCTGACCCCTTCCGCCATGCGGGGGTGGCGAGGCGGAAGGGGCCGGAGGTTACCGCCTGAAGCGGAAGGAACAGGCTCTCTTGCCTGCAACGCGACTTTCCCACAGCCATCATAAATTGCCGTATAAGCATTGTACTCTTTTTGGTTGTATAAAGTTGCGCCTGAAATTGCCGGTAGGACGGAACCCGAGGGCAGGGGAGGCGGTTCTTCCGGCAAAGGAAACGAGGGTTACCCGATGTTCGAAAAGCAGTTCACCAGGGCAGCGAACGCCGTTGCCTACCTCACCGGCTTGCCGCTGACCTTTGCGCTGTGCGTGGCCGTGGTGGTGGCATGGGCGGCGAGCGGGCCGATTTTCGGCTTTTCCGACACATGGCAACTGATCATCAACACCGGGACGACGATCATCACCTTCCTCATGGTGTTCCTGATCCAGAACACGCAGAACCGGGACGGGGCGGCGATCCAGGCCAAGTTGGACGAATTGATCCGGGTGAGCCAGGGGCACAATCATTTCATCGGCATCGAGCACCTGACCGAATCGGAGGTGGAGGAAATCCGCCGCAAATGCGAGGAAGCGGCCAAGCGCCACGACGAGGAGCTGACAAATAAGGTGGCAACCAAGACCGCGCGCAAGATGGTTTCGCGCAAGCGGGCGGCGTGAGGTTGAGCGGGCCGTTCGTGCGCGAGAGTGTCGGGTTTTGCACAGGCAGCGCGTCCTTGGGTCGGGAGGCAGGATTGGGTAGCCTCAAGAAACAACCGGAGCCGGCCAATGATCCCTACCATCACCGCCTTTGAAAATTCGCCCGACCGCGGTCAGGGACAGGCGCGCGACATGCGCGTTCGCTGGGCGTTCGAGGAAGTCGGCCAGCCCTATGACGTGCGCCTCGTTTCGTTTGCCGGGCTGAAGCAGGCGAAACACCGGGCACTGCAGCCGTTCGGGCAGATACCGACCTATGAGGAGGGCGATCTTGCCCTGTTCGAGACCGGCGCGATCGTGCTGCATATCGCCGAGACGCATGCCGGACTGCTGCCCAAGGATACGAACGGACGGGCACGGGCCATCATGTGGATGTTTTCTGCGCTGAGCACGGTCGAGCCGCCCATCGTCGAGGAGGAAATGACCGGCTATGTGGAGGCCGACAAGCCCTGGTACGAGGCACGCCTGCCGATCATGCATGAGCGTATCCGGGGGCGGCTTGGCGAGCTGTCGCGGCGACTGGGCGATGCCGACTGGCTCGATGGGATATTCAGTGCGGGCGACCTGATGATGGTGATGGTGCTGCGCAGGTTGAACGGCTCGAAACTGCTGGCGGAATTTCCGAGTCTCCTGGCCTATGTTGCCAGAGGCGAAGCGCGACCTGCCTTCAAGCGGGCGTTCGCCGCGCAGCTTGAGGTTTTCGAGCTGTATCGAGGCGGAAATAGAAGCCGGGGAGGATAATCGTGGCGAAACATCGAATCTACACGATCAGCGTTGCCAGCGTTTATCCATTCTATGTCGCGAAGGCGGAGAAGAAGGGACGCACGAAAGCCGAGGTGGACGAGATCATCTCCTGGCTGACCGGCTATGACCAGCAGGCGCTGCAAGGCGAGCTGGACAAGCGGACCGACTTCGAAACGTTCTTTGCGGCTGCACCTGCGATGAACCCTTCGCGCAGCCTGATCAAGGGCGTGGTTTGCGGCGTCCGGGTGGAGGACATCGAGGAGCCGACCATGCGCGAAATCCGCTATCTCGACAAGTTGATCGACGAACTGGCGCGGGGCAAGGCGATGGACAAGATCCTGCGCAAGGAATGATCTGCGAAAGACGAGGCCCCACCACTTTTGCCGAAAATGCTCCAGCGCGCCGCGGTCTTTCAGCCTCATTCAAGCTGCCTGCCTTGCAGGTTTTGCCTCGCCCGTCCTCGGTTCGCGCCAGGTTAAGGCCCGCTGTTGGCGGACCGGGTGCGGGTTCCAGGCATCGAATTGCCGGATGAGCTACGAGGGGCGAGGAAAAGTGACGACCCGCAAATGTCCCCGGCGCGCGGGCGGATGCATCGCCTCGCTCAGGGACATGGTGGTTGAACGCCGCTCGAACGCTGCCCGGCGCTGAGCGACGGCGATCTTCCTGGACATTGGTTCGGCCAGTTCCTTGAGCATGTCGTCCGCCTCGGATATCGCTTGCCTGAACGCCATCGCCCGCCGCAACAGGTCGAGCCGCTTCAGCCTCAGTTCGGTATCGGCCTGCTCGCCAAGGGCGAGGATCATTTCCGCGGCGCGCAGCCGGACCGAAGTGGCGTCGATCTCGAAATCGTCCAGTACCCATGCGGCATGCAGGAGCCGCCGGATCGCTTCGCGGAGCTGACCTGTCTGCTCGTCGATGTATGCCCGGCGCATGAAGCGTATCGCCAAATCCGGCATGTTCTCAGACAGGCCGGCTTCGATGAAGCCGATCTCCCTGACGACGTCGGCTTCCTCGGCGGTTGCCTCAGAAAGATTGCGCGCCACGTAAAGGCAGTTCGGGCATTCCTGCAGCCATGTGGACATGGTGTAGCGCGCCCGCGGCGGGGGCCTGCCGTCCAGGTCGGCAGAACCGGAATTGGTGACGCTTCCGAGTTCTTCATGCATGCTCTCTTCGCCGCAGCGGGCGCAGGCGACCTTGACCGGACGATACATTGTCATTTTGCGTTCTTTCCGATCCTCATGGCTATTTGTTTCATCAACTCCCGCGTCATGGCGATGGCAGCTAATATGGGAGATGCGGGGCTGGCATGCACATAATTTTGTGCCTGCTTTTGCATCCGTGGCGCGCTGCCGTTTGGTCACGGCATGGATCCCAGGGTCTACGCGACGGCCTTCGGCCTGCTCCGCCCTGGGATGACGAAGGAATGGGTATGCTTATTCATCGCCACGCTGCCTTTCGGCCCTGTGGATCTTTGCCCCGCCTTTAAGCCCCTTCGCTAACGCTCGTCGCTGGCGGGGACGATTCCTTGCCCCGCCCTTAAGCTCGCTCGCTAACGCTCGTCGCTGGCGGGGACCCCGAGGAATGGCCAGACGGCTATCGGAGTTCGTGCTTTATGGTTGCCACGCCCGGCTTTTGCCGTCTGGCCATTGTCAAAGAACTGACCTCATTTGAGAGGTCGGGAGGACGGGCGGCCGTTCGGTCGCTCGTTTAGATAGATAGTGCGGCCTTGCGACCGCCCGTCCGGTGGCTTCCCTCAACCAGTGCACCGGCCATGCCGCAGCTCCAGCCTCAATGGCCGACAACCGCGGGCAACACTGCGCCCGGTTCGAGGGCCGAACTTAGGGGTTCATCACCCANACCAGTGCACCGGCCATGCCGCAGCTCCAGCCTCAATGGCCGACAACCGCGGGCAACACTGCGCCCGGTTCGAGGGCCGAACTTAGGGGTTCATCACCCAGCCGCCTACCGACGACGACCAGCCCGGCACCGCCGCCCTTCCCTGATACCCGGTGCGCACCAGGTCTCCCGCAAGGGCGATGGCAGCGATTATGGGGGAGGCGCGGAGGGTGTGGATAAGTGGAGTGTTTGATCTCTCAGGGAAGTAAATGGAAACAATGGATTGGATGTAGCGCGGTTAGTGCTTGATCCACACTTGGCTAAGTTGGCTCAGCCGCGCTCGACATCGCGCTGCTATTGCGCCTGCTGTCCACCATCGAGCCCAACGATCAACCGGGCCTCGAAGCAGGCAAAATCCAGGATGTAGGCCAAGAGTGGAACCGGATGCTTGAATTTCAACCCTGCCAGTGGCCCTAATGTGAGCAAATCACATTTGTCGTCTCTCGGCGGGAGGAAAGCCGAATGGGTCTACGTCCAACGGTCACGCTCAGGCTGACGATCGAAAACCCGGTCTCGGGCGTTACCTACAGCCTTCAGGATGGCAAAAGCACGCCGGTGAATGCTGTCGTTGCAACTGACTTGCCGCTTTCACTTGATGTGCCTGTGCGCGTTGGTCCTGAATCGAAACTGACCGGTGAGTTTGTCCGGCGCGAAGGGCCTGAGCGCCGTTTCATTTACATCGCGATCGGCGCACAGGCCGGGGATGAGGGCTCCCCTTGGAGCCGCAGGGCCAAGATCGATGTTCACGACATCGCGGATCAGCACCTGGACGAGGCTATCCAAGGAAAGGTTCTTGAGTGCCGGTTGCCGGGCCGGGCCAACGATGACGGACCTGCGTGCGGCACGGTAAGGCCGCTCAACAAATGGATCGTCATCAAGTAGCCGGCGACGGCGCGGCGGAGCGGAAGCAGGCTCTCACACCGGCGTCACGAAGCCGTCGAGCACTTTTTTCTGGCCGGCGCGGTCGAAGTCGATGGTGAGCTTGTTGCCTTCGATGGCCGCGATGTTGCCGTTGCCGAATTTCTGGTGGAAGACGCGGTCGCCGACATTGAAGGGCGAGGGGGCGTCGGCGACGGATTTGGCGACCAGTTCGCCTTCGATGGTGCGGCCCTTGACCGAGCCGCGCCCGGCGCCATAGCCGGAATCCGTCTCGCCATAGCCGATGCGTTCGACCGCGTGGCCGGAGCGCGTGCCCCAGTTGCGGTCGGTTGCTTCCGTGCGGTTCGCCTGAGCGCGCTGCCAGCCCGGCGTGGCATAGGTGTTGGAGAAGGAGCCGCCTTGATTTGCGCTCTGGTCGCCGCGCGCGGCGCGGCTGCCGGTTCCTGCCCCGCTTGGGGGTGAGCCGATGTTGTCGAAGCGCGATGCGCCGTATGGGTTCTGGCGTCCGCCACGCCCGGAGGCGAAGGACGAGCCGCCGTAAGGATTGCCATAGCCGCCATAGGAGTTGCCGGATTCGGCCACCTCGACATGGGCTTCCGGCAGCTCCTCAAGGAAGCGCGACGGGATGGTGGATTGCCACAGGCCGTGGATGCGGCGGTTGGAGACGAACCAGATGTGCAGGTTCTTCTTGGCGCGGGTGAGGCCGACATAGGCAAGGCGGCGCTCTTCCTCCAGCCCGGAGCGTCCGCCTTCGTCCAGCGCGCGCTGGTGCGGGAACAGGCCTTCTTCCCAGCCGGGCAGGAACACGGTCTCGAATTCGAGGCCCTTGGCGGAATGCAGCGTCATGATGGAGACGGCGTCGAGGTCTTCGTTCTGCTCGGCATCCATGACCAGCGCGACATGCTCGAGGAAGGAGCGCAGCGATTCGTACTCCTCCATCGAGCGGATCAGCTCCTTCAGGTTTTCCAGCCGCCCCGGTGCGTCGGCGGAGCGGTCGTTCTTCCACATGTCGGTGTAGCCGCTCTCCTCAAGGATGGTCTCGGCCAGCTCGGTATGCGGCGTGGTGTCGATGAGGCTTTGCCAGCGGGCGAAATTGGCCGCGACCTCGCGCAAGGCGGCGCGGGGCTTGGGCTTCAGTTCGTCGCTTTCGGCGAGCTTGCCGGCGGCTTCCAGCATCGGCACGCGCAGCGCGCGCGCCGTGTCGTGGATCTGGCGGATGGCGGATTCGCCAAGGCCGCGCTTCGGGACGTTCACAATGCGCTCGAAGGCGAGGTCGTCGGTGGGATTGGCGACGGTGCGCAGATAGGCCAGCGCATCGCGGATTTCCTGGCGTTCGTAGAAGCGCGGGCCGCCGATGACGCGGTAGTTCAGGCCGATCTCGATGAAGCGGTCTTCGAAGGAGCGCATCTGGAAGGACGCGCGCACGAGGATCGCCATGTCGTTGAGCGGATGCTTGCCGCGCTGATAGGCCTCGATGGTCTCGCCGATGGCGCGGGCTTCCTCGTCGGAATCCCATGCCGCATGCACGTTGACCTTGGCATCTTCCGGGTCCGGCCGGTCGGTGAACAGGGTTTTGCCGAGCCGGCCCTCATTGTGGGAAATGAGGTGCGAGGCCGCGCCCAATATGTGGGCCGTGGAGCGGTAATTGCGCTCCAGCCGGATGACGGTGGCGCCGGGGAAATCCTTTTCGAAGCGCAGGATGTTGTCCACCTCGGCCCCGCGCCAGCCGTAGATCGACTGGTCGTCATCGCCCACGCAGCAGATATTTACGCTCACGGCCGTACCGCCCTTCGGGCTGGCCTCCGCGGGGGCGGGCGAACCGTCGCCCGGCAGCCGGTCGGCTGCTCGGCCTTCGGCCGCATTTACGCTCGCGGGGGTTTTCTCGCTCACGGCCGCGCGCTCGCTTCGCTCGCTGGCCTGCGCGGGCGCGTCCGAAAAGTCGGGCGGGCGGCGGTCGCCGCCTCGGCCTGCGGCCGGATGGGGTGAGGGGCGGCGCGAGCCTTCCGGTCTCTGGGCCAGCAGGCGCAGCCACATATATTGGGCGGTGTTGGTGTCCTGATATTCGTCGACGAGGATGTATTTGAACTTGTTGTGGTACTCGGCCAGCACGTCGTGATGGGCGCGGAAGATGCGGATCGGATGGCACAAGAGGTCGCCGAAGTCGCAGGCGTTGAGCGTCGTCAGGCGGTCCTGATAGGCCTTGTAGAGTTCTCGGCCACGGCCATTGGCGAAGGCACGCGCGTCGCCTTCGGGAATGTCGGCGGGGCCGAGGCCCTTGTTCTTCCAGTTGTCGATCATCTGGGCGAAGGTGCGCGGCGCCCAACGCTTGTCGTCCAGCCCCTCGGCCTGGATCAACTGCTTGATGAGACGGATGACGTCGTCGGTGTCGAGGATGGTGAAGTCGGAGCGCAGTCCGGCGAGTTCGGCGTGCCTGCGAAGCAGTTTCACACCGATCGAGTGGAAGGTGCCGAGCCAAGGCATGCCCTCGACAGCTTCGCCAACCAGCATGCCGATGCGCTGCTTCATCTCGCGCGCGGCCTTGTTGGTGAAGGTGACGGCGAGGATCTGGCTTGGCCATGCCTTGCCCTGGCTGAGGATATGGGCGATGCGGGTGGTGAGCACGCGCGTCTTGCCGGTGCCGGCGCCGGCGAGCACGAGGACCGGGCCTTCGGTGGTTTCGACCGCCTTGCGCTGCTCGGGGTTGAGGCCGTTCAGGTAGTCGGGCGGGCCGTTCTGGCCATGACGCGCGGCCATGGCACGCGCAGCGATGCCGGAGGGCGCAGACGACCCACCCGCAGCAGCCGGACCCCGCTCAGGTTCGTCAAAGAATGGCATGTCGTCGTCTGGAAAACCGGACATCTGGTGCGAATGTAGTGATTCGGGCCAGAAAGGCCAGCGGTGTTGGTGTTTTGTTCACGCCGGGATGGAGGCGAGGGCGGACTGCAAATGGGCAATAGAGCGTTTCCGGAAATCCACACCGGGCAAGCTTATCGGCGCTTCAGGCGAGTTTGGCCTTGCCCCTGCGGCCTAGTCGTTTAAGTCTGTCGCGGTCAAAGCGCGCATCGATGGCCCGCGTCGTGTCGGGGCCGACTGGCGGCAAAGGACGAGGAATGGACGACAATTTCGACAAGGCCGGCATTGCGGTCATCATCGTGTTCGGCGCGCTTATCCTTGGCGGCCTGATGGCGGCCAACCTGGTGGCGGGCGACCGCAACGGCTTTCTTTTCGCGCTGGGCGCTTCCTTCGCGGCGTGGATTGCAGGCCATGTCGTTTTGTTCGACATGCCGCGCGTCTATGCGGTGCTGATCGCCATTGCCGCGCTGATGGCGGTTGCCTCGACGGTTTCCTTCACCTTCTAATTTTTCCGAATGCAGGTGAGGCCGGCCTAGGAGCGATAGCTTCGTGCGCCGCGCTTCGAACGCGCCTGCTTGAGGATGGCGCGCCAGCGAACCATGTCGAAGGGGATCGGGTCGCGGTTGGCCGTGATCTCGAAGATGCGGTTTTCGAGGTTCTTCAGCGAACGCCAGAAATCATAGTCCGACAGGCGCGGGTCGGCGGCGAGCCGCTCGGCTTCCAGCCTGACGCTGTTTGCCGCGCCGCGCCGCCGTTGATGAGCCGGCAGATCGTTTTGCGTGTCCATGACACTGGAGTGACCGCCACGGCGATTCGATGCAAACCGAACGGGCGGTCATCCCCATGTTTATGCCCTGCCGATGTAACGAAGCGTGTTCAGGCAGGCTTCCTGCGGATGCCGATGGAGCGGCCTGCGCGCTCCGGCCGGGGCAGGGCCGCGTGGGCGGCATGCATCGCTTCGAGATTTGCCGCGATATCCGGCGGGAAGGAAGCGACCTTGGGGCCGCTCATGTCGACATGCAGCGACATCGATTCGGAGGTGGCGGCGAGCCAGCCGTCGACGTGGCGGATTTCCTGATAGGCGTGGAGGCGCTTGGCGTCCCAATCGAGCAGGTGGAACGAGACGTTGACCTTGTGGTCGAGGTGGATTTCCTGAACGTAGCAGACGTGCACTTCCGCCGTGTAGATGGTGAACTTGCGTTCCCTGGCATAGGTCGGGCCCATGCCGAGCATCTCGAAAGCCTCGTCGGAGCCGCGATCGAACAGGACGTTGTAGTAGGCCATGTTGAGGTGGCCGTTGTAGTCGATCCAGTCCTTCTCGATATCCATCACGCGCGAGATCAAAGGGGCGGCGGTCATGCGGGGCGGGTCTCCATTCGACGTTCGATGTGCTGGACAATACGATTTGAAAGGCACAGTACGGATCGATAGACGCGTGGCAAGGGGCGGGGCTCGCCCATTCGCGGAGGACACATGGCTCTTAGCGACCTGATGGCGGTGGAACGCAACGAAGATGGCATCGCCGCCGTTCTCGGGATTCTCAAGCAGAGGTTCGGCGAACGCTTCCAGACCGGCCAGTCGATCCGCGAGCAGCACGGGCATACCACGACCTATATCCCGAACCAGATGCCGGACGGCGTGGTGTTTCCCGAGACGACGGCGGAAGTGCAGGACGTGGTGAGGGCCTGCGCCGAACACCGCGTTCCGATGATCGCCTTTGGCGTGGGGTCCTCGCTGGAAGGGCATGTGAATGCGCCGGGCGGCGGCATTTCGCTCGACACCTCGCGGATGAACCGCATCCTGGCCGTCAATGCCGAAGACCTCGACTGCACGGTGGAGCCGGGGGTGACGCGCGAGGATTTGAACAAATACCTGCGCGATACCGGCCTGTTTTTCCCAATCGATCCGGGCGCGAATGCCTCGCTGGGCGGCATGGCGGCCACGCGGGCGTCCGGCACCAACGCCGTGCGCTACGGCACCATGCGCGAGAGCGTGCTGTCACTGACGGCGGTGATGGCCAATGGCGAGACGGTGACGACGGCCAAGCGAGCGAAGAAAAGCTCGGCTGGCTACGACCTGACCCGGTTGCTGGTCGGTTCTGAAGGCACGCTTGGCATCATAACCTCGCTGACCTTGCGGCTGCAGGGCATACCGCAGGCGATTTCAGGCGGGGTGTGCCCGTTCCCGACATTGGATGCGGCCTGCCAGGCGGTGATCGCGACCATCCAGATGGGCATTCCGGTGGCGCGCATTGAGCTGGTGAACGGCCTGCAGATGCGGGCGATGAAGAACTATTCGAAGCTCGATTACCCAGAGGGTCCGTGCCTGTTCCTCGAGTTCCACGGCAGCGATGCCAGCGTGGCCGAGCAGGCTGAGAGTTTCGGCATGATCGCCGAGGAGCAGGGCGGCGGGCCGTTTTTGTGGACGAGCGTGGCGGAGGAGCGCGCCAAGCTTTGGGATGCGCGCCACAACGCCTACTGGGCTTCGCTGACGCTGAGGCCGGGCGCCAAGGGGCTTTCGACGGATGTGTGCGTGCCGATTTCGCGGCTGGCCGAGTGTGTCGCCGAGACCGAGGCCGATATTGCCGAAATGGGGCTGATCGCGCCGATCGTCGGCCATGCCGGCGACGGCAATTTCCATACGCTGGTGTTGATGGACCCGAACGACCCAGCCGAGATCGCCAAGGTGGAGGCTTTCGTGGCGCGGCTGAACATGCGGGCAATCGGGATGGACGGCACCTGCACGGGCGAGCACGGCATAGGGCAGGGCAAGGCCGGCTTCCTGCGCCACGAACTCGGCCACGGCGTCGATGTGATGCGCACGATCAAGCAGGCGCTCGACCCGCTCAACATCCTCAATCCGGGGAAGATCGTGCGGGTTGCATGACGGCAACGCAATTGCCTCTTTATCGACACGCCGATGCAGGTAGAGTGCGCCGAACCCAATCGAATGATCGAGGCTGATGCTCGCGCGCCTATTTGTGATCGTTGGCGGCCTGTTCGTGCTGGTGCTGATTGCAGCGCTGGCGGTGCCGCCTTTCATCGACTGGAAGGGCTATCGCGCCGATTTCGAGCGCGAGGCAAGCGCCGTGCTTGGCCGCAAGGTGACGGTGCGCGGCGATGCGACCGCGCGCCTCTTGCCGTTTCCATCCGTGACCTTTTCCGATGTCGCGGTGGCGGGTGGGCCGGACGGCCAGCCCGCAATGACGGTCGAGACCTTTTCGATGGATGCGGAGCTTGCACCTTTCCTGCGCGGCGAAGTGCTGATCTTCGACATGCGGCTGGTGCGGCCGAAGGGCACCATCGATGTCGGTTCCGACGGCGCGATAGACTGGACGGTGCGGCCATCTTCACCCTTTGACGCCAGCCAGATCGCCATCGAGAAGCTGACCATCACCGATGGCGAGGTGAAGCTTCACCACGGAGCGGGCGGGCGCAGCCATGTTCTCTCCGAAATCAATTCGACCGTTTCGGCAAAGTCGCTGATCGGGCCGTGGCGTCTCGACGGATCGCTTCTGTTCGACGGCCTGCGCAGCGCGGTGACCGCCTCGACCGGGCAGGTATCCGGGGACGGGCATATGCGGCTGAGGCTGCGGCTCGACCCGGAGGCCTATCCGCTGACCATCGAGACCGACGGCAATGCGCGGGTGGAAAACGGCGCTCTGCTCTATGCCGGCCAGTTCAAGATGCTGGAGGACGACAAGGGTGAAGTGACGCTGCGCGACGGCAGCGGAGAGGCGGTCAAGGTCAGCGACGCCAAGGCCGAGCCCGGCTACCGGATGAACGGCAAGTTCAGCCTCGACCACAAGCAGCTTGCCATCGATGAGTTCCGCTTCGAGACGGGACCGCTCGACAATCCCTACACCGCAGATGGCACGGCCTCGATCGCCTATGGCGATGAGCCGCGCTTCCGTATCGAGGCTTCCGGGGCGCAGGTGCAGTTCGACGAGGCGGTGGGGGGCGAGGCGAAATCCGGGCTGACGCTGGCGGAACGGGTCAGCGGCCTCGAAAAGGCGCTGCAGACGATCCCGCGACCGACCATTCCGGGTTCCGTCGAGGTGAAGCTTCCGGCGGTGGTGGCTGGCGATACCACGATCCGTGACGTGCATTTTTCAGCCGAGCCGGCGGAAGGCGGCTGGACGGTGCATTCGCTGGGCGCGACGCTGCCGGGCCGCTCGACGCTGGAAGCGGCGGGCAAGCTCAGCACTGGCGATGCATTCGGCTTCAGGGGCTCGCTGCTTTTGGCGGTGGCACAGCCTTCAGGTTTTGCCGCGTGGCTTTCCAAGGACGTGGACGAGGCGATCCGGCGGCTGCCGGCAGCCGGTTTCAAGGCCGATGTGGACATGACCAACGGCCAGCAGACGTTCAGCAACCTCGAACTCATCCTCGGCAAGGCCAAATTCAACGGCAGCATCGAGGCGAAGGAGCCGGGCGAGGCGAGGCCGTCGGTGGCGATGCAATTGAAGGGCGGCCAACTGGACGTGGAAGGGCTGGCGGCGTTTGCCTCCATCTTCGTCAGCGACAAGGGGGCGAACCGCTTTGCCGACCATGATCTCGATTTCCAGATCGTGGCCGGGCCGGTGGATGCCGGCGGGATGACGGCGGACAAGGTCGATACGGCGCTGCGGCTGCGCGAAGGCGTGCTGGAGGTGGACCGGCTTGCCGTCACCGGACTGGCTGGTGCTTCGATCAGCGCGACGGGCCGGATCAAGGACTTTCCGGCCAGCCCGACCGGCAACCTCGATGCCACGGTGGTGGCGGTCGATCTTGCGCCGCTGATCGATGCGGCGGCGGAGCGCTATCCCGGAAATGTCGTGCTGAAAGGGCTGGCGGAGCGCGCCAAGGCCTATGGCGGCCTGTTCGAGGATGCGCGCATCGACTTCGTGACAAGCGCCGCCGAAAACGGCGACGGCACCACCGGCCTGGCGGTTTCCGCGCAGGGGACAACGGGCGGTTCCGCCTTTTCGGCAACGCTTTCGGCGCAGGGCAAGATGGCAGAGTTGGCGAAGGCCCCGCTGGCGCTGACATTCAACGCCCGCAACGACGACGCGACGGCGCTTCTGGCGCTCTATGGACTGCCGGCGCTGCCGCTTGGCCTGACGGGCGCGGGCACAACCGACATTGCCGCCAAGGGCACGCTTGGCGATGGGCTGGCGACAACCGCCAGCCTGAACGGCGAAGACTTCAAGGCAGGCTTTGACGGCAGCGTTGCAGCCACCGCCCAAGGTCCGGCGATCAAGGGCACGGTGAGCCTGGAGGCAGCCGACGTCGAGCCGTGGCTGATGACGGCAGGTGTCGCGCTGCCCGGCATGGGCACGGGCACGTCCGCCGCGTTCAATGCCGAGGCCGACTATGCCAACGGGCTTCTGGTGCTGGGTGGGCTGACTGGCGCGGTCAACGAAATCGCGGTTTCTGGCGACATCAATGCGGCGATCAAGGGCGGCAAGCCGCTCCTGACCGGGGCCGTGGTCGTGGACGAGGTCGATCTCGACCCGGCGGCGGTGATGCTGTTCGGAGACCCATCGTTCGCGCAGGCGGCGAAGGGCTGGCCGACGGCGCCGTTTGCGCAGGCGTCGGCGGTGCCGTTCAACGCCGAACTCGACATCAGCACGGCAACGCTGGCGGCAGGGCGCTTCGCGACCGCCTATGATGCGACGCTGTCGATGAAACTCGACGATGACGGGCTTCGCGTTTCGGGGCTGAAGGCAAAGCTGTTCGGCGGCGAGCTTTCCGGCATGTTCGAGTTGAAGAACACGGATGGAACCGGCCTGCTGAACGGGCAGATGGCGGTTTCGGGGGCAGACTTGAGCGCGGCGCTGCCCAATGGCGGCATTTCCGGCAGCGGCAATTTCTCCTCCTCGGTCTCGACCAGCGGCAAGTCGGTGGACGGCATGATCGCGGCCTTGTCAGGCTCTGGCACGGCATCGCTGAAAGGCGTGACGATCGAAAATCTGAATGCCGCCGCGCTGCCGGCATTTCTGGCCAAGGCGGATGAGATCGGGCGCGATATCGATGCGCCGAAAACGGCGGCTTTCGCCCCGCAGATCGCGGCGCAGGGGAATTTCCCGGCGCAGGACGCGGATATCGCCTTCACCATCGCAAACGGCGTGCTGCGCGCGCCGCCGGTGACCTTTGCCAACGCCGATTCGCAACTGAGCGCCGATCTCAGCGCCGACCTTACGGCGGGAACGGTGGCGGCGCATGGAACGATTGCCTACCAGGCCGGCGATGATGCGCTGGTGGGGTCCGAGCCGGCGCTGAATTTCACCATCGAGGGAGCGCCTGCCGCGACGACGCGCAGCTTCGACAGCGCGCCGCTGGCCCAGTTCCTGACGCAACGGTCGCTGGAAAAGGAACAGCAGCGGGTCGAAGCGATGCAGGCTGTGCTTCTGGAAAAGCAGAGGCTGAGGCGCGAGGTCCGCTACTATGCGGCCTTGCAGACGGAGCGCGAGCGGGCGGCGGAGGAACTGCGCCGGCAGGAAGAAGAAGCGCGGCTGAAAGCCGAGGCCGAGGCGAAAGCCGCGGCAGACGCGAGGGCAAAAGCCGAAGCGGAAGCAAAGGCGGCCGTGGAGGCGGAAGCTGCCGCAAAGGCCGAGGCAGACGCGAAAGCTGCGGACGAGGCGGCGAAGGCCGAGGCCGACCAGAAGGCGCGCGAAGAGGCGGAGCGGCAGAAGGCTGAACAGGCGATGCGGGAGGCAGAGGCGGAGCGGGCAAGGCTGGAAGCGGAGCGCAACAAGACGACGCAATTGCCCGGCGTGGAGCGCCAGCCGCTGCCGCCAGCCAACGACAATGCGCCCGCGCAAGAGCCGCAGCAGAATGCGGAGCCATTCTCGTTGGAGAATTTGTTGAAATCTCTGGATGGCGGCTGAGCTTTAGCCGGATCGCGGTGCGCGGAATGGCCTGGCGGCCGTGCCAGGCGTCAGGTGTTGCGCTATCGGCGCTTGGCCCAGTCCAGCACATGAAGTCGGAGCGCGGACGACAGGTTGGCGGTGCGCGGGCGGTTTTCGTCGATTTCGGCGATCAGAGCGGCGAGCGGCATGTCGCGGGCGGCGGCAATGGCGACCAGATCGTCATGAAAGGGCCTTTCCAGCGAGTAGCTGGTGCGGTGGCCGCGAATGGTGACCGAGTGCTTTTCGACGATTGCCATCGCCGCTCACCGCGAGGCGGTGGGTGGGAACATGCCAGTCATTGATCGCCGGGTTCGTGGCCGGGCGAACGGCGGTGCGCGTCGAGGAAAGTTGTTGCCTTGCGCTCAAGCAGGCCTTCACGCTCGCGCTCGGCCTTGCTGCGGCCATGGATGGCGCGGTTTTCCGCAGCGATACGTTCCTTCTCGCTGCGTGCCTTGTGCTTACGGGCCTGGCGCAGGTTGACGATTTCGGCCATCGCGATGCGCCCCTTGCGGCGGTCTACTTCTTGCGGAAGGCGTCGAGCGAAACGACGTCGGCTCCCTTGCCTGCCGATGCGTCGGCGGCGGGTTCCTTCTTTTCCGTCTCGGCGGATTTTTTCTTCGAAGCCGGCGCGGGCTTTGCTTCCGCGACGATGGAAATCGGCGGTGCCTCGGGTTCGGCGGGCTCGGCTGCTTCCGAGGGTTCGGACTTGACGTCGAATTCGAGCTCGAAGTTCACCGAGGGGTCATAGAAGCCGCGTACGGCAGAGAACGGGATCTCCAGCTTTTCGGGAATGTCGGAGAAGGAAAGGCCGATTTCGAAGCCGGTGTCGGTTACTTTCAGGTCCCAGTACTGGAACTGGATGACGATGGTCATCTGTTCGGGATAGCGCTCGCGCAGGCGGCTGGAAATGCGTACGCCGGGTGCGCCGGTGAGGAATGTGATGAAGAAATGATGGTTGCCGGGCAGGCCGGCGCGCGCGACTTCGGCCAGCACCTTGCGCATCACGCCGCGCAGGGCTTCCTGGGCGAGAATGTCGTAGCGGATGTGGTCGTCGGCCATGGGTAGTCCCGTTGAATCGCCTGAATAGCTGTAATGAAGCTTGGGGGCCTCGTAAACCGCATATACGTCAACCGCATATAGAAGACTGAGCGGGACGCGCCAGATGTGCGCCTGCAATTTTGCCTTGAGCTACCGCAGCGGGTGCGGATCGCGGGCCGAAACGCTGGATTGCAAGCCGCTTTCGGCGAGAAGAAAGCGGACGCGCTCGTCGAGCGGGGCGCGCGGCAACGGCACCAGCTCATAGCCGAGGCTGGAATAGGTTTCGACCATCGCGGCGTGGGTAAGTTCGGCTTCCGCCAAGGTCTGGTGGCGTTCAGTATCTTGCGTGAAGATTTCCGGCCAAGGCGGCGCGATGAAGACGCTGCGCCGGTAGCGGTGCAGCCTTGCCGCTTCAAGCATGTACGGCGGGACGGCAAGGCCGTTCAGCTTGAGATAGCCGATGGTATCGGGGATGCCGCGGTCGAAGAACACGGGGCCTGACTCGGCGCCGGCTGCTGCATGGGAGCGCAATTCCCAACAGAGCATCAGTTCGGCAAAGAGCGCGGCATCGCGCCAGGGCAGGGCCGGGCCGCCGATTGCCTGCTGGTGCTGGATAATGCCGCGTCCGGCCTCGGGCGAGGTGGCGAAGCCCCGGCGGCGCAATGCTTCGATCAGTGTCGTCTTGCCGGAACCGGGGCCGCCGGTGATGACGATGAAGCGATTGGCAAGGTCTGGCATGTGGCTTTCCGAAGGGGAGGCTGGCTTAGGGAAGAAATGACGCACAGGTTCATGGACGCAGAAGCGCGTGCAACCTGGAATGGCGGTAGGTCTACGAGGCGGAAATGTGGGAGAAGTGGAGGTTTCTGTTGCCAGGTACCTCCGAACCCCGCCTAGAGGGGCTAACCCCTAGGGCTTGATTCGAGACTGTCGCACCGCATTAAGCAGCGAGACGTGCCTCAGCATAGTTGTCGTTTGCAACTATAAGTTTAGCCCGATAACGGTGGTACAATGCCGGGCAAAAGTACGATCTTTACACCTTCGTCGATCCTATTTCGCCCCCAGCAAAAGCCGCCCCGCATGCGCACGGCGGTTTTTGGTGGAGGCGCCGGGTACCGCCCCCGGGTCCGAACGGCTTATTTCATCGCCCATTTATCGCCATAGTCGGTCAAGCCGACGAACCGAATATAGGGGGCGGCGTCGGCAAATGGAAGAGCGGCAGGCCCGTGGTTGTTGTCTACCGGGATTGCAACGCAAAGTCTTGACTCTGTACGCCAGTTTCCACGAAGGTTCGCCGGTGGTGCAGGGGGACTCACCTAGCGTGCAGGTTGCAGCAGATGCCCATCCCCCGGCGCCTGATGTGAAATTTGGCTCCGATGAGGGGAAATTCCATGGCTGACTACCTTGCAGACGTGAAGAAGTACGATGCCGGCGCTGATGCCGCTGTGGTCGAAAAGATCGTGAAGCATCTGGGCATTGCGCTTCGAAACAAGGATTCTTCGCTTGTTGCCGCCAGCGACAAGAAGGAACTCGACCGCGTGCGCGACAATTGGGGCGTGAAGAAGCTTGGCGTCGATGCAGCCAAGGCGGAAGCCGCTGTCGCCAAAGTTGCCAAGGCCATGGCCGCCGACAGCTCGAAAGGCCGCGTGACCTTCTATTATCTGGTTGCAAAGGAACTCAGCAAACTCAAATCCCTGTAATTGTTTCACGCCATGGTGGGCTGCAATTGGCGATTTTCTGCGCTACCGGTGCTCACGTACCTTAAGTACGCTCCGCTCCGGTTCTCGAACATCGCCATTTTCGTCTCACCCTGACGCGAAACGTCCGCGCCCGAAAGATTGACCTTATGATAAGGCCATCGGGTAGCTGTTCCCTCGGCTTCGATGCCTTGTCGCGTTGAAGCTGTGGGCGTGGCTGCGCCGGGGGCGGTTTCGGGTATTCGGTAACGGATTGCGGGGCTATACTGACCCTCCACCGAATCGCATGGCAATCGGACGGGACCGATGCGGCAATATCTCGATCTCCTGCAGCATGTGCTGGACAACGGCACCGACCGGGGCGACCGCACCGGGACGGGTACACGTTCCGTATTCGGCTACCAGATGCGCTTCGATCTCGAACGCGGCTTTCCGGTCATCACGACGAAAAAGCTGCACCTGAAGTCGATCATCCATGAGCTTTTGTGGTTCCTGGCCGGCGACACCAATATCAAATATCTCAACGACCACGGCGTCACCATCTGGGACGAGTGGGCGGACGAGAAAGGCGATCTCGGCCCGGTCTACGGACGCCAATGGCGCTCATGGCCCGATGGCGATGGTGGTGAGATCGACCAGATCGCGAATCTTCTCATAGAGTTGCGGCGAAATCCTCAATCGCGCCGACTGATCGTGTCGGCCTGGAACCCGGCGCAAGTGGACGACATGGCCTTGCCGCCTTGCCACTGCCTGTTCCAGTTCTACGTTTCCAACGGCCGGCTGTCATGCCAGCTTTACCAGCGCTCGGCGGACATCTTCCTCGGCGTGCCGTTCAATATCGCGTCCTACGCGCTGCTGACCATGATAGTGGCGCAGGTGACGGGGCTGAAGGCGGGTGACTTCGTGCATACGCTGGGCGACGCACACATCTACAGCAATCATTTCGAACAGGCGCGCGAGCAGCTTACCCGCACGCCCAAGCCGTTGCCGACGATGTGGATCAATCCGAAAGTGGACGACCTGTTTGCTTTCCGCTTCGAGGACTTCCGGCTGGACAACTACGTTGCCGATGCCTCGATCAAGGCACCAATCGCGGTTTGAACGGAAAGCTGTCGCTAGGGTCAGGCCCTATTAATCCCGTCCGATCCGAAGGACGATCGAACTGGCGTCGAACTGCTGCGCCAAAGTCCTCGACCGGGGGGACGACCCCGTTTCGAGGACTTCCGGCTGGACAAATATGTTGCCGATGCCTCGATCAAGGCGCCGATTGCGGTTTGAGCGGAAAGCTGGTCGCTAGCTTACTGCGACCATGACGTCGGATGCCTTGATGACGGCATAGGCTTCCGCGCCGACCTTAAGCTTCAGCTCATCGACTGCCTCGTTGGTGATCGAAGCGGTGACGATCGCGCCGCCGATGTCGATGCGCACATGTGCCGTGGTCGCACCCTTGGCAACCTCGACAATCTTGCCCTTGAGCTGGTTGCGTGCGCTGATTTTCATGTGAAGTCTCCTGATGTGATGCCGGTCGCCTTTATATGGAAAAGCTTGTGTCTTGGCGATGGCATGCCGATCTGGCCACCCGATTTTCCAGCTTTTCGACCTGCTTAAAGCTCGGGCTGCACCTCATTGTTCCCAAAGGGTGGGGGGAACAATTTTTGGACAATCCCGAGCAAAAGACTTCCATTGTTATATTCAGATGGATATATCGTTTTGCGGCTTTGGCCAGATTAATTGGCAATAGAGTTGCGACAGCTCAGGGAGATTTTCATGTTGACGGGTAAGGGTTTTGGTTTGAAGGCGCTCGCCGCCGCCGGCGGTTTTGCCGCGATGATGATGGCGATGGCGCCGGCAGCGCAGGCCGACGACGAGGTGATCGTGTTCGCCGCTGCGAGCCTGAAGAACGCCCTCGATGCGGTGAATACGGCCTGCCAGCCGGAAGTTGGCGAAGCTGCCAAGATTTCCTATGCGGCAAGCTCCGCATTGGCCAAGCAGATCGAGGAAGGCGCGCCGGCCGACGTGTTCATCTCCGCCGATCTCGACTGGATGAAGTATCTTTCCGAGAAGAAGCTGACCAAGACTGACACCGAAGTGCAGTTGCTCGGCAACCGTATCGTGCTGGTTGCGCCGAAGGATTCAAAGGCCGAGGTAAAGCTTGAGAAGGGCGCGGATCTGGCTGCGGTGATCGGCGACGGCAGGCTGGCGATGGGTGACGTCAAGGCGGTTCCAGCCGGCAAGTACGGCAAGGAAGCGCTGGAATCGCTTGGCATGTGGAGCTCGGTTGAGGGCAAGCTCGCCCAGGCCGAAAACGTGCGCGCCGCGCTGAAGCTGGTGGCGACGGGTGAGGCTGCGGCCGGCATCGTCTATGCGACCGACGCCGTTGCGGAGCCCGGCGTCAAGGTCATCGGCACGTTCCCGGAAGATTCGCACAAGCCGATCATCTACCCGGTTGCGCAGACTGCGGAATCCAAGGACGACGATACGCCGGCTTTCCTCAAGTGCCTGCGCACCGATGCGGCCAAGAAGCTGTTCGAAGAGCAGGGCTTCACGGTTCTGGCGCCAGCCAGCAACTGAGGTGTTGTGTTGAAATTCGGCTGACGACAGCCTGCGAATGGCGTTTTTCCGTAGCGCCGGTGCTGATGCGCGTTGCATGCATTCTGTCCCGGTTCTCGAAGATCGCCATTGCGGGCTTGCGTTGGCCTGAATATCAACAGACCCTGACATCCAACCGGACGTTTCAGAAGTAAGACATGAACTGGCTGCTGGACCTCACTCCCGACGAATGGAATGCGGTCCGGCTGTCGATCAAGGTGGCGACGGTGGCGATGCTGGCCAGCGTTCCGCCCGCCATATTCATTGCCTATGCGTTGGCGCGCTGGCGCTTCTGGGGCAAGACGATGGTGAACGGGCTCGTCCATCTGCCGCTGGTGCTGCCGCCAGTGGTGACGGGCTACCTGCTTTTGCTGGCGTTTGGCCGACGCGGCCCGGCGGGGGCGTTTTTGGCTGAACATTTCGGCATTGTCTTTTCCTTCCGCTGGACGGGCGCCGCACTTGCCTGCGCGGTGATGGGTTTTCCGCTGATGGTGAGGGCAATCCGGCTTTCCATCGAATCGGTCGACCGCAAGCTCGAGGCCGCCGCCGGAACGCTGGGGGCCAATCCGCTATGGGTGTTCACGATCGTGACGCTGCCACTGATCCTGCCCGGCATCATTGCCGGTGCGATCCTGTCCTTCGCCAAGGCGATGGGCGAGTTTGGCGCGACCATTACGTTTGTTTCCAACATTCCGGGCGAAACGCAGACGCTGCCCTCGGCGATCTATACTTTCACGCAGGTGCCGGGCGGCGACGAAGGGGCGCTGAGGCTGACGCTTATCAGTATCGTTATTTCGATGCTGGCACTGGTTGCATCTGAGGTGCTGGCGCGCCGGGTTGGCAAGCGGATGGACATCGAATGACGATCCTGGTCGACATTCGCCAGAAGCTGGGCGCTTTCGAACTGGATGCCAGTTTCGCCAGCGAGGGAAGGCTTACGGCCCTGTTTGGGCCCTCCGGTTCCGGCAAAAGCTCGCTGATCAACCTGATTGCCGGGCTTGCCCGACCACGGCAGGGCCGCATTGAAAGCGACGGCCGCGTGCTGGTCGATACCGCAAAGGGCGTGTTCGTGCCGCGCCACAAGCGGCGCATTGGCATGGTGTTCCAGGATGCGCGGCTGTTTCCGCATATGAGCGTGAAGAACAATTTGAATTTCGGACGCTGGTTCACGCCGGATAGCGAGCGCTATGTCGAACTGGATGCGGTGGTCGATCTGCTGGGGATCGGCGCGCTGCTGGAGCGGCGTCCGGGCAAGCTCTCCGGCGGTGAGAAGCAAAGGGTGGCGATAGGCCGCGCGCTTCTGGCCAGTCCGAGGCTGCTTTTGATGGACGAGCCGCTGGCTTCGCTGGATGAGGCGCGCAAGTCGGAAATCCTGCCCTATATCGAACGGCTGCGCGACGAGATGAAGATACCGATCGTCTATGTCAGCCATTCGATCAACGAAGTGGCGCGGCTGGCCAGCGACGTCGTCGTGCTGCAGACCGGCAAGGTTACGGCTTGCGGGCCGACCGTCGAAATCATGCAGCGGCTGGACCTTTTGCCTGCCGACGAGCGCGGCGAGGGCGGCGCGGTGCTGGAGACCAGGGTGGCGCGCCATGACGAAACCTTCGGCATGACGGTGCTTTCCTCGGCTGCCGGCGAGATCAGGGTGCCACGGGTCGATGTCGAGGTCGGCGCGCCGGTGCGCATACGCATTCGCGCACGCGACGTGATGATCGCGACGGAGCGGCCAAAGGGCCTGAGCGCCTTGAACATGCTGGCCGGAAAAGTGGCTGTGATCGACAAGGGCGCAGGCGCGACGGCCAATGTGAGGATCGACTGCGGCGGCGCGACGATCATGGCGCGGATCACCGAACAATCGCGACAGGGACTGAAGCTGGAACGCGGCCTGCCGGTGTTCGCGGTTATCAAGACCGTGAGTTTCGACCAGGCCAATACGGCTGCCGGCTTGCGCCGTGAACTGGACGCGTGACAAAAAAGCGGCACCGCTATTCCATTTTGGAATAGCGGTCTCGATAAAATGGCTTTATGCCTGTGTGAAGTGAACTGCGGACATGCGAGATGCCTTCCTTAAGCCTGCGCATTAATCTCGATCCTGACGGGCGTATCGGTCCCGGCAAGATCGAGTTGCTTGAAAACATTGCCTCGTTCGGGTCGATTTCGGCCGCGGCGCGGGCCATGGAGATGTCGTACAAGCACGCGTGGGACCTGGTCGAGGACATGAACCGAGTGTTCGGCAAACCGCTGGTGAGTGCGCAGACCGGGGGCAAGCGTGGCGGCGGCGCGCAATTGACGCCGATCGGGCTTGCGGTAGTGAGCCGCTTTCGCGCCATCGAGCGCGCTGCGGCATCTGCCGCTTCGACGCATATGCTGGCTCTGCAGGCTGAAATCGACGCCGGATGAGGGATCAGCGTGAGGACGGCCTGCAATGGCGGTTTCCTGCGCTTTTGATGCTCGCGTACTTTGGCACGCTCCGCTTGGGATCTCGAAAACCGCCATTTTCGGCTTGTCCTGACGCCAATCCCAAGGTGCGATGCGAAAAGGGCCGCTGCTAGTCTTCCGGTTCGCCAGGCTTGCGCAAAAGATAAGTGTCCATGATCCAGCCCTTGCGAGTCCGGGCTTCGGCGCGCGTTTCGACGATGCGGCTGCCGACGTCGCCGAGGCGGCCGGAGATGATGATCTCGTCCGGCGTGCCGAGATAAGCGCCCCAGTGGATGATGAGATCCTTGTCCGCAAGGGCCTGGAACGCGCATTTGCCGTCGAGCATGACGACGACGGAACCGGCATTGGCAGGCATGCCTTCCTCGGTCAGCCGGCGGCCGGTTGTGATCAGGATCGGGTCGCCGATGCGGTTCAGCGCAATCTGGTGGCTGGCGGTGAGCGCCTGAACGGCGGTGATGCCGGGGATGACCTGGACGGTGAATTCGACATTGCCGCGCTGCTTGACACGCTCGAGGATGCGCAGCGCGCTGTCATAGAGCGACGGATCGCCCCAGACCAGGAACGCGCCGCAGCCGTCCTCGGAAAGTTCGTCGCGGACCAGTGCTTCGTAGATGCCGGCGATGTTCTCGTGCCAATCGTCCACGGTTGCCCGGTAGGATGGCGCGGGTTCGTCGCGCACCGGCACGTCGAACTCGACGCGGCGGGATTTCGGGTTGGTGACGAAGCGGTCGCAGATTTCGCGGCGCAGGCCGGAGAGGTCGCTTTTTTTTGCACCCTTGTCCGGGATGAACAGCACGTCGGCGCGGTTCAGGCCGGAGATGGCCTGGATGGTCATATGTTCGGGATTTCCGGCGCCGATGCCGATGACGATAAGGGTTCGCATGGGCGGATTTCCTGCCTGATCGGGAAGTGCATGTCCAGCCGCGAACAGGCTGATCGGGCGCCGATGCTGCTATGAAGCAGGGGGCGGAGCGGTTAGGTTGCGACGATGACCGACGGGGAATCATGATGATGTTCCGCACCGCCTTGCTAGCTTCCGCCGCGCTTGCTGCCGCGCCGGCTCTCGCCAACGATTCCACTGCCGAGCTTGGCACTGGCGGGCTGATCCTGTCCCGCAACGACGTCATCGCCATGCAGAGCGAGGACCTGTTCATTTCGCGTGACAGGGTGAAGGTGGACTATGTGTTCCGCAACGGATCGGACACCGACATCACCACCATCGTCGCCTTTCCGATGCCGGAAATCGTCGGCGGACCCGACATGAATATCAGCATCCCCGACGATGCGTCCGACAATTTCCTCGGCTTCAGCGGGACGAGCGACGGCCAGCCAATCCAGCCGCAACTGGAGCAGAAGGCGTTTGCGGTCGGGCTGGATATTACGGCGGAGCTGACCGCACACGGCGTTTCGCTCAACCCGTTCGCGCAAGAGGTTTACGACCAACTTGCGAAGCTGCCCGACGACGTTGCGAACGAGTGGCGCGATCGCGGCCTGACTACGCTCAACGAGTATGACGATGGTTCCGGCTGGAAGAAGGAGCGTACGCCGCTGTGGGAACTGCGCTCGACCTATTGGTGGCGCGCGACATTTCCTGCCGGCAAGGACGTGCATGTGTCGCACAGCTACAAGCCCAGTGTCGGCAGCACGGCCGGACTTTCCTTCTTCTATGACGGGCAGTTCCAAGGCGACTACGACGACTACAAAGGCCGCTACTGCATTGACAGCGGCTTCGAGAATGCCGTGCGCAAGGCCGCGAAAGCCAATGGCGACAGCTTCCCGCCCTATTCGGAGAGCCGGATCGACTATGTGCTGACGACCGGCGGCAACTGGGCGCTGGGCAATATCGGCAAGTTTCGCCTGACCATCGACAAGGGCGATCCCAAGAGCATCGTCTCGTTCTGCGGGACCGGAGTGAAGAAAATCGGGCCGACGACATTCCAGATGGAAGCGGAGGATTTTTACCCGGAACAGGATATACAGATCCTGTTTCTGGATACCTGGAGCGATGAGGGCGGCCCGCAATGATTGTGGCTATCTATGTGGCGATTGCTGAAAACGGGGTCATCGGGCGCGAGGGCGGGCTGCCGTGGCGGCTTTCGACCGATCTCAAGCGCTTCAAGGCCGACACGATCGGCAAGCCGGTCATCATGGGGCGCAAGACCTATGAGAGCATCGGACGGCTGCTGCCGGGGCGGCTGAACATAATCGTGACGCGCGACGAGGCTTACCGCGTGGAGGGTGGTGAGGTGACGAATTCGCTGGACGACGCGATCAAGCTGGCAACAGTGCGGACGCGGTGCAGCGGCGGCGTGGAAGAAGTGTGCATCATCGGCGGCGGGCAGATTTACGAGCAGGCGCTACCGCTCACCGACCGGCTGCATGTGACGCATGTGCTGGCCTCCGTTGAGGGCGATGCGCGGTTCCCGCCGATCGATCCTGCCATCTGGAAGGCGGTTCGGTCGGAGGATACGCCGGCCGGCGAGAAGGACAGCCACGCGACGCGCTATACCTTCTACGAGAGAAGGCGATAGCTCATTTTTCCGTGTTTTTGCGGGAAACGGACGACAAAGGGTCGCGGCTCACCTTATCTTTAACCAAAACAGCGCCTTCGACCTGTTCATTACGTTGAAAGCGGGCCTTCGCCTCCCTATAGAGGGGATAGGGATGCAGCGCCGTCGACCGGCGCTTCAGGGACTCCGGACGAAAGGACATTCATGCCTTGGAATGACAAGAGCGGTGGCGGCGGCCCATGGGGCGGCGGCGGAGGCAACGGCGGAGGCCCGTGGGGACAGGGACCGAGGGGGCCAAGTGGTCCGCAGGGATCGCCGCCTGACCTTGAGGATATCATCCGGCGCGGACAGGACAAGCTTCGGCGCGCTTTGCCGGGTGGCGGCGGCGTCAGTCCCGCGATGATCGGCCTTGTTGCGCTTGTTCTTCTCGCGATGTGGGTTTTCAAGGCGGTCTATACGGTCCAGCCTGACGAGATCGCGGTGGAACTTCGCTTTGGCGAACCCAAGCCGGAATTGTCCGAGCCGGGCCTGCATTTCCATTGGTGGCCGATCGAAACCGTCGAAACGGCCAAGATTTCCGAGCAACTGGTCAACGTCGGTGGCGGTACCAGAGGCACGGAATCCTCCGGTCTGATGCTTTCGGGCGACCAGAACATCGTCAACGTGCAGTTTTCGGTCGCCTATCAGGTTTCCGATCCGCGCGCCTATCTGTTCGACGTTTCCGATCCTGACGGAATGCTGCGGCAGGTTGCCGAAAGCGCCATGCGTGAAGTCGTCGGCCGGCGCCCGGCACAAGACATTTTCCGCGACGACCGGCAAGGCATTGCCGAATCGGTGCGCCAAATCCTGCAGACGACCCTCGACGGCTACAAAGCTGGCCTCAATGTGAATGCTATTTCGATCGAAGACGCCGCGCCGCCACGTGAAGTGGCCGATGCCTTCGATGAAGTGCAGCGAGCCGAACAGGATGAGGACAAGTTCGTCGAGCAATCGAACCAGTATTCCAACCAGAAGCTGGGTCAGGCTCGTGGACAGGCAGCGCAAATCCGAGAAGAGGCTGCGGCCTACAAGAACAGGGTCGTACAGGAGGCGCAAGGTGAAGCGCAGCGCTTCATCTCCGTCTACGACGAGTACGCCAAGGCTCCCGAGGTAACGCGCCAGCGTCTCTATCTGGAAACGATGGAGCGGGTGTTGAGGGATTCCAGCAAGGTTGTCGTGGAGACCGGCAGCGGACAGGGCGTCGTGCCCTATCTGCCGCTTCCGGAAATCCAGAAGCGTTCGCAGGCACAGCAGCCCACGAGCGGAGGGACGCAGTAATGGCTAACCGGCTTCCCTTTATCGTCGGCCTCGTTGCCGTTCTTCTGTTCCTGGCATTTTCCTCGATCTTCGTGGTCAATGCCCGCCAGCAGGCGATTATCTTGCGCTTCGGCGAGATCGTCGAGGTCAAGACCGAGCCCGGCATCTACTTCAAGGCGCCGTTCTCGTTCTTCGATGCCGACAATGTGCAGATGATCGAAAACCGCGTACTGCGTTTCGATCTTGACGATATTCGCGTGCAGGTATCCGGCGGCAAGTTCTACGAGGTCGATGCCTTCATCGCTTATCGCATCTCGGATCCGCGGGTGTTCCGCTCCGCTGTTTCGGGCAGCATCGAACTGGCCGAACAGCGCCTGAGAACACGTCTCGACGCCGCCCTGCGCCGGGTCTACGGCTTGCGCGATTTCGAAGCGGCGCTGTCGGAGGAACGCGGCGTGATGATGCGCGAGGTGCGTGATCAATTGCGCCCCGACGCCACTTCGCTTGGCCTCGAAATCGTCGACGTGCGTATCCGCCGTACGGATCTCACGCAGGAAGTCTCGCAGCAGACCTTCGACCGCATGAAGGCCGAACGTCTGGCCGAGGCCGAGCGGCTTAGGGCACGCGGCAACGAGGCGGCGCAGCGTATTCGCGCCCGCGCCGACCGCGAGGTCGTGGAAATCATCGCGGAAGCGCAGAAGGAATCGGAAATCCTGCGCGGCCAGGGCGATGCCGAGCGCAGCGCCACCTACGCCGATGCTTATATGCGCGATCCTAACTTCTTCGAGTTCTATCGCTCGATGAGCGCCTACGGAACAGCGCTGGACAATAGCGGGACGACGATGGTGCTTTCACCGGACTCGGAATTCTTCCGCTATTTCCGCAACCCCAACAGCAATCCCGCCGGCGCAACGCCGCCGGCGCCGGCAGCAGCGCCTCAATCTGGCAACGGCCAGTAAAGGTGCAGGATTTCCTGGCAGCCATGGGCCTGGTTCTCGTCGTTGAGGGCCTGGTCTATGGCGGTTTTCCGAAACTGGCCAAACGGCTCGCCAGCGAAGTGCTGGCGATGCCGGAAGGCGTGCTGAGGATGGCGGGGCTTGCCACCATTGCCATTGGCGTCGGCATCGTCTGGCTGGTGCGGGGCTGAAAATAATTCAGTCCGGGAATAACGCATGATTTACCCGGGGCGGGGCACAAAGGTCGCAAACGCGCCTTATTTAATGCCATCATAGCAAGCGAAGCGCGGTTGCGACGCGACCTCTACAAATCCCGGGAGCTCCTTGATGACCACCGAAGTTCTTCTGCGAGCAGCGCGGAAAACCATGTTTGCCGCAACGGCGCTTGCTCTGGCGGGCACGATGGCGGTCCCCGTGGCCATGGCGCAGAACGCTGCGCCTGGCGTGGCCCAAAATGGTCCGGCTTCCGTTGCCGACCTAGCGGAAGGGCTGTTGGGCGCGGTGGTCAACATCTCGACGTCGCAGACGGTGAAGGGCACCGAGGGGCCGGGTGCCGTGCCGATGCCGCAATTGCCGGAAGGTTCGCCGTTCCAGGATTTCTTTGACGAGTTCTTCAAGGATCGTGGCGGCGAGCGCGGCGGTGGTTCGCAAAAGGTGCAGTCGCTGGGTTCCGGCTTCGTCATCGATGCCGAGCAAGGCTTCGTTGTCACCAACAATCATGTCATTGCCGATGCCGACGACATCGAGGTCAATTTCTCGGACGGCGTGACGCTGAAGGCGGAACTGGTCGGGACCGATACCAAGACCGACATCGCCGTGCTCAAGGTCGATCCGAAAGGGCACAAGCTGACGGCGGTGAAGTTCGGCGATTCCAACAACATGCGCATTGGCGACTGGGTGATGGCTATCGGCAATCCGTTCGGGCTTGGCGGAACGGTTACGGTCGGCATCATCTCGGCGCGCAATCGCGATATCAATTCCGGCCCCTATGACGACTTCATCCAGACGGATGCGGCCATCAATCGCGGCAATTCGGGCGGCCCGCTGTTCAACATGAACGGCGAGGTCATCGGCATCAATACGGCAATCATCTCGCCTTCGGGCGGCTCGATCGGCATTGGGTTTTCCATTCCCTCACAGCTTGCGGTGGGCGTTGTCGACCAGTTGCGCGAGTTCGGCGAAACACGCCGCGGCTGGCTCGGCGTGCGTATCCAGCCTGTGACCGACGACATTGCCGAAAGCCTGGGCATGAAGAGCGCCAAGGGCGCGCTGATCGCTGGCGTCATCAAGGGCGGACCGGTGGACAACGGCACCATCCAGCCGGGCGACGTGGTCAAGAGCTTCGACGGCAAGGAAATCGACGAGATGCGCGACCTCCCGCGCATCGTCGCCGAAAGCCCGGTCGGCAAGGCCGTGGATGTGGTGATCGTCCGCAAGGGCGTGGAGCAGACCGTGAAGGTGACGCTTGGCCGGCTTGAGGACGGCGAGAAACTTGCCAGCAGCGAAGAGGGAAGCAGCGAGGAAGACGGCGGCAGCGAGCAGGACAAGGCGGTGGCGACGGCCTCCGTGCTCGGCATGACCATCGGCGAGCTGAACGACGAAACGCGCAGCAAATTTGGCATCGCGGCCGACGTGAACGGTGTTGTCGTAACCGAGGTGGCCAAGGATTCGGCTGCCGCCGAGCGCGGCGTGCAAGCAGGTGAGGTCATTACCGAAATCGCCCAGGAATCGGTCTCGACGCCGAAGGATGTCATGGACCGCATCGGCGCGCTGAAGGAACAGGGCCGCAAGAACGCGCTGTTGATGCTCGCTTCCAAGAGTGGGGAACTGCGCTTCGTAACGATCCGCATGGATTGAGTCCGAAGTCGCGGACAAGTGTCTGACAATCAAGCGAAAACGGCGATATTTCCGCCGGTTCCCGACCATGTCCGGGTGTCCGGTCATGGTTGCGAAGTGGTGCGGCTCGACCCTGTAATATCATGGGGCCGAAGTTTCCCCTGAGTGGGGGCGGATCGGGGAAAGGGTGCTTATGGCCGGTGCTTCGAACAAACTTCGTATTGGCGTGTTGTTTGGTGGGCGCTCCGCAGAGCACGAAGTCTCGTTGCTTTCGGCAACAAACGTCGTCAATGCGCTGTCCCCGGAAAAGTACGATCCTGTCCTGATTTTCGTTACCCGCGAAGGGCGATGGCTGCGCAGCCGCGTTCAAGACGGTGCGCTTGCACAACCTGCGAGCGGCAGCGAAATTTGCCTAATACCCGGCGGGTTCGGGCGGATGGTGGAGATCGGGCCCGACGGCAAGGTGACCGAAGCCGGCAGGATCGACATCCTGTTTCCGGTGCTGCACGGGCTTTATGGCGAGGATGGCTCTTGTCAGGGGCTGGCGGAGGTGGCGCGCGTGCCGCTGGCGGGATGCGGCATCCTGGGGTCTGCGACCGCGCTCGACAAGGTGATTGCCAAACGGTTGCTGCAAGCCGCTGGGCTTCCCGTTGCCAGATCGATGACGATCAGCGAAAGCCTAGCACCCGACTTCGCGACAATGGAAGGCGAGCTTGGGCTTCCCATTTTCGTCAAGCCGGCGCGGCAGGGTTCTTCGGTCGGTGTCAGAAAAGTGTCCGGGAGCCAGGAGTTCCTGCCGGCGCTGGCCGAGGGTTTCAAGCATGACAACACGCTGCTTGCCGAAGAATTCATCCAGGGGCGCGAGATCGAATTCAGTGTTCTGGAGGATGCGTCGGGAGGACTGTTCGTTTCGCGACCCGGCGAGATCGTTCCTGCGGAAAGTCATGGCTTCTACAGCTATGATGCGAAATACGTCGATGAAGCCGGCGCAGCGTTGAAGGTCCCGGCGGAGCTGCCGCCGGAGGTCGAGACAGCGATGCGGGACGCGGCGGCGAAAGCTTTCCGTGCGCTCGGCTGCGATGGCATGGCACGTGTCGACTTCTTCCTGATGGTAGACATGAAGTTCGTCGTGAACGAGGTGAACACCATTCCCGGCTTCACCAACATCAGCATGTATTCAAAGGCGATGGCGGCGAGCGGGGTGAGCTACCCGGAAATCATCGACCGTCTCATTGCGCATGGTCTGGCCCGAGCCGAGCGGACAATCTGAAGCGTGCGGTCGGCGTTTCCTAGCGCTCCGTCTCTTGTTGCCCAACCCACTCGTCAGCAGTGATGCTGTAGAAGCTATGCCGCCTGAGATGCGGGTAGCCGTCCGGAACGCGGGGATGATCGAAGTCGCGCCTAGGGTCGGCGCGCATGCCGATGCGCTCCATCACGGCGGTCGAGCGGCGATTGGCGGTCACGGCGAACGACACGATCTCCCCGAGCTTCATCGTCTCGAAGCCGTAACGGAGCCAGGCTTTTGCGGCTTCGGCGACATAGCCGTGGCCCCAGAATTCCGGCGCGAGACGCCAGCCGATCTCGATGGTGCCGGCGGGCATGAAAGGGGTGTCATCGGTGCGGCTGAGGCCGACGAAGCCAATGCAGTCGCCGGTCGCGGCAATTTCGGCTGCGGCCCAGCCGAAGCCCTGCCGGTCGAGCGCGGCGCGGAATTCGTCCATCTTGGCATCTGCCTCAGCACGGCTGCGCCGGAACGGGAAGAACTCCATGACGCGGTCATCGGAGTTGATGCGATGGAAAAGCGCGCGGTCGCGCTCTTCCCAGTTGCGTAGGATGAGGCGTTCGGTGCGGATCTGGGTCACGTGACGAATTCCTGGCTGGTATAGCCTTGCAGATAGAGCAGGGCAGTAAGGTCGCCGTGATCGATGCGCACCTTGGCCTCTGCGGCTACTGACGGCTTGGCGTGAAGCGCTACGCCGGTGCCGGCGAGGCGGATCATGTCGAGATCGTTGGCGCCGTCGCCGACAGCGATGGCATCGGCGGCGGTAAGGCCGAGGCGCGAGGCAATCTCGTTCAGCGCATCGGCCTTGGCAACGCGCCCGAGGATGGGCTCGCTGACTTCCCCGGTCAGGCGGCGATCGCGTTCGACGAGGTGATTGGCACGGTTTTCGTCAAAGCCGAGTTTTGCCGCGATGCGACTGGTGAAGACATCGAAGCCGCCGGACACGAGGGCTGTCCATGCGCCGTTGGCGCGCATGGTGGCAACCAGGGCACGGCCGCCTGAGGCGAGGGTGAGGCGATTGGCGATGATGCGGTCCACGACGGCGATGTCGAGATCCTTCAGCAAGGCGACGCGTTCGCGCAGCGCCGGCTCAAAGGCGATTTCGCCGTTCATGGAACGGGCGGTGATGGCGGCGACGTGTTCCTTCAGGCCAACTTCGTCGGCTAGTTCGTCGATGCATTCCTGGTCGATCATGGTCGAATCCATGTCGGCGACGAGGATTTTCTTGCGCCGGTTCTCCGTTTCCTGGACGACGATGTCGAGCGGCGCGGAAGCGAGGGCTTCACGCAGCAGGCCGTGGTTGCGCGCGCTATCGGCATCTGTCGGCAGGACGAGATCGCAGGCAATGCCTTCGGCCAGCCAGAGAACAGTGCTTGCACCGACGGCCTTTGACGCCATATTCGCAAGCGCCGGCGTCAGCGAGCGGCTGGCGGGATGGGAAATGAGCGTGGCAATGAGCGGCATTGGAAATTCCGGTGAGGAGGCGGGCAGTGGCCGCGTGAAGAACGCGATCCTGATAGCCGGGCCGACCGCCAGCGGCAAGTCGGCGCTGGCGCTTGCACTGGCCGAGAAATATGGCGGCGTCATCGCCAACACGGATTCCATGCAAGGTTATTCGATCCTCGATGTGCTGACGGCCCGGCCCGGTGTCGAAGAACTGAGGCGCGTGCCGCACCATCTTTACGGGCACGTCCATCCGTCGGTCGCCTATTCGACCGGAAAATGGCTGCGCGACGTCGGCAAGCTGATCGACGCAGGAACGTTCGTGCTGCAAAGGCCGGTTTTCGTCGGCGGTACCGGGCTCTACTTTCGCGCGCTGAGCGAAGGCATTTCCGAAATGCCGGAAATCCCATCGCATGTTCGGGATCGCTGGCGCTACGAGTTGAACGAGCAGGGAGCGCCAAGGCTGCATCGCATTCTCATGCAAGAGGATGCCGCAGCGGCGATGAAGCTGCGGGCGAGCGACGGCCAGCGCATCGTTCGGGCGCTGGAGGTGCTTGAGGCGTCGGGGCGTTCCATTTTGAGCTGGCAGGCGGAGCGCGGCATGCCGCTGATAGACCGGGACAGCGCTCACTTTTTTGTGATTGAACCTGATCGCGAGGCCCTGGTGGAACGCATCGAGGCACGCTTCGACACGATGCTCGAGCGGGGTGCGCTTGATGAGGTTCGACAACTCACGGCGCTTGGCCTCGACCCGGCGCTACCGGCGATGAAGGCGATAGGCGTGCCCGAATTGCAGGCTGCCATTGCGGGAGAGATAGAGTTTGCGCAGGCAATTCAACGGGCCAAGGCTGCGACACGCCAATATGCGAAGCGGCAGGCGACCTGGTTTCGCCATCAGCTCGATGAGCGCTGGCAGCGGGTCCAGCCAACGGAAAGCCTCGACCTGACGATTTGAGAGGCCGGTTTTTCCTGCAATCCCAAGGCCGTGGCAGGAAAAAATTCTCTCCCAAAGGTTGCAGCCGTTAACCTTTGTTAAGGCTGCCTGTGGCATCATTCGGAAGGGCGTTTTCAGGCGGGTTTTTATGCGCTTCCACAAGGCGGAGTGGGCTTTTTTCGTCTTCATTTTTGTGATCCTGGCGGCAAGCCTGGTGATGCTGCATGCCTATGGCCAGTTGCAGTCGTTCGCGCTGGAAGTGCGCAATCCGGACAGGCTGGCCAAGGTCACTTATCTCAATCAACTCCTTTTCATTATCAGCCTGCTGCTGGCGGCCGCGCTGTGCTTCGGCACCTTTTTCATCTACCCGCTGATCCGCAGGCAGGTGCAGGAGGAGGGCAAGCTGCGCGCCATGACCGCCTCGCTCAGCGCGCGATCCGAGACGATGGAAATGGCGGCGCTGACCGATAGCCTGACCGGCACGCACAACCGGCGCTATTTCGACACCGCGCTCAGCGCCTACATCGAGGAGTTTCGCCGCATCGGCAAGCCGATCGGGCTGATGATCCTCGACCTGGATCATTTCAAGCAGGTCAACGACACGCACGGCCATGATGTCGGCGACGAGGTGCTGAAGGCCGTCGGAAAATGCCTGAAGGACATGACCCGCTACCATGACGTCGTGGCGCGCCTTGGCGGCGAAGAGTTTGCGGTCGTTACGCCCAACATGGACGTCGACAAGCTCGAACGGTTCGGCCAACGAATTCGCAAGGCGGTTGCCGACCTTACGATCCCGACCGGCAATATCCATCTGCGCGTTACGACCAGCGTCGGCCTCGCCATATGGGACGGCAAGGAATCCGGCGACGAATTCTATCGCCGCGCCGACCGCCAGCTCTACGAAGCCAAGCGGCAGGGACGAAATCGCGTCTGCGCCTAAAATTCCGCGGAAGAATTCGTGAGGCCGGCCGCCTGACGCAACCTTCTCGGCTTCCGGTGCTCACGGACTTGAATGTCCGCTCCGCTCCGGTTCCTCGAACGTCACGCCATCCGACCCGGCCTGACAAATTCCCTCGCGAAATTTGGCCAATTGCCGACGTGGGAGAGGGAGGGAGGTAGGTATGCCTACACTTATTCATCGCCACGCCCGGCTAATGCCGTCTGGCCATTGTCAAAGAACGGACCTCATCTGAGAGGTCGGGAGGACGGGCGGCCGTTCGGTCGCTCGTTTAGATAGATAGTGCGGCCTCGCGGCCGCCCGTCCGGTGGCTTCCCTCAACCGATACACCGGCCATGCCGCAGCTCCAGCCTCAATGACTGACAACTGCGGGCAACACTGCGCCCGGTTCGAGGGCCGAACTTAGGGGTTCATCACCCAGCCGCCTACCGACGACGACCAGCCCGGCACCGACGCCCTTCCCTGATACCCGGTGCGCACCAGGTCTCCCGCAAGGGCGATGGCATGAGTATGCGGGAGATGCAGACGGTGGGGATAAGTGGAGCGAGAGATTTTGCGGGAAGGCGTGATTTGTCCACTACGCGATCAGAAGCCTCACAAGAACAACACCCCCCTCTGGCCTGCCGGCCATCTCCCCCTCAAGGGGGGAGATCGGCAGCTTCAAGCTTACAGCCGCCTCTGTGACCTCAGGACCGGATGAAAGCATGGCAATCGCGTGATCTCCCCCCTTGAGGGGGAGATGGCCGGCAGGCCAGAGGGGGGTGCCTGACGAGGCACTCGACCGGTAACCGGATCGAACCTCTTCATCAAAGGGGAGAGAAAGCGCGCTGTCGCCCAGAATACTGCGCCAATTTCCAACCGCTGCGAATGATCCCGGATATTCCTTCCTCGCTGCGCTCGAAAGAGCATTCCGGGATCATGACGCGGGGAGGGTTGTGCAGGCACTTTCAAGGCTGGGTGCAGGTTTCGACATGACCCAGCTTAAAAACAAATGCCACGCCTTTACGGCGTGGCAGCGGTAGGCGTCGTTGCGCAAAATGCCTATTCGTTTTGCGGGCGTATGCCGAACGTCGCTGGCTTCAGGCCGTAACGCAGGTCGAAATCGTCGTTGCTTTCGACCCGCTGTGTTGCCGGCTTGCGGTAATCGGGATCGCCAGCCTGGCGGGTGGTATCGACCGCCTCGGCAAATGCGATGGTCTGCTGTGGCTTGGCGACGTTGCGCAGCCGCTCAACGATGGTGGCGAGATCGACGTCCTTGTCGTCGCCTTCCGCGGCATCGTCATTCTTGCTGGTTCCGGGGATCAGCTTGAGATTGAGCTTCTCGAACTTCATGCGCATGGTCGTCGCCGTGCCTTCGCCGAAGATGATAGCTTCGCGCTGCCCCATCGAGGACAGGAACGACAGCGTGGAAGCGGAAGAATCGGCGATGGCCGAGCGGATGATGGCCTGGTCCTGCTCGTTGGCAAGGCGCATGGCGAAAACCGTCGAGCACTGCGACAGGATGGTTGGGTCGAGTTCGCCCGGACGCTGGGTGACGATGCCGAGGAAGCAGCCATATTTGCGGCCTTCCTTGGCGATGCGCGAGAGCGCATGGCGGGTCGGCGCAAAGCCCAAGTTGGGGTCTGCCGGCATGTAACGGTGCGCTTCCTCGCACATGAGGAGCAGTTTCAGCCGTCCTTCGCTCCATAGAGCGAGGTCGAAGGCAAGACGCGCCAGCACCGAACAGACCGAATTGACGACTTCCGAGGCCAGGCCGGCCATTTCGAAACACGTCACCGGGCGTCCGTCATGCGGAACGCGGAAGATGTTGCCGATGGTTTCGTGGATAGTGTCTTCGATCAGCTTGGAGTTGAACATGAAGCGATAGCGCGGATCGGCGGCGGCCGATTCGATGCGCGTCTTGAGAGACTTCAGGATCGGGCGATCGGCCTTGCCGTCGAGCAGGCCGATGCGCTCGTCGATCTGCTTGATGAGATCGGCGATGCGATAGGGCACCGGCGTGTCGGCGGTCATCGCATCCGAGCCGCGGCGTATGTAGCTGCCGGCGCCGGGGTTGCGATAGAGGTTTTTCGCAAGCGGAATGAGGTCGCGCAGCATGTCGACCTCTTCAGGAATGGTGCCGCGACCACGGAACAGGACTTCGGCAAACTCCTCGAGCTTGAACATCCAGAACGGCAGGTCGAGGGTGGAGGTATCGACGGTAACGCAATGATCGGGCAGCGAAGCGGCGAATTCGTTGTGCGGGTCCATGATGAGGATGCGCAGGTCGGGGCGCGCCTCGATGGCCTTGCGCATCAAAAGAGATACGGCCGTCGACTTGCCGACGCCGGTGGTGCCGACAACGGCGAAGTGACGCGAAAGCGTGTCGTCGATGGCGATATTGGCGTCGATCGCCTCGTCCTGCGACAGATTGCCGATGTTGATGGATCGGCGGCCGGCGAGGTCGTAGACCGCTTCAAGGTCGCGGCTGCGGATGCGATGGGCACTGGCGCCGACGTAAGGATAATTGGCGATACCGCGGTCGAATATGGCCTTGCCGCCATGATCGACGCTGTCGCGCACTTCTCCCACCAGTTCGACTTCGACTTCGATCGGATTGGGAACGTCGGGGTTCCATGACCTGTCCGACTTGCCGACGGCATAGACCAGGCCGACGGTGCGGGTCGCGCCGAGATTGATGGAAATCATCTTGCCGACGGTCCAACGCTCCTGGGTGCTGCCTTCGCTTTCATCGGCAAAGGCGCTGATGACGGCGCGCGAGCCATCGCACTGGACGACATGACCAAGGACGCGCTCTTCCGATTGCACGGTTTCGCGGCGTTCCTGCGAGGTGGTTTCACCAACTGCACTTTGGCGTTCTACAAACATTCACGGTGCCCCCATTTCCGTTTCGCAACCTTACGTGGGTCCGGTTAAGGCGGGGTTTGACGGCATGGTTGCAGTAGACCTAACGCGGTCGTTCAAATTCGTCTCAAAGGCCGCTTTGCTTGACTGGCGCGGGACGTGACGATTTCACGTTGACAGGACGGGAAATTCGCAACTATTGTCCGCGCCCATGAAGACGGCACTCATTCTCGTAGTAGGCAGGCGCGTGGGCAAGGCGGTGTAACCGCCGGGCGAAATCCCCCCATGCGCAAGACACAGGCTCCCTCGGGGGCCTTTTTTATTATCCAAAACAGGACTAAACGACCAGAAAACGCTTCGCTGAAGCGAAACAAGACGGGACCAAACCGATGAGCAACGGACAGAACGAGCGGCGCGAGATGACAGGCGCCGAAATGGTGGTGCAGGCGCTGAAGGACAATGGCGTCGAGCACATTTTCGGCTATCCGGGCGGTGCGGTGCTTCCGATCTACGACGAATTGTTCCAGCAGGACGATATAGAGCACATCCTCGTGCGCCACGAGCAGGGCGCGGGCCATGCCGCAGAAGGCTATGCGCGCTCGACCGGCAAGGCTGGCGTGATGCTGGTGACCTCCGGTCCCGGCGCCACCAATGCGGTGACGCCGCTGCAGGATGCGCTGATGGATTCGATCCCGCTGGTTTGCTTGACGGGGCAGGTGCCGACATCGCTGATCGGCTCGGACGGTTTCCAGGAATGCGATACGGTCGGCATCACGCGGCCCTGCACCAAGCACAACTGGCTGGTGAAGGACGTCAACGAGCTTGCCCGGACGATCCATGAAGCCTTCCATGTTGCGACGACGGGGCGTCCCGGTCCGGTGGTGGTCGATATTCCGAAGGACGTGCAGTTTGCGCGCGGCACTTACGTTTCGCCGCAGGCGGCGCCGCGCACCAGCTACAAGCCGAAGCTGCAGGGCGACCTCGACAAGATCAAGGCCGCGGTCGAACTGATGGCCGGCGCGAAGAAACCGATCCTCTATACGGGCGGCGGCGTCGTCAATTCCGGTCCGGAAGCGAGCCACCTGCTGCGCGAGCTGGTGGACCTCACCGGCTTCCCGATCACGTCCACGCTGATGGGGCTGGGTTCCTATCCGGCTTCCGGCAAGAACTGGCTCGGCATGCTGGGCATGCACGGCACCTATGAAGCCAACATGGCCATGCACGACTGCGACGTGATGGTGTGCATCGGCGCGCGCTTCGACGACCGCATTACCGGGCGGCTGAACGCGTTCTCGCCCAACTCCAAGAAGATCCACATCGATGTCGATCCGTCGTCGATCAACAAGAACGTGCGGGTCGATGTCGGCATTCTCGGCGATTGCGGCAGGGTGCTGGAAGACATGGTGCGGCTGTGGCGGGCCACCGCCAAGGCGGACAAGAAGACGCTTTATCCGTGGTGGGAGCAGATTGCGCGCTGGCGGGCACGGGATTCTCTGGCCTACAAGCCGAACCCGGACGTGATCATGCCGCAATACGCCATCGAGCGGCTTTACCAGCTGACCAAGGACAAGGACACCTACATCACCACCGAGGTGGGCCAGCACCAGATGTGGGCGGCGCAGCATTTCCACTTCGACAAGCCGAACCGCTGGATGACCTCGGGCGGCCTCGGCACCATGGGCTACGGCCTGCCGGCGGCACTGGGCGTGCAGATCGCGCATCGCGATGCGCTGGTCATCGACATTGCCGGCGACGCTTCGGTGCAGATGACGATCCAGGAGATGAGCGCGGCGGTGCAGTATGATGCGCCGATCAAGATCTTCATCCTCAACAACCAGTACATGGGCATGGTGCGCCAGTGGCAGCAGCTTCTGCACGGCAACCGGCTATCGCACTCCTATACCGAGGCTATGCCGGACTTCGTCAAGCTGGCCGAAGCCTATGGCGGACATGGCATACGCTGTGAGAAGCCGGGCGAACTGGACGACGCCATCAAGGAGATGATCACGGTCAAGAAGCCGGTGATTTTCGACTGCCGCGTGGCGACGTTGGCCAACTGCTTCCCGATGATCCCTTCCGGCAAGGCGCACAACGAGATGCTGTTGCCCGACGAGGCGACCGACGAGGCGGTGGCGAATGCCATCGACGCCAAGGGCCGCGAACTGGTCTAGGCGGGGATTTGGGTGATGGTGGCCTGCATATGGCGGCTTTCTGTGCTTCCGGTGCTCACGTACTTCAATGTACGCTCCGCTCCGGTTCTCGAAAGCCACCATCTTCGGCTCACCCTGACCAAAATCCTGGCGTCTCGAATTAATGCCGGCGGAAGCTGTGCGGAAACAGTGATTTAGCAAAAGAATTCAAGATAGAGATTCAACCATGAACGCGCAGCTTCAACCGACCGGTTCGGCCTATTTCATCGCCAAGGAAACCGAGAAGCCGGAAATCCATACGCTTTCGGTACTGGTGGACAACGAGCCGGGCGTGCTGGCGCGCGTCATCGGCCTGTTCTCCGGACGCGGCTACAATATCGAAAGCCTGACCGTCTCGGAGACCGAGCACGAGCAGCGGCTTTCGCGCATCACCATCGTGACGAGCGGTACGCCGCATGTGCTGGAGCAGATCAAGCACCAGCTCGAGCGCATCGTGCCGGTGCATCGGGTGGTCGATCTTACCGTGCGCGCGCACGAACTCGGCCAGGAGCGGCCGCTGGAGCGGGAACTGGCGCTGATCAAGGTTGCCGGAACCGGAACGGAGCGGGTCGAGGCGCTGCGCCTTGCCGACGCCTTCCGCGCCCATGTGGTGGACGCAAACACCGAGCATTTCATCTTCCAGATTACCGGCAAGGGCTCGAAGATCGACCAGTTCATCGCCATCATGCGCCCGCTCGGACTGGTGGAAATCTGCCGCACCGGCGTGGCCGCGATGAACCGCGGCCAGCAGGGCATGTAACCGCCGAGTTTTCTGATTTTTCCGGTGGTTTTTGCCTGCTGGACCGATTGACGGCCGGCAAGTGGCTGCTGCGGGGTCGTTCAAGAATAGACAGTATTACTGACCTAAATTGAGGCGCGCTCATGTCGTACGACACATTGCTTGCCCTGCTGGCCTACGCGTTCGTGACCTCGATCACGCCGGGGCCGAACAATCTCATGCTGTTGACGTCGGGTGTGAATTTCGGATTCGCGCGCACGATCCCGCACATGCTGGGCATCGGCATAGGCTTCGTCGTGCTGTTGCTGGCGGTAGGGCTTGGGCTGGGCGCGGTACTTACGGCGTTTCCGGCACTGCACACCGGCCTGAAGATCGCCGGCGGTGCGTATCTTCTCTATCTTGCATGGAAGATCGCGATGTCGCGCTCGATCGAGGGCAAGGGCGAGGCCAAGTCGCGGCCTATGACCTTCCTTGAGGCCGCGGCGTTCCAATGGGTGAATCCCAAGGCCTGGGTGATGGCGGTGACGGCGATGGCCGTCTACACCGATCCCGCCGCGCCGTTGTGGTCGGTGTTTTTGATCGGATTGGTGTTTGGCATTGTGAACCTGCCCAGCGTTTCGACATGGGCGGGGTTCGGCATGGCGCTGCGCGGGTTCCTGTCCGATCCGGTGCGGCTGAAATGGTTCAACATCGCCATGGGTGTCCTGCTGGCGGCGACGCTGTGGCCGATGGTCAAGTAGGGTTTGGGCTTCTCGAAAGCCGCCGTTTTCGGCCCGCCCTGATGCAAATCTGACGCACTGCCAGTGCAGGCCGCTTGAACGCTCGTGAAGGCAGGCATAGGGTCCTGACCATGTCACACGATCACGACCATCATCACCATCACGACAATGAACTCGACCCCTTCGCCGCGCGGGTGCGTGCGCTGGAGACGATCCTGACGCAAAAGGGCTTGATCGATCCGGCGGCGGTGGACGCCATTGTCGATACCTATGAAACCAAGGTCGGGCCGCGCAACGGAGCCAAGGTGGTGGCCAAGGCGTGGAGCGATCCGGCCTATGCCGACTGGCTCAAGCGCGATGCGACTGCGGCAATTGCCTCGCTCGGGTTCGTGGGGCGGCAGGGCGAGCATATGCAGGCGGTGTTCAACACGCCCGACACGCACAACATGATCGTGTGCACGCTGTGCTCCTGCTATCCGTGGCCGGTGCTTGGGCTGCCGCCCGTCTGGTACAAGGCTCCGCCTTACCGCAGCCGCGCCGTGATCGATCCGCGCGGGGTACTGGCCGAATTCGGCGTAACGCTGCCTGCCGACATGAAGGTAAGGGTGTGGGATTCCACGGCGGAACTGCGTTACCTTGTGGTGCCGATGCGGCCCGAAGGTGCGGATGGTCTCGGCGAGGACCAGCTTGCCGAACTTGTCACGCGCGATTCGATGATCGGCACCGGGCTGGCGAGGCAACCCGCATGAACGGACCGCAGGACCTTGGCGGGCAGATGGGATTTGGCCCGGTCGCGCCTGAGAAGGACGAGCCGATCTTCCATGCCGAATGGGAAAAGCGCGCGCTGGGCGTAACGCTTGCCGCCGGCGCCTTCGGGGCGTGGAATATCGACGAGAGCCGGCATGCGCGCGAAACCTTGCCGCCGGCAGAATATTACACGTCGAGCTACTACCAGATCTGGATCAAGGGGCTGGAGACGCTTTTGCAGCGGCACGGCTTCGTCAGTGCAGCCGACCTTGCCGCCGGCAAGGCAGTGGATGGGACGGCACCGCCGAAGCGGGTGTTGAAAGCGGCGGACGTGGCGGCGACGTTGGCCAGAGGCGGGCCATGCGACCGGCCGATGGAAACGCCAGCGCGCTTCAAGGCAGGCGACCGGGTGCGCACGAAGAATTTCAACCCGACCGGGCATACGCGGCTTCCCCGCTACGCAAGGGCAAAGAACGGCCTCGTCGAGGCCGTTCGCGAGGGCTATGTCTTCCCCGACAGCAATGCGCACCAAAAGGGCGAGGTGCCGCAGTGGCTCTACACAGTGGTGTTCGACGGCCCGGAAATCTGGGGCGAGGGAGCCGATCCGACGCTGACGGTCTCGATCGACGCCTGGGAGAGCTATCTTGAGCAGGCATGACGACAGCGGCTTCGCGCTCGAGGCAAAAGTTTTCGACGAGCCCTGGCAGGCGCAGGCGTTTGCCATGACGGTGGCGCTGCATCAAAAGGGCCTGTTTTCGTGGGGCGAATGGGCCGAAGCGCTGTCGAGCGAGGTCAAGAAGCCTGACGCCGCTGCCGATGGGCACGACTACTACGAGCATTGGCTGGCAGCGCTGGAAAAGCTGCTTGCGGCAAAGGGCTTTGCTGCGACCAGTGACGTCGATGCCTATGCCGCGGCCTGGGAACGTGCCGCGCACGCCACGCCGCACGGCAAGCCGATCCTGCTGGAGAACGATCCGCAAGCGCATGCACCGGGCTGACCGGTAAATGGGTCTGTTTTCCGGGCGCATATGTTCCTATTTTGTTCTTGATCCGGCGAGATTGTACCGCTAGGCTGCAATTCGTCAGGAGGGCAAAGCCCTTGCCCTTCGACGCCGAATCCTGTCTCACGATTGCATGGAATTTTCTCCGCAACAGGATGATGCGCTAAAGGCCGTCGCCAAGTGGCTGAAGGCCGGAAAGCCGCAGATTTTCCGCCTGTTCGGCTATGCCGGCACGGGCAAGACGACGCTTGCGCGCTACTTCGCCGAGCATGTCGACGGGCAGGTGCAGTTTGCAGCCTTCACCGGCAAGGCGGCGCAGGTGCTGCGCTCGAAAGGCGCAATCAATGCCCGCACCATCCATTCGCTGATCTACCGCCCGCGCGGCGAGGAAGCCGTCGAGGACGAGACGACCGGGAAGACGTCGATGTCGCCGACGTTTTCGCTCAACCGGCAAAGCCCGATTTCCAAGGCGGCGCTGGTCATCATCGACGAATGCTCGATGGTGGATGAGCAGCTCGGCCGCGACCTGATGAGCTTCGGCACGCCGATCCTGGTGCTTGGCGATCCGGGCCAGCTGCCGCCGATTTCAGGCGGCGGGTTCTTCACCGACCACGACCCGGACTTCCTGCTCACCGAAATCCACCGGCAGGCGCGCGACAACCCGATCATCCGTCTGGCGCTCGACGTGCGTGAAGGCCGTGAGTTCCTGCAAGGGGACTATGGGACGGCCCAGGTGATCGGCAAGGAAGGCGTGACCCAGGACCTTGTCTTGAAGGCGGATCAGGTTCTTGTCGGCACCAACAGGACGCGGCGGCGCTACAATCATCGCTTGCGTGAGCTGAAAGGGTTCACCGCCGAGTATCCTCAGGCGGGCGACAAGCTGGTGTGCCTGCGCAACGATCCGGCCAAGGGCCTGCTCAATGGTTCGCTGTGGAAAGTCATGACGTCTTCGCGCGAAACGGTGAAGCCCGGCATCAACCTTCTGGTGTCACCGGAAGAGGACGATCCAGACCGGGGCGTTGCCAAGATCAAGCTGCTCAAGGCCGCTTTCGAGGATGCGGAAGCCGAAATTCCGTGGCAGCAGAAGAAGCGCTTCGACGATTTCGACTATGGCTATGCGCTGACGGTGCATAAGGCGCAGGGCTCGCAATGGAACGATGTCGTGCTGTTCGACGAAAGCTGGGCCTTCAAGGACACGCGCCAGCGCTGGCTTTACACGGCGATTACGCGGGCGGCGGAGCGGCTGACCATCGTGCGCTGATGGCCAAGTGATTTATGGATTTTCAAGCGGCCGCGAACCCAGCCAGCGCCAGGCAGCTTCCTCTTGCCCGGCCTCAAAGTGTTTCAATTCGACCGGCGTAGAGGACGCAAGGAAGCCCTGCGTCTCAGCTATCCAGTCCGGTTCGCCGATGCTGGCGCAGCGGCCGACATGCTCGGCTGCCAGCGCCTTGCCCTTTTCGACGGTTTCAGGGGCAATGCCTGACCAGTCTGCGCCTTCATAGTCCAGCAGCCGGACGAGAACGTCCACCCTTGGATGCAGCGCATAGGCAGCCTCCAGAAGCCCGAACAGGTTCTCGGCATCGGCAGGCGTGACGAGGCCGACGATATCTACCGCGAACAGGTCTGGCCGTGTCGTCTCGATGCGGCGGATCGCGGGAACGCTTTCGAGAAAATTCATTGTCGATCCTTGTGCTGGCCATCGCTTTAACTGGAACACATGAAAACGCTGTCTGTTCCCGTCAAAGGCAGTATAGATGCGCTGCGCGGGCTGAACGCGTCGCGATCCTTCAGGTCGCTTCAGACGTTTAGCTTTTTGATTTTATGCATGTCTTCGTCCCGAAACCGGATGCCATTTTCGGGAGGCATGCATTGGCTGGAGACGGGAATGCCTGCAAAACTGTCGGTCAACCTGAACGCCATCGCCATGTTGCGTAACCGTCGCAACCTGCCTTGGCCGAGCGTGGTCGGGCTTGGCCGCATTGCGCTGGCCGCCGGCGCGCACGGCCTGACCGTGCATCCGCGACCCGACCAGAGGCACACGCGCAATTCGGACCTGCCCGAGATCCGCGCGCTCATCGACGATGAGTTTCCGCAGGCCGAATTCAACATCGAGGGCTATCCGACCGAGGAATTCCTGCAACTTGTCGAAAAACACCAGCCGGAACAGGTGACGCTGGTTCCGGACGATCCGGCGCAGGCGACTTCCGATCACGGCTGGAATTTTGTCGAACAGGCGGCATTCCTCAATCCGATTGTGAAGCGCCTGAAAAAGGGTGGATTTCGCGTATCGCTGTTTTCCGATGCAGACCCCGCAGGCGTGCACGCGGCGCGCGATACGGGCGCGGACCGAATCGAGCTTTATACGGGCCCTTATGCCAGCTCATATGCCGATTCCGCAAAGGTGGCGAAGGAACTGGAAAGATTGGGCAATACGGCCGAGGCCGCATTGGAGAACGGTCTTGCCGTCAATGCCGGGCACGACCTCGTGGTGGCCAATCTGCCGGCTCTCAACAAGCGCATTCCGCAGCTTGCGGAGGTTTCTATCGGACACGGCTTGACAGCCGATGCGCTGGAGTATGGCATGGCACGGACGACGCAGCGCTTTTTGAAAGCCTGCGGCTGGTAGGCGATCGATCCACACCGCAAAGATGCCAAGGTACTTGATATTGCATTGCAGCAAGGGTAGAGCACCGCGCGCTGATCGGAGTGTCGTTCATGGCCTTTACCAATACTGGTAGGGAGGCAGAGCCCGTCGAACAATCCACCCATCCCGAGCCTGAAAAGCAAAGCACCGGGGTTTTGATGGTGGGGGCGCTCGGCGTGGTCTATGGCGACATAGGCACGAGCCCGATCTACGCCTTTCGCGAAGCGCTGCACGCATCCGGGCCTACCTTCATCCGCGAGGATGTGCTGGGCGTGCTTTCGCTGATCGTCTGGGCGCTGACGATCATCGTGACGATCAAATACGTGGCCTTCGTGCTGCGCGCAGACAACAATGGCGAGGGCGGCACGCTTTCGCTGATGGCGCTTGCCCGCAGCGCCTATCCGGTCGGATCGAAATGGATCCTCGGCGTCGGCCTGTGCGGCGCGGCGCTGTTTTTCGGCGATTCGATCATTACCCCGGCAATTTCCGTGCTTTCTGCGGTGGAAGGCCTGGAGGTGGTGACGCCGGCCTTCGACCCTTATGTCGTGCCGATCACGCTGGTCATCCTGGCGCTGCTTTTTTCGGTGCAGCGCTTCGGCAGCGGGCGCGTGGCGGTGGTTTTCGGGCCGGTAATGGCGTTGTGGTTCCTGGCTCTCGGCATCGCGGGCTTGTTGCACATTTGGGACGATCCAACCGTGCTGCTTGCGGTCAATCCCTACCATGCGCTGCTTTATCTCTTCGCCGAGCCCGATGTGGCCTTCATCACGGTGGGTGCTGTTTTCCTCGCGGTGACCGGTGCCGAGGCGCTTTATGTCGACCTCGGACATTTCGGCCGCCGGCCGATCGTGCTGACCTGGTTTTGGATCGTGTTTCCGTGCCTGCTGCTCAACTATTTCGGGCAGGGCGCCTATGTGCTCGCGCATGGATCGGTGCCTGACAAGCCGTTCTTCGAGATGCTGCCGGAATGGGGGCTGGCGCCGATGGTCGCCCTGGCCACTGCGGCGACCGTCATTGCCAGCCAGGCGGTTATTTCCGGGGCATTCTCGCTGACCCGCCAGGCGGTGCAGCTCAACCTTTTGCCGCGCATCGAGGTGCAGCACACCTCCGAGATGCAGCTTGGCCAGATCTACATGCCGCGCGTGAATTTCATCATCGCCATTTCGGTCATGCTGCTGGTCGTCGGTTTCGGCGACTCCAGTTCGCTTGCCTCGGCCTATGGCATCTCGGTGACCGGCGAAATGCTGATGACGACCTTCCTTTTGTTCGTGGTCATGCGCTCGATGTGGAAATGGCGTTTCGGCGCAGCATTTGCGCTTGCGCTGCTGTTCGGGGTCATCGATGCCGGCTTCTTCCTGTCCAATGCCTTCAAGGTGGCGGATGGCGGCTGGGTGTCGATCAGCGTTGCCTGCGTCATGGGCCTGGTCATGGTGACCTGGATCAGGGGCAGCCGGTTCCTGTTCGACAAGACGCGCAAGAACGAGATTCCACTCGATTTCCTGGCCGGCAACCTGATCAAGAAGAAGCCGCAACTCGTTTCGGGCACCGCCGTGTTCCTGACCAGCGATCCGCTGAGCGCGCCGACGGCGCTGATGCACAGCCTCAAGCACTACAAGGTGCTGCATGAGCAGAACGTCATCCTGTCGGTGGTGACCGCTCCACGGCCAAGGGTGCCGGACAGCGAACGGGTAAAGATGGAAACCATCAACGACCTGTTCATGCGGGTGACACTGACCTTCGGCTACATGGAACAGCCGAATATCCCGCGCGCGCTGGCTTCCTGCCGCAAGCAGGGCTGGAAGTTCGACATCATGACGACTTCGTTCTTCCTGTCGCGGCGCTCGCTGAAGGCTTCGCCCAATTCCGGCATGCCGCGCTGGCAGGACCGGCTGTTCATCGGGCTGGCGCGCTCGGCGGCGGACGCGACCGAGTATTTCCAGATCCCGACCGGCAGGGTGGTGGAGATCGGCACGCAGGTCGCGATCTAGGGCCAGGGGACCGATTGGGCGGCAAACTCGAAATAGCGATCTGCGGGGCAGGGCCGGCGGGGCTTGCCGCGGCACTTTATCTGAAGCGCGCCGGCCATCGCGTGACCATTTTCGAGAAGTTCGACAAGGTGGCTCCGGTCGGGTCCGGCTTGATCCTGCAACCGACCGGGCTGACCGTGTTGCACGATCTTGGGCTATTCGGACAAATCATGGACCTCGGCAGTCGCATCGATCGGTTGCATGGCATCGACGCGACGTCAGGCCGTACGGTACTCGATGTGCGCTATGGAGCGCTTGCCGGCGGGCGGTTCGGGCTGGCAGTGCATCGCTCGGCATTGTTCGGGGTCCTTGAAACGGCGACCCGGCGCGAAGGTCTCGCTATCGAAACCGGGGTCGATGTCGAAGGCCTCGACGTCGGGGAAAGGGCCATGTTGATCTGTACGGACGGGCGCCGGATCGGACCGTTCGATCTCATCATCGATGCCACGGGTGCCCGATCCAGGTTGCGGCATTTTGCCGATGCGCCTTGCGAGCCCACGGCCTTGGCATATGGCGCGTTCTGGGCTTCGCTCGACTGGCGCGGCGAAGGCTTCGACGAGCGCGCGCTGTTGCAGCGCTATGACAAGGCAAGCGTCATGGTCGGTGTGCTGCCAATTGGTAGCCCGAAGCCCGGCGCTGGCCGAATGGCTGCATTTTTCTGGAGCCTGAAGCCGGAGACGGCCCAACAGGTTCAAGCCGCAGGTATCGAGGCGTGGAAGGAAAGGATCGTTCGGCTTTGGCCCGAGTGCGAGGCCTTCACGGAGCAGATCGACGGCTTCGACCAGCTTACGCTGGCCCGCTATGGCCATCATACGATGAAAGTGCCTGCGGGCCGACGACTGGCGGTAATCGGCGATGCGGCGCATTCGACCAGCCCGCAGCTCGGCCAGGGCGCGAACATGGCGTTGCTGGACGCCGCGGCACTTGCCCGCGCACTAGGGTCATCGAAGGATGTTGAAGCGGCGTTGACGCGGTATGCGCGGACAAGGCGACGGCATGTGCGGGTTTTCCAGATGCTGTCGCGCATGTTCACGCCCTTCTACCAATCGGACTCCACCTTGCTGCCTTTCCTGCGCGACAGGCTGGTGGCGACGCTTGCGACAATCCCTCCCGCGCCGCAGATACTGGCAGCCCTGGTGGCGGGAACCGTGGTCGATCCTTTCGAGGCGACTGGCCTTGCCGAACTCGACTGGCGTGCGCATCCGGCAGCTTCCACAGAAGCAAAGGACTGGCAGAAAAGACCGGCGTGAATGCCGGCCGGATCGGATCGCGCCACTCAAACCGGATTGCCGTGAACTTGCCGGTCAAATTGACTTGCGCCCAACGCAGGAATTTGGCATATGCCGAACCGTAACGTACGGTACGCAATCAAATTCATTCCGGCAGGAAGAACGTGTTGCAGGCAGACGGAACCTTCGATGGCGAAAGGCTGACGGAGCGTCAGAAGGACGTGCTGGACGCCGCCTTGCGTTTGCTCGTGGAGGAAGGGGACAATTTGACGATGGCAGCCGTGGCGCGGCGGGCAAGCTGCTCCAAGGAAAGCCTCTACAAATGGTTTGGCGATCGCGACGGCCTGCTCAATGCGACGGTGCGCTGGCAGGCTTCCAAGGTGAGGGTAGCGCCGGTCGATCAAGGCAAGGTCGACCTGATTTCGCTGACCGAGAGCCTGGAAGGCTTTGCCCGCGATTGGCTGAAGGTGATTTCCAGCGATACCTCGATTGCGCTGAACCGCGTCGCCATCAGCCACGCCGGGTCGGGAAGGGACAATCTGGGCGCCATCGTGCTCGATAACGGACGCTTTGCGCTGGCCAAACGGCTGAAGCCGGTTCTCGATGCCGGCAAGCGCAGCGGCGTCCTGGTTTTCGAGGACGCGGAGACGGCGTTCAGGACATTTTTCGGGCTGGTCGCGCGCGATGTGCAGATCCGCCTCCTGCTCGGCAACTGGCCGGGCATGACCGAAGCGGCGATCGCCGAAGACGCGGCGCGCGCCACAAGACAGTTTCTCGCCCTCTACGGGGCAAGGAAGACCCAATAGGACTATTCGATTAGAAAACGGGAAGGATTCCAACATGCGTGTCTATTACGATCGCGACGCCGATCTCAATCTCATCAAGGGCAAGAAGGTTGCCATTATCGGCTACGGCTCGCAGGGCCGGGCGCATGCGCTGAACCTCAAGGATTCGGGCTGCAAGGAAATCGCCATCGGCCTGAAGCCGGGTTCGGCGACCGCCAAGAAGGTCGAGGCCGACGGTCTCAAGGTGATGAGCGTTGCCGATGTCGCCAAGTGGGCCGACCTGATGATGATGGCGACGCCCGATGAACTGCAGGCCGACATCTACAAGAACGAAATCGCGCCGAACATCCGCGACGGCGCTGCCATCGCTTTCGCACACGGCCTCAACGTACATTTCGGCCTGATCGAGCCGAAGGACACCGTCGACGTTGTCATGATCGCGCCGAAGGGCCCGGGCCACACCGTGCGCGGTGAATACCAGAAGGGCGGCGGCGTGCCGTGCCTGGTTGCCGTCAACCACGATGCTTCCGGTAATGCGCTTGATCTTGCCCTGTCCTACGCCTGCGGTGTCGGCGGTGGCCGTTCGGGCATCATCGAGACGAATTTCCGCGAAGAATGCGAAACCGACCTGTTCGGCGAGCAGGTCGTGCTGTGTGGCGGCCTGGTCGAGCTGATCCGCGCCGGTTTCGAGACGCTGGTGGAAGCCGGCTACGCGCCGGAAATGGCCTATTTCGAGTGCCTGCACGAAGTGAAGCTGATCGTCGACCTGATCTACGAAGGCGGCATCGCCAACATGAACTACTCGATCTCGAACACCGCGGAGTGGGGCGAGTATGTCTCGGGTCCGCGCATCATTACAGCGGACACAAAGGCCGAGATGAAGCGCGTTCTGAACGACATCCAGACCGGCAAGTTCACCAGCGAGTGGATGCAGGAATACCGTGCCGGCCTCGCGCGCTTCAAGGGCATCCGCCGCAACAACGACAGCCACCAGATCGAGGAAGTCGGCGCCAAGCTGCGCGCCATGATGCCCTGGATTGCGAAGAACAAGCTGGTCGACAAGGCCAAAAACTAAAAAATCCTTTTCGGCGCGTTCTGCTGGCCATCTGGCGCGGTCTTCTCGGCTTCCGGTGCTCACGTACCTTTATGTACGCTGCGCTCCGGCTCCTCGAAGCCCATCGCCAACTGGCACAGCGGACCGGGCCGCCACCCGATTTTTACGCCTGAGGGGCCGGTGGTGCAGACCGCCGGCCCATTTCTTGTGTTCCATTCCGGAACAGGCAGGCTGGCACGTTTCTGGCTTGGCCCATGCATGGGACAACTGGAAAGGGACGATGGACACGATCAGGGAAAAGTCGATCGGGCTGGACGGCGAGGTCTTTGCCGAACGCCGCGCCGTCACGCGCCGGCGCGTGCTGAAGGGTGCGACATTGTCGTTCAACAACGGCTACGGCGCGCTGGAAGGTCTGGTGCGCAACGAATCGGAACGCGGCGTCTTGCTGAATTTCGGTGAAACCTCGGCGGTGCCAAGCAGTTTCGATCTCACCATAAAAGGATCGCATGCGCGCAGCGCACGGGTGAAATGGCGCGACATGACTCGCGTGGGCGTCGAGTTCGCCGACTAGGAGTGTGCGTGGATTTGGATGACGGTGGCCTGCAAACGGCAGCCTACTGCGCTTCCGATGCTCATGTAGCCTCGTGTACACTGCGCTTCGGTTCTCGAACGCTGCCGCTTTCGGCTCAAGCTGATCCAAATCTCCTGCACACCCTCAAATGGCGCCGCAGAAGCCGCGGCGCCATTGGTATCGGATCAGCTATAGGGCGACCAGCACTGCTGGCGCGGCCCGTTGTAAGGCTGGAAGGTGTTGTCCCAAGCCCGGTATGAGCGATAGCGGGCGTAGCACCAGCGCACATGCGCATTGCCGACGCGCTGCGGTCGATAATAGCGGCGCGGCTCGTTGTAGTACCGGTAGGCAGGTGCGATACCCAAACCCAAGTAGAAACCCGAGCCGTAGAAATTCCTGTGATGCCGGCGTTCCCGCCAGCGCCAGTCGTCATGATGGCGGCCGCGCCAGTGATCGCGGTTCCAGCGACGCCAATATTGCGAATTGCCTGACCTCGGGCCGTCACCGGCCCATTCGTCGCGGACAGGCACTACCTGATTGCCGCCCGGCATGATGGCGCCCGGTGTTGCCGAGAGCGGTACAGCCGGTGTGGCCACCGGCGCCGGCCCGGCTAACGAGGGAGCTGACAGACCTGCGACTAGGAAAAGCGCCGCAAGCCCGGTTTTGACTGGCAACGAAAACAGCGGTTTCATCTGACACTCCAAAAGATGATGCCCCAACGCCCGATCTCCCGGAACTGAGGGGACAATGAGGTTTTGCCAATGAACGGGGGATGAACGGAAAAAGTTCCGTCAGCCAAACTCCTTGCCGGACTTGTGTTTGGCGCGGCTTGCAGGCAATTGTCGGTGCATGTCGCTGCGCCTTGCCACCTTCAATGTCGAGAACCTGATGAACAGGTTCGATTTCTCCGGTTTCCGCAATCAGCTCAACCAGGACAGGACGCTGGCCCTGTTCGACATCAAGACGGAAGCCGAGTACCGGGCGCTTGAGCAGGCGCGCGCCATCGCGCATTCGGACGACACGCGCCAATTGACCGCGCTGGCCATCGCCGCGACGCGGGCCGATATCATCTGCATGCAGGAGGTGGACAACGTCGAGGCGTTGAAAGCCTTCGAATACGGCTACCTGTTCAAGATGGTGGGGCAGGGCTACCGGCAGAAATTCACCACGGCGGGCAATGATTCGCGGGGCATCGACGTGGCGCTGATGATGCGCGACGAGACCGGGCATGGCCAGCCGATCGAATTCGTGCGCATGACCAGCCACGCGCATGTCACGTTCGAGGAGTTCGGGCTTCACACGCCGGAACTGGCGGCGCTCGGACAGGAGCCGCATGAGCGCATTTTCCGGCGCGACTGCCTGGAAATCGATCTCAAGGTCGATGGCAAGCCGCTGACGCTTTATCTCGTGCATTTCAAGTCGATGGGCTCGCCGCGCAACGGGCTCGATGGACGGGCGGCAACCATGCCGATCCGCGTTGCCGAGGCACAAGCCGTGCGCCGCATCATCGAGGAGCGCTTCGGCGTCGATCACGCCGCCGACAAGCGCTGGGCAATCTGCGGCGACATGAACGACTACCGGCAGCGTGTCCTGATCGACGGCGATGCGCATGAAGGCTATCGCTTCGAGGTGGCTGACGAGAACCAATCCTGCCTCAACGTGCTTTTGGCTGGCGGCTTTTGCGAGAATGTCATCGAGCGGCGGCCGGAAATGGACCGGTGGACGCTCTATCACACGCGCGGGCCGCAGGAGCGGCATCTTTGCCAGCTCGACTACATCCTGCTGTCCAAAGGACTGGCGGCACAGAACGCAACTGCGGTGCCGGATATCATCCGCAACGGCCAGCCTTTCCGCACGCCCTTTCCAGTGGGGCAGGAGGTCGAACGCTTTCCGCGCGCGGGATGGGACAGGCCGAAGGCTTCCGACCACTGCCCCGTGGCGGTGACGCTGGATATCGTTTGAGTGTCATCTTTGAATTTCGACCTGCCTCCCGATGTCATACTGCCGGTCGATCGGATCGACGTGCGGCTCGACACGGGTGTGCACCCGTTCGAGCGGGACCATGCGCAGGCGATAGAAGAGAACTGGCAGCGCGAGACCGCGCGCAACCCGGCGCTTTTCAACGGCACGGTGGTGCTTTTGTCGAGCCTCGCCTATCGGGGCGGGAAATTGTCTGGCACGTGCCATCCGGTGCGGTTTGCGACCTTCATGCATTGGCGCAACAACCGCGAAACCCCTGGCACCGCGCATGCCTTTGCGCACGCAATGCTGGTCTCCGGCGACGGCGCGCTGGTGGCTATACGCATGGGATCGCATACGGTCAGCGCCGGGCGGGTGTATTTTGCCGCCGGCTCATTCGAACCGTCCGACTTTTTCGATGGCATCGTCGATATCGACTACAACATGATCCGCGAGGTTCGGGAGGAGACCGGACTTGACCTGGGCCGGGCCGCGCGTGGCCAACGCTGTCATGTGCTGGCCACGCAAGGGGGAATAGTGATTTTCCGCCGCTACCGGATGGCCGAACCCGCCGAGACCATAGTGGCGCTCATCGAAGAGCATGTCTCGAAGGAAACCGAGCCGGAGATTTCAGGGCCGGTGGTCATCCGCAGCGCCGATGACCTTCCCGATGGGTTGATGCCGCACATGCTGCCGCTGGTGCAGTGGCACTTCGCCAATCCGGATTCAGGCTGACGGAGTAAGCTCTCCAGCGAGGCGGCTATTCGTGCCGCAGCGCCTCGATCGGGTCGAGCCGTGCGCCCCGAAGCGCGGGGAAGAAGCCGAATATCATGCCGATCAATGCCGAAAAGCCGACGGCCAGCATGACCACGGCGGGGCTCGGCACGAATGGAATGGCGAGTGTTGCCGAGGCGACGCCGGCCAGCGACAGGCCGATGACGATGCCGATGATGCCGCCGAGCAGCGACAGTACGGTCGCCTCAACCAGAAACTGGATGAGGATGTGCTTTTCCTGCGCGCCGATGGCCAGCCTGATGCCGATCTCGCGCGTTCGCTCCGTGACGGACACAAGCATGATGTTCATGATACCGATGCCGCCGACCAGAAGGCTGACGCCGGCGACCGCGCCCAGCATGCCGGTCATGGTAGTGGTGGCGCTGGTCATGGTTTCCGCGATCTGGGTCATGTCGCGGATGTCGAAATCGTCCTCGCCGCCGGGCTGGATGTGGCGCACGTCACGCAGGATGTTTTCGACGCGCGGCAGGAGCTCGGTCGTGGTGGTGGCGTCGTCGGCGGCAACGTAGATGTTGTCGATGTCGCGATTGCCGGCGATGCGGCGCTGGAAGGCGGTGAGCGGCATCAGGACGACATTGTCCTGGTCCTGGCCGAAACCGGTGTAGCCCTTCGATTCCAGCACGCCGATGATCTTGCAGGTGGTGCGGTTGACGCGGATCAGCTCGCCGTCGGGGTCGCCGGATTGGAAGAACTGGCGGCGCACGGTTTCGCCGATGAGGCAGACGCCCGCGCCACCTCGCGATTCGGATTCGCTGAAGGCGCGCCCGGAAACGAGCGTCCAGTCGCGCGCATCGAGGAAGGCGGCGTCAGTGCCGGTGACGCCGGCGGTGAGGCTTTCGGTGCCGTAGATGACGCGGACCTGTTTTTGCGCCGCAGGGGCGACGGCGCGCGCGCCGATGAGGCGATGGTTGAGGGCGTCGAGCTCCTTTTCACCGAGCTGGCGGCGCACCACGTCATGCCCGCCGGGGCCGGGAGGACGGCCGGCGCGCACGACAAGCAGGTTCGAGCCGAGCTTGGCAATGTCGGACTTGACCTTTTCCGTGGTGCCGGAGCCGATGGTCAGCATGGCGATGACGGCGGCGACGCCGATGACGATGCCGAGCAGGGTCAGGAACGAACGCAACGCATTGCGGCGGACCGAACGAAGGGCGAGGCGCACCGTTTCCCAGATCATGATGCCACCGCGCGCGGACTGGTGCTGACATCCGACGCCACATGGCCATCGAGGAAGCCGATGGTGCGCTGGGCATAGGCTGCCACGTCTGCTTCATGGGTCACCATGACGATGGTCAGGCCAAGGTCGGTGTTGAGGTGGGTGAGCAGTTCCATGATTTCGTGGCTGCGGGCGGTGTCGAGGTTGCCGGTCGGCTCGTCAGCCACCAGAAGGGTGGGGCGGGTGACGATGGCGCGGGCGATGGCCACGCGCTGCTGCTGGCCGCCGGAGAGTTCGGCGGGCGTGTGGTGCTCGCGGCCCTGAAGGCCGACCTCTGCCAGCGCTTTCATGGCAAGCGTGCGGCGTTCGCCCGCCGGTACGCCGCGATAGATGAGCGGCAGTTCGACGTTTTCCGCCGCAGTGGTGCGGGGCAGGAGATTGTAGCCCTGGAAGACGAAGCCGATGTAGAGGTTGCGCAGCAAAGCGCGGCGGTTGCGGTCGAGCCGGCCGGCATCGACGCCCATGAAGGAATAGGTTCCGGCGGTCGGCGTATCGAGGCAGCCGATGACGTTCATGGAGGTGGACTTGCCGGAGCCGGACGGTCCCATGATGGCGACGAATTCGCCGCGGCGGATGACCATGTCGACGCCGGCAAGGGCGTGGACCTGGGCCTCGCCTTCGCCATAGGTCTTCCAGACCTTGTCGAAGGTTATCAGCAAGGGGCCGGCCAAGGGACTAGCTCCGCTGCTGCTGGGCGGTGATGACCTTGTCTCCCTCCGACAGGCCGGACAGGACCTCGGTCAGTTCGCCATTGGTGGAGCCGATCTTGACGTTGACCGATTGCGGTGCGCCGTCCTTCAGGATGTAGAGCGTGCGTGAACCGTCGGGGGCTGGTGCGGCCTGCTGGCGCGACCGGTTTCCGCCCGGGCGCCCCATGCGGCCAGTGAACATGTCGAGCAGGCTCCAGCTTCTCGTTGTCTGAGCGACGGCCGGCCGGTAGCGGAAAGCTGCCGATGGCACCGTCAATGCATCCTTGGCCTCTTTGGTAACGACAGTGACCGTTGCCGTCATGCCGGGGCGAAGCAGGAGTTCGTCGTTGATGACATCCAGCCTTGCATCATAGGTGACGACGCCGTCGGTGGTGACCGAGGCGTAGGAGATGTCGCGGATATCGGCATTGAAGGTGCGGTCGGGGAAGGCATCGACGGTGAAGCGGGCCTGCTGGCCGGCCTTGACCGTTCCGATATCGGCCTCGTCTATGGCGGCCTTCAATTCCATTTTCTTCAAGTCTGCGGCGATGACGAACAGGACGGGCGCCTGCAATGACGACGCCACGGTCTGGCCCGGATCGACCGAGCGGGTAAGGACGATGCCGTCGATGGGAGCATAGATGGTGCTCTTGGCAAGATCGGTCTGTTGCGACTTCACGTCCGCCTCGGCAATGGCGAGGTTGGCTTCAGCGATGTCCTTGGCGCTGCGCGAGCGGTCACGCGTTGCGGTGGCGGCTTCAAGTGCCTGATCCGTCGCCATGCCGCGCTTGGCAAGGGCTGCCGCGCGCTCCAACGCCTTCTCGTTTTCCCTCAGCGTGACGGCGGCGTCCTCGACATTGGCTTCGGCGGCCTTGGCGGAGGCTTTCGCGCGCTCGATCTGTGCCTCGAGCTTGGAGGTGTCGAGCGCGGCAAGTACGTCGCCCTTGTTCACCTCCTGGTTCTCGTCTGCCGAGACGGAGCGGACGACGCCCGACAGTTCGCTGGAAATATCGACCTGATTAAGCGGCTGCAAAGTGCCGGTGGCTGAGACCTCGACGGTGAGGTCGGCAAGGGCCGCAGGCTGGGTAACGTATTCGATGCGCACGGGTGCCGCTGTCAGCCGGGTATAGGCAAAGATTGCGGCTGCAATGACGGCCAGCGCCAGCAGGACGTAGAGCCACATTCGCCGGCGCCGGATGCCGGACACACCCTTGCTGTCCAGCGCGAGACTGGCTTCGATGGAAGCATCCGATTCCGCGCGTGGCGGATTGACAATCTGGTCCATGGCGGACCCCTATAGCAATGTGGCATCCCTGAATGTCACACATCAGGCCTTAGGGACTGAAATACAAATTAATTTTCGCTCATGTTTGGTGTCGCGTCGGGGTTTCGACAATGCAGGGACGCAGCTATCTGCTCTATGACGTGTTCACGACCGAGCGATTGACGGGCAATCCGCTTGCTATCGTGCTGGACTGCGATGGCCTGGATGCCAAGGCGATGCAACGGATCGCACGCGAGTTCAACCTGTCCGAATCGGTGTTTGTGCTGCCGGCCGACAATGCCGCGCACCGGGCTCGCATTCGCATCTTCACGCCGGACTATGAGATGCCGTTCGCCGGGCACCCGACGGTAGGTAGTGCCGTTGCCCTTTCCGAGTTGAGCAATTCCGCTGACGTGGCCGGTATTTTCGTTCTTGAAGAAAATATCGGCCCGGTGCGCTGTGCAGTAAAAAGGGGCGAGGAAGAGACCTTCGCGGAGTTCGACCTGGCAAAGCTGCCTGAACCGTTGGACCTTTCCGCCGACGCGAAAGCGATTGGCGCAGCACTCGGGCTTGGACCGCATGAGATCGGTTTCGAAAACCACAAGCCCACATTCTGGTCGGCGGGCGTTCCCTATGTGACCATTCCGGTGAGCGGTCTCAGCGCCGCGGCCAAGGCCCGGTTGGACAACCAGGCGTGGGCGGAACTTGCACCGCGCAAGAGCGAGTGGGCATTTGCCAGCCCTTATATCTACTGTCGTGAAACGGTGAACCATAACAGCGCCTTTCATGTGCGCATGTTCGTTCCGGGAAATCCTTCCTACGAGGACCCGGCGACCGGTTCGGCCGCCGCCGCCTTTGCCGGCACCATCATGCATTTCGACCAGCCTGGAGACGGCCTGTCGAGCTTGTGGATCGAACAAGGGTTGGAAATGGGAAGGCCTTCCCGGATACGGCTCGAGCTTGACGTCGAGCACCGGAAACTGATTGCAGCGCGTATTGGCGGCCATGCGGTTAAAGTCGGCGAAGGCCGGATTTTCGTGTGATGTGCGGGTGAAATTTCATCGTCGGACGGATGAACCCCAACTAGTTCGGCGATTTGTCGGGAAATGATCGTACAGGGCTAGACATGCCAGATAGCGCCGGTTATATGCGCGCCAACGCTGGTTTCTCCGGCGGCGTGGGTGTGTAGCTCAGTTGGTAGAGCAGCTGACTCTTAATCAGCGGGTCCACAGTTCGATCCTGTGCACACCCACCATCTCCTCTCTTGTTTCTCTTTGCCAGAAGAATGCGGTCAATGCTTCCGCGGCAATGCGCATGCCTCGCAAGATGGCTGCATAGTGACGTCGGGAAGCCGAATCCAAGTGGTGAAATCTATCGGCTGTCTTGGGGGCTGTGTGGTCTCACGCTTGTTTTTGCTCGTGATGCTCCGTTTTGGCGCCATGATGCTGCACGATGGCCGGAGCCAATTGAGGTTGTTTACGTGAGGTCCCCAGGGCGTCAGCTTCCAGGCTTGCCGTGGGACTCCTTGGTCCGAAGCCTTCAAAAACACGGCTGCGAGTCTCCTCGGTGTTTTTGCCGTTATCCACTTCTGCTGAGGCTGATGGTCAATCAGTCCGGAGAGTCGCTATTGTAATATATCCGACTCTCCTATTTGGTAATTTATTCTATATTGAAAGATAAGTATTAACGACATCGTCGGTAAGTTCTTCGGATGTTCCTGAATGAACCAGTCTCCCTGTATCCATGATAATGAATTTGTCGGACAGGGACTTGGCGATTTTTATATGCTGCTCGGTCAGGACAAGCGTTATTCCGATGTTTTTATTCAGCCGGACGAGCGTGTGATAAATGTCTTCGACGATGTTCGGCTGGATGCCTTCGGTTGGCTCGTCGAGAAGAAGTATTTTCGGATCGGTCGCCAGAGCGCGCGCGATGGCGAGCTGCTGCAACTGACCGCCTGAAAGGAAGGCTGCCTTCTTGTCCAGGTTTTCGCGCAAGTAGGGGAACAGTTCCAGGCATATCTCGGGGATCTGCGCCTTGATGCCTTGGCGCGCGAAAGTGCCCAGAAGGATGTTTTCGCGAACGGTGAACTTGCCGAAAATCCGCCGGCCTTGAGGCACGTATCCCAGCCCGGCAATGGCCCTTTCCGCGGTGCTGCGCTGCGTCATTTCCTCCCCGTCGATGGATATTTTTCCATCGATCCGGGTGGTCAGCCCCATGACCGTCTGCATGAGCGTGGTTTTGCCCACGCCATTGCGTCCGATAACGCACAGGCATTCGCCCTTCTTCAAGTCGATGTTTATCCCGTGAAGAATAGGGGTCTTGCCGTAGTACGACGTTACGTCAACAAGCCGGAGCATCTAGTGGATCCCCTCAGTGCCGAGATAGACGTTCCGTACCTGCGGATTGTTTTCTATCTCCGTTATGGTTCCTTCGGCGAGCAGCTTGCCCATGTGCATCACCGTGATGACGTCGGCAATCTCCCTCACGAAGGACATATCGTGCTCGACGACGACCAGCGTGTGGCTGCCTTTGAGTGTGTTGAAAATCTGCGACGTCTTGTAGGTTTCCTGCTCTGTCATGCCTGCGGTCGGCTCGTCCATCAGAAGCAGAACGGGGTCCTGCATCAGCACAAGCCCGATTTCCAGCCATTGGGTCTCGCCGTGCGAGAGCAGGCCGGAGACGGTGTTGGAGCGGTCTTTCAAGCCGATCAGGTCGGTGATCTCGTCGTAGCGCTTCTGTCCCTTGAAGTGCTTGAACGAGAGCATGTTGAGAAAGGGGTCCTTGTTGCGGTTGAACGCGACCTCAAGGTTCTGCCTTACGGTGAGTTCCTTGAAGACAGAGGGGATCTGGAATTTGCGGCCAACCCCTTTCCGGGCGATCTGGTGTTCCGACAAGGCGGCGATGTCCGTACCCATAAGGCTGACGGTGCCTTCACTGACACGTTGACGCCCCACGATCAGGTCCATGCATGTGCTTTTTCCCGCGCCGTTCGGCCCGAGCAAGCAACGCAACTCGCCCTTGTTGATGGTCAGGTCCAGTCCATCTATGGCGGCAAAATCGCCATAGCGCTTGCTCACATTCCTTAGTTCCAAGAGCGACATCATACGGCCCTCTCGATTGCTACGCCGGAGGTTTCGGTTTCCGACTTGCCGGTGAAGTATCCAAGCGCGTCCTCGATCAGGCCGACAAGGCCGCGAGGCAGGAACAGCACGACCCCGATGAATATCGAGCCGAGGACGATCATCCAGACATCCTGGAGTTCGTCTCCCATGTAGCTTTGCAGCCCGTTGACTAGATACGCGCCGAGGATGGCGCCGAGCAGCGACAGCCGGCCGCCCACAGCCGCCCAGATGACTGCGGAGACGCTTAGCGTGAGTTCAAGGGAAGTGGGCGATACATATTGGACGACCATCACCCAACAGAGGCCGCCGCACGCCGCGATGAAACCGGAGATCGCAAACACGATGACCTGATAATAGGCGACGTTGTAGCCGAGAAACCTGACGCGCTCGGGATCATCGCGGATGGCTTGCACAATCAAACCAAACTTCGACTGCATCAGTAACTTTGCTGACAGCGTGAGTGCAGCAAGGAATCCAACGCAGATCAGGTATGCCGTCGGGCTGTAAGGATCGATCGAAACGCCGGCAAACTCGAATGGCATGGGCGGTGATATGCCGTTGAACCCCGATGTGAACGGCTGCATGTCGTAGGCCATTGCGTACCAGGCAGCCAGCATCGCAAGCGTCATGATCGCAACGAAAACCCCGGCAACGCGTGCCTGGAACATCATTGCCCCGAAGCCGATGAAGAATATCGTTGGCACGGCAATGGTGAGCGCAAGCCCGATCGGGGTGGACCAGAACGGTTCCCAGAGCAGAGGCAGGGTGCTCAGGTCATTCGTCAGCATGAAGCTTGGAACCGGGTCGGATACCGGATCCTGGAACTGCATCTGCATGGTCATGCCCATTCCATAGGCCGCCAAACCAAATGCAATTCCCTGTCCGAGGCTAAGTATTCCGCCATATCCCCAGACGAGGCTGACCGAGACCGCGAGCATCGCAAAGACCGCATAGCGCGCGAGCTGGTTAAGCAGGAACGGACTGTCGAACAGGGCTGGAACAAGCGCCAGCAGGCAGAACAGTCCAATATATGCCAGCCACTGGGCTTTTCGGTTGTGATAGATATTTGCAGACACGATTTCTTCTCCAAGCCGGCCGCGTCAGCGACGCTTCATCCCTTCGGTAATGAGACCTTGCGGCCTGAACCGAAGAAAAATGACAATAAGAGTGAACAGGACGAACCTCGCGAAAGTATCATTCGTGAAGTAGGAAAAGATCGACGCCAGCTCTCCAAGGATAATTGAGCTGAATATGCTCCCGAGCAGCTGGGTTCCTCCAACAACGACGACGAGGAAAGCTTCGACGATGTAGCCGCTGCCCATGTCCGGCAGCAGTGTCTTCAGTCCGCCGAAGAGAGCCCCGGCGACGCCGGCAAGTCCGGCGCCATAGGCAAAGGTGATGCTGTAGATGCGGTTGCTATCTATGCCGAACGAGGAAGCCATATCCGGGTCTGCCATCACGGCGCGAACCCTTATGCCCCAGGTGGTCCGGTAGGCGATGTACCAGGTTGCGAATATGAGCGCGGCGGTAGCGAGGATGATGAAGAGCCGAAAACCCGGCAAATGCAGGAATCCGAGGCTTACCTGAAAATTCAACCAGCTTGGAATGGACACATATTTGGGGGCGGTTCCGAAGATCACCCGCACGCCCTGGATCAAGATCAGCGACAGACCCCACGTCGCGAGAAGCGTGTCGAGTGGCCGATTGTAAAGCCTTCGGATGATCGTTCGCTCGATGAACAGCCCGAAAATGGAGACAATGATAAATACGAGAGGAAGGCATAAAAGGAACGGTATGTAGAAAAATGTTTGCAGAACATAAGTCGTATAGGCACCGAGCATGATCAACTCGCCGTGGGCCATGTTTATGACGCCCATGGTTCCGTATATGATTGTCAGCCCGACTGCGGCGATCAACCATATGCTTGCGATACTCAGCCCGATGAACAGGGCATTGAGAAATGAATTGAGTTCGAATGGTGTCCAGAAATCCGTAACGCTCATTTTGGTGCAGCCTTCCCAGGCACTCAGGTGGCTGGCAGGCAGCCACGTTGAATGAATTCGTATCGTTCGTGACGCGAGCGGGAACAGCGCGCGCCATGACGGACGCGCCCTGTCGATCGTGACGTAGCCGGGTTGGAACCGCTCCCTTTGCAGGGAGCGGAGTTGGGCTAGAGGACGCCCTTTTGTATGGCGCCGGCTGGCGTATGGAGACCGTCGGCCTTGCAAACGCCCCGATCGGGATAGATCTCGAAGGGATTGGGCCCGACGTGCTGATCGGCCACCTTGATGATCTTGAACTGGCCGTCGCCCTGGCACTGGCCGATCTTCGGGCGCAGCCACATGTTGAAGTTGTCCGGGTCGATCCAGACCTTTCCTTCCGGCGAGATCTCATCGCCGATGGTGACGCCGCCTGATGCGTCCCTGATCATGCGAGGTGTTATCGCCTCGATGTCCCCGGTCTGGGCCAAGGCTTTTTCAAGCCCTGCCTTCCAGAAGTAAACGGCGAGGTAGGTTTCTTCCATGTTGTAGTGGGTGACGCCGCCGCCGCCATATTTGCTGCCGAGGTATTTCTCGACAAATCGGTTGTTCGTCGGCGTGTCCAGCGCCTGGAAGTATGGCGCTGACAGGAAGTGTCCGGCACCGGCCTCGGCACCCATCGCGCGGACCTCGATTTCGCCGGTCGTAAGGGAGGCAATCGGCATTTTGTCAGCCTTGAAGCCTTCCGAGAGGAACTGCTTGTGCATGGCGACGTCTGAATCGCCGATCAGGGTGGAAAAGATGAAATCAGGATTGGCCTGACGAATCTTGTTGAAGATCGGCGCAAATTCGGAACCGCCGATGGGGACGTAGTCCTCTCCGAGCACTTCGCCGCCGACTTTCTCAAGCCAAACGCGAGCGACCTTGTTGGACTCTTTCGGCCAGATGTAGTTCGAGCCGACAAAATAGACCCGTTTGCCGAAGTTCTGGACCATGAACGGAATGAGGTCCTGCGAATGCTGGTTGGCGAGGGGGCCGGTGCAGATCACGTTTTGCGTGCACTCCCGTCCTTCATAGCATGTGGGATAGTAGAACAGGTGATCCCGGGCCATGACGAAAGGTGCTACGGCGCGACGGCTGGCTGACGTATAGCCGCCAATTGTCGAGATGACGCGATCGCTGAGAATGAGCTGGCTGATCTTCTCCGAGTAGACCTTCACATCGGATTTGGCGTCGATGACGACCGGCTCCACCTGCATTCCGGCGACGCCGCCATTGGCGTTTATTTCGTCGATGGCAAACAGCACGACCTGGGTGGAATCATTCTCCACGACGGCAAGGGGGCCTGACTGCGAAAACAGCACGCCCAGCTTGATAGTGCCATTCTTCGAAATCCATGGCTGTGCACGCGCCGAACTGGGGCGGAAAATCGCCGGCGTCGACAAGGCGAGCGCAAGGGCGCTGCTTCGCTTGATCAAGGAACGTCTCGTAATTGTCATTGATTGTCCTCCCTAAACACAAATTTTTATGGAATTGACCAAAATTGGTTCGGAGCATGGTTGGCCGCTTACGGACGCTCGGCGCTTGTGTATGCCCATAGGTATTAAGGCACATTATGCCAAAAGGGTCAATTACCTTTTGATAGTATATATACCTTTGGCATGAGCCCAAAGAGCATATGCCTTCGCCGCGCCCAATGGTTCATGCGAGGGAGGTTAGCGCTGTTCGGCGTATTTTGAGCAAAGCTGGACCCCGGACGGAGCACTGCTGCCGTCAGTGAAGCAATCTCATAGGTGAAGTGGGGCCGAGGGCTTGCAGGTGGACATCAAATGCTGAATGGCAGAATCACCAAAGCGATTGGAGGCCGTTCAATTCTCTTGCGACAGCCGATTGAACTTCGCCACGGCATCGGTGCGGCTCTTGGCGCCAAGCGCCTTGTAGATGCGCGAGAGATGCATCTTGATGGTGCCTGGAGTGAGCCCCAGTTCCTCGGCGACGTCCTTGTTGGACCGTCCTTCGGCGATAAGCTGAAGCACCTTGACCTGGCGCTCGGTGAGAGGGCCGTTTTTGGTCACGACGCCACTATGTGACTCCCCAAACCCGGAGCCCTCATTTTCGCTGACAAGCAGGTCTTCAGAGCGGCCGCGTATCTCCAACGCCAGCGGCGGGACGTAGATCCCCCCGGAAAGCACAAGGCGGATGGCATTTATTGTAACATCGGGGGATGATGTCTTTGGGATATAGCCTACGGCTCCCACCCGCAGAACCTGGCGGATTATCTGGGTCTCTTCGCGGACGGATACCACGACAACCGGCAAATCCGGCCAAGTGTCACAAATTTCCTTGATGCTCTCGACCGATTGCATCCCCGGCATCAGAAGATCGATGAGAAGGAGATCCACGGGACCATCTTCCAGCTTCCGCAAGACCTTGTCGTAGCTATTGCACTCGACGATGGTTGTGTCCGGATGGAGTGTCTTGATGAGAATCCCAAGGCCGCCGCGCACCAGCGCGTGATCGTCTGCAATTGCGATCTTGAAGCCTGGATTATTTTCCAACATGCGAACTCCGGGCGGATATCAAGCGGATTCAGGCGCCCGTGGGAAACTGCCGCGCTAACTCGCTTATATTGTTGAATCTTAAGGGGTGCGGCAGCGCAGATCAATACTTTGTTGGTTCCGCGCATGGGCGACAGCTGACGATGCCCGACAACTCAGCCTTCCTCGCCGCCGGGCTGGCGCCATATCTACCAATGGCCATATCGGCGTGTTGACTTATCTCAAATGAATGGTATCGTTTGGCAGTGGCATACAAAAATAGTGCCATAAGTTACTAAATAAAAGCCAGACCGGAGAATTCTGAGTGCATTTGAAGCTCAGGAGGCATGCGGCGCTATCCGAGCAGAACAATTGGAGGAAATGAATGGTCGCTATTCCCAAGATGGGCACTCCCGAAGCGGATGCCCTCATCAAAGCCCACAAGGAATGTACAGACTCGATGAAGGGGGTCGCAGGGTTCTCCGTGCTCAAGTGCGAAGTCCCCGGAGATACGACCACCGTGTCTGGAGGGGTCCACGAAGACCCGGTCCTGCGCAGGGTCCTGCTTCGGATGCGCGGCGCGTCTCCCAAGGGGAAGCTCGTGGTCATCTGCACGAAAGTGGATGCGGAATGGCGGATCGGAAGATTGTCCGGGGTTCGCGGCGTTCCGCCGGTATTTGTCAATGACAAGGTCTATACCGACGAGCAGGAAATCCAGCACGACATATTCGTCATGCGTTTGCAGGAGCTGCCGGAAGAAGATCTGACTGCTGCGCAGTTTCACGAAGGCTGGAAGCGCCGCAGCGACAACTGGCCGGCTACCTGACCGGAATCCGAAAACAACAACTCAATCTTCAGACGCGTGTTGGGGTCGGCTTTTGCCGACGTGCAAGCCCAACGCGGCGGAAAGATATTAGCTAGGAAACTTGATATGTGCGCAATGCGACTGACGGGGTATGCAGACAAGTTTGGTGTACACCCGGGCGACAAGATCAAATTTTTCGTCAACTGTGACGGACCCAGCGAATACACGGCCGAAATCGTCCAGATGATCAACGGTGACACGAATCCCCGTGGACCGGGCTTCATCGAGAAATCGATCAAGGCTGATGTGAACCGCACCTACAAAGGCCGCAAGCAGGTCATTCACAGCGGATCGTATGGATTTGTCGAGGATTGCAAGCAGCTCCGTGTCGAGAGCTTCACGCTGCAGTGCTGGATCTGGCCGACGACGCCGAAGACCCACCCCCAATACTGGAAGCATGGTGCGCAGGGGCTCGTGTCGAAATGGTCCGACAACAAGGGCTATGGGCTGTTCATCAATGAGGACGGGGCTCTTGAGCTTCGCATCAACGAGCATCGGATCTCGACCGGGCAGACCATTCGCGACCACGCCTGGCACTTCGTCGCCGCGACCTTCGACGCTGCAACCGGCGATGTCGTCCTGTATCACGAGCCTCAGATTGTCTACGCGCTCGATCCGGTGATCGAGCCTGTGAAGACGAAGATCAAGGCCAAGATCCAGCATTCGAACATTCCCGCTGCGATCGCAGCCTATGTCGAGAAACTGGACAACGGCTCGCTGGCGCGTTCGTCCAAGCCAGCTGGAGTTGTGCTTGGCGGAAAATACAACGGCAAGATCGACAGCCCGAGAATCTGCAACCGCGCTTTGAACCGGACCGAAATCGAGTTGATGAAGCTCGGCGCCCAGCCCGGCCTCACCGAGCGTCGCAATTCCGGTCCTACGGATGCGCTGTCCGAAACAATCGTCGCGGCATGGGACTTTTCGGACGGGATCAGCACCAGGACGGCCAAGGATGCCGGGCCATATCGCCTCGATGCGGAGATCGTGAACTGCCCGACCCGTGCATTGACCGGCTACAACTGGTCTGGCCAGAACTTCGACTGGAAGCATGCACCGAAAGAGTATGGCGCGATCCATTTCCACGACGACGACGTGGACGATGCGCGCTGGGATGCCGACATCGAATGGACGGTTCCGGCAAAAACCAAAAGCCGCTTCTACGCGCTCAAGCTGACAACGGCACAGGGCGACGAAGACTACATACCGTTCTGGGTCGTTCCGAAGATCGGTGAAGAGCAGTCGAAGATTGCGGTCATGGTGCCGACAATCAGCTACATGGCCTACGCCAACGAACACCTGGCGTGCAACGCAGGCGGCGCTGAACTGTTCGTCTATCGCGTTCCGATCATGCAGCAACAGAACATGTTCGTGTCCGAACACCGCGAATACGGCGGCTCGATTTACGACACGCATACCGACGGGTCCGGCATCTGCCTGTCGTCGCGCTTGCGCCCGATCCTGAGCATGCGACCGAAGTACGATCACTTCCTGGCTCAGGCTCCCTGGCAGTACCCGGCCGATCTCCACTTGATCTACTGGCTGGAGACGATGGGATACGAGTACGACGTGATCACGGACGAAGACGTGACGTATGAGGGGCTCGCGCGCCTCGAAAACTACAACGTGATCATCACCGGCTCGCATCCGGAGCATAACACCGGCACGCAGCTCGACGCGCTGCACAACTATACCCAGCGCGGCGGCCGCCTGATGTATATGGGCGCCGATGCCTGGTACTGGGTGCACACATTCCACCCGGCCTACGACGATCAGGGCCGTGGCGTCGTTACCGAGATGCGGCGCTGTGAGTCGGGCATTCGCACTTGGCGTGCCGATCCCGGCGAATACTACCACCAAAGCAACGGCGAACTGGGCGGCATGTGGCGCTTCCGCGGTCGCTACCTGCACTCGGTGGCCGGCGTCGGCATGTCGTCCGAAGGGTTCGACATCTCGTCGTACTTTACCCGTACGAAGGACAGTCTCGATCCTCGCGTATCCTGGGCGTTCAAAGGGATCGACTACGACGAAAAGCTCGGCAACTTCGGCCTTGTCGGGGGCGGCGCGGCCGGCCTCGAACTGGATATCGTCGACACGATGCTCGGCTCCCCGCCGCACACACTTGCGGTCGCTACTTCGGCGGGTCGTCACACGGAAGCATACCTGCTTGTCACGGAAGACTTCGGCTTCAACCAGCAGGGCCTCGACGGCACGGTGCACCCGCGTGTTCGCGGCGACATCGCGTTCCATGAGACGCCGAATGGCGGTGGCTGTTTCTCGTTTTCATCCATCGCATTTTGCGGCTCGCTTCCCTGGAACGACTGCAAGAACAACATCTCTACCCTGGTGAAAAACGTGCTCGACCGCTTCTCCAAGGACGGACCGCTTCCGGCGGCACCGGCGGGGTCGGTCAAGTATCGCGGCCGCGCGGACTACGAACCCGCGTCGCTGGGTAGCTGATCCTTCCAGATGAATGACAGCTCACGCCTGGCGCTGCCCGGCGTGAGCTCCACCAGTCTCGTGATGAGGTAAGCCGTGTTACATCGCCCGGAACTTGGCTACTACGACGAAGGACAGGACTTCGCTGCTGCCACATTCTATGAAAAGTCGCTCAACGCGCCCGGCCATGCGCGGATGCTGCCGCCTTCCGCCTTTCGCTCCCGGGTTTTCCCGTTGCTGGAAGACGAGGTGATTTGGGCGAAAGACTGGGTTTGTGTCGGCTGCGAGCAACAAATTTCCAATGCCGGAGACCTGCTTCCGTTTACGGTAGGGGTTCACGGAATCCACGTTCAGAGAACTTCCGATGGCTTTGAAGCCCGGTTCAACAAGGCTCAGCACGGAGGCTGCCGGATAATACCGGCGCAATGCCAGACCGGCACGAAGACGCGATGCTCATTTACTTCGTGCGGTTACAGCAGGGACCGTGATGTCATACCTGCAACCGATCTGGGTAGCGATACACCCGAGATGCATCAGTATCTGGGGCTGCAACCGGACCGGCTTCTCAAGGCGCAAGTCGCGTCGTTGCATTCCCTCCTGTTCGTCAATCTTGATCCTTCAACGCCGCTTCCAGCCCGTTCATGGGACGAACTTGGTTCTTTTGGATTCTTCGACGGTGACAGGCAAGTTCGCCGTGCCGGCAAATGGCTGGAATACGATGCCAACTGGAAATTACTCGGCCAACACCTGACCCGCGGCATGACGATCTCGGCAAGCGACGACGACGGCTGGATCGTAACCGAGAGTTCCGACAGTTCGCCGGTCATGAGAGCTGCCTGGCTGTTTCCAAACCTGGTTCTGATCAAGGCGGGAGACGAGACCTGCGTGATCGTCCTGCAGCCAACGGCAGTCGGGCGCACAATGTGCCGAATTGGCATATACGGCCCAAATCCAACATCGTTTGCCGAATGGCAAATGCGCCTGGACCGATTGGCGGAAGGCGCAATCGAAGCCCATCGTTTTATTTCAAACTGGGGAACGGCGTCGCAGCCGGAAAGCATCGGGCGTGAGCTGCCATATCAGGCGGATGCGGTGGGGCTTTGGATGCAGGGCCAGATCGCCAAACGCGCCGGCAAGTCCCAAGCCAAACATCTTGCTACCTTGTAGAAGAACGGATCCGACAATGGCCCAAGCATGCGAATTGAACAGCCCGGATTTCGAAGCTGCCGTATCTGCATACAAGTCTGGCGAGTTTTCCAAGGCTTATGGCATTTTCCAGCAGGAATCCGCCCGAGGCAAAGTAGAGGCAAAGCTATGGCTGGCGAACATGTCTGCCGCCGGCGAGGGGACGGCTTCGTCGCTTGAATCTGCGTTCCAATACTACATGGAGGCGGCGGAGGCGGGGTCGGTCGAAGCCCAAAACAATGTGGGCGCCATGCTCAGCATGGGGCAGGGCGTCAATGCCGATGCAGAGCAGGGCAGGACCTGGCTGGAGAAGGCGGCAGGCCAAGGCGACCCCTTTGCCCAGTTCAATCTCGCGACTGTTTTGTGGAAGGCGCAAGAACTGCCCGACAATTTGCAAAGTGCCGCATATTGGTTCGAAAAGGCGGCAGCGTCAGGGCACTATCCCGCCCAGGCGCGTCTTGGGTACATGTACTCCAAGGGCATTGGCGTGGAGAAGGATCGCGTCAAGGCATTTGTGTGGCTGTCTCTTGCCGCCCAGCATGGCGTTGGCAGCGCGCTGGCTGCGCTCGAAACAACCACCGAAGCAATGTCATCCGAAGAAAAGGCGGCTGGGGCAACTCAGTTGGATGCGTATCGGGCCACTTCGGCGCCGGTCGTTTCTTCCATCAAGATTCCATAGAGACAAGAGCCGTGGCCTATAGTGTCCAACAGATAAAATTCGAATTCCTCGGATTGATCAAAGAGTATGGACAGAATCCAGACGATTGGTTTGTTGGAACTGCCGAAGATGTTCATTCTCAACTGTTTGACGTCAATTCCGTCGACGAGAGCGGGGATACATGGGTTTGGAAACCCACGCTTTCGCCTTCTGCCGCGAAAATGATCCATCAATTCCTTGTTTATCGCATTGGAGTGCGGCCCGCGTTCACGCAGGAAGGGCCAATAGTATTCATGTTCAAACGGAAAATTGCCGCGAAGCTGAAGAGTCAGGAAGCAAGATCTATTTGAAAGAGGGGTTTCATGACAAAGGCGATCGTGCATCAACTGAACCCGGATGATTGCGATCGTGTTGCCGGAGATCTCACCCCCTTGCGGAGCGGCGCAGGCGCCGATCATCCATATCCGCCTTGCCCGTCCCTGTTGCAAATCGCGATCGGTCGCGAAGTGCGGGATTGGAGAAGGTATCACGATCTCAATGGGTTGGACCTTGCGAATGCGGCGGGTATTTCGCTCGGCATGTTGTCGCGTATCGAAAACGGGACCGTTGCCCCTTCCATGGGGACCTTGCGAGCCATTGCAAGGGCGCTCGGGTTGCCGCTGACTTCGCTGTTGCGGCGTTATGAGAAGAACCAGGGTGCAATTTTCGTCAAACGGAATTCGTCAGACGCCCGAAGCAAGTCCGGCTCGCAGGACGTTGAGATAGTGCGCGATCATCCTTGTGGCAGCGCTGTTTCTGTCGATGCACGTATCGTCGTGCTCGCTGACCAGGGAATTGAATTCGATCTCGAAGACAACGATGTGATTGTTCTGTATTGCCTGGAGGGTGAATTCGACTGTGTCCGCACCCAGGACGCCTATCGGTTGTCACCCGGGGATACATTGATATTGCGGGACTTCAGCCGCTGTCTGGTGAAAAAGACCGGCAGGGATCGGACTTCGTTCGTCTGCGCCCATTATCATCCATGCGCACAGACATCTTCCGCTGCCGGCCTTCGTTCGAGCGTCTAGGTTTCCAGCCAACCTATGCTGGAACGCCAACTACGATTGGCGCTCGTCAGAGGCAGATTTCGAGCCTTGGGCCTCGATTGGTCATGATGGCAAATCCCATGCCGAACGTCCTCGATCTGCCCCGATCTAGTCTCTTTAGATACTAGACTTTTGTCATATTTCGTATGATGCTAATGGAGACTCGGCACTAGGCAATTCGTACATATAGATCGTCGGTAGAGATTGGATCCGTCTGACAATGTTGAATCGCCGGCAGACCCTTGCTTTGGCTGGAGCTGCAGCGCTGAGCCTGGCCGCGCCCAACGTGCTCCGTCACGCGGTGGCCGAAGGGAGCGTCGGCAGTGTGTGGCTGGGTCCGGGTCCCCGGCTCAAGATTGGCATTCTATGGTCGCTGACGGGACATTTGGCCCTGATCGAAAAGCCATCCTATGACGTCGCCTTGTTTTGGATAGACAAGACAAATCGTGCCGGGGGCGTGGCGGGTTTCCAGATTGAGCCTGTCGTGGTCGATGCGAGATCCGATCTGCAGGCGTACAGGAACGGCATTCTGCGACTTCTCACACACGACAATGTCCTGGCGACCTTCGGAGGCTATACGTCAGCCAGCCGGCGGGCGATCATGCCACTGGTTACGAAGCATAATGGCTTGCTGTACTACCCGACTTGTTACGAAGGCAGGGAATGCTGGCAGAATATAATATGCACGGGGCCGATATCCAATCAGCATTCTCTGGATCTTGTTTCGTACATGGTGAACAACTATGGCAAGAACGCTTTCTTCGTAGGTTCAAATTATATATGGGCGTGGGAATCAAATAGAAATGCCCGATACCAGCTTGAGAAAGTTGGTGGAAAATTGCTTAGCGAAAAATATATACCGCTTGGCCATGACCTTTCCGGTCCTATTATATCCGAAATAATTGCAAAGAAGGCCGATTGGATATTTTCCACGGTGATTGCGGATTCGGACATATTTTTCCGCAAGGCTTTTGCGCGTGCCGGATTGACGTCGAGCGACGTACCGATCGCATCCCTCACGACCTCCGAAATGGAAATTCGCACAATCGGCGAGTCTTACGGAGAGGGTCACATATTGTGTGCCCCATATTTCCAGAGCCTGCAGAGCGAGACGAACCGGCTCTTTGTATCGGAATTTCTTTCCAGCCCGTATGGCGGGAGCGGTGTGACGCACTTCAATATGGAAGAAACGTATCTGTCCCTGGTGTATTTCAAGAAAGCCGTTGAAAGTATTGTTCAAAAATACGGCGACAGCAAACTTTCACCAGAATTGATTTTGTCTGAATCACGAAATCTTGGGATAAGCACCTCAGAATCGCCGGAAGGCGAAGTTTTCCTAGATCCTCTAAATTTGAATAGCTGGCTGACACCGAGAATTGGAAAATTCAATTCGGGAGGTCAACTGGACATGCTTTGGGAGCGAAAAGAGACGGTCTCTCCGATGCCGTATTTGCTTTATCCCGCCAGGGGAATTTGCAGGGCAGATGGCCTGCATCTGCCGGGTGGGAAAATTGTGAAGGCCGCGTCGTGAATAGAGATGTCTGCGAATTGATCAGATGAGTTTCATAAAATACATATTCAACAAGCTTTCCGTTGGGCAAAAGATTCTAATTGTCATTGCTGTCGAGATATTGTCGTACTCGACGATAACGGCGATTGCTATTTATCAAATACATTTGATGGGAAATGAAATTCGCCAGATGGCGAATACATACATTCCCCTGCTTTCCGCGACGACGTCGATCCGGCACCAAGTGCAGGACGAGAGGCTGCACTTCAAGGACATCGTGGTTGCCGGCGACCGTGTCGTCTACGACAAGGAGTCGGAGGAAGTCTATATAAATGCCCGGGCCAGCTACCGAGTGGCAAATGCGAAGATCAACGAACTGATCACGTCCTCGGAAGATATGGTCCGGGAGGCGATGTCGGGGACGGACGGACGTGCCTCCATTCTGGATGGATTCGCGCCGAAGCTGCTGCGAGAGCTTAAAAGAATCCGGGACGCCCAGATCCGGACCACGGATCGCGTGAACGAGATATTCACCCACGTTGAGGACGGCTCGTTCCTGATGGGAATGGAACTTGTCCAGGATGTAACCGCGAGCGAGAACGTTCTGCTCGGCTCTCTTGATAGCCTTGAATCCGAATTGCAGGGGGTGAAGGCTGCTTCCGCGGACTATGCTTCCCGCGCCGAAATTGCTTCCTATCGCATGACGATCCTGGCATCGATCGCCACGGTCTGCGTCGTCATGATTATTTTCTTCATTGTGGTGAAGCGCCAGATCGCCGTCCCGCTGCATACGTTGACTGACTCAATCAGGAGCTTCAATCCGCTGAAGCCCGGGGACATGTCGGGAGACGAAAACGAACATACCAACCTGATGGTTCGCAGCGACGAGCTTGGCATGGTGGCGCGAAGCCTCAAGGAGTTGAAGCAAACCCTGAGATTGCAGGGAAATGCTCTCACTCAAGCCAAAGAGGCTGCCGAACGCGCCGACTTGGCCAAAACGAAATTCCTGGCGGCGGCTAGCCATGACCTGCGCCAGCCTCTTCACGCCATGCAAATGTACATCGCTGCCTTGCAGCAAAGAACGCAGAACAAGGATATGCTCGGCATAATCGACGACTTGCAGGAAGTTTCATTCGCTGCGAGCCGGCTGCTGAATTCATTGCTCGATGTGTCGCAACTGGAAGCCGGAGCCATCCGGCCCACGCTGGAAGTGTTTCCCGTTCAGGATCTGCTGGACCGTGTTGAAATATCCTTCGCACCGGTTGCATCGCGCAAAGGACTTTCCCTTCGAGCGGTGCCATCTTCTCTGTTTGTTCACAGCGATCCGGCGTTGATGGAACGCATCGTGGGCAACCTTGTTTCGAACGCGATCCGATATACGGAAAAGGGCAAAATCCTGATTGGTTGCCGACGCCATGGCGCGGAAGTCTGTATTCAGGTGGTGGACGCCGGCCCCGGCATCCCCGTTCATTTGCAAGAAGCGATCTTCGACGACTTCTATCAGATCAGCAATGATGAGCGCGACAGAAGCAAAGGAATTGGCTTGGGGTTGGCCATAGTGCGGCGTTTGTCCGAATGCCTGAACCACAAAATCCAGGTTCGTTCCCTGGTTGGAAGGGGATCGAATTTCGGCGTCGTGACCAATCGAGCGAGGCTAGCCCTTTGGTCCGCGAAAGGCCAGGGGCGATCGGAAAACGTCGATAGTTTCCACGACTTATCCGATCTCAACATACTCTTGATCGAAGATGACAAGGATGTCGCGAAAGCCACTTCATTGCTGCTGCAGTCGTGGAAGTGCAACGTTATCGTTTTGCAGAACTCTGTCGAAGTTTTGACATTCCTGGAGTTGCAGCCGTGGGTTCCGGACATCGTGATCGCGGACTATCGATTGCCCGGAGAGTTCGATGGAGTGGAGGCCATACAACGCATTCAACTGGACTTTCAGGAAGCGGTGCCGGGCGTGGTCATCACCGGGGAAAGTGACGTCAGCGCGATCAGCGAGATCCAGAAGATGGGCTTGATGATCCTGCGGAAGCCGGTGCGCCCGGCGAAGTTGCGCCGTCTCCTGGCCTACCATGGAAAGCACCTGGCAAAGGTCTGATCGGCCTTATTTTTGAAGACGAGAAAATTCTATTCTGTGGGGTATGTTTTCAGAAGCTTCTTCCATCTTTTCTGCAGCTTGGCGAGGTGAGCGTCATATTTCGTTTTTGCGGCGGGAAAAGTTTCGTTGCACAGGTCTATTCGATCAGGGTTTCGGGCACTTTCCAGAAGTTCGGAAAGCTCATCAATCTCCGATTGAATCTCGGAACTTGATGTTCCCGGCCTGAATTCTTCACTGCACGACTCAACAACAACTGCACTGCGGAGAAGCCGTTCATTTATCTCTATGTTCTTTTCCATCATGAATATGAAAACAGGGCTGCAAAGGGTGTCATCCTCAATTGCCGGCCAACTTTCTTTCATTAAATTTGCAACTTTGGTGCCGTTATTGAAATTGTGAAAATGATAGTTGCACATGTCCGCGCGGGCTGGAAATGAGAGCGCTGTGCCTGCCAGCGTGGCCAATGTGATCAAGCAAAATTGCAGGCTCCGTGCCACGATATCCCCCTTGCTGAATCGCGTCGTGAAACGGTGCCAGATATTCGTGTTCAGGGCTAGGTCCTGACCCCAGGGGACTATGGGCTCCGGTGGGAACGCATTCAGAGCGCAAAAGCTAAGAATCGGAGCGAATTCAAAAGACGATCATCCATAGTGGAAGCGGGGCTTCGGCCTGGTTCCGATGAGTTCTATTCCGATCCGCTCGCCGCGACGCCAGCGAAGGCGGGCGTCATAGGCGACCCCGTCTGTCGGCACATACAAGGTGAAAAGTTCCGGCACCGGCACGTCAGCGGGTACTTTGAGTTCAGCGCCGTTGAGGTGCTGGTTCCTGACTATGCAGGAAATTTCCGACTTGCTTGGGCCGGTTATTATCGATGCACGCTTGAGGACGCGTGGTCTATGCTCGCGCGGTGTTTCGGCAGTCATTCTTATCCAGCGGCAGCACGGGCTGATGTCTGTGCCGTCGCTTCTTTAGGCAGTTCGGTTCCTGGTAGTTGGTGTGCACGCTCATCGCAAGCTCCCAACGACGGTCAACTCCGGAGGGGAGAACTTGTTCCGAAACTGCCCGCGTTGAAGGCCGCCGGTGCGGGGCGCAGTGGACGCTGCCCGGCGCGCTTTTTCAACGAACCGTTCTTGCAGTTCGCCTGCCTGGTTCAGTGCGGGCAGGCTCATTGTTTTAGGACATCTTCTTCGCCGGAAAACCAGGAGGGGATTCAAATTCTATTCTTGCGCTAGCGGTGCGCATGGATTTCCTAATTGTCGCCAATATTAGGAAGATTTGTCGTGTTTGGTGCCGCTAACCGGCCTATAACTATCGGGAATGTCGTTTTCTGAAATCTTTTTCCGAGGTGGCCTGATGCGCTTTTCTCTCTTCGCGGCAGTGATCGCTGCCGGTCTTGCTTTCGTTGGCGGGGCGCAAGCCGAACGCCTGACCGACCAGCCGCTGGTGGATGCGGCTTGGCTGAAATCCAAGCTGGGCGACAAGAGCCTTGTCGTGCTGGACGTTCGCGACGCCACCAAGGAAGGCAACCCCTATGAAAAGGGGCATGTGCCGGGCGCGATCAATGCGCCTTATGCGACCGGTGGCTGGCGCGCGGAGGTGAATGGTGTTCCGGGCATGTTGCCGCCGGTCGACCAGATCACCAAGACGATCGGTGGTTTCGGCGTCAGCAATGACAGCCATGTCGTCATCGTTCCGCAAGGTACGGATTCGTCGGAGTTCGGTGCCGCGACCCGCATCTACTGGACTTTCAAGGTTCTCGGCCACGATGCCGTATCGATCCTGGATGGCGGTGAACGCGCCTGGGAAGCGGCTGGCGGCGAACTTTCGACCGAGGTTGTGAAGCCGGCGGCTGCGACCTTCACCGGTGAATTGAAGAAGGAGCTTTTGGCTACCACGGCCGATGTTGAAAAGGCCCGCACCGATGGCATCAAGCTCATCGACGGACGCCCTGCGGCCCAGTTCAAGGGCGAGGCGAAGAGCCCCGTGGTGCGCGTTGCCGGCACCATTCCGGGCGCAGCCAACCTCGAAAACAGCAAGCTCTACGACACGGACAAGGCGTCCTTTGCTTCCAAGGAAGCGGTTGCGAACCTCTCCAAGAATTTGGGCCTGAAGTCGGATGAGGAAAACATCGCCTTCTGCAACACCGGCCATTGGGCTTCCGTGGTGTGGTTTGGCCTCAGCGAAATCGAAGGCAACAAGAACACCAAGATGTATGACGGCTCGATGGCCGAGTGGGCCGCCGATCCGGCGCGTCCGGTCGAGCCGGGTACCTGATCCCGGTATTGGCCGAGCCGTGATTTGCAAGATGTCCAGGACGACAATCCTGGACATCCTGCTTTAAGGCCCCTGTTTCCAACGACGCCCGAACCCGGTAAGTGGCTCCCGTCTGTTATTGCGAGAATCTCCGCCCCAATGACCAACATCAATGCAACGCTTGCGCGGGCACCTACCGTCAATCTCGACAAAGGCCCGGTTGTTTTTGTGGGACTGGCTTTCGTGCTGGGAACACTTGCCATCGGCCAGGCGATCAACCCGCGCCAGGCGCTGCTGTTCCTGATCGGCGGCCTGCTTGGGCTGACGCTTTATCATGCATCGTTCGGCTTCACGGGTGGCTGGCGCCGGTTCGTTGTCGAGCGGCGGGGCAGGGCGCTCAGGGCGCAGATGCTGATGATTGCGGTGGCGGCGATCGTCTTCATTCCGCTGCTTGCGCTCGGTAGCGCCAACGGACAGGTATTGGCTGGAGCCTTTGCGCCGGTCGGCGTATCGGTTCTGGTGGGGGCCGCGCTGTTCGGCCTGGGCATGCAGCTCGGCGGCGGTTGCGGCTCGGGAACCTTGTTCACGGTTGGCGGCGGTTCTTCGCGCATGCTGGTGACGCTCATTTTCTTCGTGGTGGGTGCGGTGATCGGCACCGCGCATCTGCCCTGGTGGTTGTCGCTGCCTTCGCTGCCGGAGATCAGCCTTGGCCGTACGTTCGGCGTGGCGGGCGGGGTAGCGGTGACGCTAGCCGGGCTGGCTGCAGTGGCTGCGGCGACCATGCTGGTGGAGCGGCGCGCGCACGGCAGCCTGGAGCAGATCAAGCCTGTTTCGAGGCAAGGACTTTCCCGCTTGCTGCATGGTCCCTGGCCATTGTTCGGGGCAGGCATTTTGCTGGCGGCGCTGAACATCGCAACCTTGCTGACGGCAGGACATCCGTGGTCGGTCACGTTCGGCTTCGGGCTTTGGGGTGCGAAGATCGTTCAGGCAAGCGGCGTTCCGATTGAGACATGGGCGTTCTGGACGTGGCCCGGCCCGGCCAAGGCGCTGGGTTCGAGCGTGCTTGCCGATGTCACTTCGGTGATGAATTTCGGGATCATTTTGGGCGCGGCGCTGGCGGCAGGGCTTGCCGGCAAGTTTGCGCCCAAGGTGCATGTGCCTTTCGCTTCGTTCCTGGCGGCGGCTATCGGCGGCGTCCTGATGGGTTACGGCGCGCGGCTTTCGTTCGGCTGCAACATTGGCGCGCTGTTCAGCGGCATCGCTTCGGGGAGCGTGCATGGCTGGCTTTGGTTCGCTTCGGCCTTTGTCGGCAGCCTTGGCGGCGTGGCGCTTCGCCCGCTATTCGGGCTCGACGGGTTCAAATCGAAATGAGCACGCGCAACACACTTCTGTTCGGTACTGCCTTTCTTGCCGCCACTTCGGCGGTGGCGGTCGACCACTACCGCTTCGCCGCGGCGCCCCAGCCTGTTCCGGCGGCCATTGCTCCCGCTGCCCCTTGCGCGGCGGAGACACCGTGTGCTGCGGCATCTCCATGTAGCGCAGCCTCGCCTTGTGCAGCCGCTTCTCCTTGTTCGGCGGCATCGCCCTGTGCCGCGGCCCCGGCACCCTGTGCTGCATCATCGCCGTGTGCGGCTGCGCCTATGGCCTCTCCTTGCGCTGCGGCCGCTCCATGTGCTGCGGCACCTGCCCCTTGCGCTGCGGCACCGGCAGCTTCGCCTTGCGCGGCACAGCCGCAATAGGCAAGTTGGCGGCAGGAGACTGCTTCATGGACGATGCAAGGCTGGAAGCTGCGCGACAGGCGCTGTTTTGCGAGCAGGTTCTGGCTAAATCGGCCAGCAACGTGCTGCTCGAGACGTTGCGCGAAGCGAAATCGGTTGCGGCCTGGGAGCACTTTCCACCCGGCGATGTGTTCGATCCGGAAACGGGCGCGCAATGGTACTATCACAGCCATCCGCCGCAGGAAGGGCAGGCCGAGCATGGCCATTTCCATTGCTTCGTGCGGCCAGAAGGCGCGAGCGGACCGATCCATCACCTTGTTGCCGTGGGTGTCGATGCCTACGGACGTCTGGTCCGGCTTTTCACGGTCAACCAGTGGGTGGTTGGCGACCAATGGCTGGAGGCCGAGGCGACGATTGCGCTGATGCCGCGCTTCGACCTGCATTTTGCGCGGCCATCTTACCTGACCAATCGCTGGCTCAGCGCGGTAGTGGCGCTCTACCGGGCGGAAATTGAGGCGCTTGTCCGCAAACGGGACGAGGTTCTTGCCACATATGGAGCCGGACCGGGCGTACAGGTGCGCGAGGACAAGAACCTTGAAGTTACCTCGGAGCTGCTTGTCGATCTGCGCCAGACGGCTGCAAGCCTGGGGCTGTAGACCGGGCGTTGCGCTTGCGAGGCTGGTGATTTGCCAAGGCGCTGACCGCGATATGGTTTAAAGAGTTTCAATGCCGCGCGTGGTTGTGCAGATGCACGCGGCGGTTTGTCATGGCTTGGAGACCTTGATCCGCGACGCTGTCGGGACCATTGTAGCCGAGCGGAAAGGCAGGCACGGCGATGATACGGCGCAGTATCGCAGCGATCGTTGGCGCGGAAAGCGCCGTCATCCAGAAGTTGCTGGCGCAGGCGATCGTGGACTGGCGAGCTGAAGGGCTCAAAGTCTGCGGCCTCGTCGAGGAAGCGCATGGCCTGACCGGCCGTTCCTGTAGTGCGGGCTTGTTGCGCAACATCCAGACCGGCAATGTCTACGCCATGTATCTGGACGAGCCGCCGGCCCACACCTCCTGTCATCTCGATGAACTCGGCGTCGTTGGAGCCTGCTCCAGCGTGCTTGGGCAGATCGAGGAAAGCGATGTCGTGGTGCTGAGCAAGTTCGGCAAGGTGGAAGCGGTGGGGAGCGGACTTTTCGGAGCCTTTGAACATGCCATCGCATCGGGCAAGCCGGTGCTGACCTCGGTCGCGCCCAAGCACCATTATGCGTGGACGCGGTTTGCGCCGGATGCCGTTTTCATTCGTCCGGAGCGTGCAGCGTTCGACGAGTGGCTGGGCAACGCCACGCGCCACGTAGCGCGCGGCATTCGCGCCAGCGTTTCACTCCACCGCTGAGGTTTCGACCTCTACTTCTCCGATACACCTGCTTCGGCAAAGCTGGCCATGCGCGCGTGGCATTCCAGCGCCGAACGTACGATGTTGACGGCAAGGCAGGCGCCGGAGCCTTCGCCGAGTCGCATGCCGAGGTCGAGCAACGGCGGCAGGCCGAGCGCTTCGAGCAGGTTGCGGTGGCCGGCTTCTGCGGAGACGTGAGCGGCAAGCGTGTGCGCGAGGCCGCCGGGATTCAGCTTTGCCAGAGGTGCTGCCGCGGCCGTGCAGACGAAACCGTCGAGCAGAACCGGAATGCCATGATGGCGGGCGGCGAGTGTGGCGCCGAAAATGGCGGCCAGTTCGCGGCCGCCGAGATTGGCGGCCACTTTCAGCGGATCGGACAGGCTCTCAGCGTGGCGGACGAGGCCCGCATCGATGGCCTTGACCTTGCGGGCGAGGCCGGCGTCATCGACGCCAGTGCCGCGACCGGTCCATTTTTCGGCCCCACCACCGAACAGGGCAGCTGAGATGGCGGCGGCGGGCGTGGTGTTGCCGATGCCCATTTCACCGAAGCAGACGAGGTCGAGATTCTTTGTGACGGCATCGTAGCCGGCAGAGACGGCGGCAAGAAATGTAGCGTCATCCATTGCTGCTTCTTGCGTGAAATCGCCGGTCGGGTGGTCGAGGTCGAGCGGAATGACCGTCAGATCTGCGCCGGCGATGCGGGCGAGCTGGTTGATGGCGGCACCGCCTCCGGCGAAATTGGCAACCATCTGCACGGTGACTTCGGAGGGGAAAGCAGAAACGCCTTGCGCGGTCACGCCGTGGTTGCCGGCGAAAACAAAGACCTTGACGCGGTCGAGCTTCGGCATGTCGCGGCCTTGCCAGCGCGCCAGCCATGCGGCGATGGTTTCCAGACGGCCAAGGCTGCCTTGCGGCTTGGTCAGCGTGTTTTGGCGGCTGGCCACGGCGGAAGCGGCAGTGTCGCTGCCCTCCGGTAGGCTGGTGCAGGCCGAACGCAGGTCATCTAGCGATTTGAAGGGCATGGCGGGAAAGTCTCCGAAATTGAATCAGGAAAGGACGACCGAGGCGACGAGCAGGACGGCGATCTCGGCCAGTTGTTGCAGCGCGCCGACGGTGTCGCCGGTGTGACCGTTGATCTGACGCAGGCAAAGCGCGCGCAGAGCGAGGAAAATCACGGCAAGCAGGATGGCTGCGCTGATCGCGCCAGCTGCGCCGAGCAGGAGGAGAGATGCCGCGCCAATGACCGCGCCGACCAAGGCGATGTTGCTTGTGACAGTGCCCGCGCTGGCCGACAGCCCGTCGCTGCGGGCTGGTGGCAGATTATGCATGAAGGCGCCGAGCAGGCCGCGCGACGCCATATGGGCCGCCATGAGGGCGGCAACCATGCTGAAAGGGCCGGCAATCTCTGACAGCGCCGTCCAGCGAACGAGGATCGACAGCGCAAGCGCCGACGCGCCATAGGCACCGATACGGCTGTCACGCATGATCTCAAGCTTCTTCTCGCGCGATTTGCCGCCGCCAAAGCCATCTGCCACGTCCGAGAGTCCGTCTTCATGCAGGCAACCGGTGGCAAGCATGCCGGCGGCAAGGGTGAGGGCGGCGGCTATTGCAGGCGAAAGGCCGAGGGTGGTGGCAACCGCGAAGACTGCGGCGGCGATAAGTGCAACGATAAGGCCGGCAAGCGGAGCCGCCCATATGGCCTGGGCAAGCGTGCGGTCCCTGAAGTCGATTACCGGCAGCGGCAGGCGAGTGAAGAAGACGAGGCAGAGGGCAGTATCGAATAATATCTGTCGGAGAGAGGGCATGGGTCAGTCGCCCCGCGCGATGGCATGGAAGAAGGTGCCGCTGACGTGGCCGCGCCGACAGCCGGATGGTCCGAGCGGTGCGCCCTGGCCGTCAGCGAGATCGGCCAGTGGCTGGTCGTTGCCCGCGACGATGGTCTGCGCGTAGTGGAACTCATGGCCGCGTATGACTGTACCTGCCGAGCCGAGCGGGCAATCGCTCAAGAGGCGCGCCTGACGGTAGCCAAGATGCATCTTGCGCTTGGCGAAACTGGTGGCGTGGCCAAGCAGGCCAAGCATGCGGTGGGTGGTGCCGTCCGCATCCTCCAATGCTTCGCCCAGCACCATGAAGCCGCCGCACTCGCCATGCACGGGCTTCGTGCGCGCGAATGCGGCCATGCCGGCGCGGAAATTCGCCGCTGCTGCGAGCTTACCGGTGTGCAGTTCGGGGTAGCCGCCGGGCAGCCAGCAGACATCGCAGTTCGAATCTGGCGCTTCGTTAGCCAGCGGCGAGAACGGAACAATCTCCGCGCCTGCTGCTCGCCAGTGGTTTGCAACATGCGGATAGATGAAGGTGAATGCCTTGTCCTGCGCCACCGCGATACGTTGCCCGGGTGGTGGCAGGGCGGCCGCAAAATCGCCGCCGGACGGCATGAGCGGTTCGGCAAGGCGCATGACGGCATCGAGGTCGAGCGAGCGCTCGACCATATCGGCCATGCGGTCGATGAAGGCCATGAGGTCGTCATGCTCGCCGGCCTGCACGAGCCCGAGGTGGCGTTCGGGCATGGTGAGCGTCGGGTCGCGCTGAATGGCCCCGACCACAGGCAGGCCGAGCGATTCGACAGCCTCGGTGCAGAGCTTGCGGTGGCGTTCGCTGCCCAGGCGGTTAAGCACCACGCCGGCGATGCGCACGTCTGGCCGGTAGGTGGCGAAGCCCTTGGCGACGGCGGCAACCGTGGTCGACTGGCCGGAAACGTCGAGGACGAGAAGTGTAGGGATACCGTACAAGGCGGCGAGATCGGATGCAGCGCCGGAGCGACCGGGCGTTCCGGGAATGCCGTCGAACAAGCCCATGGCGCTTTCCAGCACCACGAAATCGGTGTCTGCGGCGGCGTTGCCGGCAAGCGCGTTGAGCAGGCCGGGCGCCATCGCCCAACTGTCGAGATTGACGCCCGAAAGGCCAGTGGCGGCCTCGTGGAAACCTGGGTCGATATAGTCGGGGCCGGACTTTGCGCCGCGCACGCGGATGCGGCGCCGGGCAAGCGCGCGCAATATGCCGATGGTGACGCTGGTCTTGCCCGAGCCGGAGCGCGGCGCGCCGATGATGATGGCGCGGGCGCTCAAGATGCGCCAGCCAGTTTGGTGCGCAGCGCAACGATGCCGCCGATGACGATGAGGGCTGGGGAGACGATGTTGTCGCGGTCAGCGGCTTCCACCAGGGTGCCAAGCGTGGCGACCACCGTGCGTTCCTGCGGCAAGGTGGCGTTTTCGATCAGGGCTGCCGGTGTCTCGGGAGATAGCCCGCCGGCATAGAGATCTGTGATGGTCGCCGCCATATGGGTCAGGCCCATATAGATGATGATCGGCTGGCCGGTGCGGGCAAGGGCTGACCAATCGGGACGATCGTCGGAAACGGCGGCGAAGCCGGTTGCCAGAATGATGGCACCGTTGACGCCGCGCATGGTGGCCGGAATGCCCGCCGAAGTGAGGCCGCCGAAGGCAGAGGTAACACCGGGCAAGACGCGATAAGGAATGCCGTTATCGACCAGCGCCTGCGCTTCCTCGCCGCCGCGCCCGAAGACGTAAGGGTGGCCGCCCTTCAGGCGCACGACCTTGCGGCCCTCGTGCGCGAGGCGCACGAGAAGCGCGTTGATGTCGCCTTGCGGAATGGACAGGCGACCGCCGCGCTTGCCGACAAAGAATTTTTCCGCTTGCGCTGCCATGACGATGATTTCGGGTGAGACCAATGCATCATGCACCAGCGCATCAGCCTGCCCGAGCGCGCTAACGACATCAAGTGTCAAAAGGCCGGGATCACCCGGGCCTGCACCGGCCAGCCAGACATGTCCGGGTTCGAGAGTGCGCAGATTGACGTCGAGACGGCTCAGTGCCTGTTCGACGGCGGCCCGAGGGCTGTCTTTGGCGTCGTTGTTCATAGTCCGTCCCGCCCACGGAAACGCCGCTGGTAGTAGGCGTCGTAAAGGGAGCTTTCGGTGAAATCGGTGGCCGCCAGCGAACGGCCGACGAAGATGATCGCGGTGCGCTCGATAGGATCTGCCTTCAATTGCTCTTCGATGGTGGTCAGCGTGCCGGTGACGATGCGCTCATCCGGCCATGAGGCGCGAAAGACGATGGCAACGGGGCAATCCGCGCCATAGAGCGGCGAAAGATCGGCCACGACGCGGTCGATGGCGTGGATGGCGAGATGGATGGCGAGCGTTGCGCCGGTGCGGCCAAAGCCGGCCAGCGTTTCACCTGGCGGCATCTTCGAGGCGCGGCCCGAGACACGGGTGAGCACCAGGCTTTGCGCGACTTCCGGGATGGTGAGTTCGCGGCCAAGCGAGGCAGCTGCGGCGGCGAAAGCCGGCACGCCGGGGGTGAGCGTATAAGGGATGCCATGCTTTTGCAGGCGGCGGATCTGTTCGGCGACGGCGCTCCATACCGAAAGATCGCCGGAGTGCAGGCGGGCGACGTCATGGCCTGCCTGATGGGCGGAGAGGCAGGCCGCTTCGATTTCGTCAAGCGACATGGGCGCGGTGTCGATGAGCTTGGTGCCGGGCGTGCAGTGGTCGAGCAGTTCGGGCGCGACGATGGAGCCTGCGTAGAGGCAGACGGGGCAAGAGCCGAGCAGCCTTGCGCCGCGCACGGTGATGAGGTCTGCGGCACCGGGGCCAGCACCGATGAAATGGACGGTCATATTGTGTCTCCGGCGACGGCGATGGCGCAAGTGACGGGGCCAAGCACGGTGCGGGGCCCGAGCAGGCGGGCACGGTGGCCGGCCGCGGCAAGTGCGGCCGTTTCGGACACTGACGGACTGCCCGTGGCCGCGAGCGAGCGACCGGAACGGGTGAGGCCACGCAGTGAGACGATTTGCAGGGCAGGGCCATCGACGAGGAAAACCGGCAGGCGCAACTCATGCCCGGCAGAGAAGATCGCATCTTCATGTGCTTTCAGCTTGGCGGTGGCCAAGCCGGAGAGCGAGGCCGACGAGAGACCGTGCGATTGCAAGGCAGCTTCGACAGCCGCCAGAATCTGCTTGGTGCTGACACCCTTCTTGCAGCCAATGCCTGCGACCATCATGGCTTCACCCAATTCCACTGGGTGATTGGCATAGCGGAGCGCCAGCCTTGCATTGAACCGATGGAGGCTGCGCGCGAGAGGGCGATGCGGGTCAGGTCGCCGCCCAGCGCGGCGTGGCGGGCGATGAGCAGCGCTTCCATTTCGAGTGTCACGGCATTGGCGACGAGCCGGCCGCCGGGGCGCAAGGCAGCAATTGCCGCGTCGAGCACACCGGCGTCGCTGCCACCACCGCCGATGAAGACGGCATCGGGCGTTTCGAGGCCAACTAGCGCTTGCGGGGCGGTGCCGTGAATGACGGCAAGGCCCGGCACGCCACAGGCAGCCGCGTTGCGGCCGATGCGGGCGGCGCGCTCCGCGTCGGTCTCGATGGCCACGGCGCGCAGCGACGGGTGAGCCAGCATCCATTCGATGCCGATGGAGCCGGAGCCGGCGCCGATGTCCCATAGCAGTTCGCCGCGCCGGGCGGCGAGGGCGGAAAGTGTCAGGGCGCGGACTTCGCGCTTGGTGATCTGGCCGTCATGCTCGAACAGGTCGTCGGCCATTCCGGCAGTCAAAGGCAGGATGCGTGCCTGCGGGGCCGTTTCAACTTCGATTGCCAGTACATTGAGCGGATTGATGTTTTCGATCTGGAGGGTATCGGCGCGAGTGTTGCAAATGGCTTCGTTCTCGCCGCCGAGCGCTTCCAGCACGGTAAATCGGCTCGGGCCAAAGCCGAGATCGGTGAGCAGGCCGGCAATGGCGGCCGGAGCAGCGTCATCCGAAGTCAAGGCAAGAATGCGCGTGCCGGGATGCAGCAAGGGGCGGATGAGGTCGAGCGGGCGGCCATGCAGCGAAACGGTCTCGATGTCCTGCAAGGTCCATCCGAGGCGGGAGGCGGCCAGCGAGAAGGCGGACGGCGCCGGGATAACGCGCATTTCAGCGATGGGGACCTTTCGGCCCAGTGTGACACCGACGCCGTGCAGGAACGGGTCACCCGAGGCGAGAACGCAGACGGCTCGACCGGCGAGCGCTGCAACTTCGGTCATGCCGGCGTCGAAGGGTGTGGGCCACTGACGGGCCTCTCCCCGGGTCAGGGGGCGGGCAAGTTCGAGGTGGCGCTTGCCGCCGAAAACAAACTCGGCATCGGCAATGGCGCGCTTGGCCTCGTCACCCAGACCCGCTACACCGTCTTCGCCGATGCCGACGACAGTGAGCCATTGGGAGGCAGGCGGCATTCGTTCAGCAGGCATGATGACCCACCATATCCTGATCCTTGGCGGCACCAGCGAGGCGCGGCAACTGGCCGGCAGGCTGGCAGCGCGCAGCGACGTCGCCGTCAGGCTGTCGCTGGCCGGGCGCACCGAAAATCCCGCTGCGCAGCCAGTGCCGACGCGCATCGGTGGCTTCGGCGGGGCCGAGGGGCTGGCCCGCTATTTGCACGAGCAGCATGTCGATCTTCTGATAGATGCCACGCATCCCTATGCGGCGCGCATTTCGGCCAATGCGGCAAAGGCGGCCGAAAGAACCGGCACGACGATGCTGGCGCTGCGCCGCCCCGGCTGGGAGCCGGTCGAGGGTGACAGATGGACCATGGTCGATACGGTGGCAGATGCGGTCGCCGCACTCGGGGCAAAGCCGCGTCGTGTGTTCCTCGCGCTTGGCCGGCAAGAGGTGGCGGCGTTCGAGTCTTGTCGACCGCACCATTATCTCATCCGCAGCGTCGATCCGGTCGAACCGCCGCTGAATGTGCCTGATGCGACTTATATTCTGGCGCGCGGGCCGTTCGCTGAAGCGGATGAGAGGACCCTGCTGCTCACGCATGGTATCGATGCGGTGGTGTCCAAGAACAGCGGGGGTGCTGCGACCTACGGCAAGATCGCGGCGGCGCGAAGCCTGGGCGTCGAGGTGGTGATGATCCGCCGGCCTGCGCTGCCGCAGGTGCCTTGCGGCGAAACCGTCGAGGAGCTTGTCCGGATGGTCGATCATCATCTCGGCCCCGTGGCGGAACGCGGCGTGTAAACCAGGGCCGGCCGCTCGCCGCGCTTGATGATGCGGGTTTCCGGCGAGCCGATGATGATGCAGGTCGCCATGTCGGCCATTTCGGGAACGGTATCGGCGAGCAGGCAGACGTTCATGCGCTCGTCCGGACGGCCGGCGGCGCGACCGAAGATGACGGGGGTGGTGCCGGGAAGCACCGCAGACAGGCATTCGAAGGCGCGGCCAAGTTGCCAGGGCCGTGCCTTGCTGATCGGGTTATAGAGCGCGATGACGAAGCCGGCACCCGCCGCCGCCAGCAGGCGAAGCTCGATCAGATCCCACGGTTTCAGATTGTCGGACAGCGAGATGGCGCAGAAGTCGTGACCAAGCGGGGCGCCGATGCGCGCGGCGACGGCGAGCATGGCGGTGACGCCGGGCACGATGGCAATGTCGATGTCACGCCATGCGGCAGGGCCGGCTTCGATGGCCTCGCAGACGGCGGCGGCCATGGCGAAGACGCCCGGATCGCCACCGGAAACGACGGCGACGCTGTGGCCGACCCTCGCTTTTTCCAGCGCTTCCGTTGCCCGCGCAAGTTCCTCGCGGTTGTCGGAGGCTACGCGCACCTGATCGTCCCTGAGTTCAAGGCGCTCGAGATAGGGCTTGTAGCCATAGAAGAATTCAGCCTCGGCGACGGCGCGGCTCGCCTCCGGCGTCACCTGGTCGGCATTGCCCGGCCCGAGGCCGATGACGGTGAGACGGCCGGTCACAGGATCGCTCCCGAAGCGAGTTCGCCCGGCCGGCCCGTCCAGCCGGCGACGAGGATGATGGTGAAATAGGGCGCCTTGTCGTCGGTCTTGTCGAGGAGGCGCATGGAAGCGCCGTTCGCCATGGTGCCGCGCTCGACATAGATAGCCTTTTCGAGCTTGCCGACTGCCGTCAGCGCTCGCCTGATCTTGGGCAAATTACGGCCAACTTTCATGATGACGGCGGCATCGGTGTCGCCAAGGCGGCGGGTGAGTTCGGCCTCGTTCATGGTGCCGGGAAGCACGGTCAGCACATCGTCGCCCTGCACGATTGGTTGGCTGGTGGCCGACCAGCAGCCGGACATGGCGGTGACGCCGGGGATGACCTCGGTCGGGAAACGATGCGCCAGCCTGACATGGAGGTGCATGTAGGAGCCGTAGAACAGTGGATCGCCTTCGGACAGCACGGCCACGGTGCGGCCGGCGGCGAGATGCTGGGCCACCTGCTCGGCCGACTGTTCGTAGAAGGCAAGGATCTGCGCCTTGTAATCCGGGTGATCCTTGTCGATCTCGGTGGTGACCGGATAGTGGAGCGGCAGTTCGATGACGCCGGGTTTCATATAGCTGTCGACGATGGCACGGGCATTGCCAGGGCTGTTGCGCTTGGCGAAGTGGGCCACCACATCGGCCTCGGCCAGCGCACGCACGGCCTTCAGCGTCATCAGTTCGGGGTCGCCGGGGCCGGTGCCGACGCCGATCAACCTGCCTTGCTCAGAATGTGTCACAGGCCGGGCCTCGCCAATGCGTTGAGGGCGGCGGCGGTCATGGCGCTGCCGCCGAGCCTGCCGCGCACGATGGCGAAGGGAACGCCGTAAGAGTTTTCCGCCAGCGCATCCTTCGATTCGGCAGCACCGACAAAGCCGACCGGCATGCCGATGATCGCCGCCGGCTTCGGCGCACCGTCGCGCAACTTTTCCAGCAGGTAGAAGAGGGCGGTTGGCGCATTGCCGATGGCGACGACGCTGCCTGCCATGCGCTCGTCCCACAGGTCGATGGCGGCGGCCGAGCGGGTGTTGCCGATTTCGGCGGCGCGGGCAGTGGTGCGTTGGTCGCGCAGCGTGCAGATCACTTCGTTGCCGGAGGGCAGGCGGACGCGGGTGACGCCGTGCGCGACCATTTCTGCATCGCAGAAGATCGGCGCGCCGGCCTGCAGTGCGGCGCGGGCGGCGGCGACGAAACCGGTCGAGAAGACGAAATTGCGGGCAGCCTCGACTTGACCGCAGGCATGGATCATGCGGATCGCAACATCGGCTTCGGCTTCGGTGAAGCGGGCAAGGTCCGCCTCGGCGCGGATGATGGCGAAGGAGCGCTCATAGATCGCGGTGCCGTCGCGGATATAGTCGTAGGCGGCCATGCTCAGTCCTGTCGGTAAGCGGTTTGGATGGGTGCCGCGCCAAGGCGAGCGAGGCAGGCGGCGGTGGTTTCGCCCGGCTGGCGCGAGGCTTGAACGAGGTTGGCGATGGCGGCAAGCCCGCGCGCGGCGTCATCGCATGATGTGTTGTCGGGCGAAAGCGCCTTTGCCGGTCCGTTCACGACAAGCCCGGTGCCGCCGTCGCGGCCCACGACTGTGAGAGCCGCGGCGCCGGGGTGGGCGCAACCTTTGGCGCAACCGGAGATGTGGAGTGTGCAGGAACCGTCGAAGAAGCCGGGCACGGTCGCGGCGACCTGTTCGGCGATGGCGCGGGTTTCGATGTTGCCGGACGCACAGGCTGGTGTGCCGGGGCAAGCTGCGATGTGCAGGCGAGGATCGGTGGGGTCTGTGATGAAGCCGAGCGCAGCGGCCGTGTCTTGCAGACGATGGCAGGCGTCTTCGCTCAAGCCGAGGAATAGTAACGAGCGTGCAGGGGCCGGGCGTATGTCGGCGGTGCCCTCGTCAAGGGCAGCGCGAGACAATTCGATGAGCTTCCCTGCCGGCATTGCGCCGAAGGGCAGGGCGATGCCGAGCGCGAGGGTGGCGTTGGCGAGGAGAATTATGCCGAAAGGAAAATGCTTTGAGATACCTCCCTCTGTCCTGCCGGACATCTTCCCCTCAAGGGGCGAGATCAGGCCAACAGGGAGGATTTCGTCAGCGGCGCGCAAATCCCGCGCGCGGGCTTCCTTCCCAAGTGCGGCGATCGCTTGCAGGATGGCGATCGCCGCATCGCAGACGGAGTTTTCGGAAATGATGCCCTGCTGGACGGCGGTCGCCGCGTCGCCACCGGTTGCCAGTAACCAGACCGTTTCGTTGCCGCGCTTTTGCGCCACCAGCCGCACGTCGGCGATGATGGTATCCATGGTGAGGTGGCCACCGCCATCAACCACCACGGAAACCTTGGGGCCAAGCCGTTTGGCGAGGCCGGCGGAGGCGATGGCGGCGCGGATTGCGTCGGCCAGTGGGCGCGGATCGGCAATTTCGGATGGATCGAGGCCGGCCAGCGGCCCGGTTTCGACCGGCACGCCGGTGCGTACCGCGATGCCCAGTTGCTCCACCTCGCCAGCGAGTTGGCGGGCTGAGAATGGTGTCAGGCCACGAATTTGCAGACTGCCGCGCGCGGTTACTTCAACGATGCCGTTGCCTTGGCGCAGCGCGGATTCGCAGAGTCCGATCAAGGTGTTGGGCGAAAGTCCTCCAGCAATCGGATTGAGCCGGGCAAGCAAACCGTCACCGGTTTGCATCGGTGTTGAAAGGGTCGGGCAGGCGCCGCGTCGGGACATGGCGTTCATGCCGCGACCCCTTGTTGCGCTTCGGCGATGAGGGTGGCGAGGTCGTCATCAATCGAGTTGCGCAGCGGGTGCCAGAGCCCCCGTCGGCGCGCCGACAGGAAGCGCTCGGCAATCACTTTCGCGGCGGCCGGGTTCTCGCGCAACAGGAAGGCGCGCACGGCGGGATCGCCGAGATAGGCGTCGTGCACGACTTCGATCAGATTGCCGGGGATGGCATGGGTGGTCTCGGCAAAACCGACGAGGCGATCGACGGTTTCGGCGAATTCCGAGGCGCCGCGCGGGCCGTGCCGCATCTGGCCGGCGATGAAGCGCGGATTGACGGCACGCGCCCGCACCACGCGACCGACGGCTTGTGCGACCGAGCGCGGCTTCGGCTTTTGCGGATCGGTGGTGTCGAGCACGACGACATCGGCATTGCCGCCAAGCGCCGCCAAGGCGGCGGAAAAGCCGCCGATGAAGGCGACATCGGCGGAGCCTTCGAGGATGTCGCGGCCCGGATCGTCACCGGTGTGGACGAGCAGGTCGGCATCGGCAAGGCGGCCAGCAAACGCGCCGGGTGCCGAAACACCTTCGCCTTCAGCTCCACCATAGGCATGCGAGGCGGCGTCGAGGTAGGCGCGGCCAAGGTCTTCGCGCGCCTGCCAGTCTCCGCTTGAAAGCAGGTCCTCCAAGCCCGCGCCATAGGTTCCGGGCGAAGAGCCGAAGATGCGGGGGGTGACCTTGCCATCGGCGCGCGTGCGGGCGGCGAGTGGATTTTCGGAGTCGTCCTCGTCGCGCGTGGCGACCGCGGTGGCGGCGGCGTCGACCAGCGCGATCTGGGTCGGGAACATGTCGCGGAACAGGCCGGAAATGCGCCAGGTGACATCGATGCGCGGGCGGCCAAGCAGGGCGGGTGGCAGCACCTCGATGCCGGTGACGCGGCCGGTGGCGGCGTCCCATTGCGGGCGGCAGCCCATAACGGCGAGGCCCTGGGCGATCTCCTCGCCGCCGGTGCGCAGCGATGCCGAACCCCAGAGGTCGATGACCAGCGAGCGGGGCCAGTCGCCATGAGTCTGGAGGTAGCTTGTCACCACCTCGTCGCTGGCTGCCTTGCCGAGGTCGAAGGCGGTGGGGGTCGGCATGGTGCGCGGGTCGGCGGTGAACAGATTGCGCCCGGTGGGCAATACGTCGATACGGCCACGCGCCGGCGCGCCGGAGGGGCCGGCGGTGACATGGCGGCCGTCGAGCGCGGCAAGGAGAGCGGATTGCTCGGTAGCGGCGCTTTGCAGGCGCAGCGGGTCCGTCTCGCCTTCCGCGGCGCGGCCATAGATGTGCAGGCCGTCCTTGATGGCGAAGTCCTTGAGATCGCACAGCCAGGCATCGATCCGGCGCAAAGCCTCGTCGGGTGCATCTGTGTTGGCGATGCCTGCTTCCGTCGCAAGCCCGGTCTGGGCCGCTGTTTCCACGATGAGTTTGGCGAGGCGGTCGCGACGGCGGCGGTCCAGCCCGTCTGCCTGCGCGTATTCATCGACCAGCCGCTCAAGCCTTTGCTGATTTTCATCGAGGCTTGCTTCGGTGAGGGGTGGGGGCAGGTGGCCGAGCGTGATAGCGGCAATGCGCCGCTTGGCCTGGGCGGCCTCACCTGGATTGGAGACGATGAAGGGGTAGACGACCGGCAGCGAGCCGGTGACGATCTCGGGGAAGCAGGATTCGCTAAGTGCTACCGTCTTGCCCGGTAGCCATTCCAGTGTGCCGTGGGCACCGACATGGACGATGGCGTGGGCACCGATCGACTTTTGCAACCACAGGCCGAAAGCGATCAGGGCGTGGCGCGGCGGCAGTGTCGGATCGTGGTAGTCGGCGCGGCGGTCGGCAGAGCGGCCCCGGTCGGGGGCGAGCGCCACAGTGATGTTGCCGAAGGTGGCTGCCCGGAATGGGAAGCCCAGAGGTGCTTCTGCTGCGGGTGCGGGGCCGCGCTCTACGTTGCCCCCCTCTGTCCTGCCGGACATCTCGGGGGAGATCACGCTTGCGGCACCCCATGCCTTTTCCACCGCCTCGCGCGCCTCGGCAGGCAGGCCGGCGAAGTGGCGGCGGTAGTCGTCGAGGCTCACCTCCAGTGAGCCGGACTCCAGCATGCCCAGCAACTCACGCGGCGATTGCGGAATCTTGTCAATAGTATAGCCGGCTTGCTTGAGGTCATGCAGCATGGCGAGGATGCTTGCCGGCACGTCGAGACCGACGGCGTAACCGGTGCGTCCCGGTGCGCTTGGATAGTCCGGGATCAGGATAGCGATGCGACGCTCGGCGGGCGGCGTTTTCTTCAATCGAATGAAGTTGGCGATGCGCCGGGCGACTTGCGCAATGCGGTCCGGTTCGGGTTGATTGGCATGGGCGCGGAAACCCAATGCCGGATCGACCTTGCTTTCGGCCTTGAAGGAAATCGCGCCGGCAAGGATGCGGCCGTCGAGTTCGGGCAGCACGACGTGCATGGCGAGATCCGCCGGCGCCAGCCCGCGCTGGTTGTTTTCCCACGCGTCGCGGCGGGTCGTGGCGACGATAACCTGGAAGACCGGTACACCGGCGCGGTCGAACGGCGTTTCGGTTCCGGGTTCGGCACCTGAGGCGAATGCCGTGGCTGTGACGATGGCGGCGGGTGGGATCTCGGCAAAGGCCGCTTCCACGAAGGCAAGCGAACCGGGGTCTTTCAGGCTGGAGACGAAAATGGGTAGGGCTGAGATGCCATTTTGTCTCAGTTCCGCCGTTAGTGCGTCGATGGGCGTGACATCCGATGCCAAAAGCATGGAACGGTAGAACAGGATGGGGATGACGGGTGCCGTCTGGTCTCCCAGGTGGGGCGAGGTGAGTACACCAACGCCCGGCTCGTAGTAGCCGGCCTTGGGAACTTCGACAGGGGCAGCGAGCTGCGCCTCACGGCCAGCAAGTTTGGCGAGCCGGTGCACCAATGCATTCATGTTGGCGGGACCGCCCTGGCGGAAATAGTCGAGTAGATGGGCCAGTTCTTCGCGGTGCAGGGTCGAAGCTTCGATCAGGCGCAAATCCTCGTCACGGCATTCGCCGGGCAGGAGAGCAAGCTTGATGCCCTTGGCATGTGCGGTTGCCGAGAGCTGGTCGCAGCCATAGCGCCACCAGTCGTAACCGCCGAGGATGCGCACCAGTATCACCTTGGCGTGCTGCGCTACGCTGTCGATCCAAAGATCGACCGACATCGGGTGGCGAAGGTCACGCAACGCGGCAAGGCGCATGGAAGGCAAATGCCCCGCGTCGGCCTTCCATGCGGACGCAAGGCCCGCAAGGTCACTGTCCGTGAAGGACAGGGCAACCACATCCGCCGGCTTCTGCCGCAGATCGACAGGCTCGGCGATCTCGTCGAGCGAGGCGGAAGTGGTGGTCAGGATATGCATGGCGGCATCCCGACGGCGGGCGTTTTCATGGTTATCCTATCAGGATCTTTTCGATGGCCGGGCGATCAAGGCCCTTCAGGCCGATGACGACGAGTCGTGAGCGGCGGTCGTCGGAGGCTGTCCAGGCGCGGTCGTAGTAGTGGTTGACGCGCGGGCCGACGGCCTGGACCAGGAGCCGCATCGGCTTGCCGCTGACATCGATGAAGCCCTTTACACGGAGAACATTTTCTTCTTCCGCTGCGGTCGCTACGCGTCGGGCGAGATCTTCAGGATCTGAGATGGAGGGGACGTCGACGATGAAGGTGTCGAAGTCGTCGTGTTCGTGGTCGCCCATGCCGTCATGATGCGACTTGCGGTTCTCGATATCCTCTTCGACGGCGAGGCCAAGGCCCAAAAGAACGGACGGATCGACCTTGCCGTGAACGGACGGCACGACTTTTACGGCCGGCGTGATGTGTTCGTTGATGATGGCGTTGGCGCGGGCGGAGCCGGCAGCGTCCATCAAGTCGCCCTTCGACAGGATGATGAGATCGGCGCAGGCAACCTGATCCTCGAAAACCTCTTCGACGGGGTCGTCGTGGTCGAGGGAGTCGTCGTTGGCACGCTGGGCTGCCAATGCTTCCATATCCGAGGCGACCTGGCCGGCGGCAAGGGCGGGGCCATCGACCACGGCGATGACGCCGTCGACGGTGACCCTGTTCTTGACCGTTGGCCACTGGAAGGCCTGCACAAGCGGCTTCGGCAAGGCAAGGCCAGACGTTTCGATCAGGATATGATCGACCTTGGGCGTGCGCGACAGGATCTGGTCCAGTGCCGGCACGAAGTCGTCGGCAACGGTGCAGCAGATGCAGCCGTTGGCCAGTTCGACGATGTTTTCCTCCGGGCAGGTATCGATGCCGCAACCCTTGAGGATTTCGCCATCGACGCCGATGTCGCCGAACTCGTTGACGATGAGGGCGAGGCGCTTGCCCTTGGCTTGTTCCAGCAGGTGGCGGATCAGCGTGGTCTTGCCGGCGCCGAGGAAGCCGGTGACGACGGTGCAGGGAACACGCGTGGCTGTGGCGGTCATGGTCAATCCTTCAACAGATGGAGGGGAGGGATGCGGGCGACGAGGCCGCGCTTCAGGCAATCGGGACGGCCACGCCAGGGCATGAGCTCGTCAGGGCTGGCGGCGAAAAGTTCGGCGCCCTCGACGAGATCGGCACCGCTTGTCGGCGCAAGGTCGCCGAAGACGTAGCCCCAGCCGCCGGTGCGCAGGATGGATGCGCTCAGCCGGCGCTTGCAGTTGCCAAGGCATTCGACGGTGCGGATATCGACGCCGCGGCCCGTGGCGGCGCTACGCGCGCTTTCAGCCAGCAATTCGCCGGCGCGGGGGTGGGAGTCGGCTCCGCTCTCGTCGCGGCATGTCGTGCAGACGATAACCGTGACCGCGGCACGGCCCGATTGGCCGCTATCTGATTCAACTGGAAAATTGCCGTCGCAATCCAAAACGTGCTCCTTGCCCGGGACACCCGCCAGGCGGTCGGATTCTTTTCTGCAGACGGCAGGTCTCCTGGCTCGCGGGTCGTTGCCTTGCTGCCGCCTTCCCGGGGCTCTGCCCAGTGGTGTCCGGCTTGGCTCGTCGCTTACAGTTGCGGGGACAGCCGCGGATTTGAGGTCGTGGAACCTCGCACCGCATTCCCTCTTAGCTCCCCTCTTTTGGAGAGGAGACCGTCTGTGGCGGATTTAGGCTTGAGGAGGTGGGCGTGTCAACGCGTGGTTACGACGCTTTGATAGCGGCCAGCGACGGACCAAGATCGCCAACAGGCGTGACCTCGATGCGGTCGAGGCCAAGCCAGCCCTGCATGAGCCGCAGTTCCTCGAACAGTTCCGATGCCGTTTCGGGCGGCGCGCCCGGTTCGGCATAGGCGGCGTGAACCCGCAAAACCCCAGATGGGCGGTCGGCTTTCAGGTCGATGCGTGCCACGATCCTGTCACCGAGCAGGAAGGGCAGGACATAGTAGCCGTATTGCCGCTTTTCGGCCGGCGTATAGATTTCGATGCGGTAGCGGAAACCGAACAGGCTTTCGGTGCGCGTGCGTTCGAAAACCAGCGGATCGAAAGGGGCAAGCAGGGCGCGAGCCTCGACCTTGCGCGGCAGGCGCGCATCCTTGTGGAGGTAAGCTGGCCTTGCCCAGCTCTCGATACGGACGGGAATCAGATCGCCTTCCTCCACCAGTTCCTCGATGCGGCCTTTGATGTCGGCTGGTGAGAGCCGGAAGTAGTCGCGCAGGCAACCGGCGGTGGCGATGCCGTGGGCGCGTGCGGAAATGCGCAGAAGTTCGCGGTGTGCGTCGGCGGGTGCTGGCGTTGGCAAGTTGAGGATTGCCGGCGGCAGTACGCGCTCGGGCAGATCGTAGAGGCGCTCGAAGCCGCGCCGGTAAGCGGTGGTGATGCGGCCTGCCCAGAACAGCCATTCGAAGGCGTGCTTGGCTTCGCTCCAGCCCCACCAGCCGCCGGAACCCTTCTGGCCTTCGAGGTCGGATGCGGCAATCGGGCCACGCGCTGCCACCTCGCGATAAATCCCTTCAATGTAGCCGGCGCGTTCGCGCCCGAATTTTGCCAGGGCGCCATATATGTCGTCGCCGCGCTCGGCGCGCTGCATGCGCCAGCGCATCAGTGGATAGGTCTCGACGGGCAGCAGCGATGCCTCATGCGCCCAGTACTCGAACAGCAAGCGCTTGCGTGATTGCGTTGCGTTGTCGAGCAGGGAAAGTGGGTACGACCCTAACCTAGAGTAAAGCGGCATGTAGTGCGCGCGCACCACGGCGCTGACGGAATCGATCTGCAGCAGGCCGGTGCGCGACAAGGTTCTGGCCAGGTGCCTGCGGTCGATGGGGCCGGCAGGGCGGGGCAGGCTAAAGCCTTGTGCAGCCAGTGCTATGCGGCGTGCCTGTGCGAGCGAGAACTTCTCTTTCATGCGTTCTTTTCGTCGATGCCGGCAGTGCAGTGCGGTGAGTTGATTCCACCCATGCTAGCAGTGAAACCGCCACGATACTGTCAGGAGTAAAAGTGGAGTAAAAAGTGAAGGAAATCAAACAAGAGCTGGAACGACCAGTTTTGCTTTATAAGCGTGCGAGCGCCATCTTTTGGCCAAGGTTTGACTTGCTTCGGGCAACCGGCTGCGCTAACCCTCGCCGCGTTGCAGCATGGGACCGGCAAGCGGTTCAGCGATTAACTGTCGCGCTTCCGTATCATGGCCTGCTGCTATAGCTTCAGGCGGGATAGCCGCTAACGGAAAGTTGCAGCATGAACGCATTGCTGAGTTCGTATCTGCCGATCGTGATTTTCATCGGCGTGGCGCTGGTCGTGGGACTGGCCCTGATCATCGCACCGTTCCTGGTGGCGTATCGCAATCCGGATCCGGAAAAGCTTTCCGCATACGAGTGCGGCTTCAACTCGTTCGATGATGCACGCATGAAGTTTGACGTGCGCTTTTACCTGGTGTCGATCCTGTTCATCATCTTCGACCTCGAAGTGGCCTTCCTGTTTCCTTGGGCGGTTTCCTTCGGGGAAATCGGCATGCTCGGGTTCTGGTCGATGATGGTGTTCCTTGGCGTGCTGACCATCGGCTTCGCCTATGAGTGGAAGAAAGGGGCGCTCGAATGGGATTGAGCGACAGTTCCGGCACGCTGGTTGCACCGCGGCCCAAAGGCATCCTCGATCCAAGGACCGGCAAGCCTATCGGGTCTGACGATCCTTTCTTCGTCGGCATCAACGACGAGCTGGCCGACAAGGGCTTTCTCGTCACGTCGACCGAGGCGCTGATCACGTGGGCGCGCACCGGCTCGCTGATGTACATGACCTTCGGCTTGGCGTGCTGTGCGGTGGAAATGATCCACTCCGCTATGCCGCGCTACGACAGCGAGCGCTTCGGCATCGCACCGCGCGCATCCCCGCGCCAGTCGGACGTGATGATCGTGGCCGGAACGCTGACCAACAAGATGGCGCCGGCGCTGCGCAAGGTCTACGACCAGATGCCGGAGCCACGCTACGTCATCTCGATGGGCTCGTGCGCCAATGGCGGCGGCTACTATCACTATTCCTATTCGGTGGTGCGCGGTTGTGACCGCATTGTTCCGGTGGACATCTACGTGCCTGGCTGCCCGCCAAGTGCGGAAGCTTTGATGTACGGCCTTCTGCTGTTGCAGAAGAAGATACGCCGTACCGGCACAATCGAGCGGTGATCGACAATGAGTGAACGCCTCAACGATCTTGCCGCTTACCTCAACGACAAGCTCGACGCCGATATACTGGAAAGCGTCGTTGCCTATGACGAGTTGAGCGTCACGGTGAAGGCCGGCGATATCGTCGATGTCGTGCGCTTCCTGCGCGACGATGCGAAATGCCAATTCGTGTCGATCATCGATGTCAGCGGGGCGGACTATCCGGCTCGCGCCAAGCGCTTCGATGTCGTCTATCACCTGTTGTCGCCGAAGCAGAACCTGCGCATCCGCGTCAAGATCGAGGCGAGCGAAGAGACGCTGGTGCCTTCGATTACCGGGGTGTTTCCGGGTGCCGACTGGTATGAGCGCGAAACCTACGATCTCTACGGCGTGCTGTTCTCCGGCCATCCGGATTTGCGCCGCCTGCTCACCGACTACGGTTTCGAGGGGCACCCGCTGCGCAAGGATTTCCCGCTGACAGGCTTTGTCGAGGTTCGCTACGACGACGAGGCCAAGCGGGTCATCTACGAACCTGTGGAGCTGAAGCAGGAATTCCGCAATTTCGATTTTCTCTCGCCTTGGGAAGGCACGGACTACGTGCTGCCGGGCGACGAGAAAGCGAAGACGAACTGAGGCACGGGCATGGCTGAAACCTCGGTACGCAACTTCAACATCAACTTCGGTCCGCAGCATCCTGCCGCGCACGGCGTCCTGCGCCTCGTGCTCGAACTGGACGGCGAAGTGGTCGATCGCGTCGACCCGCATATCGGGCTCTTGCATCGCGGCACTGAAAAGCTGATCGAGCACAAGACGTATCTGCAGGCGGTGCCTTATCTCGATCGTCTCGACTATTGCGCGCCGATGAACCAGGAGCATGCGTTCGCGCTTGCCGCCGAGCGCCTGCTCGGCATCGAAGTGCCGAAGCGTGGCCAGTTGATCCGGGTGCTCTATTCCGAAATGGGCCGCATCATGTCGCACATACTCAATGTGACGACACAGGCCATGGACGTCGGCGCGCTGACGCCTCCGCTGTGGGGCTTTGTCGAGCGCGAAAAGCTGATGGTGTTCTATGAGCGCGCCTCGGGCTCGCGCATGCATGCTGCCTATTTCCGGCCGGGCGGCGTGCATCAGGATTTGCCGCAGAAGCTTGTCGAGGATATCGGCAAGTGGATCGATCCGTTCCTGAAATCGGTTGACGATCTCGATGCGCTTTTGACGCCCAACCGCATCTTCAAGCAGCGCAATGCCGATATCGGCGTGGTGTCGCTGGAAGACGCCTGGGCATGGGGCTTTTCAGGCGTGATGGTGCGCGGCTCGGGCGCTGCCTGGGATCTGCGCAAGTCGCAGCCTTACGAGTGTTATTCCGAACTCGAGTTCGACGTTCCGATCGGCAAGAACGGCGACTGCTACGACCGTTACCTGATCCGCATGGAAGAGATGCGCCAGTCTGCCAGGATCATGCGCCAGTGCATCGATCTCCTGCTTGGCAAGGAAGCCGCCGGCCCTGTGTCCAATCTGGATGGCAAGGTGGTGCCGCCGAAGCGTGGCGAGATGAAGCGCTCAATGGAAGCGCTGATCCATCACTTCAAGCTCTATACGGAAGGCTACAAGGTACCCGCAGGCGAGGTGTATGCGGCCGTCGAAGCGCCGAAGGGCGAGTTCGGCGTCTATCTCGTTTCCGACGGCTCCAACAAGCCTTACCGCTGCAAGCTGCGCGCGCCCGGCTTTGCGCATCTGCAAGCCATGGATTTCCTGTGCCGCGGCCACATGCTCGCCGACGTGACCGCCATTCTCGGCTCTCTCGACATCGTCTTCGGCGAGGTCGACAGATGATGGCTGCGGTGGCGGACGATATCGTGATCGACGCCAGAAGCGGGCGCGTTGACAACGCGAACGCCGTCGAGCGCACGGCTATCGCCGCTCTTCGTGCAGCGCTCGCCGTCCTGCGCCCGTTCAGCAATTTCGGCATCTCCTATATCGCCCGCGCGGTGAGGACGTTCCTGCCGAGCAAGCGCTCCATGATCTTCGTGCTCGATCCGGACTGCCGGATGCGCGTTGCTTATTGCGACACCTATTGGTCGGTGCTGCTGCGCCGGAACTACCCTTACGAAAAGGCGCTGCATGCGCTGGTTGACCTCGCGCGCGACGTCGAGTTCGGGTTCATCGACGGCGGCGCCAATCATGGCTACTGGTCGATCCTGGTGTCGGGACCGGCTGCTGGCGCCAGGAAGACCGTGGCTATCGAACTTGCGCCGGATACCTACCGTGGGCTTGAGGAGAACTGGCAGCTCAACGACAAACGGTTCACCATTCTCAACCGAGCCATCGGCAAGGCAAGCGGCGAGCCAGTCAAAATCTACGGGCGCAAGCACGAGGCCCGTTCGACAGTCGCGCCCGGCGGCAATGCGACGGTGCTTTTCGAGAACGAGACGATTTCGCTGGACGATCTGGCGCGCCTGCCACTGTTCAAGGGGCTGGACAAGTTCATGGTCAAGCTCGACGTCGAAGGCGTGGAAGTGCCGGCGCTGGAAGGCGGCGAGGGGCTTTTGGCACGGGATACGGTGTTCATCTACGAGGAGCACGGATCGGACCCGAAGCACGAGACGACACGCCATGTTCTCGACGCGATGAAGTTGCGGGTGTTCTGGCTGGGTGGAGACAAGGCCCGCGAACTGAAGTCCGCCGACGAGTTGAACCGGATCAAGAAGTCCCGCCGCACAGGCTACGACATGATCGCAAGCAGAAGCCCGTTTTGGCTACAGCGCCTCGAAGCGGCAACGCTGGTGCACTGAAGCGGGAGCCAGGATCAGAAAATGACAGTTCGCAGACTAGCCGCCGCCGAAGTCCAGCCAGCCGGTTTCGCCTTCAACCGGGCGAATACGGCGGTGGCCAAGCAGTGGATCAAGAAGTATCCGAAGGGTCGTCAGCAATCGGCGATCATCCCGCTTTTGATGCTGGCGCAGGAACAGGAAGGCTGGGTGACGAAGGCGGCGATCGAGACGGTCTGCGACATGCTCGAAATGCCCTATATCCGTGGGCTCGAGGTTGCGACTTTCTACACCCAATACCAGTTGAGCCCGGTCGGCACGCGCGCTCACATCCAGGTTTGCGGCACGACGCCGTGCATGCTGCGCGGCGCGGAAGACCTGATGAATGTGTGTCGCTCGAAGATCCACCACGATCAGTTCCATACCAATGAGGATGGCACGCTGTCGTGGGAAGAGGTGGAATGCCTCGGCGCGTGCGTCAACGCGCCGATGGTGATGATTTTCAAGGATACCTACGAGGACCTGACGCCCGAGCGTCTGGCCGAGATCATCGATGCATTCGAGGCAGGCAAGGGCGCCTCGGTGCCTACGGGACCGCAGAACGGCCGTTTCCGGTCCGCGCCCGTCTCGGGCTTCAGCGCGCTCGTGGACGAAAAGGCCGTCTTGAAGACGACACGCGACCGCGAGGCCAAGGCCGCTTCCAAGGCAGCGGTTGCACCATCCAATGCTGCCAAGCCGAAGACAGATGCACCCGAAACAAGCCCGGCTTTGAAGACACCTTCCAAGGCAAAGGTCGCTCCTGCGGCAGAAAAAGCGGCGAGCGTGGCGGCTCCGGCTCATTCGGCCGCCAATGCCAACAAGGCGACCGCCAAGGTCGATGGTGCTGCCAAGCAGCGCCGCGGCGCCAAGGCCAAGGCCGAGCCGGCAGCCGCGTTCAAGGCGCCAGAAGCAAAGACCAAGGCGGACGCGAAGCCATCGCTTGAAGACAAGAACCGCCCGGCAGGCATAGCCCGCCCGACAGCGGTCGACGATCTCAAGCTGATTTCAGGCGTTGGTCCGAAGAACGAGAAAATCCTGCACGAGCTTGGCATCTTCACGTTCGCGCAAGTCGCTTCGTGGAAGAAGGCCGAGCGCGACTGGGTCGATGGCTATCTCAATTTCCACGGCCGCGTCGAGCGCGAGGATTGGGTGAAGCAGGCCAAGGCGCTCGCCAAGGGTGGCGTAGCCGAATACATCCGCGTTTTCGGCAAGAAGCCGGTCTGAGGGACGAACGATGCTTCAGGACAAGGATCGCATATTCACCAATATCTACGGCCAATTCGACCGTTCGCTGCAGGGCGCGATGGCGCGTGGATGCTGGGACGGCACCAAGGACATCATCGACAAGGGTCGCGACTGGATCATCAACGAGATGAAGGCGTCCGGCCTGCGCGGGCGCGGCGGCGCGGGATTCCCGACCGGTCTCAAATGGTCCTTCATGCCCAAGCAGAGCGACGGGCGTCCGAGCTATCTCGTCGTCAATGCGGATGAATCCGAGCCCGGCACCTGCAAGGACCGCGACATCCTGCGCCACGACCCGCACACGCTGGTCGAAGGCTGTTTGCTTGCGGGCTTCGCCATGGGTGCGATCGCCGCCTACATCTATGTGCGCGGCGAGTTCATCCGCGAGCGCGAGGCGCTGCAGCGGGCCATTGACGAAGCCTATGACGCCAAGCTGATCGGCAAGAACAACAAGAACGGCTACGACTTCGAAATCTATGTCCATCACGGCGCAGGCGCCTATATCTGCGGCGAGGAAACGGCGCTGCTCGAAAGCCTCGAGGGCAAGAAGGGCCAGCCGCGCTTAAAGCCGCCGTTCCCGGCCAATGTCGGCCTCTATGGCTGCCCGACGACGGTCAACAACGTCGAATCGATTGCGGCTGCGCCGACGATCCTTCGGCGTGGCGCGGCATGGTTCTCGTCTTTCGGACGCCCGAACAACGTCGGCACCAAGCTTTTCATGCTGGTCGGCCATGTGAACACGCCCTGCACGGTCGAAGAGACCATGGGCATCACCTTCCGCGAACTGGTCGAGACGCATGGCGGCGGCATTCGCGGCGGCTGGGACAATCTGCTGGCGGTTATTCCCGGCGGCGCATCGTGCCCTGTGGTCAAGGCCGAGGACATCATCGACTGCCCGATGGATTTTGACGGCCTGCGCGAGAAGAAATCCTCGTTCGGGACGGCTGCCGTGATCGTCATGGACAAGTCGACCGATATCGTGAAGGCAATCGCCCGGCTGTCCTACTTCTTCAAGCACGAAAGCTGCGGCCAATGCACGCCGTGCCGCGAGGGCACCGGCTGGATGTGGCGGGTGATGGAGCGGCTGGTGCGCGGGCAGGCGCAGAAGCGCGAAATCGACATGCTGCTGGACGTTACCAAGCAGATCGAGGGCCACACCATCTGTGCACTGGGCGATGCGGCTGCATGGCCGGTACAGGGCCTGATCCGCAACTTCCGGCCGGAGATCGAGCGGCGTATCGACGAGTTCACCCGCAACGCGCATCAGGTTCAGCCTGTGCTTGCGGCGGCGGAATAAGACCAATTCGAAAGTGCGGGCAAAGCCCGAAAAATGAGGAAACGCAACGAAGGTAGACGGAACGGAACGACACAGGAGAACTGAAATGTCGATGTTTCCCATACCCGATCATTTGCAAGCTGATTTGAACGAATTCGAGAAGATGAACCAGGACCTGACCAAAATGATGCCGAAGGAGGTGGCGAGTGCCATCAACCTGTTCGTGCACCCGGCTGCCGGCGCTGCCGCGCTTTCGGCGCTTGGCGTTGGCCTGGCCAGCCAGGCGTTCGGCATGTGGGTCGGTGCGCTGACCGGAGCCGTTGAGGCTTCGCAGCGGTTGATGCAGCCTCTGGCGGACGAGAGTGAAGCGCGCGAGGCGCTAGCGCCCGCCCAAGCAAGAAGTGTGCCGGCGAGCCGGGCGCGTGCGACCGCCAGGACATTGATTGCGGAAGCGCAGTCTCTGGCCAAGGAAGTGACCGAGGTGGATGCCGATGCCGGCAAGGCTGCCGCGCAACCGACAAAGGCGGCCGTTGCTGTCGATGCATCGGCAGCGGGCGAGATCATGCCGGAAGATTTCCGAAAGCCGGCAGCGCTGGAAAAGCCAGCGATCCCGGACGACCTGAAGGCGATTTCAGGCATTGGACCCAAGCTGGAGCAGGTGCTCAACGGTCTGGGTATCTGGACTTATGGGCAGGTAGCTGGCTGGAGCCCGGAGGAAATTGCCTGGGTGGATGACATGCTGGGTTTTCGGGGACGTATAGGACGCGACGACTGGGTAGGACAGGCGACCGCGTTATCAGCTGGAAAATAGTGACAAAAGGGTCGGGCGCGCCTGATAGCGCCCGCGACGGGAATTGCGGCAAAGGCCGACAGGGTTCGAGGCGACATGGCAAAGCTGAAGGTCGACGGGAAAGAAATTACAGTACCCGACCACTATACGCTGCTGCAGGCGGCGGAAGAGGCGGGCGCGGAAGTGCCACGCTTCTGCTTCCATGAGCGGTTGTCGATTGCCGGCAACTGCCGCATGTGCCTCGTCGAGGTGAAGGGCGGCCCGCCGAAGCCGCAGGCTTCGTGCGCCATGGGCGTGCGCGACCTGAGGCCCGGTCCGAACGGCGAATTGCCGGAAGTCTTCACCAACACGCCGATGGTGAAGAAGGCCCGCGAAGGGGTGATGGAGTTCCTGCTCATCAACCATCCGCTCGATTGCCCGATCTGCGACCAGGGCGGCGAATGCGACCTGCAGGACCAGGCCATGGCCTTCGGCATGGATTCCTCGCGTTTCCACGAGAACAAGCGCGCAGTCGAGGACAAGTATATCGGGCCATTGGTCAAGACGATCATGACGCGCTGCATTCACTGCACGCGCTGCGTGCGTTTCACTACCGAGGTGGCCGGCATTTCGGAGCTTGGCCTGATCGGCCGCGGCGAAGATGCCGAAATCACGACCTATCTTGAGCAGGCAATGACGTCTGAACTGCAGGGCAACGTGATCGACCTTTGCCCGGTTGGCGCCCTGACGGCGCGGCCATATGCCTTCCAGGCGCGGCCGTGGGAACTGACCAAGACCGAATCCATCGACGTGATGGATGCCGTCGGCTCGGCTATCCGTGTCGATTCGCGTGGCCGGGAAGTGATGCGCATCCTGCCGCGCGTCAACGAGCCGGTGAACGAGGAATGGATTTCGGACAAGACCCGCTTCATCTGGGACGGGTTGCGCACCCAGCGGCTCGACCGGCCTTACGTACGCCGCAACGGCAAACTCACTGCTGCGAGCTGGGCCGATGCTTTTGCCGCGATCAAAGACGCTGTCGCCAAGACGGCACCGGACAGGATCGGCGCGATTGCCGGCGATCTTGCCGCCGTCGAGGAAATGTACGCCCTGAAGCAGCTGATCAATTCGCTCGGCTCCAGCAATATCGACTGCCGCCAGGATGGCGCGGCGCTCGATCCGGCTCATGGCCGCGGCAGCTACATCTTCAATCCGACCATCGAGGGCATCGAGAATGCCGATGCGATCCTTATCATCGGCGCAAACCCGCGCTTTGAAGCCTCGGTGTTGAATGCCCGCATCCGCAAGCGTTTCCGTGCGAGCCCGCTGCCGATCGGCGTGATCGGCGATTTCGGCGATTTGCGCTACGACTATGAAGCGCTGGGAGCAGGACCGGAAAGCCTCAAGGATCTGGCCGACGGCAACGGCAAGTTCTTCCAGGCTCTGAAGAAGGCTGAAAAGCCGCTCATCATCGTAGGCCAGGGTGCGCTGGCGCGCGGCGACGGCGCGGCGGTGCTTGGACAGGCCGCCAAACTTGCCAAGGCAGCGAATGCCGTTAGGCCCGACTGGAACGGTTTTGCGGTGCTGCATAACGCTGCTGCACGGGTCGGCGGGCTCGACATCGGCTTTGTCCCGGGTGAGGGCGGCAAGGATGTTGCCGACATGATCGGCGCGACGGACGTTCTGTTCCTGCTCGGCGCCGACGAACTTGACATGGGCAAGGTGTCCAGCGGATTTGTGGTTTACATCGGCACGCATGGCGATGCCGGTGCGCACCGTGCAGACGTGATTTTGCCGGCTGCCACATACACTGAAAAATCGGGCACCTACGTCAACACCGAAGGCCGCGTGCAGCAGACCAATCGTGCAGGCTTTGCGCCCGGCGAGGCTCGCGAGGACTGGGCAATTTTGCGGGCGCTGTCAGATGTGCTTGGCAAGAAGTTGCCGTTCGATTCCCTGGCCCAGTTGCGGGCCAAGCTCTATGCCGAGCATCCGCATCTTGCTCGCATCGACCGGATCGAAGAAGGCGACACGGATCACGTCGTCAAGCTTGCCAAGCTGGGCGGCCGATTGAACAAGGCAGGTTTCGTTTCGCCGGTGCGCGACTTCTACCTGACCAATCCGATTGCACGCGCCTCGGCGGTGATGGCCGAATGCTCGGCGCTCGCCAAGGGCGGCTTCAAGCAGGCGGCGGAGTAGGACATGGATACTTTCTTCTCCTTCTACGTCCTGCCTGCGCTGATCATCCTGTTGAAGTCGGTCGTGCTGATCGTCGTCCTGCTGATTTTCGTGGCCTACATTCTTTATGCCGATCGCAAGATCTGGGCGGCCGTGCAGTTGCGCCGCGGTCCAAACGTGGTTGGCCCGTGGGGCCTGTTCCAGGCATTTGCCGATCTGCTCAAGTTCGTGTTCAAGGAACCGATCATTCCTTCGGGCGCGAACAAGGGCGTGTTCTTGCTGGCGCCCTTGGTTTCGGCAGTCGTGGCAATGACGGCTTGGGCGGTCATTCCGGTCAACGAGGGCTGGGCGATTGCCAACATCAATGTCGGCATCCTTTACGTGCTCGCCATTTCCTCGCTCGAGGTCTATGGCGTCATCATGGGCGGCTGGGCTTCCAATTCGAAGTACCCATTCCTCGGTGCGCTGCGTTCAGCGGCACAAATGGTTTCCTATGAAGTCTCGATCGGATTCGTCATCGTCACCGTGCTTTTGTGCGTCGGTTCGCTGAACCTGACGGATATCGTGATGTCGCAGCAGGATGGTCTCGGAACCCGTCTCGGCCTGACCAATTCCTTCCTCGACTGGCACTGGCTCGGCCTGTTTCCGATGTTCGTCATTTTCATCATTTCGGCAATGGCGGAAACCAATCGCCCGCCCTTCGACCTCGTCGAGGCCGAATCGGAACTGGTTGCCGGCCATATGGTCGAATACTCGTCGACGGCATTTTTGCTGTTCTTCCTCGGCGAATACGTTGCCGTGGTGCTGATGTGCGCGCTGACCACCATCCTGTTCCTTGGCGGCTGGCTGCCGCCGGTCGATGTGGCGGTGCTCAACTGGGTGCCGGGCATCATCTGGTTCGTGCTCAAGGTGTGCTTCGTCTTCTTCATCTTCTCGATGGCCAAGGCGGTTCTGCCCCGCTTCCGCTACGACCAGTTGATGCGGTTGGGCTGGAAGGTATTCCTGCCGATCTCGCTGTTCATGGTCGTCGCAACGGCCGCCTTCCTCAAGCTGACGGGGTTTGCCTGATGTCCGCGCTCGGCCAAGCGGCGAAGTCGCTGCTGCTCAAAGATATCGTCGCCGGCTACCTGTTGGGAATCCGGCAGTTCTTCGCGCCAAAGGAAACGATCAACTATCCGCACGAAAAGGGGCCGACCAGCCCGCGTTTCCGAGGCGAGCATGCCTTGCGCCGCTATCCCAACGGCGAGGAACGCTGCATTGCCTGCAAGCTTTGCGAAGCGATCTGCCCTGCGCAGGCGATCACCATCGAGGCAGGCCCGCGCCGCAACGACGGCACGCGCCGCACCGTGCGCTACGATATCGACATGGTGAAGTGCATCTACTGCGGCTTTTGCCAGGAAGCCTGCCCCGTGGACGCGATTGTCGAGGGGCCGAATTTCGAATTCGCGACGGAAACGCGCGAGGAACTTTACTACGACAAGGACAAGCTTCTGGCGAACGGCGACCGCTGGGAGCGCGAGATTGCGCGCAACATGGAAATGGACGCGCCGTATCGGTGAGTTTGCTGCTTTCCGCCACGATGGCGGGGGCAGATGGAATGACGGATGGACGGGGCGGGGTGCCTCGTCTAAGGAACACGCGGTTTCGGGACCGGAGGCGGACCGAGGCACAGAAAGCCGGTAGGGGTGAAAGCTCCGGCCGGACAAGGAAACCCGGGGGAACCCATGCTTAACGGACTAGAGGCGATCTTTTTCTACCTCTTCGCCTTTGTCGCGGTGGGATCGGCCTTCATGGTCATCTCGTCTCGCAATCCCGTTCATTCCGTGCTGTTCCTGATCCTCACATTCTTCAATGCGGCGGGACTTTTCCTGCTCGCCGGGGCCGAGTTCCTCGCGATGATCCTGCTCATCGTCTATGTCGGCGCGGTGATGGTGCTGTTCCTGTTCGTCATCATGATGCTCGACGTCGATTTCGCCGAGTTCAAGAGTGGGGCGTTGCAGTATGCGCCGATCGGGGCGCTGGTCGGGTTGATCCTTGCGGCCGAACTGGTCGTCGTGACCGGCGGCTACGTGCTGGCGCCGCAACTTGGTTCAGGCGCGGCGAAGCCGATCCCCGATCTTGCCACGCGCAGCAACACGGCGGCGCTGGGCGATATTCTCTACACGGACTACATCCATTTCTTCCAGATGGCCGGCATCGTCCTTCTGGTCGCCATGATCGGCGCGATCGTGCTGACGCTGCGCCACAAGCAGGGCGTCAAGCGCCAGAACATCGCGCGGCAGAATGCGCGCACGCTGGAAGAGGCCATCGAAGTCCGCAAGGTCGAGACCGGGAAGGGCATCTGACATGAGCGTCGGCATCGGACATTACCTGACACTCTCGGCGATCCTGTTCACCATCGGCGTGTTCGGCATCTTCCTGAACCGCAAGAACGTGATCGTCATCATGATGTCGATCGAGTTGCTGCTGCTTGCGGCCAACATCAATCTGGTCGCGTTCTCCTCGCTGCTCAACGATCTGGTGGGACAGGTTTTCGTGCTGTTCGTGCTGACGGTGGCAGCGGCAGAAGCGGCGATCGGCCTAGCCATTCTTGTGGTCTTCTTCCGTAACCGCGGCTCCATCGCGGTCGAAGACGTGAATATGATGAAGGGTTGACGGGACCGATCATGTATCAAGCTATCGTCTTCCTTCCCCTCATCGGCTTTTTGATCGTTGGGCTGTTCGGCACCTCGCTCGGCGCCAAGGCTTCGGAATACATCACCTCCGGGCTGCTGGTGATTTCGGCCGTGCTTTCGTGGGTGGCGTTCTTCTCGGTCGGCTTTTCTGAAACGGAAGTGTTCACCGTTCCGGTGTTGCGCTGGATCCAGTCCGGCGGCATCGATACGGCTTGGGCACTCAGGATCGATACGCTGACGGTGGTTATGCTGGTCGTCGTTAACACCGTGTCGGCGTTGGTGCATATCTACTCGATCGGCTACATGCACCACGACCCCAACCGGCCGCGCTTTTTCGCCTATCTGTCGCTGTTTACCTTCGCCATGCTGATGCTGGTGACGTCCGACAACCTGATCCAGATGTTCTTCGGCTGGGAGGGCGTCGGTCTTGCGTCCTACCTGCTGATCGGCTTCTGGTACAAGAAGCCGTCGGCGAATGCCGCGGCGATCAAGGCGTTCGTGGTCAACCGCGTCGGCGACTTCGGCTTTGCGCTTGGCATTTTCGGCGTGTTCGTGCTGTTCGGCTCGGTGAACCTCGGTACGATCTTCGCCAATGCCGCCTCCTTCGTCCCTGCCGAACATGGCGCTGAAGCTGCGGCGGGTGGCGAGGCGGTGCTGAACTTCCTCGGCTATGCGCTCGACAAGCAGGCAGCAATTACGGTGGTGTGCCTGCTTCTCTTCATGGGTGCCATGGGCAAGTCGGCGCAAGTGCCGTTGCATACCTGGCTGCCGGACGCCATGGAAGGCCCGACGCCGGTTTCGGCGCTGATTCACGCTGCCACCATGGTGACGGCTGGCGTCTTCATGCTGGCGCGCCTGTCGCCGCTGTTCGAGCTTTCGCACACGGCGCTTCTCGTGGTGACCTTTGTCGGCGCGATCACAGCTTTCTTCGCAGCGACGGTCGGCCTGGTGCAGAACGACATCAAGCGGGTTATCGCCTATTCAACCTGTTCGCAGCTCGGCTACATGTTCGTGGCGCTGGGCGTCGGTGCCTATGGCGCGGCGATCTTCCACCTTTTCACGCATGCCTTCTTCAAGGCGCTGCTGTTCCTCGGTTCGGGTTCGGTCATCCATGCCGTTTCGGACGAGCAGGACATGCGCAGGATGGGCGGGCTGCGCAAGCTGATCCCGACCACTTACTGGATGATGGTCATTGGCACACTGGCGTTGACAGGTGTCGGCATCCCGGTGACGGTTATCGGCACTGCGGGCTTTTTCTCCAAGGACGCCATCATCGAAAGCGCCTTTGTCGGCCATAATGCCGTCGCCGGTTTCGCCTTCATTCTGCTTGTCGTGGCGGCCTGCTTCACCAGCTTCTATTCGTGGCGCCTGATCTTCATGACGTTCCACGGCAAGCCGCGGGCGAGCCACGAGGTGATGCACCATGTGCATGAATCGCCGCCGGTGATGCTGGTGCCGCTGTTTATCCTTGCCGCCGGTGCACTGTTTGCCGGGTTCCTGTTCCATGACCAGTTCATCGGCGAAGCCTATGGCGAGTTCTGGAAGGCCTCGCTGTTCACGCTGCCCGACAACCACATCCTGCACGACATGCATGGCGTGCCGCTGTGGGTGAAGCTGTCGCCTTTCGTGGCGATGCTGATCGGGCTTTTGTTCGCGTGGCAGTTCTATATCCGCTCGCCGGAAACGCCGAAGCAGCTTGCCGCGCAGCATCGCGGGCTTTACGCGTTCCTGCTCAACAAGTGGTATTTCGACGAGCTCTACGACTTCCTGTTCGTGCGCGCAGCCAAGCGGCTCGGTCACTTCCTGTGGAAGACGGGCGACGGCAGGATCATCGACGGGCTTGGTCCTGACGGGATTTCGGCGCGCGTGGTCGATGTCACCAACCGCGTCGTCAAGCTGCAGTCCGGCTACCTCTATCACTACGCCTTCGCCATGCTGATCGGCGTTGCTGCACTCGTCACCTGGATGATGCTCTAGGGTCAGGATCTACCAATATGTTCGAAATGGCGCCTGAAACGGTAAAGAAATGCAAGGAGAACCTCGACGGTCGATGGGTGTCCATTGGCCAAGGGGTTCGACACGGCAAGTCGAAGCCGCTTGGGCGTCCTTCGGATGTGGTCTATCAGGCCAGCAACGTCGTCGCGAACGCTCGACAATGGTCGACATTGTCTTCGCCTTCGCTCCTAGTATCTGGCCAGATGGCCTCACACCATTTCGATCAGATTAGCAGGTTCTGACCCAATGACCGACTGGCCAATTCTATCGACGGTCACGTTCCTGCCGCTGGTTGGCGTGCTGCTCATATTGCTGATCGGCGACGACAATGAGAACGGTCGGCGCAACATTCGCTCGATCACGCTGCTGACGACCGTCGTTACCTTCGTGGTGTCGCTGTTTGTATGGATCGGCTTCGACAATTCGCAGGCCGGGTTCCAGATGGTCGAAAAGCACGAGTGGCTGGACTCGGGCATCTCCTACCATATGGGTGTCGACGGCATTTCGATGCTGTTCGTCATCTTGACGACATTCCTGATGCCGCTGTGCATCCTGGCTTCGTGGGAATCGATCCAGAAAAGCGTAAAGGCCTATATGATCGCCTTCCTGCTTCTGGAAACGCTGATGATCGGCGTGTTCTGTGCGCTCGACATCGTCCTGTTCTACGTCTTCTTCGAAGCCGGCCTGATCCCGATGTTCATCATCATCGGCGTCTGGGGCGGCAAGCGGCGCGTCTATGCCTCGTTCAAGTTCTTCCTCTATACGCTGCTTGGCTCGGTGTTGATGCTGCTCGCCATGATGGCGATGTTCTGGCAGTCCGGCACGACCGATATCCCGACGCTGTTGACCCATGCCTTCCCGGCTTCGATGCAGACGTGGTTGTGGCTGGCCTTCTTCGCGTCGTTTGCGGTGAAGATGCCGATGTGGCCGGTGCATACATGGCTACCCGACGCGCACGTGGAAGCGCCGACAGCGGGCTCCGTTATCCTTGCCGGCATCCTTTTGAAGATGGGCGGTTACGGTTTCCTGCGCTTCTCGCTGCCGATGTTCCCGATTGCTTCGGATATGTTCGCACCGATGGTGTTTGCGCTGTCGGTCGTGGCGATCATCTACACTTCGCTGGTCGCGTTGATGCAAGAGGACATGAAGAAGCTGATCGCCTATTCGTCCGTCGCGCATATGGGTTACGTGACGATGGGCATCTTTGCGGTGAACGCAGAGGGCATCCAGGGCGCCATTTTCCAGATGCTGTCGCACGGCCTTGTTTCCAGCGCGCTGTTCCTGTGCGTCGGCGTCATCTATGACCGGTTGCACACCCGCGAGATCGACGCCTATGGCGGCCTCGTCAACAACATGCCGAAATATGCGGTGGCGTTCCTGATCTTCACCATGGCCAATGTCGGCTTGCCCGGCACCAGCGGATTCGTCGGCGAATTCCTGACGCTGCTCGGTGCTTTCAAGGCCAATACCTGGGTGGCATTCTTTGCGACGACGGGCGTGATCCTGTCTGCTGCCTATGCGCTGTGGCTTTACCGGCGGGTCGTTTTCGGCACGCTGACCAAGGACAGCCTGAAAGGCATGCTCGACCTGTCCGGGCGGGAAAAGGCGATCCTCTATCCGCTGGTGGTGCTGACGATCTTCTTCGGCGTCTATCCGGCGCCGGTGTTCGACGCGACGGCGCAGTCGGTCAAGGCGCTGGTGACCAACGTCACCGCATCCATCAATGCCGCGCAGACCGCGGCTGCAAACTGACTGGAGATTTAGCGAACCATGACGCCGGAACTCTCCGCCAGTCTCGCACTGCTAACGCCGGAACTCATCCTCGCCGTCGGCGCGATGGTTCTGCTCATGATCGGCGTGTATTCGACCAGCCGCTCGAGCACGCTCGTCACAACGCTTGCGGTGCTTGTGATGGCCGCTGCCGCGGCATGGCTGCTTTTCTCGGTCGGCGAGGGTAAAGCGTTCGGCAATTCGTTCGTGGTCGATCCGTTTGCACGTTTCATGAAGGTGTTGACGCTCGTCGGCGCTGCAGTGACACTCGTCATGTCGGTCGGTTTCGCCAAGGCGGAAAAATTTGACAGTTTCGAGTATCCGATACTCGTGATGCTGTCGTCCACCGGCATGCTGTTGATGGCGTCGGCCAACGACATGATCGCGCTTTATCTCAGCTTCGAATTGCAGTCGCTGGCGCTCTATATCGTAGCTGCGATCAATCGCGACAGCCTGCGTTCGAGCGAGGCCGGCCTGAAGTATTTCGTGCTCGGTGCACTCGGCACCGGCATGATGCTGTACGGCATTTCGCTGGTCTACGGCTACACCGGCTCGATCGACTTCAATGTCATCGCCTCGACGCTTACGGGCGCGGAGCGGCAGGTTGGTGTCCTGTTCGGACTTGTCTTCATCCTAGCTGGCCTGGTCTTCAAGATTTCGGCAGCTCCTTTCCATATGTGGACACCCGACGTCTACGAGGGCGCGCCGACGCCGGTGACCGCTTTCTTTGCGGTGGCCCCAAAGGTTGCCACGATGGCGCTGATCCTGCGTCTTGTCATGGAAGCATTCCAGCCATCGGCCGGCGACTGGCAGCAGATCATCGTGTTCGTGTCCATCGCTTCGATGGCGCTTGGCTCGTTCGCGGCCATCGGCCAGCGCAATTTCAAACGCCTGATGGCCTATTCGTCGATTGGCCATATGGGTTTTGCTCTGGTTGGGCTTGCCTCCAACAGCGAAGCGGGCGTGCGGGGCGTCATCATCTATATGCTGATCTATGTGGCTATGACGCTGGGCACCTTTGCCTTCATCATCGCGATGCGGCGCAAGGAGGGGCAGGTCGAGACGATCGGCGATCTCGCCGGACTGTCCAACACCAATCCGGTTATGGCGACCATCCTCACCATCCTTCTGTTCTCGCTGGCAGGCATTCCGCCGCTCGCGGGCTTCTGGGCGAAATGGTACGTATTCCTCGCAGCCATCAATGCCGAACTCTATGCGCTGGCAGTTATCGGCGTGCTGTCTTCGGTCGTGGCTGCATTCTATTATCTCAGGATCATCAAGATCATGTGGTTCGACGAGCCCGTCGGCGGCTTTGAGCCGATGCCTGTCGAACTGCGTGTCGTGCTTGGTGCGTCCGGGGCTTTCGTGCTGTTCTACGTGCTGATTGGCGGTCCCATCGGCACCTATGCGCAGGCAGCCGCCAAGACGTTCTTCTGATGGCGTTCGCGCTCGCGCCGACAGCGGCATCCCAGGGATATCGCCTCGACGCGTATGACACGATCGGCTCGACCAATGCGCAGGCCTTGGAAAGCGCCCGTGCCGGCGACCCGGGCAAGCTTTGGGTCGTTTCGAAGAACCAGCAGAGCGGGCGTGGCCGGCGCGGACGAGCCTGGCTTTCGCCCGAAGGCAATCTTGCTGCAACCCTGCTGGTGGTCGCCGATTTCGAACTGAGGCTGGCTGCTACGCTCGGCTTCGTTGCGGGGCTGGCGCTTGCAGATTCGCTCGATGCGGTCGTGCCGAAGGGGCGTATTTCAATTGGCGTTGACGGCGGTAGTGGCGAAGGGCGTAACCGCTTCGAATTGAAGTGGCCTAACGATGTGCTTGCCTCCGGCGCCAAGATGGCCGGCATCCTTCTGGAATCGACGCTGCTGGACAACGGGCGCTTCGCCGTGGCAGTCGGCATCGGCGTCAATGTCGTTGCCTATCCGCAGGACGTTCCTTATCCGGCCACCTCCCTGAAGGCGCTGGGCGCCAATTGTGACGCGGAGATGCTGTTCCTCGCCCTCTCGGACGCCTGGCAGGAAAACGCGCGCCTATGGGGGGACGGGCGCGGCCTTGCCGCGATCCGCCGCCGGTGGCTCGAGCGCGCTGCGGGCATCGGCAGCGAGGTTGCTGTCAGAATTGACGGTAATGTGGTGCGTGGCACGTTCGAAACCATTGACGACGACTGCCGTTTCGTGATCCGCGATAAGAACGGATCTGTCGTGACGATTGCGGCTGGCGATGTTCATTTCGGCGCGGTTGCTTCAGCCGCAGCCGTTTGAGGAAACGCTCCGGGCAGGGGCGGCATAGCAAGAAGCTTTGGCCCTGAGGGTCCGTCGGCTCTCTTCGAGAAAGGTATGACGATGGCGCAAGCGGAAAATGCCGAACTGGTTTTCGTGCCGCTTGGCGGTGTCGGGGAGATCGGCATGAATTTCGCGCTCTACGGCTATGGGCCGGCCACGGCGCGCGAGTGGCTTGTCGTCGATGTCGGCGTGACCTTCCCGGACCCGTCGCATCCCGGCGTCGACCTGATCCTGCCCGATACCCGTTTTATCGAAGAGAACATTGCCAATTTGCGCGGCATTGTCATCACCCATGCGCACGAGGATCACTACGGCGCGCTGCATGACATCTGGCCCCGCCTCAAAGCGCCGGTGTGGATGACGCCGTTCTCGGCCGGCCTGCTGGAGGCCAAGCGCCAGGGTGAGCAAGGCGCACCGAAAATTCCGGTGACAGTCTATCGCGCCGGGGAAAAATTCACGATTGGCCCGTTCGAGATCGAGGCCATTCCAGTGGCTCACTCCATTCCCGAACCTATGTCACTGGCGATCACAACGCCTGCTGGCACAGTGATCCATACCGGTGACTGGAAGATCGATCCTGCACCGACGCTTGGTCCTAAAACCGACGAGGCCCGTTTCCGCGCCTATGGCGACAAGGGCGTGCTGGCGCTGATCTGCGATTCCACCAATACGTTGAGGGAAGGGGATTCACCCTCGGAGCAGGAGGTCGGCGCCAGCCTGAAGACGCTGATTGAACAGGCCAAGGGCCGCGTCGCGATCACAACCTTTTCCTCGAATGTCGGCCGCATCATCTCCATTGCGCGCGCGGCGCGCGATGCAGGGCGCAAATGCCTCGTGCTTGGCCGCTCACTGAAACGAGTGATCGATGTTGCCGACGAGCTTGGCTACATGGATGGCCTGCCGGAATTCGTCGCCGAGGAAGATTACGGTTTCATCGACCGGAAAAACCTGGTGATCATCTGCACGGGCAGCCAGGGAGAGCCGCTGGCAGCACTTGCGAAACTTTCGCGTGACGAGATGAAGACGGTTTCGCTGACGGCTGGCGATACGGTGATCTTTTCCTCGCGCACCATTCCCGGCAACGAGAAGGCGATCCTCGAGATCAAGAATCGCCTCATAGATCTCGGCATGAAGATCATCGAGGACGGCGATGCGCTTGTGCACGTCTCCGGCCATCCGCGACGCAGCGAACTGAAGCGCATGTACGAATGGGTGCGCCCGCAAATCGGCGTGCCCGTGCATGGCGAGGCAGCGCATCTGGTTGCGCAGGGCTCGCTGATGGCGATGTCCGGTATCGCCCAAGTGGCGCAGATTCGCGATGGCGACATGCTGCGGCTATATCCGGGGTCTGCAGCAATCATCGACCAAGTGCCGTTCGGACGCGTCTACAAGGACGGGCGGCTGGTTGGCAGCGACGAGGCGATGGGTATCAAGGACCGGCGCAAGCTGTCGTTTGCCGGTCATGTCGCCGTGAATGTCGTGCTCGATGACAAATATGAACTGGCGGGCGATCCTGATCTGGTGGCGATTGGCGTTGCCGAAACCGATGCCAGCGGCGAGACGCTGGAGGATCTGATGCTCGATGCGGCAATCGGCGCGGTGGACTCAATCCCTCGTCAGCGCCGAAAAGACCTCGACCTCGTCCAGGAATCCGTACGCCGTGCCGTCAGGGCTGCGGCAAACGAAGCCTGGGGGAAGAAACCGCTGGTTACGGTGTTCGTGACGCGGTGAGGTACAAGGGAGCAAGGGGATAGGGCGGCAAGGCGGTAGGTGTGCAGCGATGGCGATACACTCTCAGTTCTTCCTTACTGCCTCTTGCCAGACGGAGCCCGCATGCTTGGACGCCTGAACCATGTTGCTGTCGTGGTGCCTGATCTGGCCACTGCAGTCGCCACCTATCGTGAAACGCTCGGCGCCCGTGTGACAGAGCCGCAGACATTGCCCGAGCATGGGGTGACGGTTGTTTTTATCGATGTCGGCAACACCAAGATCGAGCTTCTGGAGCCTTTGGGCGAGGCATCGCCCATTGCCGCATTCCTGGACAAGAACCCATCCGGGGGCATGCACCACGTCTGCTACGAGGTCGAGGATATTCTGGCCGCGCGCGACAAGCTTAAAGCCGGTGGTGCGCGCGTGCTTGGTGACGGTAATCCAAAGACCGGTGCGCATGGCAAGCCTGTCCTGTTCCTGCACCCGAAGGACTTCTTCGGCACGCTGATCGAACTGGAACAGTCATGAACTGGATCTCGTTCACTGCGCTGTTCTTTGTGCTGTGGTGGCTGGTTCTTTTTGCGATCCTGCCGTTTGGGGTCAAAACGCAGGAAGATGACGGCGATATCACGCTGGGCACGATACCGAGTGCGCCGCGCGGGCCGCACATGCTGCGCGCCGTGCTTTGGACAACGCTTGTGACGGCAGCGATCATGGCCGTTCTCTACGTTGTTACAAACGTGCTGGGCTTTGGCTTTGACGATATCCCGCGCATAGTCCCCGATTTCAAGTGAAGCCGTTCGTCGTGCCAGGGTCTGACCTTGGCGACGATACCTGCCGGTAGATATCTGCACAAAAAAAATGCAAGGCACGAGGCCTTGCAATAAACGCGTCCGATCTGTGTTCCGTTGTCCGGCGGCAGCGAGTAACCGCGCCTAGATCGCATCCTCCCAAGACTTTGACCGCGTAGGAGGGCAGATTTTGCTCCGCCCTCTCGATTATCGAGGCACACTAGACCAACGCCCGCAAGAAAGTCACTACAAATTTTGCCCATAAACCGACTTAAATGTGCTGCATTGCACAATAAAACTGCGGTCAATGCCTGCAGAGTAGCCAGGGTATGACTGCGGCATCATCGCGATCCATCAACTGATGGGCGCGGGTTTCCAATCGGCCTTGAAATGGCTATGAAGCCGAAGCAAACAAGCCTGCGGCGCACCGATTCCGGTGGCGCTATTTTCTCTCACGGAACAGCTCATGCGTTTGTCGCGCTACTTCTTGCCCATTCTCAAGGAAAACCCGCGTGAGGCCGAGATCGTCTCTCACAGGCTCATGCTGCGCGCCGGCATGATCCGGCAGCAGGGGCAGGGCTCTTTCACGATGCTGCCTCTTGGCAAGAGGGTGCTCGACAAGGTCTGCCGCATCATCCGCGAGGAGCAGGACAGGGCCGGGGCGCTGGAAATCCTGATGCCAACCATACAGTCGGCCGAACTGTGGCGCGAAAGCGGCCGCTACGACGCCTACGGCAAGGAGATGCTGCGCATCAAGGACAGGCAGGAGCGCGAGCTTCTCTACGGACCGACCAACGAGGAGATGGTGACGGAAATCTTCCGTTCCTACGTCAAGTCCTACAAGGACCTGCCGCTCAATCTCTATCATATCCAGTGGAAGTTCCGTGACGAGGTGCGTCCGCGCTTTGGCGTGATGCGCGGCCGTGAATTCCTGATGAAGGATGCCTATTCGTTCGACTTGAACTACGAGGGCGCAAAAGCGGCTTACTATCGCATGTTCGTATCCTACCTGCGCACGTTCACGCGCATGGGGCTGAAAGCAATTCCGATGCGCGCCGATACCGGCCCGATTGGCGGCGATCTTTCGCACGAGTTCATTATCCTGGCCGAGACCGGCGAAAGCCAGGTTTTCTGTCACAAGGATTTTCTTGAACTTGCCGTGCCGGGAGAAGACGTGGATTTCGGTAATGACGGCGAGATTGCCGACATCGTGACACGCTGGACAACGCCCTATGCGGCGACGGACGAGATGCATGACGAGGCCGCGTGGGACACTATCCCCGAGGGTGACCGGCTCTCGGCGCGCGGTATCGAAGTCGGCCACATTTTCCATTTCGGCGAGAAGTATTCCAAGCCGATGAACGCCAAGGTGCAAGGGCCGGACGGCAAGGAGCACTTTGTCTCCATGGGTTCCTACGGCATCGGACCGACGCGCCTGATTGCGGCGATCATCGAGGCTAGCCACGATGAAAACGGCATCATCTGGCCGGAAAGTGTCGCGCCTTTCGATGTCGTCATCATCAACATGAAGGCCGGCGATGCAGAGTGTGATCGGCTGTGCGAGCAACTCTACAGTGCACATCAGGCGGCCGGCCTTGATGTGCTTTACGATGATACCGAGCAGCGCGCGGGCGGCAAGTTTGCCACTGCCGACCTCATAGGGATTCCGTGGCAGGTTATCGTCGGTCCACGGGGAGCGGCTGCCGGTGAGGTTGAGGTCAAGCGCCGCTCAACGGGCGAGCGCGACGTCAAGTCCATCGAAACATTGCTCGCCAGCCTAGGGCAAAAGGCATGAGCCAAGCTGCTACAGCAGCGGCTTCTGGAAGCCAGACTGCGAAGCGGCCAGTTGGCGCCGGGCCGTTTTCCGGTTTCGAGCGCATGGTTGCGTGGCGCTATCTGCGCTCGCGCCGCAAGGAGACCGTGATCTCGGTCATCGCCTCGATTTCGTTTCTCGGCATCATGCTGGGTGTTGCGACTTTGATCGTAGTCATGGCGGTGATGAACGGTTTCCGCGCCGAGCTTCTGACCCGCATCCTCGGCGTCAACGGCCATCTCATCGCGACGCCGATTGATATGCCGCTGGAAGATTATGCCGAGGTCGCCAACCGCATCAATGGCGTGGCCGGCGTGAAGTATGCGCTGCCGCTGATCGATGGCCAGGTGCTGGCGCAAGGCAATGTTGGCTCGGGCACGGGCGCCTTGGTGCGCGGCATCAGGGGCGAGGATCTCGGCAAGGTTTCAATCGTTGCCAACAATATCAAGCAAGGCTCGATCATCGGTTTCGATACCGGCGAGGGAGTGGCGATCGGAAGCCGCATGGCGGAAAATCTTGGCCTGGTGCTTGGCGACACGATCACGCTCGTTTCACCCGATGGTGACGTGACGCCGCTTGGCACGACGCCGCGCCTGAAGGGTTACCCGGTTACCGCCATTTTCGAAGTGGGCATGTCTGAATATGACAGCTCCATCGTCTATATGCCGCTTTCGGAAGCGCAGCTCTATTTCAACATGGAGGGCAGGGCGCAGACGATTGAAATCTATGTCGACAATCCCGACAATGTCGATGCGCTTCGACCCAAGGTCGAAGAGGCCGCGCAGAGGCAGATTTACCTGACCGACTGGCGGCAACGCAACCAGACCTTCTTTTCGGCTCTTCAGGTTGAACGCAACGTGATGTTCATGATCCTGACGCTGATTGTTCTGGTGGCAGCGCTCAACATCATCTCCGGCCTCGTCATGCTGGTGAAGGACAAAGGCCACGATATTGCGATCCTGCGCACGATGGGGGCTACTCGAGGGGCTATCCTGCGCATCTTCCTGATGACGGGAGCGGCGATCGGCGTCATCGGCACTTTGGCCGGAGTTGTTCTTGGAATCGTGATCTGCCTCAATGTGGAGCGCATCCGTGAGTTCTTCTCATGGATTTCCGGCACGGTGCTGTTCAACCCCGAGCTCTACTTTCTCAGCCAGCTGCCGGCCAAGATGGATTTCAGCGAAACTGCTTCGGTGGTGCTGATGGCGCTTGTCCTGTCGTTCCTGGCAACGTTGTTTCCGGCATGGCGGGCAGCAAGGCTCGATCCGGTTGAAGCGCTGAGGTACGAATAATGGCGGAGGCCGTTATCGAGCTGAGGGGGGTCGAACGCCACTATGTGCAGGCGGAGCGCAAGCTCACCATCCTGAACGGTGCGGATTTTTCGCTGAAGCGCGGAGAGATGGTGGCGCTTGTGGCGCCGTCGGGCACGGGTAAGTCGACGCTGCTCCACACCGCTGGTCTGCTTGAACGCCCCGACGGTGGCGATGTGATCCTTTCCGGCAAGGCTTGCGGCAAGCTTTCCGACGACGAACGCACCGCGGTTCGCCGCAACGATGTGGGCTTCGTCTATCAGTTCCACCATCTTCTGCCGGAATTTTCGGCGCTCGAAAACATCATGATGCCGCAACTCATCAAGGGGTTGCCGCGCAAGGAAGCCGCCGAGCGTGCCGCGCAGTTGCTGGACTACATGAAGATCGGCCAGCGTGCGCAGCACAGGCCATCGGAATTGTCTGGTGGCGAGCAACAGCGCGTTGCAATCGCGCGCGCTGTCGCCAATGCGCCATTGGTGCTGTTGGCGGACGAGCCGACGGGGAATCTTGATCCGGCCACCGCTTCCTATGTCTTCGAGGCGCTTGAGGCGTTGGTTCGGCAATCCGGCCTCGCAGCACTGATTGCAACTCACAATCATGAGCTTGCCGGACGCATGGATCGCCGCGTCACGCTTTCAGAAGGCAAGGTCGTGACGCTCTGATCCAGGTTCAGTGGGCGCAGGGTGACCGAGAGCATTCGTTCCTTAAGGGGCAGCGCGTTTGTTCGGCAGCGCTTGAACGTGTGTTAACACCGACTGTTGCGATGCAACTGTTCCTTAACTCTAGCGGTAATCGACGTCGTTAGGCGCTGGTTGGCACCTCGCTCGATCGTTGACATTCGAACAAAATTAGAACAAAATACGAACATTCAACAAACAGGAGTAAGTGATGACTGATCTTGTTCAGGATGTTGTGTCGCTCGTTTGCATGAGTACGTTTCTTGTTACGATGGCCATCTGGATTGGCGCGCTATGAACAATGCGCGTTTCAGGGTGGCCAAACGGATCTACGGCTAATGCGGGATCAGGCAGCTTTGTCCACTGTCGCCTGTTTTGCCGGCCCGAAGACATCCTCAAACCCAGTTTTCAGGGCAAGGTCCAGGTCTGCCATCGTAACCGGCAGGCCAAGATCGACGAGACTGGTGACGCCGTGGTCCTGCACTCCACAGGGAACGATGCCACCGAAATGTGAAAGATCAGGCTCTACATTGATGGCGATGCCGTGGAAGCTGACCCATTTGCGTAGGCGGATGCCGATTGCTGCAATCTTGTCCTCGGCGGGTGACCCGTCGGGAGAAGCGGGGCGGTCTGGCCTTACCACCCATACCCCGACGCGATCCTCGCGTCGCTCGCCTCGTACGTTGAAGGCGGCAAGTGTATGGATGATCCATTCTTCCAGCGCGGCGACAAAGGCACGCACGTCCTCGCGCCGGCGCTTTAGGTCAAGCATGACATAGGCCACGCGCTGGCCTGGTCCATGATAGGTGTATTCACCACCACGTCCGGCAGCGAACACGGGAAAGCGATCAGGCTCGATCAAATCTTCGACATGAGCGCTGGTGCCGGCCGTATAAAGCGGCGCGTGTTCGACGAGCCAGACGAGTTCTGGAGCGGTGCCTGCACGAACAGCTTCGGCGCGGGCTTCCATGAAGGCAAGTGCGTCCGGGTAAGGGGTCAGGCCGCTCTCGATACGCCATTCGACCGGCGCCGAGCCGGGAGATGGCAGAAACGACGTGGCTATCTGGCTACGCTGAGACATGGACAATTCCAAATTCAGCTTCTCATATGGCGGCAAATCTGGCGAACGTCCAGTTCCTCGACTTTTCACTGTGCCCAGCCTGGCAAGTTTGAAACGGTCCGGGAGCACTTCGGTTATTCCGCGAATATTGCCACTCGTGCCCTTGTTTCGGGGGAAGTGATTTGCTACACGCCGCGTGCCGGACATGTCCGGCCTACCACGTGCGGTCGTGGCGGAATTGGTAGACGCGCAGCGTTGAGGTCGCTGTGGGGCAACCCGTGGAAGTTCGAGTCTTCTCGACCGCACCATTTTGAACAGTTTGGCATTGTTCTTCATTTGATTCTCCTACTGTGAGCGGGATGTCGCCTGGCTTTGGCCAGGCGAGCGATATGACTTTTTCCGACCGTTTGGTTGGGCTGCAGAATTTTTGATACCTAGTATTAATTAAGTTGTTTCCATGTTGAAAATATATGTAGCGTCGGTGCGTAGAGCGATTTCAAGTTGATCTTGACAGGCAACTTTACTTGACTCCTTTTCGATCTGGCTCCAATCAAGTAGTGGGGAAAATGGTCGGGCTTGCAGGTTATGGACTCGGTGGAAATATCACTTCGTGATTTGCTCACGAAGGCTTGGCGTTTGCGCGGTCTGGTTGTTTCGATATTTCTTCTCGCTTTACTTCTGGCTGGACTGTGGGTGCTGAAGACGGCAACCGGCTTCAGCAACCCGGTCAGCTATTTTGTGACGCTACGAAATATCGAGAATTCCAAATTTCCCAATGGAACTGATTTTTCCCCGCAGGATTTGCTGATTCCACAAGTCGTAAGCGCCCTGCAGCAGCGGTTCGATTTTCCGCCGCAGACGAATGTGCGGAACTTCATTTCGGTTGAATACGACTCGCCCATGGCCGCTGCAGTTTCCTTGAAATACAAGAACAGGCTTGCGGCGAGGGGGCTCAATCAGGCCGACATTGAAAGTATCAACGACGCCTATCAATTGGAGTTGCAAGGACTGATGCAATCCGGCCTGCGGATCGATGTGAACTACGCCGGCCTGGGTGTTGATGAGGAGACCGGTTCTGCTATCGCCGTGGCGATCCCGCAGATATGGAGCGAAATCTATTCGAAGCAGTTCCGGATTTTTGCAGACACCCGCATTCAAGGGCTGGCGGTTACATATTCAGATGAGGAACTCGACAACCCAACGAGCGTGATTACGGCGAAGACGAGGCTCGACAGTATAGACAAGGGCCTTGCTCTTCTCTCCAGCGACAACAGGTTGGCGTCGGTCACGACGCAAGACAACAAGTCGGCTGTCGATATCATCGCCGACCTCAACCGCTTTCGGGCTGTGTATTTCAATCCGATATTCGCCGAAAGCGACGATAGCGGCGACCGCGTTTCAGCAATCTATGTGCGTGAACGGACCCTGACCGTGGAGGATTGGAAGCGCAGGGTTGCGGGGCTTGATCGCACATTGGCCCAGATCAACGACTATCAGAATTCGGGGAAGGCAATCGGAAGCTGGGATGCGGATTCCACTGGCCGCGAGGTTGTTGGAGGGCAAAATGTCCAAGTCGCCGACGGCGCTCTCGGCAAGATAATCGAGCTTAGCGACAAGGCTTCTCTCGCCGACTACATGAAAACCGTCTTGCAACAACGCCAAGACATCGTGGAGCAGATCTCCAGGCTGCAGAAGGAGATCGATCTGACGCAAGGTTCTTCCGGCGTGGAGATTTCTTCTGAGTTTCTTAAGGCCGCAGCCAAGGAGTTTTCCGGCCTGACTGCTGAATATCAGGAATTGCTTCGAACGGCGCGGCAACGAATGACAGAGGCAGCAGGTGACCTATACCTGCCGCTGTCACCGCCGGCGGTTTCCGGATCCATGATCACCACCCGGTCGCTGCTCGTCTTTCCAATCCTGATGATTGTTGGCGCTATTGTATCGATGGCTCTCGTGCTGTTGTGGCCCGAGCGGCGTTCTCGGCCCCTGATAGCGGCTATGGTCCCTGATATGCGCATGACGGCCAGCCAGTAGTCATTTCGTTTGATATTTTGCCCCGAGATGCTCTAGACCTACGGAGAATTTCCCCGAAAGCAGAGTACGAGGCAGGTTTGGAAGGCCAGGACGAACCAGCGACCGGCGCTCCGGCCGCCAAGGCGGCTCGCGACGACATCTATGGCGAAGATGGCGTTATCCTCGCCCCTTTCCTGGCGCATATCGGCGCGGCCATTGCCGACCGCGACACCCTGACACTGAAGCAGGATGTAGGTGCGCTGCACCAATCCGAACTGGGCGATTTGCTGGAGGCGCTGCAGCCTGAGCAACGACTGACGCTGGTCGAACTGCTTGGCACCGACTTCGACTTTTCAGCGCTGACGGAAGTTGACGAGGCGATCCGTCTCGATATCGTCGATAATCTGCCCAATGCGCAAATCGCACAGGCGGTGCAGGAACTCGATTCCGACGATGCCGTCTACATCCTAGAGGACCTCGATCAGGAGGACCAGGACGAGATCCTGTCGCAACTGCCTTTCACCGAGCGCATCAGGCTCAGGCGGTCGCTCGACTATCCGGAAGAGACGGCCGGCCGGCGCATGCAGACCGAATTCGTCGCTGTGCCGCCGTTCTGGACTATTGGCCAGACGATCGATTACATGCGCGAGGACAACGATCTGCCCGAGCGTTTCAGCCAGATATTTGTCATAGACCCGACCTTCAAGCTGCTTGGCGCCATCGATCTTGACCAGATCCTTCGCACCAAGCGGACCGTCAAGGTCGAGGAGATCATGCATGAAACGCGTCACGCTATCCCGGCCACGATGGATCAGGAGGAGGCGGCGCGCGAGTTCGAGCAATATGACCTTTTGTCCGCTGCCGTGGTGGATGAAAACGAGCGCCTCGTCGGCATCCTGACCATCGATGACGTCGTCGACGTCATCCAGCAGGAAGCCGAGGAAGACCTGATGCGCATGGGCGGCGTCGGCGACGAGGAACTGTCCGATACCGTTTTTGCTACGTCGCGCTCGCGGGTGCCATGGCTGCTGGTCAACCTCTTCACCGCTTTTCTCGCGGCGTCGGTCATAGGACTGTTTGACCAGACGATTGAACATATCGTGGCGCTTGCGGTGTTGATGCCCATCGTTGCCGGTATGGGCGGAAATGCCGGCTCGCAGACGATGACGGTGACGGTGCGCGCGCTGGCGACCAAAGATCTGGATATCTACAATGCCTGGCGCATTATTCGCCGTGAAATGGGCGTGGGATTCATCAACGGCGTGGTTTTCGCGATCCTGATCGGCATTGTGGCTGCGACTTGGTTCAGCGATCCCAATCTCGGTGGTATTATTGCGGCCGCCATGATCATCAACATGTTTGTCGCGGCACTTGCGGGCATCCTGATCCCGCTTTTTCTGGACAGGTTTGGTGTCGATCCGGCGGTCGCGTCAGCGGTGTTTGTGACCACCGTTACCGATGTCGTCGGGTTTTTCGCCTTCCTCGGTCTTGCGACATGGTGGTTCGGCGTCACTTGATGGTTGTACTAAGCCAACTCCTGGGTGCGTGCCTCAATTGACTGTTACGTAAGTGACGTGCGAAGTTCCGCCCGCAGCAACGGCAGCGATTCCGTTGTGTAGCGCTGGGGCGGTCGAACAGGGGCAGCGTATGGTTGAAAATCAACGCGAGCATGCCTCGATGCGCGGGGTGACGATGCGGGAATACTATTCGATCACCGAACTGACCCGTGAGTTCGGGATCTCGACGCGTACGCTGCGCTTTTATGAAGACGAGGGGTTGGTTCAGCCGGTTCGGCGCGGCCGCACCCGTTTGTTCCGACCCTCCGACCGGCATCTGATCCGCCAGATTCTTCGCGGGAAGAGGCTGGGTTTCGCCATCAGCGAAATACGTGAAATCATCCAGATGTACAGGGAGCCGCCCGGCGAAGTGGGGCAGCTCAACCTGATGATCAAGCGCATCGAGGAAAAGCGCGAGGAACTACGCCAGAAACGCCGTGATCTCGAAGATACGCTTGCCGAGCTTGATCAGGCGGAAGAGTCTTGTGTCGAGCGGTTGGCGGAACTTGGCGTAAACACCTGAAGCTTGTTCCAACCGATTGCCCGCACCTTGGTGTGCGCTTAAATCCAGCGCCTAACTTTCTTTGCGTAATCCTTGTATTTCTTGCCGAATTTCGTGGAAAGCATCTTCTCCTCGAATTCGATGGACACTTTCTGCGTGGTGAATGCGGCGATGAACGCCAGCAGTATGAACCACAAGATGCCCGACATGAGGCCGACACCTATCATCAGGAGTGTGTTGGCAAGGTAGAGCGGGTTTCGCGTAATGGCGTAGGGTCCGCTGGTGACCAGATGGCTGGGCTCGCCGGTAGGGTTCAACGTCGTTTTGGCGCGTGTCAGGGTACGAACTGAGGTTATCCACAGGGCGACGACAGCGAGGATGACGAGCCAGCCAATGGCAAACAAAATGTCTCCCAGTGGTCCGGTGATCCAGGGCAGTGGCACGAGCAGCCCCAGAACGACTGCCCCGCCGATTGCTGCCATGTAGATCAGTGGGGGCCAGGGAATTCCGCTCGATCTTGTTGCTGTCGTCATTGCACTGCTCCCCCCGAGACGCCTGCGTCGGTGCTTGCTGTGCATTGAGCCGCGAGATCGCCGACATGGCGCTTGAAGTCGGCAGTTTGGTCGGCTTTGGACAGCTTGTCGAGGCCATCGTCGACCTTCAGTTCGTCGAGCATGCAGGCGCAGTAGCGGGGACAGAAATCGGCGTCGCGCATCTCCTGACATGACGCTTGGCAGGAACTCATAAAACCTGTTTCGAGGCTTGCGAACTGGGCTGGCCAGATTTGTGAAAACAGCCAGACGCAGGCGATCAGAACAGGTTGGTGGATGAGGTAGAAGGCGAGGCTGTGGCGGCCAGCAAGCTCGAGCGGGCGCGCCGCGCGGAAAAGCCTGCGGTCTGCCAGCCACGCCAGAAAGCCAATGGAGCCTGCGAACTTCGTTGCCGCCATACCTGCCAGCACTGCGCCGAACCATGGAAAGAGTGGGACGTAGTCGTTCGAACGGGGCGGGATCGCCGAGAGCCCTACCCACCATAGCGATGGGTGGTCGAAAAACGGCGAACGCAGATAGTGGGGAGCTGCGATAACGACCACGGCTGCGACCAAGGTAAGCCATGAGGGCAGGCGCAGAAATGCCAGGCCGAGCAGACTGGCCAGGGCGATCTGATGCAGGATACCGAAGAAAATGAAGGCATTTGGCGTGGCGAAATAGGTTGCAAGTGTAATCGCGGCAGCGGCCGCCACAACCATACCAAAGCGCTTCCAGAATCCGTTCCAGCGGATTTCATGCGCATGCGCCAGGACGAGGCTTACACCAACAAGAAACAGGAATGTCGATGCGATAAAGCGGGCGTAGAGTTTCCAGCCGCCGAATTCGGTCAATCCTGCCGATGCGTAGCCGAAAAACTCCAAATCCCATGTGAAATGGTAGCTGGCCATGGCCAGCAGCGCGGCCCCACGAGCAATGTCGATGGCAACGATGCGCCGCCGTGGCACTTTGCCGGTATCTGCCATTGCTTCAGTCATGTGTGTCCCGTCTCGGTCGTCCCTTAGGTCCCGACCCTGGCAATCCCTATCACGGCTTTCGGAGCCGAAGCAGCAGAAATGGAGCGTCTAACCAGTTGGTCCAGTGAAGGAAAGCCTTTGGTCGGCTTCGTTTTTCGGCTTCGGAGTGTCGATTTCCTGCTACTGGCACTGCATTCGCAATTGCAGATTTGCCTAGCGAATCCTTTCAATGGATTCGGTCCCGGAGGAGCCTATGGGTACCCATGTGCGGCATCCTATGTGGCTTTCGGCGGTGCGTCCCGCCGGGGCACGCACGTTTGCGTCGCTTTATGCCACCGAGTCCTTCGCCCGCGCCACGGTTTCGAGCGTTATTCCGATCCAGGCCTATGAAATCCTGCAGAACGAGCAGACGGTATCAATACTCTACACCGTAGTCTCGCTTCTGGGGTTGTCGGTCACGCTGTTCATGCCGGTACTGATAAGGCGATTTGCCAGGCGCTGGGTTTATACAGCCGGGGCCTGCCTGCTGGCTGTCGGGTCGCTATTCTTCATCACCCATACACTGTTCGGCCAGATGCTGGGCATGCTGTGCAGGGTAATGGGGGCGAGCGCGCTGTCGATAACGCTCAACCTCTACATAATGGACCACATTCGCAAGACGGACTTCATGCGATCCGAATCTCTCAGGATGGCGTGGTCGATGGTTGCGTGGACAGGCGGCCCGACCATGGGCATCTTTCTCTACACCCACTTTGGCATCTATGCGGCCCACGGTGCGGTGGCGATCTTTGCCTTCGTGCTGCTTGGCCTGTTCTGGTTTTACCGGCTAAGCGACAATCCGCTCATTGCGGCCGGCAAGAGCCGCGCAGTCAATCCGCTTGCCAACATAGGTCGCTTCATTTCGCAACCCCGTCTTCGGCTGGCTTGGCTCATTGCGTTCGGACGGTCATGTTTCTGGACGACTTTCTTCGTTTATGGACCTCTGTTCATGGTTATTGCCGGGCAGGGCGAGATCGCCGGCGGATTGCTCATATCTGCCGGAAATGCCTTGCTGTTCATGGCGATATTCTGGGGCAAGGCAGGTAAGCGCTTCGGCGCGCGCCCGACAATGACGCTGGCCTTCATCGCCATGGCAATCGCTTTATTCGCTGCCGGTGCTGTCGGCACCGCGGCGCCGCTGCTCACGGGCGGGCTGTTGTTGTGCGGTGCGTTTTTTACCATTGCGCTCGATGCGCTCGGCTCGACCGTTTTTATGCGTTCGGTTCATTCGTACGAGCGCCCGCAAATGGCGGCTGTCTACCGTACCTATCTGGACTTTTCCGAACTTACGCCGCCGATGGTCTATTCGGTCGTGCTGACGTTTTTTGGTCTTGGGTCGGTCTTCGTTACGCTTGGCTGTCTTATGGTGGTATGTGGCATCGTTACGTGGCGCTACGTTCCGAAATCGATGTAGGCTGCCTCGTTACGCGTCGATGGCTGCGTGTTGCTCTTTTACCCAGTTGTGAAAGCGGGAAAGCTCATACTCCTCGGGCATAAGGACCCCAGCCTGATGAGGTCTTGCGCGCAGGCCGAGCTGGTTGGTTTCGCATATCGCCGCGTCCTCTTCCAACACCTGTGTTCCGAAGGCAATGATGTTGTCTATGTTGGATCGTGGCGCCGCCACAGCTTCGGGGAGAAACAGCCACTCGGCGGTAAGCTCGGTATGTTCCGGCCCGAGGGGAACAAGGCGCACGACACGGACGTAGTCTATGTGACCGACAATGAACATGGACGGCATACTGGTGACATAGGTCTGGCCTGCCTCGCGCTCGGCATCGGTCAGGCCGCTGAAAACCGGACCGTGCGCAAAACCATCGCGCGACCACGTTTCAGCTCCGGGCCGCAGCTTCCCTGAAAATTCAGGTGCGTCATTGTCTGCATGATGCATCCATTCGGGGTCGTCATGGCGGGTCATCAGGCCGCGCCCGTAGATTGGCACCAGTTTGGACAGGTCCTTGTGAATACCTGGGCAGTGAAGACATTCGTTGAAGTTCTCCCAGAAGATCTTCCAGTTGCAGTTCATCACCTTGCTGAATGAATGGCCGCTGACCAGATCCTCCAAAGGCCAGTTGGTGAGATCGCCTGAAGCTGGATCGAAGATCGTCTGCGTTGAGATTTCCGGGGTCTGCACCAAATTGACGAAGACGAAGCCGCGCCAAATGGTCAGCGCGACCGGATAAAGCGGATAGTCCGCCTTGTCGAAGCCCTCCGGCATGGCTTTTGAAGGCACGCGGGCGAGTTCTCCGCGCAATGTGTAGCTCCAGGCATGATACGGGCAGGTGATCAGCCTTGCCTTGAGGCGTCCAGATTCCTGCCGGCAGAGTTGCGACCCGCGATGGCGACAGGTGTTGAAAAAGGCGCGCAAAGTGCCTGTTTCATCGCGCAGGACGAAAATCTCCTGCGTTCCAATGCGGAACCGGCGAAAAGCCAACGGCTCGGCAAGATCAGCTTCCCGGCAAGCGAAAATCCAGTTGCGGTACCAGATCGCCTCCAGATCCTGCCTGTAGCTCGCTTCATCCCAATAGCTCGCTGACGGCAGGGTGGGCTCAAGCCTTGTCAGGCCGTTGTACGGATTGCCTTCGCTCGGACTTGGCTGCATGGAACAACCCTCTCGGCAGAGCCCACACCCGACAAGCGCGTTTGTCAATCATTGGCTTGCGGCGACGAGGCCATCGCAATGGGTGTCGCAATTCGATTTGGCGCCAGAGACATCTTTCCGTTAGGAGAAAAGTGGCCTGCGCGGAAAAATATGGAGAATTGGTCGCCAGCATGGAAAGCCTGACATTCATCATTGGCGGCGCCCGGTCGGGTAAAAGCAGGCACGCCGAGGAATTGCTGACAGCACTGCCACGACCCTGGACCTATATTGCGACGGCGGAAGCCTATGACGACGAAATGCGCGAACGCATTGCCATGCACCGTTCGCGGCGTGGCGAGGGTTGGCTGACGGTGGATGCGCCGTTCGATCTGGTCGGCGCGATCGAGGCGCTGCCAGCCGAAAGGTCGGTGTTGATCGACTGCCTGACATTGTGGCTGACCAACCACATGCTGGCCAACCACGATCTTGAGGCCGAATGCTTGCGGTTGACCGAGGTTCTGGCCCACCCGCGCGGGCCGTGGTTCGTCGTTTCCAACGAAGTCGGTCAGGGCATCGTGCCCGACAATGCCTTGGCCAGACGCTTTCGAGACGAGGCAGGGCGGTTGAATCAAAAGATTGCTGCGGTTGCCGATACAGTGCTTCTCATGGTGGCGGGATTGCCGCTCAAGGTGAAATGACATGACGAATACCCCCGATCAGACAATCGACGACAAGGAAGCTGAACGACACCGCGCGAAAATGGCTAAGCGCAAGGCGGTGCAGGACGCAGAGGTGGCGAAGAAGACGGTCGAGAAGGGGCTGTTGATCGTCAATACCGGTCCCGGCAAGGGCAAGTCGACGGCCGCCTTCGGCCTGGCCTTGCGCATGCTTGGCTACGGCAAGCGGGTAGGCGTCGTGCAGTACATCAAGGGTGCCTGGCATACGGGCGAAAAAGATGCGCTCGCCGCGTTCGGGGATCGTGTTTCCTGGCATACGATGGGCGAGGGGTTCACTTGGGAAACGCAGGACTTGAAGCGCGACATTGCCGCCGCTGAAGCGGCATGGGCAAAAACGCTCGAGTTAATGGCTGACCCGACGATCAGCCTGCTGGTGCTCGACGAGTTGAACATCGCGTTGCGTTACGAGTATCTCGACCTTGACAAGGTGATCGCGGCCCTTAAGGCGCGGCGCGAAGGGCTGCACGTGGTGATCACTGGCCGCAACGCCAAGCCGGCATTGGTCGAGGCGGCGGATCTTGTGACGGAGATGGGCTCCACCAAGCATCATTTCGCGGCTGGCGTTAAGGCGCAGCAAGGCATCGAGTTCTGAGCAGGCTGCTAGACAAGTACGAGCACTGAAAGGACGGAAAATAGCAGGATCAATAGCGCATCGGCCATTCGATAAAGGCTGAGCGCACGCCTGATATCGGCACTGCTCGCCTCGCGTCTTCCGCCTTCGCCCATAAAGGCGTCCTCGACCACGACACCGCCATATATGCGCGGACCGGCCAGCGCTAGGCCGAGTGCACCGGCCATGGCGGATTCCGGCCAGCCGGCGTTTGGTGAGCGATGCTTGCCGGCATCGCGCCTCACGGCATGCCATGCGCGCTTCGCGTCCGCATCCTTGACGAAATAGGCGGCGATCACGATGAGTAGCGCGGTAAGGCGCGAGGCCGGCAGATTGATCAGATCGTCGAAGCGCGCTGCTGCCCAGCCGAACGCTTCGTGGCGCGGAGTGCGATGGCCGATCATGGAATCGGCGGTGTTGGCAGCCTTGTAAGCGACGCCGCCGACGAGCCCACCGGCTCCTAGCCAGAAGGCCGGTGCGACGATGCCGTCGGAAAAATTCTCGGCGAGGCTCTCTATGGCTGCGCGGCTTACGCCGGCCTCGTCAAGTTTTTCAGGGTCGCGGCCGACAATCATCGAGACGGCCTTTCGCCCCTCCGCTAATCCGCCGGTGTCCAGCGCGTCGGCCACCGCCTGCACGTGAACGGCAAGGCTGCGCTGTGAAAGGAGGGAGGTGGCAATTATGGCAGTGAGCAGCAAAGCTAACGCGCTATCGCCAAGGAAGAAGCTGATTGCTGCGGCGATTGACGCCGGGATCAGGATTAGGATGACAAGCGACGCAATTCCCCACAGGCGACGCATGGTGTCGGCCTGGGAGGCGCGGTTGAGCCGCGTATCCAGAAAGGATATCAGCTTGCCGATCCATGTGACCGGGTGACCAATCGCGCGATAGATTCGGTCCGGATATCCGAACGGCAATTCGATGACCAGTGAAACGAAGGCAATCAGGATCGACATGAAAATTCCGGACGACGTGGCTGCGGCGGTCGATCATGGCGGAAGCCTCGGCCGGGCCAAGGCGCTGTTTCCGCAAGCGCCGGAACCGTTCGTCGACCTTTCGACCGGGATCAACCCGCACTCCTATCCGCTTTTCGATATGCCCGCCACAGCCTTGTCGCGATTGCCTGAACAAGCGCGTGCTGACGAGTTAGTGGCGGTTGCCGCTGCTGCGTACGGAGTTCGATCAGCGGCGCAAGTGGTGGCCGCACCCGGAACTCAGATACTTTTGCCGCGGGTGGCTTCTCTTGTTGAGCCGGGGAAAGCCCGTGTGCTTGGACCGACCTACGCCGAGCATGCGCGTGCGGCTGCAATTGCCGGTCATCAGGTCGAGGAAGTTTCCCGGTTCGAAGAATTGCGCGGGGCAGACCTTGCCGTCGTCGTCAACCCAAACAATCCGGACGGTCGGGTGATTGAACGTGAATGGCTTCTGGGACTTGCTGCGTCGCTGCGCGTCGAGGGCGGGCTGCTGGTGGTCGATGAGGCATTCATGGATGTCGGGCCGCACGAGCAGAGCCTCGCCGGGGACGTGGGGCAAGGCGGCATGGTCGTGTTGCGATCCTTCGGCAAGTTCTTCGGCTTGGCAGGGGTGCGGCTGGGTTTTGCGTTGGCTGGCGAAGCGATGGCGAGCCGGCTGGCTGCACAGTTCGGGCCTTGGGCGGTGGCGGGGCCGGCGCTGGAATATGGAATCCTGGCGCTGGGCGACACCGGATGGCAGGACGCTACGAGGGCGGTATTGCGCCTGCAAGCAGCCCGGCTGGATGAGTTGCTGGGTCTCCATGGTGTGCCGGTTTCAGGAGGGACGTCGCTGTTTCGGTACATCGATTTCGAGCGGGCAGGATCGCTGTTTTTAGCACTCGGCGAACGCGGTATCCTGCTGCGGCATTTCGCGGATCGCCCAAATGTGCTTCGCATCGGATTGCCCGGCGTTGAGGAAGAGTGGCAACGGCTGGGATATGCACTGGCTGCGTGGTCAGAGACGGAAAGAGCAGGAGTAAACCTTTGATCCACGTTTGCCCTTTGTCGAAGCTTGATGAAACGGTTGCCCGGGTTGGGCCGGAGCGCCTCATTTCGCTTTTGGCCGCCGGCACTGTGATGACGCGGCCAGCGTCGATTGCCAGTGAAAACCACCTCAATCTTGCGATGAACGATATTGCCGAAGCCCAGAGCGGCATGACATTGCCCGGCGAAACTCATGTGCGCAGCTTGCTCGACTTCGCATATGGTTGGGACCGGGCACGTCCGTTGGTCGTTCACTGCTATGCCGGTATCAGCCGCTCGACAGCGGCGGCGTACATCATTACGGCCGCGCTCAGGCCCGAGCGCGACGAGAAGGAACTGGCGGCAACGCTGCGTTGGCTATCGCCCTCGGCAACGCCCAATCCCAGACTGATAGCCGTTGCCGATGCGTTGCTAGGACGTCAGGGCCGCATGATCGGTGCGATCAATGGCATCGGGCGTGGTGCTGACGCCTTCGAAGGTACGCCGTTTGAACTGTCACTTGATGCCTAGCGCGTTGGTCAGGAGAGCCAGTCGGCCAGCTTGGCCTTGCGCACGTCCTGCAACAAGGTGATGAAACCTGCCGCCTGATGCTCGGCTGTCAATCGGCCCTTTTCCGCGGTTGCAGCTGCGGCGTCTCCGACGACGCCGTTCGGGTTAAGGTCGGTGGCTATCCAAGCAAAGGCATGCGGGCTTTGAGGTTTCAACAGATCGAATTCACGCTCTGCTTTTGCCGTGCGAGAGACGAAATTTTCAGCTTTGCGCATATCGACAAGGTCGGGCCTGAAATGCAGCATGAGCGACGTCTCGATGTCGCCGCCATGGATGCCTTGGCGCACTTCGAGATCGCTGAACAAGCCCTGCGGGCGGCCGAACCGTTCCCAGCTTGTCTTGACTGCCAGCATGTCGAAGCGAACTCGAAGGTTGCGGGCGACGATGCCGATGATTTCTTCGTTGCCGCCATGCGAATTAACGAAAACCAGCTTCTTTACGCCGGAGCGGGCTACGGACGCACCGAGTTCCGTCCACGCCTCGATCAAGGTTGCGGGCAACAAGGTCAGTGTGCCGGGCGCGTAAACATGTTCGTCGGATTTGCCGACAGCCTGGATAGGCAAGATGCGCATGTCGAGGTCGTCAGGCAGGCGCGAAACCACCGCTTCCAACATACCGGTCATGATTGCAGTGTCGGTCGAGATCGGCAGATGCGGGCCGTGCTGCTCGATGGCCGCGACCGGTAGTACCGCGATGGTCGCCTCCGGATCGATGTCGGCAAAATCGGCGGCCTTGTAGTCGCCCCACCAAGCTCGCCTTGTCGTCCCGCCCATTTCGAATTCCGGCATCGTTGTTTGTTGTGTCGCGAGCTTTAGCCGTTTCCGGGCGGCAGGGCGAGGGGAAAGGCTATTGCCGCACCCGATCAGATTTTGGGTCGTACATCGGTTTCAGCGATGCTTCGGCGGCGAAGCGCTCGCCAGCAATTTCAATCTCGTAGGACGAGGCGAGCAAATCCAACTCGCTTTCGCCGGCGCTTGGTACGTAACCCAATCCGATCGCGCCGCCGAGGTGATGGCCGTAATTGCCGCTGGTGATGGTGCCGACGATCCTGCCGTCTCTGACGATAGCTTCATTGTGGAACAGGAGCGGCTCGGGGTTTTTCAATCGAAATTGGACAAGACGCCGTGACAGGCCTGATTCCTTTTTCCGCATGACTGCGTCGCGGCCGATAAAGTCGCCTTTGGCGATCTTCACGGCAAAGCCGAGGCCAGCCTCAAGAACATGGTCCTCATCAGTGATGTCGTGGCCGAAATGGCGGAATGCCTTTTCTATACGACAGGAATCAAGGACGTGCAGACCGCAGAGTTTCAATCCCAAATCCGCGCCTGCTGTCTCGATCTCTTCAAAGACGTGGGCGGCTTGGTCGGTGGGTACGTAAAGTTCCCAGCCTAGCTCGCCGACATAGGTGACGCGATGCGCGCGAGCCACGCCGAGACCAATTTCTATGTCCTGAAATGTTCCGAACGGGTTGTTTTCGTTGGAAAAATCGTTCGGGCTTACCTTTTGAATCAAGTCGCGGGCGCGAGGGCCCATCATACAGAGGACACTTTCCGCTGCGGTGACATCGGTGATGACGACGAACTCATCGCGCAGATGCTTTCTCAACCATGCAAGATCGCGCTGCAGGGTTGCTCCGGGAACGACGAGGAAAAAAGCAGTTTCGGAAAGCCGGGTTATTGTGAGGTCGCTTTCGATGCCGCCGCGATGATTGAGCATCTGCGTGTAGACAATACGGCCGGGCTCGACATCAACGTCATTTGCACAGAGCCGTTGCAGGAACGAGCAGGCATCACGGCCTTCGACCCTGATCTTGCCGAAGGAAGTCATATCGAACAGGCCGACGCCATTACGGACTCCCAGATGTTCCTCGCGCTGATTGTCGAACCAGTTCTGCCGCTTCCATGAATAGCGGTATTCGCGCTCCTGACCGTCTCGCGCGAACCAGTTGGCGCGTTCCCAGCCTGCGACTTCACCAAAAACGGCACCGCGCGCCTTCATATGTTCATGCAAGGGTGAGCGGCGGACACCACGTGCCGTCGTCACCTGTCTGTAGGGGAAATGATCTGCATAAAGCAGTCCCAGAGTTTCGCTGACGCGCTCCTTCAAATATCGGCGGTTCTTCTGGAACGGCTGCATACGACGGATATCGACTTCCCAAAGATCGAAAGGCGCTTCGCCGTCATTGATCCATTGCGCGAGCGCCATGCCGGCGCCGCCGGACGAGACAATGCCGATGGAGTTGTAGCCTGCCGCGACCCAATAGCCGCCGAGTTCAGGGGCTTCGCCAAGGTAGTAGCGGTCGTCGGGGGTGAAGCTTTCAGGGCCGTTGAAGAAGGTGTGAATGCCGGCCGTTTCCAGCATCGGCATGCGGTTGATGCCCATTTCGAGGATGGGCGAGAAATGGTCCATGTCCTCTGGCAACTGGTCAAAGCAGAAATCTTCGCTGATGCCGTTCATTCCCCAGGGTTTGGCTACCGGCTCGAATGCGCCCAGCATCATCTTGCCGGCGTCTTCCTTGTAGTAGGAGCACTCGTCGGGAACGCGCAGCACCGGCAGTCGGGATAGATTGGGAATTGGCTCGGTGACGAGGTAGAAATGCTCGCAGGCATGGAGCGGAATGTTGACGCCATTTTGCTGGCCGAGTTCACGCGCCCACATGCCGGCGCAGTTGATGACGATATCGGTTTCGATGATCCCCTGATCGTCGCCCTGAGCCCACGACACGCCGCTGACACGCCCGTTCCTTGTGTGAATTTTCGTGACCTTTACGCCTTCGACGATCTTTGCGCCGCGCTGGCGCGCGCCTTTGGCCAGCGCCATGGCGATGTTGGCCGGGTCACACTGGCCGTCGAGCGGCAGATGCACGGCTCCCACGACGTCCGAGGTGTTGAGATGCGGGTACATCTCTTTGACCTCGGCAGGCGAAATTTCACGCACATCGACATCGAAGGCGCGGGCGACAGTGGCCTGCCGGTAAATCTCGTGCTTGCGCTCCTCGGTCAACGCCACCGTGATCGAGCCGACCTGCCTCATGCCGGTGCCGACGCCGGTTTCTTCCTCGAGCTTGACGTAGAGGTCGGCGGAATATTTTGCCAACCTCGTCATGTTCTGCGAGCCGCGCAACTGGCCGATGAGGCCAGCCGCATGCCATGTCGTTCCGCAAGTGAGTTGCTTGCGTTCGAGAAGCACGATGTCCGTCCAGCCAAGCTTGGCCAGATGGTAGGCTACCGAACAACCCGAGACGCCACCGCCGATGATGACGGCCCGTGCCTTTGAAGGTAGCGGTCTTGTGAACTGAGCGTTCATGCCGCCTCACGACGATAGATGGAAACGAAGTGCCGGAGGCGCCGCGCGGCCTCTAGAAGTACGGATTCCGGCTGGCACATACTGATGCGCAGGTGGCCGGCAGCAGCGTCACCGAAACTCGACCCGGGCATGACGCCGACCTTTTCCGCTTCGAGGAAGGCCCAGGCGAATTTCTCGTCATCGGGTTCAACAGCGCTGATGTCGAGCATCACATACATGCCGCCTTCGGAGCCGCGTACGGTGACTTCGTTCATGCCGCGCATGGCGTCGATGAACAGGTTGCGGCGCGCCTCATAGCGCCGGGCAATCTCGGCCACGCCATAGTCGTTCTCGATTGCCTCGATGGCAGCGCGCGAGATGAAGTCCGGCATGCCATAGGTGGAGACGAGGTTAAGGTCGATGAGCAGGGTGATGAAGTGCTCAGGGCCGGTCAACCAGCCGATGCGCCAACCGGTCATGCCGTGGCTCTTTGACATCGAATTGATGACCAAAGTGCGCTCGGCCATGCCGGGCAATGCGCGGGGCGAAAGGTGTTCGCCGCCACCGAGCGTCCAATAGACTTCGTCTGAAAACAGCCAGAGATCATGGCGGCGGCATACATCCGCGATGCCTTCCAGGGATTCGCGAGTGTAAACCGCACCCGTCGGATTATTCGGCGAGTTGATGAGGATAGCGCGCGTTTTGGGTGTGACGGCTTTTTCGATAGCTGCGGCATCAGGCTGGAAGCCATCTTCGGCGCGAGTTTCGACAACGGTGAAATCCGCACCCGCTGACCGAAAGGTGCCAGGATAGGTGGCATAGTATGGCGCTACGACGATGGCGTGCCCGCCTTGGTCGATGGTGCCTTGCACGGCGGCATAGAGGGCTGCTTGCCCACCCGGAGTGGCGATCACTTCTTGTGGCGAAGTCTCAATGCCGGTGCAACGGGTGGACAGCTTGGCCATAGCGGCGCGGAGTGCCGGAATGCCGGGAAGCTGCGTATAGTGGTGGTGGCCGGCGCGCACGGCCCTGACACAGGCTTCCACCGTCTCTGCCGGCGTGTGGAAGTCATGGTCGCCGACCGACAGCATGATGATGTCTTCGCCGGCCTGCTTGCGTGACCACGCGGCAAAGTGGACTTCCCAGCCATCCTTGCCGGAGGATAGGATGCCGGAGATGCGGTTCGAGGGTTTGGGCATATATCAGGCTTTCAATCTTTGATTGTCCGGGTCCCAAAGCGGTTCGTCCTTCTGAACGACGGCCTTGAAACGGTCGCCGAAGATTTCGACTTCGACGGTGCTTCCCGGTTCGGTGAGGTCTGCGCGCAGCATGCCCAGCGCGATCGATTTGTCTATCCGGTGGCCCCAGCCTCCTGACAGCGTTTCGCCGACGATCTTCCCGTCATGCCAGAGCGTCGACATATAAGGGGCGTCGCATTCGCCCGGGTCTTCAACTGTCAGCGTGACAAAGCGCTTGGAAACGCCCTGCTGCTTCTCGTTGGCGAGGGCCGTCTTGCCCCTGAAATCAGGCTTTTGCCACCGCACGAAACGCTCCAGACCGCCTTGAAGCACGGAGTAGTCGGTGGAAAGATCCTGTTTCCAGGCGCGATAGCCCTTCTCTAGGCGGAGCGAGTCCAGCGCGAACATGCCGAACGGCTTCAAGCCGTGCTTCTGGCCGGCTTTCCAGACCGCGTCGAAGACTGTGGCCGTGTCCGCTACCTTGGTGTGGATTTCCCAGCCGAGCTCGCCCGCGAACGAGACGCGGATCAAGCGTGCCGGGCGGCCTGCGATGGTTGTTTCCTGATGGGTGAGCCAAGGCATCGTGAGGTCTGCAACGCCGACATCGGCAAGGATTTCGCGTGATTTCGGGCCGGACAGGATCTGCGTCGAATATTCCTCCGTCCTGTCGGTCAAGGTGAACGGCGCATCATCAGGCATATGACGCTTCAACCATTCGAAATCATGCAGTTGCGCAACGGCTGCAGTGATCAGGGTCATCGCATCTTCGGAATGGCGCATGACCGACATTTCGGTGACGATGCGGCCCTTGTCGTCGGCAAAATAGGCGAGGCCGATGCGCCCCGGTTTCGGCACGGAACCGGTGATCTGGGTGCTCAGCCATTCGGCAGCACCTGGCCCCTCCAGTTCGAAACGCGAGAAACCGGGCAAATCGAGGATGCCGGCTGCGTCGCGCACGGCGAGGCACTCCTCACGGATGCGCTTTTGCCATGGGCCTTCACGGCGGAAGGTCTGGGTTGCCTCCTCGGACGTGTCGTCACCTGGATGTGCGTACCAGTTGGCGCGTTCCCAGCCATTTGCGGAGCCGAACTGCGCGCCGAGCGCCTTGATGCGGTCGTGGATCGGCGACAGCTTGCGGCTGCGCGCTGCCGGCCAGGCGTGGCGCGGGAAGTAGATCGCATACTCGTGGCCGTAAACTTCCATGCCCTTGGCGACTGCGTAATCCGGTTCGGAGGCAAAGGGCGTGAAGCGGCACGGGTCGCAGGACCACATGTCCCACTCCGTCTGGCCTTCGGTGACCCATTCGGCCAGCACCTTGCCAGCACCGCCTGCCTGGGCAATTCCGAAAGTGAAGACGCAAGCTTCGAAAGCGTTCGGTACGCCGGGCATAGGCCCGATCAGCGGGTTGCCGTCCGGGGCGTAGGGAATTGGGCCATTGATGACCTTGGACAGACCTGCGGTGCCGAGGATAGGCACGCGGGAAACTGCATCGGCAAGATAGTACTCAAGGCGATCGAGGTCGTCAGGGAAGAGCTGGAAGGAGAAATCCTCCGGCATCCGATCATCGGCGCTGGCCCAATGCGCGCGGCAATTGCGCTCGTAGGGGCCGAGATTCATGCCGTTCTTCTCTTGCCTGAGATACCAGGACGTATCGACATCGCGCAGCAGCGGCAACTTGTGGCCGGCTTCCTTCGACCATGCGGCGAGTTCGGGAATCTCCTCGAACAGGATGTACTGATGGCTCATCACCATCATTGGCACCTTGCGTCCGAACATCTTGCCAACCTCGGCAGCCCGATACCCGGCCGCGTTGACGACGATCTCACAGCGGATTTCGCCTTGCGCGGTCTCTACGACCCATTCGCCCTTGTCGCGGCGAACGCCGGTGACGGGGCAGAAGCGGATGATCTTGGCTCCCATGTCGCGCGCGCCCTTGGCCAATGCCTGGGTAAGCTGGGCCGGGTCGATGTCGCCGTCGCTCGGATCATACAAGGCACCGAGCAGGTCTTGCGTGTCGATGAACGGATAGCGTGACTTGATCTCGTCGGCCCCGACAACTTCGATATCCATGCCCTGGTAGCGGCCCATGCCCTTGGCCCGCTGGAACTCGCGCATGCGTTCCTTGCCGTGTGCAAGCCTCAGCGAACCGGTGACGTGGTAGTTCATAGGGTAGTCGACCGCCTTGCCGAGCACGCGGTAAAGCTCGGTCGAGTAGCGCTGCATGTTCATCAACGACCATGATGTGGAAAAGGTCGGGACATTGCCTGCCGCGTGCCAGGTGGAGCCAGAGGTGAGCTCGTTCTTTTCCAGCAGCACGCAGTCGGTCCATCCGGCCTTGGCGAGATGGTAGAGTGAGGAGGTGCCGACGGCACCGCCGCCGATGATCACCACGCGCGCCGTCTTTGGAAAATCAGCCATTCAATCCTCCCAAATCCGCTTCAATACACCGGCGGTGAAACGGTCCAGATCACCACAGCCGGCTCGGTGCCTGGATTGCGCCAACGGAACGGCTTGTTCTCGAAGCGGAAACTGTCGCCTACCTCCAGCCGATGCCAATTGCCCGCTATTTCAATCTCGAAAATGCCCGAGACGACGTAGCCGGCCTCCTCGGTTGGCCGCAGTGCGTGTTCCGCCAGCTCCGCGCCGGGTGCGAAAACCGAGCGGAGCATCTCGAAGCTTCCGCCGAGGTCGGGCGAAAGGAGTTCCTCGATCAAGCCGCTTTCGGTGGTGCCGAGCGCGCGCCGCCTTCCGGCGCGGACGATCACGCCACATTCACTCTCGTCAGGGACATCGTGGCTGAAGAAAAGGCTTACCGGGACTTCAAACAGTTCGGCAAAGGCCCGCAGGTCGCCAAGCGAAGGGATCGACAGGCCGCGTTCCACCTGGCTCAGCCATCCAATCGAACGCCCAAGCTTCAGCGCTATTTCGGCGAGCGTCATGCTGCGCGCCTTGCGGAGCGCGCGAATGTCGCTGGCGAGCAGGCGTTCGCCTTCCTGGTTTTCTGGCTCAATTGCTGCCGCTGTCGATGGCACTGTGACTACCTTGATGGAACCTAGAAAACTCATGAAAAAATGACCTATGTTTTCATGAGATGGGAATCCCATGAAGGAATCAAGAACAATTGCATGGTCCAGACGGTGGTCTGGCCCATGCGATCTGGTTGCGGGGGAGACTTATCTTACTTCGTAGCCGACTTCCTCGGAGGCACGGCAAAGTGCGTGCCAGAAGCTACGGGCGAAGGAGCGGAAAACGTAGACATCGAATTGATCAACGGCGGAACGCTGAATCTGGGCAAAGATGTCGTGATGCACCGTGGAGCGTCCCGCGCCGATTGGAAACGCGACGAGCGAGAAGTCGATGGCGAAGAACTTGGCAAGTACCCATCCTGCCTTGGGCCCGCTGATCCGAATGGCGGTACGGCCATGCGAGAGATCGGTTACCGTCCCGGTTTCCGGTGATACAGCCTTCGTGAGAGCCTCGGAGAGGCTTTCTGCTTCGTCCATGACCATGAATTTTGCCGGTGCGAAGCCAAAGGCAGCTTTCTGACCGTTGGCCACACCGCCGTCCGGCAGGGCAAGGCCGGTGACTTTCTTGATCGCTGCGATGACCGCCTTTTCCTGACCGGGCCACGCGGCCAGTTGAACAATGGAGCCGGGTGCAACCTCGGACAGCACCACACCGACGCCGTCTTCGAACTGGCCGTGCGAACCCGGACGGAGCACGGGCTCCAGCGGTGACAAGCGCTCAGCCATGCATGCGGCTCCCTTCCGGGTCATAGAAGTGGTGGCTCACGATCTGGACAGGACCGAAGCGCTTGCGCAGCGGGTCGGAGACGAAAGCGCGGCTGCCATGGCGTGCCTTTCCACCGTTGACCAAAGCAAGTGCGATATATCTGCCGAGTGCGGGCGAGTAGCAGGCCGCCGTTATGTGGCCGATGGAACCGTGCGGGTTCTGTTCGTCCAGTTCTTCCTCGATGTGTGCACCACCGTTGAATGGGCGGTTATCAAGCGAGAGCAGGCCGACAAGCTGCAGACGGTCAGGTGAGGCCAAGCCATTGCGGTCCATCATGGCCGAGCCAATGAACGGTTTCCTGGTCGACAACATCCAGTCGAGATGCAGGTCGCGTGCTGTCGTTCGCCCGTCGATTTCCGCGCCGGTGACGTGGCCCTTTTCGATGCGCATGGTGCCGAGCGCTTCAAGCCCGTAAGGAACCAGTCCGAAAGGTTTGCCTGCATCGATGAGGGCCTGCCAGACATGGGTGCCGTAGTCCGCTCCGCAATAAACCTCGAAGGCCATCTCACCGGAGAAGGAGAGGCGGCAGACCATCACCGGGACATCCGCAATCTTGCCGTGGACGATGCCCATGAAGGGCAGGGCGGTGTTGTCGACGGGTGTTCCCTTGACGCAGCTTGCGAGGATAGCGCGCGCCTGCGGGCCGCCGATTGCCGCGCCCGCCCACTGGTCGGTGACCGAGGTGAGGGTGACCTTCAGGTCCGGCCAGATCATGTCGAGGAAATATTCCAGATGCTGCATCACCTTGCCGGCGTTGGCGGTGGTGGTGGTCATGAGGAAGTCATTTTTCCCGAGGCGCCAGGTGGTGCCGTCGTCCATGGCGATGCCGTCTTCGCGCAACATCAATCCGTAGCGCGCCTTGCCGACGGCGAGCGTGGAGAACATGTTGGTGTAAACACGGTCGAGGAATTCGGCAGCGTCCGGTCCCTGCACGGCTATCTTGCCGAGTGTGGAGACGTCTACGATGCCAGCGGTTTCACGCGTGGTCCTGGCTTCGCGCACATAGGCTTGTTCGATTGTTTCACCGGCATGGCCGTAGATCATCGGGCGGTGCCAGAGACCGGCCGCGTACATGGTTGCGCCATGTTCCACGTGCCAGTCATGCATCGGCGTCAGTCGCTCGGGGCGGATGTCGCCGTAACGTTCGGCCGCAAGCGAGCCAACAGACACCGGCGCGAAGGGCGGACGAAACCGCGTGGTGCCGACTTCGGGGATCGGCTTGCCGAGCGCTGCGGCCATGATGGCGAGGCCGGGGATGTTCGAGATCTTGCCCTGATCGGTCGCCATGCCAAGCGTGGTGTAGCGCTTCAGATGCTCGACGGAGACGAAACCTTCGCGGTGAGCCAAACGCACATCCTCTGCGGTAACGTCGTGCTGGAAATCGACAAAGCCTTTGCCGTCAGCCCTGATCTCAAAAACGGCCGCTGGCGCCGGATCGCCGGCCACTGCGTCTGCCACAGGCAGATCGTCGTTGGCCGCGGCCTTTCCGCCCGCTGCCGCAAGTCCCGCAACGTGGCCCTCGGCGATGGCCTCCGTCGTGGAAAAGCTGCCGTTGAAGGCACCGGCGCCAATCCAGCTTTGGGTTGGCTCAGGGGGTAGGAACGCTTGCAATTCGTTGTCCCAGCGGGCTTTTGCGCCCGCCTGGCTGGCGAGATGAATCGTTGGCGACCAGCCACCTGACATCAACAGGCAGTCGGCCTGAATGGTGCGAGATTCACCGCTCAAGACCCCGTTGGTGCTGTCGAAACGCTGTATCTTGATGCCGGTGAGCGCCGTGCTGCCTTCGGTTGCGACAACGGCATGGCCCGTGTGGATTTGCGCGCCGGTATCGCTGGCCAGATTGCGCATGGCGTCGGAGACATTTGGGCGCACGTCGATGATCGCGGCGATACTGGTCCCTGCCTTTTGCAGCGCGACGGCGGCGTGGTAGGCACTGTCGTTGTTGGTGAAAAGCGCCACCTTGCTGCCAGCCAGAACGCCGAACTCGTTGGCGTAGCGCCGCGCGGCATTTGCCAACATGACGCCCGGCCTGTCGTTGCCGGGGAATATCAGCGGCCGTTCCATCGCACCGGTCGCCAGTACGACTTTCTTCGTCCGGATGACCCAATGGCGATGGCGCGGCTCGCCTTTGCCAGGATGCTCCTTGTGATCGGTGACGCGCTCCAGCGCGGCAAGCGTGTTGCCGTCGTAGAACCCCCAAACGGTCGTTCGGGGCAGTACGCGAATGTTGGGATGGCTCTTGAGCCCTTCGGCGAGGCCCGCGGCCCATTCCGCAGCGGGCATGCCGTCGATGGCTTCGCCAGACCAGTTGGCGGAGCCGCCAAGCCTGGCATCGAGCTCAGCCACGATCACGCGCGCGCCCTTGTCGGCTGCGGTCGCAGCCGCCATCAGTCCAGCAGGCCCGGAGCCGACAACCAGAACGTCACAAAAGGCATTCATGCGCTCATATCGCGAAGGGTCGGCTGCGCGGCCGGCACGGCCAAGCCCTGCGGCGCGGCGAATGAAATGTTCGCACAGCATCCAGAAGCGCGTGCCCTTCAGGGGGCCGATAGCGGGACCCATGAAGGTCTTGTAGTAAAATCCGGCGGAGATCAGCTTGCCTGCAAGCTGGTTGACGGCGCTGACATCCCACTTGAGAGAGGGGAAGCGGTTCTGGCTTTCGGCGACAAGGCCGTCATAGATTTCGACCGTGGTCGCGGGCACGTTCGGCTCGCGTGCGTCACCGCGCAAAACCGTCACCAATGCGTTCGGCTCGTCGATGCCAGCGGTCAACACGCCACGCGGGCGGTGGTATTTGAACGAGCGGCCAAACAAGGTGACGCCGTTGGCGAGCAGTGCGGAGGCCAGCGTGTCGCCTGCATGACCGGTGAAAGCTTTGCCGTCGAAGGTGAAGCGGATGGTTCGCAGGCGATCGATGCGCCCACCGGAAGTCGCACGGCGCGGGCTCATGCCTTGGATCCCCGCTTGGTCGGCGAACGATGTGGGACATGTCCACGCGCGAATACCACGCTCGATATTTCATGCGTCAGGGTGTTGCGAACGACCTTGAGATGCGACCGGCAACCGCCCGAGTGCTGCCAAACCTCGTTGTGGTCGCCGGCCGGGTTCAGCCGGTCATAGACATATTCGTTCCAGGCATCGAGATTCTGCGAGGCTGGAGCAGGGCGCTCTCGGTTGCCATCACCCTGGTAGGTGAATTCGGACACGTCGCGCGGCCCGCAATAGGGACAGGTAATCAGCATGGCTTCGTATCTTTTTGCTCGGCCAGGGACATGGACTAATGTAGCCGGGGCGTTGCGCCCTGGCCCTTGTCGTCGATGATTGCGCCGTGATGGAAACGCTCGAGCGTGAAGGGTGCGTTGAGTTCGTGCGGTTCGTCCTTGGCGATGGTGTGCGCGAAACACCAGCCCGAAGCGGGCGTCGCCTTGAAGCCGCCATAGCACCAGCCACAGTTGAGATACATGCCGGGCAGAGGTCCGGTCGTGATGATGGGCGAGCCGTCCATGGTCATGTCGCAGACGCCGCCCCATGACCGCAGAACGCGGGCCATGCCAAGACTTGGAAACAGCGCCAGCATTTCGGCCATCACCTCTTCCACGATCGGCAGATTGCCGCGCTGGGCGTAGCTGTTGTAGCCGTCGAGGTCGCCGCCGTAGATGAGGCCGCCCTTGTCCGACTGCGACATGTAGAAGTGGCCCATGCCGAAGGTCACGACAGTGTCAATGAACGGCTTCAGCGATTCGGTGACGAAGGCCTGAAGGACGTGGCTCTCGATTGGCAGGCGCTCGATACCGGCCATCTGCATGACGCGTCCTGTACTGCCGGCTACAGCTAGGGCAACCTTTCTGGCGCGGATGTCGCCGCGTGTCGTCGTTACGCCGACGATGCGTTCGCCCTCGCGAATGAAGCCCGTTACCTCACAATTCTCGACAATATCGACGCCACGCCGATCAGCCGCGCGGGCATAGCCCCAGGCAACAGCATCATGGCGGGCGGTGCCAGCGCGCGGCTGCATCAGGCCGCCATAGATTGGAAACCGCGCGTCCGGCGACACGTGCATCGCGGGGATCAATCGGGAAATTTCGGCAGGTGTCATCAGTTCGGCATCAACGCCCAGATGACGCATTGCATTGCCGCGCCGCGCGAAATCGTCGAGCTGTGCGGGAGTGTGAGCGAGGTTGAGGCAACCGCGCTGCGAGAACATCACATTGTAGTTCAGGTCGTGGGACAGGTTCTCCCACAGCTTCATCGAATGCTCGTAAAAGCGAGTGTTGGCGGGAAGGAGGTAGTTGGAACGTACCGCGGTGGTGTTGCGTCCGACGTTGCCGGAGCCGAGATAGCCCTTCTCCAGTACCGCGACGTTGGTGATGCCGTGTTCCTTGGCAAGATAGTAGGCCGTCGACAAGCCGTGACCGCCCCCGCCGATGACGATGACGTCATACGAGGCCTTGGGCTCCGGCTTGCGCCAAGCGGGCTTCCAGTCCTTGTTGCCATTCAGCGCATTCCTGATCAGCGCCAGGGCCGAATATTCCGCCATTGTCGATATTCCGCCGTTTTCCAATTTTTCGCTCGGGCAGGGGCAGACTATAGAGCAGGCTGGCTTCAAAAGGCCAATATTGCGCCGCCGCTTTTCAACAAATCGACTCCGGCATAAGGCTGCAACGCGGGTTGCTCCTTCAAGCTGCGGCCTCTATCAATGGGGGTGCCTCATCCCCTTGTTTCGTCAGCGAGTCGCTAGCCTCGATATGCCTGTCCGGATGCTTCGCTACATTTTTGCCCTGATGTTTGCGGTTGCGACACTCCTGCCGCAGACCGTATCGGCGCAGGACCAGGCGTCAGCCACAACGCCGCTCATCGCTGAACAGCAAAAAGCTCTCGACACACTTACGCGCAAGGCTGACGGGCTTGAAAAGCAGATCGACCTGGACAGGGAAGATGACGCCAAGCTGGTCGAAATACGTCTCGGATTGGAGGACGTTTCGCGCGAGGCGCTGCATAGCGCGCTAACCTTCAGACCCAGGCTTGCCGAAATAAATGCTAGGCTCGAACAACTGGGCGCACCTCCTGCAGACGGGCAGCCGGCCGAACCGGACATCGTCAAGAACGAGCGCAGCGAACTGGCAGCCGAAAAAGCCCAGATCAACGGGGTGCTTGCTGCGGCGCAAAACCTTTCCCTGCGCAGCAGCGGGATAATCGACAGAATCGCCTTGATGCGCAGCGAGTTGTTCCGAAGCCTGCTGACCAAACGCTATCAGCTCACCGACGCGCTGAGCGGTGAAGTGATATCCGATGCCAACCAGGAATTCCGTAACTTCGTAAGTTCGCTCTCATCGTGGATTTCGTTCGCTTTCAAGTTCAAATTCCAGGCAGTCGTCGTCGCCACTTTTCTGGCTTTGATCGCCGCGGCCGTGCTGTTGATCGGGGGACGGCGCCTGTTTGGCCGCTTGATCGAAGCCGATCCGGCAGCGGACGAGCCATCGTATCTCAGCCGTCTCTCGGTTGCCTTCTGGTCGACACTGCTGCCCACCGCCGCCATGGGCGTGTTCTTTGCGGCGACCTACTTTTTCTTCAATTCTTCCAATGTGTTGCGTGGCGATATTGGTGTCTTTTTGAGCGCCGCGATGCTGATCCTCACCACAGTCTTCCTGGTGAACCGACTGGCGAATGCAGCGCTTGCGCCTGGTCTGCCGAACTGGCGGCTGATACCGGTCGAATCCGGCTCTGCCCGGTGGTTGGTGCATCTGGCGACGGCGATGGCGGTAGTCGTCGGGATCAGCAACTTTTTGTCGGTCGTCAACGAGCAGATGGGTTCGCCGCTCTCGCTGACCATCGCGCGGAGTTTCATCGCCACGATCATCGTCGGCGTGATCCTGATCCTGATAGGGCTGGTGAAGCCGTTCAGGACCCATGAAGGTGTCTGGCGGCCTTGGCCGGCCTGGCTGCGCTACAGCGCCTTCCTGCTCGGTGGTTTCACGATCGGCGCGGCGCTTTTTGGTTACATCGGACTTGCGCTTTTTGTCTCGCAGCAGGTGGTCGTCACCGGCACGATCCTGATTACGGCCTATATCGGCTTTCTTTCGGCCAAAGCGATCGGCGAGGAGGGCGGTTTCGGCGGTTCGTCCGCCGGCCGTTGGCTTACGTCCAACGCCAATATCGAAGAAAGTACGCTCGACCAGTTCGGCCTTGCCGTCAGCGTCGCCCTCAACCTGCTGATCGTCGTGGTATTCCTGCCGCTGATCCTTCTGATGTGGGGCTTCCAGCCCGGCGACATCCAGACCTGGGGCTACAAGCTGGCGACGGGCCTCAGCATCGGATCGGTGACGATATCCTTCACCGGCATCCTTTCAGGCCTTGTGGTCTTCGCCATCGGCTATTTCCTGACGCGCTGGTTCCAGGGCTGGCTCGACGGCTCCGTGATGGCTCGCGGCAAGGTGGATGCCGGCGTGCGAAACTCGATACGCCTGGCCGTGGGTTATGCAGGCGTCGCGGTGGCAGCGCTGGTCGGCATTTCGGCAGCGGGCATAGACCTTTCCAATCTTGCGCTGGTTGCCGGCGCACTTTCCCTCGGTATCGGCTTCGGTCTCCAGAACGTCGTCTCGAACTTTGTCTCCGGCCTCATCCTGCTGGCCGAGCGCCCGTTCAAGGTTGGCGACTGGATCGTGGCCGGCGATGTCAGCGGCACCGTCAGGAAGATCAGCGTGCGCGCGACCGAGATCGAGACCTTCCAGCGCCAATCGGTCATCCTTCCCAACTCCAACCTGATCAATGGCGCCGTCGGCAACTGGACGCATCGCAACAAGCTGGGTCGGGTCGAGATCAAGGTGGGCGTGGCCTATGGCAGCGACGTGAAGCGAGTGCACGAACTCCTGCTGGAAATAGCACGCAGCCATCCGATGGTTTTGAAAAATCCGGAGCCATTTGTGCAGTTCACCAATTTTGGGACAGCGGCTCTGGAGTTCGAGGTTCGCATCTATCTGGCGGATATCCTCAACGGTGGCGGTGTCCAGAACGATATCCGGTTCGCCATTCTCGATGCCTTCAACCGGGAGGGTATCGAGATACCATCGACGCCGCGCGCCGTCGTCGAAATGCCGAAGCTGGAACCTTGGCCGGGTGACGACGACAAGATGGAAGTGGAACACGCCGAGCGCGAACGGCTGAAGGCAGAGGCAGAGCAAAAGGCCCTCAAAAGCCGCCGCAAACCGCGAAAACCTGACCCTAATTAGGTCGGGAATTCATAATTCTCATCGAACTGGTGTGAGGCCGTCTGGTCGGATACGCGAACAAAGAGCGCGGGAAATGTCATTCATTTTCAAGCTCTTTCGACAAGGTGGCCGGGCAGGTGGACCACATCCCCTTACATCCGGCTGCAAGCGGCTACGCCGAACCGCTAGACCGATGAACCACATCGACATTCGCGCATCTCCTGCATCTTTTTGCCGTACCAGATGCCGTTTCGATCACATTTATGAGTCCACCACATAGCCCCCTGAACGTTTCCGAAACCAATTGCGGCATGAATGGGGCATTCAGTTGCGGTTCAGCTTCATTCTCCTATAAGCTTGTCCGCAATGGCGAAAACGCCTTGCAAGTGGCAACAGAGGCGGTGGCAACACCGGAAATGCAATGTTGAAGTCACTGATCACCGGCACAATGCTGTTGGCCGCGAGCGGCGCGGCTTTCGCAGCAAGCGCCGTCAACAAGGACGCGGAGACGCGTACGCTTGTCGTTACCGAAGGCGGTAGCAAGTCCGAGCTGGCGCTGGCGGCGGGCGAGACAGTGGAATTCTGCCCGAGCGGCTGCTTCGTTACCCTTCCTAACGGTGACCTGGAAGCCTTGACCGGCTCTGAAACAGTCGAGATTTCCGGCGGTGTCGCGAAGGTAAAATAATCGATCGCGATTTTGTCGCGAGCTGGCAAGGCCGGGCAATCGCCCGGCCTTTTATCGTTTTGAGCAAGATATGCTTAACGATACCGCCTGAAATCCGATCAGCCTTTCGGCTCTCGTCCAGGCTTCTTAACGTTCGCTTGGCCCCTCGCCGCTATATCGGCAGCGGGCAGGCAACAGACTGGGGCAGCGAACATGGACGTGCGGTCGGAAAGGAATGCAATGCCGCTTGCCGTCGATCTCGACGGCACGTTGATCGCGACCGATCTTCTTTGGGAAGGCCTGTTCGCGCTGCTGAGAAAGAACCCACTTTACCTGTTTCTCGTCCCACTTTGGCTTGCCGGTGGCCCCGCACGCCTGAAACAGGAAATCGCGGAAAGGGTCGACATCGACGCCGGATCTCTGCCCTATCGGGAACCCTTGCTGGCGCGGTTGCAAACCGATCACGCCGATGGCCGCAAGATCGTCCTGGCGACAGGCACGCCCCGCAAGTTCGCGGAAGCGGTTGCGGCGCATCTCGGCATCTTCGACCATGTCCTTGCAACCGACGGGCCGCATAACCTGACTTCATCGCGCAAGCGCGAGGCGCTCGTCGCCGCCTATGGTGACGGCGGTTTCGACTACGCAGGAAACAGCCGCCACGACCTCGATGTCTTCGATGCCGCGCGCACCGCGATTGTCGTGGCGCCGGATCGCCGTGCCGCACGTTGGCAGGCCAGGCATGACTGCGAGGCGATGGCTGGAACGAAGCCGACACTGAAAACCATCTTGAGGATGCTGCGCTGCCACCAATGGCTCAAGAACGGATTGATCGCCGTTCCGATGGTGCTGTCGCATGAATATCTGAATGTGCAGATGGTCATTCAATGCATGCTCGCGATCGTGTCGTTCAGCGCGGTGGCTTCGGCAATCTATATTCTCAACGATTTTTTCGACCTCTCGCTCGATCGCCAGCATCCGACCAAACGCAACCGGCCGTTTGCGAGTGGCGCACTATCCATTCCGTTCGGCATGTGGTCGATCGTCGGCCTGCTTGGCGTCGGCCTCGGTTCCGCGCTTTTGCTGCCGGCCGAGTTCCTGATCGTATTGGGCGGCTACCTCGTCATCACGACGGCCTATTCGCTTTCGCTTAAGCGCATGCTTTTGATCGACGTGTTGACGCTGGCCGGCCTCTACACGATCCGCGTGGTGGCAGGGGCTGCCGCCACGGGCACCGATGTTTCGTTCTGGCTTTTGGCGTTCTCGATCTTCTTCTTCCTGTCGCTTGCTTTGGTGAAACGCTTCGTGGAACTGCGCTCCACAAGCCTGATCGCAGGAGAGCGCATCGCCGGGCGTGGCTATCGCTACGAAGACCAGGAAATCGTCGCCCAGGCGGGTATGGCCTCGGCATTCTCTTCCGCGCTCGTACTTGCGCTTTACCTGGACAGTACCGCCATACGCGAACTCTACGCGCACCCCTGGATGATGTGGCCGTTGCCGCCTATCGTGCTCTACATGACCATGCGCGTCTGGATCCTCGCCCGCAGGGACGAGATGCACGATGACCCGGTCGTCTTCGTCATTCGCGATTGGCGCAGCCAGATCGTTATCGTCGCCGGCGCACTGCTTCTGGTCGTGGGAAGTTTGTGGCCATGAAACGCTCCAGTGCCTATTCGAGCTTTGGGCGGGCAACGCCGCCAGCACCGGAAGCCATGACGGCAAGCGATGCAATCGAGTTGCTGAAGTCCGGCAAAGTGGCGGACAACTCCTTGTTGGGCTACGGCAATGGCCGCTCCTATGGTGATTCCTGCCAGAACCTGACCGGGACGGTGGTGGACATGCGCACTCTCAAGAGCTTGCGCGCGTTCGACCCTGAAACGGGCTTGCTGGAAGCCGATGCCGGCATGCTTTTGTCGGATGTCATCGGGTTTGCAGCGCCTTTCGGGTATTTCCCGGCGGTTGTGCCAGGCACGCAGTTGGTTACCCTGGGTGGCGCCATCGCCAATGATGTCCACGGCAAGAACCACCATCGGCGCGGCACATTCGGATGCCATGTCGAAGCTCTTACTTTGCTGCGCTCGGATGGGCAGACATACCGTTGCTCGCAGGTGGAGAACACACGCCTTTTCTGGGCGACCATCGGGGGCATGGGGCTGACAGGCCTGATCTTGTCCGCGTCGATCCGCTTGATGCGGGTGCCGTCGCTCGACATCACCGAGCAGGTGACGCCGTTTCGAAACACTGCCGAGTTCTTCGACCTGGCCGAGACTGCGGACCAGGACAATGAGTACGCGGTGGCCTGGATCGACCAACTGGCGAGTGGCAGCAAGGCCGGCCGCGGTTTGCTGTTCACCGGAAACCACGCCGAGACAGGGGCAAGGGCGGCCAACGATTCCTCCGGCGGGCTGCGGGTTCCGTTCCAGCCGTCTTTCACGGCGCTCAATCGCCCGTTCCTGCGTGTGTTCAACAGTGCCTACCGATGGAGCAAGGGACGGTCGACGCAGCCGCGCCAAAGCGGTTATCAAGGGTTTTTCTTCCCGCTCGACGGTGTTCGGGACTGGAACCTGCTTTATGGACCAAGCGGCCTGTTCCAGCATCAAAGCGTTGTGCCCGAAGCCTTGGCCCGCGAAGTGGTGCCCGCCTTGCTGGAAGCGACCAGACGGGCAGGGCAGGGCTCGTTCCTCACCGTTTTGAAGCGCTTCGGCTCGATGCGCTCGCCAGCGCTTCTGTCATTTCCGCGCCCCGGCTACACGCTGACGCTTGATTTTCCCAATCGTGGCGAGCCGACGCTGAAGCTGCTGGCTGAGCTTGACGACATCACGGTCAGGGCCGGCGGCGCGGTCAATCCCTACAAGGATGCGCGCATGAGCGCAGAGACATTCGCGGCTTCCTTCCCCGATTGGCGCAGGCTGGAATCGGCGCGTGACCCGGCTTTTCGATCTTCGTTCTGGGCGCGGACGGCTGGCCGGCTGGGAACGAATGGAGCGAGCCTTGTAGAAGCTGCCGAATAGTCAGGATTTGAATTGCTGCCGGTAGAAACGCAGCTACCAAGCAATTTAATAAAAATATTCGCGCTGCTTCACGGAATATTTTTCTGTTCCCAGTATTGCTTGGAGCGACATGGGACGAACATGAAATACTTGGCTTTCATTCTCTTTACGGTGATGACCAACGCTGCAGCGCAACTGATGCTGAAGCAGGGCATGATGTCGCTTGGCCCGATTTCATTTGAAGGGGTCAATCCACTGGTGAGGCTGCTGCAGATCGTGTTCAGCCCGTGGGTATTCCTCGGCCTTTGCACATTCGTCGTTTCGATGGCGTCGCACCTTTACGTGCTGTCCAAGGTCGAACTGTCCTTCGCCTACCCGTTCCTCAGCCTTGCTTATGTGGCGGTGGCGGTTTTTGCCTATTTCGTCTTCCGCGAGGACCTCAATAGCTGGCGTATCGCCGGCATCGCCTTCATCTGCGTCGGCACGGTGCTGATCGCGCAGAGCGGCCGCGAAAGCGGAGCAGGGCACGACGAGGTCACGGCCGCTCAATCCACTGACAAGATTACCACCAGCGAGATCATACGATGAAACACGTTATCTTTGGCGGTGACGGATTTGTTGGCCGTCACCTTGCTCCCAAGCTGCTTGCGGACGGGGCTGAAGTGGTCGTGGCCGATATCGTGAAAAGCGATCTCAAGCACTACCGCTCCGCCCGTTTCGTGGAGTGCGATGTTACCGATGCGACTTCAGTTGAAGCGGTTGGCATCAAGCCCGACGACATGGTCTACAACCTGTCGGCCAAGATGCTGTCCCCGATCCAGACGCGGGCGAAGCGGCACGACTTCTTCTTTCCGGTGAACTATTACGGCACGCTTCACATCATTGAGGCGATGGATGCCGCCGGTGCGTCAAAGCTGGTGCATTTCACCACCGACATGATCTACGGCCACACCGTCGTGACGCCGATGACGGAAGACCACCCGGTCGCGCCACTTGGCGAATACGGCCTTTCCAAGCAGATGACAGAGGAGCTGGCCGCGGAATGGCGCAAGCGCGGCATGCAGATTTCGCTGTTCCGCCCACGCCTCATCATCGGCCCCGGACGGCTTGGCATCCTGGAAAAGCTGTTCAAGCTGATCGACATGAACCTGCCGGTGCCGATGATCGGCTCGGGGAAAAACCCCTACCAGTTCATCTCGGTGTTCGACTGCGCCGAAGCCGCCAGGGCGGCGTGGAAGGCGGGTGTGCCGGATGAGGCCTACAATCTGGGCTCACTCAATCCGCCGCCGGTCAGGAGGCTGCTGGGCGACCTGATCAAACATGCAGGGTCGAAGTCGCTTCTCATTCCGACTCCCGGCTGGGCGGTAAAGCGCACGCTCGATCTGTTCGACCTGGTGAACATGCCGATCATGGACCCGGAGCAGTACCTGATTGCCGACGAGGAATGCGTGCTCGACGTATCGAAGGCAAAGCGGCAACTGGGCTGGGTGCCGCAGCACCGCGACGAGGACATGCTGATTGCCGCCTACAGAGAGTATCGCGGCAAGAAGGACGGGCAAAAAGTCGCCGCACGGCACGTCCCGGCCGAATAGTTTCATTTCGTGCGACGCAGGCTGCGGATTGCCGGCGGCGCAAGCAGACAGGAGTATCGGATGACCGTCATGACCAAACCTGAACAGTCGAAAGCCCGCGCCGTCGTGACCGCACCCGGCCTGTCGTCGGACGTTGCGCGAAAGCCGGACCTGATCAGCGTCGAACAGGCGAAGGCAATGGACGTTGCCCGCATCACCGACCTGTTCAAGGCGCATATAAATCCCGGCCAGCTCCACTTCATGAAGTTGCTCGGCTTTCACAAGATCAAGATCGAACGCGCCGAAGGCATGTTCTACATCGACCAGAACGGCCGCAAGATCCTCGATTTCTTCGGCGGGTTCGGATCGCTGGCATTCGGCCACAATCATCCGCGCATCCTGGAGACGCGCCGGAAATTCCAGGAAGAGAAGCGGCAGGAAATCGCCATCGCCTTCATGTCGCAATATGCGGCGGCCCTGGCGCACAATATCGCCGCGTGTTCGCCCGGCGACCTCGACATGGTTTTCCTCGGCTCGTCCGGTTCGGAAGCGATGGAGGCTGCGGTGAAGCTCGCCGAACGCGCGGCAGGACCGAAGCGGCCGAAGATCGTCTATGCCGAGAATTCGTTCCACGGCAAGACCAAGGGCGTGCTGACCATCACCGATGGCCAGCTCTACCGCGGCGATTTCAAGCTGATGGACAACACGGCGCGCGTTCCCTTCGGCGATATCGACGCGGTCGAGCGCCTGTTCCGCGCCGATCCGGAAGTCGGCGCCATCGTGCTGGAAACCATCCAGGGCGGCGGCGGCATCATCCAGGCGCCTGCCGAATACTGGCAGAAGCTGCGCGCTTTGTGCGACCAGTACGGCGTGCTTTGGGTGGCGGACGAGGTGCAGTGCGGCTATGGCCGCTCGGGACGCTTCTATGCGTTCGAGCACTATGGCGTGGTGCCGGACATCACTGCCCTTGCCAAGTCGCTGGGCGCCGGCAAGGCGGCGGTCGGCGCAATGATTGCCAAGCGCGACGTCTACATGAAGGCCTACGGCACGCCTAAGACGGCGATGATCCATGCCCAGGCTACGTTCGGCGGCATGGGCGAAGCCTGCGTCACGGCCATCGAAGGGCTAAACGTGCTCTACGACGAAGGCCTGATCGACAACGCCGCCGACACCGGCGCCTATCTGCTTGAGCGCTTGCAGGCGGTGCAGACAAAGCATCCCAAGATCATCAAGGATGTTCGCGGCAAGGGCTTCATGGTGGGCCTGGAGTTCCACGACTTCTCGCAGACGCTGCCGATGGTGCTACGGCCAATCGTCAGCGTTCTGGACGAGAAGCTCAAAGGCTCGCTGTCGGGCTTTGTCGGCGCGCTGCTGCTTCGCGACTACGATGTGCTGGTGGCCTTCACCGAGTACAACCGCAACGTCATCCGGCTGGAGCCGCCGCTGATTTGCCGGCGTGAACATGTCGACCGCTTTATCGATGCGCTGGATGGCCTGCTGTCGCGCGGCATCATCGCGATCGTCAAGGACTTCGTGAAAAGCCAGGTGAAGTGATGTCAGTGCGTGAACGCTTGGAGGCGCGGCGATGAGCGGCCTTCAGGGTACTGCCGTCGGCTGGGCGATGCGCACCGGTGCAGCCGACGCGCTGGCGCGGGCGGGAACCAGACGCAGCCTGCTCGACAAGCTCGCCGCCGCTGCCTTCATCGCCGTGTTCGTCGTCGTGTCGATCTACAGTTGGGTCCGTCCCGATTACAATTGGGACATGGTTGCCTATGTGGCGACCGCGCTGGAAAACCGGACCGAAAGCCCCGAGCAGCTTCATGCCGAGACATGGGCGGCCATCAGCGATGGCGCGCGTGAAGCGCAGCTCTACAACCTTCAGTACGGCAATCCCTACAACCGGCATCAATGGGAAAACCCGGCCGACTTTGAATCGCAGCTTTCCATGTACCGTGTGAAGGTGGGCTATATCTGGCTGATGCGCGTGCTGGAGCCGGCCACCGGAATCGTAGACGGGGCGATCCTGTTGTCGATCGTTCCAGCACTGGGATTTGCCGCCATGTGCCTGTGGTGGCTCGGCCGCGAGAAGGCACTGCAAGGAGCGATCGTCCTTGCGCCGCTGCTGATACTGGCCGATGTTTTCCACATGATGACGGCTGCAACGCCGGACATGCTTCTGGCTGTCGTTTCAATGGCCGCATTGTACCTTCTGGCCAAACAGCGTGACCTGGCCGCGTGCCTGCTTCTGTTCCTGTCCATACTTATACGGCCTGACAACATTATCCTGATCTTTGCCCTGCTGCTGACCGCGATCCTGTTCGGCTGGCGATTGTTGCCGATTGCGATCACCTTCGTCGCGTCATTTGCTGCCTGCATGCTCATTTCCCGCTATGGCGGGCATCCGGGCTGGTGGGCACATTTCTACTTCTCATGCGTGGAAATCCAGAACTCGATGACTGGTTTCCATCCAGACTTCTCGCTTGTCGACTTCGCCAAGGGTTATGCACGGGGGGCCGCAGTGGCATTGCTCGACAATGACTGGCCGCCACTATTGGTGGCGATGCTGGCTGGGTGGGCGCTGCTCTGGCGTGCGGGCAGGGGTGGGACACCACGCGAGACATCGCTGATGTTTGCGCTGACGATTGGCCTGCTTGGGAAATTCGCCAGTTTTCCGCTACCTGACGACCGCTTCTATTTTGTCTTTACGGCGGGCATAGCGATGCTGCTTGTCGTGATGTGGAAACCGCGTTTCGACTTTGCACCGAAGGAAAATTCATGATGGACGGCAGCGAAGCGTCGGTATTTCTGGAGTTTGTGCGGATTGTCCTGGCTTTCGGGCTGCCGGTTGGCATTCTCGACCGTGGGGCGGCGCTTAGGGGAACCAAGTTCCTGGCCCAGGCTGCTTTGAAGGCGCGCTTGGGGCGAGGGCGTCCGTTCCAGATGGTCAATGTCGGTGCGTGCGACGGGGCATTGTTCGACGATGTCACGCCCTGGCTCAACCGCATCGCGAATTCGCGAGCGCTCTTGGTCGAGCCGATCCCGTACAATCAGAAGCGCCTGCGCGCCAACTATCCCGATAGAGATCGATTCATCATCGAACCGGTCGCCGTCACCCGCTCGAAGGGAACGATCAGGGTCAAGACTTTCGATGCCGCCGCACTTGAAGCCGGCACGCTTCCCATCGAATTCATCGGCTGCTCTTCAATCACCGACACCAACCTGATGTCAGGCAAGAACGCTTGGGGCGAGGCGGACGACAATTTCGCGAAGTTCGCGCCCTACCTGAAGGATATCGAGGTAGCCTCCGAACCTTTGCAGGCGCTGCTGGACCGCAATGGGATCGACTACATCGATGCCTTCCTTGTCGACTGCGAGGGAGCGGACTGGGCGGTCTTCGACCAACTCGACCTCAACCGCTATCGGCCGGGCCTCATCAAGGTCGAAGTGGGTGCCTTGCCGGCGCCTGAAATCGGTGAGGTCGTGGTCAAGCTGAAAACCGCCGGCTACAGCGTCGGCATCTATGCGGAAGATGTCTGGGCCTTCGCCTGAGCGCCGTAGGAATCGCCCAAGTTCGACCGAGTTGATAGCGCTGGTCGCGGCGCATGTGCGCCGTGTCGCAAACAGGCTGTAATCGGACCTAACTGCTCTATAGTCTGCCCGAAATTCAGATTTCGGAGTCACAGGCAATGGCAGGGTTTCCTGAAAAGGCGAAGGTCGTCATCATCGGGCTGGGCGGCATCGTCGGCGCCTCGATCGCGCACCACCTGATCGAGCGCGGATGGGACGATATCGTCGGCATCGACAAGTCCGGCATCCCGACCGATATCGGTTCGACGGCGCACGCCTCCGACTTCTGCTACATGACCAGCCACGACTTCCTGTCATGCTGGACGTCGCTTTATTCCATCGATTTCTACGAGAAGATGGGACACTACGCGCGCATTGGCGGCCTTGAGGTCGCGCGCGTCGGCGATGACGCCCGCATGGAAGAAATCAAGCGCAAGGTGACGTCCGGCAAGGCGTTCGGCACGCGGGCGCGGCTGATAGAGCCTGCCGAGATCAAGGAGAAATTCCCCCTGATCGAGGAAAGCATGGTGCAGGGCGGCATGTGGGACCCGGACGCGGGGCTTGTCATTCCGCGTTCGCAGACCGTGGCTGGGAAGCTCGTTGATCAAGCTGTTGCGGCGGGCAAATTGCAGGCCTTCGCCAACACGCCAGCCAAGTCGCTCGTCATCGAGAACGGGCGCATCAAGGGTGTGGTAACCGACCGCGGCACGATCATGGCCGACTATGTGGTGGTGTGTGCCGGTATTTGGGGGCGCCTGATCGCCGACATGGCTGGTGAGGACCTGCCGGTTATGCCGGTCGATCACCCGTTGACCTTCTTCGGCCCCTATAACGAGTTCGCCGGTACCGGCAAGGAGATCGGTTGGCCGCTGATGCGTGACCAGGGCAATTCGGCCTATATGCGCGATACAGGCGATCCGAAGACCGCAGAAGGCGGCCAGATCGAATGGGGCTACTACGAGGAAACCAATCCGCGCCTGTGCCACCCTCGCGACCTTCTGGAAAAGGATCAGGCGCGCCTGTCTCCGTCACAGCGTGACCTGGATATGGAGCAGATCATCGCACCGCTTGAGCGCGCGATGGAATTGACGCCGATACTGGGCGAACTGGGCTACAATGAAAGCCATTCCTTCAACGGCTTGCTTCAGGTGACGGCCGATGGCGGCCCATCGATCGGCGAGAGCCAGAAGGTGCGGGGCCTTTGGTATGCCGTGGCGATCTGGGTCAAGGACGGTCCGGGCTTCGGCAAGCTGGTTGCCGACTGGATGACCGACGGGCGTACGGAAATCGATCACGCGAAGATCGACTATGCGCGCTTTTATCCGCACCAGATGCAAGAGAGCTTCATTGAAGGCCGTTGTGGTGAGGCGGCGCAGAAAATCTACAACCCGGCGGTCCATCCGCGCGAACCCTACGCCACCGGTCGCAATGTGCGCCGGTCACCGTTCTACGAGCGCGAGAAGGAACTCGGCGGCTATTTCATGGAACTCGGCGGTTGGGAGCGTGCGCACGGCTACGCCGCCAATGAACATCTGCTGGAAAAATACGGGAACCGCGTACCCCTGCGCGAAAATGAATGGGACAACCGCCACTTCTGGCGCGTTTCCAATGCCGAGCATCTCGCGATGAGCGAGGACTGCGGCATCGTCAACCTGTCGCATTTTGCCATGTACGACGTCGAAGGCCCGGACCATGTCGAACTGATGGAATGGGTTTGCGCAGCCAAGATTGGCGGCGATGCCAATATCGGTAAAGGCATCTATACCCACTTCCTCGACGACGAAGGCATGGTGCGGGCGGACCTGACCGTTATCCGCATGGCGGATCGCTGCCGGGTCATTGATGGCGCAGACGCTGGCCCGCGCGATTTCAACTATCTCAAGCGCACGGCGCAGGATCGCGGCCTGAACGTCACCGTCACCGACGTGACCGAGAGGTTTGTCACCGTCGGCATCTGGGGTCCGAATGCGCGCACCGCCTTGCAGAAGGTGGTCGAGAACCCCGAGGGACTTTCCGTTGAGAATTTCCCCTTTGCTGCGATCAAGCCGATCCGCATCGGCGGCAAGGATGTGATGGCCTTCCGCATATCCTATGTCGGCGAGCAGGGCTGGGAATTGCACATGCGCTACGAGGATGGTCTTGCAGTTTGGGATGCGCTGCGTTCGACCGGCGTCATGGCGTTTGGCGTGGAGACTTATGCCAACACGCGGCGCATGGAGAAAAGCCTGCGCCTGCAGAACGCCGATCTGCTTACCGAGTACAATCTGTTCGAGGCAGATTTGTCCCGCCCGAAGGTCAAGGAAGCTGACTTCCGAGGCAAGGCCAAGCATGAGGAATATAAGGCGCGCGAACATCAGCCGGCGATGCTTTGCACGCTGGTCATGACGGCAAACGTCGACCGCCAAGGCGTTGCCCGCTATCCGGTTGGCAATATGCCGGTCATGGACCCTGCGACGGGCGAGACGCTGGTTGATGAACTTGGCCGCCGGTCTTTCACGACTTCAGTGGCTTATGGTCCGACCCTCGGCAAGAACATCGCGCTTGCCTATCTGCCGTGGGCCTATTGCCAGGAAGGGCGCAAGCTGGCGGTGGAATATTTCGGCGAGACCTACCCGGTGGAAGTTGCGGGAGTGGGCTACAGGCCGCTCTACGACCCGCAAAACCTCAAGCCGCGAAGCTGAGATCGGGCAAGGATCTTGCGCCAGTAGGCCGTGCGTTCGCAAAAATGTGAAGGGATGAGCCCGATTGGAGGTCGGGCTTTTCTTTTGCCTGCAACAAATCTCACGTACCTTGTGGCATGTCTGCTTTCCGCCGCACTGCAGGACATTGCCTTTTGGCTGCCGCAATGATCGGGCTGGCCGGTTTTTGCAGCTTGCAGTCCGCCTCGGCGGAGCCGGTGGACATCGAGCTCGTCCTTGCCGTGGATGTTTCCCTATCGATGTCTCCGATGGAGCTTGAAATCCAGCGGCACGGCTATGCCGCGGCCCTTGTTCACGACAGCGTGCTTCAAGCTATCGCCGACGGGGTTCACGGTAAGATCGCAGTAACCTACGTTGAATGGGCAGGCGTGACCTCGCAGCATGTGATCGTGCCTTGGACGATCATCGCCAGCCGTGCCGACGCCGAGACGGTGGCTGCCCAGCTTTCCGCCCATCCGCCCAATAGCGCGCGCCGCACGTCCATTTCGGCCGGCCTGGAGTTCGGTGCCGACCTGTTTGCAGAGAGCGCTCATCAAGGAACCAAGCGGGTCATCGACGTATCGGGTGACGGGCCTAACAACCAGGGCGCGCCCGTGACCGTGGTGCGGGACAGGCTGGTGGCGCAAGGGATAACCATCAACGGCTTGCCGCTGATGACCAATAGCGGCCCTGCCTGGGGGTACGAGGTGAGCAACCTGGACCAGTATTACACCGACTGCGTGATCGGCGGTCCGGGGGCTTTCATGATCCCCGTCAACGACTGGAGCCAGTTCCCGGATGCCGTGCGGCGCAAGCTCGTGCTTGAGCTTGCCGGGCCACTATCGCCTCGCTGGGCCGAGGAAGAGGCCCTGTTTCCGCCGATAGTGAAGGCGCAAGCTGAGGTCGCCACCGATTGCCTTGCCGGCGAAAAGGCGTGGCGCAACCGATACTGGATGTATGACGAAAGCCGGTAGGGTCAGAACCTGTTAATTTGACCGGACTGGCGTTCGAGACGGCGAAAGATGCAAGGAAAAGTCCGAAGAGCGGGGTTGTTCCCCGGTTGAGGGCTTTGACGCAGCACACTGGCGCCAGTTCGATCATGCTTCGGATCGGGCGAATTTGCACGGACTGCTTTGTCGCAAGCCCTTGAAAGGCTCCAGCCTTCCCACGACCTTGCTTCGCGCATCCGCACGAATTCGCGCCGGCCATTCCAGTCAAATTAACAGGTCCTGACCCCAGCTGGGGCTCAAGCTGCCAGTAGCTGCTTGCGGTCGACACGCTCCTGCTGCGGCGAGCGGGCATAGAGTTCGCGATAGCACTTGGAGAAGTGGGATGCGGAAACAAAGCCGCAGGCCACCGCAACCTCAACCACCGGAAGCGACGACTGGATCAGCAGATGGCGGGCGCGGTCGAGCCGGATTTCAAGATAGTAGCGGGCAGGGGAGCGCCCCATCTCCGAGCGAAACAGGCGCTCGATCTGGCGACGAGAAAGGTCGACATGGTCGGCGATCTCGATCAGAGACAGCGGTTCCGCCAGATTTGCCTCCATCAGTTCGATGATGGTCAGGACTTTTGAGTTCTGCACGCCGAGGCGGGCGCGTAGCGGCAGGCGCTGACGGTCGGTCGGGCTGCGCACACGATCAGTCAGGACCTGCTCGCAGACGCGGTTGACGAGGTTTTCGTCGAAATCGTCGCCGATCAACTTCAGCATCATGTCGAGCGCAGCGGTGCCGCCGGCGCAAGTGTAGACGTTCTGGTCGATTTCGAAGAGGTCGGCAAAGACATTGGCCTTGGGAAACGCTTCCGAAAAGCCCGGCAGGTTCTCCCAATGGATGGCGCAACGCTTGTTGGACAACAGTCCGGCAGCAGCGAGGATATGCGCCCCTGTGCACAGGCCGCCTACGGCGACTCCGCGATTGTATTCCTCGCGAAGCCAGGCAAACGCCGACTTGTTGTGGTATTTTTCGACTTCGAGGCCGCTGCAGACGATGGCCATGGAAGGCCGGTCGGCACCGGACATCTTTTTTCGTTCTTCCTCCAGCGAAGTGTTGACGGCGCATTCGACGCCATTGGAGGCGCGTACCGGCCTGCCGTCGATGCTGGCCAAGCGCCAGGTGTAAGCTTCATAACCAAGCATTCGATTGGCCGAGCGCAACGGATCGAGCGCCGTCGCAAAGGCGATCATGGTGAAGTCGGGAACGAGAAAAAAGACAAACGATCTTTTGACCGGTTGTTTGACAGCGTTCAAGGTACCCTCCCGATGCCATGACGCAGACAGAACGTCGCTATCAGCACAGCGTCATCAGGAAAACGCTTTCGTGTCAATTAGCTAGGGTGTCGGTAACAGGATATTTTTTATAGCGAGGTCGGTTTTCGACCAATGCAGAATGCAAGTGCAGCCTTGTGGCTTGCCGGACGGCGTTCAGGGAAAGCGCGCAAAGCAAAACCGCGTCGGATGATCGACGCGGTGACTTGATCAAGCCTGCCGCAAGCAGGGCGCGGCAAAGTGAACCTCGAATTATCAGGCGATGAAGCCGAGACGGGCAGCGGCCACTGCGCCGGTCTGGCCGGGCATGGTCTTCGACAGGCGCTGACGCTCCAGAGCGGTCGTCAGATTGATTTCACGACGTGCAAACAGGCGAGCGAAAAGCTTCATTGCAAACTCCATTCGGTTGCCAAGACGGGTCGCCTTCGCTTGATGGAGTGGGGCAGCTCGTTTGTTGCACTGCATATATGCCTGTTTGTATGCAAACTAAATCGCAAAAACGAAGCGGTTAGCAGGAAAAGCGACATCAAATATGCGGCAGCCGGTTGGGATTCGTCGCAATATCCATTGGAAACAATAGGTTGGTGTTATTTTAGCGGCGTCATGCGATTTGCTCATATGCGTCATGCGACGCGCGTATGGCTTGTTTCAGACGTAGCAAGGACCCGTCGCGCCTTCTGCACGGCGGGTCCCGTCGATCTTGCACATGTTTACTTCGCTCCGGCCCAGACGCCGACACCGGTTCGGGTGGAAAAGACCCTCGATGACGGAACTGAGCCGCTTGTTTCCGGCCAGCCGATGTCTTTCTGAAGTTCGGCGGGCAGGGAACGGAGCGCGCGCTCGGTCTGGTAGCGGGCACGGGCTGCGCTGAATTCGGTCGCGATGCGGCCGATGGAGGACAGGATGGACATTTCATTCTCCTTCCAAAATGGCCGGGAATCCCCGGAGGTATGAGGGGTTTGCGCGATACGCTGGGTGCGCGGTTCCATCGAAGTCTTTTGCCGGCGGAAGCAGGTCTTGCTGTTTCGTTGCCTTGCCTTTGATGGAGTTGACTATCTGCCCGAATTGATGTTCAATCAAACGAAATGGAATGATGCTTTGTATCAGAAAAATTGAAAGCTGATCCGAATGAACGCTCCACTCAACCATCCGCTCCCGCTGCTCGATCTCGATGTGCTGCGCACCTTCGTCGCAATCGCCGAAACCGGCAGCTTCACCACGGCAGCGACTGCCGTGTTCCGCACGCCATCTGCGGTTTCGATGCAGATCAAGAAGCTTGAGGATATCCTCGGCCGTTCGGTCTTCGCGCGTGACGCGCGTTCGGTGGCGCTGACCACGGATGGCGAAATGTTGCTGGGCTACGCCCGCCGCCTTCTTGCCATCAATCGCGAGGCTGTATCAAAGTTCATAATCCCCGACATCGTCGGCATCGTGCGACTGGGATCCCCGGACGACTATGGCGAACGGGTGCTGCCGCATGTACTGAAGCGCTTCGCGCAGTCCCATCCGTCGATTGCCGTCGATGTCACCATTGACCAGAGTGTCAATCTGCGCCGGCGCATGGATGACCGGGCGCTGGACATCACGCTGCTTACCAATTCCTACAAGTCCAGCGCCAATGGGGCAGAGGTGCTTTTGACCGAACCGATCGTGTGGGCCGGCGCCAAGGGCGGCTGTGCGCACCTGCGGGAGCCGCTCCCCGTCTCGATCTGGGAGGAGGGGTGTGCGTGGAGAGCGGGCGCGCTGGAAGCTCTTGGCAGGGAGGGGCGCGACTATCGCGTTGCCTATATGAGTTCGCATACGGCAGGCCAGCGTGCGGCAATCATGGCCGACCTGGCGGTCGCTCCGTTGCCGAAATCTTTCCTCGGTAGCGATATGATCGAGCTTGGCCCGAAGGACGGTCTGCCCAATATCGGCAACTACAACCTCGCCATGGTGATGTCGCCTGACGCAAGCGCTCCGGTGAAGGCCGTTGCCGACCATATTCGAGCGACATTTGAAGTGTTTCGCGAAACGGGCAAGTTCTAGAGCGTTTCATGGCCAGCTGAAACGTCCGGTCAGGATGACATGGCTTTCCCGGCTTCGGCTTCGCTGTTGCTCAGAAATGCAACTATGCGGTCGCGGGCGCGGCGAGCCTCCGGCATCCGAATCAACGGCCAGACGTGGAACATGCCTTCCTCGTAAAGAACGTCCATTTCGACACCCTGCGCGCGGGCTTTCTCAGCGAATACGAGATTGTCGGGACTAAGCATGTCGTGCGAACCGGTGAGCAGCAGCGTTCGCGGCAACACCGAGAGGTTGCCGTAAAGCGGGCTGATGCGCCAGTCGCTGCGCTCCATGCCCGCGCCATACAGGCGGATCGCTTCAAGCCCTCCCGGGATGCCGAGCCAGGGATCCGCCTTTTCGGCTTCGAGGACTTTCGGGTTGGCCAGGGTCATGTCGAGGCCGGGTGAGATCAGGACGTGGCTGCCTGGCGGCGGCAGACCTTCTTCGGCCATCATCATTGTCAGGACCACCGCCATGTTGCCGCCAGCAGAATCGCCCATGAAAACGATGTCTTGTGCCTGCGTTTGCACCAGCATCTGCCGGTAGACTTCGCTGACCATGCCGAACATGTCGTGGAAATCGTGCTCGGGTGCGATGGGGTAGATCGGCACCGTGATGCCAAAGCCGAGACGATCTGCCATCTCGGCAATCAATCCCCAATGATATGACGTGATTTCAAAGATATAGGCGCCGCCATGCATGTAGAGAATCCGCTTGGAGACGTCTGCCCGTGGCGCGATTTCGTAAACGGGAAATCCAGCGATATTGCCGTTGGTGATATCGAAGCGCGATTTCATCCAAGCGGGAGGGCGATGGCTCTCCTTCTTGCGGGCATGCGCGATCCATTGGTGCATGGCCTGCGGACTTGAGAAAGCCCTTTTACGGCTATGGCGAAGGACGAATGCGATGACGTGGCTGGCCAGGCTGGGCATGACTGAACACTCATCCGCCATAGCGGAACAGACGTGGCAAGCCCCGTCAGGAAGATGTTTCCTGTCGACGGGTCATGTCAAGCCGAGCGAGCGACACGCGCCAATATCTGCCCCGGTGGAATACGGCTTAGCTTCGGCCACGCCTCGCGGCTCGCTCCTCGCGCGAGCGCCTGCGCGGGGCAGCACTCTCGACTGAGCCGCCTTCCTCGCTGACTGCGCTGCGCGGCGGCAGCGTTACCTGCTCGGAAAGCCGCGGGAACGGATCGACCTTGTTCGGCAACGCCATGGCATTGATGAAGAGTTGCTGGAAATCAGGCTCAAGTGCCGTCTCGATCTTTTCAATCCTCGAGACCTCACGTTCGATTTCACGTCGGTGATCGCGATTGAGCAGAGCCATCAGCGCACCCGTGCCGGCGGCATTGCCGACAGCCTTGACTTCCGAGAGATCGCAATCGGGGATCAGGCCGAGCACCATGGCGTATTTTGGATCGATGAACGACCCGAAAGCGCCGGCGAAGCGGATCGTATCGACGCCAGTGATGTTCTGCTTTTCCATCAGTAGCTTGATGCCGGCATAAAGAGCGGCCTTCGCGAGCTGGATGGCTCGGATATCGTTCTGCGTTACGGTGATGCGCGGTTCGCCGTCACGCAGCAGGTAGGAGAAAGTACGGCCGTTTTCGATGATGCGGTGGGTGCGTGCCGAAAGCGCTCCGTCAACGACGCCGTCTTCGGAAATAAGCCCGCTCAAATACATTTCGGCAACGACCTCGATGATCGCCGAACCGCAGATGCCGGTGACGCCGGTCGCCTTTGCGGCTTCCTCGAAGCCGTCTTCGTCGGACCACTTGTCGACGCCGATCACGCGATACTTCGGCTCCAATGTTTCAGGGTCGATGCGCACGCGTTCAATCGCGCCCGGAGCGGCGCGTTGCCCGGAGGAGATCTCGGCGCCTTCGAAGGCGGGCCCGGTGGGGGAGGATGCGGCCACGACATGGTTGCGGTTGCCAAGCACGATCTCGGCGTTGGTGCCGACATCGACCAGCAGCATCATCTTGTCCTGGCGGTGAGGGCCCTCGGACAAGGCTGCACCTGCGGCATCCGCGCCGACGTGACCGGCAATGCAGGGCAGCAGGTAGAAGCGGGCGCCGCGATTGACTTCAATGCCAATGTCATGCGTCCAGCCCTGCACGGCGCTCGAGACTGCGAGCGCGAACGGCGCCTGGCCGAGTTCAGTCGGGTCAATCCCGAGGAACAGGTGGTGCATGATCGGATTGCAGACGAAAACGCTGTCGAAGATATCGTTGCGATCGACGCCGCCCTGTTCGCAGACCTCTCCAATCAGGCCGTTTACCGCTTCACGCACGGCCTTGGTCATGGCTTCGCGGCCGTCCGGGTTCATCATGACGTAGGAGACGCGGCTCATCACGTCTTCACCGAAGCGGATCTGCGGGTTCGGGGCACCGGCCGAGGCAACGATACGACCCGACAGCAACGACACCAGATGCATGGCAATGGTGGTCGAACCAATGTCGCAGGCGACGCCGTAGGCTTCGTTCTTCAGGCCGGGGTAGAGCGCGATCAAGGTGGCGCGCGAGAATTCCATGTCCTTGTGGATCGTGGCGGTGACTGCCCATTTTTCCTTGCGCAGGATCTTCTGGACTTCCGGTATCAGGTGCTGGGCGACGCGCAGGTCCTTCCAGCCCCAATCCTTGGCAAGCACAGCCTTCAGACGATCGAGGTCGCCGAGGGGCTTGTGCATGTCCGGCTCGTCCACCTCGACATAGCACATCTGGACGGCGGCATTGCGCTCGATCGCCCGGTCGGTGGCAGCCTTGCGGATGGTTTGCGCGTTGATGACCGTGTCCTGCGGCACATCGACGACGAGGTCGCCCTGGATGGTGGCCGAGCAGGAAAGGCGGCGGCCCTCAGGTAGGCCACGCACGCGTTCATAGCGCTCTTCCTTGGGCCCCTTCGGGGAAATGTGGTCGTTGGAGGAGACAATCTTGTGCTTGGCGAAGTTACCTTCCTGCACTTCGATCTGGCAGCGGCCGCATGTGGCGCGTCCGCCGCATACGCTTTCGACATAGACGCCAAGCTGGCGGGCCGCATCCAGTACCGGAGTGCCGATGGGGAATCGTCCGCGCTTGCCTGATGGCATGAAAAGGACGAGCGGATCGGTGATGTTGGCGGGAGAGTTCATCTGAAAATCCCCTTCAGCCCGCCGGCCATTTCCCGACTAAGGGAAAGGGCGGGCGGTTGCGAGGTCGACGCATGTCCTGCGGCGTTGGAAACCGGCGAAAGTAGCAGTGATGTCGGGCGTCGTTCCATGGGAGGAAGATGGCCGGCAGACCGGAAATGCTTATGCAGGAATGCAATCATTTCAGATGTTGGTTCACCCCCGCGCCATGCGAGCTTCACGTCCGCCGCGACGGCGTCCACCATTTGCCCCGGCCTCTCCGGGCGCCGAAACAGGGACAGGTGCCGGTGCTGCATGCTCGCCCGGCTTGTAGTCCTTGTAGGTCTTGATCCAGTTGGTGCAATCCCGGTCGGTGCCGGCAAGCACGTTGGCTGCGCGGACGGCTTCCATTTCCTGAGGGCGAACAGGATTCATGATGGCCGAGGTCATGCCGGCGCCGATCACCATCGGTATGAAGCCGGCATTGATGCCGTGGCGGTGCGGCAGGCCAAACGAGATGTTGGAAAGACCGCAAGTCGTATTGACCTTGAGTTCTTCGCGAAGACGGCGCAGCAGCGCAAACACCTGACGGCCCGCGTCGCCCAGCGCGCCGATCGGCATCACCAGCGGATCAACGACGACGTCGTGAGCGGGAATGCCGAAATCCGCGCAACGTTCGACGATCTTCTTGGCAACGGCGAAACGGACGTCGGGATCCATCGAAATGCCAGTCTCGTCATTGGAAATGGCAACGACAGGCACGTTATACTTCTTGACCAGAGGCAGAATGGCCTCAAGCTTCTCTTCCTCGCCGGTAACGGAGTTCACCAGCGGGCGGCCCTTGGCAACTTTGAGTGCCGCCTCGATTGCGCCGGAAACGGAGGAGTCGATTGAAAGCGGCAGGTCGACAAGATTCTGCACGATCTCAAGCGTCTGCACCAAAAGGCCGGGTTCGGTCTCGTTCGGATTGACCGACGTCACGCCAGCATTGACGTCGAGCATGGTGGCGCCACAGGCTGCCTGCTCCAGAGCGTCCTTGATGACGGTTTCGAAGTTGCCTGCTTGCATCTCCGTCGCCAGCTTTTTGCGGCCGGTCGGGTTGATGCGCTCACCAATCACGCAGAAGGGCTGATCGAAACCGATAACGATTTCGCGGGTCGCAGAAGCGACGATCGTGCGGGTCATGCAATCTCTCCGTTGTGATATAAAGATTTCTTTATATCGTTATCTGTTTTCGATCAAGCGCCAGTCTGCGTTTTCAATGCGCGCTCTTGACCATGTCCACCTGGGTTTCGGTCATGTTTTCATGCAGTATCTGGTCAAGGCGCTCGGCAACGATCTGATCGTCGCTACGCGCTTCGCGTTTCCAGGGCTTGCGCCCCTTCAGCACTCCCGATTCATCGACGATCTCGGCGACATATTCTTCCTGGCGGTAAGCCATCACATGGATGCCGGAGACGCCGGGAATTTCCTTCACCTCGTTGATGATGTCGATGCAGAGCTGCTTGCCCTCTTTTTTCTGGTCCTGCGCGCCTTCGAGGCGCTTGACGACAGCATCGGGAATATGGATGCCGGGCACGTTGGATCTGATCCATTTTGCCGTCTTGGCGGATGCCAGCGGGCCGACGCCGCACAGGATGAAGACCTTGTCGGTGTAGCCGAGGTCGCGCACGCGCTGCATATAAGTGCGGAACATCTGCACGTCGAAACAGTACTGGCTCTGTACGAACTGCGCACCGGCGGCGATCTTCTTGCCCAAACGATGAGGGCGGAAATCGTATGGCGGGGCGAAAGGATTTATCGCTGCGCCGAGAAAAACCTGCGGCGGCGTCGTCAACTTGCGGCCGGACAGGAACTTGCCATTGTCGCGCATGACGCGGACCGTTTCGAGCAGCGACATGCAGTCGAGATCGAACACCGGCTTGGCGCCTGGCTGATCGCCTGCCTGCACGCCGTCACCGGTGAGGCAAAGCATGTTGGCGACGCCCATTGCCGCGCCGCCCAGCACGTCGCCCTGGATGGCGATGCGGTTCTTGTCGCGGCAGGCGATCTGCATGATCGGAGCATAGCCCATGCGCGTCAGCAGCGCGCAGATGCCGACCGACGACATATGGCAGTTGGCGCCTGACGCATCGACGGCGTTGATGGCATCGACCCAGCCGTCGAAAATCCTGGCGCGGTTGTAAACATCCTCGGGATCGGCGCTGTCGGGCGGGTTGAGCTCGGTGGTCACCGCAAATTCGCCGCGCCGCAGGACGCGCTCAAGCCTTCCACGCGAGGTGTGGCCGGGCAGGGGCTCCAGCGGCAGGTGCGGACCGGCCGGGTTTTCGTCGCGCTGATGCGTGGGTGTCGCGTTCATGCCGACGCTCCGTTGGCCGCGTTGCGGGCTGCTTCCTTTGCCGCGGCAGCCTGCGCGGTGACGCGCAGCCAGGCAGATGTTTCGCGCAACGACTGGTCGACCGGCTTCTGCACATTGAGGATGGCATCGCCGTGCACCATGTTGCGCGAGCCTTCCCAAGCCTTGACCCAGACGCACGGCATGTCCGGCTCGACCTCGCAATGACCGTTCGCCCGCACGCCGCCGCATGGGCCGTTGCGCAACTGCTTGGGACAGTTCATCGGGCAGGACATGCCGGTGGAGGAAAGAACGCACTGTCCGCACATACGGCAGTCGAACATGAAGCCCTTGACGCGCTTTTCGATGAACTTGACCGGCGCTTCGACGCGGCTGTAGCCGATGCTTTTCCACAATGGATGCAGCATCAGGAAGGCGTCGGCGAACCTGGCATAGAACCACTCCAGGAGGCGCGAATGCCGGACTGACCACAGCCTCACCGCAAATGACCGCTGCACGCGCCGTTGGGGCGACACGTCGGACGGCTTGTAGTCCGTCTTTGGCGCGGCCTTCTTGACGACGGTCGCCTGGGTCACTCCGGGCGGCGCGCTGGGTGGCGTGGCCTGCGGATCGCCCGCAGGCACGGAAGCGGTTGTCGGTATCGGCTGGGTATCAGGCATTTTCCTTGCCGCCAGAATTGACGAGGGCAACAAGCCTCGCCTTGTCGTATTCGGTTTCCAGTTTTGCCGCGGCCTGATCGGCCTCGGCCTCGAGATCGTCGCCGACAGGGATGGGATCGGCCTTGCGCCAGTCTTCCAGATAGTCGCTGCTGTCCTTTGCACCGCTGCGCATGGCGCACATGTCAATCGCTTCGATGAAGCGCAACGGCAATTCGCGCTTGGCGCTTTGCCGACCCTTTTTCACGATGACCTGGGCGGGGATGTCGCGCCAGAAAACAACGATAAGATCGGCCATGAATTCCAACTCCTTGCGTTTATGAGCATTGCCGTAAGCAATATCGTCCCGCTTCTCATGGGACGACGCGCGTGCATTCAAAAGCGACGCCTGAATGCGACGCAATTTGAGATGATGTCGCATACCGCGACGCAACCGGGCAGGTTTGGCCGGCGTGGTCCACAGATAGAATGAATGAGGCGGTCGATTTCGGTTCAGCGCCGAAGCTCAATGATGTTGAGAACGGATTCGTGAACTGGCTTGGGAAATTCTATGCGCCAGCCATCGGGACCGGTTCGGAAGGCATAGCCGACCTGATCCATCTCGGGGTCGGCGCCGTAGGGTTTCACCGGATCGTCGTTGTAGTGCAATGAGCCGAGATAGATGGCGCGCTTCTCGCCGTCGTCATAGAGGCGACCGGTGGTCCGCTGTGATCCGGTCGTCTTCTTCAGCATCCAACCAGAGCCATCGTCGGAGACTTCGCATTTGAACCAGTCGTAGATGACCAGCGCGCCAAGTCCGCCGGCCTTGATGGTGCGGCATTGCCACTTACCGGTAAGATCCTGATTGGAAAAGGAAACGATGTTGCGGCCGAGAACTTCGTCCAGCTCCCTGACTTCGGCCGGATCGCCGGCCTTGGCTTCCTGCAAGGCGGCCTTGCGCGTTTCACCATAGGTTTCGAGTCGGGCCTTGTCGGCTACAGTCATCAGCTTCTGGACTTCGCCGTCAGCGAATGCGGTCGTTGCCGCAAGCGTTGCAACTGCGGCAAATGCGATGGTGACAACCTTCATGGAGTTCTCCCGCTGGCGTGAACGCGGGCAAAGCCCGAGTTGCCATTACAAGACGGGAGTGCCGGCGCGCGCAAGCCCTGCCGTCAGGTCGCCATAGCCGGTCGGTCGACGCTCATAGACAAGGCCTAGCAGTTTGGCGGCATTTTCGGCGACCTTGTCCAGTTCCGGATCGTCGGTCTGGGCGAGATAGATCAGTTTTTCGTAGTTGCCGAAATAATCCGCAATCAACTCCGGGTGCTTGTCGAGACCAAGCGGCTTCATGAAGAAGGCATCGAACTGGCGGCAGAGGAAATCGGTCATGTAGAACGACATCATGTCGTCGTCGGCGACTTTCGCATAGGCGTCCATGCCCTGATAGAAGGCGAAGCAATGTGGGCCGGCCATGCGCTCGACGCCATGCTTTTCGCAGACGCGATCAAGCAAGCCGCCAGTGCCGCAGTCGGCGTAGCCGACGAAAATGTTCTCGTAGCCCTTTGTCCTGGCCTCCTCGATCGCCTTGTCCATCGCTGGAACGATGCGTTCGGGATAGAAATGGAACTCTGCCGGCAGGCAGGTCAGTTCAAGGTGATCGAGCTTCAACTGCTGTTTGACTGCAAGAATCTCGCGCGCAAGCATGCCGCAGGCGATGACGAGAACTTTGTCGCCTTGGCCGGGTTGCTGTTTTCCTACGATATTCATGGAACCAGTCGGGGCGGTTTCCGTTGCTTTCATGCGAGCCTACCGAATGCGGGAGACACCGTCCATGAAGCTATCACTGTTTGCGCCTGTAGCTGTTATCTGCTGTGCCTTGGCGCTTGCCGCGTGCGCCAACACCGTCCGCGGTGTCGGCAAGGATGTCAAAGCGACGGCCAACGCCGTAGAGGACACAGTCAACAACTAGCATTTGCCAACAACTAGCATTTGCATTGTCCGTCCCGGATGTGGGGGCGGAAGGGCCGTGCCGCAAGGCGCGGCCTTTTTCATCAGGCAGATGCGCGCAGATTGTGCTTGCGCTTCATGAAGTCCTTTGCGGTTTCAACGGCTACAGCCGCGTCACGGCAATAGGCGTCGGCGCCGACGGCCTTGCCGAATTCCTCGTTGAGCGGCGCGCCGCCAACCATGACGACATATTCGTCACGAATGCCCTTTTCCTTCAAAGTGTCGATGACGACCTTCATGTAGGGCATGGTGGTTGTCAGCAGGGCCGACATGCCGAGGATGTCGGGCTGGTGTTCCTCGATGGCGGCGAGGTACTTTTCGACCGAGTTGTTGATGCCGAGGTCGATAATGTCGAAGCCAGCGCCCTCCATCATCATGCCGACAAGGTTCTTGCCGATGTCGTGGATGTCGCCCTTGACCGTTCCGATCACCATCTTGCCCTGCTTGGGAGCGCCGGTAGCGGCGAGCAGGGGACGCAGGATGGCCATGCCGGCCTTCATGGCGTTAGCGGAGAGCAGAACCTCGGGAACGAAGAGGATACCGTCGCGGAAATCCTCGCCTACGATCCGCATTCCCTCGACCAGCGCCTCGGTCAGAACCTTGTAAGGTACCCACCCGCGCTCGAGAAGGATATTGGTACCTTCCTCGATTTCTTCCTTCAGACCGTCGTATAGGTCGTCGTGCATCTGCTGCACGAGTTCGTCGTCGGAAAGTTCGGAAAGGATGATCTCGTCATCGTCGGCCATGTCTTCAACTCCATGCTGCCGCGCGACGATGTCGCAGGGCAATGATCAGTCTGCCAATACGTATCGCTAGCACGAATTGTTCCATAGCTGATTTGCGACTTCCTGCAATGGGAAAGCGACTGGAAATCTCTTTGAATTCTTGTCGATTTTGCGACAGGCGTTGGCGCGGACGGGCCGTTTCGAATAGGGTGCATGGCTACGATCCGCCAAGGGGCCGCGGAAAGTGCGGCCGAACCGGATTTCAGGGAAGAACATCATGAGCGAAAACGCGGCAGTCGAGCAGGAATCGGCGGGTGGCAGGCGCGGTCGTGGCGCAAGCGGCGGCGCGGCGGCGCGACGCGCGGCGCGCAGCGGCGGCGGCCCTGGCACCCAGCTCACCTACATCAAGCGAAAGATCAACGTCTACGAGGTCCTGAACGAGGAGGGCCTGGCGCTGATCGAGAAGAACACCGATATCGTTCTCGAAGAGACCGGCATCATCTTCCGCGATGACCCGGAAGCGTTGCAGATGTGGAAAGAAGCCGGCGCCGACGTTAAAGGCGAGCGCGTGCATTTCCCCAAGGGTCTATGCCGCTCGCTGCTCAAGACTGCACCGCCTATCTATACCCAGCATGCCCGCAACGCGGAGCGTTCGGTGCAGATCGGCGGCAATGCCACGGTCTTTGCTCCGGTTTATGGACCTCCTTTCGTGCGCGATCTCGATGGCAACCGCCGCTACGCCACGATCGAGGATTTCCGAAACTTCGTGAAACTCGCCTATATGGCTCCGTCTATCCATCATTCGGGTGGAACCGTCTGCGAGCCGGTCGACGTGCCGGTAAACAAGCGGCACCTCGACATGATCTACAGCCACATCAAGTATTCCGACAAGCCGTTCATGGGCTCGGTAACCGCACCTGAGCGTGCCGAAGATACGGTTTCGATGGCCAAGATTGTGTTCGGCGACGACTTCGTCGAGAACAATACCGTGCTGACCTCGCTCATCAACGCCAACTCGCCGATGGTGTTCGACGAGACCATGCTGGGGGCGCTCAAGGTCTATGCGCGCCACAATCAGGCTTGCATCGTCACGCCGTTCATCCTTGCCGGTGCCATGAGCCCGGTAACTGTTGCGGGCACTTTGACGCAGGTGTTGGCCGAAGTGCTGGCCGGCGCATCCTTTACCCAGTTGGTACGGCCCGGTGCACCAGTTCTGTTCGGTACTTTCGCCTCGTCGATTTCGATGCAATCCGGAGCGCCGACCTTCGGTACGCCGGAACCGTCTCTGGTTTCTTACGGCGCAGCACAGCTGGCGCGCCGTCTCGGCTTGCCCTTCCGCACCGGCGGCTCGCTCTGCGCCTCCAAGATTCCGGATGCGCAGGCCGCTTACGAGAGCGCCAACACGTTGAGTTCGACTATTCTGGCCGGCACCAATTTCGTGCTGCACTCGGCTGGCTGGCTCGAGGGCGGCCTGGCTTCCTGCTACGAGAAGTTCATGATGGATATCGACCAGCTCGGCATGCAGCAGAAGTTCAGCGAGGGCGTCGATCTGTCCGAAAACGGGCAGGCAATGGATGCCATCCGCCAAGTGGGACCCGGCAGCCACTTCTTGGGTTGTGACCACACCCAGGCCAATTTCCAGACCGCTTTCTACCGTTCCTCGATCGCCGACAACAATTCGTTCGAGCAGTGGCTGGCGGAAGGAGAGAAGAGCGCCCCCCAGCGCGCCAACGTGCTCGCGCGCCACTGGCTGGAAAGCTACGAAGCACCGTTCCTCGATCCGGGCATCGACGACGGACTGAAGGACTTCATCTCGAAGAAGAAGGAGTCGATGCCCGACGCCTTCACTTGAAGGGAGCCCGTTACAGGCCGGGCTAAAGTGGCCAACATCATTCACAAGGAAGTCTGGCGGAGCGCGTTTTCCGACCCGGACAAGGGAAGTGTTGGCTAGCGCATCTTGATATTCAGGTGATGGCGGCCTGCAATTGGCAGTTTTCTGCGCTTCCGGTGCTCATGTGCCTTCATGTACACTCCGCTCCGGTTCCCGAAAGCTGCCGTTTCGGCTCGTCCTGCCCCGAACTTCGACGCACATCAGGTGGCCTGTCGGCGCAAGGCAGTGCGCAACTATTCTTGCTACGAACTCGTGCAACCCTCTGCGCCGCAACCGTCTGGCGCATCTGTCGCCGTCGCTTGTTGAGCGGGTGCCGTTTCCGACATCAGCATCCCCAACCGGAAACCCAATGCAATTTCGTCTTCCTGGCCAAAGCCGTGGTGACGAATGTTGCCGGCCTTGTCGATCAGCACGAGCGACGGTGTGCCACGGAAGCCGTAGGCGGCCATTGTTCGCGGAATTGGGCTATTTTCGCTTGGCTGATCGACACCAACCGGAAACGTTATGCGGTATTCATGCAGGAATGCCTCGAGCGACACAGGTGTCATTGCGTCGTGGTGTTCGAACACGGTGTGGAGGCCAATCACAGCGAGGTCTTCCTTGCGGAACATCGCCGCAATGCGTTTTACCTGCGGTATGGCTTGGGTCACGCAACCTGGGCACAGCATCTGAAACGTGTGCAGGAGTACGGGACGGCCGCGAAGGCTTTCCAGTGTGATCGGGGCCGCGCTGTTGAACCAGCGCTCGACCATCAGTTCGGGCGCTTTTACGTCTTTGTTGCTCATGTTGGGTGTGCTTATCGCCAGTAGCCGTTCGCCGCAGCGATTGTCGCAAAATTGACTGCGACCACGTGCGAGGCGGCGATCAGGGCATCCGCATCACGCTCGTAGTCGGGGCGCAATTCGGAACGGACTTCGGCCGAGGGCTGGGTGAACTTCACCGCCATGCGCGAAAGTTTCAGGGCGAGTGCAAAACCGGATTCGGGATTTTCGGTCAAAAGGCTGGGGAGCCATGAAGATGTCGTGTTCATTCTAGTGTCTGCTTGGCTTTCGAAATGCGGATGGCTTGTGCCGACTGTCATGAGAACATCTGTCTCACATTGCCATGATGCTCCTGGGCCTTGGCAAAAGGAATGGCGATATGGGTGCGAGCGTAGATATTCATCTCAGATTGCGTGACCGCGGATTTAATAGCGACTCGATACTATAATAATGGGCGTTTGGCAACGATGAATGTGTCGAGGCCATCGCCATTTCCGTCCTGTTGGTACAGCGGTTCGCGCTTGCTGAAGATGGCCCGGCATGATTTCTTCTCAGGGTTTCAATGGTGCCGGCCATGCAGCCAACAGTCGTTCTCATCAGCGTTTTTGCGATTTTCATTCCTGCTCTCATGTTGCCGGGGCCGGATTTCGTCGGCGTGGTGCGTTCGTCAATGACGCGCGGTACCAAGGCTGGCCTGTTGACGACGGTCGGCGTTTCGATCGGGCTCGGCATTTACGCGACGCTTGGCCTGCTCGGGCTGTCGGCAGTGTTGACAAAATTCGAATGGCTCGCCTGGCTGATCCGCGTCGCTGGTGGCGCGTATCTGGTCTATCTCGGCATCCGGCTGCTGTTTGCGAAACCCGAGGCTGTTGAAATCGATGACCAAGCGAAAAGCGGCAATCCGCTGTTGTTCGGCCTTGGCGTTACGCTGACCAACCCCAAGGCGATCGTATTGTTCGCCAGCGTTTTTGCGACTTCGGTGACGGCGGCGACACCTATCTGGCTGATGGTGACCATGATCGCCCTGGTCGTCGCAAGCTCTCTTGCCTGGTATTCACTGGTCAGCCTGTTCATGTCCTCGGCACCGGTTGTTCGTTCTTTTGGCAGGGCGCGTCATTGGATTGAACGCGCCGCAGGGGCCTGCTTCATTGTGCTCGGCGGGCGCATCCTCGCCGATAGCCGCAACCCGCTGACACCGTGATCGAGGAAGCCCTTGCCGCGCACGGCTTGATCGTACGAGGCTGCTTCAACTTCACTGAAGCGGATGCCGCGCCGGCCTCGATCGCCGGCGAGCCTGCCAAAGCTGTCCTGCTGGTGGGGCAGGCCGGTGCAGCTCCTTGGCCGCATTTCATGCGCTGGCGGCAAGGAAAGCCGGATGATCTGGCAAATCCGCTCGATACCTGGTCGCGCGAGGTGATTGGCGAGGTCGCGGATCGTTTCGGGGTGAGGGCGGTATCGCCTAACGATCGGCCATTCCTGCCGTTCCAGCAATGGGCCATGCGGGCCGAGGGATTGAAGCCGTCACCGCTCGGCATTCTCATGCATCCCGAATACGGCCTATGGCACGCTTATCGTGGCGCACTCCTTTTCGACCGCGAGATCGAAGTTCGAACTCCTGACAAAGTGAATCACCTTTGCGATACATGTGTCGGAAAACCTTGCATGAAATCCTGTCCTGTCGACGCATACTCGCCGACCGGTTTTGCCTACCGGGATTGTCTGGCTCATGTTCGCAGTGTGGTTGGCGAGCCATGCTTGGCCCTAGGTTGTTTTGACCGTAATGCTTGTCCATATGGAACGGCCTATCGGTATCCTAGCGAAGTACAGGCTTTTCACATGGCAGCCTTCGCTCGCTAGCGATCTGCACGAAATCTTGATTGCGCCCGCCCCGCCGGGCATTGCGCCGGCGCCAGCCAGGGTTTTTTGATCGCACATGTTGGGACAAAGGTGATGCATGCGAAAACTGGCAATCAGAACCAGAGATGGAACAGCGAACACATGTCTGGTTCAGTCGAAAATGCGTCGCAATCCTTTGTTGCAAATGAGCCAATAGTGCTCAAGCGGACAAGGATCGGATCATGGTTGCTCGACGGCCTTTGGGATACAGTGCTGCGCATATAGCCCTTCACTGGATCATTGCGGCGCTTGTCATATTCCAGCTTGTGATGGGCGATCTGAACAAACCTGCATATCGGGCGTTCGAACGAGGAACCGTACCGGCGGAAACGGACGTCTTTAGTGCATACATTCATGTCTATGTCGGCATTTCCATCCTGCTTCTGGCATTCGTCCGGTTGTTCCTGCGGTGGCGAAATGGAGCGCCTGCCGCTCCGGCCGGAGAGCGCGCCTTTCAGCGCTGGGCCGCCTCTGCCGCGCACTTCCTGCTTTACGTGGCGATCTTTGCAATGCCGGTATCGGGCATGGTTGCGTGGTTTGGAGGCATTGGAGATGCCGGCGAAATCCACGAACTGGCCAAACCGGTCATCATCATTGTCGTTGCCTTGCACGCTGCCGGGGCGCTCTGGCAGCATTTCATCGCCAGAACCGATGTGCTTCGTCGCATGTTGAAGCCGGTTTTTTAACCTCGAACTGAATTTTTGCGTGGGTTGCCGATTAAATCTTCTACCCACCCAAGGAATTGCCGATCACCGTCGTCTAGAAAGCGATGATGGCGATGATGCTGGATGATGGCGACGCTTCCGATCTGGAGTTGATCGCCCGCGCTAAGGACGGAGACAGGAAGGCTTTCGGCGCGCTTGTCGAAAGGCACTATGATTTTGTCCATCGCATCGCGTGGCGCTGGTGCGGTCGTCGCGACGATGCGGAAGACATCGCCCAGGAGGTATGCATCAGGCTTGGTCGCTCCATCCGCGACTATCGCGGCGAGGGTGCCTTCACCACATGGCTCTACACCATGACGATGAACGCGGCCCGTGACCTTGCCCGCAAAACCGCCCGCGACGTCGCCAGGACCGATGCCTATGGCGTTCATGCATCGATTGCGGGTGATGGGACGGACGATCAAGGCGCGCGACTCGATGAGCTTTGGCTTGCGGTGCGCGAACTGCCTGACAAACAGCGCGATGCGGTACTTCTCGTCTATGGCGAGGGATTGAGCCACGCTGCTGCCGGCGAGGTGATGACAATTTCGGAAGCGACGGTGTCGTGGCACATCCATGAAGCGAAGAAACGGCTAAAAGTGCTGATGCGCTCAGCCGGGGAAGTGTGACCATGGTCAACGAGAGCGAACTCAGCAGGCTGCACGATCTTGCCGCACCTAAGCCGCGCCCCGAGGCAAAGGTAGGGGCGCTGCATGCGGCGATGGCAGCTTTCGACGCGCAAGAAGAAATTGCATCTACGCCCCAAGGATCGGCCTCCGGGCCACGTCTCACCGAACGAGCAAGCAAGCTTTGGAGAGACATCATGCAAAAGAAACTGTTTGCCGCGCCAGCCATTGCCGGTCTCGTGGCTTTGCCGATTGCCGGCTACACAGCGCTTTACCTGCTGCAGGATTCCCCGTTCAGGTTCCGGGCGGAGGAGAGCGTCAGCGATGTTCCCGCGAGCAAGCCCGCGCCGAAACCTGTTGCTCCCGCCGAGATGAGAAAGAAGGCCGATGCGGAAAGCGATACGCTAACGGCAGCGCAGGTTTTGAAGCGGGAAGCGCCGGCCGATCTGAGCGTCATGCAGCAGAACGCTATGGCCCCGGCAGCCGCGCCGTTGGCGGAGAGCGCGGCGGGTGGTGCTGCGCCCGGCGTTGCTGATCTCAGGACGGCGGCGGAGCCAGTTGCGCCTGCCGAGCTCTATCTGCCGCAACCCGAAAACCGCGACCGGCTCGAAACATTCAAGACAAATCCGATCCGCTCCGCAGCAGAAAATCCGGTTTCGACGTTCTCCATAGATGTCGACACCGCATCCTATTCGTTCGTACGCCGGTCGTTGAAGGAGGGACTGCTGCCGCAAGCCGACACCGTGCGTGTCGAGGAGATGGTCAACTACTTCCCATACGACTGGAAGGGGCCGGAAACGGCTGAAACGCCGTTCAATTCGACAGTGACGGTCATGCCCGCGCCGTGGAATGCACAGCACAAGCTCATGCATGTGGCGATCAAGGGCTATGATGTGCAGCCCGTCGCGCAGCCGAAGGCCAATCTGGTGTTCCTGATCGATGTTTCCGGCTCGATGAACGAGCCCGACAAGCTTCCGCTGCTCCAGTCCGCGTTTCGCCTTCTGGTTAACAGGCTCCAGCCTGACGATACCGTTTCCATCGTCACTTACGCCGGCAACGCGGGAACGGTGCTGGAGCCGACCAAGGCATCCGACAAAACCAAAATCCTGGCTGCCATCGATGGGTTGCAGCCGGGCGGATCGACGGCAGGTGAGGCGGGTATCCGTGAAGCCTATCGGCTTGCCCAACAGTCTTTCGTCAAGGACGGCATCAATCGCGTCATGCTCGCTACGGACGGCGATTTCAACGTCGGCCAGACGGATGACGATGATCTGAAACGCCTTGTCGAAGACAAGCGCAAGACTGGCGTTTTCCTGTCGGTGTTCGGCTTTGGACGGGGCAATCTCAACGACCAGATGATGCAGACCATTGCTCAGAACGGCAATGGTACGGCGGCTTACATCGACACGCTGGCGGAAGCTGAAAAGGTGCTGGTGCAGGATGCCTCCTCGACGCTCTTCCCGATCGCCAAGGATGTGAAGATACAGGTCGAGTTCAACCCGCAGAAGGTCGCGGAGTACCGTCTCATTGGCTACGAAACGCGTGCGCTGAACCGGGAGGATTTCAACAATGATCGCGTCGATGCCGGCGATATCGGCTCGGGTCACTCCGTCACCGCAATCTATGAAATCACGCCTAAGGGGGTTACCCAGCAGATCGATCCGCTGCGCTATGGCGAGGCGGCGACCGCCAATGGCGGGGTGGCCAATGCCAATGAATATGCCTTTGTGAAGATCCGCTACAAACTGCCTGACGCGGAGATTTCAAAGCTCATCACGACCCCGGTTACGACTTCGAACGAAGTGGCCTCATTCGATGCTGCCGGTGCTGACCAGCGATTTTCTATCGCCGTAGCTGCCTTCGGCCAGAAACTGCGCAATGAAGATGCGATGGCGGACTTTGGCTATGGCCGCATTCTCGACATGGCTTCGGCGGCTCGCGGGTCCGATCCGTTCGGCTACCGCTCGGAATTCCTTGCGTTGGTCCGGTTGGCAGCGGCTCTGGCGGGCAAACAGTAACAGCTTTTCAATCCGGGCTGGTGGGCAAGTCTTTGTCCGCCAGCTTTTCCCAGTCGTTAAAATGCGCGAGATTTTGGGTACCGCATTGAAATTCAACAATGGTAGAAACTGGTGCTATGCAGCTTTGAGGGCTCAGAATGCGCATCGACGGCAATTCCGGTTGGACACCAGCCTCGGCTAGCCGGGGCTCACCAGTTTCGGAATCGAGATCCGTCGAAACCAGCCGCATCATGAACGATGTCGATACCGCGCGGCGCGTGGCGCTCTCGGCGCTTCATAACGAACGTTTCAGCGCTGCGCTGGAAAAGTTGTCCGATCCACGTTCGTCCGATGCACTGATGCTTATGGCGCGCGACGACGGGGCCAAAATCGACCAAAAATCCGTCATGTCTGCCTACGCAGACAATAGCGAATAAGATTATTAGCCGCGCGAGCGCCGGCGCTCGCGACGACCTTCCGAAGTTTCAGCAACGTTTGCGGTGGCTTGCTTGTTACGAAGTGGGCCGATGCGTTCGACGATGGAGTCCACAGTCGGGCGCCCCGACTTGTGGTGTGTGTCGAGCGCCTGGCGCATAGCGGCCAAGTGCTGGAACGACGTGCCGCAGCAACCCCCGACGATCTTTGCACCGGCGTCGATTGCCAGCCTTACGTAGTCGGCCATAAGTTCCGGCGTGCCGGAGTAGTGGATTTCCGATCCGCGGAATTCGGGAATGCCGCAGTTGCCCTTGACGATGACGGTCGCCTCCGGCTTGGCCTCGGTCATATCGAGCAACGAAGCAAGAATGTCGGAAGCGCCGACGCCGCAATTGGCTCCAACGCCGACCGGCGCTTGTTCAAGCCCATCAGCAACGGCGTGGATATCCTTGGGCAGCAGGCCCATCATGGTGCGGCCAGCGGTGTCGAAAGAACCGGTATAGGTGTAGGGAAGGCCGACCCGGATCGCAGCCTCGGCAGCGGCTCGGATTTCATCCGGCGCGGACATCGTCTCGATCCAAGCGACTTCGGCTCCGCCCGCTTTCAGTCCTTCGATCTGCTCGGCAAAGGCGTCGACTGCGTCTTCATAGGTCATTGTGCCGAGCGGGACGAGCAAATCGCCAGTTGGACCGACCGAGCCGGCCACGATCACTTTGCGGCCTGCCTTGTCGGCTACTGCCTTGGCGATTTCTGCGGCACGTTTGTTGAGTTCATGCACGCGGTCCTGCGCCTTGTGCAGCTTCAGCCGATGGCGCGTGCCTCCGAAGGAATTGGTCAGGATGATGTCGGCCCCTGCATCGACGAAGTTCTGGTGCAGGCTGGTGATGGTGTCGGGCGCGGTTTCATTGAGCAGTTCCGGGGCCTCACCGGCTTGAAGGCCCATCGCAAAGAGATTGGTGCCTGTTGCACCGTCGGCCAGGAGCACGCCCTTTTCTGCAATGAGCGCATCGATCGGATTCGTCATGGGAAGGTTCGCCTTCAATGAGGTCTTGTCGAGATAATGATATAAAGAAATCTTTATGTCGGGTCAATGTCTCGGTTGACTTCAATCATCGAAACGCATCTCCGAAAGCAGCTGCGCAAAGGCTGCTGCCTCATGTGCATTGATCTCGGCGGCACGGATCAGATTGTCGAAATGGCTGGTCAGCGTGCGGATCGGCTGGATGGCATTGAGCACGAGATACATGTCGCCGACATAAATGGCAGCCCGATAAGGGCCGAAGATCGTGTAGGGAATGGAATAGCGCATACGGCCGTCATAAAGGAACAGCCGGAAGGTCGGGTAGAGGTCGTCCAGCAGCGCCGACATATGCAGCAATTGCTCGCGCCTGTCGGCTTCGGCAAAACCGTCCCATACACCGAGACCGCGGGCGAAAATCTCCAGCGTATGTCGCGGCATGCAGACTTCCATGTCGGTCTCAGGCCGCCTGTTGTAGTCAATGCGATATTGCGTTTCGCCGGCCTGTGCACGCCTGCTTTTGTTGGTGATGCCCGCCTCATATTCGACAAGCGCCTCAGTGCGCAAAAGGTCAGGAATGCCTGCGGGTACATAGCGGATTTTGGACCCTGCCGCTTCCGCATGCCATTTCGCCAGCAGCGTGCGGTCGAAACCGCCGGCGGCCTCCTCGATCTCCAGGCTTTCCCGAATTTCGCCCGTTACGCCCTCGTCCTGGCTCAAACCCAGCAACCAGTCGAGTGAAACCTTGAACTCCGCCGCCATGTTGAGCAGCGTCTCCGCACGCGGCAATCGTGTCGATGCGCCGGAAAGCAGTTGGGACAGGGCCGAACGGTCAATGCCCACCGCTGTCGCGAATGCGGATTGGTTCAGGTCCGATCTTGTCAGGAGCAGTTTGAGGCGCTCCCGAAACAGATTTGAGAGATCGCGCTTGTCCATCGAAATCTACCCTGAAAAGGAGGAAAAATTTCTGCCTCAGTGCCCAACACCGGTACATAGGCGTAAATGAATCCTTAAAAGTGTTTACTTTCTACAACTATTGAGGCTTTTTATGCGCAATCGCAACACCTTGTGCGCATTATCGCATTGTGACCACAACAGACTACTGACACTATGCTGTCAGGAATCGCTCGAGATTCCGGCGCCGGGGCGGGGCCAGGGATATGGTGAAAAGAACAGGTAGAGCAGAGCGTTTACCGGCCATTGAGTGGCCTACGGTGTTTCTGGCCTTGTTCTGTTACGGAACGTGGCTGATCGCCGGTCTGCTGATCTGGAACGCATATCCGGTGCTGGCGCTTGCAGTTCTGGCCTTCACCGTGGCGCTGCAATCCTCGCTGGTCCATGAAATCCTGCACGGCCATCCCACTCGAAACGCGCTGGTGAACGAGGCCTTTGTGTTTCTGCCCATCGGCCTGGTCTGGCCGTTCCGGCGGTTCAAGACGCTGCATTTGCGTCATCATGCCGACGAGCGGTTGACCGATCCGTTTGACGATCCGGAAAGCTACTACCAGGCGCTTTGGATGCACGAGGAAATGCCTGCCGCGATGAAGGCATTGCTAAAGGTCAACAACACCATGATCGGGCGTTTCTTTCTCGGCCCTTGGCTGGCTGCGATCGGGTTCTTCATCGATGACGCAAAGCAGGTGCTGGCCGGAGACAAGGCGATCCGTAAGGCTTGGCTCCTGCATGGCGCCGGCCTTGCGATCGTATTGCCGATAATCCAGTTCGGATTCGGTATTCCACTCTGGCTTTATGTCTTGGTGCCCATGTGGATCGGCCAGTCGCTGATTTCGATCCGCACCTTTGCCGAACACCAGTGGTCGGAACACCCCGAAGGCCGCACGGTGATCGTTGAGCGTTCGCCGCTCGCCTTCCTGTTCCTGAACAACAACCTGCACTTTGTTCATCACAAACAGCCGACCGTCGCCTGGTATCGCCTGCCGACACTATTCCAGGCACGTCGCGAGGAATGGCTCGCCGCGAACAAGGGCTACGTCTACCCGAACTATTGGGCGCTGTTGAAAGCCTACGCCTTCAAGGCCAAGGAGCCGGTAGTGCATCCGGTTCTGTGCCGTTCGCCGGAACAGGGCAGGGCTTTCGTGCCGCGCGTGCGGACCCGCAATCTCAACGGTTTCGGTACGGCTCCAGTGCCTGCCGAGCCTCCGAAAGAGTAACAAGGCTCTAACGGAAGCGCTTGCCTGCACGACGTGCTAGACTGGTCTTCTTCATCAATTGGATTTGACGCGGCATGCGCGACCTGATTGCAGCCTTGCCGATGTATGACTGGCCCGAACTCAGGGCCGAAACGGATGGTTTGTGGGCGCATTTAAGGGATGCTTTGCGCGCACGTGGCATAGACGCTCCGGAGCAGCTGTCACGCTGCAACGCCGATTTGTCGCCGGTATCGAGCGGCATCAGAAATTCCATTGGTAAGATCATTGCGCCAGATCCGGCGACGCTGGTGCGGGAGGATTTCGATCTGCCTGTACTGTGGCGGCATCCGGCCCTTCTTGTGGCGCAGACCTGCTGGGGGCCGATGGAATTCGGCCTGGCTGACGATGTGCAAGTGGTTGGGCAATCGAGATACGATGGGATTGAAGGCGGCGAAGGGGAGTTTTACTCAAGCGCTATCGTGATGCGCCGTGGCGTGATCGGGCATGTGCCAGCCCCGACTGGCGGTTGTCCACTCGTTCCGGCCGATGCCTTGCGTGGGAAGCGTTTCGCCTACAACGATGGCGAGTCCATGTCTGGAATCAATGGGCTGAAGCGCGACCTTGAAGCTATGGGCGAAAGCCTGTCGTTGTTCGCAACCTGCGAAGAGAGCGGCGGACACCGCTTCTCGGTCCGCGCAGTCGCTGAGGGCCGTGCAGATGTCGCGGCGATCGATTGTCTCAGCTGGGTACTCGCACAACGCTTCGAATCCGCGGCGGCCGAGCTTGAGGTGGTTGGCTGGACTGCGCGACGCAAGGGCCTGCCCTTCATCACCTCTCTTTCGACGCCGCCCGGCGCTGTCGCAGCGCTCAAGGAGGTTTTGTCAAAACAACTACCTGCGGTGATCAACCTCGGCTAGCCGGCCAGAAGCGCCTGTTCCAGAGGGTAGGTCGAGAGTTGTTCGTTGCCAGTCTCGGTGATCAGCACCTGTTCCTCGATCTTGACGCCCTCGCGGCCTCCCAGCCGGCCGATATAGCTCTCGACGCAAAGCACCATGCCGGGCTCCAGCACGCCGTCCGGCGTATCGTCGGTCCAGTCCGCGGCGTGCGGCAGCGTTGGATATTCATCAGCGAGACCGACGCCATGATAGAGGACGCCGTAGCGGGTCGGGAAGCAATCGGCTGGTGGCACTTTGGAGCGCACGGAAAGATCGCGAAACGAGATGCTGGGTTGCATGAGGTCGAGATTGTAGGCGATCTGTTCAGCCGCGATGCGGTAGAGATCGCGCTGCTCGTTCGTTGGTCGCCTGTCGCCGCAGAGCCAGGTGCGCGAAAGGTCGGCACAGAAGCCATATGGTCCAATGAGATCGGTATCGAAGGCGACGAGATCGCCATCCTCGATCACGCGCGAGGAGCATTCCTGAAACCACGGATTGGTGCGCGGGCCGGATGACAAAAGCCGGGTTTCAATCCATTCGCCGCCGCGTGCGATGTTGCCACGGTGCAGTTCCGCCCAAAGCTCGTTTTCGGAAATACCAGGCTTCAGTGCCGTGTGCATTTCTTTCATGGCCGCTTCGCAGGCGACAATGGCGCGGCGCATGGCCAGCAATTCATCCGGCGATTTGATAAGGCGGGCATTTTCCATCACTGCCTCGCCGCTATGCACGTCAATCTCCAGCCGCTCGAGCTCCGCAAGCCCTTCCGGATTGATATGGTCGATGGCGATGCGACGATTGCCGCCGCCATGTTCGCGCACAAGATCGACGATACCTGATGCCCAGCGACGAACCTTCTTGTCGGTGAGCTCGCCGCTATAGAGATACATCCATGAAACGGCTGGGCGAACCTCGTCGACCACGCCGGAATGGTCGGACAAGTGTTCGCACGAGAAATAGTCGAACAGGACCACCGGTCCCTCGGTGGCGACAAAGCAGTGGCGTGTCGGATTGTGCGCCACCCACAACTGCATGTTGGTGGAGTCAGTGGCGTAGCGGATGTTGACCGGGTCATAGAGCAGGACGCCGGCGAGATCGCGCTTGCGCAGTTCAGCCCGGATGCGATCAAGACGGTAGCGGCGCATCATCGGCAAATCCGGAGCAGCAATGCCTGACGCTGCCCATTCGGATTGCGCCAGTGCACCATAGCCGAGGACATGCTGGTTCAGCCCAGCCGCCTTCTCGCGGGATTGACGGCGAAGCGCCTCCAGATCGTCCGCCGAGCCGGGCTCGAACGGCAAGATCTTTCGGTGGCGGCCAAAATTGCCTTTAGGCGTGTCCATCACAGCACCAGCCCCGGTGCTCAGTTGCGCATTTTCTCGCCACTTGGATCGAACAGAGGTTCGACGTTGATGTGCGCTGGGCGTCGGTGCCCAAGGATTTCGATCTCGAACAACCCTTTGCTCTCGTTTTCGGCAAGCGCCGCCGGCACGTAGCCCTGCGCCATCGACTTGCCGACATAGTGAGCGTAGCCGCCAGAGGTGACCCAGCCGACCACGCGCCATTCACCGTCGACGATGCCCCGAATAGCCGATGCACCTTTGGCAGCCGTTGATCCGCGAACTTCCTTGCCAGCGTCATCGAAACGCGGCGCGCCGTAGCCGTGCGGTTTTTCCACCGTGCCGAAATCGGCCGAAACCTTGGCCCAAATCGGCTCGTCGCCCATCACGTCGGCATCGCCGGCATCGACAATGAAGGAGGCGCGCCGCAGCTTCGGGCTTGCCTGATGTTCTTTTGCCGCTGCCTCGCGGCCGATGAAATCGTTCTTCTCAAGCTTGATGAAGCGGTCCATGCCGCCTTCGAACGGTCCGTAAATCGGCCTGAGCTCGCGGAACCAGGTGGGGAAGTTCTTCTCCAGACGCATGGAAAGCAGCGCGCGCATGCCGAAATCGACAATGCCGAATTCTTCACCAGCTTCCTTGATCGCTTTGTAGACCAAGCGTTGATAGGCCGGTTGCATCCAGATTTCGTAGCCAAGATCGCCCGTATAGGTGATGCGATTGACCATGCAAGGCGCGCCGTCCACTGCCATTTCACGGAAATCCATGAAACGGAAAGCCTTGGACGACACGTCGATGTCCGCCAGTTTCTGCAACAATTCCTGCGATTTGGGACCTGCAATGGAGAGTCCCACCAATGTCTGGTCGAAACGATGGATGCGGACGCTGCCGTCCTTTGGCAAATGCTTGCCGAACCAGCGCATGTGGTATCTGGCCGCCGCGGACGAGCCCCAGATCATGAAGCGTTCTTCGCCGGCCTTGGCGATGGTGAAGTCGCCGATCAACTTGCCTAATTCGTTCAGCATCGGCGTCAGCACGATGCGGCCGGTTTTCGGCATGCGATTGGTCATCAGGCGATTGAGGAAGTCTTCGGCGCTCGTACCGCTCACTTCGTACTTGGCAAAGTTGGCGATTTCGGTCACGCCGACACGCTCGCGTGTTGCCCGCACCTCTTTGCCGATATGCTCGAAATCGTTGGAACGATGGAAAGACACGATGTCCTTGGGTTCGGTGCCTTTGGGTGCAAACCACAATGGGGTTTCCAAGCCCCAACTATCGCCCATCACGGCGTTGTTGGCGACCATTGTGTCGTAGAGCGGTGTTGTCTGTGCTGGTCGCGCGGCTGGCAGTTCTTCATTGGGGAAGCGGATGGAGAAGCGACGGGAGTAATTCTCGCGCACCTTGGCGTTGGTGTAGCGCAACGTTGCCCATTCGCCGAAGCGCGCGACATCCATGCCCCACACGTCGAAGCCGGGATCGCCGTTCACCATCCAGTTGGAGAGCGCCAGGCCAACGCCGCCGCCTTGGCTGAAACCTGCCATCACTGCGCAGGCGCACCAGAAATTGGTAAGGCCGGGCACCGGTCCGACGAGCGGGTTGCCGTCTGGTGCGAAGGTGAAGGGTCCGTTGATGATCTGCTTGATGCCGGCCTTTTCAATGCCGGGGAAATGCTTGAAGCCCACTTCCAATGAGGGCGCTATGCGATCGATGTCGGGCTGAAGCAACTCATGCCCGAAATCCCAAGGCGTGTTGACCGGCGACCACGGCTTGCATGCCTTCTCATAGGTGCCGAGCAGCACCCCATTGCGCTCCTGGCGCGTGTAGATTTCGCCTTTGAAGTCGAGAACGCCGACCATTTCGCGCCCGGTTGCCTTGTTGAACGCCTCCACTTCGGGCATCGGTTCGGTGAGAAGGTACATGTGTTCCATGGCCAAGAGCGGCAGTTCGATGCCTACCATGCGGCCAACTTCGCGCGCCCAAAGGCCGCCGCAGTTCACGACATGCTCGGCCTTCACCGTGCCCTGTTCGGTCACCACGTTCCAGGTGCCGTCGGGTTCCTGCGTCAACTCCGTGACGCGGTTGCGCAAGACGATCTCTGCGCCCAGTTTCTTGGCGGCCTTGGAATAGGCGATGGTGGTGCCGGAAGGGTCGAGATGGCCCTCCACCGGGTCCCACATTGCACCGACGAAGTTCGTTTCGTCCATCAGCGGGAACATTGCCTTGGCTTCAGACGGCGTAATCAGTTCGGTGTCCATGCCCAGATAGCGGCCCTTGGCATGGGCCAAGCGCAGGAAGTCCATGCGCTCCGGCGTGTCGGCCATCATCACGCCGCCGGTCAGGTGCAGCGAACAGGATTGGCCGGAAAGCTCCTCGATCTCCTTATAGAGCTGCACCGTATAGGCTTGCAGCTTGGCGACGTTAGGATCGCCGTTCAGCGTATGGAATCCGCCCGCTGCGTGCCACGACGATCCGGAGGTCAACTCAGAGCGCTCGATCAGCATAATGTCTGTCCAGCCGGCTTTGGCCAGATGGTAGAGAACCGAGCAGCCGACGACGCCGCCGCCAATGACAACCGCTTTTGCGTGAGATTTCATGTGGAAGGATCCGAATACTTTGAAATTGAGTAAGGAGAGACGTGGCTCGGGGGTATATCCGACCCGGAATTCTAGAAATCCGTAGGCGCGCCGCCCTCAGCCTTGCGCTTGGCGACGAAGGCATCAAGTTCCTCGCGAATTGCGGGGTCCATATACGGCTCTTCGTAGCTGGCCAGACGTTGCTTCCAAAGACGGTTTGCCCGGTCGATGGCCGTTGGCCGGCCTGCTTCGGCCCATGTTTCGTAGTTGCGCCAGTCGGAAATAATCGGCGAGTAGAAGGCTGTCTTGTAGCGCTCCTGCGTATGCGGTGTACCAAAGAAGTGCCCGCCGGGGCCAACCGCGCGGATGGCATCGACGCCAAGCGCATCTTCCGACAAATCGAGCGGGGTGAGAAATTCAGCGACCATCTGCAAAAGATCGATGTCCAGCATGGTCTTTTCGTAGGAACAGCTAAGGCCGCCCTCCAGCCAGCCGGCTGCGTGCTTGATGAAGTTGCCGCCGCTCTGGATGCAGCCCCATAGGGAAAACACGCTTTCATAGGCTGCTTGTGCATCGACGGTATTCGCCGCGCAGACATTGGAAGTACGGTAGGGAATGTTGTAGCGGCGCGCGAGTTGCCCGCCCACAAGCTGCGCCTTCATATATTCCGGCGTGCCGAAGGCCGGCGCGCCTGACTTCATATCGACATTCGACGTGAAGCCGCCGTAACCGACAGGCGCTCCTTTTCTTACCATCTGGCTGAAGGCGATTGCCGCAAGCGCCTCGGCATTTTGCTGTACCAGCGCGCCTGCAACTGTGACCGGCGCCATCGCGCCCGCCAGCGTGAACGGCGTTACGACAACAAGTTGGCCGTGCGACGACATCTGGATGATGCCTTCCATCATGGGAATGTCGAGCTTCAGAGGCGAATTCGTGTTGATGATGGTGAGCACGGATGGCTCCTGGACGAACTGTTCCATCGATACGCCGCGAGCGATGCGTGCGATTTCCATGCCATCCACGTTGCGTTCCTTGCCCAGCGAATAGCAGTGGAACACCTTGTCAGTGAGGGTCGCGAAATCGCGCAGGCATTCGAGGTGACGGATGGAAGGATGGATATCCACCGGTTCCACCGGGTAGCCGCCGGTCACATGCAAGATGTTGTGCATCTGGCCGAGCTTCACCAAGTTGCGGAAGTCCTGGTGATTACCAGGGCGGCGCCCACGATCGAGGTCTGAACAGTTCGGCGCGGATGCCATCTGGGCAAAGATCAGGTTGTTGCCGCCGAATTGCACATTGTGCTCGGGGTTGCGCGCATGCAGCGTGACCTCGGAGGGCACAGACGCAATGAATTCCAAAATCATGTCGGGGTCGAAGCGTACGCGCTGCGAGCCTTCGCTCACCTCTGCGCCGTTTTTCTTCATGATTTCACGCGCTTCGTCGTGCAGCACCTCCACGCCGATCTCCTCCAAGACACGAAGAGATGCGAGGTGAATCGACTCCAACTCGTCATCGGAGATCAGTTTGGTCGGCGGGAAAGGGATTTTGAGCTGGCGAAAGGGCTGCTGCTCGAAGCTTGCCGCCCCGCTGGCTCGTTTGCCTGCTCGGCCGCCTCGTCTTGCAGTTGCCGGTTCGGCAGGATGTAGCGCGGCAGTCATGGCAGTCCTCATTGCATAAGCGATTGGGTCCATAATGGACCGGCTGTTGGATGGTTATTGCGGAGGCGGCGACTACTAGGGCGAACAAAGCGACATGGCTTTTGGCCCGCCTTGCGACTTTCTCACCGTGCTTGAATGCATCGGCACCTCTCGGCTACACTGGCTGCATGAGTGTGGTCAGCATCCAGCCGGGCAAGCTCCTGATCGCCGCGACGCCCTCGTTGCGTACGCGTCATGCCGAGCTTTTGCGCCTGTGCGCCCGCATCGGCTACTCGCCGCCTTTCGAACTCTGACGATCCGCCCCGGCACAAGGCTGCCGGAACGATTTGAAGAGGAAAGGCCACGAAATGACCTATCAAAATTATTCGCTGAAACAGCTTCAGCAGATCGATGCACTGTATCACCTGCATCCGTTCACCGACCATAAGGAACTCAGGGCTGTGGGTTCGCGCATCATCACGCATGCCGAAGGCCCGTACATCTACGATTCTGAAGGCGCTGAAATCCTAGACGGCATGGCCGGCCTGTGGTGCGTAAACGTCGGCTATGGCCGTGAGGAGCTTGCGGAAGCCGCCTACAAGCAGATGAAGGAACTGCCCTACTACAATTCGTTCTTCAAATGCTCGACGCCGACGCCGGTCCTACTTGCGAAGAGACTTGCAGAAATCGCACCGAAGAACGTCAACCAGGTGTTCTTCGGTTCGTCCGGCTCGGAAGCCAACGACACAGCGTTGCGGCTGGTTCGCTACTACTGGACGCTTGAAGGCAAGCCTGAGAAGAACCGCATCATCTCGCGCAAGAACGCCTATCACGGCTCGACTGTTGCCGGCACCTCGCTTGGCGGCATGGATGCGATGCACAAGCAGCTCGGTGGTGCGGTGCCGAACATCGTCCACGTGATGATGCCTTATGCCTATGAACTGGCGCTGCCGGGCGAAAGCGACCACGATTTCGGCCTGCGCGCAGCCAAGGCAGTCGAGGACGCAATCCTCGAGGCGGGAACTGAGAATGTCGCGGCCTTTATCGGCGAGCCGATCATGGGGGCAGGGGGCGTCAAGATCCCGCCGATGAGCTATTGGCCGGAAGTCCAGCGCATATGCCGCAAATACGACGTGCTCTTGATGCTGGATGAGGTGATTACTGGTTATGGCCGCACGGGCGAGTGGTTTGCAGCCCAGTCATTTGGCATCGAGCCGGACACCATAACCACCGCCAAGGCGCTGACGTCCGGCTATCAGCCGCTGTCAGCGTTGCTGGTCGGCGACCGAATCGCGGCCACATTGGTCGAAAAGGGTGGCGAGTTCGCCCACGGCTACACCTATGCCGGACATCCCGTTGCCTGTGCCGTGGCGTTGGCCAACCTGGACATCATCGAGAAGGAGGGGCTGGTCGAGCGTGTGAAAACCGATACCGGTCCTTATTTCGCAAAGGCGCTGCAGGAGCGCATTGCCGGGCATCCGTTGGTGGGTGAGGTCCGTTCGTTCGGCCTCATGGGCGCGATCGAGATCGTAAAGAACAAGGCGACCAAGGAACGCTTTGCACCGGCCGGCAGCGCTGCAGTCGTGGTGCGTGATCATGCCATAGCCAATGGCATGATGTTGCGCGCTACCGGCGACTCGATGATCCTTTCCCCGCCGCTGATCTGGACGCGTGCGACGATCGACTCGGCCTGTGACCGTATCGCCAAGGCGCTCGATCTTGCGGCAAAAGATTTGCACAAGACCTGATACCGTGCTTGCGTTGCGGCTGGTTGGAACGAACAGTCGGCCGCGACGTTGTTTGCCGCTTGGTCCAGCGAGGAATGTCCATGATTAAGGCAATAGCCAGCACCACGCGACTTCCGGGCGGTGCGCAGAATTTCATGCTCGCTCCTTGGGTTGTGGCGTGGCGCTTGCCGATCATGGCCGCCGAAATCCAGCAGGAGACGGCTTGGAGCGGCGAGACCATGCGCGCAGCTTCCGAAAAAGTGGCTGCGGCATTCGAAGGTGCGCTGGCGGCACAGCTTTCCTTGTTCGGTTCAACGCTCACTTTCTGGCCGCAGGTGCTTGCAGGTCGCTCACCGTCGGCAGTTACGCAGGTTGCGTTCAAGCACGCTACAGAGGCCGCCATTCGTCCGGCGAGCCGTCGGGTCAAGGCAAATTTCCGGCGCCTGTCACGTCGCTCGCCCTGAGTACAACCCTATAACGCAAAAACCGCGCTCCTTTGGGAACGCGGTTCTGCCAGATACGCATGGCGTTTCGCTACAAAGCACTTGCGAAACGTACTAATCTTGCGGGCTCCAGTACGCGAGACCTGATCCGGAGCGCCGGGCGGATATCCGCCTCACGACCGGTTCTACAGGCACATCGTTACCGCGCGGTTATCGAGAGCTTAAGCAAACCTAAATTTGCGGTGTTTTTCGTAGCTTAGCAGAAATATGTGCCGGGCCTTCAAACGACGAACGGCTCGCCGTACCGGCGAGCCGTCTTGCAGCTGATGGTTTGGATCGGGTTAGCCGCCGAGGAGATTCCCGACCGAACCAGGGGACATCTTGCCGGCGCCGCTGATGATTTGCGCCAGGAAGTTCTGGTCCTTGCCGCCTGTCGGCGTGGTGCGAGAAATGAAGTCGAACACCTTGCCATCCTTGAGGCCGTAATTGGCAATATTGCTGACGCGGCCGTCTTCGCCGAAATAGACGGCGAGAACGCGCTGGTCGACCAGCTTCGGCTTGGCGAAGGCGACGGCGCGCTCGCGGGTCTGGGAAATGTAATAGAAGACTTCGTTGTCGAAGGTCGCCGTTGTCGAGGGCGTGCCGAGCGCAAGCAGCACTTGCTCGCGGCTGGACCCGACCGGTACCAGATCAAGCGACTGCTGGTCGACGACGTAGCCCTGGTGCAACGTGTCTCGCGGATTCAGATCGCCGACCATCTTCGATGTGTTGCAGGCGGACAAGGCCGTGGCCGCCACCAGAAGAGAGGCGAACTGGGCGGGGCGCAATAAAAACGCCGACTTGAATTTCTGCACGCGCAACGACAACTCCATCCAATCAGCCTTGCACGCCGCTTGCGCGGAGTGGCAAAACCGGTAAACCAGCTTTGCCGCCGATGCAACACGGCGTCCTAACAAACAAGGTCTCGGGAGACCGCCTCCGATGTTCCAGCGCCTGTTCGGCCGCGAACGCCAAGCCAACCGCGCAATCACCGAGGCGCTGTACGGTCAAATCGTGGCAGCCGCGCGGCAGCCGCTGTTCTATTCGCACTGGAATGTGCCGGATACGCCGCTGGGGCGGTTCGAGATGCTTTCGCTTCACATGTTCCTGTTTCAACATCGGGTGCATGGCGAACAGGGCGTTTCAGCTTCTATCGCCCAGGTGCTGATCGATGAATTCTTTCTCGACGTAGATCACTCGCTGCGGGAGTTGGGAATCAGCGATGTCGGCGTTCCCAAGCGGATGAAGAAGCTTGCAAAGATGTATTATGGCCGCACCGCAGCCTATGCCGACGCACTCGAGCGCTCCGATGAGGCCGGATTGATTGCCGCACTCAAGCGCAATATCACGCCGGATGCTCAGGATTGGCCGGAGGCGACGCTTCTGGCCGCCTATATAATGAGTGCGGTGGATCATCTTGCCTCGCAATCGTCCGATTCCATTTGCAGTGGCGACCTGACTTTTCCGGTAGCTGCCTGAAAGAACGTTGCGATGAAGCCTGAAGATCCAAAAAGCCCAGTCTCTTTCGAAGTGCATGTCGCCCGGTTGCCCAAAGACGGGCTTCCGATGGTGTTTGAGGCCGACGAAAAGCAGCGCGAGGCCCTCGCCAAAGCACATGGGGTGAGTTCTGTCGACGCCTACAAAGCGGATTTGCTGGTGACCGCGTGGAAACGCCATGGGATCAAGATAACGGGAATAGTTGAAGCGAACATCACGCAGGAATGCGTCGTATCGCTGGAGCCGATCGAAACTCATATTGAAGAGCAAGTCGAAGGGCTGTTCCTTCCGGCTGATTCGAAACTCGGGCGGCTCGGCTTTGATGCTGGCGGAGAGATTGTCATAGACGCCGATGGCGCAGACAGCCCGGAACTGTTTTCAGGCGATATGATCGACGCCGGAGAGCTTGCGGAACAGTTCTTTGGCCTTGCTATCGATCCTTATCCGCGTAAACCCGGCGTTACGCTCGATACATCGGGTGACAAGACGGTCGAAGAAACCGAATTCCAGAAGAAGCTGCGTGAAGCCCTTGGAAAATCCTGAAACGACCACTTGGGACGAATGTCGGTTGTGCGCCGGGCCAAAAACGCTATTTTCGCCGAAATTCTGTGCGGCCAAGATGAATCGTGAGCTAGTCACCGCGTGATCACAATTTCTATCGATGCCATGGGCGGCGACCACGGTGCGAGCGTGGTTATCCCCGCACTCATGACGGTCGCGACGCGGCGCACGGATATCCGTTTCATCATCTATGGCGATGAGGCAATCGTACGTCCGGAACTGGACAAATTTCCCAAACTCGCTGCCGTCAGCGAATTCGTTCATTGCGAAGTTGCGGTCAAGATGGATGACAAGCCTAGCCAGGCCTTGCGGCATGGCCGCTGGAAGTCGTCGATGTGGAAGGCCATTGAGGCGGTCAAGACCGGCTCGGCGGACGCCTGCATATCGGCGGGCAATACCGGTGCGCTGATGGCGATGGCGAAATTCTGCCTGCGCACCATGGCGACCATCGACCGGCCCGCTATCGCGGCCATCTGGCCGAATCTGCGCGGCGAGAGCGTCGTTCTCGATGTCGGCGCCACCATTGGCGCGGATGCGCATCAATTGATCGATTTTGCCATCCTGGGTACCGGCATGGCGCGCTCGATTTTTGGTATCACCCGGCCGACGGTTGGCCTGCTCAACGTCGGCGTCGAGGAAATCAAGGGTCAGGAAGAGGTCAAGGAGGCTGGGCGCATGCTGCGCGAAGCCGACATGGCATCCATGGACTATCGCGGCTTTGTCGAGGGCGACGACATCGGCAAAGGAACTGTCGACGTCGTGGTGACGGAGGGTTTCTCAGGCAATATCGCGCTCAAGACAGCGGAGGGGACGGCCCGCCAGATTGCCGGCTACCTTCGAGCCGCCATGAGCCGCACGCTGATGGCCCGCATTGGGTATTTCTTTGCCAAGGGCGCGTTCGATCTGCTGCGCGAGAAGATGGACGTAAGCCGATCCAATGGCGGAGTCTTTCTCGGCCTGAACGGCATTGTGGTGAAAAGTCACGGCGGTGCCGACTCGCCGGGATTTGCAGCGGCGGTCGAGCTTGGTTATGACATGGTCCGCAACCGGCTTCTGGACCGGATCGAGGCCGACCTCGACCTGTTCCATGCGCGCAACCCGCACAAGCCGGCAACAAGAAGATCGGTCGTCGAAACCGGCGAAGAAGGATAGGTAAGCTTTGATCAGGTCAGTCGTGCGCGGCATAGGCGCTTCGTTGCCCCGCCGCATCATGAAGAATGCCGATTTTGAAGGCATGGTCGAGACGTCCGACGAATGGATTGCGCAGCGCACCGGCATTCGTCAGCGCCATATCGCGGCCGATGATGAGACAACCGCTTCGCTGGGTGAAGCTGCGGCGCGTGCCGCGCTTGCCAATGCCGGCCTGACGCCCGACGATATCGACCTGATCGTGCTGGCGACATCTACGCCCAACAACACTTTTCCGGCGACCTCTGTCGAGATCCAGAACCGTCTCGGAATGCGGCACGGCTTCGCCTTCGACATGCAGGCCGTCTGCTCCGGCTTTGTTTACGCCGTGACCACCGCCGACCTCTATATCCGCGGCGGACTTGCCAAGCGGGTGCTGGTCATCGGCTCGGAAACGTTTTCGCGCATTCTCGACTGGAGCGATCGCTCGACCTGCGTGCTTTTCGGCGACGGGGCAGGCGCCCTTGTTCTGGAGGCTGCTGAAGGCGCGGGCTCAATTGATGATCGTGGCGTACTTGCGGCAAGCTTGCGCTCCGATGGGGAGCACAAGGAAAAGCTCTTTGTCGATGGCGGCCCCTCGACCACGGGAACCATTGGTCATCTCAGGATGGAAGGCCGCGAGGTGTTCAAGCACGCTGTCGGCATGATTACCGATGTGATCGAGGCGGTGTTTTCGCAAGCCGGTGTTACGGCCCAGGATATCGACTGGTTCGTGCCGCACCAGGCGAATAAACGAATTATTGACGCTTCGGCCAAGAAGCTTGGGATTGCCGACGAAAAAGTGGTTGTGACGGTCAATCTCCACGGTAATACCTCTGCTGCGTCGGTGCCGCTTGCGTTGTCGGCGGCTGTCGCAGACGGTCGTATCAAGCGCGGCGACCTTGTGTTATTGGAAGCGATGGGGGGCGGATTTACCTGGGGCGCGGTCCTCGTGCGCTGGTAAATTCGGGGCGTCGCAGTCGGTCCTTGACCTTTACGGATCAATTACTTAGGCTCCGCCGTCGCTTTATTGAATGATGTTTTGAGCTGATGGGACGGTCGGATGGGGGGAAAGACACTTACGCGTGCTGACCTTGCCGAGGCTGTTTACCGCAAGGTCGGCCTGTCGAGAACCGAGTCGGCCGAACTCGTGGAAGCTGTCCTGGACGAGATTTGCGAAGCCATAGTGCGAGGCGAGACGGTAAAGCTGTCGTCTTTCGCCACTTTTCACGTGCGTTCCAAGAATGAACGCATTGGCCGCAATCCGAAAACCGGTGAAGAAGTCCCGATCCTGCCGCGGCGGGTTATGACGTTCAAGGCTTCCAACGTGCTCAAGAGCCGGATTTTGCGTTCTCATCAGAACAGCAAGAGCAAGGGTGGCAAATAAGCCCTGCGTGCCGCTTTGAATGAAGCGGCGGTTGAAAAGCCTGTCCGGTATTCACGGCAGGCTTGAATATTGCCCTGCAAAGGATTGAAATAAGATCAGGTTCGCGGAGCGCCGTGCCTGTCTGTCGATTCGCAATTGCGTGACTTCTACCAGATTGGGCGCCGTCGCCGCTGAACGCGTATAGCGAGGACTGGCCATGGACAAGAGCCCTGATGCCTTCCGCACCATCAGCGAGGTGGCTGAGGATCTGGATTTGCCGCAGCACGTGCTGCGTTTTTGGGAAACGCGCTTCAATCAGATCAAGCCGATGAAGCGAGGTGGTGGCAGGCGCTACTACCGGCCTCAGGACGTCGATCTGATCAAGGGCATCCGCCATATGCTCTACGATCAGGGCTACACGATCAAAGGCGTGCAGAAGCTTTTGCGTGAAAACGGCAATCATTTCCTCGTCGCCATCGGTAACGGCGACATGGCGGCTGTTGAAGCGATTGCCCAGCGCAAGCAGGCCGATGCCGTGGCGTTGACGCCGGCAGCCCAACCGCGCGCGCACGATGACGAGATGCTGGTTGGCCAGCCAAAGGTAAAGCCTAGCCGTCGCTTCTTCGGAATGGGCAAGGCGGACGATGAGGGGCCGGTGCAGCCGGACGGCGGCAAGCTATCGCGCGACAACCGGGCCTTATTGCAGGAGGCGTTGTTCGACCTCCTGGAATGCAAGCGCCTGCTTGACCAGGTTCGGTAGGCTTTGCGGCTGGCCGTTGTCGTTTGATCCGACAACGCTTCAGGGAACGAATGGTAGTCAGGTTTGTTGGGTTTCCTTCTCGGTTGGCAAGGAAGGACCAGCGGCATGGCGTTTTCATCGATCATCGATGTCGATCTTAAGAAGCAAGTAGCGAGCCTGTCGAAAGAACTGGCAGCACTGAAAAGGCAGATGTCCAGGCGAGGCAGGGCGATCTATGCCGATGGCCACGAGGCTGTATCGGACTACTATTCAGATATTGCGGAACGTGTCAGCGACCGGCATCCCGACCTGCGTAACCGGGCACGGGCGCTGGAGGGCGCGGCGCGGGAACATCCTGCTGCCGCTGCTGTCGGCTTGCGTATCAATGACGTGCAATTCGCACATTTTGGTCAATACGACAGGCTTGGACATCGAGTGTGTTCCTCCACCAATATATTTTTTCAAATATAACGATAGAAGTGAAACAAAGCTCCGCCAGGCAGACGAGAAGCATTTGTAGGGCGAGGGTGCTACAATGCCCCGCAGGGAATGGCCGACCTATTTCCCGGGCAAAGCGCAGATTACCGAGCGCGTCAGAAATCTTTTCTCGCGGCCATTGTCGAGCGAGAACATGCCCCCGCGCCCCGGTACGACATCGAGAATGAGGTCCGTGTGCTTCCAGGCTTCGTATTGCGATTCACTTATATAGACGGGCGTCTCGCCGATGCGGCCCAGCAGCACGTCGCGCTCGCCAACGATGTAGTCGTTGCGCGGATAGCACATGGGCGACGAGCCGTCGCAACAGCCACCCGACTGATGGAACAGTACAGGGCCATGGTCTGCGATGATCTCGTTCAGGAATTCCAGCGCTTCGGGCGTGGCCGTAACTTTGTCGAGCACCAGGCGGTCTGACATAACATGTCTCCACAAGGTCCACTCCAAGCGTCGCGGGACGCCGGCAGCGGCAGGCTTTCAGGTTCGGCAAGCGTTCAAAAGGCAGCCGATGATTGTCCGTGGAAGGCGGTTGGATCACCTGCGACCCTCTCTATGGGCAAAGAGGGCCGCAGGGGACACGTTTGTTTAGAAGAAGCCGAGCTTTTTCGGGCTGTAGCTCACCAGCATGTTCTTGGTCTGCTGGTAGTGGTCGAGCATCATCTTATGGTTCTCGCGACCGATGCCTGACTGCTTGTAACCGCCGAACGCCGCATGCGCCGGGTAGGCGTGATAGCAGTTGGTCCAGACACGGCCGGCCTGGATGGCGCGGCCGAAGCGGTACAGCCGGTTGGCGTCACGGCTCCATATGCCGGCTCCCAGGCCGTAGAGCGTGTCGTTGGCAATCGAAAGCGCATCTTCGTCATTCTTGAAAGTGGTGACGGAAACGACCGGGCCGAAAATCTCTTCCTGGAAGATGCGCATCTTGTTGTTGCCCTGGAAGATCGTCGGCTTGACGTAGTAGCCTCCTGCCAGATCGCCGGGCAGGTGGTTCTGCTCACCGCCGGTCAAAACCTTGGCGCCTTCCTGCTTGCCTATGTCGATGTAGGAGAGGATCTTCTCGAGCTGTTCACTGGATGCCTGCGCGCCGATCATCGTGGCCGGATCGAGCGGATCGCCCTGGATGATCGCCTGCGTGCGCTTGACTGCACGTTCCATGAACTTGTCGTAGATCTTCTCGTGCACCAGCGCACGGCTGGGGCAAGTGCAGACTTCGCCCTGATTGAGCGCGAACATGACGAAGCCCTCGACTGCCTTGTCGAAGAAGTCGTCATCCTCCGACGTAACGTCCTGGAAGAAGATGTTGGGGCTCTTGCCGCCGAGTTCCAAGGTAACGGGGATGAGGTTTTGCGAGGCATACTGCATGATCAGCCGGCCCGTAGTCGTCTCACCGGTGAAAGCGATCTTGGCGATGCGGTTGGACGAGGCAAGCGGCTTGCCGGCTTCCAGGCCGAAGCCATTGACGATGTTCAACACGCCTTCGGGAAGCAGATCGCCGATCAGGTCGGCCCACAGCATGATGGAAGCTGGTGTCTGTTCGGCGGGTTTCATCACCACGCAGTTGCCGGCGGCCAGCGCCGGAGCAAGTTTCCAGCATGCCATCAGAAGCGGGAAGTTCCAGGGAATGATCTGGCCGACAACGCCCAGCGGCTCATGGAAATGGTACGCTATCGTGTCATGGTCAATCTCTGAAATGGCGCCTTCCTGTCCACGCAGCACGCCAGCGAAATACCGGAAATGGTCGATGGCAAGCGGTACGTCGGCAGCCGTAGTTTCGCGGATCGGCTTGCCGTTGTCCCAGGTCTCGGCCAACGCAAGGAGGTCGAGATTTTCTTCCATGCGGTCGGCGATCCGGTTCAAGAGCAGCGACCGCTGTGCGGCGCTTGTCTTACCCCAAGCATCCTTGGCCTTGTGTGCGGCGTCCAAGGCCGCCTCTACGTCTGCTGCACCGGAGCGAGCGATCTCGCCCAGCGGGCGACCGGTCACTGGCGAAATGTTCTCGAAATATTGGCCGGATTTCGGAGCGACCCATTTGCCTCCGATAAAATTGTCATAGCGCTTGGCAAAGGGAACCTTGGCCGTACGGGAAAATTCAACTTTGTTCATGTGGGCTCCTCCCATGAAGCGCGCCGCACCTCGCGGCGCTTCCGAAATGGAGCGTTGTTGAATTCCGTTTGCCTGTCAGCCCAGGGAGACAAAGCCAGCCATAGGGACTGTCGCAAAGTTGCGACAGTTGGATGAATCAAGTTCATGGCTGGTGGCTAATGTGCGCGGCGAATGCCAAACCGAATGAGTTTACGGTGCAGCGTTGCGCGCGAGATGCCGAGGCTGGCGGCGGCAGCCGATACGTTGCCATCTGCACGCGCCAGCGCTCTTTGCAGCACTCCGCGCTCGGCGTCGGTAAACCCTTCGCAGTCTTCCATGCCAAGCAAGTCACGTGCGGGCAGGGGCTTCGACAGGGTTTCGGTGGTAAGGTTGAGGGCTAGTCGCGCCGACCGTGTAGCGCCAATTACGAGGTCGTCGGCATCCACCGCAATCATCGCGCTGGCGCTTTTGTCGGCTCCCGGCGCCAACATGATACGAGCCCCGGCAAAGGCCGAGCGGAAGTTCTCGGCCTCTATGCTGCGGGCGGCATCACCCACCGCCATCGCAATAAGCTGGACAAACCCTTCCGTGAGATCAGCCCGGCACGACGAGACATCGAGGGCCGCTGCAAGATTGCCTTCATGATCGTAAATCGGCGCCGTCGTGCATGACAAAAGGGTGTTGCGTGAAAAGAAGTGCTGATCGCGATGGATTGTCAACGCCCGTTGCTCGGTCAGGCACGTCCCGATCCCATTGGTGCCTTCGCTGTCCTCGCTCCAGATCGTGCCCGTCCAAAGGCCCCATTCTTCGAATGTGTCGTCATCGACGACAGACCCTCGGCGCTCGACGGGAATACCGTCACGGTCCGCCAACAACACGCAACAGCCTACGCCGCCGACAGCCATATACAGGCGGTCGAGCGAGGTCTGCGCAGCGTGCAGAAGCAAACCAACCCGTTCGCGTGCTTGGGCGAGTTCGGCTTCCGACAGACGTCGCGGCGCTTGCCGGGTCGTGGGGTCAAGATGATGAAGTGTTGCGGATCGCCGCCATGATGCGACGAGCGCCGATTTCGCCGCAGCGTTGGATTCGATTGCCGATTGAATCTTGTCAGCATGCTGAGCGAATGTGGATGCGCTCATTCGGCTCCTCCCGAACTTGCCTTCCTCTTCCCAAAGAACATGTTACCCGTATCACACACTTCGCATCTGCAAAGTGCGCAGTCGGTTTTCGTAGCCTGACGGTTCGCGATTTAGGGCTAATCCGTTAGATGCCCAGAAATATAACGTGCTTCACGTGGGATGTATAGCATTCGGATTTTGAGCTGAGGTTAGCATCCCGTGGCATCGGCAGAGGCCACATGCCGTCATGACAATCGAGGATGGGCTGAACAAGCGATGTGGGGAATGATATGAAATCTCCTTCATATTATATATTTCGATATATCAGTTCCAATTGATCAAGAACGCACAAATACTTGAAAAATAACTCATATTTACGAGAATTGCGCCTCGTAATATCTATTGCCTTAGAGGGTGTGCCTCTCGCGGTTGAGCTCTGACCCGCCGGAAATAGCTTCATATATCGAGACCATAGCCCCCGCGTTTTTAAATGAAATTGCCCCCGCTCTGGCGAGCGGCGCCAAGTCCGTATTGCGACGAAGAGATTAAGGCATGGCCACAGGTTTCATTGGAAAGAAGTCCTCCGCTGCGGGTGGTTGGGGCGCTCTCAAGAGCTGCGGCAAGCGACTTCTGGAAAGTGGTTCGCCGCTGTCGGGCGCCCGGACCATGCTCAAGGCGAACCAGCCTGACGGGTTCGACTGTCCCGGGTGTGCCTGGGGCGATCCCGAGCATGGGTCGTCGTTCGAATTTTGTGAGAACGGCGTCAAGGCGGTTGCCTGGGAAGCGACGGAAAAGCGCGCCACCCCGGAATTCTTCGCTGCGCACACGGTGGCGGAGCTCCGCCAGTTGACGGACTACGAACTGGAGCTCAACGGCCGCCTCACGCATCCGATGCGCTACGACGGGGCCAGCGATCGCTACCTGCCTGTCAGCTGGGACGACGCCTTCGCCGAAATCGGCGCCATCCTGCAAGATCTCGACAGCCCAAATCGTGCGGAGTTCTATACATCCGGCCGTGCCAGCAACGAGGCTGCCTACCTCTACCAGTTGTTCGTGCGCATCTACGGCACCAACAATTTTCCCGATTGCTCCAACATGTGCCACGAAGCAAGCGGCGTGGGACTTCGCCAGTCGATCGGCGTGGGCAAGGGTACGGTCCTGCTGGAAGATTTCGAGGAGGCCGATGCCATTTTCGTTGTCGGCCAGAACCCCGGAACCAACCACCCGCGGATGCTGGGGGATTTGCGTCGTGCGGCCATGCGTGGCGCGCGCATCGCCGTATTCAACCCCGTGAGGGAGCGCGGACTCGAGCGCTTCTCCGACCCGCAAGACAAGATCGAGATGATCCGAGGCGGCTCGCAGAACATCGCGAGCCACTACTATCAACCGCGTCTTGGTGGCGACATGGCCGCAGTGCGCGGCATGAGCAAAGCCGTTCTGGCAGCCGAGGATGCGGCTGTCGCGGCTGGCGGGCCTTCGATCCTCGATCATGTGTTCCTGGCCGAGCATTGCGCCGACTTTGAAGACTATCGCGCGGCGGTCGATGCCACCAGTTGGGAAGAGATCGAGGATCAGTCGGGCCTGACGCGTGCGCAGATCGAGGAAGCCGCTGATGTCTATATCAATGCCGAGCGCGTGATCTGCACATGGGCAATGGGCGTCACCCAGCACCTGCATTCCGTCGTCACCATCCGCGAGATCGCAAACTTCATGTTCCTTCGCGGCAACGTCGGCCGGCCAGGGGCGGGGTTCTGTCCGGTGCGAGGGCATTCCAATGTTCAGGGTGACCGCACGGTCGGTATCAATGAGAAGCCGCCGGCGTCTTTCCTCGACGCGCTTGAGAGGGAGTTGGGGTTCGAGGTTCCGCGTGAGGAAGGTCATAATGTGCTGAGTGCCATCGGCGCCATGCTGGACGGCACCGCGCAGGCTTTCATCGGATTGGGCGGCAACTTTGCACGCGCTACACCGGACAGTGCGCTGGTTTCGAAGGCGCTCTCCCGCCAGCGGCTGACGGTCCACATCGCGACCAAGCCGAACCACTCACATTTGATGCCGGGCGCGACCAGTTTCATTCTGCCTTGTCTTGGTCGTACCGAAATCGACCTCAATTCCAAGGGCCAGTCGCGGATCGTCAGTGTCGAGGACTCGATGAGCATGGTGCATGGCTCCGGCGGCATCAATCGTCCGGCGTCACGCCATCTGCTATCCGAAGTGGCGATCATTGCCGGGATGGCTGCGGCAACCGTTGGAAACGGCGTCGTTGACTGGAATGCCCTTGCTGACGACTACGACCGCATCCGCGATCTCATCGAAAAAACTGTTCCAGGGTTCGAAGACTACAACGAGCGCCTTCGCAAGCCTCGCGGGTTCCACCTTCGCAACAGCGCTGCGCACCGGGAGTGGAATACTCCGGCGGGAAAGGCGACCTTTGCCAGCGGCGCCCTGCCGGAAGAAACCGTCCATCAGAAGGCACGAAAGGGCGATGGCCGGTTCGCCCTTCAGACATTTCGTTCCCATGACCAGTACAACACCACCGTCTACGGCCTCGATGACCGCTATCGCGGCGTCTATGGCGAGCGGCAGGTGATCTTCATCAATCCGGCGGATTTGCGCGAGTTCGGTGCTGAGGCCGGCGAACGGGTCGATGTCGTTGGTGAGTACAACGACGGCATAGAACGCATAGCGCCGGCGTTTCGCTTCGTTCCCTATGATATTCCGCGCGGCAGCGTCGCCGGCTACTATCCTGAACTGAACGTCCTTGTGCCGCTGGGGAGTTTTGGCGAGGGGAGCGATACACCCACCTCCAAGTCGATCATGGTGTCGTTCCGCAAGCTTGAAGCAGCATGAGCGAAAAAGAACCCGATACCGAGGCATATCTGGGAGCCGTCGACAAGCTCATGATTTGCGATGGCGGGCTGACGCGCCTGCAAGCTGGCCTGCTCGCAGCCGCTCAGTTGGACATCGCTCATGACAGCCGAAGCTTCGCCCGCCTGCTTGGAGTGCCGCATGCGCTCGTCCTGCGCGTCTTGGCTGAACTTGCAGAAAGGGACGGCCTGATACGGATCACCAAGCGTGATGCGCGCACTTTGCGTAACCACTACGTGCTGGGTGAGGAGGGTGAAAACCTCCGTGCTATTTCCGACAAGCTGGAAATCCTGCAAACGAGAAACGGATCGCCAGCGGGACATCTGGCAGGTCGTTGACCGCACGACTGAACCTGCGGCGTAGGCAGAACTAGCGGTTCTCGTTGAAGAACTTCTTGACCGTCTTGATGACGCCCGCATCCGATACGGCATAACCGGCAAGCGAGTTGACGGCCCGGCGATACTCCGGGCTGCTTATCACTTCACGCAGCTTTTCCACCGGCTTTGAATTGAGAATGCCCGAGCGGCAGATGAAGAAATAGTCTTCCCTGATGATATGCACGAAGTCGAGATCGTACTCGATCGCCGGAGCCTCGACGCCGAAGCCCGTATCGGCCATGCCGCGTGCGACATGAGCCGCAACGGCGGCATGAGTCTGCTCGACAACCTGGCTTCCAGTAATTTCGTCGCTGCTTATCTTGTGTTGTGCCAGGAGCTGTTCGAACAGCAGGCGTGTGCCCGAGCCGACATCCCTATTGACGAAGGTGATCCTGGAACCCCGCAGTTGCCCCAGATCGATGATGCTAAGAGGGTTCCCGCGCTTTACATAAAGACCCATCTCGCGCGTCACGAAACCGATGACCGAATAAACACTGGGGTCGAGCCACTTTTTGAGCGCGGCGACAGACCTGCTCCTAAGCTCTCCGTGCGGCAGGTGAATCGCCGCCAGCTCGCATTCCTGCGCCCTCAGCGAATCAAGTGACGCCTGGTTGGTCATGTAGCGCAGGTCGATATTGGAATCGGGGATCTTTGCCAGGAAGTCGCTCAGCTTCGAAATGGCGAAGCCATGGCTGGCGTGGATCCTGATGCGGGGCGGCAAGTCGGGCAGCAGGCTGGCGAGTTCCATTTCCAGCTCTTGCGCAATATTGTGTAGTTGCGGGCCGAGCCGCGCCTTCAAATGCTGGTCGGCCCACACCAGCTTGTTGCCCAAAGCGGTGAGGTTTGAACCTTTGCCACGCTTGCGTTCAACGAGGGGCTCGCCAAAGAAGGATGCCCATTGGTCAACGAGATTCCAAGCATGACGAAACGACATGCCGGAATGCTCAGCGGCGGTGGCTATCGTTCCCGAGACTTTTACCTCGTGCAGAAAACCCAACAGAACCCGCATCGAATGCGGGGATGTCTCGTTGGTGAAATGCCAAGTCGCCTCGATATTGATGCGCACCATCTGCCGTTGCCTCCAGGGTGGCGGTTTTTAGGTCGAGGCTTACGCGATAGAGCACAAAGCAATAGAACGCGATATCAAACGGGAAATCCAGTTCGCATTTAGGCTAAGGTTGTAGCCCGGAGCCGGCAGGACTTTCCCGCCGGCCGATTGCCAGACGGCCCGCGTGAAAGCGGGCCGTTCGGTTGGATTTCATCAGCTACTGAAAGAGCTTCATGGCGTTCAGGAGCGTTTGGAAGACGCCCATCAGCAATGGTATGCCTACGAAGATCCAGGCTGCCGCCACTTTCCAGGCCGGCGTGCGTACGATCGTGTCTGTCATTCCATGTTCTCCCTCATTCTGCCGCGGCAGCCAATTCGGCGCCGCTGGTTGCTTCAGCTTTGAGATGGTGGCGTTTGTCGACGGCCTTGATCAGCAAGTTGCAGACGAAGCCAAGTCCTAGCAATCCGGCCATGATGTACATGGTCACGTTGTAGGCCTGCGCCTGAGCGATACCGTGGTTGATGTTGTATTCACGGATGTAGTTGATCAGGACCGGCCCGAAGATACCCGCGGCCGACCATGCGGTCAGGACGAAGCCGTGGATGGCGCCGACATATCTGACGCCGAACAAGTCCTTCAAATAGGCCGGCACCGTGGAGAATCCGCCGCCGTACATGCTGACGATAATCAGGAAGCAGAATACAAACAGCGGCACATTACCGATGCCGGCGGCAAACGGCACGGTGATGTACAGGCAGATGCCGAGAATGAAGAATGTAAAGTAGGTGTTCTTGCGGCCGATGAAATCGGACACCGTCGCCCAGCAGAACCGTCCACCCATGTTGAAGATGCTCATGAGGCCGACCAAGCCAGCTGCCGCGACGGGCGTGATGACGCCGGGGAACATTTCCTGGCTCATCGCCGAGGCTTGACCAAGCACACCGATGCCAGCAGTGGTGTTCGCGCACAGCACGATCCAGACAAGCCAGAACTGCGGTGTCTTGATGGCGTCGTAGACGTGGACGCTGTTGGTCGTGATCAACTTCTTCGGCTGTGCCGGAGCAACGTAGCCATCAGGCTTCCAGTCCTTTGCAGGGACCCGCACCAGCGTGGCGCCCACCATCATGAACAGGAAATACACGCAGCCCAAGGTGATGAAGGTATTCAGGACACCTACGTCGGTAGCCGTTGCAAACTTTGCCATCAGCCAGACAGAAAGCGGAGAAGCGATCATGGCGCCACCGCCGAAACCCATGATGGCCATGCCGGTTGCCATGCCTGGACGATCGGGGAACCATTTGATCAGCGTCGATACTGGGGAGATGTAGCCGATACCGAGCGCGCACCCTCCAAGGAATCCGTATCCGAAGTATATCAGCCAGATGTTGTGAAATTTCACGCCGAGAGCCGACACGAAGAAGCCGCTCGCCCACAAGACACCTGCCGTAAACATCGCCTTGCGCGGACCGCCTTCTTCGACCCAGCGGCCGAATATTGCGGCGGACAATCCCAAGAACACCATCGCGATGGAAAAGATCCATCCCAGTTCCGTCAGCTTCCAGTCCCCGGCGGCTGATTCATTTATTCCCTGAAGCTTGGTCATCGGGAGATTGAAAACACTGAATGCATAGGCTTGCCCAATGCATAGATGGACGCAAAGTGCTGCCGGTGGAACAAGCCAACGATTGAATCCAGGCTTCGCCACAGTCCTGGATCTATCCAGAATGGGTATAATAGACTTCGAGAATTGCTCAGCAGAATCTAATCTTGCCACCTTCTCCTCCTTCTCCATTGTTTATTGTTTTGTTTGTGTTTTATGCACATTGCCTTGGGTGTAAGTTTCCTTAGGAAATGCGTTTATCAACGAAATCTGGTGCTGGATTTTTAGAAACAGCCATCCATCCGCCTGCCTCCTCAGGCGGCCACGTCCGATTGCACGGTTGTTGATCTTTGCAATTAGGTAATAAAGTATATTCAGATCAAATATTACCCGCAAATATTCACAATATTATCCACATGATACTGCGTGTGTGCGGGAATATATACAAACCGAATTACCTCCTCCCATGGAGACATCATTGTATAATGTCTTCGGTAATCATGGATATATTATTTTCTTATGCCATGCACCCTAGCCAAAACGCTAGGCTTGGAGTCGCACAAATGCAATATTAATTTTTCTTCATATATTACATGATCCTGTATCTATGTAATTTCTTTTGGTTATCTCATAAATTGTGAATAATAATTCATGTTGACGGAGTGAAATTAATCTATCTAATCATTTAGTATAACAAAAATAATACTGCCTGATAACATTGAATGATTTGGGAGATCAACTATGAATGACATGACTGCGTTGTCGATGCAGGATCTGCTGATCGACGGTCGCCGCGTGAAGCCCCTGTCGGGCCGCTATTTCAACACTGTGAACCCTGCCACCGAGCAGGTCATCGCCCAGGTTGCCGAGGCCGGCGTTCGCTGACCGTGCCTATGAGCGATGCAGGATCTGCTGATCGACGGTCGCCGCGTGAAGCCCCTGTCGGGCCGCTATTTCAACACTGTGAACCCTGCCACCGAGCAGGTCATCGCCCAGGTTGCCGAGGCCGGCGTCGAGGATGTCGATGTCGCGGTGCGCTCGGCCCGCAAGGCGCTGGACGGCGAGTGGGGCCACATGAAGGCCAGCGACCGCGGCCGGCTTTTGCTGAAGCTTGCCGACCTCATCAAGCGCGATGAGGAAGAGCTGGTCATGCTGGAGAGCCTGGATTCGGGCAAGCCGGTCTCGGCCATCCGCCGCCAGGACCTGCCGGCGGTCATCGACACGCTGGTCTACTATGCCGGCATGGCCGACAAGATCAACGGCCAGGTGATCCCGGCCCGCCCCGATTCGCTGACCTACACGGTGCGTGAACCGGTCGGCGTCGTCGGCGTCATCATTCCGTGGAACTTCCCGCTGATGATCGGCATGTGGAAGATGGCCCCGGCCCTGGCCTGCGGTTGCACGCTCGTCGTCAAGCCGGCTGAGATCACGCCGCTCACCGCGCTCAAGATCGGTGAGCTTGCCCTTGAAGCGGGCTTTCCGGCAGGCGTGCTGAACGTCGTTCCGGGCTTCGGCAAGGTGGCCGGCCAGGCGTTGGTTGATCATGCTGATGTCGACAAGGTTACGTTCACGGGTTCGCCGACGGTTGGCCGCCAGATCCTGCAGGGGGCTGCCGGCAACCTGAAGCGGGTGACGCTTGAGTTGGGCGGCAAGTCGGCCAACATCATCTTCCCCGACGCCGACATCGATGCTGCGGTCAAGGCCGCGGGCTCGGGCATCTTCTTCAACACCGGACAGGTCTGCTCGGCAGGCTCGCGCATCCTCGCCCATGCCGACATTTATGACGAGGTCGTGGAGCGGCTTTCGGCGCGCGCCAAGTCGATGCGCATCGGCGATCCGCTCGAAGCCTCGACCTCGATGGGGCCGCTGGTGTCGGAAGTGCAGATGAAGCGCGTGCTGAGCTATATCGGCATCGGCCGCAGCGAGGGCGCCAGGGTGGTGACCGGCGGCGCGCGGGCCACCGACAAGGGCTACTATGTSCAGCCGACGGTGTTYGCCGGCGTCGAGCACGAGATGCGGGTGTCGCAGGAAGAGATCTTCGGCCCCGTCGCCACSGTCATCAGGTTCAAGGACGACGACGATGCGCTGAGGATCGCCAACGGCACCGTCTACAGCCTYGCCGCCGGGCCCGCGTCCACCGCTTCGCCCGGCAGCTGAAGGCGGGAACGGTGTGGATCAACACCTATGGCCCGACCGACATCCGCCTGCCCTGGGGCGGGGCGCGMGATTCCGGCTTCGGCCGCGAGCATGGCGACATGGCCATCGAGAACTTCACCGARCCCAAGGTGGTGTGGATCAACACCGGCCGCTGAGGCGCGGCAAGCTGATCCCAGTCCGATCTTATGTGGGCTGGGCCATATGTGAGAATTGAGGCAAGGCCGGACATTGGCCTTTCCTGAGTAGCGAGACCTGATCCGCTTGTCCCTTGGCCTGCGCCGTGCGCGGGAACGGGAAAGCCATGCCTGACACGAAAGGAGCAGCCATGCGTATTGCCATCATCGGACAACAGGCGTTCGGCGCCAGCGTGCTTGAAGCCTTCCTCAAGCGCGGCGACGAGATCGCCGGCGTGTTCTGCGCGCCGGAGAAGGCCGGCGCCAGGCCGGACCCGCTGAGGCTCGCCGCCGAGAAGGAAGGCCTCAAGGTGTTCCAGTTCCCGTCGCTGAAGGGCGAGCCTGCGAAGCAGGCGCTGAAGGAGCTCGACGTGGAGCTTGGCGTCATGGCCTATGTGCTGCAGTTCGCGCCGCAGGACTTCGTCAACATCCCCAGGCACGGCATGATCCAGTACCATCCCTCGCTGTTGCCGCAATACCGCGGCCCGAGCTCGATCAACTGGCCGATCATCAAGGGCGACACCAAGACAGGCCTCACCATCTTCCGTCCCAATGACGGCCTCGACGAAGGTCCGGTGATCCTGCAGAAGACGGTCGCCATCGGCCCCGACGATACGCTCGGCTCCGTCTACTTCAACCACCTGTTCCCGCTCGGCGTCGAGGCCATGCTGGAGGCGGCCGACCTCGTCGTCGCCGGCCAGCACCAGGAGATCGTGCAGGACGAGGCGCAGGCGAGCTACGAGGGCTGGTGCAAGGACAAGGAAGCCCAGGTCAACTGGCACGCCCATATCGACCAGATCTACAACCTGATCCGTGGCTGCGATCCGGCGCCTGGCGCCTGGACCACCATCGGCGGCATCAAGGTTCGCCTCTATGAGACGCGCAAGCATCCGGTGCGCCGCTTCGAGGACGTACGCGGCAAGCCGGGCGAAATCAGCGCCATCGCGGAGAAGGGCGTCTCGATCATCGTGCAGGGCGGCCAGATCGAGCTCGGCGCCAAGATGCCCGCAGCCGAGTTCTTCACAAGCATCGGCTTCAACGTCGGCAATGCGCTGACAGACCCGCTGCCCCTGCCAGAAGCAGCCTGACGGCGAAGCTGGCTTCAAGGCCGATCGTTTACGCCGCGCACCCGAAAGGGCTGCGCGGCGCGCTGTTTCAGGCTGGTGGGTTTATTCCTGATCCTGGGGCGTCGAAGCCGGTGGGTCTTCGGTCTCTTCCTCGTTGTCACGGCCCGGGATGACATAGACACCCTTCAGCCAGCGATTGAGGTCGATGTCCTTGCAGCGTTTCGAGCAGAACGGATAAGTGTCGCGCGCCGATGGCCTGCCGCATTCCGGGCATGGCCTCTTCGGACGCAAGGGTGTGACGGAGTTGTCGCCGACGCTCACGACAACCCGCTTGCCGGCCATTTGGCGCGCGTATTGAAGCCTTCGCCGGCCAATAGCGCGACGGTTTCATAGAGCGGCAAGCCGACGACATTGGTATAGGAGCCGACCAGCTTGACCACGAACGAGCCGGCAAGGCCCTGCACGCCATAGCCGCCTGCCTTGCCGCGCCATTCGCCGGACGCGATGTACTTCTCAATGTCCTCGCGCGGCAGCCGCTTGAAGCGTACGCGCGTCTCGACGAGTCGTTGACGGAACTTGCCGCCCGGCACGATGACGCACACGCCGGTATAGACGCGGTGCGAACGCCCGGACAGCAACTGCAGGCAGTTGGTGGCCTCTTCGATGGTCTCGGCTTTCGGCAGGATGCGCCGCCCCACCGCCACCACTGTATCGGCGGCGAGCACGAAGCCGGGCTCATACTGAGCTTCCGCCATCATCGAGCCGAGTGCTTTCTCCGCCTTGTCTTTCGACAGGCGCTTGGCCAGCGAGCGCGGATGCTCCGCCCTCAGCGGTGTCTCGTCGACATCTGCCGGAAACACGCGGTCGGGCTCGATGCCGGCCTGCTGCAGCAGTTCGATCCTGCGCGGCGAACCCGAGGCAAGCACGAGTCTGTGCGGTTTGCTCTCAGCCATTCAAAGCCGTGCCCTGAGCTATGATTATTTGAAACGATAAGTGATGCGGCCCTTGGTCAGGTCGTAGGGCGTCATCTCGACCAGGACCTTGTCGCCGGTGAGCACGCGGATACGGTTCTTGCGCATGCGGCCGGCGGTGTGGGCGATGATCTCATGTTCGTTTTCGAGCTTGACCCTGAACATGGCGTTCGGCAGCAATTCCGTCACCACGCCCGGAAACTCGAGGACTTCTTCCTTCGGCATTCGATACCTTTGCTTGGATGGCATTTCCGGCGCGTCGGCTGGAAATTGCGCGGAACCTATATGATAAACTGGCTTTTGTGAACACGCTTAGAGCAACTTGGGCCGATGTTGTCCTACGTATCCTTGCTCGGCGTATCCGGCGGCAGAAATCGGTTGCCGATGCGCACTTTAAGGCGCTCGCGCACGTCGCGATAAGCGGCCATGATCTGCTCGCGCGTTCCGGTGATCGTCGTCGGATCGGGCATCGGCCAGTATTCGACATCGACCGACATCGAGCGGGTAAACTCCAGCGCCGCGTGATGCGCCTGCGGCGACAGCGTGATGATCAGGTCGAAATAGGCATCGTCCAGATCGTCGACCGAACGTGGATGCCTCTCGCCAAGCGAAATGCCTTCCTCGGCAAGCACAGCATCGACGAAAGGATCGCGCTCGCCCCGATGGACGCCGGCCGATGCGAGAAATATGTCGTCCGGCAGCATTTTCTTCGCCAGCACCTCGGCCATCGGCGAGCGCACCGCGTTCATGCCGCACATGAACAGGATGGAACGAGGCCCCGCCAGCTCAGCCTCGCCAATGCAGCACGCAGACCAGCGTGAACAGGCGGCGCGCCGTGTCGAAATCGATGTCGATCTTTCCGGCCAGCCTGTCGAGAAGCGTCTGCGAACCCTCATTGTGCAGTCCGCGCCGGCCCATGTCGATTGCCTCGATATGGCTTGGCGTCGCAGAACGGATGGCGTCGTAGTAGCTCTCGCAGATCATGTAGTAGTCCTTGACGATGCGCCTGAACGGCGTCAGCGACAGGATATGGGTAACGACGGTTGCGCCGTCCTCGCGGCTGATGGCGAACACCAGCCGGGATTCCGCAAGTGAGAGTTTTAGTTTGTAGGGCCCGCTGCCTTCATCGGTCACCGGGCGGAAACTGTTCTCCTCGATGAGGTCGAAGATCGCCACCGCGCGCTCGTGCTCGACATCAGGGGTCGAACGCCCGATGGTTTCGTCGAGCTCGACGTCGATCAGTCTGTTGCGGTTCCGATCGGGCCCCGACATCGCCGCCTACATGTTCAAACGGATGGCGACGGAGCGCCCGTGGGCATCGAGACCTTCGGCCTTGGCAAGCGCGATTGCCGCCGGCGCAAGCGCGCGCAACTGTTCGGCGCCGAGCTTCAGGATCGACGTGCGCTTGACGAAATCGAGTACGGACAGGCCCGACGAGAACCGCGCCGAGCGGGCGGTGGGCAGCACGTGGTTGGAGCCGCCGACATAGTCGCCGATCACTTCCGGCGTATGGCGGCCGATGAACACCGCGCCTGCATTGCGGATGCGCGACAGGAAGGCTTCCGGTTCGTCGATGGCCAGTTCGAGATGTTCTGCTGCTATGCGGTCGACCAGCGGCACCGCATCGTCGAACGAACCGACCAGGATGACCGCACCGAAATCACGCCAGCTCTGTGCTGCCGTCTCGGCTCGCGACAATTGCTGAAGCTGGCGTTCCACCGCAGCTTCGACCGCCTTGCCGAACTTGGCGTCGTCGGTGATCAGGATGGACTGCGCCGAGGCGTCGTGCTCGGCCTGCGCGAGCAGGTCGGCCGCGATCCATTCGGGATCGTTGGTGGCATCGGCCACGACCAGAACTTCGGAAGGGCCCGCGATCATGTCGATGCCGACGGTGCCGAACACCTGGCGCTTGGCGGCGGCGACATAGGCGTTGCCCGGACCGACGATCTTGGCCACCGGGCGGATCGTTTCCGTGCCGTAGGCCAGCGCTGCCACCGCCTGCGCGCCGCCGATGCGGTAGATCTCGGAAATGCCGGCAAGATCGGCTGCGACCAGAACCAGCGGGTTGATGACGCCGCCGGAGGCCGGCACCACCATGACGATGCGCTCGACGCCCGCGACCAGCGCCGGCATGGAATTCATCAGCACCGAACTCGGGTAGCTTGCCGTGCCGCCCGGAACATACAGTCCCACCGATTCGATCGCCGTCCAGCGCGACCCGAGTTCGACACCGATCGCGTCGGTATAGCGGTCGTCCTTCGGCTTCTGGCGGGCGTGGTGGGAATGGATGCGGTCACGCGCCAGCTTCAGCGCCTCGACGGTGGCGGCGTCAGCGACGTTGTAGGCTGCCTCGATATCGGTGCGGGAAACGGCGATGCCAAGTTGGCCGAGGTCGGCCCGATCGAACTTCTTCGTATAGTCGACAAGGGCCTTGTCGCCTTCGGCGCGTACCCGCCGCACGATGTCGCGCACCACAGCATCGACGTCTGCCGAGACCTCGCGCTTGGTCGAGAGAAAAGCTGCAAAGCGCTGCTCGAACCCTGGTTCGGACTGTGTGAGGGTAATCGCCATCGCTTGCTCAGATCCTGTGCCAGGGGCGGGACGACGCCTGCCACGCGCCGCCGAGATCGGCAAGGCGCGCTTCGACGCACTCGACATCGAGCATGATCGCGCCGCCGCCGGAAAAAACCAACTCTATGATTCCAGCGGGTGCGGTGATCGGAAGGTAGCTGATCGCAAGCAGGGAAAGCACCTCTTCCGGCTTGTTGCGGGCGATGCCGGAGGTCTTTGCACCCAGCACGCGGTCGAAGTGGAGCACGCTCTGGCGGCGCTCATTGTGCTTGCGCAGGAAGCCGGACTTCTTCTCCCAGGCAAAGCGGTTCATCGCCACCACGAAACGCTTGGCTGTAGGCAAAAATTCGAGATCGCCAACCTTCAGCACGGCATCCTGCACATGCGCCGAAATGACGTTCAGGTCCTGGCCGTCGAGCGCGATGAGCTTGAGTGCTTCCATGCCGGTTTCGCACCTGCGAAGGTTATTCGTACAACCTTCTGTTAGGCGGTCTTTCGAGCCCGCGCAACCGAGATGCGAGGCCGAGGTCCAATCATCCGGAAATGCGCTCGATCACCGCGCCGCAGCCGGACAGCTTTTCCTCGAGACGTTCGAAGCCGCGGTCGAGATGGTAGACCCGGTTGACGAGCGTTTCGCCCTCCGCCGCAAGGCCTGCGATGACCAGCGAGACAGAGGCGCGCAGGTCGGTCGCCATCACCGGAGCGCCCTTCAGTTTCGACACACCATCGACGATCGCCGTCTGGCCGGACAGCGTGATATGGGCGCCGAGGCGGGCAAGTTCCTGCACGTGCATGAAGCGGTTTTCGAAGATCGTCTCGGTGATGTGCGACTTGCCCTTGGCCATCGTCATCAGGCCCATGAACTGTGCCTGCAGGTCGGTCGGAAAGCCGGGGAAGGGCGCGGTCGTGACATCGACCGGCGCAATGCCGGCACCGTTGCGCCTGACGCGGATTCCCTCATTGGTCGGCGTGATTTCCGCGCCGGTCTGGGCGATGACGTCAAGGGCCGACTGCAACAGGTCCGGCTCTGCGCCTTCCAGGACGACGTCGCCGCCGGTCATCGCCACGGCCATCGCGTAGGTGCCGGTTTCGATGCGGTCGGGAATGACACGCACGCTGGCGCCCGAAAGTTGGTCGACGCCGTCGATGGTGATGGTCGAGGTGCCGGCGCCTGAGACCTTCGCGCCCATCGCGTTCAGGCAGTCGGCGAGATTGACGATTTCAGGTTCGCGGGCGGCGTTTTCCAACACCGTTTCGCCACGCGCCAGTGATGCCGCCATCATCAGCACATGGGTCGCGCCGACCGAGACCTTGGGGAAGACATATCGGTTGCCCCTGAGGCGGTTCTTTGCCTTGGCGATGACGTAGCCGCTTTCGACGTCGATTGTCGCACCCAGCGCCTGCAGGCCGTCGATGAACAGGTCGACCGGCCGCGTGCCGATGGCGCAGCCGCCGGGCAGCGAGACGCGCGCCTCGCCCATGCGGGCCAGCAGCGGGCCGATGACCCAGAACGAGGCGCGCATCTTCGAAACCAGCTCATAGGGTGCGGTGGTATCTACGATGTTGCGGGCGGTGAAGTTGACGGTGCGAGAATAGGCTTCGCTCTGCCTCAGCCGGCGTCCGTTCACCGAATAGTCGACGCCGTGATTGCCGAGAATGCGGGTCAATTGCTCGACATCGGCCAGGTGCGGCACATTTTCCAGCGTGAGAGTGCCGTCGGTGAGCAACGAGGCGATCATCAAAGGCAGGGCCGCGTTCTTTGCGCCCGAAATAGGAATGTTTCCGGAGAGCTCATTGCCTCCGACAATTCTGATGCGATCCATGAAGAAAGATCCCTGCGGCCAGAAAGGCCGGCTTTCAATCGGTTGAGTCCGGCTCTCTAGACGATTGGCCGGCACTGTTCAAGAAATTGCATGTTCCTGGCGCAGCTTGCGCATTGCCAGCGTCACTCTTTTGGCTTCTCCGCGGCCGCAAGCCCCTCAGGCCGCGTGTCTGCCTCGCCAGTACGCCGCGAGCGCATCTGGGCCTTGCGTTTCTGCAGATTTGCCCTGAGCGCCTCGGCCAGACGGGCCTTGCGCCGGTTGCCGTCGCCGCTTCCATGTTCCTTCTTTTGCGTCATTCCCCTGTCCCCAAACACCGAAAATCAATAGCCGGGAATGTGGCAAGCCCATGTCGGCGGGGACGGCTTTTCACAAGCCGCGATAGATGCCTTGCACTCCGGGAAGTGATGTGGCAGAAGTCCGCCGCATCCGGAACGCTGCCGTAGCTCAGTGGTAGAGCACTCCCTTGGTAAGGGAGAGGTCGAGAGTTCAATCCTCTCTGGCAGCACCATTTCCCCTCTCTGCTTACATGATATGTTGACGCAATGGCGTCATAGTGGCGACGACCGGCAACAGGCTGGAATGCTGGCACATCTGGCAATTCGGGGGAACTGGGATGTACGAGTGCTTGCAAGCTTTTCAACGAGCGATCAAGACGCCATTCCTGCTCATTTTGACCATTGCCATTTCGATCATCTGTTCAGGCCTCACCTCGCCGGCGGCTGCGGGATCGTTCACGCTCAAGATCAGTGACGAAAAATCCATGGAGCTGGATATCGACATACCGCCCATGCTTGAGGCCAGGCTCGACGGTAGTTTCATATTTATCAGTGGGTTGAGCGAATGGAGCGAGTTCTACGAGACGGAGAATCTCGATTTTCCACACATATCCATAACCAACTCAGTCTATAGCCCAAGGTCATGCATATCCGCCGCAAACGATCTCTACCTTGAGCCGGGTATCAACAATAATCTCAGCGATGATCAGAAAGTAGTTTTCAGCAGACTGGAGATGCTGGAGTGCATCGTATCCATCCTGAATGATGATGGCAGCCGCGACGCTATACTGTATTTCTGGTATCCAAAGCACGAAAGCTTCATTGAAATAAGTATTGATGGCATCACAAATGTAAATAAGGACATTTACAACTACACCATACAGCCGATCGTCGATTCATTTCGTCAACGATACGCCGAAAAACTCCAGGATGTCGCGGAGGCCGCCCGTCTGGTCAATCGTAACGACCCCTCGCTTCCGGACGGTGCAAACAATCTGCTGGTCCTTTTGGGGGAGATGAACGCTGCGCAGCAGCGCTCTGAAGAAGCCAAGGCGACCAAAAGCGAGATTTATGCGAGGTTGGTGGCGAAGAAGGATGTGAACTCGCCTGAAACCAGCGGATCGGACGATAGCGGCAGTTATGCCGACGCAAGTGAGCCGGGCGATGTTGAAGAGCCGCAATCGGGCAGCGAAAATCTGTCCGGCGCGTCCTCCTTGCCGAGCAACCAAGTGGCGTTCACGGTCAAGAATGACACCGGCAGGCAACTGCTGCTGAAATTCTTCGAGTTTGAGAACGCAAACGGCAAATCACCATCCAGATACTATCCTAAATATGACAAGGCCTGGGTTATCGGCTCAAGCGAGAAGGGCAGGTATCCGCTAACTTGCACCCCCGGCCGCATCGTATGCATGGGAGCAGAATTCGATTCCGACAGGAAAGCGCAAAGCGGCGTCTATTGGGGCGTATCGGTGGACGCTCGTGAAGCCTGTGACACATGCTGCCTGACCTGCGGTGGATCGTCTACCGAGTGGAACCTGACCTGGGATGGCAAGCGCAATCCACCGCAAGTCGCTGGCGGAGGGGCTAACAACTCGGCAAATGCCGAGGCGCTGGGCACGATTATCGGCACCATTGGCGGGGCTATCCTGAACGGCCAGCACCAGCAGTCCTACACGCCTTCCGCACCGCCGAAAGGCCCCGCGTGGAGGCCATCAGGCATTTCCAAATAACGTAACTCAGCTCGATTGAGACCGGAGACCGTTCCTCCTTCAGCCCGCCAGTTCGATCGAGCGCAGGCGGGCGGCGTCGACGGCTTCGGTGAGCAGCTTGGTCAGGCGGTCCTCGCCCATCAAAACGGCAAGGGCCGCCGCGGTAGTACCGTTCGGGCTGGTGACCTGTTGGCGCAGCACGCCAGGTTCCTCGGAACTTTCGGCAGCAAGAGAGGCAGCGCCGTACACCGTCTGCATGGCGAGTAGCTTGGCCGTATTCGCCGGCAGCCCTGCCTTCTGCGCCGCTGTGGTCAGTGCTTCGATGAAGTGGAAGATATAGGCCGGTCCCGAGCCCGAAACCGCGGTGACGGCATCCATCAGGCTCTCGTCATCGATCGTCGCCACTTCGCCGCTGGCCGACAGAAGATCGGCAACCAGGGTCTTGGTGGCGTTGCTGACGAGCCGGTTCGAATAGAGCACCATCATGCCCTTGCCGATGGCGGCGGGCGTGTTGGGCATGCAGCGCATTACTGGCGCCTTGCCTCCGAGGATCTGTTCGAACGTCGATACCGCGGTGCCGGCGGCAATGCTGACGAATGTCGTACGGCCGTCCCCGAACCGCTTGTAGCCTTCGACGACACTCCGGATGACCTGCGGCTTGACCGCGATCACCACAAGTTCGGGCGCTGAATCGCTGCCCAGCCTTTCGGCATTGGCATCGGCCTGGCAGCCAAGTGCCGCTGCCCGCTCGCGCAGGCTTTCGTTCGGTTCGATGACGAAGACTTCGGCGGCCTTCAGCTTGCCGGATTTTATCCACCCCGCCAGCATCGCGTAGCCCATATTGCCGCAACCGACGAGAACAAGCCTGATAGTCATGGAAACCCTCCGGGAACGGTCCTCAATAGACGTTCCCTTTGCCGCGGGAAAGGCCTTCAGTTGGGGCGGATGGTTGCAAGCGGACGCAGCGAAGCCTGCCGCAGGCCGAAAAGGCCGAAAAGGAAGAACAGCCAGACCGGGTCGGCGCGGCGGAAGAAGAAACTTTCGAGAAATGCGTTGAGCGCGGCAAACAGCACCACCATCATGAAAAAGTCGCCGAGATAGATGTTTTCCTTCAAGAGCGGGATGCGCATGTAGTCGCGCAGCGGTGCGACGAGGAAGGTATAGGCAACCACGCACAGCGCCGGAATGCCCATCAGTACGGCGGTGTCGAGATAACCGTTATGGCCGTGCACGATGGAGCGGATATCCCAGGCCCGGTCGAAGGGCTGGTCCTGGTTCAACAGGAGCGGCGTGCCCCAGAAACTCTCATAGCCGTAGCCGGTCCACGGGCGCTTTGCCAGCATCTCGCCGGCAAACTCCCACAAGGTGGTTCGCCCGGTATAGGTCAGGTCCGGGAAATAGTGCGCGGCCAAGGTCTTCATCGGCTCGATGAAGACTATGCCGAGCGTGCCGAGCGCAGTCACAATGATTGCCAGCATGAACAGCACCGGCGTGCCGAGCCTCATGCCGACGATGCCGGGCACCATGACGATGAGGATCGAGAACGGCACCAGCCCGGCGGTTGTCTTGGAGCCGGTGTGCAGCATGAAATTCATGGCGCAGAGGAAGATCAGCGCGCCCCAGATGCGCCTGCCGCGCCGGAACAGATAGAGCCCGGCGAAACTGAAGCAGGCCATGACCGGGCCGGCGATGTTCTTGTGTGCGAACACGCCGCGCCACAGGCCGGCATGTTCCGGCTCCTGCGAAGCGGTGGTGTGCAGCGCTTCGTTCGGAAACACGATCAGGCCGACATAGGAAAGTCCCATCACCACAACGATGGTGACGATGAGGACGGTCGAGAAAGCTTCCGCATCGCGCGGCAACGCAAGAATGGTGGCCACCGTGGTCATCGCAATCAGGGTGAAGAACGCTGTGCGCATGGCCGAGGATGGGTCCGCCGCCATGGCGACGGAAAGCAGGAAGAAGCCCAGCGTCAGCAGCCATGACGGGCTGAGCAGGGATCGCACCACCTTGGGGTCGGCCAGAGTGGACAGGGCAAACAGTGAAATTGCGCCCAGCGCGCTGAATCCGAGCTGGTTGACGATGTCGCCGCCATCGCCGCTGCCTTCCGCGCCGGACGGCTGGAAGGGCCGGAACGACACCAGCAAAAGGGTGAACAGCAGCGCTGCGGCTGCCGTTGCCATGCCGTCGCGCGTGAAAGCGGCGGCAAGCGACGCGCGCTCAGTTTTTCTCAGGCTGCCGGTATTGCTCATTGGCATATCCGAACTCGGCAAAGACGCGACCGAGAGCCACATGGATCGGGTAGACGGCGACAGACGGCGAACCGGTCTTTATCAGGCGCAGCAACCCGCGAAACGGTGAGGCGGCCAGAAGGGCGAGGCTCTTGGCAAATACCCTGGCCGCGGCAAAGGGAGTGCCAGCGCGCTTCTTCTTTTCGACCAGCGTGGAAATCACACCGTTGCGCAGGCTGCGCGCCCTGATCCAGTCGGCTTCGGTGCGGCGTGCCGGCACCGTTTCCATCACCTTGGCCTCGGCGCACCAGCCGAGCCGGAAACCACGCTGGGCGGCCCGGCTGAGGAAATCCGAATCGCCGCCGCCCATGAAATTGAAGCGCAGGTCGAGATAAGGCGGTCCCATGGCCTCCAGCACAGCGCGGCTGACAAGCAGGTTGCCGGATGAATAAAGTGCTGCAACGCGCCCGCTCTCACGATGCGGCGGAGCAAAGACCGGGTGCGAGGCCCATGCGGTGTCGGAAGGCTTGCTGAACAACGGCACCTGCGGTCCACCGACGATATCGGCCGGCAATGTCTCGGCAGCGCGGCACAGGTTTTCCAGCCAGGATGGATCGGCGATCTCGTCGTCGTCGATGACCACAAGGTGACGGAAGTTCGGGAAGTGATCGACCGCCGTTTGCCAGCCGGCATTGTAGGCGCTGCAATTGCCGCGGGCGTGGGCAATGATGACCATGCCTGCCAACTGGGCGTCTTCGAACAGCGGCGCGGCAGCCGCAGCACCTTCGCGAAGCTCGGCTTCGTTCTCCATCACGACAACGGCGAAGCGGCGCGAGGTTTTCTGGTTCTTCAGCGAATCGAGCGTTTCCAGCACCTGCTGCGGACGCTTGAAGGTTGGCAGCGTGACGACCGCTTCTATTTCCCCGGCGTTCAGGCCGGGCGAGCGCGCAACGATTGATATGGCATCTGGTGTGGGCAAGGCATCCATCGCAACGGGTCAAGCAGTTCAGCTTCCCCGATAGCACCCTGACGATAAGGCTTCGTTAATCACCTTTCACTGCGAAGCGACTTGGTAGCCGCGAATCGAGCTACGAGCGGTCCAAGCTTAAGCAAGGTTTCACTCCAGGGTTGATAGGGAGTGGCCTGGATAGGTGAAATGAATCTGCTGTTCGCTACATCGATCGTGCCAGACGGCGCTGCCGCCTCTGGCTACGAGATCGCCAATGCCGCGATCATAGACGCCTTGCGCCGCGCCGGCGCGAGCGTGACGGTGATCGGCTTTACCTGGCCGGGAAAGCCGCCCATCGACCCCGATGCTACAATCGTGCTGGGCAGCGTGGACGTGCGCACGCAGGGCGCTTCCGTCGGACAGAAGCTTGCATGGATGGCGCGCGCTCTCGCATCCGGTTTGACGTTTTCCTCGGCCAAGCTGCGCATCGTCAGCGAACAGGTAGTCCGCGACGCGATCCGCAGGACCGGGCCGTTCGACGCCTATGTGCTGAACTCGGTGCAGTTCGCGGGAGCCTTCGAACGCGTTCTTGCCGACAGGCCGGCGCTTTTCGTGGCGCACAATGTCGAGCAGAATTCGGCGCTGGAAAATGCCGAAGCGGCATCGAGCCCGGTACAGCGTCTGCTCTTCCGGCGCGAGGCGCGATTGCTGAAGGCGCTGGAAGCGCGGCTTTGCGCACGGGCACGCTTTGTCTTTACGCTGGCGGAAGAGGATCGCGCGGCGTTAGGCGTGGCATCCGATGCGCGTTCTGTCGCCCTGCCCCTCATTACCACCGCCAGCGCGCCGGCAAAAACGCCGCGCAATATCGATTGCGATGCAGCCCTCATCGGCACGTGGACCTGGCAGCCCAATCGCATCGGGCTGGAGTGGTTCCTGCGGCACGTCGTGCCCTATCTGCCGGGCGACTTCCGCATACGCATTGCGGGCAATGCGCCGGCTGACCTTTCTTCTTCGCATCCCGGCGTCCAGTTCGTCGGGCGTGTCCCGGATGCACAGGCTTTCGTGCGCAACGCCGCTGTCATTCCGCTGATCAGCACGGCGGGTTCCGGCGTTCAGCTGAAGACGATCGAGACTTTCGAACTCGGCTTGCCGTCGGTGGCGACCAGCCGTTCGCTGCGCGGCATCGCCTACCGGCCGTCCAACTGCGTCGTGACCGACGAGCCCAAGGCCTTTGCCGCTGCGCTCGTTGAGGCGGCTTCCAGGCCGGGCGCGGATGTCGATGGCTCCGCGTTCCATGCCCGCCAGATGAAAGCGCTGGATGCTGCTGTCGCCAAGGGCCTCAAGGCGCTCGGCCTCAGCCGGCAGGAGGCGTTTGCATGAACGTCCATGCCGCACGCGCAGCCTTCGGTCGCAATGCCTGGAAATCAATTCTGGGCATTCCGGTGGTCAGCATCGACTGGGACCAGGCGATCTCGCTGCTCACCCATATGATCGATGACCGGCGCTTCACCAAGGTCACTTTCCTCAACGCGCACAACGCCAATCTCGCCTATGCCGATCCGGCCTTTGCCGAAGCGCTGGACGACTTTCTTATCCTGCCGGACGGCATTGGCGTCGATATCGCCGCCAAGGTGCTTTACGGCTCCCCCTTCCCGGCCAATCTTAACGGCACCGATTTCGTGCCGGCTTTCCTGCAGGCGTCTATACGGCCGCTGACGGTGGGCCTGCTCGGAACGACGCGGGCCAATGCCGACGCGGCCTCCCGCAAGTTTCGGGCTCTTGCGCCCCAGCACAGGTTCGAGGTCATCCACGACGGCTATTTCTCGGCTTCGGAAGAAGCCGGCATCGTTGAACGCATCGGTCGCCTGAGGCCGGACATCCTGTTGGTGGCGATGGGCGTGCCGCGTCAGGAATTGTGGATCGCCCGAAATATCGATGCCAGCCACTGCACCTTGCCGATCGCCGTCGGCGCCCTGCTGGACTTCATGAGCGGCACCGTGCCGCGGGCGCCGCTCTGGGTGCGCAAGCTCAGGCTGGAGTGGGTGTTCCGCTTGCTGATCGAGCCGGGTCGCATGTGGCGGCGCTACATTCTTGGTAACCCGGTCTTCCTGTGGCGCGTCGCCCGCCAGAAGATATTGCGCAGGCCGGAGCCTGCCGGGGAGCCGCGGTGAACAGTCGCTTCGAGCCGCAGGCCGCTGTTGCTGGCGCGCAAGCGGCTATGGGGACTTCCGCGGCAATCGTTACGGCCAGCTACGCACCGGACTTCGACCGCTGCCGATTGCTATGCGAAACGCTGGATCGTTACGTCTCCGGAACAAAACATCATTACCTGCTGGTCGAGCACAGCGACATACAGCTTTTCCGGCGGTTGGAAGGTCCGCATCGTACGGTCGTCGACGAAAAGGACATCCTGCCGCGCTGGCTGCATGTTTTCAGCGACCCGCTGAGCTTATTTAGCCGGCGTATCTGGTTGAGCCTGAAGGCTCCTCCACTGCGGGGCTGGCATGTCCAGCAGCTTCGCCGCATCGCCATTGCGGCGCATATTTCCGAGGATGTGCTCGTTTATTGCGATTCAGACGTCGCGTTTCTGAAGCCCTTCGATCTGGGCGCTTTCCAGCGTGACGGCAAAGTCCGGCTGTTTCGCCGCGACAACGCATTTTCGAGCGGCGCGCCCGACAAGCATGGTCTCTGGTCGTGCAATGCCGGCAGCCTGCTTGGCATCGCCCAGCCCGCCGTTTCGCCTCATGACTATATTTCGACCCTGATCGCCTGGCGTCGCGCTTCGGTGACGGACATGTGCGCGCACATTGAAAAGCTGCATGGCCGCCATTGGGTTGAAGCCTTGGCAGCCGACCGCCGCTTTTCCGAGTGCCTCGTCTACGGCCGTTTTGTCGATGAGGTTATCGGCGGGAAGGATCATTTCCATGGCGCGGAAGAGTTCTGCCGCGTCCACTGGACAGGCGAGGCTCTGTCAGACGAAGCGTTCCGAAGCTTTGTTGCCGCGATGACGCCCGAGCAGGTTGCCATCGGCATGCAGTCCTTCATCGGCACCGATCTTGGCCGCATCCGTCGCCTGCTCGGCCAGATCGACTAGTTCAGATGGCCTTTGCCGGGCGGCGCATCGCGCAATAGGTAAGCAAGGCCGACACCAGATAAAGCAGCAGGAAGGCGCCGTTCAGCGACAGGACAAGCTGCGGCGTCTGGTCGAACTCCTTCAGCACGGCTACGAGCAGGAGCGCCTTTAGCCCTGCGAGCAACGCCAGATTGACGGCGCGCACCAAGGTCTGCCCACGGGCAAACAGAAGCTCGGCCTGATATTCGACCAGATTGCGCAGGCCCGGCACGCACAGCGCCAGCAGGACGAGAGGCGCGGCTTCGCTGACATTGCGGCCAAGCGCGTTGGGGAAGAAATGCAGCAGCAGGCCAAGCGCCAGCAGGCCAAGCGTGGAAACGGCGAAGATGCCGCCCTCGATGCCCAGGCGCACTGAAAGCCGCGCCAGCAGTTGCGGCGTGCGCATCATGCGCTGCACCAGCATCATGGAGAAGGTGCGGATCGGAATGGCGGTCAGGTCGACCAGCCGCATGATGATGGCATAGAGGCCAGCAAGGTGCGGTCCGCCGATTGCCAGAACCAGAAGCTTGTCGAATTCCATCTGCAGGTAGAACAGCACTTCCGCGCCGGCAACGTAGATCGAATCGGCGAGCCGCCGCCAGTAGAGCTCAGTGCGCAGTCTCAGCCGCTGTCTCGGGTAGAAAATGCCGAATGCAACCGCGAGCGATACCGCGTTGGCTCCAATATAGAACCATGCCCAGGCTTCGAGTGTATGCGTGGAAGAGAACATGAAGGCGAGCGCACCAAGTGCTCGCAATGCCGCGGTGAGGATCGCGAGCGCCGCCGCCTTGCCGAACCGGCCAAGGCCGTTGTTGACGATCATGGCCACTTCGACGGGGCGCCACAGAAGCGATTCCGCAAACACGATTGCAACGAAGGCGGCGAGCGCAACGGTGCCGGAAAAGAAGACGAGATAGACACCATAGGACGCGGCGGCCAATAGCGGCAGCGACAAAATCGCGAGCAGCAGGAAGCCGGCCGTGAACGTGCCGATCAGGTTGGGGCGGATGGTGGCGGTGCGGTAAAGCGCGGAAATGAAGCCGAAGGCCAGTATCCTCGACAGCATGACGCCGGCTGCCGAAGCGGTGGCGAACATGCCGAATTCGGCGATGGAAAGCGTGTTGGCAAGTGCGATGAAATACACCAGCGAAAATACCAGCCGCCCGCCTGCACCGCTGATGGCCGACAGGTAGTCGCGCACGAGCCCTTTGCGCTCGGCAACAAAGCTGCCGAGCCGGGCAAGTCTTCCCTGCTGCGTGATGTCGCCGGCCTGTGTCATCGAGCCAAGCCTAGCGACGAAAGCTTAATGCGCCCTTCAGCCATCGGGACAGGCGAAGGTTGCATTGCGGCGTCTCGAAATCGTAGGACAAATCGCCGTTAAATTAACCTTTTGTTTTCCACGCCTGTTTAGCTTGGCTTAACGAATGGCCGCCCTTGCGGCCGGTCTGCAATGGTAATGCCCGGACATGAATGACAGGCTCGACAGGGACGACTGGAGGCATGAGCGCTCCTTGCGCGAACTCGGCCGGGCCATGCGCGGCGAGGACGAGGTTCCGCCACCGTCGGGCTCGCTGCTGTCATTGGCGCAGTCGGCAACGCCTGACTGGCGCGACAGCGCCGTCGAACGGCATCAGATCGCACGCACGCGGCGCGAAGCCATCGCTGAGCGCGATACAACTCACGCCGCTTCCACGCCTGTTCTCGACGAACCGGCCCCCGATGCCATGGCGTTGCCGGATGTACCGGACGCTGGCCCGGAGCCTGTTGAACCATCGTCGCCTGAGTCGGGCTGGCTCCCGCATTGGGCGCAACTCAGGCGTGCGCAGCCTGCAATTGGCGATGTCGAAGGGGAAACGCCTTCACCGCCACCGGCTCCGCCAGTTGCAACTGCTGTTTCCGAGCCGGTCAAGCCAGCTGCCCCCGAAGCTTACGAACAAACCGCCCCATCCAGCGCGGCCGCACAGGATACGGGCGATCGCTGGAAACCGTTGATCGACCCGATGAAGATCATCGGCGGTGTCACTGGTTCGAAAGCGCTGATCCTTGCCATGACTTTGCTTGGCGCTGTCGTCGGCGTTTCGATCGCGCTTTCCACGCCGAAGAAGTACGAGGCGCTCACCGAGCTGATCGTCGATCCGCGTGATCTCAAGCTCACCGACAGCGACTTGACGCAGACCATGATCGCCTCCGATGCCACCTTGGCCATCGTCGAGAACCAGATGCGGGTGCTGACGTCCGGCGTCGTCCTCAACAAGGTGGTGGACACGCTCAACCTGACCAGTGATCCTGAATTCAACGGACAGGGCGGAAGGCCGGGGCTACTGACGATGGTTCGTTCGCTGTTGTCGCGGGAAGATGGGCCAGCTGGGGCCGACGACGTGCGCCGGCGTGCGCTCGCCGTCAGCAACCTTGCCGAAAACATCCACGTCGAACGCGGCGGCAAGACCTTCGTCATCACCGTCAGCGCCATGACCCAGAACGCCGACAAATCGGCCCTGATCGCCAATACAATGGCCGATGTGTTCTTGCAGACCTACGGCCAGATCCAGTCGGAAACGGCTGGCCGGGCGACCAATGAACTCACAGCGCGGCTGACTGAACTTCGCAAGGGCGTCGAGGATGCCGAACGCAAGGTCGAGGAATTCAGGGCGGCCCACGATCTGGTCGATGCGCAAGGCCGCCTCATTTCCGATGACGAGCTGCTTAAGCTCAATGAACAGCTCACCGTCGCCCGGGCGCGCACGCTGGAGCTGAGCGCACGGGCCGCTTCCACCAAAACCGTCGATGTCGATGCCGTGCTTGGCGGCGCGCTGCCGGAAGAAATGAATTCCAACACGATGGCAGATCTGCGCTCGCAATATTCGACGCTGAAGCAGGAAGCCGACCGTGCGGCCGTGCGGCTTGGCCCGCGCCATCCTGAACGCATCGCGCTGGACGCCCAGCTTGCCGGCGCGCGCGACCGCATCGCCGCGGAGCTTCGCCGCATCGCTTCATCGCTGCAGGTTGACTTGCGCCGCGCAGTCCAGCTTGAGCAGGAACTGTCGGCAAGGCTCGCCCAGCTCAAGGTGCGCAGCGGCGATGTCAGCAACGATCTTGTCAGCCTAAGGGAATTCGAGCGTGAAGCTGCTGCCAAGCGCTCGGTCTATGAGGCATTCCTGTTGCGTGCCAAGGAAACCAGCGAGCGCAAGGACATCAACACCGCCAATGTCAGCGTGATCTCGAAGGCGTTTCCGCCGCTCGAGCCGAATGGCCCCTCGCGAGCCATCGTCGCGCTCGCTGGCCTGCTCTTGGGTTTTGCCTCGGGCGTGGGACTGGGTGCCATGCGGGGCGCATACGAAAGCTTGCGCGAAACGGCTGCCGATCGTGCGCGCCAGAACCGGCAAGGCCAACGCCGTGAAGCTCTTCTGGATAACCCGAACCGGAGGCCGGCACCGGAGTCTGCTCCGGCTGCTGGATCCGAGGCCGGGAACCTGTCTGCTGTGGACCGCGGGCCGCTGGTTGATGAGGCGGCAGAGGAAGAAGAACCCTCCGTGGAGGAAATCCGCGCCAGCTTGCGCGAGGTCCGCGATGCGCTGCGCGAGTTGGCAGAGAGCCGCGCCCGCAACCGGCAGATCTGACGCCTGAAATCAAACACTCCAGTTTAAAGTTTACGGCATGCGACGCCGCATTGGCGGGATTGCGGTGCCGAATTATCGTGAATATGCGCAGGCATATTTCGCATTGACGAGGATGACATGGCCGAGGTGATCGACGGGAAAAAGGTGGCGGCGGAGGTCACCGCGAAGGTCAAGGCGTTGACCGCCGAGCTTGCCGGCAAGGGCAAGGGGCAACCCGGCCTTGCCGTCGTCATCGTCGGCGAAGATCCGGCCAGCCAGGTTTACGTGGCATCGAAATCGCGCACGGCGAAGGAGTGCGGTTTCCTTTCGCTGCAGCATACGCTGCCGGCCGACACCAGCGAGCAGGCACTGCTCAAGCTGATCGGCAACCTCAACTCCGACCCGGCGATCCACGGCATTCTGGTCCAGCTTCCGCTGCCTGCCCACATCGATGCCGGCAAGGTCATACAGGCCATCGCGCCGGCAAAGGATGTCGACGGCTTCCACTTCATCAATGTCGGCAAGCTCGGTACCGGCGAAACCGAAACGGCTTTCGTTCCGTGCACGCCGGCCGGCTCCATGCTCCTGATCGAGCGCATGCACGGAAAGGATTTGTCGGGCCTGAGCGCCGTCGTTCTCGGCCGCTCCAATATCGTCGGCAAGCCGATGGCCAATCTCCTGCTCGCCGCGAACGCAACCGTCACCATCGCCCACAGCCGCACCCGCGATCTCCCGGCGCTGGCGCGCACCGCCGACATTCTGGTTGCCGCCGTGGGACGCCCTGAAATGGTCCGAGGCGACTGGGTGAAGCCCGGCGCGACCGTTATCGACGTCGGCATCAACCGCATCCCCGCTCCGGAAAAGGGCGAGGGCAAATCCCGGCTCGTCGGCGATGTCGCCTATGAGGAAGCCGCCGCCATCGCCGGAGCCATCACGCCGGTGCCCGGCGGGGTGGGTCCGATGACCATTGCCATGTTGATGGCAAATACGGTCATTTCCGCATATCTTGCCGCAGGTCTCGAACGCCCCTCCTTCTGATCCCGGAAAGAACAAGCCTTGCCGACGCCAGCAGTCCCCGTTGTCAGCGCGTCCACGAACGATCCGGTGGAAGGCGGTCGGCAATTCGCTTTCCTGCTGGTCGACAAGTTTTCGATGTTCTCGCTCGCCGCCGCCATCGACACCATGCGTTCGGCCAATCGCCTGATCGGGCGCGATTTCTATGGCTGGAAAACGGTGTCGGCGGACGGTGAGGCGGTCATCGCTTCGAACGGCCTGTCGATCAAGATCGACTACAGCGTGGCCGACCTGCCGCCGGTAGACGTCATCTTCGCATGCGTTGGCCTGACGACGGAGTTTCCCGGCAAGAGCAAGGTTCTGGCGGCGCTGCGCAACTGGGGCCGCCGCGGCAACGCGCTGGGCGCGCTGTCGGTCGGGTCCTACCTCCTGGCCGAGGCTGGCCAACTCGATGGCTACCGCTGCACCATCCATTGGGAAAACCGCGCCGGCTTCCTCGAGCGCTTTCCCGAAATCAACTGTACAGGCAACGTCTTCGAGATCGATCGCAAGCGCTATACCTGCGCTGGCGGCACCACCTCCATCGACCTGATGCTGGAGATCGTTCGCTCGGACTTTGGCCCGAACCTCGCCAACAGCGTCGCTAACCAGTTCCAGCACGAGCGCATCCGCTCCGCTGGTGACCGCCAGCGAGTCGGCCCTGAACGCGACCTCACCGGCAAGTCGGAAAAGCTCAGGCGCATTGTCGAACTGATGGCCGATCACCTCGACGAACCCTTATCGGCGGTCCAGCTTGCCAAATCGGCAGGGCTGTCGGTGCGCCAGGTCGAACGCCTGTTCCTGCGCCACCTCACCGTGACGCCCGGCCGCTATTACATGCGGCTGAGGTTGGAGCGTGCGCGCGAACTTTTGCGCCAGACCAACATGCCGATCCTCGACGTCGCCATCGCAACCGGCTTCACTTCGCATTCCTATTTTGCGCAGAGCTACCGGCTCCAGTTCGGTCGCCCGCCTTCGGAAGAGCGCCGCACCACTTACTAGTGCATGTCTCCCGAAAGTGGGTACCGGTTTCGGGATAAAGACATGCATAAAATCAAGAATCCAAAGCGTGTTAAGCGAAACTGAAAGATCGCGACACGCTTTGGAAGCTGCAACCGCATGCTTGCCAGCCCGGACCGGCTTCGCTAGCTTGCCGCCCTCGACTGCGGCATTTCCAGAAAATAAATCACACCGGAATCGGTAACGACCACGAGGTAAGTGATGGCGGCGCTGACACGCATTCTGTTCGGTATTTTCATGATGGTTGCGACATGCACGGCGGCGAGCGCAGCCGACCGGGTGATCGTCATCCTCGATGCCTCCGGCTCGATGTGGGGCCAGATTGACGGCAAGCCGAAACTTGAAATCGCGCGCCAGTCGCTGAAGACGGTGCTGCAATCCGTCCCCGGTGATGAAGAGATCGGTTTCATGGCCTATGGCCATCGCCAGAAGGGCAGTTGCGACGATATCGAGCTGATCGTGCCGCCGCAGGCTGGCACGGCCGGCGCCATTTCCACCGCCGCCGACAATTTGAAATTCCTCGGCAAGACGCCGCTCAGCGCCGCGGTACGGCAGGCGGCCGAAGCGCTCAAATACACCGAGGACAAGGCCAAGGTTATCCTCATCACCGATGGCCTTGAAACCTGCAACGCCGATCCCTGTCAGCTAGGCAAGGAGTTGGAAGCCGCGGGCGTCGACTTTACCGCCGACGTGGTCGGGTTCGGATTGACTGCCGAGGAAGGCCGGCAGGTCGCCTGCCTGGCCGAGAACACCGGCGGAAAGTACATTCAGGCCTCCGATGAAAATGCCCTCAAGGACGCATTGGCCGAAACGGTCGCGCCGGCGCCTGCGCCGGAACCGGCCCCCGCGCCTGCGAAGGTGGAATACAACCTCATTCCCAGGACCGTTTTGACCGAAGGCGGCGAAGCCCCCAAGATCGACGTCTATTACGAGGTGTTCAAGGTCGACGCCGCCGGCGGCAAGGGCGAGCGCGTCGACGGCAGCTACAACGACTACAAGATCAGCCTTGAGCCCGGCGACTATGTCGTCACGTCGCTGAGCGGCTACGCCAAGGCCGAGCAGAAGGTCACGGTTAGCGCCGACAAGGTTTCAGAGCCGGTGTTCAACCTCAATGCAGGTACCCTGATCCTGCGCGCCCGGCCCGCACCTGACGCCGAGATCGATGGCAATGCGCAGATCATCATCGATTATCCGGGCGAAGGTGAATCGTCGGCCAACTACGGCCAGGTCAAGACGGTCGTTCCTGCCGGCGACACCAGGATCACCATCAAGCTGGGTGCCGGGGAAACTAGCGAAACGCTTCAGGTCGCCGCCGGCCAGACCATCGACAGGGACTTCATCGTCGGTGTCGGCAAGGCGCAGGCCGACGCCTTCTACACCGACGGCGGCGAGAAGGTGGATTCGGGCGATCTGTCGTGGCGCATATTCAAGGCGGCGAAAAAGCTCGACGGCAGCCGCGAGCAGGTAACTTACGGCTATGGCCCCGGCAGCAAGTTCGATCTGCCGGCGGGTGACTATGTCGCCGCCGTGGATATGCAGGCCGCCACCGCCGAGCAGCCATTCAGCATTGCCGTTGGCGAGTTCAAGAACATCAACGTAACCCTGAACGCCGGCGTTCTCGCCATCGATGCGCCGGGCGCCGACGGCTATCGGATCTTCGAGGCGAAGAAGGATCTCCAGGGCGAGCGCAAGCAGGTGACTTACGGCTATGGCGAGAAATTCCAGACGACGATGGTTGCCGGCGACTATGTCGTCGTAACCGATTTCAAGGCTGACAAGGCGGACAGCGAAACGCCGTTCACCGTCAAGGCCGGCGAACGGACCGAACTCACTATCCAGTAGGCTTCGGCCATTGACGTGCAAAAGGGCGGCCTTGAGCCGCCCTTTTGTTGGGTGAAAAACGGCTATGCCGCCGCGCTGAAGGCAGTTGCACCTTGGTCAGGGTGGCTGACGAGATGCCTGAAGCCGGCAAACAATTCGCGCCCGAAGCCGAACTCGTTGCCGCTCAGGTCGGCTTCGGCTGAGGGCCGCAGCACCAGTTCGGCCGCCGACACGAGAACGTCGAGGGTGCCCGCCTCGGCATCGAGGCGCACGATGTCGCCTTCGTTGATCTTGCCGATAATGCCGCCTTCCAGTGCTTCCGGCGTCACGTGGATCGCCGCGGGCACCTTGCCGGATGCGCCCGACATGCGCCCGTCGGTGACGATGGCAACGCGCTGGCCGCGATCCTGCAGCACGCCGAGAACGGTCGTCAGCTTGTGCAGTTCCGGCATGCCGTTGGCCCTCGGACCCTGGAAGCGGATGACGGCGATGAAATCGCCTGTCAGCTGCCCGGCCTTGAAGGCATCGTTCAGCCCTTGCTGGCTGTCGAACACGCGCGCAGGCGCTTCTATGATACGCCGGTCGGACTTCACCGCCGAGGTCTTGATGATGGCATGGCCAAGATTGCCGGAAAGCACCTTGAGGCCGCCGCTCGGCTGGAACGCCTTGGCGACCGGCGCCAGAACCTTCTCGTCGCCGCTTTGGGCGGGTGCGTCCTCGCGCAGCACGGAACCGTCCGGGCCGAGCTTGACCTCAACCGAATACGCGCCGAGCCCTTCGCCCCACACCGTCTGGACATCGTCATGCAGAAGTCCGGCATCGAGCAGTTCGCGGATCAGGAAGCCCATGCCTCCAGCCGCCTGGAAATGGTTCACATCGGCGAGGCCGTTCGGATAGACCCGCGCCAACAGCGGCACGGCTTCCGACAGGTCGGAAATATCCTGCCAGGTCAGCTTGATGCCGGCGGCCGCCGCCATCGCGACCAGATGGATGGTGTGGTTGGTGGAACCGCCTGTGGCATGCAGGCCGACCACGCCGTTGACGATAGCGCGCTCGTCGATCATGCGGCCAACCGGCGTATAGGCGTTGCCGAGTTGGGTGATGGCAAGCGCCCGCCTCGCCGCTTCCTTGGTCAGCGCCTCGCGCAACGGCGTACCCGGATTGACGAAGGAGGCTCCGGGCGTGTGCAGCCCCATGATCTCCATCAGCATCTGGTTGGAGTTGGCGGTGCCATAGAAGGTGCAGGTGCCCGGTCCATGATAGGATTTCGATTCCGCCGCCAGAAGTTCATCGCGGCCGCATTTGCCTTCGGCATAGAGCTGGCGGACCTTGGCCTTCTCGTCATTGGGCAGGCCGGTGGTCATTGGTCCCGCCGGCACGAACACCGCCGGCAAGTGGCCGAAGGTCAGCGCCGCGACTACAAGGCCCGGCACGATCTTGTCGCAGACTCCGAGAAAGACGGCAGCGTCGAACATGTTGTGCGAGAGCCCGACCGCTGCCGCCATGGCGATGACGTCGCGCGAAAACAGCGACAGCTCCATGCCGGGCTGGCCCTGGGTCACGCCATCGCACATTGCCGGAACGCCGCCGGCCACCTGGGCGATGCCGCCCGCCTCGGCCGCTGCGGCCTTGATCAGTTGCGGATAGGTCTCGAACGGCTGGTGTGCCGACAACATATCGTTATAGGCGGTGATGATGCCGAGGTTCGGCACCTTGTCGCCGCTGAGCGCGATCTTCTCGGAAGGGCTGCACACGGCAAAGCCATGCGCGAGGTTGCCGCAACCGAGCACGGCGCGATTGGCGGTGCGGCTGGCCGCGTCCGTTATGCGCCCAAGATAGGTTTCACGGCTGCCACGCGAGCGTTCGCGAATGCGGTCGGTGATGGCTTCGATATCTGATCTGGCTGTCATCTCGTTTGTCCTTTCGACCGTCGGCCGAATCCTGCGCTTTTATGGCGCCCAGAACACCTCGACCGGCCTTCGCGCCATGCCGATCACTGCGCCGATGGGCTTTTCGCCTTCTTGTGCCGCCGCCTCGAACGCCGAGCGTTTGTCTGCGCCTTCGATGTGCAGGGCGATGAAGCGAGCTTCGACGATGCGCGCGGCGGCAAGCGTCAGCCGCGGCTCACCCGCGCTCGGCGCATGCACCGGCAACACGATCCGTTTCGATTCCGGGTCGAGGAGTGTTTCCAGGTCCGAAGCGTCGGGAAAGAACGAGGCCGTATGGCCGTCCATGCCCATGCCGAGGACGGCGACGTCGAGCGGCCAGGGCAGGGAACGAAGTTCCACATCGTCGGATTGAGCCGCATGATCGATGTCGGCGTCATCCCGATAGAGCGGCACGAAACGAGCCGGCGCGGCTTCGTTCTGCAATAGGTTGGCCATCACCAGTCCGGCATTGGAACGGGGCGAGGAGGCAGGCACGAAGCGCTCGTCGATCAGCGTGACGACGACCTTGTCCCAATCAATCTTCTGCTTCGACAATACAGCGAAGAACAGCGCGGGCGTGGTTCCGCCGGATACCGCGAGAAAAGCTGCGCCGCGTTGCGCAATTGCTTCGTCCAGATGCGAGGAAGTCGTCTTCGCCAGGGCCTGCGCCAACGCCGCGCGCTCGGCGAACCCGTTCCACACATAGCTGGCCGGCTTCAGCATCAGGCACTCTCGTGCCAGGTGCGCCCGTCACGCTCGATGAGCGCGATGGAGGCCGATGGCCCCCAGGTGCCGGCGGTATAGCCTTGCGCCTCGTGGCGCGCGCTCTCCCAGGCGTGCTGGATCGGATCGATCCATGCCCACGCGGCCTCGACTTCGTCGCGGCGCATGAACAGCGTCTGGTTGCCACGGATCACGTCCATGACCAGCCGCTCATAGGCGTCCGGTGCGCGCCCGTCGAAGGATGCGGCAAAACTCATGTCGAGCGAAATTTGCCGCAGGCGCATGCCGCCGGGGCCTGGGTCCTTGATCATGATGTACTGCTTGACGCCTTCGCCGGGTTGCAGGCGGATGACGAGCTGGTTGGCGAAGATCGGCCCGGCATTCTCGCCGAAGATCGAATGCGGGATCGGCTTGAACTCGATCACGATTTCGGAAACGCGCGACGCCAGCCGCTTGCCGGTGCGCAGGTAGAACGGCACGCCGGCCCAGCGCCAGTTGGCGATCTCGGCCTTGATGGCGACGAAGGTTTCGGTGTCGCTCTCCTTGCCCAGTTCCTCGACATAGCCCTTGACCGGGCCGCCGGCGGACGCGCCGGCGCGATATTGGCCGCGCACCGTCTGTTTCGGCGCATCGTTGCCGTTGATGCGTTTCAGCGCCCTCAGAACCTTGAGTTTTTCGTCGCGCACCGCATCGGCGTCCATCGATGCTGGCGCTTCCATGGCGACGAGACACAGAAGCTGCAATATGTGGTTCTGCACCATGTCACGCAGCGCGCCGGCCTTGTCGTAATAGGTGACGCGGTCTTCCAGACCGACCGTCTCGGCAACGGTTATCTGGACATGGTCGATATGGGCGGAATTCCACAGCGGCTCGTAAAGCGCATTGGCAAAGCGCAGCGCCATCAGGTTCTGCACCGTCTCCTTGCCGAGATAGTGGTCGATGCGGAAGATCTGGCCCTCGTGGAAGTCCTTGCCGATGAGGTCGTTCAGGGCATGGGCCGAATCGAGATCGCGCCCGATCGGCTTCTCAACGACGATCCGCGACTTGGGCGTGATCATCTTGTGTTCTTTGAGCTTGTGCGAGATTTCGCCGAACAGTGCCGGCGCCACCGCCAGATAGAAGGCGCGGATGCGCTCGCTGTCGCCAAGCTCCTTCTTGAGATTGTCGAATCCCTCGCCGCTCAGGGCATCGGCGGCGATGTAGGAAATCCGCCCGAGGAACTTGTCCAGTTCCTTCGTGTCGAGATCCTCCTTGGCGACATGCTCCTGGATCGCTTTCTTGGCGAAGGCGCGGAACTCCGCGTCGCTCATCTTCGAACGCGACGTGCCGATGATGCGGGTCGGCTCGGAAAACTGGTGGTCGCGCTGGCGATAGTACAGCGCCGGCAGAAGCTTGCGCTCCGCCAGGTCGCCGGTGCCACCAAAAATGATGAAGTCGAAAGGGTCGACAGGTATGATCTGGCTTGTCATGGTTTGTCCGTGTTGCCACAGCTCATCGTGCCGCCGTGGATATAATCTAATCGATTTAATTTGACCAGTGCCATGGTGTCACATCTGCGGCATCGTTACTGGTCCAAGCGGGTGGCGTGGTAGCAGGCGATAGTTCAGGGCGTGCCGCGTCGCGATCATAAGCTGGCCGGCAAAAGCGAGCCAAGGGAGAATCGGAGATGGGAACGCATCTTTCGACAACCGTCGCACAAGGCCGTGCTTTCCTTCAGATCATCGACGGCAAGCCGGTCGATTCCGTTTCGGGTGAGCGCATAGATGTGGTGTGCCCGTCCGAGGGCAAGGTCTTTGCATCGATCCCGGCCTCGGCCACAGCAGATGTCGACCGCGCTGTAGAAGCCGCGCGCCGGGCTTTCGACAGTGGGCCGTGGGCGAAGACGCCGGCGGTCGAGCGCGGCCGGCTTTTGACCCGGCTGTGCCATTTGGTCGAGGCAAACGGCAGCGAGCTTGCCGCACTTGAGGCACGCGATACCGGCAAGCCGCTCAGGCAAGGCCGCGCCGATGTCGCGGCCACGATGCGCTATTATGAGTTCTACGGCGGAGCCGGCGACAAGATCCACGGCGACACCATTCCCTTCCTCGACGGCTATACGGCGCTTACGCTGCGCGAGCCGCATGGCGTCGTGGCGGGCATCATCCCGTGGAACTACCCGCTGCAGATCCTTGCCCGTGTCGCGGGGGCTGCGCTGGCCATGGGCAACACGCTGGTGGTGAAGCCGGCCGAGGACGCATCGCTCACCGCGATACGCATCGCGGAGCTGGCGCTGGAGGCCGGGTTTCCTGCCGGCGTGTTCAACGTCATCACCGGTTATGGCCGTGAGGCGGGTGCCGCCCTTTCGGCGCATCCAGGCGTCGACTACGTCACCTTCACCGGCTCTCCCGCCACCGGTACGGCTATCCAGCAGGCGGCGGCAGGCAACAATCGCGGCGTCACCATGGAGCTTGGCGGCAAGTCGCCGCAGATCGTCTTTGCCGATGCCGATATCGACAAGGCGATGCCGGTGCTGGTCAACGCCATCATCCAGAATGGCGGCCAGACCTGCTCGGCAGGCAGCCGCGTGCTGATCGAGCGGACCGTTTACGAGGACGTCGCGGCAGGGCTTGCCGAACGCTTCTCGAAGCTTGTCGCCGGGCCGCATGACGCCGACCTTGATCTCGGTGCGCTGATCAATGCAAGGCAGCGCCAGCGCGTTGCGGCTATGGTCGCGGATGCGGAAAAAGCGGGCGTCCGCGTTCTGGCGCGGGGTTCGGTCCACAAGGATGCGCCCGCCGATGGCTACTACTTCGCGCCGGCCTTGTTCGGCTCGGTGAACCCCGATGCGGTCATCGCCCGCGAGGAAGTGTTCGGGCCGGTGCTGACCCTGTTTCCCTTTGACGATGAAGAAGACGCCGTCCGCCTTGCCAACTCCACCGACTATGGCCTCGTCGCCGGTGTCTGGACGAAGGACGGCGCGCGGCAGCATCGTGTTGCCAAGCGGGTTCGCTCGGGGCAGGTTTTTGTCAACGGATATGGCGCCGGCGGTGGCATCGAACTGCCGTTCGGCGGCTTCAAGCGGTCCGGCCACGGGCGCGAGAAGGGTTTCGAGGCGCTCTATGATATGTCCGCGACCAAGACCATCGTGTTCAATCACGGCTAGGCTCGCGTTCCCGCCGATAAGTGCATTGCAGATTGGAAAGACGAAATGAGACTCAAGGACAAGGTTGCGATCGTCACCGGCGCGGCATCCGGTTTCGGCGAAGGCATGGCCAGGCGTTTTGCCGAGGAAGGCGCTAAGGTGGCGGTGGCCGATTTAAACGCCAAGGGGGCTGAGCGCGTGGCCACGGAGATTGGCGAGTCGGCAATCGCCGTTACCACCGATGTGTCGCAGCGCGCCGAGGTCGAGGAACTGGTCTATGCGGCCAAGAGCGCCTTCGGCCGCGTCGACATCATGATCAACAATGCCGGCTACACCCACCGGAATGGCGACATGCTTGCCGTGGATGAAGCGACCTTCGACCTCATCACCGCCGTCAACATGAAGGCAATCTATCACGCGGCCGTAGCGGTCGTGCCGACGATGCAGAGGCAGGGTGGCGGCGTCATCCTCACCACCGCCTCGACGGCTGGCCTGAGGCCACGCCCGGGCCTGACCTGGTACAACGCCTCCAAGGGCTGGGCGATCACGGCGACGAAGTCGATGGCGGTGGAGCTTGCACCGCACAACATCCGGGTGAACTGCCTGTGCCCGGTCGCGGGAGAGACCGGCATGCTCGAAAAGTTCATGGGTGCCGATACGCCGGAAATCCGCGAGAAATTCCGCGCCTCCATTCCGCTTGGACGCCTGTCCACCCCGCTCGACATCGCCAATGCAGCACTCTGGCTGGCATCCGACGAGGCAGCCTTCATCACCGGAGTTGCGCTGGAAGTGGATGGTGGCCGCTGCATCTGAGCGCGGCCGAAAGGCGGGAGCGAGCGTTCAGTCCTGTTGCACGAAGCTCTTGTAGACGAAGCCGCGCTTGCCCTTGTAGACGATCTCGCACCATTTTTCGCACGAAATCACTTCGATCGCGGTCTTGGCGGGAACGGTGCCGATGGCCGAAGCGCCGCTTTTCGGACCGGATCGCATGGTGACCGCCCTAAGCGTAAGGCCGGAAATCTGGCCGCCTGCCTCGCCTGGTTTCTCTGGCTTGGCCGCTTCGCTTGGGAACGTCGGCCGCGGTGTTGGAATGGCCGCAACCAGCGGCATTTCCTGTGGCGGAGATTCCTGCCCTGCTTCGATCGGCGGGGCGGTGTCCTGATCGCCTTCAACTGCAGGGGCCGCGATCGCAGCCGCTGCTTGCGGGTCCAGCTCAGGAACCTCGGTTTTCGTTATCGGCGCTTCGGGCTGTTCGGCAACGGAGGCCGTTTCGAGAGGCTGCTCGGGCTGCGTAGCGGGTTGGGCGGCCGCTGCCTCTGTTGTTGGAACTTCGGTGGCCGGGGTCGCAATGGCCGGCTGGGGGTCGACCTTGGCTTCGGCGAAGGCCTGACGCTCTCCTGCAGGCATGGCCAGCCACAGCGCCACTGCCGCTACCGCCAGAAGGGCCGCCGTTCCGACCGCAGCAATCACGAGATGCGCATGCGCCTTGACCTCGTGCCACCACGAACGCCGCGCATTGTACCCATACTGCATTGAAAAGCGATGCCGTCCCGGCTTGCCGAAACTGAATAGCCCCTTCACCTAGACATCTCCAAAAGAGCCGGCGTTCTTTCACTCGAGGATCAGTTAGACGCCCGATCCTTCCAGCGCCGGTCTCGCACTCCCGTCGGACAGTGTGGCAGATTTCACCGCCTTGGGCTATCCGCAGCCGCACATAGTAAGGCAAATTGTGGCATCACTACGTTAATCGGACAACAACGCGACTTAAGTCTATGACGGCGCAAAAGCTTGTCGCGGCGCGCTTTTCATATCAAAACCACCTTGGTTTGCGGCAGACGGAGTGCGATTCGTGACGTTTCGGGGACTTCTGGCCATCGTCCTTGCCTTGGCCGTTCTTGTGTTGCCGGCCTGGGCGGCGCAAGCTCAAACGCCGCAAGTGCCTGTGCTTTGGGATGCCAAGGAACGGCTGCCGAAACCGGATCTGTCGGCCCTGCCGCGCCTCAGGTTCCTGACCACGACCGACTTTCCGCCCTTCAATTTTCTCGACGGCAGCGGCCGCCTGTCCGGATTTCACATCGATTTGGCGCGCGCGATCTGCGCCGAACTCGGCATGGCCGACAAATGCCAGATAGAGGCGCTGCCCTGGGCCGAGCTTGAGGGCGCGCTTGCGAGAGGCGAGGGCGAAGCGGTCATAGCCGGCGTTGCCGCGACCGCTGAAACGCGTGAAAAATATGTGTTCTCGCGCCCCTATCTCCAGTTTCCAGCCCGCTTCATCGTGCCGAAGGCCAAGCCTTTGACTGAGCCGATCTATGACAAGATCCAGGGCAAGCCCGTCGGCGTGCTGGCTGGTTCCGCGCACGAGCACATGCTTCAGGCCTATTTCGGCACGGTGAAAGTCGTGCCCTTCGCCAAACCGGAAGAACTCTATGCCGGTCTCAAGGCTGGCAAGGTCGATGCTGCCTTCGGTGACGGCATGCGGCTTTCTTTCTGGCTGGCTGGCGAAGATGCCGCAAACTGCTGCCGTTTTGGCGGCGGTCCCTATATCGCGCCGGAATATCTCGGCACGGGCCTGTCGATTGCCGCCAAGGTCGACCAGCCGGTGCTTGCAGCGGCGTTCGACTATGCCTTGCAGGAAATCTCGGAGAAGGGCGTCTTTGCCGAGCTTTACCTGCGCTACTTCCCCGTCAGTTTCTACTGAGACACAGGCTCGTACGGTTTACCCTTCATAAACCATGGTCATCTGACTGTGCGTTCATGAGCAATGTGATTCTTTTCCCCCTGCATTCCCGTTCCTGTCTCGTCCAGTCCATCGCAGACGCCTTGCGGACGGTTCATGGTCCGGCAGCCAACTCCTTCTGGCGCGAGCGCATAGCCGGCATCGTCGCCGATCTGCGGTCGAGCGGCTTGCCGGATGCCGCGATCCGGGAGCAAATTCTCGGATTGCAGGACGCCGTTCAGGGTCAACTGGCCGGATAGGTCGGCGCTTCGCCTCTTCTTTCTGGCAATAGACACCGCAATCATCGCGCGTTACCGTTCCGGTCAGGTTGCATCGGGAGGCTCGCATGGCGCTGGTGATCGAAGGCGAAGAACGTATTTCCGCTCCGCTGGAAAAGGTTTGGGCGGCGCTCAACGATCCGGCGGTGCTGAAGGAAAGCATTCCCGGCTGCCAGTCGCTTGAAAAGAAGTCGGATACCGACCTTGCCGCAACCGTCGTCCTGAAGATCGGGCCGATCAAGGCGACTTTCAACGGCGAGGTGACCTTGAAGAACCTCAACCCGCCGTACTCCTACACCATTCAGGGCGAGGGCAAGGGCGGCATTGCCGGCTTTGCCAAGGGCGGCGCCGACGTCAAGCTGACCGCCGACGGACCGGGCACGACAATCCTCAAATACGAAGCCAAGGCCGATGTCGGCGGCAAGATCGCCCAGTTGGGCAGCCGCCTGATCACCTCGACCTCGAAAAAACTGGCCGGCGAGTTTTTCTCGACCTTCAACGAGAAGGTGAGCAACGGCGCCTGATCATTCGAACACGATCGCCGGGGTCGATGCTTCGGCGGCGCCCTTTTCTTCCTGCAGCCGTTCCCACACCTTGGCGGCGATGGCGCGGTAGATCTTCGCCTCTGGCCCATCCGGCTTGACGGCGACGACCGGGCGGCCGTTGTCCGAGCTTTCGCGGATGCCCATCTCCAGCGGCACTTCCCCAAGGAATGTCACCCCGAGGCGTTCGGCTTCGCGCTTTGCGCCGCCATGACCGAAGATATCGTACCGCTTGCCGGTGTCCGGCGCGATGAAATAGCTCATGTTCTCGACGATGCCGAGCAGCGGTACATCGACCTTCCTGAACATGTTGAGGCCCTTGCGGGCGTCGATCAGGGCAAGGTCCTGCGGCGTCGAAACGATGATCGCGCCGGCCAGCGGCACCTGCTGGGCCATGGTGAGCTGCGCGTCGCCGGTGCCGGGCGGCATGTCGACCACCAGCACGTCGAGCGGTCCCCACTCGACCTCGCGCAGCATCTGCGTCAGTGCCGAAATGACCATCGGCCCGCGCCAGATCATCGGCGTTTCCTCGTCGACGAGAAAGCCCATCGACATCGCCTTCAGGCCATAATTCTGCAACGGCTTCAGGATTTTGCCGTCGGCGCTTTCGGGCTTGCCATGGATGCCGAGAAGACGCGGCACGGAAGGGCCGTAGATGTCGGCATCGAGGATGCCGACCTTCAGTCCATTGGCGGCAAGGCCAAGGGCGATGTTGGCGGCGGTGGTCGACTTGCCGACACCGCCCTTGCCGGAGGCCACGGCGATAATTGCTTCAATGCCGGGCACGCCGCGCTTGCCGGAAGCGCGCGAGGCAGGAGCCGGGTGTGGCGCATGCGGAGCGGCGGCTGCTGGCCGCTGCACGGGCGGACGCGGCGGTACCGGAGCCTCCATGCCTCCGCCCCTCTTTTCGGCGGTCAGTGTCACCACTGCTCCGGTCACGCCGGGGATTGACTTGACGACACGATCCGCAGCCGCCCTGAGCGGCTCCATCTCCTGCGCCCGCGCTGCCGGCACGGTTATGGAGAAAAACACCTTGCCGTCTGCGATGAAGATATCGGACAGCATCCCGAGGTCGACGATATTGCCGGAAAAATCTGGCCCGCTTACCGTCTTCAAGCGTTCGATGACGGTTTCTTTTGTGACGTTTTCCGCGGCGGGCATGGCTCGTTCCTCAAATGGCTTGGCTGAGGCTGAGATAGTGCAAATCCGCCGCTGTTCCAAGCCGGCGGGACGTTAGAGCATTTCCGGCAAAAGTGTGAAGCGGTTTTGCGTCCGAAAATGCGCTGGAACAAAGAGATAGCGCAGATTTGTCGGCCGCGGCGATGCCGGGATCGAGCTAGCCAAGCAGTTCCGTCAGGTAAAAGGTCGCAGCGGCGATTGCCGCCGTGGCGGGAAGCGTGATCACCCAGGCCCAGACGATGCTGCTGGCCACGCCCCAGCGCACGGCGGAGACGCGGSGAGCCGCTCCCACGCCGATGATCGCGCCGGTGATGGTGTGTGTGGTGGAGACGGGAATGCCGAGCCAGGTGGCAGCAAACAGCGTAATCGCGCCGCCGGTTTCCGCGCAGAAGCCCTGCATCGGGTTCAGCCTCGTGATCTTGGAACCCATCGTGTGCACGATGCGCCAGCCGCCGAACAGCGTGCCCAGCGCCAGCGCCGACTGGCAGGTCAGGACGACCCACAGGGGCACGTAGAAGGTGTCGCCCAGCATGCCTTGCGAATAGAGCAGCACGGCGATGATGCCCATCGTCTTTTGCGCATCGTTGCCACCGTGGCCAAGCGAATAGAGCGAAGCGGAAATGAACTGCAGGAAGCGGAAGCTGCTGTCGACGGCAAACGGCGTCTGCCGCACGAACAGCCACGACACGATCAGGATGAGGAAAAGCGCCAGCAGGAAGCCTACCGTCGGTGAAAGCACGATGGCGAAAGTGGTCTTGAGCAGTCCCGACCACACGATGGCGCCGCCGCCTGCCTTGGCCACGCCTGCGCCGACAAGGCCGCCGATCAGCGCGTGCGAGCTGCTCGACGGAATGCCGGCAAGCCAGGTGACGACGTTCCAGACGATTGCGCCCGTCAGCGCGGCGAATATCACCGCCGGCGTCACCGTGTCGGCGTCGATGATGCCTTTGCCCAATGTTTCCGCGACATGCAGTCCGAAGAAAAGGAAAGCGATGAAATTGAAGAAAGCCGCCCACAACACCGCATATTGCGGCCGCAGCACCCGCGTCGAGACAATGGTCGCGATCGAGTTGGCGGCGTCGTGCAGCCCGTTTAGGAAGTCGAAGAACAGCGCGACCGCGATGAGGCCGAACAGCAGGGGAAAGGCGAGGGTGGCATCCATCGGAATTAAAAGGGTGTGTGGGTGTTCAAATCAGGGTGAGGTGAAAACGGTGGCGTTCGAGAAACGAAGCGCAATGTATGTGCAGATACATGAGCATCGGAAGCGCACAATGCCGCCGTTTGCAGGCCACCATGATCTGAACAGACGCGCATCCTAGACGTTCTCGACGACAATGCCGCTGATCTCGTTGGCGACGTCCTCGAAGCGGTCGACCACCTTCTCGAGCTGGCTATAGATTTCCTTGCCGACGATGAACGACATGGCGTCGCTACCGGAGTGGCGATGAAAAAGATCCTTCAGCCCCAGCTCGTGCACGTCGTCCGAGTGATCCTCCAGCTGCTTGATTTCACGGGCAATCGCGGTCAGGCGCGGTACGTTTTGCCCCACCTTGCCCAGCAGCGGGATTGCCTCCGCGACAAGCCGGGCGGCGGCGGCGATCATCGTTCCCATCTCCTGCATCAAGGGGTCGAATTCCGTCCTCTCGAACAGGCGCACGGTCTTGACCGTCTTGTGCATCATGTCGATGGCGTCATCCATCGACTGGATCAGGTCCTGGATGTCGCTGCGGTCGAAAGGCGTGATGAAGGAACGGCGAACCGCAAGCAGCACTTCGGCGGTGATGGCGTCGGCTTCGTTTTCCAGGCGCACGATTTCACCTGCCCATCGCTCGACATCCTTGCCGGCGAGCAGTTTTTCGAGCGCTTCCGCTCCGCCGACAACGGTTCGTGAATGGCGCTCGAACAGATCGAAGAACTTGTCCTCGCGCGGAAGAAGCTTCCTGAACCAGCCAAGCATGTTCGACCTTTCGTCACTTGCGAACTGCTTCCCCATAACGCCGCATTGACCAGGGGGAAACAGATAGCCGGCTGAAATATGTGGATGCGCACCGTATTCTTGCGGCATCCGGAGCCCGCTTTCTCCAGCCGCTGCCCCGCAGGCTCGCGCGAAAGACATTTGTTTTCGCTAAAATACCAGCCTGCCTTCGGCATGGCTTTCTGCTATGATCGGCGCGGGCGGGTTGCGGCTGCAACACCACCGCAGGGCGAGTAATCGGAGCTTTCAACCGCAAGGCCCCCGACACGGGCGGTAACAGGAGGAAAATCATGCTTCAGACCAAGGACGCCGTGAACAGCACCAGCATCAAGAAGGCCATCGAAGGACGCGATGGAGCCATGCTCTCCGGCTTCTACGCCGACGATGCCGTGGTGCGGGTGATCGACCGCAACAATCCGCCGAGCAAGCCGCGCGAAATACGCGGCAAGGCCTCCATCAGCACGTTCTGGGACGATATTTGCGGCCGCGCCATGAGCCACAAGATCGAGTCCTCCGTAACCGAGGGAGATCGGCTCGCCTTCACCGAGAATTGTGCCTACCCCGACGGCACCAAGGTCTATTGCGCAACGGTAGTCGAACTGAAGAACGGCCGTATTGCGCGTCAGACCGTCGTACAGGCTTGGGACGAGTGAAGGGGGCACATCATGTTCAGCGCGAGATGGCAAATCGACGCCAAGTTCGGACACAAGCAGACGGTGCTAGACCTGATGCGCAAATGGGAGCGCGACATCGGCTCGCAGGTCGGCATTGAGGATCTGAACTTCAGGATCATGACCGGTTCGATCGGTGCGCGCGAAGCGACGATCGAAACCCATCATGAGGTGGAAAACCTGGCAAAGCTGGAAGAGTTCTTCGCCAAGATCGGCAAGATCGACGCCCATGCCAAATGGGGCAAGGAAATGGAGCCCTATGTCGTCTCGGGCACCAGTCTGTGGAACATATTCAGGATCGTGGAGTAGCGATCCGCACAAATTCGCCGCCGGTGCGTTCCAGCGCCGGCGGCGTCTTTCGGAATAACGCCTACATCAGCCCGAGCTGCTTGTAGAAGCCGAGCGCATCGTAATAGTCGCTTTGGTTGGCAATCTTGCCGTCCTTGACCGTAAACATGGACGCGCCGGCAAACGAGAATGTCTTGCCGGTCGCCTTTGTGCCGTCGCCCCAGTCACCGGAATTGGTGCCGGAAAACTCCCATTCGAACGAAACGCGGTCGCCTTGCACCACCGGATCGCCCTTCATTTTCCACACGGCATCGGGCGCGGCGTTGAGGAAATTGTCGATGACGTTGGTCTTGGCGGCATCCTTGCCGGTGACCGGCGTGCCGACCGAGGCGTCATAGTAGGTCACGTCGTCGGCAAAGTAACTTGCGGCCTTGGTCGAGTCATGGGCGTTCCAGGCGGCGAGGTAAGCGTCGACAACCGCCTTGGAGCCGTCTTGCGCGAAGGCGGGCGCGGCGATGAAAACTGCTGCGGCAACGGATGCCGATGTCAGGAACTTGCGGCGGTGCATGGTCTTTCTCCTCCCATGTTGAACGGCCGATTGTTCTCTCCCCCACCGGGGGAGAGGCCTGGCTCTATCCGTGCGCGACCATGACGTGGCGCACGGCCGTGTAGTCCTCCAGCGCATAGAGCGACATATCCTTGCCATAGCCGGACTGTTTCAGTCCGCCGTGCGGCATCTCGGTGGTCAGCATGAAATGCGTGTTGATCCAGGTGCAGCCATATTGCAGCCGCGCCGCCGTCGCCATGGCGCGCGAGACGTCCTTGGTCCACACCGACGAGGCAAGGCCGTAGTCGCTGTCGTTTGCCCACGCCACCGCCTCGTCCGTGTCGGAGAACCGCGTCACCGAGACGACCGGCCCGAACACTTCGCGCCGCACGATCTCGTCTTCCTGCAAGGCACCAGCGACCACGGTCGGCTGGTAATAGAAGCCCGAGCCCGCGCCCGGCTTGCCGCCGGTGGTGATCTCGATGTGCTTCAGTTCCGAAGCCCGCTCGACGAAGCTCGATACGCGGTCGCGCTGGCGCTTGGAGATCAGCGGCCCGATCTCGTTTTCGGTGTCGTCGGCATGGTCGTACTTGATGGTCGATACGGCGGACGACAGGTCGGCGACAAGCTTGTCGTAGATCTTCTTGCCGGCGTAGATGCGGCAGGCTGCGGTGCAGTCCTGCCCGGCATTGTAGTAGCCGAAGGCGCGCAGGCCGTTTACCACCGCGTCGAGGTCCGCGTCGTCGAACACGACGACCGGCGCCTTGCCGCCGAGTTCCAGATGCGTGCGCTTGACCGACTTGGCGGCGGCCTGCAGCACCTTCTTGCCGGTGGCGACGTCGCCGGTGATCGAGATCATGTTGATCTTGGGGTGGTTGATCAGCGGGCTGCCGACGCTCTCGCCGCGCCCGAGCACCACGTTGACCACGCCTTCCGGCAGCACTTCGGCCAGGATGCGCGCCAGTTTCAGCGCGGTCAGCGGCGTCTGTTCGGACGGCTTGAAGACGACGGTGTTGCCGCCCGCAATGGCAGGCGCCAGTTTCCACGCCATCATCATCAGCGGATAGTTCCACGGTGCGATGGACGCGACGATGCCGATGGGATCGCGCCGGATCATCGAGGTGTGGCCGGGCAGGTATTCGCCGGCAACCTGTCCGGGCATGGTCCGCACCGCGCCGGCAAAGAAACGGTAGCAATCGACGATTGCCGGGATTTCGTCGTTCAGCACGGCATTGATCGGCTTGCCGCAGTTGAGCGCCTCCAGCTTGGCGAACGCCTCGGCGTTGGCCTCGATGCGGTCGGCGATCTTGAGCAGGTAACCGGCGCGCTGGGCAGGCGTTGTGCGCGACCATGTGCCGAACGCTTTTTCGGCTGCGGCAACCGCGGCCTCGATCTGCGCCGCACTTGCCTCCGGCAGGTTGAGGATCGTCTCGCCCGTTCTCGGATTAAGGATAGGTTCCTCGGTTTCGGTGCCTTTCTGGAATTTCGAGCCGATCAGCATCTCGGTATGCATGGAACTCTCCTTCAGGATCATTTGCCCGAACCGGCGATCTGGTCGCCGTCGCGGGTGAGGTAATAGGCAAGCAGGATGGGCAACAGCGTCACCAGCACCACCACCATTGCCACTACATTGGTGACCGGGCGCTGGCGCGGGCGGATCAACTCCTCCAGCATCCAGATCGGCAGCGTTTGCTGCTGGCCGGCGGTGAAGGTGGTGACGATGACTTCGTCGAATGACAGCGCAAAGGCCAGCATGCCGCCGGCAAGCAGCGCGGTCGCGATATTGGGTAAGACGACATAGCGGAAGGTCTGGAAGCCGTCGGCACCAAGGTCCATCGACGCCTCGATCATCGAGCCGGAGGTGCGCCGGAAGCGGGCAACGGCATTGTTGTAGACGACGACGACGCAGAAGGTGGCGTGGCCGAGGATGATCGTCCAGAACGAGAACGGGATGTCGGTGAGCGCAAACGCCGAGCGTAGCGCAATGCCGGTGATGATGCCGGGCAGCGCGATCGGCAAGATGACGAGTAGCGACACCGTCTCGCGGCCGAAGAACTTGGAGCGCGAGACCGCTGCCGCGCAAAGCGTGCCGAGCACGACCGCAATCGCGGTCGAGATGGCTGCGACCCTGACCGAAAGCGACAGCGCTTCCCACACGTCCGGCCGGTTCCAGGTCACCGCGAACCATTGCGTGGTCAGGCCGGGCGGCGGCCACTGGTAGCTCTTCTCCTCGGTGGTGAAGGCATAGACGAAGATCAGCAGGATCGGCGCATGCAGGAAGATGAGGCCGAGGCCGGCTGCGATCTTCAGGCCAAGCGGCGTCTTCTGGTTGCGGTCAGAGCGCATGACAAGCTCCCTGCACCATCCTGAAGGCACCCCCACCCCTAACCCCTCCCCGCAAGGGGGAGGGGAATTTTGCGGCAGCACCATCCTGCAGAATCCGTCGACTGTTTTTAACAGGGCGGCGAGGGGCTAGTCCCCCTCCCCCTTGCGGGGAGGGGCAAGGGGTGGGGGTCAGGAAACAAAAATTACAGCGCATCGAAGGCCCCCATGCGCTTGGCCATCCAGAGATAGAGCCCCATGATGACGATCGGCACCACCGCGAAGGCGGCGGCCAGCGGAATGTTTCCCGCCGTGCCCTGCTGCGAGTAGACGGCCTGTCCGATGAACAGGCGCGATGTGCCGATGATCTGCGGAATGATGTAGTCGCCGAGCGTCAGCGAGAAGGTGAAGATCGAGCCTGCGACGATACCGGGCAGCGCCAGCGGCAACAGCACGTTCCAGAATGTCTGCCGTGGCGACGCGCCAAGGTCCGACGAGGCCTCGATGAGGTTGCCCGGCACGCGCTCGAGCGCCGCCTGCATGGGCAGGATCATGAACGGCAGCCAGACGTAGACGAAGACGATGAAGGTGCCGGTAAAGGAGACCGACAGCGAGTTGCCGCCGACGATGGGCAGCGACAGCCAGCCGTCGAGCAGCCAGAGAAGGTTCAGCTTGGAAAACAGCCAGGTGAGGATGCCTTCCTTGGCGAGGATCAGTTTCCAGGCATAGACCTTGACCAGGTAGCTCGACCACAGGGGCAGCATCACGGCAAGGTAGAACAGCGCCTTCCAGCGGCCGCGCGCATAGCGGGCTGCGTAATAGGCGATGGGAAACGCGACGACGATGGAGGCAAGCGTCACTGCCGCCGCCATGGTGACGGTGCGCAGGATGATGTCGAGATTGGCGGCCTGCAAAAGGTCGCCATAGGTCTTGAGCGTGAACTCGCGCTTGATCAGGCCGGAATATTCGTCGATCGAGAAGAAGCTTTGCAGGAGAAGCGCGAACAGCGAGCCGATATAGACGACGCCCAGCCACAAGACCGGCGGCAGCAGCATCAGGAAAAGCAACAGCTTCGGCTTGCGCCAGAACGCATCCGACAAGACGCCGCGAATGCCGCTTGCAGCCGGCAGGATAGCCGGTGCGGCGCGGTATTGGTTGGCGGCCGTGCTCATGCCGGCTCGTCCATAAGATGAAGCTGGTCGCGGTTGAAGGTCAGAACCAACGCTTCGCCTTCCTCCGGCAGCTTGGTCCCGGCGGGCACCACGGCGTGCAGCCGCAAGCCGTCGGCGTCGAGTGCCAGCCGCGTCGTCGCACCGAGATAATTGGCCGAAACGAGCCGCGCCGAAACACCGTCGCCGCGCGTGGCCTTGCCGACCCTGATCGCCTCGGGCCGCAGGCTGCCCCAGCGGCGCTGGCCGGAGTAGCGTTGCACGAAATCCGGTGGCAGCACGTTGGAAGAGCCGACGAAATCGGCGACGAAGCGCGTGGCAGGCCGCTCGTAGATATCCTGCGGCGTGCCCACCTGCATGATCTTGCCGTCATTGAACACCGCGACCCGGTCCGCCATCGACAGGGCCTCGCCCTGGTCGTGGGTCACGAAGATGAAGGTGATGCCGAGCGCCTTTTGCAGCGACTTCAGTTCTTCCTGCATGTTCTCGCGCAGCTTGAGGTCGAGCGCGCCGAGCGGCTCGTCCAGCAACAAAACCTTGGGCTGGTTGACCAGCGCGCGCGCCAGCGCCACGCGCTGCCGCTGGCCGCCGGAAAGCTGGCCGGGGCGGCGTTCGCCATAACCGGGCAGCCGCACCAGCGCCAGCGCATCCTCGGCTGCCTTGTGGCGCTCGGCCTTGCCGACGCCCTTGACCATCAGGCCATAGGCGACATTGTCGAGAATGTTGAGATGCGGGAAAAGCGCATAGTCCTGGAACACGGTGTTGACGTTGCGCCGATAGGGCGGAACGCCTTCGGCGCGCTCGCCGAAGATCGAGATCGACCCTGCCGTTGGCTGCTCGAAGCCGGCGATCAGTCTGAGGCACGTCGTCTTGCCCGAGCCGGAGGGCCCCAGCATGGCAAAGAACTCGCCGGGAACTATGTCCAGGTCGACCGCATCAACGGCGCGCACCGTGCCGAAATGGCGCGAGACTTTCTGAAAGGAAACAGCAGAGGTCATGGGTTCACTCTTTTCGAGAGTCGTCGCCGCCTCTCCCCGCGAGGCGGAGAGAGGAAAGCAGCTTCGACGTCAGCGTCGCCTCTCCCCGCGCTTTACGGGGAGAGGACAAGGGTGAGGGGCAACGCGCGCTTGCGAGGATGCGCGCTCACCGCCCGCCGATGACGCCGATATAGTCTGACACCCAGCGATAGTAAGGCACGCACTGGTTGTTCTGGCTGGCGCATTGCGACACTGGCGTCTTCCAGAACTTGATCTTGTCGAAATTCTCGAAGCCGTTGGTGGCGCAGCCTTCGTCGGTCAGAAGCTCGTTGCCCTTGCAGGCCGCCGGCACCACCGGCACCGAGCCGAACCATGCGGCGAGATCGCCTTGCACCTTCGGCTTCAACGAATGCTCCATCCACATATAGGCGCAGTTCGGATGCTCGGCATCGACGTGCAGCATGGTGGTGTCGGCCCATCCGGTCGCGCCTTCCTCCGGCACCGTCGAGGCAATCGGCTGCTTGGCGGCAACCAGCGTGTTGACCTGGAAAGGCCACGAGCTTGAAGCGACCACGCCTTCGTTCTGGAAATCGTCGACCTGGATCGCGGCGTCGTGCCAGTAGCGGCCGACGAGCGTGCGCTGTGTGCGCAACAGGTCGAGTGCCGCCTTGTACTGGTCCTCGTTCAGTTCGTAGGGGTCCTTGATGCCGAGTTCCGGCTTGTGCGCCATCAGGTAGTTGGCGGCGTCGGCAACGTAGATCGGCCCGTCATAGGCCTGCACGCGGCCCTTGTTGGACTTGCCGTCGGAGAGCGTCTGTTCCTCGAACACGACATTCCAGCTCTTCGGCGCTTCCTTGAATACATTGGTGTTGTACATCAGAACATTCGGGCCCCACTGGTAGGGCACGCCGTAATGGGCGCCGTCGACCGTATACCAGGGCGCATTCTGCAGCCGCTCGTCCACCGTCTTCCAGCTTGGGATCAGATCGACATTGACCGGCTGCACGCGCTTGCCGGCAACGAGCCGCAGCGACGCATCGCCGGAAGCGGTGACGAGGTCGAAGCCGCCTTCGTTCATCAGCGCCACCATTTCATCGGAGGTGGCCGCGGTCTTGACGGTGACCTTGCAGCCACTTTCCTTCTCGAAATCGCTTACCCAGTCGTAGGCCTTGTCGGTTTCGCCGCGCTCGACATAGCCAGGCCAGGCCACGATCGAGAGCGCGCCTTCGCCCTTGCCAAGCTCCTTGAGGGCTTCCTGCGCGACCGCCTGACCGGCGAAGGTCAGCGCCATGGTGAGAGCCGTACATGATTTCAGAAATGACTGCATCGTCGATCCTCCCGTTTCGAAAGGGGCCGTTCGTCTACGGCTTCTCCCTCCCGGAAAAGGTGTCTTGAAACCGCCGGTTTCGCAAATTCATTTATCAGAAAGCCGATATCGGTTTATCCGATATCATATTCATGGCCGCTGGCGCACCGTGCGTTGCGATTGGGCAATGCCGATGAAGTCGCGCGCGGCCTGCGGCAGGCTCGAGCCGCGCCGCCACACCATGCCGACCTGCACCACCGGCAGCGAACCCGAAACGTCGCGGGATTCGATGCGGTCGCCTTCCAGCGACCAGGGCCGGTAGACGAGGTCGGGCAACAGGGCGACGCCCGCGCCGGTTGCGACAAGGCTGCGCACCGCCTCGACCGAGCGGGTGCGGAATGCGACATGCGGCTTGGCGCCGATGGCGGCGAGCAGTTTGCCGGTGTTCTCCTCGATTTCGTCCACCGTCAGCATGATCAGCGGCTCGCCGGCAATGTCGCCGACGCTGATGATGTCGGCTGCGGCCAGCGGATGGCCGAGCGGCAGCCACAGCCGGTAGGCGGAGACTTCCAGGATTTCCGACTGCAATGCCGTGCGGTCGCGCAGGTTGGAAGTCACCATGACGGCGACGTCCAGCTTGCCGCCGACAAGCAGGTGTTCCAGATAATCGCCATTGTCTTCAATCGCCGAGATCTCCACAGCCGGGTTGGCGCGGCGGTAGCGGGCCAAAAGGTCCGAGAGCACGTAGCCGGCCACCATCGACGTAACGCCAAGCTGCAATCGGCCCGGCGCGGCCGCCTGCTCGCCGAAAAAGGCGCGCCGCGCATCCGACACGCCGGACAGGATTTTTGTGGCATGGCGCAGGAACTGGTGGCCCTTGTGGGTGATGTTGAGCCCGCGCGGGTGGCGCTCGAACAATTCGACGCCGAGGTCGCTCTCCAGTTCCTTGATCGCTTCGGTCACCGAGGATTGGGAGATCGACAGGTTCTGGGCAGCGCGCGAAACCGTGCCTTGCTCGGCGACGGCAACGAAATATTGCAACTGCCTCAGGGTGAATGCCATGGCCTCGAATAAGCATGGCTTTGGCCAAACTGCAAAGGCGCAGATTATCCGTTGGCGATCTCGAGCAACGTATCGACGAGCAGCTCTCGTTCGCCTTCGTTCAAAAGGTCGGTGTCGAACAGGCTCAGGCTGCGCAGGCCTTCGATCGCCAGATAGGTGACAAGCAGTGTCTTGAGGTTTGGCGTGTCGGCCTTCAGGCGCTCGAAAAGCTGGCGCTTGAACGTCTTCATCGGCGTGAGGAAATCAGGATCCTCGGCAATCGCCGAGAATATCCACGATGCGGCATCCTTGGTCTCGTCGCATTCCTGTGCCGAAAGACGAAGGTAGTTGGCAAGAAGGGTCTTGTCGGGTTCCGCCGCCCTGGCTGTTTCCAGCGCCTGCTGGAAGTCGTTGAGGTATTCCTCCACCAGTGCCTGCATCAGCTTTGCCTTGCTGGGGAAATTGTAGAGCAGGCCTCCCTTGGACACGCCGGCACGGCTGGCGACGGCATCGAGGGACAGGTTGCCGGGGCCGGCTTCGCGGGCCACATCGGCAGCGGCTGTCAGGATCTTTTCGCGGGAGTTTGACTTTTTTTGTTTCATAATGCCTCCATCGTCAGCTTAGACCCAATTGACATTACCGTCCAGACGGTACAGTAAGTAATCCACTTTGAGGCGCCGTTGCGCCCGCTTGCCCTATTGTCATTGCCGACCGAAAGGATCACCCGTGATCAAGCGTTTCATCATCGCTTTCATCCTGCTCGTGCTTGTTTGCGGCGGCATCGTCGGGTTCAACCTGTTCCGCGACAAGGCGATCAGCGACTTCTTCGCCAACATGAAAGCGCCGCCTGCGACCGTCTCGACAACGGTCGTGAAGCCGCTGGAATGGACCCCGGGCATCGAGGCGATCGGCACCGTTTCGGCGGCGCGCGGCGTCGATCTCACGGTAGAGACGACCGGCATTGTCAAGGACGTCATGTTTGCCGCCAACGAGCATGTCAAGGAAGGCCAGTCGCTGGTTCGCCTTGACGATGCGGTGCAGCAGGCCGATCTGGCCGCCGCCAAGACGCAGGCTGCGCTGGACGGGCAGGCGCTCGACCGCGCGCTCGCCCTGCAGAAACGCGGCGTCGGCACCGACGCCACTTTGGATGCGGCGCGCGCCGCTTCGTCCGCCTCGACATCGCAGGTCGCCAAGCTGCAGGCCGTGCTTGACCAGAAGCTTCTCAAGGCGCCGTTTTCCGGCACCATCGGCATTCCGAGGGTCGAGGAAGGCCAGTACGTCGCGCCGGGCAATGCGGTTGCCACGTTGCAGGACATCGACACGATGCGCGCCGATTTCACCGTGCCGGAGCAGCGCTTCAGCGAGTTGAAGATCGGCCAGCCGGTCCGTTTCGGCCTCGCTTCCGGGGATATGCCCTATGAGGGCAAGGTTGTCGGCATCGATCCCAAGATCGACCCGGTCAGCCGCCTTGTCTCGGTTCGTGCCGAAATCTCCAATCCCGACGGTCGCCTCAGCCCCGGCCAGTTCATTCAGGTGCGCGTTGAACTGCCGGAAGAAAACAACGTTCTGGCCCTGCCTCAGACAGCGCTTACCTCCAGCCTCTACGGCGATTTCATCTTCGTCGTGAAGCCGGCCGAGGCAAAGCCGGAAGCCAAGCCGGCAGATGCCGCTGCTGCTCCCGCGGCGAAGGAAGGTGATGCCAAGCCCGCGGCCGATGCCGCCAAGCCGGCAGAAGAAGCCAAGCCCGGCCTCGTCCTGGCGCAGGTTTTCGTCACGCCCGGTCGCCGCAACGCGGGCCTCGTCGAAATCACCAAAGGCATCGCAGCCGGCGATGAAGTCGTGACGGCAGGACAGAACCGTTTGTTCAACGGCATGTCCGTCAACATCGACAACACCATCGATCCGACGAAGCCAGCTAACCCGCAGGCGGCCGTACAATGAGCTTTTCCGACATCTTCATCCGCCGGCCGGTCCTCTCGACCGTCCTCGCCTGCCTGATCCTGCTTTTGGGCTTTCAGGGCATCTTCAACCTGTCGATCCGCCAGTATCCGAAGGTCGACGAAACCGCCATCACCATCACCACGGCCTATCCGGGTGCCAGCGCCGACCTGATCCAGGGCTTCATCTCGGCCCCGATCGCGCGCGCCGTTTCGTCGACGGAAAATGTCGACTACGTCACCTCGCAAAGCAGCCCTTCGATAAGTGTCGTCACCGTGCAGATGAAGCTCGGGTCCGATCCTGACACCGCCTTGACCGAGGTGATGTCGAAGGTGCAGGGCGTGCGCGGCACGCTGCCAACCGAGGCGAGGGACCCGGTCATCGTCAAAGGCACTGGCCAGGATTTCGCGATGATGTATCTGTCGATGCAGAATCCGAACATGACGCCCGAGCAGCTTACCGAATACATCCAACGCGTCGTGCGACCGCGCATGACGACGGTGGAAGGCGTTGCCGACGTCCAGATTTTCGGCGCCGCCGACTATTCGATGCGTGTCTGGATCGACCCGGTCAAGATGGCGGCGCGCGGCGTGACCGCGACCGACGTGCTGACGGCGATCAACAACTCCAACTTCCTGTCCGCCCCGGGCAAGGTCGAGAACGAATACGTCGCCTCGTCCATCACCGTGCGCTCGACATTGCAGACGCCGGAAGCCTTTGCCGAACTGCCGCTTCAATCCAAGGACGGCAATGTCGTAAGATTGCGCGATGTCGCGCGCGTCGAGCTGGCAGCGGAAAGCACCGACACGCGGGTGAATTTCAACGGCAAACCCGGCACTTTCCTCGCAATCTTCCCTACACCGGCGGCCAATCCGCTCAGCACGGCGGAAGCCATTCACAAGATCGTGCCGTCGATCCAGGAAACCCTGCCCCAGGGCATGACGATCGAGATCGTCTATGACTCGACGGAGCAGATCAGCGCGTCGATTGAGGAAGTGTTCAAGACCATCGCCGAGGCGGTTGCCATCGTCATCGTGGTCATCCTGCTCTTCCTGGGATCGTTCCGCTCGGTCATCATGCCGATCGTCACCATTCCGCTGTCGCTGATCGGCGTCTGCTTCCTGCTCTTCGCAGTCGGCTATTCGATCAACCTTCTGTCCCTGCTGGCCATGGTTTTGGCCATCGGCCTTGTCGTCGACGACGCCATCGTGGTGGTGGAAAACATCCACCGGCACATGGAAGAAGACAACATGCCGCCGATGCAGGCGGCGTTCAACGGCATGCGCGAAATCTCCTCGGCCATCGTCGCCATGACGCTGACGCTCGCCGCAGTGTTTGCCCCGCTTGCCTTCACCGGCGGCCTCACCGGCGCGCTTTTCCGGGAATTCGCAGTGACGCTTGCAGGCTCCGTGGTGATTTCCGGCCTCGTCGCCATCACCATCACGCCGATGATGTCCGCGCGTCTCCTCAAGGCGGGCTCGCACAGCCGTTTCCAGCGCATAGTTGACGGCACTTTCGAGCGCGTTGAGCACATTTACGAGAAGCTGGTCTCGGGATCGCTGAAATACCGTCCCGTGACCTTGATGATCGTCATCGCGCTTGTCGCCCTGACCGGTTTCATGTTCACCAAGACGTCGAGCGAACTTGCGCCGGAGGAAGATCAGGGCTTCCTGCTCTCCCTGGTGACCGCGCCGCGCTACGCCACCTCCGACTACACGGAAACCTACGTCAACCAGATCCTGGGACTGGTGCAGGACGTTCCGGAAACCCGTGCGCTTTTCGCGGCCACCGCCTTTGGCGGCGCCACCAACAGCGCCTTCGTCGGCTTCGCCTTCAAGGATTGGGCCGAGCGCGAAAGGTCGCAGAAGCAGCTTCAGGAGGACATCCAGGGCAGGCTCTCCCATGTCGCAGGCGTAGAGGCGTTCGTTTTCGCGCCTCCCACCTTGCCGGGTTCGGGCGGCGGCCTGCCGGTCTCGATGGTGGTGCGTTCCACCGGCGACGCTAGCCAGGTCTATGAGGCCGCCGAGGAAATCAAGAACAAGGCGCAGGCCACCGGCCGCTTCATCGTGGTGCAGAACTCGATGGCCTTCGATGCCCCGCAGACTACGGTCACCATCGACCGCGACCGGGCTGCGGCGCTCAACCTGCCCATTGCCGACATAGGCCGCACGTTGACGCTCTTGGTCGGCGGCGCTGAAGTGGCGCAGTTCGACCGCGATTCCAACAGCTACGACATCATCCCGCAGGTGCCGCAGGAGTTCCGCGACAATCCCGAGAAGCTGGGCGACTATTTCGTGCGCAGCGTCACGGGCGAGATGGTGCCGCTGTCGTCGGTCGTGAAGATATCGAATAACGCCGCCCCGGCTGCGATCGAACAGTTCAACCAGCTGAACTCGGCCACCATTTCGGCGCTTCCATTGCCGGGCGTCACCAGCGGCGATGCGCTGAAGACGCTGGAGGACATCGCCAGCCAGAGCCTGCCGGATACCTTCTTCGTCGACTATTCCGGCCAGTCGCGGCAGGAAAAGGAGCAGGGCAACACCATCCTGATCGCCTTCGGCGCTGCCATCCTCGTCATCTATCTGGTACTGGCGGCGCAGTTCGAAAGCTTCCGCGATCCGCTTATCATCATGATGTCGGTGCCGCTGTCGATCTTCGGCGCTGTCGTGCCGCTCAATCTCGGGCTCGGTACGCTGAACATCTATACGCAGGTCGGCCTGATCACGCTGATCGGCCTGATAACCAAGCACGGCATCCTCTTGGTGGAATTCGCCAACCAGCAGCGCGAGCTGCACGGCATGCGGCGGCGGGATGCCATCGTCGCCTCCGCCAGGGTGCGCTTGCGGCCGATCCTGATGACGACGGCTGCGATGGCGCTCGGCGTCGTGCCGCTGATCCTGTCCAGCGGCGCGGGCGCCGCGGCGCGCTACTCCATGGGTCTGGTGATCTTCACCGGCATCCTGATCGGAACCATGTTCACGCTGTTCGTGGTGCCGATGTTCTATACCTTCATCGCCAGCAAGGACGTGCCCAAGCACGCCGAAAAGCCTGACCCCAAGCTGATGCCGGCGGTGATCGACTAGCCGGGCAGAACCACGAAACGACAAAGGCGGTGGAGCGATCCACCGCCTTTTTGCTTGGGACTGTCTGCTGCGCCCTTAGCCCCCCGCGTCGTGTCCTCGATTTTGTCAAACCGTTACCGGCGGAATGAAACGCTCTGGACTGGCGCAGCGCAAAAGCGTGGCAACAGAAAAAGATGGCGTGTATAACGCCTGCGACCTATTTTTATCGAACGGCGCGATGGCGCCGTTGCCCAGTCAAGGACAGTTTCATGCCTGCCTATCGTTCACGTACGACCACCCATGGCCGCAACATGGCCGGCGCGCGCGGCCTCTGGCGCGCCACCGGCATGAAGGACGGCGATTTCGGCAAGCCGATCATTGCCGTGGTCAACTCGTTCACGCAGTTCGTGCCGGGCCACGTGCACCTCAAGGATCTCGGCCAGCTCGTTGCGCGCGAGATCGAGAAGGCGGGCGGCGTCGCCAAGGAATTCAACACCATCGCCGTCGATGACGGCATCGCCATGGGCCATGACGGCATGCTCTATTCGCTGCCGTCGCGCGAGATCATCGCCGACAGCGTCGAATACATGGTCAATGCGCACTGCGCCGACGCCATGGTCTGCATCTCCAACTGCGACAAGATCACGCCCGGCATGCTGATGGCCTCGCTGCGCCTCAACATCCCGACCGTGTTCGTCTCGGGCGGCCCGATGGAGGCCGGCAAGGTGGTGCTCGCCGGAAAGACGCAGGCGCTCGACCTGGTCGACGCCATGGTCGCTGCCGCCGACGATGCGGTATCCGATGAGGACGTCAACGCCATCGAGCGCTCGGCCTGCCCCACCTGCGGCTCGTGCTCGGGCATGTTTACCGCCAATTCGATGAACTGCCTGACCGAGGCGCTTGGCCTGTCGCTGCCCGGCAACGGTTCGACGTTGGCCACCCATGCCGACCGCAAGCGCCTGTTCGTCGAGGCCGGCCATCTGATCGTCGATCTCGCCCAGCGCTATTACGAGCAGGAGGACGAGACCGCCTTGCCGCGCACCATCGCTTCCAAGGCCGCGTTCGAAAATGCCATGACGCTCGACATCGCCATGGGAGGTTCGACCAACACCGTGCTGCACATCCTTGCCGCCGCGCACGAAGGCGAGGTCGACTTCACGCTTGCCGACATCGACCGGCTTTCACGCAAGGTGCCGTGCCTGTCCAAGGTCGCCCCGGCCAAGAGCGACGTTCACATGGAAGACGTCCATCGGGCCGGCGGCATCATGCGCATCCTCGGCGAACTCGATCGCGGCGGGCTGATCCATCGCGATAGCCCGACCGTCCATGCCACGACCATCGGCGACGCCATCGACCGCTGGGATATCACCCGCACCAACAATGAATCCGTGCGCGAATTTTTCCGCGCGGCACCTGGCGGCATACCCACTCAAACGGCGTTCAGCCAGGATGCGCGCTGGAAGGACCTCGACACCGATGGCGAAAACGGCGTTATCCGTTCCGTCGAGCATCCCTTCTCCAAAGACGGCGGATTGGCCGTGCTGAAGGGCAATATCGCGGTCGACGGCTGCATCGTGAAGACCGCCGGCGTCGATGAATCGATCCTGAAATTTACTGGCCCGGCCCGCGTCTTCGAAAGCCAGGATTCCAGCGTGCTCGCCATCCTCAACGGCAAGATCAAGCCGGGTGACGTCGTCGTGATCCGCTATGAAGGTCCGCGCGGCGGACCCGGCATGCAGGAAATGCTCTACCCGACCAGCTATCTGAAGTCGAAGGGCCTCGGCAAGGAATGCGCGCTTTTGACCGACGGGCGTTTTTCCGGCGGCACCTCGGGTCTCTCCATCGGCCACGTTTCGCCGGAAGCGGAGGAAGGCGGCCTGATCGGGCTTGTGCGCGAGGGCGATATCATCGAGATCGATATCCCCAACCGCACCATCAATCTCGCCGTTGACGATGCCGAGCTTGCCCGCCGCCGCGTCGAGCAGGACAAGGCCGGCTGGAAGCCTGTCGAACAGCGCAAGCGCAAGGTCACCAAGGCGCTGCGCGCCTATGCGGCCTTCGCGACCAGCGCCGACAAGGGCGCGGTGCGCCACGTGCCGGAGTAAAGTTCTGGCGGGACTCAACATCGTGGCGGACGCGTTGAGTCTTGCCACGATTTTGCTCTATCGCTCCGGCATTGCATATTCTCACCGTTGCTGGAGCCTCGACAATGCGCGCGCTCACATCTTTTGCCCTCGTCGCCCTCGGCGTACTGCTTTCAGGCTGCATGAGTGCCCAGGATTTGCGCGCTGCCGACGAGGCCAAGTGCCGGGCCTATGGCTTCAAACACAACAATGACGCTTTCGCCGAATGCCTGCAGCGCATCGAACTTGATCGACGCGCCGAGAGCCGTGAAATGCGTCGCATCGATCCCTTCCTGCAGCCGCGCGTGATCTATCGCCCGGTCATCGTGCGCCCGCCGGCGCCGTAAGTCTCTTCGCGGTTTCCTGAACCAATCGAATTCCCTCGCCAATCAGGCCCCATCCGGCTAAAGCGCGTGATCGCCGCGGACGGTCGAGCAACCGGGCTCTCCAATTCACGCGGCCTGAAGAGACAACCGCCGATGTTCAAGTTCCCGATCCGCAACATGATTGTGGCCGGCGTCCTGCTGATGATGGCGGGCGACTTCATGTTCGCGCTCAACGATGCAATGGGGAAATGGCTGGTCGCCAGCTTTTCGGTCGGCCAGGTGGTTTTGGTCCGCTCGATCGGTTCGTTTCTGATCCTCGGCCCGATGATTGTCCATCAGGGCGTTGCCAAGCTGTTCCACATAGACCGGCTCGGCTTGCAGGTTCTGCGCGTCGTCGCCACCACGCTCGACACCGTGCTGTTCTACGCCGCCGTCGTCTATCTGCCGTTGGCCGACGTGATGAGCTTCTACATGGCGGGCCCCATCTACGTCGCCGCGCTCTCGCATTTCCTGCTTGGCGAAAAGGTCGGCTGGCGGCGCTGGCTGGCCATCATCGTCGGCTTCTGCGGCGTGCTCATCATGCTGAAGCCTTCGTCGGCCGCATTCTCGCTGTCTTCGCTGTTTGCGCTGATCGGCAGCATTTCCTTTGCCGTCGGCATCGTCCTCAACCGCAGCCTGCGCGGCACCAGCGACACCACGTTAGTCACCTGGCAAACCGTCGGAGCAGGTCTCGTTGCCGCAGTGATGGCGGTTGGCAATTGGCAACCCGCCGCGGCATTCGACTATGGCGCCATGCTTCTGCTCGGCATCGTCTCGGGCGCCGCCCATCTCATGATCACCCGGGCGCTGAAACTGGCACCAGCCTCGACGCTGGCTCCGCTGCACTACACGCTGCTCTTGTGGGCGGTGGTGTTCGGTGCGCTGTTCTTCAGCGACTTTCCCGGCCCGCGCATCCTCATCGGGGCGGGCATCGTCGTCCTCGCCGGCCTGTTCATCTTCCATCGCCAGAAGGTCAAGGACACCGTGCCGCCGGAAAATGTGCCGAAGGGCGTCAACTGACGGGATTTTGCTTTCCGTAGATCGGCATTCGGGCTTATCACGCTAATGCCGGATTGCAGTTTGCCGGCGGAGACAGGACATGTTTGCAGCCCACGCCATCGACACCAGCGACAAGCCTCAATTCTACCATGAACTCGCGGCCCAGATGGAAGGCTTGCTCACCGGCGAGGCCGATGCGATTGCCAATGCCGCCAATGTCTCTGCACTGCTGTTCCAGTCGATGCCCGACCTCAACTGGGCAGGCTTCTATTTCCTGCGCTCGCCGGACGAACTCGTCGTCGGCCCGTTCCAGGGCAAGCCGGCCTGTGTGCGCATCGCGGTTGGTCGCGGCGTGTGCGGCAGCGCGGTTGCCGAGCGCCGCTCCATCATCGTCGAAGACGTGACCAAGGCCGACAACCACATTTTCTGCGATCCCGATTCCCGCTCCGAACTGGTCGTGCCGCTTGTCCGCGCTGGCCAGATCATCGGCGTCATCGACCTTGATAGCCCAACGCCCGGCCGTTTCGACGAAGACGACCGCACCGGTGTCGAGCGGCTGGCTGAAATCTACGTTGCCGCCAGCGCCTCTTTCTGATTTCCTGCCGCCAGCTTGGCGCAGCATCGGGGGCAGCGGTGGCGGACAACATTTTCGGCAAGGCGAGCGCGCTGATCCTGACCGGCGCCGGCGTATTGGGCATCAGCTACGGCATCGCCAAATATGTCACCGATTTCGAGGCCGCCAAGGGCGAGATCCAGAACCTGCGCGGCCAGATCGCGCAACTGCACGAAGTTCTGTCCAAAGCCCAGTTCGGGACGGATGCGGCGCGCATCGACCGCCTTGAGGCGCGCATCGGGGAGCTGGAAAAGAGGCTGGAAGCGCGCGCATCCGCACCCGCCGTAACGCCTGTCGCCGCTCCCTCGGCCTCCACCATCAAGGCCCATCTCGATGCCGGCGGTTTCGACGGCGCGGCCTCGGACGGCACCACGCGCTGGCCGTTCCGGGTCACCGATGTCAGGCTGGGCGCAGATTTCCAGTTCGAGGCGACGCTTGAATGGACGACGATGAAATCGCAGCACCTGATCAAGGGCCGCTATTCCGACACCTCGCTTTTCTTCAAGGAAGTCGATTTCATCAAGAGGGGCAACAACAACGTCATCGGCTGCGAATACACGCTTGCTTCGCAACGCCCCGATGGCCTGTCCGGCACCTACGAGAATTGCGACGGCAACGCCGCCGGCGGCACCATCGACGTCAAGTGGTGGTGAGCGACCGCGCTTTCTGCTTGTAGCCTTCAGGCGGCCTTCTTCGCCAGCCTTGCCTTGATGCTGGCAACGTCGGCGCGCGGCGTCGCTGCAAACAGCGTCTTGGTGTAGCTGTGCTGCGGGTTTGAAAACACCTCGTCGCGCGGGCCATATTCCACCGCCTCGCCGAAATACATCACCATCACGTCGTCGGCGATGTAGCGCACCACTGAGAGATCGTGGCTGATGAAGACATAGGTCAGTTCGAACTCGTCCTGTAGGTCGGCAAGCAGGTTGAGCACCTGGGCCTGCACCGAAAGGTCGAGCGCCGACACCGGCTCGTCCAGCACCAAAAGCCGCGGGTTCAGCATCAGCGCGCGCGCAATGGCGATGCGCTGGCGTTGACCGCCTGAGAACATATGCGGATAGCGGTTGTAGTGCTCAGGCCCGAGGCCGACCTTCTTCAGCATGGCGTGGGCCAGATCGCGCCGCTCTTCCGCAGGCTTGTCGGTGTTGATGATCAACGGCTCGCCAAGAATGTCGCCGATCTTCTGGCGCGGGTTCAGCGAGCCATACGGGTTCTGGAACACGATCTGCACCTTGCGGCGCATCTCCTTCGACAGCCCGTCCTTGGCAATATCGACCTTGTGGCCGTCGATCAAAAGATCGCCTGAAGTCGCCGGATCGATCAGCGTGATGATGCGCGCAAGCGTGGACTTGCCGCAGCCGCTTTCGCCGACGATCGCCAGCGTCTTGCCTTGCTCGACGCTGAACGACACGCCCTTGACCGCATGCACGGTGCGCGCGCCGCGAAACATGCCGCCGCCGACATGATAGTCGCGCTTGATGTTCTTTCCCTCGACAACAACGCTCATCGTCAGGCTCCCGGCGCGGGTTCGAACATCATGTCGGACACCGTCGGCAGGCGGTCGCCGGTGGCGTTGTCGGGCAGGGCAGACAAAAGCGCGCGCGTATAATTGCTCTTCGGGCTCTCGAACAGCGACAGAACGTCCGCCTCTTCCATCTTGGTGCCCTTGTACTGCACGATCACCCGGTCGGCGGTTTCGGCCACCACGCCCATATTGTGGGTGATCATGATCAGGCCCATGCCGTATTCCGCCTGCAGGCGGACAAGCAGGTCGAGGATCTGCTTCTGGATGGTCACGTCGAGCGCCGTGGTCGGCTCGTCCGCGATCAACAGCTTCGGATTGCAGGCAATGGCAATCGCGATCATCACGCGCTGGCACTGGCCGCCCGACATCTGGTGCGGATAGGAACTCAGCCGTTCAGCAGGTTCGGGAATGCCGACCAGCGTCAGAAGCTCGATGGCGCGGGCCCGCCGCTGCGCCCGGTCCATGCCCATGTGGAAGCGCAGCACTTCCTCGATCTGGAAGCCGACCGTGAAGCAGGGGTTGAGGCTGGCGATCGGCTCCTGGAAGATCATCGAAATGTCCTTGCCGACGATCTTGCGCCGCTCGGCCGCGTCGAGGCCGAGCAGATCGATGCCGTCGAAGCTCATGCGATCGGCCGTGACGGTTGCGGATGAGGGCAACAGGCCCATCACCGCCAGCATCGACACCGACTTGCCGGAGCCGCTCTCGCCGACGATGGCCAGCACCTCGCGCGGCTCGACCGAGAGGTCGATGCCCTTCACCGCCAGGAACGGGCCGGTCGAGGTGTCGAAGGAAACGGTGAGGTTCTTGATATCGAGCAGAGGCATGGCTCACGACCTCTTCAGCTTGGGGTCGAGCGCATCGCGCAGGCCGTCGCCGATCAGGTTGATCGCGAGCACGGTGATCAGGATGGCGAGGCCGGGGAAGGTCACCACCCAGGGCGCGCGCAGGATGAACTCGCGTGCGGTGGCCAGCATCGTGCCCCATTCAGGCGTCGGCGGCTGCGCGCCCATGCCGAGGAAGCCGAGCGCCGCAGCCTCAAGAATGGCGTTGGAGAACGACAGCGTCGCCTGCACGATCAAAGGCGCTACGCAATTGGGCAGGATGGTCACCAGCATCAGCCGCAGATGGCTGGCGCCGGCAACCTTGGCCGAAACGACATATTCGCGGTTCTTCTCCGCCATCACGGCGGCGCGGGTCAGGCGGGCGAAGTGCGGCTGCAACACCAGCGCAATCGCCAGCATCGCATTGAACAGGCCGGGGCCGAGGATGGCGACCAGCACCAGCGCCAGAAGCAGCGACGGGAAGGCGAGGATGATGTCCATCACGCGCATGATCAGCGTGTCGACCCAGCCGCGGAAATAGCCGGCCAGCACGCCGAGGATGATGCCGCTGACGAGCGCGAAGACGACGACGACAAGGCCGATGAACAGCGAATAGCGCGCGCCGTAGATGAGGCGCGAAAGCATGTCGCGGCCGACGGCGTCGGTGCCGAGGATGAACATCGACTTGCCGCCCTCTTGCCACATCGGCGGGGTGAGCAGCGAATCACGGAACTGTTCGTCGGGCATATGAGGCGCAATCAGCGGCGCGAAGATAGCCGTCAGGACGAGCAGCGTGAACACGACGAGGCCGATGACCGCGCCGGTGTTCATGGAGAAATAGTGCCAGAACTCGGAAAGCGCGCGCTGGCGCGGTCCCGTCGGAACGGTTGCGGCTGCGGGAAGGCCTGCGGACTGGTCTGTCATCACTGCACCCTGATGCGTGGGTTGATGACGGCATAGAGCACGTCGACGATCAGGTTCACCGCCATCACGATCAGCGCGATGATCAAAAGCCCGCTCTGCACCACGACATAGTCGCGCTTGCCGATGGCGTCGATCATCCATTTGCCGATGCCGGGCCATGAGAAGATCGTCTCGGTCAGGATCGCGCCGGCCATCAGCGTGCCGACCTGCAGGCCGATGGTGGTGACGACTGGGATCAGCGCATTGCGAAACGCGTGCAGGCCGATGACGCGCCGCGGCGCCAGCCCCTTGGCGCGGGCCGTGCGCACATAGTCCTCGCCCAGAACTTCCAGCATCGCCGAGCGCGTCTGGCGCGCGATGACGGCAAGCGGAATGGTGGCGAGCACGATCGATGGCAGGATCAGATGACTGAGCGCGGAGGTGAATGCGCCCGGTTTGCCCGATAACAGGCTGTCGATCAGCATGAAGCCGGTGACCGGCTTGAAGAAATATTGCAGCCCGATGCGCCCGGACACGGGCGTCCAGCCGAGATAGCCGGAAAAGAAGATGATGAGCAAAAGCCCCCACCAGAAGATCGGCATCGAATAGCCGGTCAGCGCAACGCCCATCGTGGCCTGGTCGAACCACGAACCGCGCTTCACCGCAGCGAAGATGCCGGCCGGAATACCGATCAAAACTGCGATGATCAGCGCCACCGTCGCCAGTTCCAGAGTCGCCGGAAACAGCGCCTGGAACTCGCCCAGCACCGGCCGCTTGGTGGCGATCGAAATGCCGAAATCGCCCGATAAAACGTCGCCGATATAGTTGAAGTACTGGACGATGTAGGGCTTGTCATAGCCGAAGCGCACGACCAGTTCGGCATAGCGCTCGGGCGAGACGCCGCGTTCGCCGGCCATCGCCAGGATCGGGTCGCCGGGCAACAGCCGCACGAAGGCGAACGCCGCCAGCGAGATGCCGATGACTGTCGGCACGATGAGAGCGAGTTTCTGGAGAAGAAAGCGAAGCATCGTCTTTAATAAAACGGCGGCGCAGGATGTCCAGCGCCGCCGTTCCCTATTCTGTTGTCACGATCTTACTCGGTGACGTCCACGCCGTCGAAGCGGTGGATGCCCAGCGGGTCCATGACGAAGCCGGAAACCTTCTTGTTCATCGGCATGAACACCTTGGAGTGGGCAATCGTCAGCCACGGGGCCTCACGCTTGAAGACAACCTGGGCTTCCTCGTAGATCTTGGTGCGCTCGGCAACGTCGGTCGTTGCCTTGCCCTTCAAGAGCAGGTCCTGGAATTCCTGGTTGCACCAGATCGCGTAGTTGGACTGGCCGATCGCGTCGCAGCCGAGCAGGAACAGGAAGTTGTCCGGGTCGCCGTTGTCGCCGGTCCAGCCAAGCTGGAAGGCGCCGTCACGATCCTTGGCCTTGCCGCGCTCGCGATACTCGGTCCACTCGTAGCTGACGATCTCGGCCTTGACGCCGATCTTGGCGTAGTCGGCCTGGATCAACTCGGCAACGCGCTGTGCGTTCGGGTTGTACGGACGGCTGACCGGCATGGCCCAGATCTTCATCGACAGATCCTTGACGCCGGCTTCCTCGAGCATCTTCTTGGCCGCATCAGGATTGTACTCGTCGTCCTTGATGCTGGTGTTGTACGACCACATCGTCGGCGGGATCGGGTTGACGGCAACCTGGCCGGCGCCCTGATAGACCGCGTCGATGATCGCCTGCTTGTTGACGGCCATGTTGAGGGCCTTGCGGACCTCGACCTTGTCGAACGGAGCCTGCGTGGTGTTGTAGGCCATGTAGCCGATGTTCAGGCCTTCCTGCTCATCGACCTTGAGGTTGGCGTCGGCCTGCAGGCCGGCAATATCGGCCGGTGCCGGATACGACATGATATCGCATTCGCCAGCCTTCAGCTTCTGCGCGCGCACGGCCGGATCGGGCGTGATCGCGAAGATCAGGTCGTCGATCTTCTGGCGGCCGCCGAAATAGCCGTCCCAGGCCTGGTAGCGGATGACGGCGTCAACCTGGTAGTCGACGAACTGGAACGGTCCGGTGCCGATCGGCTTCTGGGTGAACTGTTCCTTGGTGCCGGCCTTTTCGAGCTGGTCGGCATATTCCTTCGACACGATCGAGGCGAAGTCCATGCCAAGGTCGGGCAGGAAGGCGACTTCAGGCTTGTTGAGGACGAACTTGACCGTCAGGTCGTCGACCTTGACGACTTCCTTGAGCAGGTCCGGGAAGCCCATGCCGGCGAAATATTCCCAGCCGGTGCCGGGCAGATATTCGAACCACGGGTTTTCCTTCTTCCATTGACGCTCGAAGGAGAAGATCACGTCGTCGGCGGTGAGGTCGCGGGTCGGGGTGAAATAATCGGTGGTCTGGAACTTCACGCCGGACTTCAGCTTGAAGGTGTATTCCAGGCCGTCGTCGGAAACCGTCCAGCTCTCGGCCAGGCCGGGCGAGATGGTGGTCTTGCCATGTTCAAACTCGACCAGGCGCGAATAGATCGTGCGCGAGGATGCGTCGAAATCGTTACCGCCACTCCACGGCGAGGGATCGAAACCAGCCGGCGAAGCCTCCGAGCAGTAGACCAGCTGTTTGGCATTGGCCACGCCGCCCATGACGGTTGCAGCCAGCAACGCGGCCGCAAAAGTCAGCTTTTTGTTCATTGAGCACTCCCTGATGTTCTTCCAAGCCCCCTAATCAGGCTCGTGAAGCGCGCATATAAGCACCGTTTTTCCGGCTTTGGAACTCCCTGCCTGCCTGCCCTTGCGGAACCGGAACAAAATTCCCGTGATTGCCAATATTGCGCAACAAATGGAATGAGCAGGCGGCGGTCGGCGACCGAGTGTAACGCGCGCGTTGTGCAACCACCGCAATCCGACGGCTCCCTGCGGTCCGCGGACATGGATTTATGCGCGGCGGTTCGACGTTTCCGTCCGGCTTGCCCTAGGGGCACGGCTTGCATGGGCCGGAATTGTCGCCATACATTGTTGCGTGGAACTTCCGTGAAAGAGGAGCCGGTCCCTGTGGCGGCGCTCCCGACGGCCGGCGACAACGGCCGCGACACGACCGGCGAGGCGAAATCAGGGGAGGCAAAATTGGCCAAGGCAAGCAACAAGGGTTCGGCGGGCGGCAAGGCCGTTGTCCAGAAAGCCGCTGCGAAACCGGCCAAGCCGGCTGTAGCGAAGGCGCCGGCCGCTAAGGCTGCGGTGAAGGCTGCGGCTCCCAAGGCGCCCTCTGCGAAGGCAGCGCCCAAGGCCGTTGCCAAGACCGTATCAAAGGCCAGCTCGGCCAAGCCGCCGCCAAAGGCGGCGACGAAACCGGCAGCGCCAAATCCCAAACCGGCCGCCGCCAAGCCCCCAGTCGTAAAAGCAGCCGCGAAAAAGCCTGCCCCCGAAAAGTCGGCTGCCCAAAAGCCAGCGACCAAGAAGTCCGAGCCCAAGAAAACCGAAGCCAAGAAGCCTACCCCGCAGAAGTCTGATCCAAGGAAAACGGCAGCCGAAAAGCCGTTGCCCAAGGCCATCACCAGACTCACAGCAGGGTTGCCGCCAAAGCCTTGGCTCGCCAGCTATCCCAGGAACATGCCGGCAGAGATCGGCCCGATGCAGTCGGCCTCGATCGGTGACCTTCTTGTCACCGCCTGCCAGCAGTTTTCCGGCAATCCAGCCTTCACCTGCATGGACAAGACGCTAAGCTTTGCCGACGTCGAGCGCCTGTCGAGCGCCTTCGGTGCTTTCCTGCAGTCGAAGGGCCTGCAAAAAGGCGCGCGCGTCGCGCTGATGATGCCAAACGTCCTGCAATATCCGGTCGCCATGATGGCCGTGCTGCGGGCGGGCTACGTCGTGGTCAATGTCAATCCGCTCTACACGCCGCGCGAACTCGAGCACCAGTTGCGGGATTCAGGTGCGGAAGCCATCGTCATCCTCGAAAACTTCGCCGCGACCCTGCAGGCGGCCATCGGCAAGACCCCGGTCAAGCATGTCGTCGTCGCCTCGATGGGCGAACTGCTCGGCGGCCTGAAGGGCGCGCTGGTCAATCTTGTCGTGCGCCGCGTCAAGAAGCTCGTTCCGGCTTGGTCGCTGCCCGGCCATATCAAGTTCAACGCCGCGATGAAGGCAGGCGCCGGCCTTGCCTTCAAGCCGGCCGAGGTGTCGCCGGACGACGTCGCCTTCCTGCAATACACCGGCGGCACCACCGGCGTTTCCAAGGGCGCGACGCTGCTTCACCGCAACGTCCTTGCCAATGTCGCCCAGCTCGCGCTGTGGGTCGAGGATGCCTATGCGGTGAAGCCGAAGCCGGCCCATCTCACCTATGTCTGCGCGCTGCCGCTCTATCATATCTTCGCGCTTACGGTGAATGCGCTGATGGGCATGCAGCAGGGCGCCCACAATATCCTCATCCCCAATCCGCGCGACATTCCGGGCTTCGTCAAGGAACTGCGCAAATATTCCTTCAACATCTTCCCCGGCCTCAACACGCTGTTCAACGCGCTGCTCAACAACGAGGACTTCCGCAAGCTCGACTTCAAGCCGCTCATCCTGAGCCTGGGCGGCGGCATGGCCGTGCAAAAGGGCGTCGCCGACCGCTGGAAGGCGCTGACCGGCAACCACATCACTGAGGGCTACGGCCTCTCCGAAACCTCGCCGGTTGCCACCGCCAACAAGTGCAGTTCGCCCGACTTCACCGGCACTATCGGTCTGCCCATCCCTTCGACCGAGATCGCCATCCGCGACGACGAGGGCGCCAATCTGCCGCTCGGCGAGGTCGGCGAGATTTGCATCAAGGGGCCGCAGGTCATGGCCGGCTACTGGAACCGGCCTGACGAGACCGCGAAGGTGATGACCAAGGACGGCTTCTTCAAGTCCGGCGACATGGGCTTCATGGACGAGCAGGGTTTCACCAAGATCGTCGACCGCAAGAAGGACATGATCCTCGTGTCCGGTTTCAACGTCTATCCGAACGAGCTGGAAGAGGTCGTCGCCCAGCATCCTGGTGTGCTCGAGGTCGCCGCCGTCGGCGTGCCGGACGAGAAGTCGGGCGAGGTGCCGAAGCTGTTCGTGGTGAAGAAGGACCCCGATCTCACCATCGAGACGCTTGCCGCCTACTGCAAGGTCAACCTGACCGGCTACAAGCGGCCGAAATATATCGAGTTCCGCACCGAGCTTCCGAAAACCCCGGTCGGCAAGATCCTGCGCCGGGAACTGAGAGGATAGCGTCAGGCCCTGGCGATCCACCGGCTTGTCGCCGGCTGTCGCCGGTGGCAGATTGCGCCGGTTCACTCAAATCCGAGTCGTACAGTAAAACATGGTTTCCAAACGTCTCGTCCGCGAAGCGGGTCACCGCCGCAAATTCCTCGCCATCATCGATGACACGCCCGAATGCGAACGGGCCGTCGCCTATGCCTCGATGCGCATGCAAAGCACCAACGGCGTGCTGGTGCTGCTCTATGTCATCGAGCCCGACGACTTCCAGCATTGGCTCGGCGTCGAGAAGATCATGCGCGAGGAGGCAGCCGCGACCGCCAACGCGGCGCTCGACAGCTACGCCAACAAGGTGCGCCAGAAGTTCGGCATCGAACCGGAACTGGTCGTGCGCGAAGGCAAGAAGGTGGAGGAGATCCACAAGCTGATCGAGGAGGATCAGGACATCTCGATCCTCGTGTTGGCCGCCGGTTCGGGCAAGGAAGGCCCCGGTCCGCTTGTCGCCTCCGTGGTCGGCAAGGGCGCGGCCTTCCCCATCCCCGTCACCGTCATCCCGCAGACCCTGTCGGACGAGGACATCGAAAGCCTCGCATAGTGCATGTCTCCCGAAAGTGGGAACCGGTTTCGGGACAAAGACATGCATAAAATCAGGGAGCTAAAGCGTGTGAAGCGAATCTGAAAGATCGCGACACGCATTAGAACGCTGCCGGCGGCACATCCTGGCGCAAGGCTCTTTCTCTTTTGTGCGCGCGGCCTTAAAAGGGGCTCGCCAGCCCGCATCTGCTGCAGCCAGCCACTTTCCCCGCGCCTTATCGCTTGAATAAGACCGGCGGGAGGTCTATTTAGAATTATTCCAATCTGAACGGCCGAATGCGGCCATGGAGACGGCCATGTTCATCCAGACCGAATCGACCCCGAACCCGGCCACGCTGAAGTTCCTGCCGGGCAAGGAAGTGCTGCGCGAAGGTACTGCGGATTTCCGCGACGCCGACAGCGCGCGTGACGCCTCGCCCCTGGCCGGCCGCCTGTTCGACATTCCGGGCGTCACCGGCGTGTTCTTCGGCTACGATTTCATCACCGTGACCAAGGACGGCCCGGAGTGGCAGCACTTGAAGCCGGCGATCCTCGGCACGATCATGGAACACTTCATGTCCAACCAGCCGGTGATGGCAAGCTCGGCGCCTGCCGCCGAAACCAGCGAGACGGAAGAGTTCTACGACAAGGCCGACGAGGAGCTCGTCCTCACCATCAAGGAACTGCTCGACACCCGCGTGCGCCCGGCTGTGGCCCAGGATGGCGGCGACATCACCTTCCGCGGCTTCGAGAACGGCACCGTGTTCCTGCACATGAAGGGGTCGTGCGCAGGCTGCCCGTCGTCCACCGCCACGCTGAAGCATGGCATCCAGAACCTGCTCAGGCACTTCGTTCCCGAAGTCCAGCAGGTCGAACAGGTCGCCTGACTTTCCTTCGCCGAAACAATCGCGCAGACAACAAAAAACCGGGCCTTTGAGCCCGGTTTCCTGTTTGGGACGTCTGTGTTGCCTAGACGGTCCGCGTACAAAACTTATTACATCACGATGACCTTCGCGCCGGTGTCGACGCGGTTGTAGAGATCGATGATGTCCTGGTTCATCAGCCGGATGCAGCCCGAAGACATCGCCTTGCCGATGGAGTTCCACTCAGGGGTGCCGTGCAGGCGGTAGCCCGAATCGCCACCCTTGTTGAACAGGTAGAGCGCGCGTGCGCCGAGCGGGTTCATCAGGCCGGGCTCCATGCCGCCGGCATATTTCGCCAGTTCCGGCTGGCGCTTGATCATGGCGGAGGGCGGCGTCCATCTCGGCCACTCGCGCTTGATGGCGATGCGGGCGGTGCCGCGCCACTCGAAGCCCTCGCGCCCGACGCCGATGCCGTAGCGCATCGCCTTGCCGTCGGCCATGACCAGGTAGAGGAACTTCCTGCCGGTATCGACCACGATCGTGCCCGGCTTCTCGCTGGTGTCGTAGTTCACGACCTGGCGGTGATATTCCCGCTTGACCTTCTCGATCGGGATGCGCGGCAGCCTGTAGCCCGCATCCGTCACCGCGCCGTAGCTGGAGGAGAAGATCGGCGTCGAGCCGATCGTGCTGCAACCGGCCAGCGCGGTCGCCAGTGCTGCGGCAAGAAGGAAAGCTTTCACCCGCATGTAAAACCGTTGCCCCCGCCCAGAATCATCCGGCCGAATCGGCCCCGATTTCTGGAACGTATACATGCTGGCTATTTTTTTGCTTGCCAAGCAGGCGCTGCCTATATGCTGGGCATAGCCATCGCGTAAGTTGCAGACTATTGCATTTTCGCAACAGCATTCACGAGAATGTGAAGCAAAATCAATGGCCGGAATTTTAATAAACTGCCGCAGAGCAATTCGAGGTTGGCAAATGAACGTCGGTGATGCTGCCCGTCGCGCCGGACTTCCGGCCAAGACCATCCGCTACTACGAGGAAATCGGCCTGATCGCGCCGCAGCGCGCCGGCAACGGCTATCGCGACTATTCCGGCGACGACGTCCACCGCCTCGCCTTCCTCAAGCGCGCCCGCAATCTCGGCTTTTCCATCGACGACTGCCGCCAGTTGATGGCGCTTTACCAGGACCGGTCGCGCGCCAGCGCCGACGTCCGCCAGATCGCGTCCGATCACGTCACGGCAATCGAGGAGAAGATCCGCGAATTGCAGTCGATGCGCGCCACTTTGCAGAAGCTCGTCCACGCCTGCCACGGCGACGCCCGTCCCGACTGCCCGATCCTCGAGGAGATGGCGGGCGAGGCGACGGCTTCCGGCCACATGGGATAGGGTCGGGACTTGGGGGTTCAAAGCGTGAACAAACTCTGGCATGGTGCGTCTCATGCCAATCGTTTCGCCCCTTTCCCATAACCCTCTCGTCGATGGCCGCCAGTCGGACCGCGCGCTGCTCGTCCGGCGCGGCGTGCAGCGCCTGTTGACCGACATGGGCGCGCATGTCCTGCCTGAACTGTCGCTGGCCACCGGCCGCCGTGCCGATCTCGTCGCGCTGACAAGGCAGGGCGACATCTGGATCGTCGAGATCAAGTCGTCGATCGAGGATTTTCGCGTCGACCGCAAATGGCCGGACTACCGGCTGCATTCGGATCGCTTCTTCTTCGCCACCCATCCGGGCGTTCCGGCGGAAATCTTCCCCGGCGAATGCGGCTTCATCCTCTCCGACGGCTATGGCGCGGAAATCATGCGCGACGCGCCGGAACACCGCATGGCCGCTGCCACCCGCAAGGCGCTGATGCTACGCATCGCCCGTGCCGGTGCCGCCCGCCTTCTGGCGGCCGAGCTTGCCGGCGTCGCGGTGCCGGCGCTGGAGGGCGAGAGCGAGTAGCGCGCGTCGATAGCCGTCGCGGCTACAACTCCTCTTCCCGCCCCGGCTTTGGCGAGGCCAGCAACACCCCCGCACCGAGGATCGCGGCGACGAAGGAACCGGCAAGGATGCCGACCTTCACCGCGTCCTGCAGCGCCTGGTTGTCGCCGAAGGCGAGCAGGCCGATGAACAGGCTCATGGTGAAGCCGACGCCGCAGAGCAGCGATATGCCGACAAGGTGCGACCAGCCGGCATTGGCCGGCATGTCGGCAAGCTTGAGGCGGATTGCCAGCGCGGAGGCGCCGAACACGCCGACCAGCTTGCCCACCACCAGCCCGGCGGCGACACCCAGTGTCAACGGCTCTAACAGCGCTGCCGGCGTCAACCCGGTCAGGCTTACGCCGGCATTGGCAAAGCCGAAGATCGGGATGATGACGAATGGCACCACCTTGTGCAGCGCATGTTCCAGCCGGTGCAGCGGCGAGTGTTCGAGGTCGTGCGCGATGCCGGGCGAAACCCTGAGCGGCACCGTCAGCGCCAACGCCACGCCGGCCAGCGTGGCGTGCACGCCGGACTTCAGCACCAGCACCCACAGCAGGACACCGAGCAGGATATAGGGAACAAGTGAAAGCACGCCCATGCGGTTGAGTACGATCAGCACGGCGATAACGGCGAACGCAGCGCCCAGATAAGCGAGCGACAGGCCGCTGGTATAGAACACGGCGATGATGATGACGGCGCCGAGATCGTCGATGATGGCCAGCGCGGTCAAGAATACCTTGAGCGCCGCGGGCACGCGATTGCCGAGCAGCGACAGGACGCCGAGCGCAAAGGCGATATCGGTGGCCGTCGGAATGGCCCAGCCGCTCAGGACCTCGGCATTGTTGCGGTTGATGGCGACATAGACCAGGGCTGGCACGATCATGCCGCCGGCGGCGGCGATTCCGGGCAGCATCCGGCGCGGCCATGTCGACAATTGCCCGTCCAGCACCTCGCGCTTGATCTCCAGCCCGACCAGCAGGAAGAACACCGCCATCAGCCCGTCATTGATCCAGTGCGACACGCTGAGCGGCCCGGCATAGGCATGCAGTGCCGCGAAGTAACCTTCAGCAAGCGGCGAGTTGGCGACGATCAGCGCCAGTGCCGCGGCCACCATCAGCACGATTCCGCCGGATGCCTCGCTGTCGAGAAATTCGCGGAAGATCGAAACCGGGCGCGGTCTTTCTGGCTGCATATGTCTACCTCGCATGTCTTGTGACGGGCCGAGCGGCGGGAAATGGCGTGAAATTGATTCACGCCCGACAGTACCGAGGCGACGCGTGTGCGCCAACCCCGGCTATTTCATGCAACGCCCGAACTGCAACGGGTCATGACCGAAAGGCTGCCAGACAGGTTTGCGCGGGCCGGATCTTTCCGAAGCTGTCCAGGTGCTGTCGAAATGTAGCTCGGCCCGCCCTTTGCGGGCCACGGGCAGCAGAAATCGCGATACGCCTAGCGCGGTGCGCGCTTGGCCAATATGCGCTGCAAGGTGCGGCGGTGCATGTTCAGCCGGCGCGCGGTTTCCGAGACATTGCGCTCGCACATCTCGTAGACGCGCTGGATATGCTCCCAGCGCACCCGGTCCGCCGACATCGGGTTTTCCGGCGGCGCGGCGCGCTCGCCAGAGGTACGGGTCAGGGCCGCGAACACATCGTCGGCATCGGCCGGCTTGGACAGGTAATCGATGGCGCCGAGCTTCACCGCCGTCACCGCAGTCGCGATATTGCCGTAGCCGGTCAGGATCACCGTGCGCGCGTCCTCGCGTTTTTCGCGGATCGCAGCAACCACGTCGAGACCGTTGCCGTCGCCGAGCCGCATGTCGACCACGGCATAGGCAGGCGGGTTGGCGCGGGCCTTGCCCACCGCTTCCTCCACGCTGTCGGCGGTCTCCACCACGAAGCCGCGCGTTTCCATGGCACGGGCCAGCCGGGTCAAAAAGGGCTTGTCGTCGTCGACGATCAGCAGCGAGGTGTCGCCGCCCGTTACCATGCTGCCAGTGACGTCTTCGCCGGTCATGATCTGTCAGGTCCCAATTTTTTACCGCGCCCGATCTTTGTCGCGCCCGGTGCTTTGTCTCGGAAGAACATGTCTTTCACGCGCAGATATAGGTGTTGAGCGCCGCTGTCCAATTCTACACCGCGTTGAGCGATGTGCCAGCCACGCCATCGGCATAGACGAACACGCTGCGCGGCCATTTGATCTGCACCAACGCACCTTCGCCCGGGCCGCTCGAATTGCTGAACACGATGCTGGCCCCGGAGCGCTCCAGAAGCGTCTTGGCAATGAACAGGCCGAGCCCCAGCCCACCGCCCGGCTCGGCCCCCTGCCGCGTCGACATGTAAGGTTCGCCGATGCGGTCGATGACCTCGGCCGGAAAACCGGCGCCGTCGTCGGTAATGGTCAGGTTGACCGAAGCATCGTCCCAGCTCCAGCTCACGCTCACGCTCGTATGGGCGAAATCGACCGCGTTCTCGACCAGATTGCCCAGCCCATAGATGACGCCGGGATTGCGCCGCCCCACCGGTTCCGCGCCGGTGCGTTCGCCGGGTTTCAGCTTGATCGAGATGCCGAAATCGCGGTGCGGCGCGATCACCTCCTCTATCAGCGAGGTCAGCGGCAGCCGGGTCAACAGCGGCTCGCCTTCGGAGGAAAGGCTGGTCAGCCGCTTGAGGATTTCGCGGCACCGCTCGCTTTGCGTCCGCAGCAAGGTCACGTCGTCGTGGAATTTCGGGTCCTTGCCCAAGACCTTTTCCATTTCCTTGGCCACCAGTGTGATGGTGGCCAGCGGCGTGCCAAGTTCGTGCGCGGCCGCTGCCGCCAGCCCGTCCAGGGCGGACAGGTGCTGTTCACGTTGCAGCACCAGTTCGGTCGCGGCCAGCGCGTTGGCGAGCAGCCGCGCCTCGTCGGCGACGCGGAAGGCATAGATGGCGGTGAACGCGATGGACGACAGAAGCGCCATCCACATGCCGGCGACGTAGACGAACGGCATCACCAGCGGCGCGCCCTCGATCCACGGCAGCGGCAGGTGGAAGAAGGCAAGCAGGGTCGCCACCGCCATCACCAGCGCGCCGAGCACCGCGGTCAGCCTGAGCGGCAGCGAGGTCGCCGAGATGACGACGGGAACGGTCATCAGAAGCGAGAACGGGTTGGTCAGCCCGCCGGTCATGTAGAGCAGCCCGGCAAGCTGCAAACTGTCGAAGGTCAGGATGCCCATGGCGGCAAGCGGCTTCAGCCGGTGCGCCGCCGGGTAGCGGAAAGCCAGCCACAAATTCATCCAGGCCGAACCGGCGATCAGTGCGAAGCACAAGCCCACCGGCAACGGAAATTCCAGCCAGTAGGCAACGACGAGAACGGCGGTGCTCTGGCCGAAAATGGCCAGCCAGCGCAAGCGGATCAGCGTGTTGAGGCGCAGCCGGTTGCTTTGCTGCAGGTCGGGCGAGCTAAGGGCGTTGATCATGGCAGACGAGCCTTATCGCCGGATTGCTTCTAGTTCCAGCCTATCCGGCAGTCGCGGCGCGCACCTTGGCCGCGATTTCATCGACGAGCGCCTGCGCCTTCGCGCCGCGCTCCTTGCGCGAAGCGACGAGGCAGGCTTGCGATTTCAGCACCACGCCGTCGGCCAGCACCTTCAGCCTGTTGGCGCGCAGTGTCGAGCCGGTCGAGGTGATATCGACGATGACATCGGCCGAGCCGGCGGCGGGCGCGCCTTCGGTAGCGCCAAGGCTTTCCACGATGCGATAGACCTGGATGCCGTGCTTGCCGGAGAAGAACTGCTGCGTCAGCCGCCAGTATTTCGTGGCGATGCGCAGCCGCCGTCCATGACGCTGGCGAAAGTCGGCGGCGACATCGTCGAGGTCGGCCATGCTGTCGACATCGAGCCAGATGTCGGGCACCGCCACCACGACATCGGCATGGCCGAAGCCGAGCCGTGCCGCGATCTCGGCACACTGTTCCCAGTCAGCCAGGTTCTCGCGCACCAGGTCCTCGCCGGTGACGCCGAGGTCGACCGCGCCCTGTCCGATTTCGCCGGCAATCTCCGAGGCCGACAGGAAGGCGACCTCGATATCGTCGCGGCCCTCGACATGGGCGCGGTATTTGCGCTCGTCGCCGGGCAGGCTGACGGCAAGCCCGGCCTTGGCCAGAACCTCCAGCGTCTGCTCCTTCAACCGGCCCTTGGAAGGAATGGCCAAGGTCACGGTCATTGGCGTTGCTCCCGCAGCGCTTCGATCCGGTCAAGCCAGACCGAGAAGCCGACGCCCGGAATTGGCGTCTTCGCACCGAGCAGCGTGAGAAGCCGGTCATAGCGGCCGCCACCGGCCAGCACACGCGGTGAAGCGCCGCTCGCCGCAATCTCGAACACAAGCCCGGTATAGTAGTCGAGCGGACGGCCGAACGCCGCATCGTAGCGCACCGTGCCCGCGCCCAGTCCGTGCGCGGCGATGGCATCGGCGCGCGCCGCGAAGTTTGCCAGCGCCTCGCCGAGCGACAGGCGCGCGCCTGCGGCGAATTTCTCCAGCGCGGGCGCGGCTTCGGCAAGCGGCGTATCGATGGCAAGGAACGTCTTCAGCGCGGCAAATGCGTCATCGGACAGGCGCACGCTGCGTAGCTGGGTTTTCTCGATCAGCCGGCGCGCGATGTCGGCTGGCGTGCGGCCAGCCGAGGCGGAGAGCCCGGCATCTTCCATTTCGCCTGCAATATGCGCGCTCAGCGCATCAGTGTCGCCATCGACGGCAAGCATCGCCACCGCGCCCGCCAGCTGGCCGTTGCGCGGCGGATTGGCAAGATCGGCAAGGGCTGCTTCCAGCATCGCGTCCGAGCCGAAGGCGCGCGCCAGCCGCATGCGCCAGCCGCGCGGCAGGCCGAGCGCCGCCAGCACCGCCTCGAACACCGCCTGGTCGCCGAGCGTCACCGCCAGCGCCTCGCCGGGCAGCGCCAGCGAAATCAGCGCATGGGCATCGGCCAGCGAACGCGCGTCGGCCCGCGCCGTGTCGCGGTCGCCGAGGTCTTCGATGCCGGCCTGGAAAAACTCGTTCGCGCCTTCGCGCCGCTGGCGGAACACTTCGCCGAGATAGGCATAGCGGCGCGGCGTGCCGGCCTGCGAGGCGATGTGGTCGAGGCACACCGGAATGGTGAACTCCGGGCGCAGGCATAGCGTCTGCCCGGTCTCGCTTTCGGTGAGGAAAATGCGGCGGCGCAAATCCTCGCCGGCCATGTCGAGAAACGGATCGGCCGGCTGCAACACCGGCACGTCCACCGGCAGTGCGCCGCGCTCGGCAAACAGCCTTGCGATCTCGATGGCGATGGCGGGGCGGGAGGTCATGGCGTCCGCTTGCGCTCGTCGGCCTGTGCGGCAAGTATCTTCTTCACTTCCGCGACAAGGTCGGCCTCGGCCACCGTCACCTGGCCCGGCCGCGCTTCCTTGTATTCGGCATGATCTCCAATCGCAGCCGCCTGCCGCGCGCCCTCGATCAGGTCCTTCAACTGCACCTCGCCCTTGGCGCGCTCGTCACCACCCTGGATGACGGCGATCGGACAGCCGCGCTTGTCGGCGTATTTGAGCTGCGCCTTCATGCCCGCGCCGCCGAGATACATCTCGGAACGAATGCCGGCCTTGCGCAGGTCGGAAACCATCTTCTGATAGCGGCCAAGGCTTTCCGTGTCCTTGTCCATCACCAGCACCACCACCGGCTGGACGACATCGGACGTGTCGAGCTTGCCGAGGTTCTTCAGCGCCGTCATCAGGCGCGATACGCCGATGGAAAAGCCGGTCGCCGGCACCGGTTCGCCGCGGAAGCGCGACACCAGCCCGTCATAGCGCCCGCCGCCGCCGACCGAGCCGAAGCGCACGATCTTTCCTTCCTCGTTGGGGATTTCGGCAAGCAGTTCGGCCTCGAAGACGGGGCCGGTATAGTATTCCAAGCCGCGGACGACAGACATGTCGATAAGTATGCGCTCCGGCCCATAACCAGCAGCTGTCACCAAATTCTCAAGACTAAGCAGCTCATCAACACCGTTCAGGTACGTCTCGTTTTGCTTGCTTCCTCCGAGTAAGCCTTGCAGAGGCAAGCTCATCGACTTTCGGGCATTTTCTGAGGATTGAACCTGCCTCGTCGATCCGCCTTCATTTGTTCTCAAAAACAAATCTGCAACAAAATCAATGTACCTTGGTTCAAGCCCTGCCCCCTTAGTAAAATCGCCAGACTCATCCTTGCGTCCGGGACCGAGCAACTGCCGCACGCCTTCGACGCCGAACTTATCCAGCTTGTCTATCGCCCGTAGCACGGTCAGCCGTCGCCCGGCATTTTCTTCGCCGCCAAGGCCGATCGCCTCAAGCACGCCGTCCAGCACCTTGCGGTTGTTGACGCGGATGACATAGTCGCCGCGCTTGATGCCCAGCGCTTCCATCACGTCGGCCATCATCATCGCCATTTCGGCATCCGCCGCGACGCCCGGCGTGCCGACCGTATCGGCGTCGAACTGCATGAACTGGCGAAAACGTCCCGGCCCCGGTTTCTCGTTGCGGAACACCCAGCCCGATCGATAGCTGCGGAAAGGTTTTGGCAGCCGGTCGTAATTCTCCGCCACGAAGCGGGCCATCGGCGCGGTCAGGTCATAGCGCAGCGAAAGCCACTGCTCGTCGTCGTCCTGGAACGAAAACACGCCTTCGTTCGGCCGGTCCTGGTCGGGCAAGAATTTACCAAGCGCGTCGGTATATTCAATCAGCGGCTGGTCCGCCGGCTCGAAGCCGTAAAGCTCGTAGACCTCGCGGATCTTCGCCGTCATCTTTTCCACAGTGCGGATGTCTTCCGCGCTGCGGTCAGCCAGCCCGCGCGGCAGCCGCGCTTTCATCTTTTCCGATTTGTCGGCCATGGATTGATACTCGGCAATTCAGGACATGCCGCAGCGGCAAAACTGCCGGACCCTGCGACGCGGCTGTCCTAACCGATGCGGTTCGATGCATCAAGGGTTTGGGCATCAAGGGTTTGGGCGGCAAGGGTTTGAATGCCCGGCCTTTTGCCGCAAGCCCCGTCAGCGCGGCCGCTTGAAGCGCTTGCGCTCGGTCTCCACCCCGGCCCGGCAGGCGCAGCCTTCGAGATGGTCGTTCACCAGCCCCATCGCCTGCATGAAGGCATAGACGGTGGTCGGGCCGACGAAGCTCCAGCCGCGCTTCTTCAGTTCCTTGGAAATGCGCACCGAAACTGCGGTCGTCGGATTGGCCTTGAGATGGGCGAGATCGACCACTGCCGGGCGTTCCTCCGGCCCCGGCTCGAACTTCCAGAACCAGGCCGCCAGCGATCCCGCCTCGTCGGCCAGCTCGCGGGCGCGTTTGGCATTGTTGATGGTCGAGACGATCTTGCCGCGATGGCGGATGATGCCGGCATTGCCGAGCAGGCGTTCCACGTCCTCGTCGGTGAAGCGCGCCACGCGGTCGACCTCGAAGCCGGCAAAGGCCTCGCGAAAATTCTCGCGCTTCCTCAGTATCGTCAGCCACGACAGGCCGGACTGGAAACCTTCCAGACAGATCTTCTCGAACAGCCTCGTGTCGTTGGCCATCGGGCGGCCCCATTCATGGTCGTGATAGTGCAGGTAGTCCGGCAGATTGCCGTGCCAGAAGCAGCGCTCGATGCCGTCCGGGCCGGTGATCAGGCCAGTGTTCTCGCTCATGGCTTGTTCTCGCTCATGTATTTTTGCCCGTTAACCTTTGTCGCTTCACCTTTTACCGGCGCTTTACCAGATTCCTGAACGTGCCGATAACCATACCAAAAGGTTTACCGGCAAAACCGCATTTTACGCATTCCGATTCATGTTTCGGTTGCTGCTCGCAGCCAACATCGGGGCATGCCAACGGGTCTTGGGCCAACGGGTCTTGCTGTCGGGCCGAGACGATTAAGCTGAGAGCAAATTCTGATGAAACGACTTTCCGTCTCCTTTTTTGGCGCGGTCTGCGCTGTCGTGGCCGCAACGCCCGCGTCGATGGCCAGCGAACGCTATGCCGAGCGTCCGCCGGTCATGGTCAGCCCAGACCTGTCCGCCCCGTGGGTCATGCAGCTTGGCCAGCAGCCAACCATGGTCCGCCCGTTGAAGCGCGCGCAGCAGGCCGAGCAGAAGCGCAAGCTCCGCGCCATCGAAGCGCCGGCGCAGATACAGGTCCAGCCGGACCGCATCCGCACCGCCGCCGTGCCCAAGCCGCAGAAGCGCGTCGTGGCCCGCCCGCAGATCAATCCTGTCTACCTGCCGCAGGAAGTGGCCTATGACGGTCCGCAGAAGCCCGGCACCATCGTCATCGATACGACCGAGAACTTCCTTTATCTGGTAGGCGACAACGGCAAGGCCCGGCGCTATGGCGTCGGCACCGGCAAGCCGGGCTTCGAATGGGCCGGCACGCACAAGGTGTCGCAAAAGCGCGAGTGGCCGGATTGGTATCCGCCGGCGGAAATGATCGCGCGCGAAAAGGCCAAGGGCCGTTATCTGCCGGCCCACCTCGCCGGCGGCATCGAAAATCCGCTCGGCGCGCGCGCGCTTTATCTCGGTTCCACGCTTTACCGCATCCACGGCACCAACCAGCCCTGGACCATTGGCGGCGCCGTTTCGTCGGGCTGCATCCGCATGCGCAACGAAGATGTCGTCGACCTCTACGAGCGCGTGCCGGTTGGCACCACCGTCGTGGTGATGTAGAAAGTCCGCAACAACGGGGGACGGGTCGTGTAGGGGACATGACCGGTCGCGAAAAGGGCAGCCGGCAACGCCGCGCTGCCCTTTTTGTTGCCAATCTGCACTTGGCTTGAAAGAAGGTGGCCAAGACAGCCGAAAATCCCGCTTTCGCGTTGCTCTTGGTGGCGTTCTCGGTTATCTCCTTATGCAAACCATTTTCCATACAGGAAACAATAATGTCTCTCTCCGATGATACGCGCTACCTGAAGGGCGGCCCGGTCGCCAAGCGCATCATTGCCGAGGTGCGCGCGCAGGCCGATGCCGCCGCTGCCGACGGCTTCCCGCCCAGGCTGGTCTCGATCACCGTCGGCGATGTCGCCGCGGTCGGCGTCTATGTGCGCAACCAGCGCGCCAAGGCCGAGCTTGCCGGCATCGACTTCGAGGAGCGCAACTTCCCGGCCGACCTTACCGCAGCCGAACTGGAAGCCGCCATCCACGGCATGAATGCCGACCCGCGCGTCACCGGCATCATCATCCAGCGCCCGGTGCCGCCGCATATCCCGATCAAGGCGCTGCAGGGCGCGATCCATCCGCTCAAGGATGTCGAGGGCATGCACCCGGCCTCCATCGGCAACATCGTCTATAACGACCTCGACCTTGCGCCTTGCACGGCGGCCGCTTCGGTCGAGCTGCTCAAGGAAACCGGCCTCGACCTCAAGGGTCTGGAGGTGGTCATCGTCGGCCACTCCGAGATCGTCGGCAAGCCGATCGCCTTTCTCCTGATGAGCGAGGGCGCCACCGTCACCGTCTGCCATCACATGACGCGCTCGGTCGCGGCGCACGCACGCCGTGCCGATGCGCTGTTCGTCGCCGTCGGCAAGCCGCGCCTCATCAAGGCCGATATGGTCAAGCCCGGTGCCGCCGTCATCGACATCGGCATCAACGCCGAAACCGGGCCGGACGGCAACAGCCGCATCGTCGGCGACGTCGACACCGACAGCGTCAAGGACGTGGCTTCCTGGATCACGCCGGTTCCGGGCGGCGTCGGCCCGATCACCGTGGCCATCCTGATGCGCAACACCATGGTGGCGCTGAACCGCCAACGCGCCCGCTACCAGTCCACCTACGCCACCGGCAACAAGCTGGCTGCGGAGTAAGGGCCGGGCTCCTCGGCCAGCCTCCGGGTTTGGCGCTTGAGCCAGCGCCACCCTTCCGCCTCGTAGGCGAAGGCATTCCTGCACTTCGTCATCCCGGAATTCGCTTTCGAGCGCAGCGAGGAAGGAATATCCGGGCTCCATTCCGTGACATTGAGGCACTACTCTGGACACCAGCGCGCTTACTCTCCCCTTTTGATGAAGAGACTCGATCCGGTTGCCGATCGAGTGCCTCGTCAGGCACCCCCCTCTGGCCTGCCGGCCATCTCCCCCTCAAGGGGGGAGATCGGCAGCTTCAAGCTACAGCCGCCTCTGTCATTTCAGTGCCGGATGAAAGCATGGCAATCTTGGTAATCTCCCCCCTTGAGGGGGAGATGGCCGGCAGGCCAGAGGGGGGTGTTGTTCTTGTGAGGCTTCTGATCGTGTAGGGGACAAATCACGCCTCCCCGCAGAAACTTCACCCTCCCTTATCCCCACCCTGTCCATCTCCCGCATACTCATGCCATCGCCCTTGCGGGAGACCTGGTGCGCACCGGGTATCAGGGAAGGGCGTCGGTGCCGGATTGGTCGCATGACGGTGTGCGGACCTGGTGCGCACCGGGTATCAGGGAAGGGYGTCGGTGCCGGATTGGTCGCATGACGGTGTGCGGCTGGGTGATGAGCCCCCAAGTCCGGGCCTCGATCGGGGCTTTCGGCGTCATTGCTGCCCCCGGTGAGGCAAGACCACCGGACGGGCGGCCGCAAGGCCGCACTACTTAACTAAACGAGCGACCGAACGGCCGCCCGTCCTCCCGACCTCTATCGAGGTCAGTTCTTTGACAATGGCCAGACGGCATTAGCCGGGCGTGGCAACCATAAAGCATACCCATCTCTTCGTCATCCCAGGGCGGAGCAGGCCGAAGGCCGTTGCGAAGACCCTGGGATTCATGCCGTAACATCCCGGCAGCACGCAAATGGCGCAAAAGCAGGCCCCCTATTCTGAGCCGCCCTGCACCACACAATCCTCACGGCATGGATCCTCGGGTCGCGCCTGTCGCTACGCTCTGGCTTGCCCGAGGATGACGAAGCGGAAAACACTGCGTCATCCCGGAAGCGAGCCGAGCAAAGCGATGGCGAGGCCGTCCGGAATCCATTCCGTGAAGTTGAGGCAATCTAAAGCCGAACCAGAAGCCCCTCGGACAAAACCAGTGGCGGCGCTGTCCACCGGCCCGCCCCAGCTCAATGCGTCGTCAGCCCCTCAGGCTTCGGTCCGCCATAGGCCCAGTCGAGCAGCTTGACGGTGTGCACCACCGGCAGCTCCGCCGCCGATGCGATCTGGGTGATGCAGCCGATATTGCCGGTGGCGACGACGGCCGCGCCGGTCGCCTTGATGTTCTTCACCTTGCGTTCGCGCAGGCGCGCCGAAATCTCCGGCTGCATGATGTTGTAGGTGCCGGCCGAGCCGCAGCACAAATGCCCTTCGCGCGGTTCCTTGACGACGAAGCCCGCCTTGGCGAGCAGCGCTTTCGGCTGGCGTATGATCTTCTGCCCGTGCTGCATCGAGCAGGCCGAATGATAGGCGACCACCGTTCCCGGCTTTCGCGCCGGTTCCGGCAGGTCGAGCGTGTCGAGATATTCCGTCACGTCCTTGGCCAGCGCCGAAACCTTCGCCGCCTTTTGCGCATAGGCCGGGTCGAACCGAAGCATGTATCCATAGTCCTTGATCGTCGTGCCGCAGCCGGAGGCCGTGATCAAAATGGCGTCCAGACCGCCGGCCTCGACCTCGCGCGTCCAGGCATCGACGTTGCGGCGGGCAAAATCCAGCGCCTCCTCCTCGCGGCCCATGTGATGAACCAGCGCGCCGCAGCAGCCCTCGCCCTGCGGCACCACCACCTCGACGCCAAGGCGGTTGAGCAGTGAAATCGTCGCCTCGTTGATGCCGGGATCGAGCACCGGCTGGGCGCAGCCGGTCAGGATGGCGACGCGCCCGCGCCTTGCCGTCCCCTTGGCACTATGCGTGCCCGGCTTCGCCATCGCTGACTGCGCCGGCACCGTTGCCGGGGCAAGCCTCAGCATCGCCGCCAGCGGCTTCAGCGCAGCGACCTTCCCGAACACGCCGGCGAACGGCCTGCCGAGCTTCGCCAGTTTCAGCGCTGTGCGAAAGCGCGCCGGGTATGGCAGCACGAAAGCCAGGACCGCGCGGATCAGCCGGTCCGGCAGCGGCCGCTTGTAGGTCTTTTCGATATGCGCGCGGGCATGATCGACCAGATGCATGTAGTGGACGCCGGACGGGCAGGTTGTCATGCAGGCAAGGCACGACAGGCAGCGGTCGATATGGGTGACGATCTCCTTATCGGCGGCCCGTCCCCCTTCCAGCATGTCCTTGATCAGGTAGATGCGGCCGCGCGGGCTGTCGAGTTCGTTGCCGAGCGTGACATAGGTCGGGCAGGTCGCCGTGCAGAAGCCGCAATGCACGCAGGCGCGCAGGATCTTCTCCGCTTCCGCGACATGCGGGTCGGCAAGCTGGGCGAGCGAAAAATTGGTCTGCACGTCTGATGCCTCGATCTGGAGCAATTCCAGGAAAAGTGGGAACCGGTTTTCCGTCCGGAATTGCACGAAAATGTTAGTCTCAGGTTCCGAGGAACCAGCTTGTCGGGTTCTTGATCGGTTCGTTGCGTTGCAGCGCCTGCAAGCCTATCAGGCAGCGCGCGATGATCCAGATGGCGACGGCCAGCATCAGCACGACGCCGATCGCGGCGACGATCAGCACGGCCGAGATCAGCGCGTAGGCGAGCCCGATCCAGAAAGTGCGGATCAGGAAAGTGTAGTGGGTTTCGACCATGCCGCCGGCCTTGCCGCGGTTCATATAGGCCATCACCACGCCGACGATGGCCGTGATCCCGACGACGAAGCAGGCAAGGTAGAGGAAGTAGATCACCTGCGCATTGGTCGGGCCTGGCTCCAGCCAGCGGTCGGTCTTGCGTGGCGCGGTCGGGCCGGTGTCGCTCATGTCGATGCTCCTTCGGTTGCTGCATCGACTTTAGCAGATACGCCGCCCGCCATCATGCGGCCCGGATTGAGGATGTTGCTGGGATCGAATTCGGCCTTGAGGCGGGCGGAGAGCGCTGCAAGCGCCGGCGGCTGCGGCTGGAATACGGGAATGGCCGCGCGATAGGCCGGTGCCGCGCGCACCAGCGTCGCGTGGCCGCCGCCGAATTTCTTGACAAGCGCGCGCACCAGTTCAGCTTCCGGGTCGCCGGCGGCCATGGCCAGCCAGATCAGCCCGCCCTGCCAGTCGTAGAAGGCTTCGACCGCCGCCTGCATGCGCAGCGCCATGACCATGTGGTGCCCGTCGGCGGGTGCCATCGAAACGCGCCACACCGGCGTGTCGCTGCCGTCCGCGAATGGAGTGCAGTCGCGAACCTCCCGCCAAAGCGCCTGCGAGGCCGCGCCCGGGATTTCCTCCAGCGGCCCGGCGTTCTTCAAAAGGTCCTTGAGCTTGTTGATGCGGTAGGCGACCGATGGGCCGAACCCCTCGACCCTGAGCAGCGTCGCGGCATCGCTGCCGAGCGCTCCGTCCGCGACCCGTGTCACCGCCGGATAAGGCAGGTGCGCCGCGCTCGAGACTTCCGCGCTCGACCCGAGCGCGAGCGCCATCGCCGCGGCGGCGTTGTCGTCGAGCAGGCTGCGCACCGCAAGCGTGGTCTCGGTTTCCGCCGTGGGCAGCACCTTGAAGGTGACGTCGGTCGCCACCGCCAGCGTGCCCCAACTGTTGGCCATCGCCTTGGAAAGATCGTAGCCGGTGACGTTCTTCACCACGCGCCCGCCCGACTTGAAGGCTTCGCCCCGCCCGGAAACCGCATGGATGCCGAGGATATGGTCGCGTGCCGCACCGGCCTTCAGGCGGCGTGGCCCGGAGAGGTTGGCGGCGAGCACCCCGCCTATCGTGCCCCTTCCCGACTTGCCGCCGAGCAGCGGCCCGTAATCCATCGGCTCGAAGGCAAGCTGCTGGTTGTTCCTTGCCAGAAGCGTCTCGATCTCGGCAAGCGGCGTCCCGGCCTTCGCTGAAAGCACCAGTTCCGCCGGCTCGTAAAGCGTAACGCCCGCGAGCTTCGACAGGTCGAGCGTGTGCTCGGCCTGCGATGGCCGGCCGATGCCGCGCTTCGAGCCATGCCCTATGATCTCCAGCGGAGCTTGCTCGGCCGCAGCCCACCGCACGGTTGAAAACACATCCTCGGCATTTTCAGGGGTGAAGGTAGTCATCCCTCAAAACCTCGGAATGTCAGGAAACGCCACCTGTCCGCGATGGACATGCATGCGGCCGAGCTCGGCGCAGCGCCGCAGTTGCGGAAACACCTTGCCCGGATTGAGCAGATGGTTGGGATCGAACGCACATTTGACCCGCATCTGCTGGTCGAGGTCTGCCTGGTTGAACATTTCCGGCATCAGGTCGCGCTTTTCAACGCCGACGCCATGCTCGCCGGTTAGCACGCCGCCGACCTTGACGCATAGCCGCAAGATGTCGGACCCGAATGCTTCGGCCTTGTCCAGTTCGCCCGGGATATTGGCGTCGTAGAGGATCAGCGGGTGCAGGTTGCCGTCGCCGGCGTGAAACACATTGGCGACGCGCAGGCCATATTGCTCGGAAAGCTCGCGCATGCCGGCCAGCACCCGCGGCAGTTCCTTGCGCGGAATGGTGCCGTCCATGCAGTAATAGTCGGGCGAAATGCGGCCGACCGCCGGGAACGCCGCCTTGCGCCCGGCCCAGAAGGTCAGCCGCTCCTGTTCGCTTTGCGAGATGCGGCAGGTTGTCGAGCCATTGTCGATGGCGATCTTCTCGACAAGCCCGATGAGGTGATCGACCTCTACCGCAGGTCCGTCGAGTTCGACGATCAAAAGTGCTTCGCAATCGAGGGGATAGCCGGCATGGACGAAGTCTTCCGCAGCGTGGATCGCCGGCCGGTCCATCATCTCCATGCCGCCGGGGATGATCCCCGCCCCGATGATATCGGCAACGCACTGGCCGCCCTGCTCGCTGGTCGGAAAGGCGATCAGCAGGGCGCGCGCCGTTTCGGGCTTCTTGAGAATGCGCACCGTAACCTCGGTGACCACGCCAAGCAGGCCTTCGGAACCGGTCATCACGCCAAGCAGGTCGTAGCCTTCGCTGTCGAGATGCTTGCCGCCCAGGCGTATCACTTCGCCGTCCATCAGCACCATCTCGATGCCGAGTACGTTGTTCGCCGTCAGGCCGTATTTCAGGCAATGCACGCCGCCGGAATTTTCCGCGACATTGCCGCCGATCGAGCAGGCGATCTGGGAGGATGGATCGGGGGCGTAATAAAAACCCTCCTGCTCGACGGCGGTGGTGATGCCGAGATTGGTGACGCCGGGCTGCGCCACCACGGTGCGGTTGGGAAAATCGATCTCAAGGATGCGGTTGAAGCGGCTCATCACCAGAAGCACGGCGTCTTCCAGCGGCAGCGCTCCGCCGGACAGGGATGTACCCGAACCGCGCGGCACGACGCGGATGTTGCGCTCGTTGCAGTATTTGAGCACGCGCGACACCTGCGCCACCGTTTCCGGCAGCACCACCACCAGCGGCAATTGCCGGTAGGCGGTAAGCCCGTCGCTCTCGAAGGCACGCATTTCGTTCACGGCATCGACCACGCCCTCACCCGGAACGATGATGCGCATGTCGGCGACGATCTCGGCGCGCCGGCCAAGTGTCGCTGCATCGGGTTTCGGCATCGCCAGGCCGGTCATCGGCAGTCCTCATCAATACTGGTAAAAAGCCTTTACCAGTTCGAATGCGTGCTTGCAAATTGTGCTTTGGTGGGGTTTTGGCGCACGACGCGCCCGAAATTCCGCAGCGTCAATCTGACGCTGCGTGCAATCAAAATGGCGGGCAAAGCCTATTCGCTGGCGGCCTTGCCGTGTTCGGAATGATGATGACGGATGCGGCGCACCGCCCACCATACCAAAAGCAATGCCACCGGCACGGCCGCAGCGGTGATCACTTCGGGCGCAAAAGCATGGCCGAACAGCGCTGCGCCCTTGGCAAGGTAGCTGATCAGGCCGACGACATAGTAGGAAACGGCTGCAACCGAGAGGCCCTCGACCGTCTGCTGGAGGCGCAGTTGCAGGCGGGCGCGATTGTTCATCGAGGCGAGCAGGTCGCGGTTCTGCTTTTCCACCTCGACATCGACCCATGTGCGCAGCAGCGTAGTGGCGCGCGTCAGCTTGCGCGACAGGTTGGCTTGCCTTTCTTCGACCGAACGGCAAGTGCGCATCGCAGGCGCCACGCGACGCTGCAGGAAGCCGCCCCAGGTGTCGTAGCCCGGGACCGCTTGTTCATCGAGCGCTTCCAGCCTTTCGCGCACGATGCCGTCATATGCGCGGCTGGCGCCGAAGCGGTAAAGGCTGGAAGCCGCGTCTGCTTCCAGTTCGGCGGCAAGTTCTGTCAGGTCGGCAAGCAGCGTCTGGCTGTCGCGCGTCTCGGCGTCCTTCATTTCCCGGGTGATTACAGCTAGCCGGTCCTCGATGCGACGCACCCGCCCGGATAGCGAAAGCGCCATCGGCAGGCCGAGCATGGCCAGTGTCCGGTAGGTTTCGATATCGATCAGCCGTTGCGACAGCGCACCGGTCCGAGCCGGCGTCAGCCCGCGATCCAGCACCAGGATTCGCGTCAGGCCGTCGCCGTCCTGCCGGAAATCTGTCACGATGGCAGCATTGCCTCTTTCCACCAGAGAATAGCACAGGCTGGTCGGGTCGAAGCCGGCAATCAGCTTCTCGCTGGCCGGCGTCCATTTGCGGATTTCGAGCCTTATGCCGGAAATCACCGTTCCGGGCGGGGAAAAGCCGTGCCCAAAAGGTGAATCTTCCTGCACCTTGCCAGCCTCGGACAGTGGGCCTTCCCACAGATAGGTCGAGAATTCGGTGTGGCGTTCCCAACGGAGTGACCCCTTGCCCCATTTCATCGCATGGTGGCGTGCCTGCCGGTCGGGCGCAGCGATGCCAAGGCGGCGGGACAGTTCCGACAGCACGGCGTGGTCGACGCTCGAGCCGCCCTCGGTCATGAATGAGAGTTGCACCAGCACGCGCGGCTTCTCGACCAGAGGATGCGGGCGGGAATGGACTTCGCCCAGCGCACCGGGCCGGCCTTCATGGGCCGGGAATCCCATGACGGACCCCGTCGGGCGCGGCTTGAATTCCAGGTTTGATGGATCGTCCGACACGGTGGGGCCCCTAGGTCGTAGTGACGAATGTGCGCTTTCAAGCAACGCGTCCCTCTAGTGCTAAACCTCCGGCGACGCAAACAAGAACTTGCCCTTCACTACCACATCGTTCGCAGTCGGGTTCGGGTCGAGCAACCCCAATTGGATAAATTATTTGACCAGTATTGGCGGTTGCCTTAATGCTGGGCTCCACGGGCTCTTTTGTTGGGCACTTCGTTGACGGACATTTTCTCAAGGATCGAACATTCGCGCACGGCCGACGAGGTGGTGCAGCAGATAGAGATCCTTATCCTGGAAGGCGTGCTGCGCACCGGCGATCGTTTGCCGGGCGAGCGTGAGCTGGCAAAGCAGTTCGAGGTCTCGCGGCCGATCCTGCGCGATGCCCTGAAGCTGCTCGAAGCGCGAGGCCTTCTGGTCACCCGCCACGGCGGTGGCACCTATGTCGCTGATGTCATTGGACAGGTGTTTTCAAAGCCGGTGATCGAGCTGATTTCCAGCCACCGCAAAGCTGCCGCCGACTATCTCGAATATCGCCGCGAGATCGAGGGCGTCGCCGCCGAATACGCCGCGCGCCGAGCAACCGCCGACGACCTCGCCCTTCTCGGCGCAATTATTGCCCGCATGGACGAGGCGCATCGCAGCGGCGACTTCGTCGACGAAGCGGAGGTCGATGTCGAATTCCACCACGCCGTCGGCGAATGCGCGCACAACATCATCCTCTTGCACACGCTGCGCTCCTGCTACCGGCTGTTGTCGGAAGACGTTTTCCAGAACCGCCTCACCGTTTTTGCGCTGCCGGGTGCGCGTGAGAAACTGTTGGCGCAGCATCATGATATTTATGACGCGATCAGGGCCGGCGACCCCGCCGCTGCCCGCAAGGCCGCGATGGACCACATCACCTATGTCGAGCGCGCCGCCAATGAGGCGGAACGTCATGGCGACTGGCAGCGCGTGTCGCGGCTCCGGCTCCGGCAGCGCTCCGATGGCAACGACAGCTGACGGCCTTTACGGCCCAATATCAACCATCACCGCTTCTTCTTGATTGGAACATCCATGGGCGAAATCCTCACCATAGACGATCTCAAGCAACGCGCGCGGCGGCGTGTGCCGAAGATGTTCTTCGACTACGCCGATTCCGGCGCTTGGACCGAAAGCACCTATCGCGCCAACGAAGAGGATTTCGGCAAGATCAAGCTGCGCCAGCGCGTGCTTGTGGACATGACCAACCGCTCGCTCGAAACCACCATGCTGGGCGAAAAAGTCTCCATGCCTGTTGCGCTGGCCCCGACCGGGTTGACCGGCATGCAGCATGCCGACGGCGAGATGCTGGCGGCGCAGGCGGCTGAGGAATTCGGCGTGCCGTTTACATTGTCGACGATGAGCATCTGCTCCATCGAGGACGTTGCCTCGGTAACCAAGAAGCCGTTCTGGTTCCAGCTTTACGTTATGCGGGATCGCGACTTCGTCTACAATCTGATCGACCGCGCCAAGGCGGCGAAGTGTTCGGCGCTGGTTCTTACGCTTGACTTGCAGATCCTCGGCCAGCGGCACAAGGACCTGCGCAACGGTCTGTCAGCTCCGCCCAAGTTTACGCCCAAGCACATCTGGCAGATGGCGACGCGGCCGGGCTGGTGTCTTGGCATGCTGGGCACCCAGCGGCGTACGTTCCGCAACATCGTAGGCCACGCCAAGGGCGTCGGCGACCTTGCCTCGCTTTCGTCATGGACCAGCGAACAGTTCGATCCGCAATTGTCATGGAGCGATGTCGAGTGGATCAAGCAGCGCTGGGGTGGCAAGCTGATCCTCAAGGGCGTTCTCGACAAGGAAGACGCTGTCATGGCTGCCAAGACAGGTGCGGACGCCATCATCGTCTCCAACCATGGTGGCCGCCAGCTGGACGGCGCGCCGTCCTCCATCTCGGTCCTGGAAGACATAGCGACAGCCGTCGGCGACAAGCTCGAAGTGTTCATGGATGGCGGCATCCGATCGGGCCAGGATGTGCTGAAGGCGCTCTGCCTCGGCGCAAAGGGCACCTTTATCGGTCGTCCGTTCCTCTACGGCTTGGGCGCCGGTGGCAAAGAGGGCGTCACCACGACGCTGGAAATCATCCGCAAGGAGCTCGATACGACATTGGCGTTGTGCGGAAAGCGCGACATAAGGGACGCTGGCAAGAACCTCCTTTATCGGTGACCCTGGAGAGCGCGTGGCGGAAACCGGCATCCACTTCAACGAGGCGAAGTCTCCGCAAGGCATGCGCCTCTATGCGATCGGCGATATCCACGGGCGGCTCGACCTGCTCAAGATCATGCATCGTCATATCGCGGACGAGTTGACTTCGAAGCCGCCGGCGGATTGGCGCATCGTCCATCTCGGCGACTATGTCGACCGGGGTCCCGATTCCAAAGGGGTGCTCGACTTCTTGATCGCCGCGAGCGTGCGCGATCCACGCAATGTCATGCTGGCCGGCAACCATGATGCCGGCTTCGTGGATTTCATGGAAAGTCCCGATCCCAATGGGCTGTTCATGGCGTTCGGCGGTATCGAGACAGCGCTTTCCTACAACGTCAACCTGCAGCGCAGGGGACTTTTCAAAAGCTCGGAGCGTACCGTGCAGGAAGGCCATGCGGCGCTTCTGAACGCTGTACCGGCCACGCATCTCGACGCCTTGCGCGCCCTGCCTCGTTCATTCGAAGCCGGTGATTTCTTCTTTTGTCATGCGGGCGTCAGGCCGGGCATTCCGCTGGCCGATCAGCTTGAGCATGACCTGATCTGGATACGGGGCGAGTTCCACGCGCACGCGGCGCTTTATCCAAAGGTGATTGTCCACGGCCACACGCCCGTCGCAGAAGTCGACGTGCGGGCAAACCGCGTCAATCTCGACACCGGTGCATACAACACAGGAAAGCTCAGCGCGCTCACCGTTGACGGTGTATCAAAAGGTGTTCTGACTGTGACGGAAGCAGGCGTTGCTCAGCGCAGCGTGGCGGTCACGCCGTAGCCGTCCACGGCGTTGTGGTCATTGGCCGCGTCGGCGGCGTAGATACCGAGGCCGCCGAATACGATTGCCGACAGCATGGCGAAGGTCAGAAGGGCTGCTTTCACGGATGTCATCTCAGATTGAGCCTTCCGGTGGTCTTGCATGGACAGGTTACCGTTGCGTTGAAACGCGTAATTTTCTGAAAAGTTTCGTGACTGAAAGTTCGGCGGGCACCACATTCCGGATCTGTGTTGCCGAATGGTGACAGCGGCGTCGCCAGCCCCGGCAGCGATACCGGGCGGGCTTCTAGCGGTACCAGTGCACACAAGCCAAGGTGGAAAATTTCAATCCACAGCGGATTCCAAAGCGAGTGCCAAAATTGTCACTAGCGGCCGGCGCGGTAGAGAAAATTCATCCTTATCCCGCCAGCAAACGGGCGGTATTTGTCAGATCGCGGCAACCCATGCGCGCGCGATCGTCAGCCCTGCCGCGTCGGCTTGCGGGCCATGTTGCGCCATCTCTTCTTCTAGCCGGCCGGCCCAACCGGGCTGCTTCGTGGCAATCAGCTCCGCAAAGCTTTCGCTCCACTGCCGCACCATCGGCCGGTCGGCTTCGAAATGGAACTGGAAGCCGTAAGTGGCGCGGCCAATGCGGAACGCCTGGTTGCCTGTAACCGAGCTGGCGGCCAGCCGTACCGCGTCCGGCGGCATCGAAAATGTGTCGTCATGCCATTGGAAGATCGGAAAACGGTCCGGCAGCTCGCACAGCACGCCGTCCTCGCTTGCTTCCTCGGTCAGCGACACTTCCCGCCAGCCGAATTCCGTCGAGCCGCCGATCCTGTTGTGCCCGCCGAAGGCCCGTGCGATCAATTGGCTGCCAAGGCAGATGCCGAGCACGGCGCGATCCCTGGCCTCGAAGTCACGGATCAGCTCGAGCAGCACAGGGAAATAAGGATAGGCCTGGTCTGCCAGCGCATTTTGCCCGCCGCCAAGCACCACCAGCGCATGATGGTCACGGGAATCGCCGGGCAGAGGCTCTCCGCGATACGGTTTGCACAAGTCGATCTCGCCCCCGACCTCGGCGATTGCTGCGCCGACCTGGCCGAGGCCGGTATTTTCGTAATTCTCGACGACCAGCACCCGCATCGAAACCCCGCCGTTCAGCCATGCGATGACAAAGACAGCGCTTGCGATATCATGATGGCGGCGGCAGAGCCAATAACGGGCTGGTTGTAGAAATCGGAAAAAGCACTATGCCACTTCAGAACCGGGTCGATCCGTTCGGCTCGATCCACGCTGTCCCGGATCGAGGGCTTTTCACCGGCAATCGCGGCATCATCCACGACCCCGACACCAGAATGCTGATGAAGAAGCGCTGGGCGCTCAAGGCCTGGATTATCTGCGTGTGCGAATTCCGAAATGTGCGCCGCATACCGATGGGTCGCAATCGGCCGGGCGGCCCCGGTGAACCTGACAAAGCCGGCTGGACGGAACTGTTCTTCCTTGACGAGGTCACGGCGCTTGCCGCCGGCCATCGACCCTGCTTCTACTGCCGCCGCGAGCGGGCCAAGGATTTCGTCGGTTGCTTTGGCGAAGCGTTCAAGATTGCCGAGCCGCGCGCGCCGCAACTGGACCAGCGCCTGCACAAGGAACGGTTGGCTTCGGGAGGCAAGCCAGTGCCGACCCCTGCTGCGCAACTTTCTGACCTGCCGGATGGCGCGATGGTAAGCGATGGAGCCAGTTGCTACGCCTTGCGCGGCGGCGTTGCCCTGCACTGGTCATTCGCCGGCTATAGAGAAGCTGTGGTTCCTGCCAGTCTTTCCGGCCGGCCTCTGCAGCTTCTGACCCCCGCGACGACATTGGCCGTGCTTAACCGTGGCTACCGGCCCGTCTGGCATCCGTCCGCGCCGGCTTGACGCTCCGCTCGGGCTGCCGCATGTCTGGCCCATGCGCGCAAACTATCGACTGCAACGCCTGTTCGTGCCGAACGACCTTTCCGCCGGAGCCGAATTCGAGGCCGATCCGCAGCAGAGCCACTACCTTGCCCATGTGCTGCGACTTGCCGACGGTGCCGGACTCCTGCTGTTCAACGGGCGGGACGGTGAATGGTCGGCCTCGGTTGCCGGCAAGACGAAGAAGGCGGTAAGTCTTGCCGTCGGAACCTTGCAGCGGCCGCAGCCGCCTTTGCCCGATCTGGTCTATTGCTTTGCGCCGCTGAAGCAGGGGCGTCTGGACTACCTTGTTCAAAAGGCCGTCGAGATGGGCGCGGGCGTCCTGCAGCCGGTCATCACCCAGCACACGCAGGTGCCGAAGCTTGGCATCGACCGGCTGAAGGCCAACGTGATCGAGGCCGCCGAGCAGTGTGGCATCCTCGCCATTCCCGAGGTGCGCGAAGCCGAAAAGCTCGAACGTGTTCTGGCTGGCTGGGATGCCGGGCGGCGGTTGGTGTTTTGCGACGAAGACGCTTCAACCAACAATCCAATGCCGGCGCTCAACAAGATTTCAGAACAGAAGCTGGCCCTTCTGGTCGGCCCCGAAGGCGGCTTTTCCGACGAAGAGCGCAAAATGCTACGCGCCTTGCCGTTCGTGACGGCGATCCCGCTCGGGCCTCGCATCCTGCGCGCCGACACGGCAGCGGTTGCAGCACTTGCCGTCATCCAGGCCAGCATCGGCGACTGGTAGAACCTATCAGGCCTTCGCTGTTGCTGCCGCTTTCGGCCGGGTTCGCTTGCGCGAAAGGCGGCTCGCCGTTGCTTTCAAGGGCACGGCCTTCTTGTCGGAAAGACCCGAAATCACCGCTTCGGCAATAGATGCAGCGACGAAATCGGCGTTGACGGCCTCCGCCGTCAGCGGCTTGTTCTCGTCGTCCTCCAGCCGAGGGAGCAGGATTCCGACACGCAGCCCGCGCTTGGCCCGCTTCAGGCGGCGCACTGCATAGCGGGCATGCGCCGCCGACCTCGAATTGAGGAAAGCGACGACAGCTGTATTGGCGTTCTTGAGGTCGAGCAGGCCGACATTTCCGGGCTCCAGCGCAACGTGACTTGCGCTGGTGGCAGCGGCCCCTTGCACTTCCAGAACCTGCGCCAGCATGGCGGCGACGGCATCGTCGATTTCGCCGCGCCCGCCGAGGCAAAGCAGCGCCTTGCCTTCACCGTCCGGGAGGTCCGGCGTTTCGGTTTCCTCCGCGTCTTCGCCGAGCAGATCCGGCTCCTCCTTGGCGGAAGACGCATCTTCTTCCTCGTCCTCCTCCTCTTGCGCTACCTCTTCCAGGTTGGAAACGAGCGCTTGTGCGCTCGCGGCCAGCTTGCGCCGCTGCTCGTCGGACATCACGCCGCGCTGTCGGTCCTGTTCGCCAAGCAGCAGGGCCGGTATCCCGATACGGTCGTAGTAATCGACCAGATATCGATCCTCGAGGAATTCCTCGGCATTGTCCGTCGCCTCGTCCGGATCACCGGCCAGCAGGCGCTGGTAAAGCCGCGTGTGTGGTTCAAGCACTGGTTCGTTGCCCAAAAGCACGTCAAGGAAGGCGAATTGCGGCACATGTCGGCCGAGCACGACGAGGCACACGGTCAGCGGCGTCGACAGGATCAGGCCGAGCGGCCCCCATAGCCAGGTCCAGAAAATCGCCGACACGATGATTGCCAGCGGCGAGAGTCCGGTGCGCGAGCCATAAAGCCACGGCTCGACGATGTTGTTGATGATGAGCTCCATCACGATGAACAGCGCAGCGGTCCACAGCACCAGCGACCAGCCGGGCGCAATGGCCAGCGCCAGCAGCAAGGGCAGCAGCATGGCGATCGCCGGTCCGATATAAGGCACGAAGCGCAGCACCAGCCCCAGCAGGCCCCACAGCGGCGCATTGGGTATGCCGATCAGCCAGAGCCCGATAGCTACGGGTATTGCATAGCTGGTGTTCACCACCAATTGCATCAGTAGGTAGCGCCCAACGCGCTTGCCGGCATCCTGCAGCGCTTCCGTGGTGCGGTGAAGGTCGCTGTAGCCGACAAGCCTGATGAAGCGGTCGCGCAGATCTTCGCGTTCCAGAAGCATGAAGATGACGACCACGATGATGAGGCCTGCAGTGGCAAAGGGGCTGGCCAGTGGCACGATCACGTTCTTCAGCGTGTCGATGGTGGTTTGTCGCGTCACGATCTCGACTGGCAAAGGCTTTTGCGGTTCCGTCTCTGCCGTAGGAGCACTCGGTTGTTGCGTACCTCTTTCCAACTCGGCGCCGACGCGCTCGACCGCGCCGCTTAATCTTTCGATGATGCCGCCATTGGCGCCCATCTCTTTGAGCGAACGGACCTTTTCCAGAATGTTGATCTGGTAGGTGGGAATGTTCTGGGCAAGCGTGGTCACTTGCGACGCCACGATGAAGGAAAACAGCCCGATCGCCATGAAAGCCAACACCACGGTAAGGATGACGGCGGGTAGCTTGGGAAGCGAACGTTTGCGCAGCGCCGAAACCATCGGGGCCAGTGCAAATGTCAGCAGGAAGGCGACGGCCAGCGGCAGGAAGACTTCGCGCCCGAGATAAAGCACGGCGGTGACGCCAACCAGCGTGAACGCCGTCGGTATGGCAGGCCGCACCATTTCGGCGTTGTCGGACGACCCGGCGCCGCTCCGTACCGGCCTGTCGCGCGCATCGTCCGTGGCAGCCATGAAAGCCCCTCTCGCTAGTACAGTCACGCCGGCAACCCGGCGTGACGATAGTCGGTTTCCCTGGAAGACGCGACTGGAAGCGTCGCAGCGATGCCGTCATCTCAAAAATGCGGACCGCGTCGCAAGGTTCCGGCGAACAACAGTTTGACAGGGCGCAACGAGCAAAAGAGGCTGCCGGTATCTCTATGCCGCCGATGGCCGGCGCGCAGACGCGATACCTAAGTGAAGTTTCCTTGAGGCGACGCTTAATAGTTTTTGCTTGATCGGCTACCGACATATCGTCCAAGTAGCGCGGCGATTTTCCCCGATCGCCCCCGAAGAGGTTTTCATGGCGCGCGACACCACCGATTTCAGGCCGATAGAGGGCGTCGACGAACTGGTTGCCTATCTGGCGGCCGGCTGCAAGCCGCGTGACAAATGGCGCATTGGCACCGAGCACGAGAAGTTTCCCTTCTACGTCGATGGCAACGCGCCGGTCCCTTATGGCGGCGACCGCGGCATCCGCGCCATTCTGGAAGGCATGCAGGAAAAGCTCGGCTGGGATCCCATCATCGATGCCGGCCGCATTATCGGTCTGGTCGAGCCGACTGGGCAGGGCGCGATTTCGCTGGAACCCGGTGGTCAGTTCGAACTGTCGGGCGCGCCGCTGGAAAACATCCACCAGACCTGCCGCGAAGGCAACGCGCACCTGGCGCAAGTGCGCGAAATTGCCGAACCACTCGGCATTCGCTTCCTCGGCCTCGGCGGCAGCCCGAAATGGACGCTGGCCGAAACGCCGAAAATGCCCAAGTCGCGTTATGAGATCATGACGCGCTACATGCCAAAGGTCGGCACCAAGGGCCTCGACATGATGTACCGCACCTGCACCATCCAGGTTAACCTCGACTTCGAGAGCGAAGCCGACATGCGTCGCAAAATGCAGGTGTCGCTCAAGCTGCAACCCCTGTCGACGGCACTGTTTGCCAATTCGCCCTTCACCAATGGCAAGCCGAACGGAATGCAAAGCTGGCGTGGCGACATCTGGCGCGACACCGACAACCAGCGCGCCGGCATGCTCGAATTCTGCTTCTCGCCGGATTTCGGCTTTGCCGACTATGTCGAGTGGGCGCTCGACGCGCCGATGTATTTCGTCATTCGCGAAGGCGAATATCGCGATATGACCCACATCACTTTCCGACAGTTCATGGCAGGTGCCGCCCGCAACGAGATCCCGGACGGCATGCCAACAATGGGCGACTGGGCAAACCATCTCTCGACGCTCTTCCCCGACGTCCGGTTGAAGCGCTTCCTCGAAATGCGTGGTGCCGATGGCGGTCCGTGGCGGCGTATCTGTGCCTTGCCCGCCTTCTGGGTAGGTCTGCTCTACGATGAGGAGGCGCTGGACGCGGCGGAAAACCTCACCGCGAGCTGGAGCTACCAGGAAGTATTGGCGATGCGCGATGCCGTGCCTGAAATGGGCATCTCGGCGCCTTTCCGGAACGCGACATTGCGCGAGCTTGCGCGCGAGGTGCTTGCGATTTCCCGGCTTGGCTTGAAGAACCGGGCGAAACTCAACCGCGACGGCTACGATGAAACCTCCTTCCTGCAGACGCTGGACGAAGTGGTCAGCCGCGGCACCACCAGCGCCGAGGAGATGCTGTCCGCCTACCACACACGTTGGGGCGGTTCGATCGAACCGGCTTTCCTGGAATACGCGTACTAAGATCCTGTTCTTCCCCTGTTAGAAGGTCTCCGGACGGGTCCGAGAATTAAGCTCGCGCTCTGGTGGAAATCGCTTCAACAAGGGCGGGAAAACCTCTAGCCTTCGTCCCCGGCGAAATCTTCGAGGAGACGGACATGCTGAACCTGTTTGACATGCTGAACCAGGCCCAGAATGGCCAGGGTATGGACATGCTGGCCCGGCAGTTCAATCTTTCGCGCCAGCAGGCCGACCTTGCGGTTGAGGCTCTGTTGCCAGCCTTCTCGCAAGGGTTGAAGCGCAACACCTCGGATCCCTACGGACTTGGCGGCTTTCTCAATGCAATGGCCAGCGGCCAGCACGCCAAGTATTTCGAAGATGCCAGCCGGGCTTTCTCGCCGCAGGGTGTCGATGAAGGCAATGGCATATTGGGGCATCTGTTCGGCTCGAAGGATCTCTCTCGCGCCGTGGCCGCGCAAGCAGCCCAGGCCACAGGCATCGGCCAGCAACTGTTGCAGCAGATGCTGCCGGTCATCGCTTCGATGGTCATGGGCGGGTTGTTCAAGCAGTCGACAAATCAGATGCAGGCAGGCGGCTTCGGTGGCGGCAACAATCCGCTTGGCCAGATCATCGAAGAGATGATGAAGCAGTCCGGTGGTCTGGGCGGCGGGCAGGCGGCTCCGCAAAGGCGCGCGCCACAGCCCTCGCAACAGCCCGACAATCCGTTCGGCAACAATCCTCTTGGCGATACGCCGTTCGGCAAGGTCTTGCAGGACATGTTCGGCGGCGGTGCGCAGCAAATGCCGCAAGGTCGTACCCAACAACCGCAGAACCCTCTCGGCGACAATCCGTGGGGCAAGGTGCTGCAGGATATGTTTGGAGGTAGCCAGCAGGAGCACGCCGAGCCGCAACGGCGCGCGCCGTCCGAGCCAGAGGCGAAGAAGAACCCCTATGACGACATTTTCGGCCAGATGTTCGAAACCGGTCGCCAGCAGCGCGACGACTACCAGAAAGGCGTCGAATCGGTCTTCGACCAGTTCCTGCGCGGCATGGACCGCAACAGGTAAGCATGCATGCGAAAATGCCCGGTCCGTGAAGGACCGGGCAATCATGCAGGCAGCCGGAAGGGAAACCGGCAGGGAGTGGGGGAGCCTGCAGTAAACTAGAGGCTTTCGATGCGATCCGCCGCAATCGCTCTCAACTTCACCGTCGGGTCGGCGCCGAATGGACCGTCGATGGCGACATGGAGATCGGCGCGGGTGAGCCCGATATCGGCAAGCTCGGCATCGGACATCTCGCCGAGGCGATAAAAGGCGCGCCGGTTTTTCCACGCCTTGTAGGAATTGACGACAGCATTCGCGACGCGCGTCGCAACAGCCGGACGCGTGGAGATGCGTGAAGCTTCGGCGGCGAATTCATACGCGGTCATGTCAGTCTCCTTGAGGTTCGGACACACGAATCCGATCGCGAGCGTGGGAGATCGCCAGACGTCGGTTCGATTCACATGCCTTCATGTGGACGCTATCTATTTGCCATCGGGCGATTGATTAATCCAACGAATGTTTCTAATCTTTATCATCAATCATGATGATGGGTTCGACGATGAAAGCTCCTCTTGATCTTGACCAGTTGCAGACGTTCATCTCGATTGCCGATACCGGCAGCTTCACCCGTGCGGCGGAAGAAGTGCATCGCACCCAGTCGGCGGTGTCGATGCAGATGCGCCGGCTTGAGGAGCGCATCGGCAAGCCGCTATTCGAAAAGGATGGCCGCACCAACAAACTGACCGAGGAAGGCGAGAAACTGCTCGCCTATGCGCGTCGCCTGATCTACCTCAACCGCGAAACGCTGGCCGCTTTCGACGATCGCCGCTTGGAAGGCACCATCCGCATCGGCACGCCCGACGACTACGCCGACCGCTTCCTGCCGGAGATCATGGCCCGCTTCGCCCGTTCCAACCCGCGCGTCGAGCTGACCGTCATCTGCGAGCCGACGCCGGGGCTGGTAGAACACATCAGGCGAGGTAATCTCGACATCGCGCTCGTCACTCACAACGACGCCCGCGGCCAGTCGGAAGTGGTTCGGCGCGAGCCGCTTTTGTGGGTCAGCTCTGTCAACCATGCCACCCATGAGCAGGAAGTGCTGCCGATGGCTTTCGGCCGCCCGAACTGCATCTGGCGCCGAGCCGCCTGCGACGTGCTCGATGGCATGAACCGCGACTACCGCATCCTGTTCACCAGTTTTTCGGCTACCGTCATCACGGCGGCCGTACTGTCCGGGTTAGCGATTTCGGTGCTGCCGGAATGCGCCCTGCGGCCCGGCATGCGGGTGCTGAGTGAAGCGGACGGGTTCGGTACGCTGCCCGATTGCCGCATCGGCATCATGCGCGGCCAGACCGACCAGCCGGAGATCGTCGATGCGCTAGCCCGTCATATTGCCGAAAGCCTCGACAACATTTCCGTGCCATCGGGAGAAGAAACGGGCAGCTTCGATTTTGCCTCACTTGCCTTCACCCGCATCAAGCGGACGCGTCCGAACCAGGTTCTCCCCGGCTGGTAAGGCTGAGCAAGTTCCTTACGTTACGGCTTGCAGGTGCGGATCACCAGCACATTGCCGATGGCAACGAATACGAGGCCGGCAAGGGCGTAGGCACTCCAGTGGTAGTCTTCCAGTACGGTGGAGACCAGTAGCGCGAAGATGGGAAACATAACCGTCGCATAGCCGGCTCGTGCCGGACCGATGCGCGCAAGCAGTGTGAGATAGGCCGAGAAGGCAATCACTGTCGAGATTACGGCCAGGAACAGCAGCGAGGCGATGTAGGATACCGTCGGCTCGATGATGAATGGCCGGCCCAGCAGTAAGGCAAGCAGCGTCGACCAAAGTGTGCCGTAGACCATGCCCCAGGCACTCATCGGAATGAGCGGCAGGCCTTTGCGCAGGCCGGCAGCGGATATCTGGTTGCCGATGCAGAAGCAAAGCGTCCCGGCAACGCACAGCAAAAGTCCGACCATCGTGTTGCCCGACAGGCCGTGCGCTGCGATTTCCGGGGAAAACATCAACGCGATGCCGCAAAATCCGAGGATGCCGCCTGCCAGAACGCGCGGCGATGGCCGTTCGCGCAGCGCAATCGCTGCCAGCATGATGTTGACCACCGAGGCCAAGGAAAACACCACCGACAAAAGTCCGCTGACCAGATAGCCGGCGCCATAGTAGAAAAACAGGAAATTGGACGAGAACAACAATATGCCGAGTGCCGCGAAGCGAACGTGGTCGCGCAGCGGAAAGCGGATGCGACGCCCCGAAAAAACCACCCAGGCAATCATCAGCACCGTGGCGATGGCGAAGCGCCAGACAAGATTGACCTCGTTCGGTACCGTGCCGACCTGCAACCTGATGGCAAACCACGATACGCTCCAGGCAATCACGGTCAGTACGTAAAGGCCGTAGTCACGCGGTTCGAAGGACCGCTCGCCTGCATTTTGCACGGGGCTGGTCGGGATCGGTGTGTCTATCGATTGCGACTGGATTGTCATGCGAAATGCTCCTTGGCGGCGAAGCGGTAGGCCTGAGCGGAGCGGGCGTCCATCATATTCTTTTCATCGATCGATTGAGCGAAACGATGGGTGGCAACCGGAAGTCTTGACCATCGCGGCCAAACGCGCCCCTATCTCCTCATGAGCGAAGCGGCCACCGAATCACGCACCAACGCCACCGAATACACGGTGAGCGAAATCTCCGGCGCGCTGAAACGCACGGTCGAGGATGTCTTCGGCAATGTGCGCGTGCGTGGCGAGATTTCCGGCTATCGCGGGCCGCATTCCTCCGGCCATGCCTATTTCGCCCTTAAGGACGACCGCGCCAAGCTGGACGCCGTGGTCTGGAAAGGCACGATGAGCCGCCTGAAGTTCCGTCCCGAAGAGGGGATGGAAGTGATCGCCACCGGCAAGCTCACCACCTATCCCGGCAAGTCGAACTACCAGATCGTCATCGACAATCTGGAGCCGGCGGGTGCGGGGGCCTTGATGGCGTTGCTGGAGGAGCGCAAGCGCCGCCTGCAGGCCGAAGGCTTGTTCGACCCCGCGCGCAAGCAGCTTCTGCCCTATATGCCCGGCGTCATCGGTGTTATCACGTCACCCACCGGCGCGGTCATCCGCGATATCCTGCACCGCATCAAGGATCGTTTTCCCTTGCATGTCATCGTCTGGCCGGTGCGTGTGCAGGGCGAAACGGCGGGAGCCGAAGTCGCCGCGGCTGTCGAGGGTTTTAACGCGCTCCCTTTCGACGGTCCGATCCGCCAGCCTGATCTGCTGATTGTGGCGCGGGGCGGCGGCAGCCTCGAAGACCTCTGGGGATTCAACGACGAGGCCCTGTCGCGCGCTGTTGCCGCCTCGCATATCCCGGTCATCTCCGCAGTTGGCCACGAGACCGACTGGACGCTGGTCGACTATGCCGCCGATGTGCGCGCGCCGACGCCGACGGGCGCTGCCGAAATCGCCGTTCCGGTCAAGTTTGAGCTGGAAGCGACCTTGGCGGCGCTTGCCTCTCGGCTGCGAACCTCCATGTCGCGCTGCCTCGACCGCGACCGTAGCGCAGTACGCGCCGCCGCCCGCGCACTGCCGTCACCCGACCAGTTGCTGGCTCTGCCGCGCAGGCGCTTCGATGAGGCAGAAAACCGTCTCGGCCGGGCACTGGAAGTCGGCGTCGAGCGCAAGCGCGCACGGCTTTCCGCGCTCAGGCTGTCACCGGCAACGCTGGCTCGGCGTGTCAATGAGGCGCGCACTCTGGTTGGACGCGATCTTGCCCGCTTGCAGGCCGCGTTCTTGTCGACGGTGCGTGAGCGCCGCGCCCGCTTTGTCCGCACGGCGGCACGGCTGACACTAGACCCGATTGCCCGGCGCCAAAAACAGCAGGCCGATGCGCTTATGAGCATCTCGCGGCGAGGCGATCAGGCGATGTCCGTTCGCCTCGACCGGCTGCGGGCACGGCTGACGCAGGCCGACCGCTTGCTTGCCACCCTCAAACTGTCAGAACAGGCGATCCTCGAGCGCGGCTATGCGCTTGTGCTTGATGATACAGGTATGCTGGTCAAGCGCGCGGCAGAGGTAAAATCTGGACAAGTTCTCGAACTGCGCTTTGCCGACGGCAGCACTCACGCAACTGCCACGAGCGCCGCCTCGCCCGACCCGTCACCCAAGCCAAAACCCGCTGCCAAACCGAAGCAAACTAGCGGGCAAGGTTTTCTGTTCTAGTGCTGTCCGTGCCCGCTCAAGCCTTCGGTTTCTCGACATGGCCGCCGAAAGCGTAGCGCATCGCCGACAGCATCTTGTCGGCGAATTCCGAATGGCCTTGCGAGGAAAAGCGGTCGAATAGGGCCGATGACAGCACCGGTGCGGGCACGCCCATGTCGATGGCTGCCCTCAGCGTCCAGCGGCCTTCGCCGGAATCCGATACTCGTCCGCCGAATTGCGAAAGTTGCGGATCGGCCTTGAGCGCGCCAGCCGTCAGGTCAAGCAGCCAGGAGTTGATCACGCTGCCGTGTCGCCACACTTCGGCAACCTCGGCGATATCTATGTCGAATTGGTAGTATTGCGGCTCGGATAGCGGCGTCGTCTCCGCATCGGCGGCGCGTTCTTGTTTGCCGGCATTGGCCGCCTTCAAGATGTTGAACCCCTCGGAATAGGCTGCCATCATCCCGTATTCGATGCCGTTATGCACCATCTTTACGAAATGGCCGGCCCCGCTCGGTCCGCAGTGCAAATAGCCGCGCGGGGCGGTTCCCGTTTCCTTTGAGCCTGCCGTGCCACCCGGTGCAAGTGCGGCGAAGATTGGATCGAGTTGGCGCACCGCTTCGTCCGGCCCGCCGATCATCAGGCAATAGCCGCGTTCCAGCCCCCACACGCCGCCGCTGGTGCCGACATCGACAAAGTTGAGGCCCTTGGCCGACAGTTTCGCGGCGATATCGATCGCATCGCGATAATTGGAGTTGCCGCCGTCGATGACCGTGTCGCCGGCCTTCATCAGGTTGGCAAGCTGGTCGACGATCTTGCCGGTGATAGCTGCCGGAAGCATCAGCCAGACATGGCGCGGTGCGGCAAGCTTATTGACGAACTCCTCCATCGAGGTGGTGCCGACAGCGCCTTCCTTGACCAGTGCTGCAACGCTATCGGGATTGATGTCGTAGGCCACGCAGTCATGGCCGCTCTTCATCAGACGCCGCACCATATTGGCGCCCATCCTGCCCAAACCCATCATTCCGATCTGCATGATCTGTCCTGCCTGTTTGATGAGGCGCGAAAAGGCTGCGGGAGAAAGCCGTGCGCCATTGGGAAACAGCCTAAGCTATCGCTCACGCCGATTTCGGCAATGGGAAATCGGCAGTCATCGCCTATCCCTATTTGCGTTTCATGGCCTCGGCTAGCGCGGCTCCGAAAGCGCCTTGCGAATTCTGTGGCGCAACCGCCGGCCGTGGCTTGTCATGGCCTCGCGCCGGCCCGCGTGACTGCGCATCGCCGCCGCGCCACTCAGGCGGCGCGCCGCCGTCCTTGCGCATCGAAAGGCCGATGCGCTTGCGCTTGATGTCGACCTCGACCACGCGCACCTTGACCACGTCGCCGGCCTTCACGACCTCATGCGCATCCTTGATGAAGCGGTCGGCCAGTTGCGACACATGCACCAGCCCGTCCTGATGCACGCCGATATCCACGAACGCGCCGAAGGCCGCGACATTGGTGACGGTGCCTTCCAGCAGCATTCCGGGCTTCAGGTCCTTGATGTCGTCGACGCCCTCGGCAAAGGTCGCCGTCTTGAAGCCAGGTCGCGGGTCGCGGCCGGGCTTTTCCAGTTCGCCGATGATATCGCGCACCGTCGGCAGGCCGAACTTCGCATCGACGAAAACGCGCGGGTCGAGCGCCTTCAGCGCAGCGCCGTCGCCCATCAGCGCGCGCACGTCGCGGCCGCAAGCGGCGACGATCTTCTTGGCCACATCATAGGCTTCCGGATGTACCGCCGAGGCGTCGAGCGGTTCGGCCCCGTCGCGGATACGCAGGAAGCCGGCGCTCTGCTCGAAGGCGCGCGGCCCCAGCCGCGACACCTTGAGCAGTTCCCGCCGTGTGGCGAACGGTCCGTTTAAGTCGCGGTGCGAAACAATTGCCTCGGCCAGCGACGGACCAAGGCCCGACACGCGCGCCAGCAGCGGCGCCGACGCGGTGTTGAGATCGACGCCGACGGCGTTCACTGCATCCTCCACCACCGCCTCCAGCGCCCGGCCAAGCCGGTACTGGTCGACGTCGTGCTGGTATTGGCCGACCCCGATCGACTTCGGTTCGATCTTGACCAGTTCGGCCAACGGGTCCTGCAGCCGGCGCGCAATCGAAACCGCTCCGCGCAGAGACACGTCGAGGTCAGGGAACTCTGTGGCAGCGGTTTGGGAGGCCGAATAGACCGAGGCGCCGGCTTCGCTGACGATCACCTTGGTCGGCTTGGGTGCCGGCATGTCTGACAGCATCTCCGCCACCAGCTTTTCGGTCTCGCGGCTGCCGGTGCCGTTGCCGATGGCGATCAGTTCGACACCATGCTTGCGCACGAGGCTGGCAAGCTCGGCCTGGGTGCCGCGCACGTCGTTCTTCGGCGGGAAGGGATAGACGGTGGTCGTGGCCACCAGCTTGCCGGTGCCGTCCACCACCGCGACCTTGACGCCGGTGCGGATGCCGGGATCGAGCCCCATCGTGGCGCGCGACCCGGCGGGTGCCGCCAAAAGCAGGTCCTTCAGATTGCGCCCGAACACCTGGATGGCGCCGTCCTCGGCCCGTTCGCGCAGGTCGCGCATCAGGTCGAGTGAGAGATGCAGCGACAGCTTGATGCGCCAGGTCCAGCCTGCCACCTCCGTCAGCCATTGGTCGCCCGGCAACTGCCGCCCGATGGCATAAGCCTCGGCAACCATCCGTTCCACCGGCTTGATGGCGGAAGTGTCGTCGGCGTCAACCTCGATGTCGAGCGACAGCACCTCCTCGTTGCGGCCGCGCAGCATAGCCAGTGCCCGGTGACTGGGCGCCGTCGCCCAGCGCTCGACATGGTCGAAATAGTCGGAGAACTTGGCGCCTTGCTCCTGCTTGCCGTCGATGACGCGCGCATGCAGCATGGCCCGTTCCTGCATGTAGCTGCGTAATCTGCCGACCAGGTCGGCATTTTCCGCGAACTGTTCGGCCAGGATATCGCGCGCGCCTTCAAGCGCTGCCTTCACGTCCGGGATATCATCGGTCAGATAAGCGGCGGCAAGATCCACCGGGACCGCCGCGCGGTCGGCAAGGATCGCCTCGGCCAGCGGCCCCAGCCCGCGCTCGCGGGCGATCTCGGCCTTGGTGCGGCGCTTGGGTTTGTAGGGCAGGTAGATGTCTTCGAGTTCCGCCTTGGTCGTCGCCGCCGCGAGCTTGGCTTCCAGCTCCTCGGTCAGCTTGCCCTGCTCCCGGATCGAGGACAGGATGGTATCGCGCCGTGCGTCGAGTTCGCGCAGATAGGCCATTCGCTCCGACAACAGGCGCAACTGCGTATCGTCCAGCCCGCCGGTGACTTCCTTGCGGTAGCGCGCCACGAACGGCACCGTCGCGCCCTCATCCAGCAGGCCGATCGCTGCGGCTGCCTGTTCGGGCCGGGCATTGATCTCGGCCGAAATAAGGATCGCGAGACGCTTGATGTCGGTGTTCATGCGGACTCCCTAGTATCGATCGGGCCGGGAACATAGGCATCTTCGCCATCCGCCGCCAGCTTGGGTTTTCCACAGGCTCGGCTCGCAGCGGTTCAGTTCAAAAGTACGATTGACGCATTGAGCAGCGTGGCAAAGGCGACCCACAACGCGTAAGGCACGAACAGTCCTGCCGCCAGCTGGTCGCTGTGATAAGTGCGGCTGATGAACAGGACGGTGGTGGCCAAAAGCGCAATGATGATCAAAAGCGCCTGTAGTGGCATCTGCGCGCCGAAGAATACCGGCGACCACGCGAAATTGAGGGCGAGTTGCGCTACCCAGAGCTTCATCGCCGTGCCGCGTGTATCGTGCTCCCAGATGCGCCAGCCAGCGATTGCGATGACCACATAGAGCACCGTCCAGACGGGGCCGAATACCCAGTTTGGCGGATTGAATGCCGGCTTTGCAAGCGATGCGTACCATCCGCCGGGCAGCGTAACAAAGCCGATCGCCAGCCCACCGCCGACCACGACGACAAGAAAAACCGCTAAAGTCAAATAGCTTCTCAACGGCACCCTCGCGAAAATGAACTTCAATCGCAAACTATCTGGGGTGCCGTCGCGGGGCGTCAACCGCGATCAGGCAGCGCGCCGCAAGGCGCAGAAATAGAAGCCGTCGGTGCCGCTTGACGCGGGTGAGAGCGAAATGCCGCCATTGTCGCCAAAACGGGCGGACGAACCCTGCGCCGGAAAGCGGGTGGTCCAAAGTTCACGATGATCGACGGGGGCAAATGCGCCGCTTCGCTTCAGGAAAGCCGCTACCTGCCCGCCATTTTCGTCATCGAACACCGAACATGTCACGTAGGCGAGCAGGCCGCCCCGCTTTACATATGCGGCGGCTCTGTCGAGGATTACGGCCTGTTCGGCCTTGCGGGCGTCGAGTTGGCGTTGCGTAAGCCGCCATTTGGCATCCGGCCGCCGCCGCCAAGTTCCGCTTCCGGTGCAGGGCGCATCGACCAGCACGAGGTCCATATGACTTTCCAGCGGCGTAAGCTCTGCTTGCTTCGAAACCACCTGGATATTATGGCTGCCCGCGCGCCGGATGCGATCGAAAATCGGCGCAAGCCGAACCTTTTCCGCATCATGGGCGAACACCTGGCCGTGATTGTCCATCGTCGCGGACAAGGCTAGCGACTTGCCGCCGGCCCCCGCGCAATAGTCCAGGACCTGCATGCCGACCGTGGCCCCGGTCAGTTCCGAAACGAGTTGCGAGCCTTCGTCCTGCACCTCGAACCAGCCCTTCTGGAACGCCGGTTCGGCCTGGACGTTCGGATGCCTGCCGCTGCCTTCGATCGGGGCGATACGGATGCCGTTGGAGGCGATTTCGGTTGCGCGCGCCCCGGTTTCCGCAAGTTCAGCCAGCACCTTGGCGCGGTCGGCTTTCAGTGTGTTAACGCGCAGGTCCAGCGGCGGTCTGGCTGCAAGCGCTGCGCCCTCCCGCGCCCAGTCCTGGCCGAAGGAAGCCTGGATTAGAGGAACAGACCAGTCCGGACAATCGGCGCGCACTTCCTGCGGCGCCTCGGTCGCAATTCTTTCGGAAATCGTCTGCAGCTCCGTCTCGTCGAGCAGAGCTGGCGCGAACTTGTCGCCATCAAGCGCCTGACTGAGCGATTGAGCCGTCTCGCCCCACTCCAGCAAAAGCGCGCCGAAGGCAACCGCGCGTGGCGTATCAGCATCGAGCAGCCATCCTGCCGAGCGACGCCGCCTCAGCGCATCGTAGACGATGTTGCCGATTGCGGCGCGGTCGCCGCCGCCGGCGAAACGGTGCGACAGGCCCCAGTCCTTCAACGCTTCCGCCGCGGGCCTATGGCGCCGACCAATATCTTCCAGCACTTCAATGGCTGCTGCGAGCCGTCCGCCCATTCGCATTTTCGATGTCCGCACTAAAGGTAACTTCACGCCGCTCTAAAACGGCAAGGCCCGCTGCACAACCCACTCGCTGACCAACGGCAAATCGCCAATACAAACCCCGCTTCCAAACCAGTGGCCTTGTGACTACCCTTCGCTTGTGATTCGCAGGCGGGACCCAGACGGATCGGGACAATCACGAGGAGAGGGCAATGAAGACTTTTCTTGCAGAAGTACTTGGTACGTTTCTTTTGGTGTTCATCGGCACGGGCGCCGTCGTTACCGGCGGTTTTGGCGGTGCGCTGCCTATTGGTCAGGAAGGCATCGGCCTTGCCTTCGGCATCGGCCTGATCGCCGCTGCCTATGCGATCGGACCCATTTCCGGTGCGCATCTTAACCCGGCAGTGACACTCGGCGTCTTCCTCGCCGGGCGCATGCCGGCCAAAGACGTCATTCCTTACTGGATCGCACAGGTGATCGGCGGTCTGCTCGCGCCGCTGGCACTATGGGTCATCGTCGCCGGCAAGGTCGGCGGCCATACCACCGGCTTTGCGCCGAACGGCTGGGATCCGGCTGCCTATGGCGTCTCATCGGCCTTTCTGACGGAGGTCATAGCCACGTTCACCTTCGTGATCGTCATCCTTGGCGTCACCAGCGCCAAGCACACTACGGCCTTTGCCGGCCTCGTCATCGGCCTGACGCTGGCAGCACTCCACTTCGCCTTCATTCCGGTTTCGGGCAACTCGCTCAACCCGGCGCGTTCGATTGGCCCGGCGCTGTTCACCGGCGGCGCGGCAATCAGTCAGCTCTGGCTCTACATCGTCGCTCCAATGATCGGCGGCGCCATTGCTGGCATAATCGCCAAGACCAATGTGTTCGAGAAGGATTGATCGAACAGGCCGAAATGGAAAAGGGCCCCTCGGGGCCCTTTTTGTTGCCGCCGGCGTAAAAATGCGCTGCAATCATTCGGATGGCTTACCGCGCCTGAGACACCCGGTCATTGGCATGTCTTCTTCCTGAACCAGTCCCTCTTTTCAGGAAACATGCGTCGGGAAAGCGAAACTGCGCCAGCGCTGACTTGGTTTCGGTCGTTAGCGGACGGAGCCGGTCATGGTGGAATCGACACCGTTTGCGCGCGGCGTCCGTTCGGTTCCGGCAAAGGTGGCAAGAATGGCGAGCGCCACGACGACCGGAATGAACAACGCGGCGATACGGGCCTGAAGGCCGATGATCGCCCGCCAGTCGCTGCGTTTCTTGGAATCTGCCACGTCGGTACTCGCTCGTTGCGTGCCCCCACGCACCGCCGCATCAATTAGCAACTTGAAGTTAAGTGACTGTTACCGGCTGGGAGGTTCAACTTTCGGGCGGCCATGCCCTTTTTATGAAGCGGTTGAATGTTTGTTTCGAAATCGGCTTTGCAGGGGTTCCGGCAACCGTGGTGTATGGCTCGACGTTTTTCACCACCACAGATCCCGCCCCGACAATAGCGAAATCACCGATCTCTACATCTTCGACGATGCAGCAGCCAGGCCCAATGTACACATTGTTCCCAATCTTGGCGGGCGTGTTTTTCCCCGATCCGATTGTCGTAAACTGACTTAGATTGCAGTTATCGCCGATAATGGTGAAGGGGTGAACGACGATGCTCATTTGGTGCCCGAGGTAAAGCCCGTATCCAATCTTCGTTCCCGGTGGGATTTGAATTCCGGATTTCTTGGAAAGACGCTCACGGGCTATCCTTGCAAGCAACCTGATAAAAGGATTTTTACTCGAACACAGGCGGAACCGCAGGCAATACCTGAAAGATCTGTTCCTTAGAAAATTCTTAGCGAATGCTTTTACGGACGTATTGCCAGCATAACGATAGAGATCGCTTTTTATATAAGTCCCGATGCTCATCATTTGATCCAAGGTGCCGCTTGACCATCTGTGCGCCCAATTTTGAGAATATCCAATATAATGCTCCGTAAGGCTCCTGTATAATGCCGTTCGGAATCAGCGCCGACATTCTTCCGGCTACCTATTCGGGCAGATGGAAGTGGTCTGACATATTCCCCCAGACTTCCCTTCCGATGTCAAAGATGGAAATGGTGCCGCTTGCGTGACTCGAACACGCGACCCCATCATTACGAATTTTATCATTCGGCGTTTCCAGAACTTTTCTCGTCTTTTCTTGTATCGGATTATCTGCGCTATTTCAATGGGTTGTCCCTTTCTCATGTTTACCACCACTTGACGACATAGGCTGCGATTTGCTTTCAGTTGGTTCCGCCGTGGTTCCGCGGAACTTGATGATGGGGTCGATTGTGCCGAAGATTACCAAGCGCATTGTGGATGCTTTCCAGCCGGACGGGACGGCTGAGCGCTTCTTGTGGGATAGCGAACTGAAGGGCTTCGGCGTTCGCATGATGCCAAGCGGCGTCGGTTCCTACATCGTCAAATACCGCACCGCCGAAAACCGCCAACGCAAGATGACGATTGGCCGGATCGGCACTATGACGACAGAAGAGGCGCGGCAACTCGCGCGAGAGCATCTGACCAGCGCCAGCAAGGGCGGTGATCCTTCCTCGGAGCGCAAGCAGCTTCGAAAGAACGCTACGTTGTCAGAGGTGTGTGTTGACTACATGGCCGAAGCCAAGACGCGCCTGAAGCCGAACAGCTACCTTTCGAACGAAAGCAACATCAACGTGCATATTCTTCCGCTGCTCGGCAATCGATCAGTCGCCAGCATCACGCGGGCGGACGTGACGAGAATGCAAACGGACATCATGTCCGGTAAGACGGCGAAAAACCGGAAGGGCCGGGGCGGTCGAACCACTGGTGGCTCGTCGGCGGCGCACCGCGCGACCGTAATGCTGGGCTCAATCCTTGAACACGCAAGGGTGAATGGAGCCATAACCGAGAATGTCGCCTTCGGGGTGCGCAAGCCAAAGACGAAAAAGCAAAAGCGCTACCTCAACGACGAGGAAATCAAGAAGCTCAGCAAGGCCATTCGGGATTCGAATACGGAAAGTCCTGCCGCGAAAGCGGCTATCCGGTTCCTGCTGCTTTCAGGCTGCCGGCGCATGGAAGTCCTGTCCCTGCCGGTCAAATGGATCGACCGCGACAACGGCTGCATCCGGTTTGATGATACGAAGACGGGTGCGCAAATCCGCCCGATTGGAAAGAGCGCCTTTGTGGTGCTGGATGACGTCAAGCCGAAACACGGTTGGGCGTTTCCTTCAGAACATGGCGAGGGTCATTTCGTCGGCCTGCCCAAGGTCCTACAGCGGCTTTGCAAGGCGGCGAAGCTGGAAGGTGTTACCATCCATGTCCTGCGCCACACGTTCGCGTCGGTCGCCGCTGGGATGGGTTATTCAGAATTGACGATTGCGGGACTACTCGGGCACTCGGTGCCGGGTGTCACGGCTCGATATGCGCACGTCGCAGATAGCGCGCTTGTGTCGGCGGCTGATGCAGTGTCAGCCAAGATCGCTGGAATGATGGGGGAATAGATCGTCTTTCACCATCTCAATTCTAAAGAGAGTCCCCCCAAGCAGGAAGAGAACGCCAATTTAGAGGAAACCCCATGTTTCCGAGCGGTATCTCAGGGTGTTCGTCTAGGAGCTTTCCCAGACGTTCCGCCCAAGAATTATCGGGCGCAATCTTTCCCAACATAATTTGAAGAACGACCAACGCAGCATATATCTTGCTGTTTCCATTGAAGCTTGTCTTGTGCTTGTTGGCTATGACGGGTTTGATTGTGAGCGTCTTGTTCCACACTCGCGAGTGGTGCGCGCACAAATTCCGAATGTACGAAATCGAATGCAGCCAAGAACTGAGGATTTCGTGCGTAACCCGGTACGGCAAGCAAATCTCAGTAGTTTCGGATTTGTACAACCCCTCGAAGAGTCTAGATATCGTTCCAAATGAAATTGATTCAAAAATCATCCATGAAGGCGGCATTTCAGGGTCGTAGTAATTATCATAGTAGTGCCGAATAAAGATATCTTGGCGGCTCATTCTCTCTGCTGTGGAAGCATCATGCCCGATCTGGCGTCTGATTTCGTGAATGAGGCCGGCGTGGTCGAAGAGCGGCTCAAACAGGCTAGATTCTCGGTACCAATGTGGACTGTGTTTCAGTGCGATCGCGTTGGACAGCGATGCTCTGACGGACACTTCAACGCGCTCGATCGCGTCCAGGATAAGTAGCCGAAGCTTGCGATCAAAAATGTACCGATCGAGAATAGTTTCAAAACGAACACCCTCAATGAAGTGGTGCCTGTCTAAGCCGGTGCCCCCATTTTGGAACGGCAAAGAGTACCCGACGAGCCTGTAATATCCTATATTTTCAATGCGATGCTTCGCCGTTGCGATATCTTCAACGATCAGGCCCCTCGCGATCATTTTTTGGAGTTGATCGTCAATTGAGAGCGCGGGCTTGGCAAACTTCTTCTTTATCATCAAAGCCTTAAATACGAAAAACCCGCCCAGAGGCGCTTCCAAGGAGAGGCGGGGCGGGTGTTATTAACACCGATATAGGGGTCTGTGGAATCATTTGTAAAGGGCTTTATGTGCGGACGGACTCACTTTTTGTTTTATGTCAAGCCTATGGTCAACATCTGGTATATTTTTGACATTGGGGCACAATGCATCTTTTCAGATGCCTGCCGACATGCCGCCTCCGGGCGGCTTTTTTTGTGCGCGCGATTAGTCGCTGCTGTCCTCTTCCTTCACGGCAATGCGCCGGCCTGCACTCTCGGCCATAATCCTAAGAAATCTCTCGATTGCATCCATCCATTTTTCTTTGTCGTCCTTGACGTTATCCAGATGCGTTCGAATTTCTTTCGAAAGCGCAATCATCTCGTCGACATCTTTATTGCTAGATAGAACAGAAGTCTCAATAACCAGTGACGACAGGTAACTCGAAACAAACAATTGGAACTGTAGGGAATCTTGATAATGCTTCATGAGAAGAGAGAATAGTTCGTTAAACTTCTCTGGGTCCCTACGTATTTCTCCGAACTTATTTTGTAGCTGAATCATTTCACGAGTGCGAGATCGTATCTCCACGTTCATTTCGGGAAGCCGGCGATTAAAAATTAAGCCCAATTGGCAAAGCCTGCGGATCGCCTCCGCTCGAGACCGCATCCGATTCTTGAACATCCAATCGTCAAGTTCCTCCGCCTCGCTTGGCGACATCATCATCTGAAACTTGAGCGTCTTTTTATCGACTGCCATGCCGGTCCCTTTCGTTTACCCAAACAGGGCTTATCCCCGTTTGTACGTCAATAGACGGAAGTTCCGTCACTTTCTATCTTGACCACACCAAAACTCGGAGTATGGTTTCCCCGTTACTAACGGAAGTGACGGAGGTTTTTACTCGTGAAAGAAGGGCTGACCGAAAAAGTCCAGATCATGGTCGCGCCAAGACTAATCGAGCAAATCGACGACTGGCGGTTCGCCAACCGCGTGTCGTCTCGCTCCCGCGCAATGCGGAAGTTGCTCACCATGGCACTAGGGAATGAAGAAGCAAAAGGCCCGGCAGAGGCGGCAACCTCTCCGAGCCATGTCACCCACCAACCCGGCTAAGGGAAAGGAAAGATGATGACTAAACATAGCACTCTTGCGCCTGAAATCAACCGCCGGCGCTTCTTACTCAACACCACAATGGCTGGTGCCGCTGTTGCGGTCGCCGCTCCGGTGGTGGCAGCCGAGCCGGAAATCCACCCGCTTGCCCGCCTGCATGCCCTGCATGACGAGGCGTCGAAGCTGATGGTCGTTCACAACGAGCATCTGGGCGGCGAATGGGAATTGCGCATTCGAGCGCCAAGCGCCAGTCACCCTGTCGTCTACAAGAACCTCGATGCCGAGATGACGTCGCGCGATCAGGCCATTTGGTACATGCGTGAACTGGAGCGGCTTGCCAAAGAAGACGGAGCGAGGTCGGCAATGGTGACTGTTGTTGGCCGCTTTTGGGACCCTGATTTCGAATGCAGGACCCTGATGATCGATCCAAGGGGCGTCTTTATCGACTTCGAACGCGATGAGGGCCGCGTCAGTTTGTTCGCCCCGAAAGGCGGCGCAATATGAGCCCCTTTGCCAGCAAGGACTATCTTGGCGAGCCAATCATCATCAACAAGGGGCATCAACTCTGCGCACTGCTCAAGGTGTGTGAAAGAACGCTCCGGGCGCTCGATAACGTCGGGGCCGGACCCTACCGGGATAGCGTAGAAAGCGCGCTTTGCAACACAATGGAGTTGGCTGAAGACCTAGCGGCCGATCTGCTTTCGGCGCTTGAGACGGTACAGCCAAGGGAAGGGGCAAAATCATGAGCCTCCTTGCCTCCTACGCTGAAATGGATGCCGATGATATTCGGACGTGCAGCCGTCAAGCTCAAGCGCTTCTTCGTCTGTTCCAAGCTGCCGTTGGCGGCGTCCGGTCAAATCGCGTTCCCTATGAAGACGCAATCGAGCCAATCGAGGAAGCCGCCGAACTCTGTCTTGAACTGATGGAGCGTGTCCACGAAGCGGTTGCGTCCTTGACTAAAGAGACCATCGAACAGGAAGGGGCAGCACAATGAGCGCTTCCCTTCACGAACTAATCGACGCCTTCGCTGCTGCTCGGGCTGCATTTCTTGCCACTCCCGATGACGACGACAACCCCGCCGAGTGGGACGCCTACTGCAAGGTAGAAGACGCCATCATCAACTATCCCTGCCAGACGATAGAGGGTGCGCGCCTAAAGGCCCGGTTCTTCCTCGACAACCCGCAGCCACACGAAACGCTGCGAAACTGCGTCAATGATGATGATGGTTGGGCTCTCGACCGGTTTCTTCGCTCTCTGCTTGGCGAGGTGCGGTCATGAACTGGATCGAACAAGCGGAAATTTCATCGGCTGAACTCGTCGCGGTCTGCATTCAGGCGCGGGCAATCGTCAGCCTGTGCGAACGGGCAGCATGGAACGACCTTCAGAACGAAGCGAGCGGAACCATCCCGCAGGTGGCCGAAGATATCCAGTTCGCCTTGAAGCTGGCGGCGGGCTTGCTGGTTCCTATCCAAGATGCGCTTGAAGGCCAGAGGGATCAGGAAGGCGGTGGCGAATGAAGCCGCTCCGCTATTCCATCGCCATCCTTATCATGCGCGGTGCCGGCCTCGTTGCCGATCTGGTCGCGCCTGAAATCAAGAAAGATGCACCGGCCCGTCTCCCGATGCGTCCCATCGAGCAAATGCTTCTCGGCTCCATCGTGAGCCTGTCGATCTGCGCTTTGTGGGTCTGGTTCAGCATGAGGTCAGGACTATGAACGAAAGCAATTTTATTCCCGCTCACCGTCCTCGCCTTCGTCGCAAGGACGTTCCGGCCTATCTGGCCGACCGGCACGGCATCGACATTGCCGTTGCCACGCTCTGCAAGCTCGCCACGGTCGGCGGCGGGCCGGTCATGCAGTACAGCGGTCGCATTCCGCTCTACCACGTCGATGACCTCGATGCCTGGGCGGAAGCGCGCCTTTCCAAACCTGTGAAGTCCACGGCGGAAAGGAGTGCAGCGGCATGAGTGTGTCTCAATCCATCCCGGTCACTACCATCCCGAAGAACAAGAACGAGGAACTGCGCGTCTCGCTCGACCTCTTCAACGGATATTGGCTGTTCAATACGCGCATCTTCTTCGAGGCCAGTGACGGCACCATGCGACCCGGCAAGGGTGGCTTTGCCATCAAGGTCGACAAGCTGGAAGCGTATGCGGAAGCCGTGACAGATGCGCTGATGCAGGTCCAGACCAAGGGGCTGTCGAAATGAGCGCCCCTCTCGATCCGTCGACCATCAAGCAGGCGGCAACGTGGCTTGCCACCGGCGGCGCTCAGCAGGGCAAAGCCGTCGTTCCCCAGCTTCGCGACAAGTTCAACCTCAGTGCCTCGGACGCCTGCGCGGCGATCCGTGAAGCGAACCTCATCAAAGCGAGGGCGCATTGATGGCTGAGAACGGCGAGCTTTTTCCCGACGCCGGGAAAATAGTCATCCCTATCGAAGATTCCGCCGATCCTGAGCCCGAGTGGGAAATGGATTGGATACGCGGACAGGAGGTCATCATTCAAGAACAGCGGGCGGTGGCCGTCTACCGCAACGGAAAGAACGGCATTGTCATCCGTGAGGAGCGCGCCTGGGACGAGGAAGAGGACAAGGTGATTGTCCTGTCGACGCCTGAAGCTGCCAACGCCCTGATCGACGCCATCAAGCGTGAACTTGGGGGGCGCTGATGGCAAAGGGTCGCAACAGACAAGGGCGCTCCGCTGGAAGCGAACACTGGACGAAGCTAATCCGCACGACGATGGAGACGCCAGCATGGCGCGCGCTGTCGACAACGGCGCAGGCGCTATATCCGTGGATCAAGTTGGAATGGCGCGGGCTCGAATACAACAACAACGGCAAGATCAGGCTGAGCGTCCGTCAAGCCGCCGCGCGGATGGGCGTGAACATCAAGACAGCAGCAAGAGCATTCCTTGAATTGCAGGGTAAAGGCTTCATCGTCCAGACCGAGTTTGCCTATCTCGGCATTGCAGGGGCAGCGAGGTCGCCCGCTTACGAAATCACCGAATTGAAGATGCCGGGGGCGGAAGGCGACGGGCGCAAGCTCTATCGCGACTGGAAGCCCGGTAGCGACTTTCCGGTGCATGTATCTCACGCCAACAATCCATTGGGGAAAAATAAAACCCTGTCCCCAAAATTGGGACGTTCCTGTCCCCAAAAAGGGGACGAACAGGAAAAGCACGTACCCAAAAACGGCACAGCCTGTTCCGAAAATGGGGACGAATACGACTGTTTCGATGAACCGTTCGTCCCCAAAATCGGGACATCCTTATCCTACCATACCTCAACGCCAGTGAGCGGGCCGGCGCAGCCTGCCGCCCAAACGGGCAGGCAAGCGCCGAGAGCGCGAGCGAAGGCGGACAAGCGCGCAGCTTTCAAATCCCTTCTTCAGGACGCTACCGCTGCGCTGACGGTCAAGACGGAGGGCGACTGCGATGCAGCTTGACCTCTCGATGCAAAAGCAGCCGTGCACCATCATCGCGTTCCCAGCGGAAAAACGACGCGGCCACGCCTACCGGGTCGCTCACCAGCTTTCAAAGTCGCGGACCAACAAAGAGGCCGATTGGGTGCTGACCCGCGCCCTGGTGTCCTATCACGACCGGCTCTCTGCGGCGGGCATCCCGGCATCGGAAGCGGGGCGGCTGATGGGGGTCTTTCGCCGGCTGATCTTCAACGAATGTCTCGCACTTGGCTCTCGATGGTCACCCGACCTCGACGACGATTTCATTCCTACCAATGGAGGCTCATGCGCATGAGCGAACTATCAAACAACCTGGCTGACCTTGCCGAACGGGTGAAGCTTGAAAACGAACGATCAGCGGCGGCGCACCTGAGTGCCATCGACAGCGCCTTGTCTGCCGGTTCCCTGCTCATAGACGCCAAAGAACAGTGCAAGCATGGGGAATGGGGTTCCTTTCTCTCTCGCGCGCACGTGCATGAGCGCCAAGCTCGTCGACTGATGCAACTTGCCCGAAGCGGGCTGACCTCGGACATGGTGTCCGATATCGGCGGCTTCAAAGCGGCGCTCGACTGGCTTGGGCGGGTGAAACTGCCTGATCCCGACGAAGTGGTGTTCATCACGGTCGAAGGCCGGCGCGATGCGATAGTCTCCATCCTGCCATCGGAAAAGGCCGGCAAGTTCGACGTGTCGGCCACCAGCGAGGAAGGAACATATTTCTTCACCGAACACCCTGTTCCGGCCGAAAGCATCAGGCTGGCGGATCGGCGGTATTCAAACGCCCTGTGGCACACTGCCGCCAAAGCGTCGTCGCTGCCGATTGGTGAGTGGCAGTTCAATTCCGCGCCGATCTGGTCGCTGTTGGACGATTGCGCCTTCCTGGCCGAACAGGTCGAGTTGCCGAAGGGCGACAAGGCTCCGCTCCCCGAGAGCTACAAACACATGATCGACGCTCTTCAGGCCTGCGTCGATGATTTCACGGCTGACCGCTACCTGAAGGCGCGGCGGGCTCAAAAGCTCTGTCTCGCTCAGATGGATAAATGGCCGTCCGATCCTCGGATGATGGCGACTTTCGTTCGCATCGCCAGCGACGGCAAGGGAACGCAACTGGCGCAGCGCGTCGATGAACTCGCTCGCGAAAGGATGGTGGCCCATGCCTAACAATCCTCTTCGCCGGATAGAGCCGGTTTCCATTGCCGGTCTGAAGCCTCGGACGCCGCCAACCGGGCAACCGATCATGGAATACGTGAGCCCGCGCAGCCTTTATGTAGATCCCGCATATCAGCGGTCCATCGGTGAGCGCGGCCTGAGACAGATTCGGCGCATCATCGAGAATTTCGATTGGTCGAAGTTCAAGCTTCCGACTTGCTGCTATGCGGAAAATTTTGCCGGTGAGACTGTGCTGTTCGTTCTCGATGGTCAGCACACCGCAATCGCCTGCGCCAGCCATCCCGATATCGATTGCATTCCGGTGCAGATCGTTGAGGCTGTTGGCGTCGAGGCACAGGCGGAAGCCTTCATCGGCCTCAACACCGATCGGCTCGGCGTCACGAAGTTGCAGCTTCACCAAGCGGCAGTTGTTGCCGGTGACCCTGAAGCCGTCACAATCGAGCAAGTGTGCGAACGGGCAGGCGTCACGATCCTGCGGGGCACTCCCGGCAGCGGTCGCTACAAGCCCAAGGAAACCATTGCCGTTGCCGCACTGGCCGCTCTGATCAGCCGGCGCGGTTCCATGCGGGCGCGGATCGTGCTTGACGTGCTGGCGGCGACTGATCTTGCGCCCATAGCCTCCATTCATATCCAGGCGGTCGATCTCCTACTGCACGACAAGGAGTTCTGCGACCAGATCGCAGGGCCGAACCTGACAACAGCGATCAACGAAATGATCGTGGAAGCCGAAGACGAAGCCAAGCTGTTCGGTCGGACGCATAAGATTCCGAAATGGCGGGCGCTGGCCTCGGTCTGGTTCCGCAAGTGCCGCAAGACCCGCGCGACGAAGACGGACGCAGGAAAGACGCAGCCAAGCTCTTCTGAGGAAACAGAAAATCAGCCTTCCGAACGCATCAGGGACGCACCACGGACGCAAGCCAACGGCCTGAACGACATGCTCAGACCGGAAATCGCTCAACGCGCCGCAGTCGTTGCAGCTCGTCGGGTTGAGCAGAATGTCACGGCTTCCGTCATGGGCGATCCGCCTGCCGGTCGGTCGGCTCTCGACCAGAGAAAGGGAACGGCATGACCACGAAGCCCGCAACTTGGTTCGGCGTCTGCACGGCATCCGGCAATCTCATCGACGTGACGCCCGGCGAATTTCACGCGCAGGAGATTGCGAACGAACTGACCAAGGAACAGCGCGTCAAGCATGTCGTGCTGCCCGTCATCATCACGGCGGCACAGGCATGAACTCAGGCAGGATCATAATCCCCGAGGTAGATGCCAACATCCTTTGCTGCGGCGATAAAGGCAGTTCGTGCGGTGCTGGGTGGCTTTCCGCCTTTGATGACCGCAAGGCACGCTTCCATCGCGCGAACGCGCCTCTTGTTCTCCGCTACGGGCCAATCGTGCAGCAAAATATCCGCCGCGTCTCTCGGGCTGACAACGATCCGGTCGCGGTCAATTCGCCCAAGTTGGATGCGGATCGGTTTGTGAAAGCGCGTGGTTTTCATAGCGTCGAGCATTTTGCTCAAAATTTCCGCAACAGCAAATTGTTTCGAGGAGGTGCGGCGGCATGACGATTGCCGAGCGCAAAGCACGCGAAGCCTACGACGCGGAAAACCCTTGGCGTCCGATGTGCGAGGCGAAACCGGACGGCACGGTTTGCGAGCTTCTGTTTGCCGATCTGGTCGGCAACTTTGATGCCAACACCTATCGATACTTCCTCGACGCAGATGGCAATTGGTACCGGATTGATCCACCGGGGATGGTTTACCCGTGGCCATCGCCCATGAACTGGAGGCCGGCTTACGCGCGCCTCTCCCCCGAACGTCGGAACTACATCAGGCAGCAGGTACGGAAATGGCGAAAGTAACCCCGGAGCCGGAAGTTAGGCCGGCAGGGACCAGGATCGACGGCGGCAAGCGGCGCGACCTCAACAAGGAACGTGTCTCGGGCCGCATGTCGGGCGTGGTCAAGCCGGCGCTCACACCTGCACAACGTGAGGCGTCAAAGGCTGCGCGGCGCAAGGCGGACAAGAAGGCCAAGCAGAACATTGATCGGCTGGTACGTGATGACGGCGGCAAGGGCGGTTCCGTCGTGTCCAAGGTCAAGGTCAAGATATCGAGCGACCGCACGGCGCAGCAGACCATTCGGTGCCGGCCTGGCACCTTCGAATGGCGCTATGGCCGCAACAAGCAAAGCGTCTTCTTCCACGCCGGCAATCACTTCGCTGTGTTGTGGGAACGGGCGGGCATCGCGGTAGCGAGTTCGGCGGACTTCCTGCGCGGTACAGCGTCGGGATATCCGACCGGGATTGGCGACGGCAGGGTTGCCGCCATCGACGCCCTGCGAGGCTCGGTCGAGAAGCTGGGCCAGTTCTCATTCGACCGTCTCATGATGTACTGCGTGCAGGGCAAGACGGCAGCGGAAATCGCTCGGCTGGAAATGATGACGGATCGTGAGATTGCGACCGTGCTGGCTTCAGACTTGAGACAGTGCGCGATCCATTTCAAATACCTCGGGATAGCGCGCGGTAAGATTCGTTCCACTTCCGAAACGAATTGACTTTCAACACGAAACCCCCTAGTGATTTGTCATTCTCGCAAAGTTGCGACCTAACCCGCCTTGTGGCGGGTTTTTCTTGCCGGCCTCTACCGCCTGCTACTTCTCAGGGCGTGGTGTTCTACGAGGATATCGGCTTCACGCGCTGCGTTCTCGAATTTTCCGTGTCGTTGGGGACTTCAACCACTTCCGCTTGCCAAACTCGCTCAATTTGCCAAATTGGCCGAAGGGTGGAGGGCATATCATGCGATTGGTTTTGGCGGTCCTTGTAGCGTGTTGCGGATTGGTGACGGGATCACGCGCAGAAGCGACGGACATTTCAGGAATATGGAAGGGCTCGATCCGGTGTTCGTATGGCAGTGGAAGCCTGAGTATCACTGTAGCCCGTGATGGCAGCATTTCTGGCGGTGTCACAAACGGTAAGGTGATTTCAGGTCGCGTCAGCGGAAAGTCCGTTCAGTTCTCCACCACCAACGCGTTCGGCAACGTCGCCAATTTCACGGGGACAGTCGTTGGCGATGACATGAGCGGCACCTATTCGCAGAGTGTGAACGGTACAATTTGCAACTGGGACGCCAGCTTGCGGACCGGGGTTCGGACCAGCCAGTCTGCTAACCCTGGCAAAGACCCGGAGCCTGATTACTCAAAGCTCGATGCCAAGAAGAAGCGGCAAGCGCGCGAACGTGATGCGCAGTCGTTTCTGACTGCAGGAGCTGCAGCCGCCCAGTATTGCACCTACGCGGATCAGATGACGGCGGCCGGGCGCTTTTCACAGGCGGCTGAGGCCTTCCGGCTCATGGGAGATTCGGTGCGTCAGGGTAAGGCTGACAAGCTGGCAAAAGCAGCCTCGGCAAGAGCGGACGAATGTCAGCGGCGACAGAAGGCGGCCCGGCAGGCTCCGCCGAAGGCCAAGGCGTCTAAAAAAGCAGACGAGACCGCAGCAGCGAAGGCTAAGGAGATGGCTAAAGCCTGCACTGCACTAAAGCAGTATGCAAAGAAGCTCGAAGACAGCGGTAATCTTGAGGCAGCGCTCAAGGTCAGGGTGAAGCTGCGGATCAACAAGTGCAAATGAACTTATTTAGCCGACGGGCATTTGTTTGTTCAGGTTCTCTCGGAGTTAGCCGCCTCGCATCCCATACAGGCTAACAGGCCGCCTTATCGAGGACATCTGACATTCGGCTTTGCCATCCTTTGCCGGCTGCCTTGAACTTTGCGATTGTCTTGGGCTTCAAGAGTATGGTGATGCGGACTTTGCCTGAGGATGGACGGCCACGCTTGTTCTGGCCGGTTCTTGGCTTACGCGTTGAAAGTTCTTCCATGAACTCGGCAACAGTCACTTTGGCCTTGGGTTTCGGTTTAGGCTCCGGTGCAATTTTGATTGCCATAGCTGTCTCCTGAATATCGTAAGCACAAAATATCACACGTTGGGTGGATTTCATGCATACGAAATTCGAAAGCTGGGGCAGGCTGAGCAATGGCTGAGCGCGGAAGGCCAACAGACTAGCGGCCGGAGTATGCAGATCAGGCCATCACCATCAAGTGCAAGGAGAAGTAGATAGCTCGTCCACACATCAGGTCGGCAGAGGCCAGCCCGTATCGAACATGGTACGCGCTGTCAATCTGGCGGGGCAAGGACGGGTTGAGGCAGCAACAGCTAGCACGTCAGCCTCTATGCGAGCGCCTGCAAGGACCATCACGACCGCCTCATCCAGCGGGAAGAGGCGAGAGGCTACATCATTGGTGACGATATTAACGGGCGACCAGTTGCACCAGACCACCCTTGGGATTTCTCGAATAGCTTCTGAGAAACGGGGGCCTTCTCTCGAAATTGCTAGCATGGATCTGGTTCAGGACTGAGCACGCTGCTTCTGCGCGATACAGTGGCCGGCACACCAAGGCGAGACCACCTAACGACGCGGGCATATAAAGGGCGACGTCCCAGACCGTGCCACATCCGTCGCCCTCCGGAAGGCAGATATATCGAGGCCTGATTTCAACCATCGTAAGATCTCGCTTGAGCACGCCATTCATAGACGATGAACTCAGAACGGGTTTGCGCAGGAACAACCTGTTGCGATAGCGATCAGTAAATTTTTCATCGGACCCTCATTTCTCCACCTAAGAGGTGGAGGCCCCGAATAAACGGCGAATGGTAGCCGGCACCACCAAGTGAAGCCATGCCCAGCAGACCGCCAGTCCACCGCCCCCCGGGCCAAGGTGACAGGAAGCAACAGCGCCGCCAGTATGACCAGCAACGCGACAAACAGGAATGGCGCGGCTGGTACAAGACGGCACGATGGCAGGCCAAGCGTGAGGCGCAGCTAGCCGATGTGGTGAGGGCGTGGCGGGTATGACCAAGGCATCAACGGTAGCAGCAATGGTTGCCGCCATTCTACTTGCCGGGTGTAGTGACTATCAAGCCGGCGATGCGGTCGTCGCGAATGTTCAGAAAGACCCGGACGATCAATGCCGCATCATCATCACGGCGCACCTAGACGACATTCCGCCAATGACAGCGAGGGTTGATGGGTGCCCCGTCGCGGGTCCTTCCGGCCTCAAAATGTAATACGGGTCGGCGGCAGCGCAGAGCTTTCCTAGCGACAGACTTTGAAACACGTTTCGTTTCGCTACACCCAATTCTGAAATGAGGTCTCATGGCCGAAGTTGAGTGGCCTGCCGACAAGGTTGAACGCCGGTCGGTGGAGAGCCTGATCCCGTATGCCCGAAACGCGCGAACGCATAGCGAGCAACAGGTTGCGCAGATTGCCGCCTCAATTCGTGAGTGGGGCTGGACGGTTCCGATCCTGGTGGACGAGGCCGGCGGCATCATTGCCGGGCATGGTCGAGTTCTCGCGGCAAAGAAGCTGGCGATTACCGAAGTGCCCGTCATGGTGGCTTCGGGCTGGTCCGAAGCTCAGAAGCGGGCATATGTCCTGGCGGATAACAAGCTGGCGCTGAATGCCGGCTGGAACGAGGAACTGCTCAAGCTGGAGCTTGGCGATCTGGCCAGCATCGGTTTCGACCTGCATCTGACTGGTTTCTCAGAAGACGAACTCGCGCAGATCACGCTTGAGGATCGACCCGGCCTTACGGACCCAGATGATGCTCCTGAGGTGCCAGAGCATGCCGTCTCCGCACAAGGTGACGTGTGGTTACTCGGCGTGCATCGAGTTGCTTGCGGAGACTCTACAATCTTAGCTGATGTCGAGCGGGCCATGGGGACCGCTAAGGCGGACGCTTGCTGGACCGATCCGCCGTACAACGTTAACTATGAGTCGAAGCTCGCCGGCAAGATTCAGAACGACAACATGGGTGATGGCGCCTTCCTGTCGTTTCTCACAGATGCGTTTGTGTCAGCGTATGCGGTGCTCAAGCCGGGCGCTGCTGCCTATGTGGCCCACGCCGACACCGAGGGGTTAAATTTCAGGGCCGCATTCAAGGCGTCTGGCTTCAAGCTCTCAGGGTGTCTCATCTGGGCTAAGAACGCGCTGGTTCTCGGGCGTTCTGACTACCAGTGGCAGCATGAGCCAATCCTCTACGGATGGAAGCCTGGTGCTGCACATCGCTGGTATGGCGGCCGTTCCAGAACAACCGTGCAACAGTTTAACGGGCCTCCGTTCACGCTCAATGCTGATGGGACGGTGTCCGTCTCCATCGGGGCCGATAGCATCGTGATTAGTGGCCACGATCTGAAAGCTGAGGCCGTGGAATCGACGGTGATCCGGGTCGAGAAGCCGAAGCGGTCAGCCGATCACCCAACGATGAAGCCGACAGAGCTCATCACTCGCATGCTGAAGAACTCGACCCGAGAGGGCGATGTGGTGCTCGATCTCTTTGGCGGGTCCGGCTCCACCCTCATTGCGTGCGAGATGACGGGCCGGCAGGCGCGACTTGTCGAGTTGGACCCTCGCTTCAGCGACGTGATCGTAAAGCGCTGGCAGGACTTCACCGGCAAGGAAGCCATTCTGGAGGGCGACGGGCGCACCTTCAGCGCGATTGCCGCTGATCGCATCAAGGCTGCAGCATGAGCGCGGCCACATATCCGGTCGCCACCATCGCCAAGCTCCTGATGCTCACAGAGCGACGGGTGCAGCAGTTGACCAAGGAAGGCGTGCTGCCTAAAGCTGAACGCGGGCGCTACGAGCTCGCGCCAGTGGTGCAGGGTTATATCAGATACCTACGCGACCGTTCTGTCGGTGCGGATGCTTCGGACGGCGAAGGCAATCACAAGGCGCGGTTGATCAAGGCGCGGGCCGACATAGCCGAATATGAGGCGGCCCGCATGGCTGGCGATCAAGCGCCAGTCGAGGAAATCGAAAAGACATGGACAGATATGGTTTCGCGCTTCCGGCAGCGTTCGCTCGCGGTCGCGCCCAAGGCTGCGCCGCTGGTGGCTGTGGAGACGACCACGGAAGCATGTCACGAGATTATCGAGACGTTTATCCATGAGGCCCTTGCCGAGCTTGCCTCAACCTCCGTTGAGAGTGATCCCGCAACTAATGCGGGCGACGAAGGCGGGGATGACGACGGCGGCTCCACCGCCGAAGCTGAAGATATCGGAGTGGGCGGACAGATATAGGCGGCTGTCGTCGGAATCGAGCGCAGAGCCGGGCCAATGGATGACGCGGCGTGCGGAATATCAGCGCGGGATCATGGATGCGGTGTCCGATCCGGGCGTTGATCGCGTCGTTTTGATGACCAGTGCTCAGATCGGAAAAACTGAACTGCTCAACAACATCGTCGGGTTTCATATCTCGCAGGACCCATCGCCCATCCTGGTCATGCAGCCGACTCTCGACATGGCGGAAACATGGAGCAAAGACAGGCTTGCCCCGATGCTGCGGGATACGCCCGCACTATCAGGCAGAGTGGCCGATCCTCGGTCGCGTGACAGCGGAAACACGCTGCTCCACAAGCGGTTTAATGGAGGTCATGTAACGGTCGTCGGCGCCAATAGTGCGGCTGGTCTGGCTTCCCGGCCTATTCGAATCGTATTGGCAGACGAGGTGGACAGATATCCGGCAAGCGCCGGAACGGAAGGCGATCCTCTGTCGCTGGCGATCAAGCGCACAACGACTTTCTGGAATCGCCGTGTCGTCATGTGTTCCACGCCAACGGTAAAGGGCGTGTCGCGCATCGAGGCGGCATTCGAGGAATCGGACCAGCGGCGATATTTCGTGGCCTGTCCGCACTGCCAACATGAACAGCATCTTGTCTGGGCGCAAGTCCGCTGGCCGGAAGGAAATCCGGCAGATGCGCAGTATCACTGCGAGGATTGCGGGGCCGGATGGACCGACGCGGAGAGGCGCGCGGCGGTTCGGTGGGGGAAATGGAGGGCGACTCGCGCAAGCGATGTTGTGGGATTCCACCTCAATGAAATCTATTCGCCTTGGTCGTCGGTCGCCGACATGGCTGTTGCATTCTTGGCGGCCAAGCGATCGCCTGAAACGCTCAAGACGTGGGTGAATACCTCACTTGGCGAAACCTGGGAGGAAGATGCCGAGCGAGTGGACGGCCATTCGCTCATGGATCGGGTCGAGACGTGGCAGGAATGCCCGAACGAAGTTTTGGTCATAACCTGCGGCGTCGACGTGCAAGACGACCGGCTTGAGATAGAAAAGGCAGGCTGGGGATCGGACGAAGAATCGTGGTCGCTGGATCACAAGATCATTTATGGCGATCCATCCTCGCCGGACATCTGGCGCGAACTGGACGAATATCTGCTTGAGCGGACAAAGAGGGCGGACGGGACGGAATTGCCGGTTCATGCAGCATGTGTGGATTCAGGCGGTCACCATACGCAGGCTGTCTATCGCTTTGCCAAGGATAGGGTTCGCCGCCGCGTTTATGCGATCAAGGGCATGGGCGGGCCGGGTAGGCCGGTGTGGCCGAGATACGCTTCCAAGAACAACAAGGGCCGGGTGAACCTGTTCCTGATTGGCGTTGATGCTGCAAAGGATGCTGTTTACGCCCGATTGAAGATCAGGGATGCCGGTCCCGGCTATTGCCATTTCCCAAGCGGGAGAGAACCGCACTATTTCGAGCAGCTTACGGCCGAGGTGGTGCAGACCAAGTACGTCAAAGGATTCCCCCAGCGCGTTTATGTCCTGCCGGGTGGAATGCGCAACGAGGCGCTGGACTGCCGCGTCTATGCTTATGCGGCGCTGCAAAGCCTGAATGTCCGATGGGGCCATTTGCTGGCGGCTCAGGCCAAGGATAGGCCGCCGCCGAAGCCTTTGAACACAGAACAAATCGAAGCCGCGCCCGCCTCACCAGCGGGCGTATCCAATCCACCTGTCAATCGCCGTAACGGCGGATGGGTGGAACGGCGCTCAGGATGGTTGAGGTAGTCATGGCTTCACTCGCAACCTTGTATGCACGGCTTGAATCACTCGACGCAGCGATTGCATCCGGTGTTCTGACCGTGCGGCATGGCGAGACAAGCACCACATTCCATAGCATGTCCGATCTGCTGAAAGCCCGCGCACATGTGCAGGCGCAGATCGATGCGCTGGAGCCCGGTAGCGTATCGCGCCCACGCCGAACGGTAGCGACATTCGGAAACGGGTGCTGATCATGGGCATGTTGTCCCGTATCGGTGGGTATCTCACGCCGCAACGCCAGATGCGCAAAAATGCGCTGAACGAAGCGCGCATGGCCTATGACGCCGCTACTCGAAGCAGGCGTTCGCAGGGATGGCGCGTCGTCTCGACGGATGCAAATGCGGAACTGCTCGGTGCTTCTTCCCGGTTACGAGACGTGGCGCGCGATATGGTGCGCAATGTCCCGTTAGCGGCAAGGGCAAAGAAGGTCATCGCTCACAACGTTGTCGGGTCGGGTATTATCCCGACGATCAGCGCAGGCGATGAGCGGGTGAAAGATCGCCTCGAAGGGCTTCTGAAGGATCACTTCGACACGACGGCCTGCGATGCTTATGGCCGACATGACCTCTATGGGCTGCAAAACCTTGCTATGGGAACGATTGTCGAATCCGGAGAGGTGCTTGTCCGGTATCGACCGCGCCGCAAGGAAGATGGCCTTCCACTTGCTTTCCAGCTTCAGGTCATGGAGCCGGACTATCTGGATTCGTCGGTCTCCGGGCCGCAGCCGAATGGCAATTTCGCGGTGCAGGGCATCGAGTTCAACGGGTATGGGAAGATCGTCGCCTATCACCTGTTCCGGGAGCATCCCGGCTCAATGGCAACGTTTTCGCTGCCGGTATCTGATCCAGTCTCAGCCGAGCGCGTCAGCCACATCTTCTACACCGACAGGCCGGGGCAAGCGCGCGGCGTGACGTGGTTTGCTCCCGTCATCCTTCGTATGCGGGACAAGGCCGATTTTTCGGACGCGCACCTGATTCGCCAGAAGGTCGCCGCCTGTTATGCGGTCTTCGTTCGCTCTACCGAAGGCAATGACGGCATCGACTCGACGAAGGCCAACCCCTATCCCGTCGAAAGCCTCGAGCCGGGGATGATTGAGCGCCTAAACGACGGCGAGGACGTGACATTCGGCAGTCCTCCGCAGGTCGGAGACTACGGAGACTACATCAAGGCGCACGATAGGGAGATCGCGGCAGCGCTTGGCATTTCCTATGAAGCTTTGACCGGCGACCTGTCCAACGTGAATTTCTCGTCCGGTCGCATGGGCTGGCTTGAAATGCAGCGCAACATCGACGCTTGGCGCAACTTCATGCTGATCCCGCAGATGCTCAACCCAATCGGGCAAGCGTTTCTAAACATCGCTTCGGCTGCCGGCACAGTGGGGGATGCAACGGTTCAATGGACAGCACCACGCCGCGAGATGATCAATCCGTCAGAGGAAGTGAAAGCGTCCCGAGACGCGATCAGGACCGGTCTTTCGTCGCGCTCCAACGAACAGCGGAAGCTTGGTTTTGATCCTGTGGACCTGGATACGGAAATCGCCGCAGACAATCAGCGCGCGGATGCCCTTTCGCTGATCTTCGACAGCGACCCCCGCAAAGTAACGAGCGTCGGCAACCCGGCCACTCAGGGCCAGCCCGCACAATAACTCTACGAAAGGAAACGCTATGGCGCACCGACTTTTGGTCGGCGGCGAACTCGTGCTTTACGGGGACGTTGGCGACATGTGGGGCGATGGCTCCGGCTTTACCGGCAAGGACGTGATCGACGCTCTGGCCGAGCATGGTTCCGACAAAATCACGGTTCGGCTCAATTCCGGTGGCGGGTACGTCAGGGATGGCGTGTCGATCTACAACGCTCTGAAAGCCCATGCCGGCGAAGTGACGATCTCGGTTGATGCGATTGCAGCTTCATCGGCCTCCGTCATTGCGATGGCGGGCGACAAGATCGTGATGCGCACCGGCGCGCTCATGATGATCCATGACCCTTCCGGGATCACGATTGGCAATGCTGAAGCTCATCGCAGCACCGCAGGCGTCCTCGACAAGATGGCCGACGTGATTGCCTCGGTCTACGCCGCGCGCACCGGCGAGACAGCCGAAGCGATGCGCGAACTCATGAAAACGGAAACATGGCTCGATGCCGACGAGGCGGTCGAGTTCGGTTTTGCGACCGACAAGGACGACACGGCTGCCGAAGCGGTCGCGGCGTTCGATTACGAAATCTACTCCGCACTACCGGAGTCGATCCCGCAGGAAGCGCGCCGCGCTCGCCCTGTTCCTCCCGTGGCCCTCGCCACTTCACGAAAGGAGCCTCACATGGCTAAGACTGAAACCGTGACGGCCACGGACACCAATGCCGAAACCATCGTCGCGGTCAGCCACGCCGATGAAATCTTCGCCCGTTGCGAAGGTGCCAAGCTCACGATGGCGGAAACCGCTGTTGTGATGAAGGCCGCTGGCGGTGATCTGACGAAGGCCAAGGACGCCATTATCGATGCCCTTGCTGCTCGTGAAACTGACACAACCATTCGCCCGGTCGCCACGGTAACGGCGGATGCGCGTGATCGCTTCAAGGAAGGCGTCACCAAGTCGCTCATGACCAAGGCCGGTCTTGAAGGCGGCGAGGTCAACGAGTTTTCCTCGATGACGCTTCGTGAAATCGCCCGCGAAAGTCTTGCCCGCGCCGACGTGAAGATGGTCTTCAACGATCCGATGGCAATGGTTGGCGCAGCCTTCACCATGCAGCATTCGACCAGCGATTTTGTCGAAGTCCTCGCCAACGTCGCCAACAAGTCGATGCTGAAAGGCTACCTCGAAAGCGAGGAAACCTTTGAAAAGTGGACGGCCAAGGGCAACCTGTCGGACTTCAAGGCGACCAAGCGCGTTGACCTGAACCTGTTCCCGTCGCTGGCGGAAGTGCCGGAAGGTGCTGAATACAGCTATGGCACCATCGGTGATCGCGGCGAGACGATCCAGCTTGCCACCTACGGCAAGATGTTCTCGATCACCCGTCAGGCCATCATCAACGATGATCTGTCGGTGTTCACCCGCGTTCCGGCTCGCATGGGCCGCGCGGCTCGCCGCACCATCGGCAATTTGGTCTATGCCCAGATCGTCGCCGACGGCGCGGTCATGTCGGACGGCAAGACGCTGTTCCACAATGACCACGCGAACAAGGGCACCGGTGCTCTTACGATGACCAATCTTGACACTGCCCGTGCCAAGATGGCGCTGCAGAAGGACCCGGACAGCATTGCCAAGAGCGGCCTGAATATCCGTCCAGCCTTCCTGCTGGTTCCTGTTGAATTGCAGGGCAAGGCCACAGCCCTCATGGCTGCCGAGTTCGACCCTGCCGGTACGCAGCGTAACCCCAACGTTGTTCGCGGCATGGTCGAGGTCATCTCCGAAGCCCGCCTATCAACCGACTCGTCGGCGGAATGGTATCTCGCTGCGAATCCGAACCAGTTCGACACTATCGAAGTGGCGTACTTGAACGGCAATTCTTCGCCGGTCCTTGAGCAGAAGGACGGCTGGAACGTCGATGGCGTCGAGTTCAAGGTCCGCATTGATGCCGGCGTGAAGGCGCTCGGTTGGCAAGGCTTCTGGTACTCGACCGGCTCCTGATGAACTTCGGGGCGGGTAAATCGCCCGCCCTTCCTCCCTCAATTTCAAATCTGAAAGGAGCCAGTCATGGCTAAGAACTATGTTCAGCCCGGCGATCATATCGTCGTGGAAAATGCAGACGTGACGGACGCGGTTGCAATCTCGTCTGGCGACGGCGTTCTCATCGGCTCGCTGTTCGGTGTCGCGCTTGTCGATATTCCGGTTGGTGAGAGTGGCGCGATTGCGACGGAAGGCGTGTGGGAGCTTGCGAAAGTTTCCGCGCAGGCATGGACGGTCGGCCAGCGCGTTTATTGGGCGGTTGGCTCTGGTGCCACAACCACGGCAGGTTCCAACAAGCTGATCGGCGTGGCGGTGGAAGTCGCGAACAACCCTTCCGCTACGGGCAAGGTCCGCCTCACCGGCGCATTCACCATCTGACATGCGCATGGACTGGTCAGGACAGACCGCCTTCATTCTCGCGGGCGGGCCGTCCGTTCTGGACCTCGACCTGTCGCCTCTCAAGGGGCGGCGGGTCATCGCCATCAATTCTGCATATGAGACATGGCCACGGGCCGATGTGTGCTTCTTTGCTGATGCGCGGTGGTACATCGATGTCTATCCGAAACAGCCGAAATTCTTGGGCCAGTTTGCGACGACTTCGACGGGCGGGCCGCGCGACGTGCTTCGGTTCACCAAGATCGATCCGGCGAACGGGATAGCGACAAAACGCGATCAACTGGCTTTGTCCCGTACTTCGGTTTCAGGTGCCGCGAACCTTGCCCGCCATTGGGGCGCAAAGGCGATTGTCCTGCTGGGTGTGGACGGAAAGCTCGACGGGGCGAAGCGCCACAATCATAACGCTCACTATCCGTGGCCGCTGATGAACGGCTGCTTCGACCAGCATCGAAATGAACTTGCAGGCTTGTCGTCATCGCTTCGTGCCGAAGGTATCAGGCTCATGAACTGCTCGCCGGTCAACGTCATCCCCGGATGGGATCGGGCAACGTTTGACGAGGCGCTGGCATGAAATTCGTGTGCTGGCTGTGGCGCGGCAAGGGTTTCTGGAAACAGACTGCCCGCTACGACGAGGGCCATGTATCCACACTCGCCTCGATGCTGGCACGGCACGGCGGGCATGAACTGATTTGCGTACAGGACGGCAGCTTCGACATTCCCGGCTCGATCATCATGCCGGATGAGGTCAAGGCGCTGCCGGATTACTTACCTAAGCTTTGGGGCTGGTCGCCTGAGTTCCACGACATGATCGGAGAGCGGTTCGCGTCTATCGATCTCGATGTTGTCGTGACCGGCGATCTCGAACCACTGCTGAACGTCAATGAGCCGTTCGTCATTTGGGATCGTGCGCGGCTGGAGCCTTACAACACTTCGATGTTTTCCATCGAACCCGGCTATCGCAACGATGTCTGGACGACGCTTTCGCCTGAAAAGGTGGCATGGGCTCGGAAACGGGCAGCCTACTGGACCGGCGATCAATCGTGGGTCGCACATGTGCTTGGACCTGATGAACCGACCTTTGGCGAGACCGAAGGCGTCATCCAGTATCGCCCATCGAAACACAGGGACGCACCGCCGGAAGGCATGAAAGCCGCGTTCCTCTGCGGTCCCTACGAACCGCGTTCCGAAAGCGCGCATTCCAAATGGATGAGAAAAGCCTATGTCTGACCGGAAACGTCTCGCCCATCTGGTGAAGGCCACGAACCAGCGCGCCGTCATCATCGACCTGGTGAAGCAGCATGGATGGACCAGGGGCGCAGAGATCGGCGTTCTCCGGGGCAAGACGCTGTTTTCCGTACTCGATGCCTGTCCCGGCCTTTCGATGACCGGCGTCGATCAGTGGAAGGTTGTTCCGCTTCGGGAGGATGAGAACGCGGAGACCTATGTCGATTTCGACATGCGAGCGCTGGAACGCGACGTGGCGCTGCGGGCCAAGGGCTACGGCTATCGGTGCATCATCCTCAAGGGCGATTCCGTCGCCATGTCCAAGTCGGTCGAAAAGGGATCGCTGGATTTCGTATTCCTCGACGGTGACCACACCGAACACGGACTGAAACGCGATATCGCGGCTTGGGCTTCCAAGGTCCGTAGCGGCGGCATGATCCTCGGACATGACATTTCGTGGGCAACCGTCAACCGCGTTGTCTCCGCGAAGTATCCCGACTTCCAAGAGTTCGGCGAAGAAGTGTGGGGCGTCGTCAAGAAATGAAAGCTATCCTTCTCCCTCGCGCCGAACATCATCGCGAATGGTGCGGTCCTTTCGGTGAGGGGCTTAGACAGCACGGATGGACCGTGGAAGTCGCCAGCCAGTGGGAGCCGTGCGACCTGCTGGTGTGCTGGGGCGTCCGGCGCGCAGTCGAAATTCAGGCGCAGAAAAGCAGCGGCGGCGAGGTTTGCATCCTCGAGCGCGGCTATCTCGGTGATCGGTTCAAATGGACGTCGGTTTCCTTCGGCGGCGGCTTGAACGGTCGAGGGGAATTCCGCGGGACGCGTGCTGATCCCGGCCGCTTCCATGAGCATTTCGGCCCGCTGAAGCCGTGGAGACGCAAGGAAGGTTACGCGCTCATCATCGGGCAGGTTCCGGGCGATATGTCGCTCAGGTCCATCGGCGGTTCACTGGGCGGATGGTATCGCGAGACGGCCATGCGGTTGAAAGCAACCGGCCATGACGTGCGCTTCCGGCCTCATCCCGAAGCTGTGAAGCGCGGGGCGGGGGGAAGCATTGCCGGTGTCCAGACCATCGGCGGCGATCTGCAATCGTCGCTGGATGGCGCTTCGCATGTGGTGACCTGGAACAGCAACACGGCTGTCGAGGCGGTGATTGCGGGCGTTCCCGCCGTCTCGATGGATATCGGCTCAATGGCTTGGGCCGTAACCGGACATGAACCCGGCGAGGTCGTCACGCCCGACCGGCTGGAATGGGCCGCTCGGCTGGCGTGGAAGCAGTTCACGATGGCGGAAATGGCATCCGGCTACTGCTGGGATGTTGTGGGCCAGAGGATCGAGGCTGCGGCATGATCGACTATGCCTCTTTGCTCTATGGCCCGACCTATGACGTGATTGGTGTCCCCGCCACGCTGGCGCTCGACGTCTCCGATGCGGAGCCGGTGACGCTCACGGTGCTGGACAAGACGGCAGGCGTTGAAGTCGGCGACAAGATCACCGTGTCCACCATCCTGCCTGCGGCGATGGTGCGCGTTTCCGAACTGACTGAACGCAGTGTCGGCGTGGGAGAACTTCGGGGCGCGACGATCACGTTCAACGGCAAAAGCTGGTCGATCATGCGGCACGAATACCGTCCTTCGCCAAATGGCGAGGCCGATGGCGAACTGCTGCTGATCCTGGAGGCGGCATGACCGATATCCGCGAGCAAATCCTGTCGCGGCTTCAGGCGGTCGCGGCTGCCATCGATCCTGCATTGGACAGCCGCAGAAACGAGGCTGACTTGGCCGACACCGCCTTGCCAGCCGTCGTCCTTCTGGATGGCGAGGAAAGCGCCGTCGATGACGCCGGCACCCGTCCATTGATGACTGTTCGCATCGTGGAAATGACGCCGGAAGTGCAATTTCGGATCGCGGCCAAGGCCAAGGATATCGGCCCGAACCTCAACGAATGGCGGGCAAAGCTCATTCACGCCGTGCTGACCGATACGACGCTGGCGGGCCTGACTGTCAACCGGATCGGCATCCGCTATCGCGGCTCGGCAACCATTACCGAACGGGGTCGCTCCATGGAGGGCGGCATCGGTGTGGCCTTCACCTTCACCTACCGGCTCAACCCGTCCGATCTGGTCGAAACCACTGCGTAATCACCATGCCCGGTGACGGGCTTCAACACCCGAAAGGAAACTGACATGGCCACGTCTCCCAATCCGCTGAACTATTTTGTCGGCAAGGGTACCATCAAATTTACGCCGACCGCAGGCGTTCAGCGCGATCTCGGCAATGCGCCGGAAATCGAACTGACCCCGACCATCGAAAAGCTGGATCACTTCTCCAGCCGTTCCGGCGTTCGCAACAAGGATCGTTCGGTCGCTATCGAGAAAGGCATGACCCTTCGCGTCGTGCTGGAAGAACTGACGGCGGAAAATCTCGCCATGCTGCTGCTCGGCGGCGATATCGATGAGGCTTCGGATGGTACCAAGAGTTTCGCCATCTTCGCGGAAACGGAAATCACCGGGGCAATCTCGTTCACCGGCACCAACGATATCGGCGCGAAAGTGACCATGAGCCTGCCGAACGTGTCTTTCGGCCCGTCCGGTTCGTTCAATCCGATCTCTGACGAATGGGGTCAGATCGAGGTTACGGCGGAAGTGCTGGCGACCGAACACACCGATGGCACGTCCGACTTCGGCACCGTCACCGTTCTCGAGGCTGCCTGATGGCCGGATTGATCAATATCGCGCCGCTGACCGAAACTGTCGAGGTTCGCGGCGCACAGGCCACGGTGTGCGGCGTTGGCGTTCAGGCCATCGCGCAACTGCTGTTCCGGTTTCCCGACCTTCGCAAGTCATGGGGCAAGGGTCAGTTCGACCTCGCAGAAATCCTCGGCATGTCCGATGAGATCGTGAATGCGATCATTGCCGGTGGCGTCGAGGAACTGGACGAGGCGAATGCTTCGCGCCTTGCTCTCGATGAAAAGGCCGAACTGCTTACGGCGATCATTCGCGTGACCATGCCGCGCGGCCCGGTCCCTTTCATGGAAACGCTGACCGGAGTGATGGGCGCGGTCGGCGGCGGAGCATCGCCCAAGGCGCGGGCTACGACCTCGCAATAGCGGTGGAGCAACTCATCGCGTCGGGTCATCCGCCCGCTGCGGTGTGGAACTATACGCCTCGGCAGATCGCAGGCTTCCTGTTCTTTTCCTCGAAACGGAAGAACCGCGAAGATGCGTCAAGGCTCTCCATCGGAGCAATGGCGGCGCGGGGCGATCCGAAGGACGTGAAAAAGCAGGTCGAGAAGCTGGGTAAGGACTGATCAGGTCAAGCCAAGGCGGCGCATATCGCGCGTCACGTCTCCGTTGCCAAAACGGGAAGGGACCGGGCCGTCTGCTGTCTTGGTCGCGGCGGTTCGATCCATGAACAGATCATCAGGGACATGGAAATCCGAACGGGGCCACACATAGAAGGCCCCGATTGCCATGATGACCGTGATGCCGGTGAGGATGACGCCAGCCCCAACATTTGCAGGCGGCGCGGCGACGAGGCCAAACGAAAAGGCAATCGCGGTCAAGAACAACAGTGCGCTGACAATCCTGCGGAACATCGAACCCTCCCAAACTCGCAAACCAGTATTTCACGATATGGGAGTCTCGACAATTGGCTGCAAGGTTTCGTTTCGACGCCAAGAAAGGCGAGTTCGCGCGGGCGATGGTGCAGATTGCCGACCCGATTGCCTATGCTGGCACAAGCGCGATCATCGAGGCTGCGGAGATTGTGAAGCGGGAAGGCCGCGCGGACATTGCGTCAGCCGGCTTTTCGAAACGCTGGCAGAACACGCTTCGGGTTGATGTCTACCCAAAGCGCGGCGCTTCGATGAATGCCGCCGCCTTCATCTGGCACAAGATTCCATATGCCGGCGTTTTCGAAGATGGCGACACGATCAGCGGTAAGCCGCTTCTGTGGCTGCCGTTGAAATCGACCCCGCAGCGGATCGGCCGGTCGAAGATGACGCCGGCAGGCTACATCAAGAGCATCGGGCCGCTGGTCCCCATCAATCGCCCTGGCAAGCCTCCATTGCTGGCAGGCCAGATCGCAATCAACCGGCGCGGGCAGACGACTCCCGGCAAGGTCACACTCTCGGCCTTGCGGCGCGGCAACTCCGGCAAGGCGTCTCGGTTGGTGCCGCTGTTCATCGGCATTCCAAAGGCCAAGATGCCGGACAAGTTCTCCATCCGCGAAATAACCGAACGCGCAGCCAACCGGCTGGGTGAACTGTTCGTGAAGCATCTGAAGGTCTGAGGCATGGCTATCGTAACCGCACGCCGTGGCCGCCATCACGAACATCGCCGGGGTCGAGAAAGACAACACCTGCCTCCGCGAAAGCGCTTTGTATAGAGGCGAGCGTACTGCCGCGAGGGTCAGTAGCCCCGCGCTCGATGTTCTTGATTGAGATTTCCGAAACGCCAGAAGCGGAGGCCAAGTCAGACTGTTTCCAGCCGATCAGCGCCCTCGCGGCGCGGATTTGGGCCGGGGTGATCATGGCCGTAACGTATGCGACGGCATCGGGGCGGTCAATCATTATGAACTCCGCGTATATTTTTTGCTTGTAGTATAGTAAGATATACGTTAGGTTTGCTTTTGTAAACGCCAATGAGGCGCGGCTGCGTGAAGGGCGGTTTAGCGCGGCGAGGCGTTGCAACGAACGGCATAGCAAACCATGGAGAACTCCTATGAAAATAGCAGTCACGATTCAGGGTATGACGCCCCTCATCATGAACCGCTTCACCGAAGCCGCAGAGGTTGCGGTCTCGGGCGGCACGGCAGTCACGTTCAAGGGGGACAAGGGAACGCCCCGCCAGCAGGCCGAAGCGAAGCGATACGCCGATGCTGACGGCCACCTTTATATTCCCGGCCCGAATATCTTCGCCTGTCTCATCGCGGCGGGGACGTTCCACAAGGCGGGTAAGTCGAAGCTGACTACCATGAAAACGTCGCTGATCCCGGCGGGCCTCATGGTCGAGGATATGCTGTGCACCCTGACCAATGCGGACGGCGAGCCGCTGACGGAATGGGAGGTAGATAGCCGGTCGGTTGTTATCCCTTCGACCGGTGGCAGGATCATGTGCCATCGCCCGCGCGTCGATGCGTGGCAGACGCAGTTCACACTAGATGTGGACGGAGCGATGTTCTCTCCCGCACTTGTCCGCGCTGTCGTGGACGATGCGGGTAAGAAGATTGGGCTCGGCGATTTTCGCCCTGCCCGGAAAGGCCCCTTCGGTCGCTTTGTAGTTTCCCATTGGGAGATCGCGAAGGACGAGGAGACTTTGAAGAAAGCAGCATAGCACAGTCAAGCCGAGCATTCAGCAGCCTAGCGAGGTGGCGCGGGCTAATGCGAGGCATAGCTTAGCAAGGCAATCTGAACGTTGAGGCGGTTCTTCGGAGCCGCCTTTTCTCGTGGTGGTAAGTATGGCGAAAAAGACGATAGTCCAAAGAATTGCTTTGGACGGCGGTCGCGAGATTGAGAAGCAGCTCAAGGATATGGGCGAAGCCGGCGAAAAGGCTTTCGACCAGATCAGGAAAGCTGCGCTCAAGGCCGATCTGACGAAGTTCGGGGCCAGCCTCAAGACGTTCAGTTCGGACCTTGCCACGGTCGGGCGCAGGCTTGCCCTTGCCTTCACCGGCGCTGCCGCTGCCGCAACCGCCGTGGGTGCGGGCGCGCTGAAACTCGCAAAGGACAGCGCAGAAGTCGTTGACGGCATGGGAAAGGCAGCGGAAGCCGCCGGCCTGACCGTCGATGCCTATGGGCGGCTGGAATTCGCGGCGAAGATGGCCAATGTCGAACAGACTGAGTTCCAGGCTGGCATGGCGCGGCTCAACAAGGCGTTGGGCGATGCGGCGCGCGGTTCAAAGTCTGCCATCGACCTGTTTTCGCGGCTGGGCGTCAACATCAAGGGCACTGACGGGAAAATCAGGCCGACCGAAGCGATCCTTCAGGACATTGCCGAAGCATTCTCAAAAATGCCGGATGGTGCAGCAAAATCGGCAATCGCCATCGAACTGTTCGGGCGCTCCGGTGCGAAACTGTTGCCGCTGCTGAATTCCGGCAAGCAAGGACTGATTGATCTCGGCAAGGAAGCCGAAAAGCTCGGCATCGTGTTCGACAAGAATGCTGCCGACATTGCCGACGAGATGGGCGATGCGCTGGACGAGGTGTCATTTGCCGCAAAAGGTATCCGGCTTTGGCTGGGGCTGATCTTTGCGCCCGCTGTGACGGAAGGTGCGCGCCTGCTTCGCGATGTCATCGTGCAAAACCGCGATGCTATTCTCCAGTTTGGAAAGGCGCTGACACTCGGAACGGTGCGGCTGATCGGTGATCTGGTCAATGCGCTTGCCGGCAATGACGAGCGCGTGCGCAACCCTTGGATACTGAAATGGCGCGATGCGGTCATTGAGTTCGGCAGGAATCTCGCGGCGGTCGTCAACGGTGTAGTCCTCCCGCTGTTCAGGATGATCAGCGAGGGCGCGAGGCTGGTAGCCGACGGCCTCAACGCCGTGTTCGGCACGAAACTGACTGGAGGGCAACTTCTGATCGCTGCGGCGCTCCTGAAGCTCCTTGGCGTGTTCAAGCTGTTCGCATCCGCCATTCCCGTCATCATAAACGGCGTGAAGCTGCTCGGATCGGCCTTTGCCTTCCTTGCCGGTCGCGGCGCGATGGGAGCCATTGCCACGCTGTTTCGCGGCCTGGTCACTGGCGCGTTGTCATTCCTCGGACTGGTCGCAGGACTGGTCGGCTGGCCCGCGCTGATCGTTGCGGGTGTCGTTGCGGCCGGCGTGGCGATCTATGCTTTTTGGGATGACATAACGGCTGCCGCGTCGTCCGCGTGGGAGTACCTGAAGAACCTGTTCTCAGGCGACGGCATAGCCGCGATTGCGGAAAGTCTGCGCAACGCCGGGGCCGCTGCGGGCCAGATGTTCGTGGAGGCGCTGCAGCTCGCCCTGCAAGGCATCGGCGCGGTGTTCATCGGGATCGGGCAACTGATCGCGGGCTTCGTGGATGGGGCCGTATCTGCCATTTCCGGGCTGGCCGCTCAACTGTTGCCCACATGGGATCAGATCAAGGCTGGCGCATCTGCAATCTGGGACGAGATCACGGCGCGGGCGACAACGGCGTTCGACTTCATCGTTCAAAGCGCATCCGGTCTTGGCTCGCTTCTAAGCCCGGTGTGGACGGCCATTGCCAACACCGGCTCCGCTGTCTGGACAACGATTTCCGGGGCGGCTGCCGCTACTTTCAACGGGCTGGCGTCGGTAATTTCAACGACGATAGGCGGGGTCACCGATACAATTTCTACGGTGATCGGCGCGATTGTGGACGGCTTCACAGGTGCGACAAGCGCCGTTGTGGATGCCGCAAATGAGATTGCCGCCGCTATCAGCCGCGCGACGGAAGCTGCCGGGGATATCGAGGTTGCTTCGCAGCTTGCCGATGCGCTTGTCACGCCATTCCGGCAGGCCTCTACCGCTATTGACGGGATCATGGGTGGCATACGTTCGATGGTGGAAAGCGGGTTTTCCGCGCTCACCAATCTTGTCAACCAAGTCGCCTCGCAAATCCAGTCGGCCATTGATCGCATCCTGTCGGCTCTCAGGGCCGCAGCGGCGGAAGCGGCAAGGCTCCGTTCGGCTGCCGGATCGTCGGGCGGATCGTCCAGTACCACACAGGGCTTCGCCTCTGGTGGTCATGTACGGGGCGCTGGCGGGCCTACCAGCGATTCAATCCTGGCCTGGCTGTCCAATGGCGAGTTCGTCATGCGCGCTGCCGTGGTCAAGCGGCTGGGTGTCGATTTCTTCCATGCCATCAACAACGGCATTCTGCCATCGCTCAAGGGCCTCAAGGGCTTCAGTGTCGGCGGGCTGGTCGATGGGATAGGGCGTTCGCTCTCCGTCGATATCCCGCGCTTTGCCGGTGGTGGTTTTGCCAACATGCAGCTTGCCCCGGCTGCTTCGAGCGGTGGATTTTCGGGGACGCCTGTCACTATCGTCATGCCGGATGGTGAGAGGTTCGATACCGTCGCCCCGGTTCAGGTAGCGGCGAAGCTCTCGACCTATGCGACGGGCAGCGCCACGCTTTCGGCAGGCCGCAAGCCGGGGTGGTATAAATGAGGTCACTAGCCGATGAAGTCGCTGCCCTTGGCAGGTCGCAAAGCCAGTGCGTCGTGAGGATTGAGTTAGCGTCAGAGACGCATCCACTTTCAGGGCTGATCCGTGTCTTTACGGTCTGGCCAGATGGGCAGCGTGGTTATCCCTTGGGCCGGTTGTGGCGCGGACCAACCTATGACCGCCGCCCGCTTCCTCAAGCGAGATAGAAGCAATGACCGAACTGACCCTGCTGCGGCTAGATCCTATCGGCATCCCGCCATATTCGGCGCGCGGCATCACGCAGTCGCTCGAACTGATCGACGCGGCCTCACAGATGGGGCGCACGGTCAACGGGACGCTGATTGACCTGTCGGAACCGGCGTTTCGCAAGTATCGCTCGACCATTACCTGTACAGACCAGCAGCAACCGGCTTTAGATGGCGTCTGGCCGGGGCAGGTTCTAACCGTCGATTGCGCGGCAGAACTGTCCTATCTCACCTCTGGCGGCTCACCGGCCCGCCCTCTGGCATCGAACACGGATGATCCGGCCACGCGCACGGAAGGCAATTTCACCTTCTATCGCCCGCGCCTGACCATGATGGTGGTGAGCTACCGCACCGACTTCGATGAATGGGGAGCGGCTGTGAACTGGCAACTTCTCCTCGAGGAGCAATAGGCCGTGTTTCATTTTGCATGGGCCGACGCTTCCGAAACGAGCTTTGGGCCGGAACATGAGGTCGAGGACGAGGACGTTCTTGCGCTGCGCATTAGCCATCAGGAAGGCGACTTCGCTCAGTTGCAGGTCGATGTTCGCAATCCGCGTGTCGGGCTGCTTTCGACGGGCCGCAAGCGCTGGGCGTGGCTGTCATGGACTGACGACCTGAACCCGACTGCCGGGGCGACCGCGTTGTTTTTCGGGCGGCTAGTGGGCCTGCCGGATCAACTGGACGAGAATGTCGTCTCCCTGTCATTCGTGGCGAGGCCGGAAGACTTCGACACTCAGAAACGCGCTCTGGCCGAAACGCTGAAGGTTCAGCCCTACTATGACCCGCTGTGGCTCAACGAGGAAAGCCGCGACGATCCTGATGCAGTCCTAGAGGCAAGAACGCAGCTTTGGCACATCGACAGGGTGACACATGCTGTCACCGTCACCGATATCCTTCAAGGCGAGGACGGCATTGTCGATGTGAGCGGGGCTTTCCTGCGGGATTCGCTCACCGTCGATCTGGGCTCGGCTCCAGTGCGAAAGGTGAAGGTGACGGCGGAAGTAAGCTGGGATCAGACCGCCGTTGGCAATGTCGACCTGACTTCTACGCTTCTTGCTGCATTTGTCGCGGCTGGATCACGAAACGGCTTTGCCACCTCCTACACAGGCGAGGGCCTGATGCGGGATTGGCCGGAGGAAGGCGACCGGATCGGCGGCGGCTGGGAGTTCGGCCCCTGTTCGGTAGATCGTGTCGACGGAATCGCACTGCCGACCGTGCTTTCGCGCGCGGGGTTCAACAATGGACATGCGGATTTTCCGTTGTGGGCGCTTAGCCCGACGCTGACCGCAAATTATGACGTGGCTCGCAAGCGCATCGAGGTCGTGACCTTTACCCTCAATGCCGATTGTCAGGCGATTTTGACCGAACCTGGCGACGAGGAAGTCATAGAAATCGAGGTGGCAAGCGAGGATGCGGGTCTACCGATTGATCCCACAGATACCGACAATCCCGACGGCATCATGCCGATTGGCGATCTCCGTAACCGCGCCTATTTCCCGACCGACCGGGGCAAAAGGAGCCTCGAATATCTGATCGCCCTAGCGAGGGCGCAACTGCTGTCTCGAGCAAGGGCGGCGAATGTGTCTTTCTCCATCCCGTGGCGGATGGGCCTTGGCCTGTCTCTCAGAAAGAGCGCGACCATCACGGATCCTCGCCTGCCGGGTGGCACGGTATCCGGCAAGATCATCGGCTATGAGCTTTCGGCCAGTGGAACGGGTGAGTTCATTGCCCATGTCTCGCTGGGCTGCACGGTGGGGAAAGGGAACACGGTATCGACCGTGACGGGTTCTCCGGTCTATGTCGTTGCGGGCTATTCGGATGACTGGCAGCTTTATTCCGGGGCGACCTATGCGCCGATTGCTGGCGAAGTCACCTATGAGGAATTCGGCGACATTTTGCCGAACGACGATGGAGTAGATTTCTACAACATGCGCGCCGTCGATCTGGTCGAGCAGATGACGGTCTACAACGGGCAGAACGATCAAAAGCCGGTTCTCGATGCATTCCGGTCAGACGCCGCCGAAGCGATCAGCGCGCTCAACCAGGTGTTCACCGAAGTCGATTGCGATCTGAAGGTTCTGAAGGCAGGGCCGTTCACGACCGAATATCCGATCACGGTATCCGACCTCATGGTTGCCCGGACGATTGATCTGGAAGCGGGAGTGACGGCCTGATGCTCTCGACCATCACGATCAAGAAACCGCGCTTTGCCTCGCTGGAAAAGATCACGCGCCAGAGTGCAGCCGAAGCGATCCTTCAGCGGGCCTTGGCGCGGGTAAAGCCGGAAGGCGACGGCGAGGCGCATTTCCGTTTCGGCAAGGCCGCACGGTTCGAACAGGCAACGCAGCAATCCGGGCCTTCCATCCGCGTCGAATATCCCGATGACACGGGACAGATCGATGACCCTGAAATCGTCGTGCTGGATTTTGACGAGATCGACCGCGAAGAAGAAACCATCCGCGTCGAAAATCCGGCTGATGCTGAGCAGTATGTGATGGTCAAGCGGTGCAAGCGTATCCTGTTTCAAGGCAGGGCGGACGGCATCTATCGCCGTTTCAACTTCAAGTATGACGACTGATGGCGAAGGCTTACGGCTCCACCGGCAGGCCGGTCGTCCTCGATCCTTTTCGGCGCATCGTAGAGGTGCATTGGCGCGACAACACTACCCCGCCACTCGCTTTCGCTTTCATCGTTCGGCTGGGCGCGGTGGTGCGTCCTATCGATGAGAGCAGCGCCGAGGTCGCTCCTATCTACTATTCGCCGTTCGGCACTCCGAATACCGGACTCTACTATCCCGACGTGTCCGTACCAGTGAGTTGGGGAGGCTACGTGCTCACTGAAAAGGAAGGTTGGATCGGAGCGGCATCGCACACCATCGCCGGTTTGCCCGCTTTCGGGACTGGTCCGCTTTATGAAATCGGCAGCTTCGTTGCCTTGGAAGTGTTTCCATACGCCTTGTCATTGAAGTGGGTTGAGCCTACCGGCGACGTTCTGGATTTTGTTTCGCCGGTCACTGGCAGTGACGGGGGAAAGCCCAATTTCAAGGCCGGTGCCGCCTCAGTAACAAGCCTCAGTGGTGGCGCGGCTTCGCTGCTTTTCCCGACCGACATCGGCGTGGAGGCGGGGGCTTTCAGCTATGCCTATGCCGGTGCAACCACGGTTGCGAACATCATCTTGGACGATAGCAACAGGCTGGTTGATAACCGCCAGTTGATGATCCTCTGCCTGCCTGTCACCGCCTGACGGAGATTTCCGCACATGACTTTGACCTACCGGACTGCCGGCGCCTGGGGTGCCGGCAAGGGATCGAACCTGACCGCTGCCGAGGTGGACGGGAATTTTTACGATCTCGACCAGCGCGTTGTCGATCTGGAAGAAAACCCGCCCGTCCCGAATGAAATCTCCAACATCACCGTCTCTGGCACACAGATGACGATCTACCTCGAAGGCGGGGCATCTTTCGGGCCGTTCACGCTGCCGCAGGCGAATTTCCGGCCGTCAATCGTGGCGGCGCTGCCTGTTGCGACGGATGGCACCTATACGCCTGTGCTTTCCGACGCCAACAAGTATCTGCGCTGTATCGAGGGTGGCGGCTGCACAGTGATATTGCCATCCAACGCGGCGGTGGCGTTTCCGGTCGATACGGAAATCACCTTCCGGCAGGCCAGCGCTGGTGCTGTGATCTTCGACGCACCGACCGACGTCACGATCCATGCCGTTCCGGGCTACCTGCCGAAAACGGCGCAGGTCGGTGCTTCTGTGACGCTCAAGAAAATCGCAACCGACGAGTGGGAGCTTGTTGGCTGGCTCGCTGCGGACGTGACGGCATGATCCTTTCCGGTGCGGCGCAGATGCTCAATGCGCAGGTTGCTTCTCCATTGCCCGACTGGCTGCCGGCCGGGGCGACGGCATTCCTCGATTTCATGGCCGGCACATACTATGCGGGAGGCGCGCCGCGCAGCATCGGGTCGATCCTGACAGGCTATGAAGCCGGGGTTATTTCCGGCTCCGGCATGTTCTTTGTGTTCGAGAACGGCAATCATCCCGCAGCGTCGGGGCCATTGCTATCCGACTTCCAGTCGGGCCTTGCCGCCGGGATGACGATAATTCTCGATTTCGATTTCGTATCGCCTCCTTTCGGATTTGCGCTGTTCCTTGGCGATGATGTCAGTTGGGATGCATCAACCGACATGATCGTCGTTGCCGTTGACGACAACATGTACGATTCCGTCTCGCTCGGCCTTGGGGCGAGCCTGTCAACGACTGGCCGGCACACGCTTGCGGTGACGCTCAATCGCGACGTCGGCGGCGGCGATTATGAATATGCATGGTCGCTCGATGGAGCGTCTGCCCTGACGCAGACCGTGGGCTATGCAGCGTTTTCGTCATTGGCTTCGGTGCTGATCGGCCATGACGGCGGGGACTTCGGGGAAAATCTCGATTCCGTCTACCTGCGCTCGATCACGGTCTATCCGGCCAAAGACCCGTCAGAACTTCCAGCCCTTTCCGATCTTCCGACCTCATAGGAGACACCATCATGGCGACACTCATCGTCACCTTTGCCCGTATCGACGGGACCCATCACTACGTCGCCCCTGTGGCGCAGGGATCGAACGTGCGCACCGAAACCATCACCATGCCGGCGACGGGAACGTTGACGGTTGCTGCCCCCGAGGAAATCGTGGAGTTGCTGCCTGATGCCGATTGCTGGGTAGCGATTGGGCCGGCCCCGGATGCATCGGTGGGGACGGATGGAACGGCTGCGGCGCGCAAGCTGAAGGCGGATACGGCGTACACCTTCCATGTCAGCGTGGGCGATAAGGTTGCCGTGGAGGCTGCGTAAATGCCTGGATTGCATCTCGGCCTCGGCCTTGGCCTGCAATGGCGGGCGAGGGCAGCGGGTGGCGGGCCGACGCCTGATCCACTCGCCATTTCTGGCACTCCAGTCCTGACTGCGACGGAAGGCGAGGCCTATGACGGCTTCACCGTTTCCGCCTCGGGCGGCACAGCGCCCTACGTCTATTCGCTCATCGGCACATGGCCCGATGGAATCGACATAGACCCGGATACCGGCGATATTTCCGGCACCCCGACAGAGAGCGGCAACTTCACCGGGCTTTCGGTGCGGGTGACGGACGCTGCCAGTGATACCGATGATCTGGAGGTGTTTGATCTGGAGGTGACGGCAGCCCTACCCGATCTGACTTATATATCCACCAACAATAGCAATGGGGCAGGCACAACAACACAAACGATAACCGGGATGGCTATCGGGGCGACCGATGCTGACCGCAAGACATTTCTTTGCATCGCTTTCCGACATTCATCTTCGTCCCGCACGCTCAATAGTGTGACTGTTGGGGGGATCACGGCAACCCGCCTTGCAAACTATGCTTCCGGCACCTCGGGTAACTGCGAAATTTGGGCGGTCGATTCCGGTGCTAGCTCTAGCTTATCGGGAGCAACCGCCGCCAATGTCGTTCTCACATTCAGCGGGACAGGGTGCTCTTCCGTCGTCGGTATCTATCGCGGTGTTGGTGTGTCCATGACGGCAGCGGATACCGATGCGGCGCCAACAGGAGCGACCGTGACTGTGCCGGCTGGCGGGGCTGCGCTGGTTGTCGCGCAGGCTGGCGGCACTGGAGCTAATGGTCTCAGCAACGTCACTGAGAATTACAATGCGGTCAACGGGACTCTCTACCGTGCAATCATTGGGTCGAAGGTATCAGCGGCAGGTGAAGCACTTAATTCGGTGCTTACGGTGTTGCCATCCGGCGGGACAGTTACAGCGGTTGCGCTGCAAAGCGCATGATGGATGGGCCAGGTACTCCCCGGATGCCGGGTTTGCCGTTCCGACCGACGCATTTCCACGCAACGCATAGGGCCGGCGAAGCCATGTGCAATAGCCTTGGGAATCCAAACCGCCGGCCCTATGCGCTGGCTTCAACGAGCAGTGGAATATCTGGTTCCAGTGAATTCGACCGAACTTGGCACGAAAAATGATCAAAGAGCAGCCGACGCACTAGCGTTTGGGGGTCAATAGCGCGCCGGCCTTTGCAGCGTCTCTGGGAAGCCACGCGACAACCTAGCCGCCCTGACAATTCCTGACAACATTCAGGAACAAACCGTGGCTACGGCTCATGCCATGATGGCCCACGCAATGCCGACAATCGCGACGATCACCACTATCGCGTAGAACCATTCCTGCGTGGTGAAGTGCGATGGCGGCCCCATGCTTCAGCCCTCCAAAAGGGCAAGCCTAGCAAAATTGTAATTTCTGACAATCGGAAAGGACTAGACCATGCGTCTCGTTTCCAACTGGAAGCGGGTGCTTTCGCGCGCCTACAGCGTCTATTGCTCGGCCGGTAGCACTCTCTGCGGCATCGTCGTTTTCCTCGACTACCTCTGGCCGTTTCTCGATGGCTACCTGCCAGTTTCGCGGGTCGGCTTTGGCCTGATCGGAGCGCTGCTGGCGCTCGCGGCAATTCCTTCGCGCGTCGTCGTTCAGGATAGCGTTTCAGGAGGGCGAGACGATGCTGAATAAGCGCCTCACGCCTTCCAAACGCGCCAAGGCGGCGATTGCCGCCGTCGTTGCGGCTTCGACCTCCATCGGCGGCGTGCTGTATGTGGTGCGCTCCGGTGAGCCGCCTATCCCTGACGACGTGGTGCTGGCCTCGGAATACCTGGTGAAGCCGTGGGAAGGCGAGGAACTGCGCGCCTATCTCGACGTGATCGCTAAGCCGCCGGTCTGGACCATCTGCAACGGCGACACCGAGAACGTGCGCAAGGGCATGGTGGAGACGCCGGAGGGTTGCAAGAAGCGCCTGCAAAAGCGGCTCACCAAGGATTTCCGGCCGGCGCTGGTCAAGTGCATCGAGGGGTTCGGCGCCAAGCCTCTGTCGTGGCGGGCGATGATGCTTTCGCTCTCCTACAATGTCGGCATCGGGGCGGGCTGCAAGTCCACCGCGGCGAAGCTCGGGCGGCTCGGCCAGTACGTCCAAAGCTGCGTTGCCGCCACCGCCTTCAACCGTGCAGGTGGCAAGATGATCGTCGGCCTCGCCAAGCGCCGTGAAATGGGTGACGCCACCCGGATCGGCGAAGGCGAGCTTTGCGTGTCGGGGCTGGACTGACCGCTTCCAATCCCGTGCCGGCCGGGATCGCCGGTAATATATAAAGGAGAAGACCGATGACGGTCCGAGCAATGTTCTACGTCAAGCAGATCAATCACCACACGACTGCCGATGAGAAGTCGGTGAACGTGGAGGTGAAGATGGGCGCCGCGTTTGGTGGCTATCTGAAGGGCCTCGCGGAAGGAAATGGCGACTGGTCGAAGTGGACACCTTCCGGGGAACTTTCGATCACCATCACCAATCCGGCCGCGATCGCGCAGTTCGAGCTTGGCGAGGTCTATGAGTTGACCTTCGAAAAGGCCTCCAAGGCTGCCTGACGAAACACCCGAGCCCGGCCGGGTGAGCCGGGCATCCACTTCCAACAATACAGGGGGATTTCCATGATCGACCCTCGCGTACTCTTGTCCAGCTTTCTTGGCGCGGCAGCCGGAGTGTCTTGTGTCATTCTGCTCCTTGTCCCAGCATTTTTCATTTGGCTGGCGATATGAGCGCCCTCGCTCTCTGGTTCATTCAGGACAAGCTCGGCCGGTTCGTCGGAATCGTTCTGCTGTGTTTGGCTGCCTACGTCGGTGGCAAGGCGTTGCTGGCATGGCACGACGCCAATGTCCGTGGCGAAGCGCTCGCCGGGTACGTCCTGAAATCCCAACTCGACGCCGCTGAAGCGACCAACAGGGAAATCGCCCGCCAACTCGAAGCCGGACGGAAGTCCGCCACCCTCTATGCCGAGCTGCTTGCCGAGGCGCAGGAGCGCGAAAGGCTGGATGACGAACACGACAAACAGAGGAATGCCATCTATGCCGCACAGCTCGCCGCTCAGGGCCGTTCTTGCCGTATCACTCAGTCTGATCGTGACTTCGTGCGCGAACGATAAGGCGGCGCTGCATAAGGCTGCGGTCCAGAAAGGCAAGGTCGAGGCCGGCATAAACCTTCCGCCCCTGCCAGATGACTGCCGCAAGCGGGAACCGCATGCGCCCGACGCTGTTGGAGATGAAGCCGTGGTGCTGTGGAAAGCGGAGCGCCGGGCAACCAACCGTGCCAACGACCGTGTGATCCGCTGCGCGCAGAACTACGACAACGTGGCTACAGCATTGGCCGGCAAACCTGATCGAGAAAAGCAATGAAGTGGCATCCGGTGAACATCGCCTACGTGCTGGCGGCGCTGGCAATCATCGCCGGCCTGATCGGCATCTATCTCATGGCAGTGCATTAACAGGGCAGTGGGGCTCATGGCGGATGAACCTATGGAAGTCGAGATCGCGCGTTTTGATGAACGACTTAAATCTATCGAGAGAATGCTTTCAGAAGTCGTCGCAAGTCAGAAGGAAGCTTCTGAAGGCCGCCGCCGCGGCTATGAAGCACAGGAGCGCACAGAGCGCGAGGTGATCGGCATCAACCATCGCCTCAGCGCTGTCGAGAAATCAGTTGAAGCCATCCGTCCCACGACGCTCGAGCTTGAAAGGGTGCGCGACCGCGTGATCTTCGCGGGATCACTGGGGAAAGCGATGTGGGGCATTGGCAAGGCGCTTTTGTCGGCTGCCGCCGGCGCCGCTGCAGCCTGGTATGCCATGACCGGTCGACCGCCGCCCTGACCATCCCCTGGATTTGCGAGCATTGGCGCCCGCTCGGCGTCGGCTGGGTGGGTCTTTGCTCTCAACAACCGTTCTGGCTTGATCCCGAGCGCTATGGCGAGCGCTTCCAGAGCGAGCGTGGCGAGGCATCATCAGTCTTGCGCACTGGCAGCGGCAATACTGGAATTCAGGGATTGATCCGGCTCGAAACACCAACTGTGTGAAAATCTGATTATTATAAGTGAAATCAGCTTCTGGACCAAGAAACATGCCGGACAGCGGTCTAAATTAGCATCCTTTGAAGCACAGGCGCAACCGCCGCTGCTAGGCTAAGGTTGCGCTAGAGTCCATGCCCGACGCGAATTTTGATATCCCGGTCTTGATCCGTTCGAGGCGATGGAACTGTGATTTAAAGATCGCCAGGGTAGCTCAAGCGGCGGTCGAATTGTCCTACCGTTGGCCGACTGACAAACGGGGGCCAACCTACAAGCGCGCGATTGCTTCTGTCGCCGGGGCTTTGGCGCGGCGCGTCGATGTCGGCCAAGCGTGTTCTGACTTTGTCGAGGCAGCGCGAGAGGCCGGGCTGCTGATTGAGGATGACACAAAAAAACCGCCTCAGGGGGAAGGTTGAGGCGGGCACTTGTCACTGAGCGGATGTATCCACCGCCCATGTCTGATTGGATCACGCTGGTTAAGCGACAACTAAAGCAAACCCGTCTTCGGGCCGGCGAAGACGGGTTTGCTATTCACGATACTCATCACTTGTTCGCTGCCGCCACTGTGGCGGGTTATGGTAAAGACGCGGTTAAGACTCAAAAAAAGCCGCCCGGCGTCATGGCCCTTTGTGCTGATTTACGACTGTCTCGAGGTGCGCCACGACCCCGGCAAAGCGCCAGGGTCGATATCCGCAGGTCTTGATTAGGCAGCTTCTGCCATGGCTCGTTGGTTGACCCCGCCTTCACCCAACGCGTTCAGCGCTTCGTCGGTGGCGGTTTCTTCTTCCAAAGTAGCCTGCAACAGCGATACGGCGTCGCTCATGCCGAGTTGCTCGGCCCATGCAATCAGAGTTCCGTATCGCGCAATCTCGTAATGCTCGACGGCTTGCGCAGCAGCCACCAGTCCTGCGTCAATAGCAGGAGAGCCCTTGTATTCTTCCAGCACCTCGGAGCCTTCATCGATGATGCCGTCGATGGCTGGGCACGTCTTGCCACGTGCCGGTTTGTCGAGAAGGTCAAATACCTGCTCCAATCGCTCGACCTGACCCTCGGTTTCCATACGGTGCTTTTCGAAAGCTGCGGCAACGTCCTTAGACTCAGCCCCCTTGGCCATCTTTGGCAAGGCCTTCAGAATCTTCTTCTCCGCATAATAAATGTCTTTCAACCCATCCAAGAAAAGGTCTTCAAGATCCTTGGATGAAGCTTTCGCAGATTGTTTGGCCGGCATTTTTCTCTCCATTCTGTGGAAGCCCCCCATAGAGACCCAACAACTCGCCAGAGGAAGGAGAGTTCCCGCTTGCGAAAGAACAATTCCACGTCCGGCACTTCGTCCGAACTGACCAAAGTCGTCGGCGCTCTCCGTCAGAGGGTTAGGCGACTCCCGCCCCCTTCTTAGGTCCGACTTGCAAATGGAGCACCCATCCAAGCCAAATGCTCATTCACTGCCAACTTCAAGCTGCCTTGGTCTTCTTGCCACCCTTCGCGGGGACGTTTCCGCCTTCCTGTTCGAGGCTCTTGCGCAGCACCTCCGCCAGGTTGACGACGTTCTTCGGCTCTGGCGGAAGAGCCTTTTTCGGCGGCTTCTTGCCTTTGCGCTTGGCGTCGATGAGTTCGATCAAGGCTTGCTCGTATCTGTCTTCGAACTTCGCCGGATCGAATTCGGTCAGCTTTTTGTCGATCAGCATGCCGGCGATTTCCAAAAGCTCGGGGTCTTGCTTGCCGGTCGGTATTCCTTCGAATACCGATCCTTCATCGGCCATTTCGCTGTGTGGCCGAAGCCACGTCAGAAGCATGCCTTCGCCGTACGGCTGGATGACGATCTCGTGGCCGTGCTGGTACATGACGACACAAGACCGCGCCGCCATCTTCTTGCTCTTCATCGCGTCCCTGAGAACCGCGAACGCTTCCATTGAAGGCTTGTCGGCTGGAATGAGGTAGTAAGGCTTTTCGAGGTAGCGCGTGTCGATATCGGAAATCGGCACGAACTCGTCGACTTCGAGCGTATGCTCTGAAGTCAGCTTCAGCTTCGTTATATCCTCGGCGTCGATGGGGATGAAGTCGTTCTTGTCGGCTTGCCAGCCCTTGATCTGTTCGTCGGCCGGCACGATGTCGCCTGTCACCTCGTCGGCATAGACGCTGTTCACCCGGTTGCCGGTCTTGCGGTTCAGGATGTTGAAACGGATCTTCTCGGCTTCTGTGACGACGCCGACGATCTTGACGCCGCAACTCACCGAACCAACTCGCAGGAAGCCTTTCCAGGCGGCACGCGGCGCAACCATGCTGATCTCCATCACCGAAGCGATTCGAACGGATGGGATAAGGAATCGTTCCGCCTATGTGACCAGCCAGCCAAACGCGGCCCACAAACCGAAAGCGACGATGGCGGCAATGACCAGCTTGCCGGCCGGGCCGATCTGCGGTTCGTAGGGGCGTTCGGGTGTCACAACACGCCTTCACCGTCCTGGCGATGCTCGTAGCAAAACCATCGCGACACGTCCGTTTTCAGCCGGGCGTAACCATAACCTCCCCACTTCTTGCAGCCCGGATGCTCGCACCAGTGTTCGAACAGGGTGCTTTTCGAGATCGGCGCAAAGCCTTCGGGCAGGCGGATAGGGTCTTCAGGCATCAACGATTTCCAACTCTCTGGGCGGCACGGATCAGCGCAAGTGTTGTTTCGACCTTGGCATTCTCGACATCCGCGACCTTGTGGGCGGCAATGAGCTTGCGCAGCGCCCGGCGCGCCTCGTCCGGGCTCCAGCCATAGGAGAGGGCGTCCACCATCAAAAGCTGGAACGCTGGCTCCAATGCCTCCTGGCAGTCGATATCACGATCCGGGTAGTCATCCTGGCTGCGGGGCGGGTCGATCATAGCAGCGTTCCGACCGGCTCGGGCTTCGTTGGCGGTTCCACGACAACCAGCATGTCCGCTGGGAGAGGGCGTTGCAGGTGCTTGACTTCATCCCAAGGCGCGGAAAGCCACAGGTCGACTTCTTCCGGTGTCGTCAGGATGACCGGCATGGCCTTCTGGTGGATCGGCTGCACCACCGCATTAGGTTGCGTCGTCAGGAATCCGTAGAGGTCAATGGTCACCGGACCTTCCTTGATCTTGCGGACCGAGGTCCACATCGGCACCCATATGCCGGCGAAGAATGCGAGGGGCTTGGTAGCATCGAGGGCGAACCAATGGTTCTTCTTCGTGATGCCGTGCGGCTCGGCAAAGCTTGTCATCGGCACGACGCAGCGGCTTTCGACGCCAAGCCATCGCTTCCAGTGCTTGCTGTCAACATTGCGGACGTTGGTGGTGCCGCGATCCGGCTCCATTTTCAGCAACTCGGCAAAATCTACCTTCTCTCCTGATTTCGCTTCCAACTTGGCGGCGCGTTTCTTGGCCGCCTGCATCAATGCGAATTGGGATGAGGGGAGGCCCCAGCGCACGCGCAGTAGTTCGCGTTCGCCGTCGGTGCTGTTTCGCACGATCGGTCCGAACGTATCCGGATAGACATCGATCGACGGCTCCAGGTTGCCCGACAGATCGCGCAGGGCGCGCGTCCATTGCAGTATGGCCTGTTGCGTCGTTGTCAGGTTGTAGAGGTTGCACATACGCTGACCTAGTTTATCCCGCCTCTAGACGCGGTGAGATTGATGTTCACCTGTTCCCGAAATGCATCCGACAGGGCCAAGGCCATTTCGTCATCATCAGGATATACGGTTCTGATCCATATCGCAGTCAATTGGCAAATCGCATGCTTTTGAGCCAAGCGGTCAAGCTTCATGATGGGCCGTAGCGACCGTTTGGCGGTTCGCATGATCTCGTTCCACTGTGGCTCGATTTCGGCGTAGGCGTCTGCCAGTTCCTCTTTGGTTGGGGTTACGCGCGGCATGGGCTTTCTCCATCACTTTGAAAGAAAGTGAACGGAATGAGAACAAAAGAGTCAAGCCACCTCTTGACCGCGTAGGAAAATGATCCTCTTTCATGAGGTATGCCGGAACCGTATTGGCCGAAAACGAAAGGGTATGTGCTGTCGAACCTGAACGACGGGCAACGGTTCGTGCGCATTCGGTGCCCATCGTGCAAAAGGACGCATCACTACTTCCCTACAGACCTGATTGCGGTCGTAGGCGATGTGGATGTGGATTCGCTCATGTATCGAATGAAATGCGGATGCGGTGGCTCTCACGTTCTCGATGTCACCACGGTCATCCCATCGGGGTCGGAAGCGGTAGGGTTAAAAATCCGTCGCCTGGTGGCGATCAAGGTCAAGCGGGTTCCGGTCTGGAAAGACGACTAGCTTTCACATAGCGGCGCTGCCGCCAATCGTATTTGACGCCGGCCGGGGCCTGAAAGCCTCGCGCCGGCTTTTTCGTTTCAGGTGTGGTCATGATGGCCATACCTTGGGGGGAATATGTGTGACGCATATTCCTTGGCATCCCCGCCTCTGCCTGCCGCTTGGCCTTGGCGATCCGGGCCACGTCGATCTTGTCCTTCTGCCGCCTGCAAGCTTCATGTGCTGGCGCGCAGTTCCTGTTGAGGTCGGGGCCAAGCAGCCCGAGCGCGATCAAATGCTCGATGGTCCACTGGTCGTTGTGCCGGTGGATCGGCTGGCCGCACAGGCAGCAAGGGGCGATGTTGTTGGCGGTGCAACGCTCGCCGAAAATGTGCTGGCGGCACTTCTGCGACATGCGCTGCCTCGGAGTGGTTCCGCCGTGGTTCCGCGTCTTTCGAAAGCCTCTCGGTCGCTGCCGTGGCATCGTCGCAAGTATATGATTTCTCGTGGGTTTTTGGTGCCGCTTAGGTGACTCGAACACCTGACCCCATCATTACGAATGATGTGCTCTACCAACTGAGCTAAAGCGGCCCGGGAGGCAATACCTCCAGAATGGCGCGGTTGATAACCGCAAGCCCGAATAAATTCAAGATGCGTTGTCGCCAATTCGATGTTGTCGACCCAGAATAGAGAATGCGCGAAATCGCTGCCGCGCAATGCTTTCGGCGGTGAATGCTGTACCTAGCCCCGTTGATTGATCGTCATTCAACGTTTAACGATCATGAAAATGGGGGCGGCTCGCAAAGGACATCTGCTTGGACGCGATCGAAAAAGCGATTCGCAACGCCTTCGAGAAGGGCAACGCCGAGGACAGGTCGTTCCGCGAAAAGGTGTATCGTTCGGCCTTCGCGGCGCTTGACCGTGCCTTGCAGGCCAATCCAGGCGTCACCGTCGAAACGGCGATCAACCGCCGCAAGGCGATGCAGGCCAAGATTGCCGAGATCGAATCGGAATTCCTGCCTGCAATCGAGGCGGCGCCGCAGGCTCCTCCGCAGGTCGTGGAAGACGGCGCCTCGGAAGATGAGCCGGCGCCCGTCTTCGAGGCGACACCTTCACAACCGAATGCGTCCGTGCCGACGATCGACATGCCCGGCGGGGCGGACGAGGCCGGCAACATTCCAGCGCACGAGGCTCCCGCCCTTGGTGCGGCGTTGAGGGAAGCAGCGCCCGGGTCTGTTCAGGAAGCCGTCGAACCGCCGCTTTCAGTCGCCGCCACAACCGATGCCCCGCGCGGGCGTATCATGCCGGTGGTGCCGGACATCATGCCGGAGCGGCCTTTGCCGGGTTCCGCGCCCTTGGCCGGCTCGACGGCTGATGTCGCGCCAGATCGCGACGAGCGCCGGGCGAGAGGCAAGCGCCGTGGCATACCTGCCCTGTTTGTCGGCCTGACGTTGCTCGTCCTGATCGCGATTGGCGCGTGGTGGCTGTTCCAGGCCGGCGTGTTCAAGACGCTGGAAGAGCGCGGTCAACTGCCGTCGCCGCCAGCAACTGTCGAGGATGAGGACTTCACGCCATCGTCTGATGCGGGCGCACCTCAGAAGCCCGGACAGGCCGACACCTCCGGAACCTGGATCACCGTGTTCACGCCGAAGGACCCGACACTGGTCAATGCGCCTGCCGACGCCAAGGCCGATGTGATGGAGGACGACACCGGGTCGTTCCTGCGCCTGCGCTCGGGCAGTTCCGGTTCCGCCGTCAGTTTCGACGTTGGGCAGGGCATCCTTGAGCAGCTTGCCGGCAAGCATGCGGTGTTCGTCATCAGCGCACGTGCCGAAGAAGGCCAGGAAACGCAGCTTTCCGTCGACTGCAATTTCGGCGAGCTGGGCGACTGCGGCCGTAAACGCTATGCCGTCGGTCACGAGCGCAACGAATATCTGTTCGACGTAGAGATGCCGGACAAACAGCCGGGCGCTGCCGGCACTATCGCCATCAATTCGGATTTCGAGAACAAGGGCAAGTCGGTCGACATCTACGAGATTCGTGTCTCGCCAGCCGATTGATCCCACTTCGCTATGTGTCAAGCAGCGCCCTCAGCGTCTCGATGCGATCGGCCTCGGCGGCTGGCTTATCCCAGCGCAGCCGCGAGATGCGCGGGAAGCGCATCGCCACGCCCGATTTGTGCCGGGTCGAGCGGTTGAGCCCCTCGAAGGCAACCTCCAGGACGAGGCCGTTGTTGCGGTCGGCGCGTACCGAGCGCACCGGTCCGAAGCGCTCGATGGTGTTGTCGCGCACATATTTGTCGATCTGGCGCAGTTCCTCGTCGGTGAAGCCGAAATAGGCCTTGCCGACCGGCACCAGCTCTTCTGCGCCTTCCGCCCCCGACCAGACTCCGAACGTATAGTCGGAATAGAAGCTCGAGCGCTTGCCATGGCCGCGCTGGGCATACATCAGGACGGCATCGACCGTGTGCGGATCGCGCTTCCACTTGAACCACGGTCCTTTCGGCCGCCCGGCTAGATAGGGCGAGTCCCAGCGCTTCAGCATCACTCCTTCGATGATCGGATGCGGGGGTGCGGCGCGCACCGTTTCAAGCTCCGGCCAGCCCCCGAATGCGACCAGCGGCGACAGGTCGAAGCGCGTCGGGTCGAGTGTCTTGACGAAGGCTTCCAACCGCTGCCTTCGCTCGTGAAACGGCAGGCCGCGCAGGTCTTCGTCCTCGATCTGCAACAGGTCGTAGCAGCGCATGAAGGCCGGATAGTCGCGCAGCATCTTCGGCGACACCGTCTTTCGGTTCAGCCGCTGTTGCAGGTCGGAAAAGCTGCCTGTCGCCGATGGCGTGCCGACCAGCAATTCGCCGTCGATCGCGCCGGAAAAATCCATCGCCTCGGCAAGGTCGGGAAACGCACCCGAAACGTCGTCGCCGGTACGCGAATAGAGCCGGTGCACACCACCCTCGCGCACCGCCTGCACGCGGATGCCGTCCCATTTCCACTCCGCCGCATAGTCGGCCGGGTCGAGCTTTTCGAGGTCGCCGTCGCCCACGGCATTGGCCAGCATGACCGGCCGAAACAGCGCCCGCGCCGACTTCTCGGGCTTGGCTGCACGCCCTTCCAGCCAGGCAAACAGGTCTGCATAGGGCGGGGTAAGCCCATGCCAAAGCTCCTCGATCTCGGCGACGTCGACCTTGCCAAGATCGGCCAGCGCCTGCTTGGCGAGCCGGGCCGACACGCCGATGCGCAGGCCGCCGGTGACCAGCTTGATGATGGCAAAGCGGGCCGAGACGTCTGCCTCGTCGAGCAGCCTTGCCAGCACTTTTGGCCCGTCGGAGCGACTTGCCGCCTGCAACTGCCGGACCACCCCGGCCAGCGTCGGCGGAACCCGGTCCTGTCGTTCGCTCGGTGCAGGCCACACCAGCGAAACGGTCTCGGCAAGGTCGCCGACATAGTCGTAGGAGTAGCCGAACAGCACCGGGTCCATGCGCTCGGCCACCAGCGTGCGCAGCATCGCCGGCTTGACGGCGGCGATGTCGAGATTGCCGGTGATCGCCGCCAGCGCCAGCCCGCGGTCCGGGTCTTCGACGGCGCGGAAATAGTCGGTGAGCAAAGTCAGCTTGCCGTTGCGCGACGGTGTCAGCACCAGCCGGTCGAGCAGTTCGGCGAAGCGGTTCATGGCTTTTTCTGCCGCGTGGTCCTGGCCGGAAGCCGGCTTTGACTTTCCGTCCTCATGCTCAATCCCCCTCGTCTTCGTAGCCGACGAGATGCAGCGGCCGTGCGGCGATGCCCTCGAGTTCGCACCAGCGCACCAGCGCTTCCTCGCGGCCGTGCGTCACCCACACCTCCGAAGCGCCGGTGTCGCGGATCGTCGCCGTCAGTTCGTCCCAGTCCGAATGGTCCGAAATGATCAGCGGCAGTTCCACCCCGCGTTGCTTCGCCCGCTGGCGGATGCGCATCCAGCCTGAGGCGAAACAGGAGACCGGATCGGGAAAGCGCCGCGCCCAGCGGTCGGAAAAGGCGGCGGGCGGCCCGATCACCACAGCGCCGGCAAAATCGGCCTTGCCGCCGCCTTCGACGGTCGCCGGCAAAAGCTCGCCAAGGTCTATGCCTGTCGCCTGATAATACTCGCTGATCTTCGCCAGCGCGCCGTGGATGTGGATCGGCTTGTCGTAGCCAGCCTGCCGCAGAAGGCTCATCACCCGTTGTGCTTTGCCCAGCGCATAGGCCCCGACCAGATGCGAGCGTTCGGGAAATTGCGCCACCGATTTCAGCAGCAGGCCGATCTCGTGATGGTCCGGCGGATGGCGGAACACAGGCAGGCCGAATGTCGCCTCGGTGATGAACACGTCGCACGGCACCACCTCGAACGGCGCGCAGGTTGCATCCGGCTGGCGCTTGTAGTCGCCGGAAGCGACGATGCGCGTTGCCTGGTGCTCGACGCGGATCTGCGCCGATCCGAGCACATGGCCAGCCGGGTGAAACGAGACTTCGACGCCGTTCAGCCTCACGCGCTCGCCCGGCTTTGCCGCCTGCGTTGTCTCGGCAAAGCCCTCGCCATAGCGCAGCGCCATGATGGCAAGCGTTTCGCGTGTGGCCAGTACCGAGCGGTGGCCGGCGCGGGCATGGTCGGAATGGCCATGCGTGATCAGCGCGCGCTCGACCGGGCGCACCGGATCGATGAAGAAATCGCCGGGCGGGCAATAGAGCCCTTCCGGGCGAGGATGAAGCAGGTCGCTGGCGCGCATGGCTGAAACATAGGCAATTCCAGCCGTTCGGGAAGGCCGCTTCGTCAGCTTGCTGACAGCATCTTGAAATCCGCCAAATCCTCAAGCATAGCAGCGCTCCCGGCAATTCCTGCCGGCGGAACCCGTTACCCATGAAACCGCTCCAGGCCTCGTCCGGCGACCTGATCGCCGACCGCCGTGCCGATTTTGCGGAAATGCTGCATGCCGCCGGCGACCATGCCCCGGCAGCCGACCTCATGCTGGAGGCGCTGGCGCTCGCTCCCGGCTGGGCGGCGGGCTGGTTCCTGCTGGGCGAGATGCAGGAAGCCGCCGGGCGCATCGACGAGGCGGCATCGGCCTGGAACAAGGTGCTGGCGCTCGACCCTTCCGACCGGCTCGGCGCCACCTTGCGGCTTGGACTGATCGGCGAAGCGACCGATCTGGCAACGCCGCCGTCGGCCTTCGTGGAGACCCTGTTCGACCAGTATGCCGACACCTTCGATGCCGCGCTGGTCGAGAAACTAGCGTATCGCGTGCCGGCGCTGCTGTCCGAAGCGATCCACATGCAGGATGGCCGCATGTTCGGCCTCGCGCTCGACCTCGGCTGCGGCACCGGCCTGATGGGCGAGATGCTGCGCCCTTTCGTCGGGCGGCTGGAAGGCTATGACATTTCCGCCAGCATGTTGAAGAAGGCCGAGGGCAAGCGGCTCTACGATCATCTGGCCAAGGCCGACCTGCAAGTCTTTCGACATGACGGCCCCAGGGCCGATCTCGTTACCGCCGCCGATGTCTTCATGTATCTCGGCGCGCTCGACAACATCGTCGGCAGGATCGCCCCGCTGATTGCCGCCGACGGGCTGTTTGCCTTCTCGGTCGAAAAGCTGGCGGGACCGGGCGACTATGCCTTGCAGCCTTCGCGCCGCTATGCGCATTCGGAAATCTATCTTCGCAGGCTGCTTTCCGCCAACGGCCTTGCCGTGCTGTCGCTGGAGGAAAAGGTCATTCGCAAGGACCGCCTCGAGCCTGTTGTCGGCCTGATCGTCGTGGCAAGGCCCTTCGCGAATTAGGTGGCTGGCACCGATTGCGCCTGTTCATCGCCACGCACTTAGACCCCCTCACCGCCTCGCTTTGCTCGGCACCTCTCCCCCACTTCGTAGGGGCGAGGAAACGCGTCCGGATGTTGTACGGTCGCTTTCCTCTCCCTCGGAACGGGGGAGAGGTGGTTCGCGCAGCGAACCGGTGAGGGGGTATGCTTATTCATCGCCACGCTGCCTTTCGGCCCTGGCCATTTTCAAAGAGCTGACCTCTGATGAGAGGTCGGGAGGACGGGCGGCCGTTCGGTCGCTCGTTTAGGTAAGTAGTGCGGCCTTGCGGCCGCCCGTCCGGTGGTCTTGCCTCCCTGAGGGGGCGCTGCCGTCCAATGCGGCCCGCTGGCTCAGTCGAGGCCCGGACTTGGGGGCTCATCACCCAGCCGCACACCGTTATGCGACCAATCCGGCACCGACGCCCCTCCCTGATACCCGGTGCGCACCAGGTCTCCCGCAAGGGCGATGGCAGGGATTATGGGGGAGATGCAGCGGGTGGGGAAAAGTGGGACGGAAGATTTTGTGAGACGTGAGTGGGATCAAGGGGTTGGGAGAAGTGTGGCCGGAATTTGATCCACGCCGGTTAGCTCAGCGCTGCCCTCACCCTTACCCTCTCCCCGTAAACGGGGAGAGGAAGACGTCAGCGTTTGCGCTCAACCTCCCATCCTCTCTCGCTTCGCCCGAAAGAGAATTCCGGGATGACGAAGCGGCGGGGTGACGCTTCAACCCGCTGCCCTCAGCCGCGTCGCGCGGCATCGATCGCGGCGACGTCGATCTTCTGCATTTTCATCATCGCATCGAAGGCACGCTTAGCCTCTGCTCCGCCAGCCGCCATCGCCTCGGTCAGCGTGCGCGGCGTGATCTGCCAGTTCAGGCCCCAGCGGTCCTTGCACCAGCCGCACTCGCTTTCCCTGCCGCCGTTTCCGACGATGGCGTTCCAGTAGCGGTCGGTTTCCTCCTGATCGTCGGTGGCGATCTGGAAGGAGAAGGCTTCGCTTTGCGGGAACTGCGGACCGCCGTTCAGCCCGATGCAGGGGATGCCGCAAACGGTGAACTCGACCACCAGCACCTCACCCTGTTTGTTGGACGGATTGTCGCTGGGCGAGCGCCAGATGGACCCAACTTTGGAATCCGGAAAGACGCTGGCATAGAACTTCGCCGCGGCCTCGGCGTCCTTGTCGTACCACAGGCAGATCTGATTTTTCGGGGCAGGCATGGATGGGTCTCCTCGTTGGTCAAACTGCACGTCCCTAAACGACGCTTGGGCGTAGGACGTTCCGTGATGAGCCAAGCCGACATGGTGAGCCGCCGAAGAGGCAGAAAATTTTCGAATGTAAAAGTGCCGATGGATAGATGATCACTTTTTGTTCCAGTTTTCTCTTGGCCTTCCCGCGCGCTCGCGCTACCTCTGGCGCGTGACCGCCAAGCCGCGCCCCACTGACGAGAGTGCCGAAATCCGCTTGCCCGAGCCGTTCGTAAGATGGTTCGCTACAAAGGGTTGGGCGCCGCGTGCCCACCAGATGGAACTCTTGGCGCAGGCCCAAGCCGGGCAGTCGGTGCTGCTGATCGCGCCGACCGGGGCCGGCAAGACGCTGGCCGGCTTCCTGCCGACGCTGACGGAGTTGGCCGAGCGGCCGAAGCGCAGGCCCGGTGAGGGGCACAGAGGCATCCATACGCTCTACATCTCGCCGCTGAAGGCGCTGGCCGTCGATATTGAGCGAAATCTCGGCAAGCCGGTCGAGGAAATCGGCCTGCCGGTCACCATCGAAACGCGCACCGGCGACACGCCGGCCCATAAGCGCCAGCGCCAGAAACTGGTGCCGCCCGACATACTGCTCACCACGCCGGAGCAACTGGCGTTGCTGATCGCGGCATCCGACGCGAGGCGCTTCTTCGAGGATTTGCGCTACGTCATCTTCGATGAGCTGCATTCGCTGGTGACCTCCAAGCGCGGCCACCTTCTCGCGTTGGGGCTGGCGCGGCTGCGGACATTCGTGCCGGACCTGCGCGCCATCGGCCTTTCGGCGACGGTGGCCGAGCCGGACGAGTTGCGGCGCTGGCTGGTTTCCCAGAATCCGCTTCACCATGCACCCCCCTCTGGCCTGCCGGCCATCTCCCCCTCAAGGGGGGAGATCAGACCGACCCTAGCGCCGCCTTCAATCGCCGACGGTAGAGAACGCGTGGCGCCGCGAAAACTGCTGATCTCCCCCCTTGAGGGGGAGATGGCCGGCAGGCTAGAGGGGGGTGTTTCAGCGTCACCCGCCAAGGATGACCGACTCGCGGGCCTCATCACCGTTGCCGGCGGCGCCAAGCCGGACATCTCCATCCTCGATTCGCGCGAGCGGGTGCCGTGGGCGGGCCATTCCGCGCGCTACGCCATAGCCGAAATCTACGAGGCGATCCGGCAGCACAAGACGACGCTGCTGTTCGTCAACACGCGCAGCCAGGCCGAACTGCTGTTCCAGGAACTATGGCGGGCGAACGAGGACGCCTTGCCGATCGCGCTGCACCACGGCTCGCTAGATGTCGGCCAGCGCCGCCGGGTCGAAAAGGCCATGGCCGACAATGCGCTGAGGGCCATCGTCGCCACCTCGACGCTCGACCTCGGCATCGACTGGGGCGATGTCGATCTCGTCGTCCATGTCGGCGCGCCGAAGGGCGCCAGCCGGCTGGCGCAGCGCATCGGCCGCGCCAACCACCGCATGGACGAGCCCTCGAAAGCCGTGCTCATTCCCGCCAACCGCTTCGAGGTGCTGGAATGCCGCGCCGCCCTCGACGCCAATTACATCGGCGCGCAGGATACGCCGCCCCTGCTCGACGGCGCGCTCGACGTGCTGGCGCAGCATATCCTCGGCACCGCCTGCGCCGCGCCTTTCGATGCCGACCTGCTCTACGAGGAAGTGACGAGCGCCGCGCCCTATGCCGGGCTGGACCGGCAGACTTTCGACCGTGTCGTGGATTTCGTCGCCACCGGCGGCTACGCGCTGAAAAGCTATGAGCGCTATGCCCGCATCCGCAGGACCAGAGAGGGGCTGTGGCGGGTGACCCATCCGCGTATTGCCCAGCAGTATCGGCTCAACATCGGCACCATCGTCGAAATGCCGGAACTCAATGTGCGCTATGTGCGCCAAGGCAGGGTGGCGGGCTATGGCGGGCGCGTGCTCGGCAAGGTCGAGGAATATTTCGCCGAGACCTTGCGGCCCGGCGACAACTTCCTGTTTGCCGGCAAGGTGCTGCGCTTCGAGGGCATCCGCGAAAACGAGTGCATCGTCTCCGGTGGCGGCGGCAAGACGCAGATCATCGTACCCTCCTATGCCGGCGGCAAGTTTCCGCTGTCCACCTACCTTGCCGATCAGGTGCGCGCCATGCTGGCCGATCCCGACCGCTGGCATACGCTGCCAGAACAGGTCGAGGACTGGCTGCGGCTGCAGAGGGAAAAGTCGGTGCTGCCGATGCGCGGCGACCTTCTGGTCGAGACGTTTCCGCGCGCCGACCGCCACTACATGGTGGCCTATCCGTTCGAGGGCAGGCTGGCGCACCAGACGCTCGGCATGCTTTTGACGCGCCGGCTGGAGCGGGCTAATGCGCGGCCGCTTGGCTTTGTCGCAACTGACTATTCGCTTGCCGTGTGGGGGCTGGACGACATGGGCGCGCTTTTCGCCGCCGGCAAGCCTTCGCTTGGCGCCCTCTTCGACGAGGACATGCTGGGCGACGACCTCGAGGCATGGCTGAATGACAGCTGGATGCTGAAACGCATGTTCCGCACCTGCGCCGTCATCGCCGGCCTGATCGAGAAACGCTTTCCGGGCCAGGAGAAGACCGGGCGGCAGGTGACGGTGTCGGCCGATCTCATCTACGATGTGCTGAGAAGCCACGAGCCCGACCACATCCTCTTGCAGGCGACGCGGGCCGATGCCGCCGCCGGCTTGCTCGATGTCAGCAGGCTTGCCGACATGCTCTCGCGTATCCGGGGGCGAATCGTGCATAAGAGGCTGGATCAAATTTCGCCGCTGGCGGTGCCGGTCATGCTGGAGATCGGCAAGGAATCGGTGAATGGCGAAGCCAACGAGACGCTGCTGATGGAGGCGGCGGATCTTGTCGAGGAAGCGATGGGGGCAGGATTGGCAGGCGGTTCGCGATGAACCTGGCGATCAGGACAACGGCAATCTTGCCGGCCGATCTCGTCACGGTCGCCGGCGAACGCGCGGTGTGCGACCCGCGCGGCGTGCTCTATTTTCCCGAACTGTCGCTGCTGGCCGTTTCCGATCTCCATCTGGAGAAGGGGTCTTCGCTGGCGAGGCGCGGGGCGCTGATCCCGCCCTACGATACCGCTGCGACGCTTGCCCGCCTGCAGGCGGTCATTGCCGACTATGCGCCGCGCATCGTCATCAGCCTCGGCGACAGTTTTCACGATGGCGAAGGCGCCAGCCGCCTGCACGACGATTTCCGCGAGCGGCTGGAACAGTTGATGGCGGGCCGGGACTGGTTCTGGATTGCCGGCAACCATGATCCGGACGCACCGGCCGACCTGCCCGGCGAGACGGTCAGGGAACTGGCGGTCGCCTCGCTGGTGTTCCGGCACGAGCCGTCGAAGGGGCAAGCCGGCGGCGAGGTTGCGGGGCACCTGCATCCGTGCGCGCGCATCGTGCAGCGCGGCCGCTCGGTGCGCCGCCGCTGTTTTGCCGGCGATGGTTCACGCATGATCATGCCTGCCTTCGGCGCTTATACCGGCTCGCTCAACGTTCTCGACCGCGCCTATGCCGGCCTGTTCAACCGCGAGAGCCTTGTCGCCTACATGATGGGCAAGGACCGGATTTTCGCGCTGCCGGGCGCGATGCTAAGGGCCGGTTAGAGCATTTCCAGCAAAAGTGTGCAGCGGTTTTGCGTTCGGCAATGCGCCTGGACAAAAGACTGGAGCGGTTTCGCCGTTTCCACTGAACTCGGAACACCCTAGTCCCTGCGGAAGACGATCCGCCCGAGCCAGCCCGTGACGATGGCAAGGCCGATCGACAGCATGCCGTAGGCAAAACCGTGATTGTGGGCGAGGCGGAATATGGCCTGCTCGAAGCCGGATTTGCGGATTTCAAGCTGGGCGGAGCTTTCCTTCACGAACATGCCGTTCTTGAACAGGAAGGCGCGCGCCTTGTGCGTCCCGACCGGAACATCCGGCGCGAGCCTGACGGTTGCGCGGAAGAGGTTCTGCGACAGGAAGCGCACGCCCCCGACATTTTCGCTGTAAAGGCCGATGGCCGTCTTGCTTTCGCGCAATGCCTTGGTGAACTCGGCGATGGTGAACGGGTTCTGGCTGCGGTCGGCGGGCTGCATGTAGATGTTGTTGGAGCCGAGCGACAGTTGCTTGTAGCTGTTCGGTTCGGTGATGTCCTGCAAGGCGCGGGTCGTGGCCACCGAGTAGGACACCGGGACGTTTTCGAACTGCTCGGATTCAAGGTTCATCCATACGCCAAGCACACGGTCCTTGCGCCGCACGACGACCGGGCGCGCGGGCCCTTCGAGCACCACGACGACATCGTAGCGGCCCTGCCGGGAGACTTGCGGATCGGCATCTTCCAGCGAGCCGAAGATGGTGAGGTCGGCGCCGGCAAATCCGGCGGTTATGGCAACGCTGTCGGTGGAAAGGCCGATCTGGATGTTTTCCTGATGCGGCGACTGCGCATATGCAGGAAACGCCAACAGCAAAATCGCAGACAATCCCCAGAAACGCCGCATCAGCTCAACCCCGGCGTGCTGAGCGAATAGAGATTGGGCGGCGTCACGAACAGGTCGACGGCAAGGCGTATGGCAACCGCGAGCACGAGAAGCGCCAAAAGCGCGCGCAGTTGCTCGCCGCGCAGCTTCTGGCCGGCCTTGGCGCCGTACTGGGCTCCGGCAACGCCGCCGATCATGAGCAAGAGGGCCAGCATGATGTCGACGGTGTAGTTCGTCGAGGCGTGAATGAGTGTCGTGTAGCCCGAGGTGAAGATGATCTGGAACAGCGACGTGCCGACGACCACGTTGGTCGGCACGCGCAGGAGGTAGATCAGCGCCGGCACCATGATGAAGCCGCCGCCGACGCCCATGATCGAGGACAAAAAGCCGATGGCCGCGCCCAGCGCGAGGACCGGGATGACGCTGACGAACAGCTTCGATGTGCGAAAGCGCATCTTCAGCGGCAAGCGGTGGATCCAGTTATGCTGGCCGGACTTTTTCAGCGTGGGTGCTGCGCCGCTGCGTGTGGCGCGCAGCGCGTTGACGCTTTCAAACAGCATCAATCCGCCGACGCTGCCCAGCAACGCCACGTAGAGCAGCGAAATGAACAGGTCGAGCTGGCCAAGGCTGCGCAGCACGGAAAACACATAGACGCCGGCCGTCGAGCCGACGATGCCGCCGGCCAGCAACACAAACCCCAGCTTGAAGTCGAGCGTACCTCGCTTCATGTGCGACAGCGCGCCGGAGAAGGACGAGGCGATGACCTGGTTGGCGCCGGTGGCGACCGCGATGGCCGGGGGGATGTTATAGAAAATCAGCAGCGGGGTGATCAGGAAGCCGCCGCCGACGCCGAAAAGACCCGACAGGAATCCGACCGCCGCGCCCATTGCCAGCAGCACGAACACGTTGACGGATATTTCCGCAATCGGGAGATAGATGCCCACCCGCTCGTCTCGATCACTTGTCGCCCCTCGGCAAAACATAATGCCGAAAAGCTAATCTGTTCTTGCACGATCGCCGCAGCGGGAATTTTTGCCCGCTACGGTGCTGAAAAAAGAAGTATGTCAATCAGTTAACAGGCAAATGTGTGGCAGCGGCGTCGCAGAAGCGACGCCGCTTGCACTTATTTGCGCGCAAGGAGTGCGTTTACCAGCTTTTCATCGACTTCGCCGGTCTGCGCCATGTCGTGGTCGGCCTGGAACGCCATGATGGCATCCTTGGTCTTGCCGCCCATGACGCCATCGGCGGTGCCGGCCGAGTAGCCGTTCTTGTTGAGGATCAACTGGATGTTCTGGACGGCCTTGGTCATGTCCACGCTTGCCGTGGTGGTGGGCGCATCTTGCCAGCCGTCGGGCAGTTCGACCGCATTTGCCGAAGGATCGACAGGCTTGGCTTTCCAGAGCTCGGTCGTCGCGCGGGCCTTTTCCAACTGCTCGGGCCGCAGCACCTTGGCGATTTCGTCGCGCTTGGCGGCAGCGTCCTTGTCTCCGGTCTTGGCGACGAGCGCGAACCATTTGTAGGATTCCTCGAGGTCCTGTTTCATGCCGACGCCTTTCGCCGACAGGATACCGAGATTGAACTGGCTATCCTTTACGCCGAGGTCCGCCGCTGCATGGAACCAGCGCGCTGCCGCATCGTTGTCAGCCGTACCATCGGCACCCATCGCGAGCAGCACGGCAAGATTGTGCATCGCGCTGGCGTTTCCCTGCTGGGCGGCCATTTGATACCAGGTCTTGGCCTTGCCGACGTCGCGGGTGACACCGATGCCCTTCTCATAGAAATTGCCGATGCGGTACTGCGCCGGCGCGAGGCCTTGTTCGGCGGCCTTTTCATACCACTTGGCCGCGGCCTTCAGGTCTTCCTTGACGCCGCGCGCTTCGGCATAGCGAGAACCGATCTCGAAAAGCGCCTTGGCATCCCCGCCGGCGGCTGCCTCACGCATGGCAGGCGTGCCGATTTCATCAGGGATGTCGATGTCCGCTGCGGTGGCGGCGACCGTCTTGGTTGGCGCCGTGTCCGAAAGCGTTGCGGTGGAAGAAGGAGCCAGGGCCTTCGCCGACGGGGTCAAGGGAGCCGGCGTCTTTGCAGTGGGTTGCACCAGCATAGCCGCACCGCTGTCTGCCTTCGCAGGTGCCGCCGCACTCTTTATGTCCGGCTTGGCCGGCTTCGCGGCGGCGGTCGTTGTGGCATCCGTTGCCCTGGAGGCCGAAACCGGCGCCGGCTTTGCCTTTGCCGCTGCGGGCTGGGCCACTTTTTGCGACGTTGCGGGAACTACCGTCTTTTGTGCGACCTGTGCCGGGTCGGACAGGAAAGCCTTGCCGAGCTGAAGGCCGGCGAGCGCAAGCATGATGGCACCGGCCGCCATCAGGATCGGCTTGCGGCGCGACTTGAGCAGGTCTCCGATGCGCAGCGCCTTGACCGGGCCGCCGATCGTCGATTGCCGCTTCAGCGTCTCGGCCTCCACAGCCGCTGCCTGCGCTGCGCGCCGTGCCGCTGCTATGAAATCGGATTTGGCAGCTTCGGCTTCCTGCCGCTTTTCCGGAACCCCGCGCTCATCGCGGACCCGTTTCATGATCGCGCTGAGATCGGGAGCGCCGGAGCCGGGCTCCAGCGGGCGATTGATCAGGGCCGGTTCAAGCTGCTGCTCCGGATCGACTGCCTGAAGCTCTGCAACAGGCTCCGAGCCGGCAAGTGCCGGAACATCGGTGTTCCTGCGGCCCTTGAAGGCACGGGCGATGCCGCCGAAGAGTGACTTTTTGGGGCCCTTTTCCTTTTCACCTTTACCATCTGCGCCCGCAGCCGCTTTTGCAGCGTCGGCCGCCGCTTCGGCAGGAGTGCGAACCGGCCCGTCGCCGCGCATGACGGCGGCTACCAGATCCTCATGCTCGTCAAATGTTTCCGACAGCGGCAGTGGCTCGTCCAGGTCAAGGGTCGGTGCTTCATGCACGGTGATCTTGGCGGTGGTTTCGGCCTGCGCCTCGTCTTCGGCAACCGGCGTTTCCAGCGAGCTCAGGCGCTCGACGATTTTCAGAAGCGTGTCGTGGATGGCTTCGAAGGTCTTTGAATTGCGATCATCCGAGCGCCGCGTCAGCGTCTCGAGCGTTTTCAGGTCTTGCGCGAGGCCGGCCACGGCCGCATTTTCCACCGCAGTGCCACTCATCGAGCGGACGGCGCTTTCCGCAGCTTCCCTTGCCGCGTCGAGAATGGAATCGCGGGTGCCGCTGATTGACTGCTCGATCTGGCTAAGGCGCGGGCCGATGTCGTCGAAGTCCGGCAGCGGCATCCCTGGCCGCGACAGGTGCGCCGAAAGCCCGGCCACTTGCGTCTCAAGGCTGCGGATCAGATCGGGATCGAGCCCTGCGAACTGGGCCGTCGAACTGTCCAGCCGGTCCGATATCTCGGTGAGCCGCGATTCCAGCGCGCGAATGGCCTTCTGGCTTGCCGCGTCGTTGGCGCGCGCTTCCAGTCCCTCGGTAAGGATGTTGAAACGGGCGTCGATGGCTTCGATCACTCCGGCGCTATCCAGTCCGGATTGCGGCGCCAGATGGCCAAGCCGGTCTGCGACTTCATCGAGCCTGCGCTCAAGATCGCGGAACAGGACATTGCCCTGCTCGATGGCGTCGCCCTGACGCCGTTCCATCATGGCTGCCAGCACATCGAACCGCTGTTCCAGCCCTTGAACGATACGGTCGGCATCGGGCATGGCAGGCGCACGGTCGATCTTGTCGGCGATCATCGCGATCTGGCCGGTAAGCCGTTGCATGGCTTCTTCCGGCAAATGACTGTGCGAGGCGAGTTCGTCGACACGCTGCGAGAGCACGTTGAGCCGCTCTATGACTTCGCCGCCTGGCTTGTCTTCCGACACTTCCTCGATCTGCGCGGCAAGAGCGGCGACGCGCTGCTCGATGCGCTCAAGCGCCGACGGGTCGAAGGCATTTGCCTGAATGGCCACGGTCGAGGCGAGAATCGCCCTGGAAATCTCGTCGAGGCGCTCGTCGATGAGGCTGACGGTTTCCCCCGCCTGCCCGCTTTGCTGGGTGGCGAAGTGATCAAGGGCGCCGGCGAGTGTGCGGACCTTGTCTTCGAGCGAACGTAGCGGCAGCGATTCGGGAAGGGTCTCCACGGCGCGGCTGATCTGCTCGAGCCGCTCGCCCAGCAGGGCGATGCCCGGATCTTCTTCCGACGCCTGCTGGCCGGCGTTGAAACGCTCTTCGAAAGCGGTCCATCGACGGTCGAAATCGTCCCAGCGCGTGTCCACGGCGCGCACGCTTTCGTCGCGAGCCAGGGTTTCGATGGCTGCTTTCACCTGCTCGATCTCGAGGCGAAGCATGCTGATGCTTCTGTCGTCGCTTTTTTCGGCCAGTGCCTGGATCGTGCCTGACAGCCGCTCCAGTTCGAGACCGAGTTCGGCGCTGTCCCTGGAAGCCTCGTCGGGTTGGCGGGTCAGTTCGATGTCGTGGCGAAGCACCTCGAATTCCTGGTGCAGGCCATCCGTCATCTGGTGGCGCAGTTCCTCGCGCAGGCTGCGCAATTCAATGGCGATCTTGCTGACCGCGGCGAGGCTGTCTTCCTGGCCGCGGACGCGATCGATGTCGCGTGCGATCGTCTGGTAGTTTGGCCCAAACGCCGAAGCAGCCTGTGGCTCTACAGGCTGCGAGGAAAAGGATGGATCGCGGAATGGACGGCTCTCGTAGCGGGGCTGTTCCGTATCATCCGGCAAGTGACTGTCGGTTTCCCGGCGCGAGCGCTCCAGCCGCGCCTCCAGCGCGGCGAGCGAACTGTTCAACTGTTCCAGCGTTGTATGTGGCTTGCGCTGCCGGTTGGTGTTGAGACTTTCGAGATAGGATCGTTTGTTGCTCATCGCGACGCCCATTTCTGGAAGTGGCTGGCACTGAGCCAGATTCCCCTCAAATATTCCGTCGGCGACGAATGCGGCCCCGCCAATGCCATACGGCACGAGCACTGGCTTCCTGGGCCTTGGCCCACGCTTCGAAAAACCGTGAAAACTTCGCTACAGGATAACAACGGCGAACCGACATGCGCACAATTCGCCCAACGTGGTAAACAAGATGTTAATCAAACTTAAGAAGCTTAACCTTTATTGAGAAAATCCTTCGATTGGTCGCGCGCCGCCTCGTGATCGAACGGTGTTGGGACCCTCTTGAATTTTTTTGCCGATGCAAGTACATCCTTACGTAAACGTAAGCGGAATTGCGATGCGCCGCTTTAGTGGAAGTTGAAACCAGAACCGGAAGTTGAAACGCGCTTCCGCGTAAGCGGCAGGCCCTGTGAGCGCCGTGCTGCAACCCAGGATAACCCAATGATGAAATCGATGCCGGCCGTCGACACAGCGGCCTTTCAAAATGACATTCTGAACCATCCGGCCGGCGAGCTGGAGCGTATCGGCGAAATGGCCAAGCAATTCGGCGTGACCTTGCGCACCTTGCGCTTCTATGAGGACAAGGGCCTCATCAGCCCACTGCGCGATGGTGCGACAAGGCTCTACACGCACCGCGACAAGGCGCGGCTCAAGCTCATCCTGCTCGGCCGCAAGGTCGGCTTCTCCCTGCGGGACGTCAAGCAGTTGATGGACCTGTATGATCCGTCCGGCGCCAACATCAAGCAGCTCAAGGTGGCGCTGGACAAGTCGGACAAGCAATTGTCGCGCCTGCACAAGCAGCGCGCGCTTCTCGACGAAGCCATCAACGAGTTGAGCAACTCGATGGCGGATATCCGCCGCATGCTGGCCGAGCGGTCGGCGGCGTCGTCGGGCGCCGCCAACTAGGGCAGGCGTTTCCGGTCAGGCAAAAAAGCCGTTCACGGCTCGACGGGCATCGGCCAAGCCGGTGTCATCGGGCCGTCGCGGCTGTTCGACATGTTTGCGCTGGCGGCAATTTCTCTCCAGATTGACCGCGGCGATGCTCGTGGCTGGACGCGGGCATCCAAAATTTGCCGTGGTTCCAATATTGACGTTTACGCAAACGTCAATATTTGCTACAGGGACGCATCGCCGGACCAGTTGCGACCTGACGCGGTCGGACATTGGCGGCACAGGGGCTGGAGGAAAGACAGGATGCCGATCTATCATGCGCCGGTTCAGGATACGCTTTACCTGCTGAACGACGTGCTGGGCTACGGACGCTATTCGAACCTGCCCGGCTTTGCCGATGCCTCGCCCGACGTGCTCGAGGCGATTCTGGCCGAAGGCGCGAAGCTTGCCGAGAACGTCATGCAGCCGGTCAACAGGATTGGCGACATGGAAGGCTGCGAGCGTCACGACGACGGATCGGTGACGACGCCCAAGGGCTTCAGGGAAGCCTTCGACCAATATCGCGACGGCGGCTGGATGGGGCTTGCTGCTCCCGCAGAGTTCGGCGGCCAGGGCCTGCCATATACGGTGCATACGGCGGTGGGCGAGTTTCTCTCGTCCGCCAACATGGCGCTGATGATGTATCCCGGCCTGACGCAAGGCGCGATCGCGGCAATAGTGGTTCATGGCAGCGACGAGCAGAAAAAGACTTTCCTGCCGAAGATGATCGAGGGTGCGTGGACCGGGACCATGAACCTGACCGAGCCGCATTGCGGCACCGATCTCGGCCTGCTGCGCACCAAGGCGGTGCCGAACGGCGATGGCACCTACAAGATTTCCGGCCAGAAGATATTCATCTCTGCCGGCGAGCACGACATGGCCGACAACATCGTGCACCTCGTGCTGGCCCGCATCGAAGGCGCGCCCGAGGGCGTGAAGGGCATTTCGCTGTTCATCGTGCCGAAGTTCCAGCTGGACGGCGCCGGGAACCCCGGCGCGCGCAACAAGGTTTCGTGCGGCTCGATCGAGGAGAAGATGGGCATCCACGGCAACGCCACTTGCGTCATGAATTATGACGAGGCGCAAGGAACGCTGCTCGGCGAGGAGAATGGCGGCCTGAAGGCGATGTTCGTGATGATGAACGAGGCGCGTCTCGGCGTCGGTCTGCAGGGGCTTTCGCTGTCGGAGGTCGCCTACCAGAACGCCGTGAACTACGCCAGGGAGCGCCTGCAGGGCCGCTCGCTGACCGGCCCGAAGAACAAGGACGGCAAGGCCGATCCGATCATCGTCCACCCCGATGTCCGCCGCAACCTGATGACGATGAAGGCGTTCAACGAGGCCGGCCGCGCGCTGTTGTTGTGGACGGCATTGAACTCGGACGTCGCCCATCGTTCCGGCGACGACACGGACCGCCAGGCGGCGGACGACCAGCTCAGCCTCATGACGCCGATCGTGAAAGGCGTCCTGACCGACAAGGGCTTCGACCATGCGGTCATGGCGCAGCAGGTGTTCGGCGGCCATGGCTATATCGAAGAACACGGCATGAGCCAGTTCGTGCGCGATGCCCGTATCGCCATGATCTACGAAGGCGCCAACGGCATCCAGGCGCTCGATCTGGTCGGCCGCAAGCTGGCGCAGAACGGCGGCCGCGCCGTGCAGGCCTTCTTCAAGGAGGTCGGCGATTTCTGCGAGGAAAATCGCGGTGAAGAGAAGCTGGCCCCGTTCACCAAGGCGCTCAAGAAGGGCCTCAACGACCTGCAGGCGGCAACGATGTGGCTGATGCAGAATGCCATGCAGAAGCCGGACAATGCAGGTGCGGCCTCGACCGACTACCTCCATCTCTTCGGGCTGGTGGCGCTCGGCTACATGTGGGGCCGCATGGTCAAGGTCTCGCAGGCGAGGCTTGGCGAAACCGCCGATGGCGTGGCATCCTTCCATGAGAACAAGATTGTCACCGGCCGCTATTTCATGGAGCGTGTCATGCCGGAAACGGCGGCGCATCTCGCCCGCATCTCTTCCGGCGCGGACACCATGATGGCGTTGCCGGCAGAGGCGTTTTGATCGGGTAGATATTTTCAGGAGCAGCTTGCCTTGGCCAACCCGTCGGAAATCCTGTCCCTGCCGAAGCCCGACTGGGTAAGTGAAGATGTCGCCATGCTCTACGACATGGCGAACCGCTTCATGGCGGATGAGATTGCACCGCATTACGACACCTACGAGAAGAACGAGGTGGTCGATCGCTCCGCCTGGAAGAAGGCCGGTGAGGCAGGGCTTCTGTGCGCCTCCATGCCGGAACAGTATGGCGGCGCGGGCGGAACCTTTGCGCACGAGAGCGCGATCATCGAAGCCATCGGCCATGTCGGCGTCGACGGCTTCGGCATCGGCCTGCACAACGCCATCGTCACGCCCTACATCCTTCATTACGGCTCGGAAGATCAGAAGAAGAAGTGGCTGCCGCGCCTGGCGAGCGGCGAACTGATCGGCGCCATCGCCATGACGGAACCGGGTGCGGGTTCGGATCTGCAAGGTGTCAAGACGCGCGCGGAGCGGGACGGCAACCAGTATCGCATCAACGGCTCCAAGACCTTCATCACCAATGGCCAGCTGGCCAATCTCATTGTCGTCGTCACCAAGACCGATCCGGCCAAGGGCGCCAAGGGCACGTCGCTCATCGTTGTCGAGACCGACGAGGTCGAAGGCTTCGAGCGCGGGCGCAACCTCGACAAGATCGGGTTGAAGGCCAACGACACCTCCGAGCTGTTCTTCAATGACGTGCGCGTGCCGACCGCCAATCTGCTGGGAAATGACGAAGGCCAGGGCTTCGTTCAGCTGATGCAGCAACTGCCGCAGGAACGCCTGATGATCGGCACGACGGCGATTGCCATGGCGGAACGCGCGCTCGCGCTCACCATCGACTACGTCAAGGAACGCAAGGCCTTCGGCCAGAAGATCATCGATTTCCAGAACACCCAGTTCAAGCTGGCCGAGCTCAAGACCGAAATCACCATCGGCCGGGTTTTTTACAATGACTGCGTGAAACGCCACATCGCCGGCGGCCTCGACCCTGTTACGGCTTCGATGGCCAAGTACTGGCTGTCCGATCTTCAGGGCAAGGTGATGGACGAGTGCCTGCAACTCCACGGCGGCTACGGCTACATGAACGAATATCCGATTGCGCGCATGTGGCGCGATGCCCGTGTGCAGCGCATCTATGGCGGCACCAACGAAATCATGAAGCTTTTGATCGGGCGCTCGCTGTGAGCAGCCGGGTCTACATAACAAGGAGCTGAAAAATGGCTGAAGCTTATGTCTATGACGCCGTGCGCACGCCGCGCGGCCGTGGCAAGAAGGACGGGGCGCTGCATGAGGTGCCGGCGGTGCGCCTGACGGCGAAGACGCTGGAAGCCATCCGCGACCGCAACGGCATGGATACCGGAACGGTCGATGACATCATTTTCGGCTGTGTCGATCCGGTCGGAGAGGCCGGTGCGGTGATCCCGCGCGCCGCCGCTTTCGAAGCCGGCTACGACGACAAGGCGCCCGGCATGCAGATCTCGCGCTTCTGCGCCTCTGGGCTGGACGCCATCAATTTCGGTGCGGCCAAGATCGCGCAGGGCGCCGACGACATCGTCATTGCCGGTGGCGTGGAATCGATGAGCCGCGTCGGCATGGGCGCCGCCGGCGGCGCATGGTTCATGGACCCATCGGTGGGCCTGCCGGGCTGGTTCGTGCCGCAGGGCATTTCGGCCGACCTCATCGCCACCAAATACGGATTTTCCCGCGACGACGTCGATGCCTACGCGGTCGAGAGCCAGAAGCGCGCCGCGCACGCCTGGGACAAGGGCTGGTTCAAGAACTCCGTCGTCCCGATCAAGGACCAGAATGGCCTGACCATTCTCGACCGCGACGAACACATGCGGCCCTCGACCGACATGCAGTCGCTGGCCGCGCTCAATCCCTCCTTTGTCATGCCGGGTGAAATGGGCGGTTTCGATGCCGTCGCCGTGCAGAAGCACCCGGAGATCGAGGAGGTGAACCACGTCCATCATGCCGGTAATTCATCCGGCATCGTCGATGGCGCTGCTGCTGTGCTGCTGGGCTCGAAGAAGGCCGGCAAGATGCTGGGCATGAAGCCACGCGCCCGTATTCGCGCCTTCGCCAATATCGGCTCCGAACCGGTGCTGATGCTGACCGGGCCGGTCGATGTGACGGAAAAGCTTTTGAAGCGCGCCGGGATGAAGATTTCGGACATCGACCTGTTCGAACTCAACGAGGCCTTTGCCTCGGTGGTGCTGCGCTACATGCAGGCTTTCGACATTGCGCATGACAAGATCAACGTCAACGGCGGCGCGATCGCCATGGGCCATCCGTTGGGGGCCACCGGTGCGATGATCTTCGGAACGGTGCTGGATGAGCTTGAAAGGCGCAACCTCAACACCGCCTTGGTGACCTTGTGCATCGGTGCCGGCATGGGCACCGCCACCATCATCGAACGCGTCTGACCGGAGGCGGAACAATGACCTACAAGAATTTCACGCTGGAAACCGACGCCGACGGCATTGCCCTGATCACCTGGGACATGCCCGACCGTTCGATGAATGTGTTTACCGAAGAGGTGATGCGCGAACTGAACACCATCGTTGACCGGGTGACCGGCGAGGCCGGCATCAAGGGCGCGGTGATCACGTCGGGCAAGGATACCTTTTCCGGCGGCGCCGACATCACCATGCTGCAGACGATGCTGAAGACCTACGCCAAGGAGAAGGCCGGCAATTTCGAAAAGGCAACGCAGAAGCTGTTCGAGACGGCCGGCTACATGACCGGCCTGTTCCGCAAGCTCGAGACCTGCGGCAAGCCGTGGGTCTCGGCCATCAACGGAACCTGCATGGGTGGGGCTTTCGAGCTTTCACTCGCCTGCCACGGCCGGGTCGCCGCCAACTCGGACAAGGTGAAGATGGCGCTTCCCGAGGTGAAGATCGGCATTTTCCCGGGCGCCGGCGGTACCCAGCGCGTGCCGCGCCTTGCCGACACGCAGGCTGCCCTGCAGATGCTGACCTCCGGCCAGACGCTGACGCCGCAGAAGGCCAAGGGCATGGGGCTTGTCCATGAAGTTGCTGAGCCGGCCAAGCTGGTCGAGACGGCAAAGGCGATGATCAAGAACGGCCTCAGCGCCGTTGCGCCATGGGACCAGAAGGGTTTCAAGATCCCCGGTGGGCCGGTTTACTCGATGGCCGGCGCAAACCTGTGGCCACCGGCAATCGCCATCCTGCGCCGCGAAACATACGGCAATTATCCGGCGGCTTCGGCGATCCTGAAATGCGTCTATGAAGGCCTTTTGGTGCCGTTCGATACGGCGCTGCGCATCGAGCAGCGCTATTTCACCGAGATCATGCAGACCAAGGAAGCGGCGGCTATGATCCGCTCGCTGTTTGTCTCGCTGCAGGAATTGAACAAGGGCGCGCGCCGGCCGGAAGGCGTCCCGGACACCAAGTTCAGGAAAATCGGCATACTGGGCGCAGGCTTCATGGGTGCGGGCATCGCCCATGTCACCGCCAAGGCCGGCATTCCGGTGGTGTTGCTGGACCGCGATACCGCGTCCGCGGAAAAGGGCAAGGCGCATTCCGCCGAGCTGATGGACGGGCTGATCAAGAAGGGCCGGACCAAGCCTGAAGAAAAGGAAAAGCTTTTGTCGCTGATCACGCCGACCGCCAGCTATGCGGATCTGGCCGGCTGCGATCTCGTCGTCGAGGCGGTGTTCGAGGATTCGGCGGTCAAGAAGAGCGCCACCGAACAGGCGGAGGCGGTGTTGAAGCCGTCGGCGGTTTTCGCTTCCAACACCTCGACCATTCCGATTACCGCGCTTGCCAAGAACTCGGCGCGGCCGAAGAATTTCGTCGGCATCCATTTCTTCTCGCCGGTCGACAAGATGATGCTGGTCGAGATCATCCTCGGCAAGAAGACGGGCGACAAGGCGCTGGCAACGGCCATCGACTTCGTGCGCGCCATCAAGAAGACGCCGATCGTCGTCAACGACACGCGCGGTTTCTACGTCAACCGCTGCGTGCTGCGCTACATGTCGGAAGCCTACAAGATGCTGATCGAGGGCGTGCCGGCACCGATGATCGAGAATGCCGCCAAGGCTGCCGGCATGCCGGTCGGGCCGCTGGCGCTGACCGACGAGACGGCCGTCGATCTCGCCCAGAAGATCATGAAGCAGACCATCCGCGACCTTGGCGAAAAGGCGGTGGACCCCAAGCAGATGGCGCTCATCAACACCATGGTCGACACCCATCAGCGCTTTGGCCGCAAGAACGGCAAGGGCTTTTACGACTACCCCGCCAAGCCGGCAAAGAAGAAGCTGTGGCCGGGTCTCAAGGACCTCTGTCCTCAGAAGAAGGCCGAAGAGGTCGACTTCGAGGAACTGAAGCAGCGCCTCTTGACGGTGATTGCGCTGGAAGCGGCACGCGTCATGGAAGAAAAGATCGTCGTCGATCCGCGCGAGGCCGATGTCGGCTCGATCCTGGCGTTCGGTTTTGCGCCCTATACCGGCGGCGCGCTGTCCTACATCGACGGTATTGGCGTGAAGGAATTCGTCCAGACAGCCAAGCGGCTGCAGAAGAAATACGGCGCGGAGTTCAAGGCGCCCAAGCTGCTGCTCGACATGGCTGACAAGGGCGAGACCTTCTATCAGCGTTTCAATCCCTATGGCGGGGAGCAGGCGAAGAAGGCAGCCTGACCAGCCGGCATGTATGTCTGGGCGCGACTTGCGCGGGTCGTGGCCACGGCACGAAGCCGTGGCCCTTATGCCCCCGGCGGGGAAGGCCGGCTGGCCTTCCGCTGCCTGCCGAGCGATATCGATTCCAACCTGCATCTCAACAATGCCCGCTATATGATGCTGGCCGACCTTGGCCGCATCGACATTTTCGTCCGCGCCGGTCTGCTCGGCGTTGCGCGCAAGCGGAAGTGGGCGCCGATGCTGGGTGGGCTGCAGGTCGTCTATGCGCGCGAGATCAGGCTTTGGCAGCGTTTCGAGGTGTTGTCGTCGATCCAGACCTGGGAGGGGACGCAGGTCATTGGCAAGCACCGCTTCATCCTCGAAAACGGCGAGGTTGCCGCAACGGTGATGACGACCGCCGGTGTCTACGATCGTTCCCAACGCCGTTTTGTGCTAATCGACGAGGTTGTCGCGGCGCTTGGATATCCGGCGACGCCGCGCCCCTTGAGCGACATCGAGCAGGCATTCCTGAGGTCGCACCAGACGCTGCGCGCTGAAACGAAATCCACCCCCGCCGAATAGGGATCACGGCGCGCGCCGGGGCCGCCCGGTCCGGCCAAGGTGGACAATCGGCGACACCGGGATTACAACGAAGCCAAAGGTATTTTTTCCTCTCCAGGGAGAGCCCCCATGCTCTCGCATGACCGTGTTTGGGCTGCCATAGACGCGCTCGCAGAGCGCTATTCGCTCTCGGCATCGGGTCTTGCCCGGCGCGCGGGACTGGACTCGACCGCCTTCAACAAATCGAAGCGCCTGTCCTCGGATGGGCGTCCCCGCTGGCCTTCGACGGAATCGCTTGCCAAGATCATGGAAGCGACCGGGGCGTCGCTGGACGAGTTCATGAAATTGCTTGGCACGCGCCCCGACGCGGATGCGCTGCCGGCGCAGCGCCCCACCGTGCCGCTGGTGGGCTTTGCCCAGGCAGGCGCGGGCGGCTTCTTCGACGATTCGGGTTTTCCGGTCGGCCACGGCTGGGATCTTGTCGAATTGCCGGCGCAATCGACCGCGGCTTCCTATGCGCTGAAGGTGCAGGGCGATTCCATGCTGCCGCTTTACCGCAATGGCGATGTCCTGATCGTGGAGCCCGGCGCGCGCGTGCAAAAGGGCGACCGCGTCGTCGTCAAGACAACAGCCGGCGAGGTGATGGCCAAGGTGTTGAGCCGCCAGACCGAGAAATCGATCCTTCTCGTTTCGTTGAACCCGGAACATCCGAATCGCGACATTCCTGCTCACGAAATCGAATGGGTGGCGCGGATCGTCTGGGCGAGCCAGTAGCGCCCGGTATGCGGCCGCTGCACGCAGCATTTGCAGCCTTGAGCGTCTTGACCACGGGCGCTCTGATAGTTGCCGGCGGGCGGGCGGTGCTTCCGTCGTCGGTTGAACAACAGCCTTCCGCTCTGGAGGGCGTTTCGGCGGGGGCTTCTTCGGCAGTCGCAACCGCGCCATCGAGCAGACCTGGTCCGCCGCCCGCAAATTCCAGGTCGATCGAACCGCTTGTGGTGGCTCCACCGCAGCTTGACGGTGTGGAACTGGAGCGCGTCGCGCCGCGCCAGCCGTTGAGCGACCTGGCGTTGGCCGAACCGCCAAAGCCGAAACTCTCCGGCGACTGGAAGGGCACGACCCTGTTTCGGCCCTTCGCTTCGTCGGCGGGCGTGGTTGCCGCGCAGCGCTATTCGGTCACCATTGCCGGCATCGATGTCGTGAAGAGCGACGAAACCTGCCTCGACAATGGCAAGGATTGGACGTGCGGAGCGCACGCGCTTGGCGCTTTCCGGGCCTTCCTGCGCGGACTGGCCGTCGTCTGCGCCATTCCCCCTGACAAAGATCGAGGCGAATTCACGGTCCGTTGCCGGTCGGGCAAGAAGGACGTCGGCGAATGGCTGGTCGAAAACGGCTGGGCGCGACCTGAAAAGGGCAGCCCTTACGAGGAGGCCGGCGAAAAGGCGCGCAGCCTGCGCAAGGGTATCTATGGTGCGGCACCTGAAAGCACCGACGTCCCACCGCTGACCGGAAGCACCGGCACGGCGCCGGCGACGCCGGACAGCATCATCGACCTGTCCGGCGAGGAACTTATGCCGCCAGTTGCCCAGCCAGAGCCTGCGCAATGAGCGCGCGCGTTTCGCCGATGCCGTAGAGCGCGGCGAACGAGCCGAAGCGCGGGCCGCGTTCCTGGCCGATCAGCACCTGGTAGATCATCTGGAAGAACGCGACCGAAACGCCGGGGCCGCCTTCGGGGCTTTGCTTGGTGTGATCCTGATAGCGCTCGATCTTGCGCGCGACATTGAGCGTGGCGGTCTGGATCGCTTCGCCGTCGGCATCCGCGGGCAGCGCAGCCAGTGCGTCCGACAGCCTGGCGAGCGCGTCGCGCTCGACGTCGTCGGGAGCGCGGTAGACCTTCGACGGCTTTACGAAATCCTCGAAATAGCGGATCGCGTAACCGGTCAGGCGATCGAGTTCCGGGTTCTTTTCCGGCGACGCCCCGGGCGCATAGCGCGAGATGAAGCCCCACAGGACATCCTTGTTCTGGGCGTTGGAGGCGCTGACCAGATTGAGCAGCAGCGAGAACGGCACCGCCAAGTCGATGGCAGGCGGGTTGCCGCTGTGCATGTGCCAGACCGGATTGCCGAGCCGGTTCTTCCAGTCCTGCCGCGGGTAGGCCGACAGGAAGGTATAGTACTCCTCAACGGCGCGCGGGATGACGTCGAAATAGAGTTTCTTCGCCACTCGCGGCTTCTGGTACATGTAGAGGCCGAGGCTTTCGGTCGGCGCGTAGGTCAGCCATTCGTCGATGGTCAGGCCGTTGCCCTTCGACTTCGATATCTTCTGGCCGTTTTCGTCGAGGAACAGTTCGTAGACGAAGTGTTCCGGCGCGCGGCCGCCGAGAATCTCGCAGATGCGGTCATAGATCGGCGCGTTGGTCTGGTGGTCCTTGCCGAACATCTCGAAATCGACGCCGAGCGCTGCCCAGCGCATGCCGAAATCGGGCTTCCACTGCATCTTCACCTTGCCGCCTGTCACGGGAAGCGTGGTTTCGGTGCCGTCCTCGTCGTCAAATGTGATGGTTCCCGCCTTGGCGTCGACATGCTTCATCGGCACGTAGAGCACGCGGCCGGACTTTGGCGAGATCGGCAGGAACGGGCTGTAGGTTGCCTGCCGCTCCTGGCCGAGCGTCGGCAGCATGACCTTCATGATGTCGTCGTAGCGGGCCGCGGCGCGCAGCAGCACGTCATCGAAGCGGCCGGACTTGTAATAGTCGGTGGCGCTGGCGAACTCGTAGTCGAAGCCGAACGTGTCGAGGAAGCGGCGCAGCATCGCGTTGTTGTGGTGGCCGAAGCTCTCGTAGTCGCCGCCGAACGGATTGGGCACCGAGGTCAGCGGCATGTGCAGATAGGGTTCCAGGAACGCCTTGTCGGGCACGTTGTCCGGTATCTTGCGCATCCCGTCCATATCGTCGGAGAAGCACAGGAGCCGCGTCTTCACCTTGTCTTGCGTGAGGATGCGGAAGGCGTGGCGCACCATGGTCGTGCGCGCAACTTCACCGAAGGTGCCGATATGCGGCAAGCCTGACGGGCCGTAGCCGGTCTCGAACAGGACGGTGTCCGGAAGCCCGCTTTTTGCGTAGCGGGCGATGATTTTCTTGGCTTCCTCGAACGGCCAGGCTTTGCTCTCCGCCGCGGCGGAGAGGAGTTCCGGGTTGAGATCGAGGATGCCTGTTCCGGCCATGTCTATGGTCCTGCTAGAGCCGCCGTCCATGCTGCCGGCGCGCCTGCTCTATGCGGGCAGCGCTGCAACGTCAAATCTTTCAGGCTATTTTGGCTCCGACTCCCGATTGAAGTGCCGGGATGGATGCAAAATCGACCGAAGCCATTCACTGCGATTGCAGCAACCGGCAGGCTCGGCTTGAATGGCGGCGTGGTTTGAAAGCTGTCGAGGAAGCCAATGGGTTACGACGCCGATGTCATCATTGTCGGAGCCGGACTTGCGGGCCTGGTCGCTGCGGCGGAACTGGTCGAGGCCGGCAAGAAGGTCGTCATCGTCGATCAGGAACCGGAGCAGTCCCTCGGCGGCCAGGCGTTCTGGTCGTTCGGCGGACTCTTCCTTGTCGATTCACCGGAACAGCGGCGCATGGGCATCCGCGATTCCTATGAATTGGCACACGATGACTGGATGGGTACGGCTGGCTTCGACCGCGCAGACGACCATTGGCCGCGCCGGTGGGCGGAGGCCTATCTGGGGTTCGCCGCCGGCGAAAAGCGCTCATGGCTCAAGCAGCGCGGCCTGAAATTCTTTCCGGTCGTCGGCTGGGCGGAGCGTGGCGGCGGCAATGCGACCGGCCACGGCAATTCCGTGCCGCGTTTTCACATTACATGGGGAACGGGACCGGGTGTCATCGAGCCTTTCATTCAGCGTGTGCGCGAGGCCGAAAAGGCCGGTCTCATTGGCTTCCGCTTTCGCCACCGGGTCAGCGAACTGGTCAAGGCCGGAGGTGTTGTCACAGGCGTGCGCGGCGAAATTCTGGAGGAAAGCTCGGTCGAGCGCGGCCGCAAGAGTTCGCGCGGCAAAGTCGGCGAGTTCGAACTGAAGGCGCAGTTGGTGATCGTCGCCTCGGGCGGCATCGGCGCCAATCACCAACTGGTGCGCCGCAACTGGCCGGCAAGGCTGGGCGATGCGCCGAAAAACATGATCAGCGGCGTTCCCGATCATGTTGACGGTCGCATGCTCGGCATCACCGAGGCGGCGGGCGGCAGGATCATCAATCCCGATCGTATGTGGCACTATGTCGAAGGCATCCGAAACTGGGCGCCGGTCTGGACCGACCATGCCATCCGCATCCTGCCCGGCCCGTCCTCGCTGTGGCTCGACGCAAGGGGCAAGCGCCTGCCGGCGCCGCTCTATCCCGGCTTCGACACGCTGGCGACGCTGACGCACATCATGAAGACCGGGTTCGACTATTCCTGGTTTATCCTGACCGAGAAGATCATCCGCAAGGAGTTCGCCCTGTCCGGCTCCGAACAGAACCCGGACCTGACTGGCAAGAGCTGGAGAAAGGTGTTGCAGCGCGCGACAAGCGGCATCCCCGGCCCGGTCAGGGCGTTCATGGACAAGGGCGAGGATTTCATTGTCGAGCGCGACCTGGGCTTGCTGGTAGAGCGCATGAACAGGCTGGCGGGCGGCGAGCCGCTGCTGACCAGGGAGCAGATCGAGCGCGAGATCCGCGCACGCGATCGCCAGCTCGAAAATCCTTATGGCAAGGACATGCAGGTCACGGCGCTACGCGGCGCGCGCGCCTATATCGGCGACCGGCTGATCCGCACGGCTCGCCCCCACAAGATGCTCGACCCGGAAAACGGGCCGCTGATCGCAGTCCGGCTCAACATCCTGACGCGCAAGACCCTGGGTGGCCTCGAGACCGATCTCGACAGCCGTGTTCTCGATGCCGGCGGCCAGCCCGTTCCCGGCCTTTACGCCGCAGGCGAGGTCGCAGGCTTCGGCGGCGGCGGCATGCACGGCTATGCCGCGCTGGAGGGCACCTTCCTCGGCGGCTGCATCTTTTCGGGACGCAGCGCCGGTCGGGCGGCAGCCTTCAGCGTTCGATGAAGGCGCCGCCCATCCGGAAGTCTATCGGGTTCGCCTACGCAAGACCTTCTTCGCGCAGGCTCTTCTGGACTGCTGGCCGTGCGGCGACCGTGCCGAGGAAGCGCTGCACATTGGCAAAACCGGAAAGGTCGAGGCCGACATGCTTTGCCCAGCCGAGCACGGTCCAGAGGTAGGCGTCGGCCACGCTGAACACGTCGCCCATCAGGTAGGAACGATCGGCAAGGCGCGTATCGAGGAACTTGACGCGCTTGGTCAGCTGTTCCTTGTTGATTGTCCTGGTTTCTTCAGGCGTGTTCGGCCGGAACAGCGGGGAGAAGCCCTTGTGGAGTTCGGTCGCGACGAAATTCAGCCATTGCTGCACCCGGTAGCGGTTCATTTCGCCCGATGCCGGTATCAGGCCACTGTCGGGCTTGCGGTCAGCCAGGTACTGCATGACGACTGTGGCCTCGGTCAGCGTTTCGCCGTCATCGAGGACGAGCGCCGGCACGTAGCCATTGGGATTGGTGGCCAGATAGTCCTGCTTGGCCTCGGTCGTCTTGCTGGCGCCATCGACCTTGACCAGCTCCAGATCGATGCCTGCCTCGTTGGCAACGATGTGGGGAGCCAGCGAGCAGGCGCCGGGCATGTAGAAAAGCTTCATTTCGGGAATGCTCCATCAGATTGACCGGCATCCTTTCACACAGGCAACCCTGAAGCTCAAATCTCATTCGGGTGAACACAGCGTCGCCTTAAACGCACCGCCTGTTTGTTCTTGGGCAGGGAGGTGGAGAACGCTTGCACGCCGCGCGGCCTGTTCTTATATACGCCGCACAACCGTGCCGGCCGCGCAATGCGCGGGTGTGTACGGAATTTCTGTGAACAGGGGCTTTCGCCGGAACGCCTGACAGGGTCCTTGAAAGCCTGCTTAGTGGAGAGACTGAACCAATGGCAAAAGTAATCGGCATCGACCTCGGAACGACCAATTCCTGCGTCGCCGTCATGGACGGCAAGGACGCCAAGGTTATCGAGAATGCGGAAGGCGCACGCACCACGCCATCGATTGTCGCTTTCAGTGGCGATGGCGAGCGCCTCGTCGGCCAGCCGGCCAAGCGGCAGGCGGTCACCAATCCTGAAAACACCGTTTTCGCGGTCAAGCGCCTGATCGGCCGCCGCTATGACGATCCCATCACCGCCAAGGACAAGGATCTTGTCCCCTACAACATCGTCAAGGGCGACAATGGCGACGCCTGGGTCGAGGCAGGCGGCAAGAAGCAGTCGCCGTCGCAGATTTCCGCGATGATCCTGCAAAAGATGAAGGAAACGGCGGAAGCCTATCTCGGCGAGACGGTCGAAAAGGCAGTCATCACCGTTCCGGCCTATTTCAACGACGCCCAGCGCCAGGCCACCAAGGACGCCGGCAGGATCGCCGGCCTTGAAGTGCTGCGCATCATCAACGAACCGACCGCTGCCGCGCTGGCCTACGGCCTCGACAAGAAGGACGGCAAGACCATCGCCGTTTATGACCTTGGCGGCGGCACCTTCGATATCTCCGTGCTGGAGATCGGCGACGGCGTGTTCGAGGTGAAGTCCACCAACGGCGACACCTTCCTCGGCGGCGAAGACTTCGACATGCGCCTGGTCGAATACCTGGCGGCCGAGTTCAAGAAGGAACAGGGCATCGACCTGAAGAACGACAAGCTCGCCCTTCAGCGCCTCAAGGAAGCCGCGGAAAAGGCCAAGATCGAGCTGTCGTCGACGACGCAGACCGAGATCAACCTGCCCTTCATCACCGCCGACGCGACCGGCCCCAAGCACCTGACCTTGAAGCTGACCCGCGCCAAGTTCGAGAGCCTGGTCGATGATCTGGTCCAGCGCACCATCGCGCCTTGCAAGGCTGCGCTCAAGGATGCCGGCCTGAAAGCCGGCGAGATCGACGAGGTGGTTCTGGTCGGCGGCATGACCCGCATGCCGAAGATCCAGGAAATCGTGAAGCAGTTCTTCGGCAAGGAGCCGCACAAGGGCGTCAACCCGGATGAAGTCGTGGCGCTTGGCGCGGCCATCCAGGCCGGCGTGCTGCAGGGCGACGTCAAGGACGTGCTGTTGCTCGACGTGACGCCTTTGTCGCTCGGCATCGAGACTTTGGGCGGCGTGTTCACCCGTCTCATCGAGCGCAACACCACGATCCCGACCAAGAAGAGCCAGACCTTCTCGACCGCCGAGGATTCGCAGTCGGCCGTCACCATCCGCGTCTTCCAGGGCGAGCGCGAAATGGCGGCGGACAACAAGCTGCTCGGCCAGTTCGACCTGGTTGGCATTCCGCCGGCCCCGCGCGGCGTGCCGCAGATCGAGGTCACTTTCGACATCGACGCCAACGGCATCGTCAACGTGTCGGCCAAGGACAAGGGCACCGGCAAGGAGCACCAGATACGCATCCAGGCGTCCGGTGGTCTTAGCGACTCCGACATTGAAAAGATGGTGAAGGACGCCGAGGCAAACGCCGAGGCCGACAAGAAGCGCAAGGCGCTTGTCGAGGCCCGCAACCAGGCCGAAGCGCTGGCGCATTCTTCCGAGAAGTCGTTGAAGGAATATGGCGACAAGGTTTCGGAAGCCGAGCGTACTGCGATTTCCGACGCGATTGCCGGACTTAAGACCGCGGCGGAAGGCGACGACGTTGCCGAGATCGAGGCCAAGACCCAGGCGCTGGCCGAAGCTTCCATGAAGCTGGGCCAGGCCATGTACGAGGCCTCGCAGAAGGAAGCTGCCGAAGCGGACGCCAAGGCGGATGCCGCCAAGGACAGCGACGTGGTCGATGCCGATTTCGAGGAAATCGACGAAGACGACGACAAGAAGAAGTCGGCTTAAGTTCCTTTTGCGCATGGAATGGCGAAAGCCCGGTTTAAAAACCGGGCTTTTCTGCAAAATGAATGAAAAATCGCTGCGAAACTGGCGGCGGCTCTGGCATCCCGGCATCCGGGCGCTTAAATCGAAACGCTAGAGCAATTCCGCGAAACGATCCGTTTCTTGCCGGGATTGCCTGAACACAAGGATTGGGCGGTTCATCGACCCCAAAATGGGATCGGGACGGGTCCAGGCAGGAACGCAATGCGCCGAGACATTGAACATCCGGTCGAACATCCTGGTCACGGGACAAGATGAAAGCCGATTTCTACGAGACGCTCGGCGTCAGCAAGGGCGCTGACGACAAGGAACTGAAGAGCGCATTCCGCAAGCTCGCCATGCAGTTCCATCCGGACCGCAATCCCGGCGATCACGCCTGCGAGCACAAGTTCAAGGAAATCAATGAAGCCTACGAGACGTTGAAGGACCCGCAGAAACGCGCGGCCTACGACCGGTTCGGCCACGCCGCTTTCGAGAATGGCGGCATGAATGGCGGCGGCGCGGGATTTGCAGCGGGTGGTTTCGCCGACATCTTCGAGGATATATTCGGCGACATGATGGGCGGCGGCCGTCGCCGCTCCTCCGGCGGCCGCGAGCGCGGCGCCGACTTGCGCTACAACATGGAAATTTCGCTGGAGGAGGCGTTTGCCGGCAAGACCGCGCAAATCCACGTGCCGGCTTCGGTATCCTGCACCGATTGCTCCGGTTCCGGCGCAAAGCCCGGCACGCAGCCGGTCACCTGCACGATGTGCAACGGCCACGGCAAGGTTCGGGCGAGCCAGGGTTTCTTTTCAATCGAGCGCACCTGCCCGCAATGCCAGGGCCGAGGCCAGACGATCAAGGACCCATGCCCGAAATGCGCCGGCCAGGGTCGGGTCACCGAGGAGCGCTCGCTGTCGGTCAACATTCCGGCCGGCATCGAGGACGGCACCCGTATCCGGCTGGCGGGCGAGGGCGAGGCAGGGCTGCGGGGCGGGCCGACGGGCGATCTCTATATCTTCCTCAGTGTGAAGCCGCACGAGTTCTTCCAGCGCGACGGCGCCGACCTTTACTGCAAGGTGCCGATCTCGATGACGACTGCCGCCCTTGGCGGTTCTTTCGAGGTGGCGACGCTGGACGGTACGCAGACGCGGGTAAAAGTGCCGGAAGGCACCCAGAACGGCCGTCAATTCCGTCTGAAGGGCAAGGGCATGCCGGTGCTGCGCCAGCCGCAGATCGGCGACCTCTACATCCAGACCGCCGTCGAGACGCCGCAGAACCTGACGCGCCGCCAGCGCGAACTGCTCGAGGAATTCGAGCAATTGTCGTCAAAGGACAATTCGCCCCAGTCGAGCGGGTTCTTTGCCCGCATGAAGGATTTCTTCGAGTCGTTCGGCGAAAATTGAGGCAAGGCCGGCCTCGTCGGAAAAACGATGCTTACGTCGCGTCATCAACAACTTGGACCAGAGTATGCCTTGCATGAGGCCACGCAAGTGCTAAGTAGCGCGTGGGGAGCCTCAGGAGAATTGGCATGACAAGAGGGTCCGGACTGCGCAAGACGCTGGCGGCAAAATTCGACGATGAACTGAAGTTCTTCAAGGGCTGGATTCACAAGCCCAAGGCCGTAGGCGCGATTGTGCCGACCAGTTCCATCACCGCCCGCCGCATGGCCTCGGTGATTGACATCAAGTCGGGCTTGCCGGTGCTTGAGCTCGGGCCGGGAACCGGCGTCATCACCAAGGCGATCCTGGCGCACGGCGTGAAGCCGGAAAACCTCTATGCCATCGAATATTCGCACGAATTCGTGCACCATCTGCGCAGCCATTTTCCGCGCGTCAACGTGATTGAGGGCGACGCCTTCAACCTCGACAAGACGCTGGGCGACAAGCGCGATTTGAAGTTCGATTCGGTTGTCTCTGGCGTGCCGCTGCTGAACTTCCCGGTCAGGCAACGCATTGCCTATCTGAACGGCCTGCTCGACCGATTGCCGCACGGCCGCCCCGTGGTGCAGCTGACCTATGGCCCGATGTCGCCGATCCCGGCTGGCCGTGGCGACTACACGGTGGAGCATTTCGATTTCATCCTCCGCAACATCCCGCCGACCCGGCTGTGGATCTACCGGCGCGCCACGCATTAAGGTCCCTGTGGGCCGGAGACCGGTCCAACAAGCCGTGGCTGCAAATCGGCGGCGAGGCGCGGCTACCGCCCATGCCGTATTGATTCCGGCTGCGAACTGCCTGTAGGTGGGTCCATGCCGATTGTTCCAAGCATCCTGATCTTCGCCGGTTCGGTGCGCAGTGGCGCCCATAGCGGAAAGACCGCGGATGCGGCTCAAAAGGCGCTCGCCTTGCAAGGTGTGGAGGTGACCCGCATCTCGCTCGGCGACTATCCGTTGCCGATTTTCGATCAGGATATGGAAAAGCACGACGGCATTCCGGAGAACGCCATGAAGCTGGCGCGGCTGATCGACAGGCATGACGGCCTGCTTGTCGCTACGCCTGAGTACAATGGGTCGCTGCCGCCGTTGTTGAAAAACGCGATCGACTGGGTGAGCCGGGTCCGGCATGACGGCAACCATGTTCTGAAGCCATTTTCCGGCAAGATTGCCGCACTCTGTTCCTCGTCGGAGGGCCAGTTCGCCGGCGTTCGCGCCATCAACCACTTGCGCGCCGTGCTGGTCCGCTGCCAGGTCGACGTCGTCGTGCCCGAATGCTCCGTTCCGCGCGGCGCAGAGGCATTCGACGACAAGGGCGATTTCCGCGACGAGCGCTTGCGCCGAGCGATGGAAAATGTTGCAAGCGCGCTGGCCGAACGGGCCGCGCTGCTGTCGAAGAGGAACGAGCCATGATCCCAGCCCACGATATGCGAGACCGCCTGATCGTTGGCCTCGACGTGCCGACGCTGGGCGAGGCCGAAAAAGTGGTGCGCGATCTCGACGGCGTCGTCTCGTTTTACAAGATCGGCTACCAGCTTGCCTTCGCCGGCGGTCTCGACTTCGCGCGCGAACTCGCAAGCGGCGGAACCAGGGTGTTCCTCGACATGAAGCTGCTCGACATCGACAACACGGTGGCCAAGGGCGTCGAAAACATCGTTCGCATGGGCATGACCATGCTCACCTTGCACGCCTATCCCAAGACCATGCGGGCAGCGGTGGAAGCCGCACGCGGCAGCGACCTCACCTTGTTGGCGGTGACCGTGCTGACCTCGATGGACGAGAACGATGTCGTCGAAGCCGGCTACGAATACGATCCGCACACGCTGGTTTTGAGGCGCGCCGAACAGGCCTTGCATGCCGGCATGGGCGGTATCGTCTGCTCCGCGCATGAGGCCGCGGCGGTGCGCAAGATCGTCGGCCCGGACCTTGCCCTGGTGACGCCGGGCATTCGCCCCCCCGGCGCCGACCACGGCGACCAGAAGCGCGTCGTGACGCCGCGCGATGCCATCCGCAACGGGTCCAGCCACCTCGTCGTGGCGCGCCCGATCGTCGGCGCGGTTGACAGGCGGGCCGCGGCGCAAGCTATTCTGGACGACATGCGCTCAGCCTGAGCGCATCGGACTTTTTGGAGGAATTGGAATGCCCAAGGGATACTGGATCGCTCGCGTCGATATTCGCGATCCTGAACGCTACAAGGATTATGTTGCCGCCGCCAAGCCGGCGTTTGAACGGTTCGGAGCCAAGTTCCTGGCGCGTGGCGGCGAGCACGAGAAGGCTGAGGGTCCCGGCCGGGCACGCAACGTCATTATCGAGTTCGATTCGCTGGCGACGGCGCATGATTGCTATCATTCGCCGGAATACCAGCGCGCCGCCGCCATCCGCCAGCAGGTCGCAGACGGCGAGATCGTCCTGGTCGAGGGCAGTTGAGCCTCTGACGCGCTGCCGTCGCGTCCCCGTTCCGCCTGTCCGCCGGTTTTCTATGCGCGGTCGAGAACGTGGATCGACGGCCGGCTGGGAGACAGGTGGACGGCTTGGCCTACCTCGAACAGGCCGGTTTCGCCGGGGTTCGGGCTGTCCACCAGCCAATAACCGATACCCGGTATCTTGATCAGGTATTCGGCGATATTGCCGAGGAACATGACGCGGCTGACTGTGCCGATGAAGTCGCCTTTTGCGGCGTCCAGCCTGACAGCTTCCGGGCGTACGACCAGCGTAACCCTCGACTTTTTCTCAAGTCCCGGCGTGCCCGGAAGGGTCAGGGTCTTGCCGGCTACTTCCACGGAATTTTTGTCCACAACAGTCGCTGACACAAAATTGGCCTTGCCGATGAAGTCGGCAACAAAGCGGCTGGCCGGGCGGGCGTAGACCGTATGCGGTGACCCAACCTGTTCGACGACACCCCCATTCATCACGACGATATCGTCGGAAATGCTCATGGCCTCGACCTGGTCATGGGTGACGTAGATGCTGGTTATGCCGAGCCGCTGCTGCAGTTCGCGGATTTCGATGCGCATCTGGTCACGCAGCTTGGCATCGAGATTGGAGAGCGGCTCGTCGAACAACAGGACGCGCGGCTCCATGACGATGCAACGCGCCAGCGCGACGCGCTGTTGCTGGCCGCCGGACAACTGGTTTGGCGAACGGCGGGCCAGGCTCAACAGGCCGGTCTGCTCAAGCACCCGCTTCACGCGCTCTTCGATGTCCGCCTTGGAGAATTTGCGAAGGCGCAGACCGAAGGCGACGTTTTCGAAAACGTCGAGATGCGGGAAGATGGCATAGGACTGGAACACCATCGCCGCGTCGCGCGTGTTCGGCGGCTCGTCGTTGATGCGCTTGTCGCCGAACCAGATGTCGCCGGATGTCGGCTCCTCGAAGCCGGCGATCATGCGCAAAAGCGTGGTCTTGCCGCAGCCCGACGGGCCAAGCAAGGTAACCAGCTTTCCCTCGGCAATTTCAAGGTTGACGTCCTTGACCGCCGCGACCGATGTGCCGTCGGGGCCCGGAAACAGCTTGTTGAGCCCGGCTATCCTGATTCCTTGAGCCATTAGTATCTCACCATCGATGTGTGGCGAGACCAGCGCCCCACGAATGCACTTATGACGCCGATCGCGACCAGCACGATCAGGATCACGACAACACTATAGGCGGCGGCAACGCCGAGGCGGCCGGAGCCGACCTGATTGAGGATCTGTACGGTCATCAGGTTCCAGTTGGCCGACACGAGGAATATGGCTGCGCTGATGGCCGTCATCGCGCGCACGAAAGCGTAGACAAGGCCGGAGAAAAAGGCTGGCGCGATCAGTGGCAGCGTGACCTTGCGGAACGTCGTCAGGCCATCGGCGCCGAGGTTCTGCGCCGCCTCTTCAATCGACGGGTCGATCTGGCGAAGCACGGCGATGCCGGACTGAATTCCGACCGGCATGTAGCGGAACACGAAGCATAGGACCAGGATCGCCAGGGTGCCGGTCAAGACGATCGGCTGGGAGTTGAAGGCCAGTATGTAGCCGATGCCGACAACCGTCCCCGGAACGGCGAAACTCAGGATCGATCCGAATTCCAGCGCGGTCCGGCCCGGAAATACTCGCCGTACGACCAGGAACGCCACCAGCATGCCGAAGATGCCGCTGATCGGGGTCGAGACGATCGCCACGATCAAGGTGTCCTTCACGGTGTCGAAACCGATATCGAAGACATAGATGAAATGGTCGGCCGTCGGTGTGTAGTTGAAGCCCCAGACCTTGGTGAACGCGCCGACGAAGATGACGGCGTAGAAGGCTGCGACGAAGAGGGCGAATGCCAGCACGAAGGCATAGAGCATCCACTTCGCCGGCTCACTGACGATCTTGGACGTCGAGGCGGTCGGTTTGCCGGTGACGGTGATGTACTGGCGCTTGGCAAGATAGTAGCGCTGGATGGCAAAAGCGGTCAGGGACGGGATCAGCAAGATGATCGCAAGCGTGGCGCCCCGCGCCAGATTGAACGATCCGGTAATCTCCAGATAGGCCTGTGGCGCCAGCATTGGAAACGCCGCGCCGGCGAGAACGAGCGGATTGCCGAAATCCGCCATCGATTCGATGAACACGACAAGGAATGCCCCGGCAATGCCCGGTAGCGACAAGGGAAAGCTGACCTTCCAGAAGGTCTGCCAGCGTGTCGCGCCAATGTTGAGCGCCGCATCTTCCAGTGTCGGGCTGATCGAGGCCAGAACGCCCCTCAGCGACAGGTAGGCGATTGGCGCAAAGGTGAACACCTGGGACAGCACCACGCCATGAAAACCGTAGATCGAAAAATCTTCCAGACCCAGCAACTGACGTGTGACCAGCCCATTGAATCCGAACAGGAACAGGATCGACACCGCGCTGACGAATGGCGGTGAGACGATCGGCAACAATGTCACGTAGTGGAGCAGCGACTTGCCCGGAACATTTAGCCGCGCAAGTACGAAGGCTGCCACGAAACCGATGATGACGCTGATCACGCCCACAAATGCTGCAACGCCAAGGCTGTTGATCAACGCATTGCGGTAGAGCCTGCGCTCAGCCAGCGACACATATTCCGACAGAGTCCATTGGCCGTCGACCTGCACGCTGGCCAAGAAAACCTTGGCCAGCGGATAGACGACAAACAGCACAATGGAAGCGGCGATTATTGCCAATAGCGCGAGAAGAATCGGATCCCGCGCCAGCAGCTTCAATTCCTGGCGTGCCTTGAAAAACAAGTGAACTCGTCCCTACTGGCCGAGAACTTCCTTGGCCCAGCGCTCGACCAGCCTCTTCTTGTTCTCAGCCGCGAAGCTTGCATCGGCAGCCACAAGCTTGATGGAATCCAGTGCCGGAACGCCGGTGCCGCCGCTGACATCGGAACGGATTGGCAGGAAGTAGGTCTTGGAAGCGCTCAGGGCGCCCTGCCCATCGGTGGAGGTCATCCAGTCGACCAGCTTTTTCGCCTCATCCGCATGCTGCGCGCCCTTGAGGATCGACATGGCGGCGACCTCGTAGCCTACGCCCTCACTCGGGAAGACCACCTTGACGGGGAAACCTTCATCCGCAAGCTTGAGAAAGCCCGGAGTGAACTGGATGGCCAGCGGCGTCTCGCCCACGCCAAGCGCGCCGCTCGGTGCGGTTCCGCTCTGCGTGTAGGTCTGCACGTTGGGGTTGAGCGCTTTCATATATTCGAAGGCGCCATCCTCGCCGCGCTCCTTGATCAGCGTCAGCATCATCGCATAGGCGGTGCCCGAAGACTGTGGCGACGGCATCTGGATCAAGCCCTTGTAGGCCGGATTCTTCAGATCTTCCCACGAGGTTGGAACGGGCGCCTTGCGGCTTTCCAGGATGTCGGTGCGAACGCCGAATGCAATCGGGTTGGTGTAGATTGCGTGCCAGAAACCATCCTTGTCCTTGAACTCATCGGTGAGCTTGTCGGCATTGGCTGAGACATAAGGCTCGGTCAGGCCGCGTTCCTTGGCAAGGATGTGGTTTTCGCTCGGCGCGCCGAACCAGACATCAGCCTGCGGGCTGGCCTTCTCGGCTTCAATACGGGAGAGCGCCGGGCCGGACGACAGGAACACCATCTGCACTTCGACGCCGCTTGCCTTGGAGAAAGCGTCGAGGAGTTTCTTGGCATTCTCCTCATCGACGCTGGAATACACCACCAACGCGTGGGCGGAAGTGACCGCCATGAACGACGCGAACGCCGCCGCCAGGATACGAACAGGAAATTTCATGCACTGCCTCCCAAGGAATTTCAATCGAGTAGAAATTAATGAGTTGGCAAATTATCGACCGCATTCCGCGTGGTCAATGCAATGACAAAATAGTGATACTTCCGTCGGTCGCGCGAATGCTCCGCAGCAGCGTTTGGCGAGGCGTTGCAACTGGGATTTGTTAACGGACATCGGCTAGGTTTCCACGCCATGATTTTGATCGGCCCAGCCATGGCGCAACCTTTCGACACGTGCCGAGTTTCGGAACCGATCGATGCTTGCTGAGCCCTTGCCCAATCCCGGTTTGGATGCCGCAGTGCCGGGCGTCGTCATTCTCGGCGGCGCGCATGGCACGCTTGCCTTGGCGCGCGGCCTGGCGGTGATGGGTGTTCCGGTTACGCTTGTCAGCAACGATACGCCGCTGCCCGGTTGGTCGCGTCATGTGAGCCGCAAATTCAGCTGGCCCGGCCCGGACGCGCCGGACGCAAGCTCGCACCTGCTGGATCTTGCGGCAAAGCATGGCCTTGCGGGCGCACTGCTCATCGCCGGTGGCGATGCCGAGGTGCAGATGGTCTCGCGTTCGCTGGATGCCCTGTCGGCTGTCTATCGCGTCTTCCTGCCAGCCTGGGAGCAACTGCAATGGGTTTGCGAGAAGCCGCTTCTTTATTGCCGCGCGGCTGAACTCGGCCTCGCCGTTCCGCTGACCTATGCCTTCGCTTCGGTGGAGGAGGCGGAGCGGGGCGAGATGCATTTTCCTGTCGTGCTGAAGCCCAACATGGGTGGCGGCGACAGTACGCTGGCGCGCGCCAAGGTGGTTCGCGCCGACGACAGGGCGACCTTTCTTGCAGCCTTCGAAGTTGCCGCCCGCGAGATCGGTGCGGAAAACGTGGTCGTCCAGCAACTCATCCCCGGCGGCGGCAAGGCGCAGTTCTCCTATGCCGCATTGTGGAACAACGGCGAACCGGTCGCCGAGTTCACGGCACGGCGCTTGCGGCAGTATCCGGTCGAATTCGGCTACACCAGCACGTTCGTGCAAGTGGTCGAGCAACCGGAGGCGATTGCGGCCTCGCGGCGCCTGCTTTCATCCGTCAGCCACCACGGGCTGGTCGAAATCGAGTTCAAGCACGATGTTCGCGACGGTGCCTTGAAGCTGCTCGACGTCAATCCACGACCATGGTCATGGTTCGGTCTTGCTGGTGCGGCAGGGCTCGATCTCGGCGCCATGCTGTGGGCGACGGCGAATGGCGTCGATACCGGAGTGGGCACGGCGCAGATCGGCACGGCGTGGATGTATCTGGCGCGCGACCTTGTCTCGGCGGTGCAACTCATGGCGCGGGGCGAGCTTTCACCTCGTGACTATGTCGGCTCCTTCCGCGCGGTCAAGGCGTGGGCGACATTTGTGCCGAATGATCCGCTGCCGAGTGTCCTCGACCTGCCGTTGACGGCATGGCGGGTGCTGACCCGCCGCGTGCTGAAGGAGCGGACCGGCGCATGACCTTGAAAGCTGCCGCGAAAAGGATTCTGCGCAACGCCGCCATCAGGGGCGGACTGGAGGCAGTGGCGCTGAGCAACGCCGGCGCGCTTTGGCCTTCGGCAGCAGGGCGCGGCGTGATCTTCACGCTGCACCATGTAAGGCCAGCGCAAGCAGACGCTTATCAGCCGAACGCGCTTTTGTCGGTGACGCCGCAGTTCCTCGATCAGGCGATCGAAGTCTCGCTGCAGGCAGGCCTCGTGCCCGTGGCGCTGGAGGACTTGCCGGCCTTGCTGGCTGACCCGAAGGACAGCCGCCGTTTCGTGTGCTTTACGCTGGACGACGGCTACCGCAACAACGCCGAACACGCCGCACCTGTCTTTCGCAAGCACGGGGTGCCGTACACGATTTTCATCTGCAAGGGCTTTGTCGATCGCACCCATTCGCTGTGGTGGGAGACCGCCGAACAACTGACCCGCGACAAGGATGCATTGGTGTTCGATTTCGGCAACGGGCCGGAAGCACTCGCGATACGTGACGTGGCCGGGAAGCAGGCAGCAATTGAGCGCCTATCCGGCTTTGTTCAGACAGTCGAAGAAGACAAGGCGGTGGCGCGGCTGGATGCGGCTGCACGCGAGAACGGCATCGAGCCGCTGTCTATCGTCGAGCGGCTGGTGATGGATCAGCATGAACTGCGCGACCTCGCCCGCGATCCGCTCGCCCGCTTTGGCGCGCATACGCTCACCCACGTCAACCTCAAGCGCATCGAAGCCGAACGGCTGCGGCGGGAAATTTTCGGATCGATCGACGCGGTTGAAAGCTATGTCGGTAGCAAGCCCACCAGCCTTGCCTACCCATATGGTTACGCGACTGCGGTCGGTGAGCGGGAGTTTGCGGCGACAGCCGAAGCAGGGTTGAAGATTGCGGTGACGACGCAGCCGGGCGTTCTGAATGTTTCGAACCTGGAGCGCCCGACCGCGTTCAACCGTGTGTCATTGAACGGCCTTTATCAGCGGAAGCGCTATGTGCGCGCGCTGATTTCAGGCATTCCGTTCAAGCTGATGTAGGCAGCGCGGGAAAGCCGCGCTGCCATAAGGTTCGTCAGAGGATGAAGCGCGACAGGTCCGTGTTCCTCGACAGGTCGCCGACGTGTTTTTCCACATAGGCGGCGTCGATGGTGACGGCGGTGCCGTTGCGGTCCGGCGCGTCGTAGGAGATGTCGTCGAGCACGCGCTCCATCACCGTCTGCAGCCGGCGCGCGCCGATGTTCTCGACCGACGCGTTGAGATCGACGGCGATGCCGGCCAGCGAATCGATGGCGTCGTCGGTGAACTCGAGCGTCACGCCTTCGGTCGCCATCAGCGCCACATATTGCTTGATGAGGCTGGCTTCCGTCTCGGTGAGGATGCGCACGAAGTCTTCCTTTTCCAGCGCACGCAACTCGACGCGGATCGGCAGGCGGCCCTGTAATTCAGGCAGAAGGTCGGACGGCTTCGAGACGTGGAAGGCGCCAGACGCGATGAACAGGATATGGTCCGTCTTGACCGGTCCGTATTTGGTCGCGACCGTGGTGCCTTCGACCAGCGGCAGAAGATCGCGCTGCACGCCTTCGCGCGAAGGTCCGCCCGATATGTCGGAGCGCGCGGCGATCTTGTCGATCTCGTCGAGGAAGACGATGCCGTCATTGGCGGTTGCTTCCAGCGCGCGGCGCACCACCTCGTCCTGGTCGAGCAGCTTGTCGGACTCGTCGTTGATGAGAACCTCGTAGGAAGCCTTCACCGTGGTCTTGCGCGTCTTGGTGCGTTTGCCGCCCATCGCCTTCGACAGCATGTCGTTGATGTTCATGACGCCGATATTGGCGCCCGGCATGCCGGGGATTTCGAAGCCGGGCATGCCGCCGGTTCCGGTATCGGCCACTTCGACCTCGATCTCCTTGTCGTCGAGTTCGCCGTCGCGCAGCTTCTTGCGGAAACTGTCGCGCGTGGCGGGAGACGCGGTCTTGCCGACGAGCGCTTCCAGCACGCGTTCCTCTGCATTGAGATGGGCGCGCGCCTTGACGTCCTCGCGCATCTTTTCGCGTTGCAGACCGATGGCGACCTCGACCAGGTCGCGCACGATCTGCTCGACGTCGCGGCCGACATAACCGACCTCGGTGAACTTGGTCGCCTCGACCTTGACGAAGGGCGCACCGGCAAGCTTGGCCAGCCGGCGCGAGATCTCCGTCTTGCCGACGCCGGTCGGGCCGATCATCAGGATGTTCTTGGGCATGACCTCTTCGCGCATCTGGCCTTCCAGTTGCTGGCGGCGCCAGCGATTGCGCAAGGCGATCGCCACGGCGCGCTTGGCGTCCTTCTGGCCGATGATGAAACGGTCGAGTTCGGAAACGATTTCGCGGGGGGAAAAACTACTCATGGTCCTACAATCCACCTTGCCACTGCTTGATGAACTCGAACGGATGCAGCAGCATGATCACGTTGAGTGTCAGATTGTCCCGGATGATTGTGCCGGTGCCGATTTCGAAGGCGAGGGCCAGCGCCACGACGATCCATATAGGTAGCCTCCTGGCCATCGCAAAGCCCACGATCATGGCGACGGAATCCGCGACCGAATTGATGATGGAATCGCCGTAATAGTCGAGCGAGATGGTCTGCGCGCGATAGCGGTCGATGATCATCGGGCTGTTTTCCAGGAGCTCCCAGCCGCCCTCGATCAAGAGGGCAAAGCCGAGCCGCAGCCAGATCGATGCGCGCGGAAACAGGAAATGCGCCAGCGCATAGAACAGGAAGCCGTGGATGATGTGAGAGGGTGTGTACCAGTCGGAGATATGTTGGGAATTCTCCGAGCTTACAACCACGCCGTGCCACAGCTTGACGTAGCCGCATTCGCAAATCGGGATGCGGCCCATGAGGTAGAGGGCGATCGCCTGAGCCGCCAGAAGGCCCACCACGAGTACCGTACCAGATTGCCACGGGACCGACTGCCACCACGCCGGCTTTCCTGTTTCTGTCTTGCTCATTCGTCCTCCCCGGCATCAAGCGCCATTAACAGCGCCTCGCCATATTCCGAATTGCGCCGGCCGATTGGTTGAAATCCTGCCTTTTCATAGGCGCGGATGGCACGGCCATTTTTCGGATGCGGGTCGATTATGACGCGCGGTGCGCCTTCTTCGAACAACTCCGCTGCGAACTGCCTGACGATTGCCGAACCATGGCCGATGCCGACCAGGTCCGGCACGCCGATGGAAAGGTCGATGCCAAGCGTGCCGAACGGCTGGTCAGCGTAAGGGTGTCCCTCTTCCAGATGCGGATCGTAGGCCTGCAGGTAGGCGATGGGCCTTCCGTCCAATTCCACGATGAGCGGTTCGACCGAGACGCTGTCGATGTGCTCGCGAATGGCGGCGATTTCCGTTTGCGGATCGTCCCACCATTCGGCCACGTGCGGTTCGGCAAGCCACCGTGCGATCATCGGCAGGTCAGCCTTGGTGACCGGCCGGAAATCATAGATGGCGGCCTGTTCAGGCGGCATCGATGACTTCGACGACGAAATTGTTGTTCGTGTAGACGCAGATGTCGGAGGCGATCTGCATTGCCTTGCGGGCGATCTCCTCGGCATCCTTTTCGGTGTCGATCAGGGCGCGGGCGGCAGCCAGCGCGTAGTTGCCGCCGGAACCGATGGCCATGACGCCGTCCTCGGGTTCCAGCACGTCACCGTTGCCGGTCAGAGCCAGCGAAACCGACTTGTCGGCAACCAGCATCATCGCTTCCAGGCGGCGCAAATAGCGGTCGGTGCGCCAGTCCTTGGCGAGTTCGACGCAGGCGCGGGTCAACTGGTCGGGATATTGTTCGAGCTTGGCTTCGAGCCGCTCCAGAAGGGTGAAGGCGTCGGCAGTGGCGCCTGCAAAGCCGGCGATGACGTTACCGCCCTTGCCGATGCGGCGAACCTTTTTCGCGTTGCCCTTCATGATGGTTTGGCCAAGACTTACCTGGCCGTCGCCGGCAATCACCACCTTGCCGCCCTTGCGCACGGTCACGATGGTGGTGGCGTGCATGGAAAGTTCATTGGACATATGTTGCTCCGATGTCGCGCGATCCCTTCCTAGGCGATTGGCGCGTTACGAGGAATATTTTCGCATATGTATGCTGCAAATGCCCGATTGCAAACTGGTGCCCGTCATGTGCCGCAGGACGTTTTGTAAACTGGCAATCGCCGGACCATGCTGCTAGAAGGCTTTCGCTTTCAAGCGCTGAAGTTCATCGACTTCCGACAGTGCAGCGACAAGGATCAGGTGATGTCACTCCGTTCCGCCGAAGTGAGCCGCAAGACCAGGGAAACCGAGATCACGGTTTCCGTGCATGTCGACGGCAGCGGCAAGTCCGCCATTTCTACAGGCGTTGGCTTCTTCGACCACATGCTCGACCAGTTGTCGCGCCATTCGCTGATCGACATGACGGTTAAGGCTGAGGGCGACCTGCATATCGACGACCATCACACGGTGGAGGACACCGGCATCGTGCTCGGGCAGGCGCTTTCCAGGGCGCTCGGCGAGCGGCGAGGCATCATGCGCTATGCCTCGATCGACCTTGCCATGGACGAGACACTGACGCGCGCCGCAATCGACGTGTCCGGCCGCCCGTTCCTTGTCTGGAACGTCGCCTTTTCGTCGCCGAAGATCGGCACCTTCGATACCGAACTGGTGCGCGAATTCTTCCAGGCGCTGTCGCAGCACGCGGGCATCACGCTGCACGTGACCAACCACTACGGCGCCAACAACCATCACATTGCCGAAACCTGCTTCAAGGCGGTGGCGCGGGCGCTGCGCGCCGCCACCGAAGCCGATCCGCGCCAACCCGACGCGGTGCCCTCCACCAAGGGATCGCTGAAGGGATAGGATTGGTCCTGACCATGGCAAGCTATGTCGTCATGCTGCCGCCGGGCGGCAGTCCCGAGCAACGGCTGGAACAGGCCGTCTTCCTGCGCGACGGCTTTTCCTGGCTGGGCCTCATCGTGCCGCCGCTCTGGCTGTTGTGGCATCGCCTCTGGCTTGAGGTGATCCTCGCCTTCCTGGCGATGGCAGCCTTCTCAGGCGTGGGAGAGGCCGTAAGCCTGCCTGTAGTGGGCGGCCTGCTTGGCCTTCTCGTCTCGCTCTATGTGGGGCTGGAAGGGCAGGCAATGCGCGTTGCCGCGCTACGCCGGCGCGGCTGGCAGGACTGGGGCGTGGTCGAAGCCGATCGGGCCGACACCGCCGACCTCAGATACAGCCTTGCCGCCACAGAAGAGACTGTAGCAACTGCGCCTGCCGTCACCATCGTGCCTGCCAGCAGCGCCGTACCGCGTGTCACGCAGGATACGCTTGGCCTCGTTTCCTATCCCCAAAGGCCCTGACATGCGCGTTGCCATCATCGATTACGGTTCGGGCAATCTGCGCTCGGCGACCAAGGCTTTTCAGCGCGCCGCGCAAGAGGCCGGGATAGACGCCGACATCGACCTCACCGCCGACCCGGAACGCGTTCGCGGCGCCGATCGCATCGTGCTGCCGGGGGTTGGCGCCTATGCCGATTGTGCCGCCGGCCTGCGCGCCGTCGACGGCATGTGGCAGGCGGTCGAAGAGGCGGCGATCACCAAGGGCAGGCCGTTCCTCGGCATTTGCGTCGGCATGCAGTTGATGTCCGAGCGCGGGCTTGAAAAGACCGTAACCACTGGCTTCGGCTGGATCGCGGGCGACGTCAAGGAAATCACACCTGCCGATCCGGGACTAAAGGTGCCCCAGATCGGCTGGAATACCATCGAGCTGCGCCGCGAGCATCCATTGTTTGCCGGCATCAAGACGGGTTCCGATGGCCTGCACGCCTATTTCGTCCACTCCTATCATCTCGATGCCACGCGGCCGGATCAGGCGCTGGCGGTGGCCGATTACGGTGGACCGGTCACTGCGGCGGTAGCGCGCGACAATCTTGCCGGAACGCAGTTCCATCCCGAAAAAAGCCAGGCGCTTGGCCTTGCTCTCATCGCAAATTTCCTGAGGTGGAAGCCGTGATCCTTTTCCCTGCCATCGACCTCAAGGACGGCAAATGCGTGCGCCTGAAGCTCGGCGACATGGCAACCGCCACGGTCTACAACGAAGACCCGGCAGCCCAGGCCAAGGCGTTCGAGGACCAGGGTTTCGATTGGCTGCACGTCGTCGATCTGAACGGTGCCTTCAAGGGAGAGAGCGTTAACGCCGCTTCGGTGGGCGCGATCCTCAAGGCAACGAAAAACCCGGTGCAACTTGGCGGCGGCATCCGCAGCCTGCCGCAGATCGAGGACTGGCTGGATCGCGGCCTTGCCCGCGTCATCCTTGGTACGGTCGCGGTGCGCGACCCCGATCTCGTCAAGCAGGCATGCAAGGCATTCCCCGGCAGGATCGCCGTCGGCATCGACGCCAAGGGCGGCAAGGTGGCGGTCGAGGGATGGGCGGAAGCATCGAGCCTCGGCGTGATCGAACTGGCGAAGAAGTTTGAAGGCGCAGGCGTTGCGGCCATCATCTATACCGACATCGACCGCGACGGTGTTTTGACCGGCATAAACTGGAATTCCACCATCGATCTGGCCGAGGCTGTGTCTATCCCGGTGATTGCATCCGGCGGCCTGGCCTCTGTTGCCGACATCGTGCGCATGACCATGCCGGATGCGCAAAAACTCGAAGGGGCGATTTCCGGCAGGGCACTTTACGATGGACGCATCGACCCGGGCGAAGCGCTCACTATATTGCGGGAAGCACGCAACCGGAGCGGAACGCAATGAAACTCTCCGTCATCCTCGCACCCTATGACAGCGGCCACTACCAGTCTGGCTTCGGCCAGGGGCCGGAGGCATTGGTGGCCGGAGGGCTGGTCGATGCCCTGACCCTGGCGGGGCACGATGTGACGGTCGAGGATATCGGGCAGGTAGGCGACGCGCAGGAACGCGAGATCGCCACCGGCTTTGCCGTGTGCAGGGCGGTCGGAAACAAGGTCGGCAACGCCATCGACCATGACCGGTTTCCGATCGTGCTGGCGGGAAACTGCCTGACGGCCGCAGGCGCCGTTGCCGGCGAGGTTGCCGATTCCATCATCTGGTTCGACCAGCATGGCGACATCAATACGCCCGATACCTCGTCTTTCGGTTTTCTCGACGGGATGGCACTGTCCACCGTGCTCGGTCTCTGCTGGCGGCCGATGGCCAAGACGATCCGCGGGTTTCGCCCTGTCGATCCCTCGCGCTGTCTTCTGGTCGATGCCCGTGACCTCGATCCGGACGAGCGCAAATTGCTGGACACCTTGCCGGTGATGCGTGCCGATTGCGTCAATGCCGCCGAGAAGGCCGGGAAACTGAACGCGGGCGGGGCCAAGCGGACTCATCTGCATCTCGACCTCGATGTGCACAACCCTGACTTCCTGCAAGTCAATCGCTATGCGGCGCCCGGCGGCCCCAGCCCGGAACAGTTGCGCGAGGCTGTTTGCAGCATCGGCCGGTCGGTTCCCGTAACCGGCGTGACGGTTTCAGCCTACGATCCGGCCTTCGATCCGAAAGGAGAGGTGCCTCCGGTCACCGGCTACCTCCTGGTCGATCTGGTGGCGGCGCTGGAGCGCATCTGATGCTGAAGGCTCGCGTTATCCCCTGCCTCGACGTCAAGGGTTATCCCCTGCCTCGACGTCAAGGACGGCCCGCGCCGCCCGCAGCCGCGTAGCGGCGAGGACGCGCAGACAAGAATGGAGGCCGTCCTTTGACCYTCAAGGCTCGYGTTATCCCCTGCCTCGACGTCAAGGACKGCCCGCGCCGCCCGCAGCCGCGTAGCGGCGAGGACGCGCAGACAAGAATGGAGGCCGTCCTTTGACCCTCAAGGCTCGYGTTATCCCCTGCCTCGACGTCAAGGACGGCCGCGTCGTCAAGGGCGTCAACTTCGTCGACCTGGTCGATGCAGGCGATCCGGTCGAGGCGGCCAAGGCCTATGATGCCGCCGGGGCCGACGAACTGTGTTTTCTCGACATTACGGCATCGTCGGAGAACCGGGAGACGATCTTCGACGTGGTCGCTCGTACTGCCGAGCAGTGTTTCATGCCGCTCACCGTCGGTGGCGGCGTGCGTCAGGTTGCCGACATCCGCAAGCTTTTGCTGGCAGGTGCCGACAAGGTGTCGATCAATACCGCAGCGGTGAAGAACCCGAGCTTCGTGGCCGAGGCAGCCGACAAGTTCGGCAACCAGTGCATTGTCGTCGCCATCGATGCCAAGAAGGTGAGCGGGACGGGAGAGGCGGACCGCTGGGAAATCTTCACTCATGGCGGCCGCGAGAAAACCGGCATCGACGCGGTCGAGTTCGCCGAAAAGGTCGTTGACCTTGGTGCCGGCGAAATCCTGCTTACCTCTATGGACCGCGACGGCACCAAGATCGGCTACGACATAGCGCTGACGCGCGCCGTTGCCGATGCCGTGCGCGCCCCGGTGATCGCTTCCGGCGGTGTCGGCAACCTCGACCACATGGTGGCAGGTATCCGCGACGGACACGCCACGGCGGTGCTCGCTGCCTCGATCTTCCATTTCGGCACATATTCGGTGCGGGAAGCGAAGGAACATATGGCCGCTGCCGGCTTGCCGATGCGACTCGACTCCGAAGCCAAACAATCCTAGACGGCGCAAATGGCCAGTTTTTCGCTATCAGACCTGGAAATGACAATCCGTGAGCGGGCCAGCTCCGGGGACCCGGAGTCCTGGACGGCAAAGCTGTTTGCCAAGGGCATGGACAAGGCCGCGCAAAAGCTTGGCGAAGAAGCGGTTGAAACGGTGATTGCCGCGGTCAGGGGCGATACCAAAGCCGTGATTTCGGAAAGCGCCGATCTCCTCTATCATTGGCTCGTGGTGTTGGCGATCGCAGGCATTTCCCTTGATGACGTGCTGGCGGAGCTGGAGAGGCGCACCGGCCGCTCGGGCATTGCCGAGAAGGCTTCACGACCGCAGTCGGGCTGACTGCGACGAAGGGCAGGAGACGCGATGGACCAGCTTGCGCCGACCGCGAAATACTCGCCCTATCTGTTTTTCTCGGCCCAGGAATGGGCAAAGTTTCGTGCCGATACGCCGCTGACGCTGAGCAGCGAGGAAATCGACCGCCTCCGTTCCCTGAATGACCCTGTCGATCTCGACGAGGTGCGGCGCATCTACCTGTCGCTTTCGCGGCTTCTTTCGGCGCATGTCGAGGCCAGCCAGTTGCTGTTTGCCCAGCGGCGCGCTTTCTTCAATGTGCAGACGGCAACCAAGACGCCGTTCATCATCGGCATTGCCGGCTCGGTCGCTGTGGGAAAGTCCACAACGGCGCGCGTGTTGAAGGAATTGCTGGCGCGGTGGCCATCGAGCCCCAAGGTCGATCTTATCACCACTGATGGTTTCCTGCTGCCGAATGAAATCCTGCGCCGCGAGAACCTGATGGAGCGCAAGGGTTTTCCGGAAAGCTATGACGTCGGCGCGCTGCTGCGGTTCCTGTCGGCGATCAAGTCCGGCCAGAAAGATGTGCAGGCACCAGTCTATTCGCACTTGACTTATGACGTCATTCCCGACCAGTTCATTACCATCGATCGGCCGGATATCCTGATCTTCGAAGGCATCAATGTGCTTCAGCCCGGCAAGCTGCCGAGCGACGGCAAGATCGTGCCGTTCCTGTCGGACTTCTTCGATTTCTCCATCTACATCGATGCGGACGAGGAACGTATTCACGACTGGTACATCGCCCGCTTCATGCGCCTGCGCGAGACGGCCTTCCGCAATCCGGAGTCGTTTTTCCACCGCTATTCCAAACTGTCGGAAAGTGCGGCGCGCGCCATAGGCGAAGGCTTGTGGACCAACATCAACCTGAAGAACCTGCGCGAAAACATCCTGCCGACGCGCGCCCGTGCCGACCTCATCCTGCGCAAGGGCGCCGACCATCTGGTCGAGGAGGTAGCGCTGAGAAAGCTCTAGGGCATCGTCACGCGGCGTAGGGTTAGGTTGATGCGGCCGCTGTTCCTGAGCAGGGTCGAAGTATCGGGGTAGATGCGGTCGACGCCGTGATAGGCCAGCCGCCCATCGCCGCCCAGGACAAGGACATCGCCGCTTTGCAGGCGCAACGATACGGTCTTTGCGTTCCTTTGCGGCGGTCCGACGCGAAACAGGCAGTCGTCGCCCAGTGAGACAGACACAACAGGCGCGGAAAGATCGGTTTCGTCGCGATCCTGATGCAGGCCCATTCGGGCACTGGCCGAATAGAAATTGACGAGGCAGGCTTCCGGGGGATGCGGATAGTCGGCGACCTCTTGCCATATGGCCATCAGCGCTGCCGGGATCGGCGGCCATGGCGCGCCGGTAACTGGATGGGTTGGCTGGTAGCGGTAGCCGCGTTCCTTGTCCGTCACCCAGCCGAGCGTCCCGCAATTGGTCATGCGCACGCTCATTTCCTTGCCGGTCTTCGGCATCGCCGGCACGTAGAGCGGAGCGGCCTCGACCACCGTCCTGATGTCGGCGACAAGTGCTGCCTGCGCCTGGGGCGAAAGGAAGCCGGGAAGGTGACGCACGCCATCAGGCAAGCTGGCCATCGCGTTTCTCCTTGTTTGCCCAGTTTGCCCCGTCCAAAAGGAAACGGCGACCCGAAAGCCGCCGTTCCAGAAGACTACGCTGATGTCTCAGGCCTGCGCGATATCGGGAATGCGCAGCACCTGACCGGGATAGATCTTGTCGGGGTGCTTGAGCATCGGCTTGTTGGCTTCGAAGATCACCGTGTATTTGGAGGCCTTGCCCTTGCCGTACTGGCTCTCGGCGATCTTCGAGAGGTTGTCGCCTTTCTTGACCGTGTAGAACACCGGTTCCTTGGCCGGTGTCGAAGCCTTGACCAGTTCGGTCATGTCGACATTGCCGTCGAGCTTGAGGCCGGAATCGGGTGCGACGACCTTCAGTCCGTCGGCCTGCACCTTCGACACGCCGAGCGTGTTGCCGACGGCGATCACCGCCTTTTCGAAGATCGACTGGTCCTTGACCACGCCCTTGAGCACTGCGGTATCGCCGCGCACTTCAATGTCGACCTTGTCGGTGCCGAGCTTGTGTGAATCGAGCTCCTTTTTGAGCGCGTCGGCGTTGGGTGTTTCATCGTCGCCAAAGCCGAGCTTTGCGCCGACGTTCTTCACGAAGTCGAAAATTCCCATAGTGGCCTCCATTGCTGCACCGCTCCGTTTTGGCAGGTGCAACCGCAAATGGGAAGATGCCAATTTGGTGTCAGTCGTTCTCTACTTTGCCGCGCAATTTCTTGACCGTGGAGCGACCGGCCTTCGACTTCAGCCGCCTTTCGACCGAACCCTTGGTCGGTTTTGTCTTTCTGCGCGGCGGCGGCGGCGGTTCGGCGGCCTTGGCGACCAACTCGACAAGCCGCGCGCGGGCATCGGCGCGGTTCTGTTCCTGGGTGCGGAAGCGTCCCGCCTCGATGACGATGACGCCGTCCTTGGTGGCGCGCTGGCCGGCCAGCTTGATGGTGCGCGCCCTGACGCGCTCGGACAGGCCTGGCGCATTGGCGGCATCGAAGCGCAATTGCACGGCTGTGGCGACCTTGTTGACGTTCTGCCCGCCCGGGCCGGAGGAACGGATGAACGTCTCACTCAGGTCGTCGGCATAGATGGTCGCTTCATGGGCGATGGCGATATCGTCGTCGGCACTCATGATGCAGTCATGCGGCCTTGGCGAAAAAAAGAAAAGGCCCGATCGAAACCGGGCCTTTCCGCATATCGGCAATGGAGCAGTCGTGTTTACTCGGCCGCTTGTTGCAGGTGTGGCGCAGCGCTCAGGACCATCGCATCGACATGGCTTTCGAACTTGCCGAAATTGTCGATGAACATGCCGACCAGCTTGGCGGCCTGGCGGTCATAGGCCTGCTTGTCGGTCCAGGTGGCGCGCGGGTCGAGGATCGATCCGTCAATGCCGGGCAAGGCGACAGGCACTTCGAAGCCGAAAGTGGCGTCGGTGCGGAATTCTGCCTGCTTGAGCGAGCCGTCCAGCGCCGCCGTAAGCAGCGCCCGCGTCGCCTTGATCGGCATGCGCTTGCCGGTGCCATAGGCGCCGCCGGTCCAGCCGGTGTTGACCAGCCAGCAATCGACATTGTGGTGCGCGATCAGTTCGCGCAGCAGATTGCCGTACTCGGAGGGATGGCGCGGCATGAACGGCGCGCCGAAGCAGGTGGAGAAGGTTGCTTCCGGTTCGGTCACGCCCTTTTCCGTGCCGGCCACCTTGGCGGTGTAGCCGGACAGGAAGTGATACATTGCCTGCGCCGGGCTCAGGCGGGCAATCGGAGGCATCACGCCGAAGGCGTCGGCGGTGAGCATGATGATGTTTTTCGGGTGGCCGGCTCGCCCCGTCGCGCTGGCGTTGGGAATGAAGTTCAGTGGATAGGCGCAGCGCGTGTTTTCGGTCAGCCGCCCGTCATCGAAATCGGGAACACGCTGCTCGTCTAGGATGACGTTTTCCAGCACCGTACCGAAACGCTGCGTGGTGGCGAAGATCTCGGGCTCGGCTTCGGCCGAAAGCCGGATCGTCTTGGCATAGCAGCCGCCCTCGAAATTGAAGACGCCTTGCGGTCCCCAGCCATGCTCGTCGTCGCCGATCAGCGTGCGCGACGGGTCGGCCGACAGCGTCGTCTTGCCGGTGCCGGAAAGGCCGAAGAACACGGCGGCATCGCCGTCCGGCCCTTCGTTGGCCGAGCAGTGCATCGGCATGACGCCTTGTTGCGGCAGGAGATAATTGAGCGCTGAAAACACCGACTTCTTGATCTCTCCGGCATAGGAGGTGCCGCCGATCAGCACGATCATGCGGGTGAGGTCGAGCGCGATCACCGTTTCGGTACGCGTTCCGTGGCGTGCCGGGTCGGCGCGGAAGGAGGGCAGGTCGATGACCGTCATCTTCGCGACGAAATCGGCAAGGGTTTCCGTTTCCGGCCGGATCAAAAGGTTGCGGATGAACAGCGAGTGCCAGGCAAGTTCGGTGATGACCCGCGTCGCCAAGCAGAAGTCCCTGTCGGCGCCGCCAACGAGGTCCTGGACATAAAGGTCCTTGTCGCCCGCATGGGCGAGAAAATCGGCCAGCAGCGTATCGAACTGGGCCGGCGACATCGCCTTGTTGGCGTCCCACCAGACATGCGGTTCGGTGTTCTGGTCACGCACGACGAACTTGTCCTTGGCGGAGCGTCCCGTGTGCTGTCCGGTCTCGGCGACGAGCGCGCCATGCGCGCTGAGACGAGCTTCGCCCCGACGGATCGCCTCTTCGTAGAGCGACGCCGCACCGAAATTGTAGCGGACCGTACCGAGGGTCTTGAGTCCCACCGCATCGATGCCGAATGCAGGGTTGCGTTTGCCGAGTTCCGACATGAAGGTCCTTTCAATATGCGACGGATGTCACATGCGTGGAGCCGCCTGTGCCGAGGCTTGCTCTGGTCAGAACCAGAAAAACCAAACGATATCAAATCATTAATCGATTTAAAAAATTTGAAAGTTGTTTAAATCGTTTAGATATGCAAAAAGCCGAAGAGTTATCCAAAGGATCGGGTTGGGCTCGGCGTCCTACCCATGATTTGCGTATGGCGTAGCGCCGGAGTTGCAGTTGCAGCGGCGCGCCACATTTTGTACCTAATTTGTCCTGCAAAAGCGCCCTTCTTCACGACGAAGGGACATTCGCCCATGAGGGAGCCGCTCGAAATGGCAACAATCGCGCTTGTCGACGACGACCGCAACATCCTGACCTCCGTCTCGATCGCCCTTGAATCGGAGGGGTATCGGGTCGAGACCTACACGGACGGTGCGTCGGCGCTGGAAGGCCTTGCCGCAAGGCCGCCCAGCCTTGCCATCCTCGACATCAAGATGCCGCGCATGGACGGCATGGAACTGCTTCGCCGCATGCGCCAGAAGTCCGACCTACCGGTGATCTTCCTGACGTCCAAGGACGATGAGATCGATGAATTGTTCGGCCTCAAGATGGGCGCCGACGATTTCATCAGGAAACCGTTCTCGCAGCGCCTTCTGGTCGAGCGGGTCAAGGCCGTGCTGAGGCGTGCCGGCGCGCGCGAAACGGCGGCGAAGACCCCTACCCAGCAAAGCCGGTCGCTGGAGCGTGGCCAACTTGTCATGGATCAGGAACGCCACACCTGCACCTGGAAAGGCGAGCCTGTAACGCTGACCGTCACCGAATTCCTGATCCTGCATTCACTGGCCCAGCGCCCCGGCGTGGTGAAAAGCCGTGATGCCTTGATGGATTCGGCCTATGATGAACAGGTCTATGTTGATGATCGCACCATCGATAGCCACATCAAGCGGCTGCGCAAGAAGTTCAAGGTCGTCGATGACGACTTCGAGATGATCGAAACTTTGTATGGCGTCGGCTACCGGTTCAAAGAGGCCTAGGGGCCGGCCCTGAGTGCAGCGGGGGCTGCTGACTGATGGCCGTGGAAGCAGAGCTGAACAAGCCGGTGAGCGCCGCAAGACGCCCCTCGCGTCGGGCGCCTTCCGCCTTGTCGAAGCTGACGGTGCCTATGCGCCGGTTTCTTGGCCATCACATTTTTTCCAGCCTGACCCGCCGCATCCTCTTCCTCAACCTCGCCGGCCTTGCTGTTCTGGTCGTCGGCATCCTCTATCTCAACACCTTCCGCGACGGCCTTATCGACGCGCGTGTCGAGAGCCTGATGACGCAAGGCGAGATCATTGCCGGAGCCATTGCCGCTTCGGCTACGGTGGAAACGGATTCGATCAGCATCGATCCTGAAAAGCTGCTTGAATTGCAGGCCGGCGAAAGTATCGCGCCCGGCTCCGATCCTCTCGACAATCTCGATTTCCCCATCAATCCCGAGCGCGTGGCGCCGGTTCTGCGACGGTTGATATCGCCGACCCGCACGCGCGCGCGCATCTACGACCGAGACGCCAATCTGCTGCTCGATTCGCGGCATCTCTATTCCCGCGGCCAGATCCTGCGCTACGATCTGCCCTCTGTGGAAGAGGAGGAGCCCGACCTTCTCGAGCGCGTGCAGAAGTTTGTCTTCGATATCTTCCGCAACAAGGCCCTGCCGGTCTATCACGAGCAGCCCGGAGGCAATGGCGCTGCGTTCCCCGAAGTCGTGAAGGCGCTGACGGGCAGCCCGTCCACCCTTGTGCGCGTATCCGAAAAAGGCGAGCAGATCGTTTCGGTTGCGGTTCCGATCCAGCGCTTCCGCGCAGTCCTTGGCGTCCTGATGCTGTCAACGGAAGGCGGCGATATCGACAAGATTGTCGCCGCCGAGCGCAAGGCGATCCTGCGCGTTTTTGGCATCGCAGCACTCGTCACCGCGCTTTTGTCGCTGCTTCTGGCCTCGACCATCGCCAATCCCTTGCGCAGGCTGTCAGCTGCCGCGGTCAGGGTGCGGCGCGGCGTCAAGAACCGCGAGGAAATCCCGGATTTTTCCGACAGGCAGGACGAAATCGGCAACCTCTCAATCGCGGTGCGCGACATGACCAACGCGCTTTATGCCCGCATCGAAGCCATCGAAAGTTTCGCGGCCGATGTCAGCCACGAGTTGAAAAACCCACTCACTTCGCTGCGCAGCGCGGTAGAGACGCTGCCTCTTGCCAAGAACGAGACATCTCGTGGCCGCTTGATGGAAGTGATCCAGCACGACGTGCGACGTCTCGACCGCCTGATCACCGATATTTCCGACGCCTCGCGCCTTGATGCCGAATTGGCGCGCGAAGATGCCTCTAAGGTTGATCTGAAGAAATTCGTCACTGACCTGGTCGCCATCTCGCGCGAAGCTTCCCGCCACAAGAAGCCGGTCGAGATCGACCTGAAGATCGCCAAGCTTCCGCAAGGGGTGAAGGGCTTTCATGTCATTGGCCACGACCTCAGGCTTGGGCAGGTGATAACCAACCTGATCGAAAACGCCCGCTCCTTTGTGCCGGACGAGCACGGAAATATCACCATTTCTCTGGAGCGCGCGGGTAAGTTCAACATCATCACTGTAGATGACAATGGCCCCGGCATCAGGGTCGAAACCATCGAGCGCATCTTCGAGCGCTTTTATACCGACCGGCCCGCCGGCGAAGCCTTCGGGCAAAACTCCGGTCTCGGCCTTTCGATCAGCCGCCAGATCGTGGAAGCGCACGGCGGCACGCTCACCGCCGAAAATATTCCCGGCACAAAGCCCGGCGACATCAAGGGCGCACGCTTCGTCATTGCTTTGCCGGCCGACGAGTGAAACCAGCGCCATTCAATCCTGTTCAAGCCGCACAAGGCGGGCAGCCGCGAAACCTACACGCGACGGCAGTGCTCATCGGCGATCGCGGTATCCTGATTATGGGGCCGTCAGGGGCAGGCAAGACGACCTTGGCCCTTGCCTTGCTCGACCATTTCACCGGCCTGGGTGGTTTCGCGCGGCTTGTATCGGACGACCAGATATTCGTATCCGTCGCCGGCGGAAGGCTGGTTTGCAACGCGCCCGCATCCATCGAAGGCCTTGCCGAGGTTCCCGGCATCGGGCCGCAGGCTATCGACTTTGAGCGCTCGGCGGTGATTGACCTATGCCTGGAGTTGATCGAAGGCGAAACGGAACGCTTTCAGGAACAGGCCAGCCTGACCATTGAAAGCGTCTCGATTCCGAAAATCAGCGTCCCGTCCCGCAACGTCCGTGCAGCGCTGCAAATCGTACTAAGTATGGCGAACCGCAACGGCGCGTGAAGTGCTGTCGGTGAAACGAATTTGGGCAGGACCGTAGCCGGAATTGCCCGATTTCATGCTGCAATGCGTCAAAATGGCCCGCTGTGACGCACTTTTGGGCTTGTCAACGTGCCCGGGGTCGACAAGATAGCGCTCCCGCCGCCCGCTAGGCTGGCGAGCATAAAGAGCGCTTGTGAAGAGGCCATGACGGGAGCCACCAGATTATGATCGGACTCGTGCTTGTTACGCACGGTCAATTGGCGACCGAGTTCCGCCTTGCAGTGGAGCATGTTGTTGGGCCGCAGGAACACTTCGAGACCGTCGCAATCGGGGCCGAGGACGATATGGAGCAGCGCCGCCGCGATATCGTCGATGCCGTGGCGCGTGTCGATACCGGTTCCGGTGTCATCCTGCTGACCGACATGTTCGGCGGGACGCCGTCCAACCTCGCGATTTCGGTCATGGAAGCGGGTCGCACCGAGGTGATCGCCGGCATGAACCTGCCGATGCTGATCAAGCTTTCGAGCGTACGCAAATCCGACAACATGACCTTGGCGCTCGAAGAGGCGCAGGCCGCGGGACGCAAGTATATCAACGTTGCCAGTCAGCTGTTGGCCAGCAAATGACAATGGACGCCGAAGCCAGCCTCGTACAGGTTCTCCGCGAAATGCAGATCATCAACCAGCGCGGTCTGCACGCGCGCGCCTCGGCCAAGTTTGTCCAGGTCGCCAGCGGCTTCGACGCCGTGATCGATGTCGAGAAGGACGGCGTCAAGGTTGGTGGAACCTCGATCATGGGATTGATGATGCTGGCCGCCAGCCCGGGCTGCTCGATCCGGGTTATAGCGCAGGGTCCTGAAGCCGCCGCGGCGCTCGATGCACTGGAGCAGCTTGTCGCCAGCCGCTTCGGCGAAGAGATCTGATCTCTCGCCGGAATATGCACGAATAAAGATTTCTTTATATCCCGTTGTCGTTTTGACTGCGATCTGGTAGTCAAGCGGCAAATTCGCGCGTGCCGGCAATACTGCCGCACAGACGCCTGCCAACAACAATTCGCTGGAGCACTGCCATGACAGGTAGCAAGGATTACGTGATCGCCGACATTTCGCTGGCCGACTGGGGCCGCAAGGAAATCGAGATCGCAGAAACGGAAATGCCAGGGCTGATGGCCTGCCGCGAAGAGTTCGGCGACAAGAAGCCGTTGAAGGGCGCGCGTATCACCGGCTCGCTCCATATGACGATCCAGACGGCGGTGCTGATCGAGACGCTGAAGGCGCTTGGAGCCGAGATCCGCTGGGCCTCGTGCAACATCTTCTCGACGCAGGATCATGCGGCAGCGGCCATTGCCGAAGCCGGTGTCCCCGTCTTCGCCATCAAGGGCGAGACCCTGGAAGACTACTGGACCTACACCGACCGGATCTTCCAGTGGGCCGATGGCGGGCTTTCCAACATGATCCTCGACGATGGCGGCGACGCCACGATGTACATTCTCATCGGCGCCCGCGCCGAAGCCGGCGAGGACGTGCTTTCCAATCCCGGCAGCGAGGAAGAAGAAATCCTGTTTGCCCAGATCAAGAAGCGTATGGCGGCCACGCCGGGCTTCTTCACCAAGCAGCGTGAAGCGATCCGCGGCGTCACCGAGGAAACCACCACGGGTGTCAACCGTCTCTATCAGTTGCAGAAGAAGGGCCTGCTGCCGTTCCCGGCCATCAACGTCAACGACTCCGTCACCAAGTCGAAGTTCGACAACAAGTATGGCTGCAAGGAATCGCTCGTTGACGGCATTCGCCGCGGCACCGACGTGATGATGGCAGGCAAGGTAGCCGTCGTTTGCGGCTACGGCGACGTCGGCAAGGGCTCGGCCGCTTCGCTCAAGGGAGCCGGTGCGCGCGTCAAGGTGACCGAGGTCGATCCGATCTGCGCCCTTCAGGCCGCGATGGACGGCTTCGAGGTGGTAACGCTCGAGGACGCTGCGCCAAGTGCAGACATCGTCATCACCACCACCGGCAACAAGGATGTCATCACGCTCGACCACATGCGCGCGATGAAGGACATGGTCATCGTCGGCAACATCGGCCATTTCGACAACGAGATCCAGGTTTCGGCCCTGCGCAACCTGAAATGGACCAACGTCAAGCCGCAGGTCGACATGATCGCGTTTCCGGACGGCAAGCGCCTGATCCTGCTGTCGGAAGGCCGCCTGCTGAACCTCGGCAACGCCACCGGCCACCCGAGCTTCGTCATGTCCGCCTCGTTCACCAACCAGGTCCTTGCCCAGATCGAGCTGTTCACCAAGCCCGGCACTTACAAGAATCAAGTCTACGTGCTGCCCAAGCATCTCGACGAGAAGGTAGCCAAGCTGCACCTCGACAAGCTCGGCGCCAAGCTGACCGAGCTTTCCAATGAGCAGGCCGCCTATATCGGCGTGACGCCGAAGGGTCCGTTCAAGGCAGAACACTACCGCTATTAACCATAGCAAAAATAACCACAACATGTAGCGCCGGGCGATTGACATTTCGCCCGGCATTATTTTTGCGCGCGGCGCGGCTTCACGGCGATTCGGCGAGACGGTATTGTGGGGTGATTCGCGATGCTTTGAAGCCGGGCACGGGGCGGGGCTCGCTGCAAGGCGGTCTTGCATTCAGGCGGCGGAGAGGACCAAGACATGCCGGGGGAAGACCCGCGAAACGCGGGAAAGGCCGTTTCCGGCGGCCGCAACGATTCGAGCAACAGGCGCTTTTCATTGCGCGGCAAGCGGGTTTGGCGTCAATTCGCGGCCCGGCTTGTAGGCTCGACTGCGATTTTGCCGGTTACAACACTTGTCGCCCTGGCACAGGAAGCACCAAAAAAAGCCATCGCCTCGATCGGGACCGTTGAAGTCATTCAGCTCGCCGTATCCGTCGGCGTGATGGGCGCCGCCCTGATTTCGGCCATCGTGCTTATTCGCGAGCGCCAGCGCACGGCGGCGGAAAACGCGCAGCTCAGGACCCGGATCGCCGACGTCAATGCCTCGCTACAGCGCTCGGAAGCGCTGCTCAACCTGCGCGACCAGCGCATCGTCGTCTGGACATCGGAAAACAAGAAGCCCGAGATCATCGGCTCACTGCCGCTCGACACCGGCGCGCCGGACGATCGGGCCGCTTTCCTCGCATTCGGACGCTGGCTGATGCCGCGCTCGGCGGCCGCGCTCGAGCACGGCCTGGCGGCCCTGCGTGAAAAGGGCACGGGCTTTGAACTGGTGGCGGAAACCCAGACGGGCGCTCCAATCGAAATCCATGGCCGCAAAAGTGCCGCCCACGCGCTGGTGCGCTTCCTGTCGCTGTCTGAAACGCAGCGCAGCCAGGCAAGGTTGAAGCTGGAGAACCAGAGGCTCGCGGCGGAGCACGAAACGTTGCTCGGTCTGTGCAATGCGCTCAACATGCCGTTGTGGCTACGCTCGGCCGACGGCCGGCTGAAATGGGTCAACCGGGCCTACGCCGAGGCCGTCGAAGTGGCCGATCCCGATGAGGCCGTCCGGAAGGAAAAGGAATTCCTCGGCAGCCAGTCGCTCGACGCCATTTCCGACCAGCACAAGGCGCATGCCGTCTTTGAACAGACCCTTTCGACAGTTATCGAGGGCGACCGGCGCAAGTTTACCGTAACCGATTTTTCCGGCTCCGAGGGCTCTGCCGGCCTTGCCTGCGATGTCAGCGCAATTGAAACGGTGCGCGAAGAATATGAACGCACCGTGCGCAGCCACGCCGACACGCTCGACCAGTTGAACACGGCGGTTGCCATCTTCGACACCGACCAGAAACTGCGCTTCTTCAACCAGGCGTTCCAGAAGCTCTGGAGCCTCGATACTGCGTTCCTGCACAGCGGACCCGACCACGCCATGCTGCTCGACCGCTTGCGCAGCGAAGGCAAGCTTGCCGAACAGCCGGAGTGGCGGCGGTGGAAGGATACGCTGCTCTCGGCATACCGTTCCCTGGAGCCGCAGGAACATTGGTGGCATCTGCCGGATGGCAAGACCATTCGCGTCGTTGCAAATCCGCAGCCGAAGGGCGGCGTCACCTGGGTATTCGAGAACCTCACCGAAAAGATCGATCTTGAAAGCCGCTACCAGACGGCAGTCCGCGTGCAGGGCGAAACGCTCGACAACCTGGCCGAGGGCGTGGCGGTGTTCGGACCGGATGGCAGGCTGCGGCTGTCCAATCCGGCTTTCGCAACGCTGTGGGGTCTGGACCCCGATACCATCCTGCCGAACAGCCACGTGTCGGTGGTCCGCGACTTGTGCGACCGGCGCGCCAAGGACAGCCCGTGGAACGGCTTTGTTGCCGCCATAACCGGTTTTGACGACGAACGCCGCGACCGTCACGGCCAGACGGAACTCAATTCGGGAAGTGTGCTGCGCTATGCGGTGATCCATCTTCCCAACGGCCAGGTGATGACGACGTTCGTCGATGTCACCGACAGCGTGAACGTCGAACGCGCGTTGAAGGACAAGAATGAAGCTCTCTTGAGGTCCGACCAGCTCAAGAACGAGTTCGTCCAGCACGTCTCCTACGAATTGCGTTCGCCGCTCACCAACATCATCGGCTTCACCGAACTGCTTTCGCTTCCTGCCACGGGGCCGCTTTCGACCCGGCAACGCGAATATGTCGAGCACATTGGCTCGTCGTCTTCCGTGCTTCTGACGATCGTCAACGACATCCTCGATCTGGCCACCGTCGATGCCGGCATCATGCAGCTCGAAATCTCCGAGGTGCAGGTCGATCGCGCCATTTCATCTGCTGCCGAACTGGTTGCCGAGCGCCTTCAGGAACATGCGATCAAGCTTGAGATCAATGCCGCCACCGCGCCCGCGAGCTTCCATGGCGATGAGGTGCGCGTCCGCCAGATCCTCTACAACCTGCTGATCAACGCGGCCAACTACGCTCCGGAATCCAGCACCGTCACCTTGACTTGCCGCCAGACGGCGGGCGGCATCGAGTTCTCCGTCCATGATGACGGTCCGGGCATGCCGCCGGATGTGCTCGATCTGGTGTTTCACCGCTTCGAATCGCGCGTCAATGGCGGGCGCCGCCGTGGCGCAGGCCTTGGCCTCTCGATCGTGAAAAGCTTCGTCGAGTTGCATGGCGGCAGCGTTCGTATCGAAACGGGCAAGGGGAAGGGCACCACGGTGGTTTGCGTCTTTCCAGACCAGCCGTCGGGTGTCCGCGAAGCGGCCGAGTAGTCCGCTGCATGCCGGGTTCTCCGATCGACATATTCCTCGCCGATACGGCCGCAACGCAGCGGCTCGGCGAAGACCTCGCAATGGCGCTGCGCCCGGGCGATGTACTGGCGCTCGAAGGGGACCTCGGCGCCGGCAAATCGACGCTTGCCCGGGCCCTGATCCGGGCACTGGCCGATGACGCGGAACTGGACGTTCCAAGCCCCACCTTCACGCTCGTGCAAAGCTACGAGGCGCGGTTTCCAGTCCATCATTTCGATCTCTACCGGCTCGCCTCGGAGACGGAGCTCGACGAACTGGGATTCGAGGACGCGCTTGGCGAAGGTGCCGCACTGGTCGAATGGCCCGAGCGTGCGGGCAATCGCCTGCCGCCGAATGCCGTAAGGATCGAACTCGATCACCTGAACCACGGTCGGAATGCCAGCCTGTCTGGACAGGGTGCGGCATTTGAACGGATCGGCCGATCTTTGGCCATGCGCGAATTCCTTGATCGCTCGGGCTGGGGTAGTGCCGAGAGAAGGCACTTCGTCGGCGATGCATCCGCTCGTTCGTATGAAATCGTCAGGCAGGACGGATCGGGTCCGCGCGTGCTGATGAACTCGCCTCGTCTGGTCATGGGGCCGCCGGTACGGGACGGCAAGCCCTACGCCGAGATTGCCCATACCGCACAATCTGTGACCGCCTTTGTCGCCATCGATCGCGCCTTGCACATGGCCGGGATAACCGTTCCCGACATTTTCGCGCAGGACCTCGAACAGGGGTTCCTTTTGCTGGAGCATCTTGGAACCGGAAGCTTTCTCGACGGGCAGGGCAGGCCGATAGCGGATCGCTATGTGGCAGCGGGCGAGCTTCTGGCGATGATGCATGGCCGGTTGTGGCCGCAACGGCTGGAGGCCGCGCCGGGGATTGTCCACGACATACCTCCATTCGACCGTGATGCCATGCTGATTGAGGCGGACTTGCTGGTGGACTGGTATGTCCCTGCCGTTACCGGCGCGCAGGCGAGCGATGCGCTGCAAGCGGGTTACCATGAACGGTGGAATACCGCTCTCGACCGGCTGGCCGGGCGCGAATACAGCCTGATGCTGCGCGACTTTCATTCCCCCAACATCATCTGGCGTGGTGACCGCACTGGCCATGATCGGCTGGGCATCGTCGATTTCCAGGACGCGCTGATTGGCCCTTCGGCTTACGACGTGGCCTCGCTGGCGATGGATGCGCGCGTCACCGTATCGCCTGAAATCGAACAGGCGACGCTCTCGGCCTACATTGCCGCACGCCATGCCGCTGGCCCGTTTGACGAAGAGGCGTTTCGGGAATCCTATGCGTTGATGGCTGCGCAGCGAAACTCCAAGATTCTCGGCATTTTCGTGCGGCTGGATCGCAGGGACGGCAAACCTGCCTATCTAAAACACCTGCCCCGTATCCGCGATTACCTGCGCCGGGCGCTGGCTCATCCCGCTTTGGCGGACATGCGCGCCTTTTATGAATCGCACGGATTGCTTGAGGAGCGCGACCTGTGACTTCGGCTCCGAAAACAGCGATGGTTCTTGCGGCAGGTCTTGGCAAGCGCATGCGGCCGATCACCGACACGATGCCGAAGCCTTTGGTGAAAGTCGCAGGAAAAACGCTGCTCGATTGGGGCCTCGACAGCCTCGCGCTTGCCGGCGTCGGCAAGGCGGTGGTCAATGTCCACTATCTGCCGCAGCAGATCATGGACCACGTGGCCAGCCGAAAGACGCCGGCAATCGTCATTTCGGACGAAAGCGACATGCTGCTCGACTCCGCCGGCGGCATCGTAAGGGCGTTGCCGAAACTTGGGCCGGACCCCTTCTATATCATCAATGCAGATACGTTCTGGATCGACAGCGGCGCTTCCAATCTGACCCGCCTCGCCCTTGCCTGGGATGAGGCGAAGATGGATATTCTGCTCATGCTTGCAGGCCTTCCCTCATCGACGGGCCATAGTGGTGGCACCGATTTCCTCGTCCGGTCCGATGGCCGTCTCGAGCGTTCGAAAGGCGATCCTTCGGGCGTGATCTACGCGGGAGCAGCTATCGTCCATCCGCGCATTTTCAAGGATGCGCCTGACGGCCCTCATTCGCTCAACCTCTATTTCGACCTTGCGATCAGGTCGGGTCGCCTCCATGGCATGACGATGCGAGGCCACTGGATCACGGTCGGAACGCCCGATGCCATTGCGCTCGCCGAAGCGGCGGTCGGGCGTGCGCTTGCAGGGGTGTCATGAGCGGCGCTGGCCGCGTTTTCTCTATTCCCCCCGGTGCGCCGTTTCTGCCGACACTGGCCGAGGCGCTGCTTTCGGGGACGCTTGTGCCGGGCTTCCGCTTCGACGGCGATCCTCTCGCATTGGCCGACGCTACCATCTACGTGCCGACGAGGCGCGCGGCGCGTGCATTGCGTGGTGTCCTGGCTGAGATGATTGGCGGGGGCTCTGCGATCTTGCCGACCATCCTGCCACTCGGCGAGGTCGACGAGGAAGACGGGGTTTTTGAAGTTCATGCGCCGGGAGGTAGCGGCGCCATCGGCCTGCCGCCGCCGATCGCCTCAACTGAGCGGCTGCTCTTGCTTGGCACGCTGGTGCGGGCATGGAAACGACGCCTGCCGGCAGAAGTGGCGCAGCGTTTCAACGAAGAAATCTTCGTGCCCGCTTCCGCCGCCGATGCGATCTGGCTGGCGCGCGATCTGGCGCGGCTGATGGATGAGGTCGAAACCGAAGGCTCCGACTGGGCAAAGCTTGCCGGCCTGGTGACCGGCAACCTCGCCGGCTGGTGGCAGGTTACACTGGACTTCCTCGGCATTGCGACGGAGCACTGGCCGCTCGTTCTGGCCGAGAAGGATCGGTCCAATCCCGCCGCTCATCGCAGCACGCTGATCCGGATGGAGGCTGCGAGGCTGAAGCGCAATCCGCCAAAAGGCCCCGTTGTCGCCGCCGGATCGACCGGCTCCATTCCCGCTACTGCCGAACTGCTTAAGGTGATTGCCGGGTTGCCGAGCGGTGCGTTGGTCTTGCCGGGTCTCGACCAGGCGCTGGATGAGCCGTCTTTCTCGGCGATTTCGACACAGGGTGCGCGGCCGGCGCTGCTTGGCCATCCGCAATACGGCCTGATAAAGCTGCTCGGCAAGATCGGCGTTTTGCGCGCGGACGTGGCTGACATCGGAACGCCCGGCAACTCCCTTTCCGTGCGGGCGAGACTGGTTAGCGAGGCTTTGCGCCCTGCGGAAACCACCGAATTGTGGACCGAGACCCGCAATCGGTTCAGCGAGCGGGAGATAACCGCCGCGCTTGATGCGATTACCGTTGTCGAGGCCGCCAACGAGCGGGATGAGGCCGTAGCGATTGCCATCGCCTTGCGCCGGGCAATCGAAAATCCTGGCCAGCGCGCCGCCCTGGTGACCGGCGACCGGGCGCTTGCCCGCCGGGTTTCAGCCGAGTTGCTGCGTTTCGGCATCGTGGCCGACGATTCCGGCGGGACGCCGCTGACAAACACGCCAGCGGCTGTGCTGTTGCGCCTGATGGTGCGTTGCGTGTTCCAGCCCGGAGACCCGGTGGCGCTGTTGGCGCTCATCAAGCATCCGCTTTTGGCGCTCGGTTTCGAACGGAGCGTTGTGCGCCGCGCCGCCGAATTGATCGAATTGGTTGCCTTGCGCGGAGGAACCGGGCGACCCGATATCGCCACGTTGAGGGCTCACTTCGAGCAAAGGCTTGCCGGAGCGGGCGATGGCAGGCGCGAGCCGTTCTGGCTCAAACGCTTCCCCGCAATCCGCATCGAACAGGCACAGGCTGTCATCGAAAAACTGGTGGCCGGCCTGTCGCCTTTGCTTGCATTGCGTGCCGAAACCGAACTTGGCGTCGCCGCGTTAACCGAGGTCAGCGTCGCCGCATTGGAAGCGCTTGGACGCGATGGCGATGGAAGCCTCGCCCGCCTTTATGACGGCGACGGGGGCGAAAAGCTGGCCAAGGTCTTGCGCGATTTCATTTCAGCTTCTGCGCCCTTCAGTTTTGCCGCGGATGAGTGGCCGGACGTGCTGGATGCGCTGCTGGCGCCTGAGACGGTGAAGCCAGGCCGCGGCACCGACAGGGCCATCGCCATATGGGGGGCGCTGGAGGCACGGTTGCAGCATGTCGATACGCTGGTGATTGGCGGGCTTAACGAAGGCATTTGGCCGCGCAAGCCAGAGAGCGACCGCTTCATGTCGCGGCTTATGAAAACCGGCATTGACCTTGAGCCGCCGGAAAGGCGCGTTGGCCTTGCCGCGCACGATTTCCAGATGGCGATGGGCGCCGGCAAGGTTGTGCTTGCCCGTGCTGGGCGTTCCGGCGATGCGCCTGCCGTCCCGTCGCGTTGGCTTCAGCGTCTCCTGACTTTTGTCGGCGAGGAGCATGCAGGCACCATGCGCAGGCGTGGCGAGGAACTGCTTTCCTGGACGCGCGCGCTCGATACGGGCGAGCGCCTTGATTTTGCCCCGCGGCCGAAGCCTGCGCCTCCGGTCGAATTCCGGCCAACGCATTTCTCGGTCACCGAGATCGAGACGTTGCGCCGCGATCCATACGCCATATACGCACGACGCATACTTGGGTTTCACCCGCTTGACCCGGTGATCCGCGATCCGGGTGCAGCCGAGCGCGGCACGCTCTTCCATGCCATCCTGCACCGCTTCTCCACGACGGCCACCGATCCGCGCGCGCCGGACGCGCTAGACCTGATTCTCGATGCCGGTCGCGCCTGTTTTGCCGAAGCCGCGCTGCCGGAGGATGTCGAGGCGGTGTGGTGGCCCCGATTTGAAAAACTTGCGGCTAACATCGTGACGTGGGAGCGCGGGCGCGCCGCCGCGGTCAATGAGCGTTTTGCCGAAGCGCGTGCCGAGCGGACACTGGTGGGTGGCACCGATGTTACCTTGTCCGGTTACGCCGACCGCATCGATCTTCTCGCCGGCGGCATGGCCGACATCCTCGACTACAAGACCGGTTCCTCTCCTTCGAAGGCGCAGGCGCACACGCTTCTGTCGCCGCAGCTTGCGCTTGAAGCGGCGCTGCTCAAACGCGGTGCGTTCCGCGAACTCGGCGAGCGCGAACCTTCGCAATTGGCCTTCGTACGACTGAAAGCGAACGGGGAAGTGGTCGAGGAATCGATCCTCGAGCACAACCGCAAGCCGCGTTCCGCGTCAGACCTTGCCGAAGATGCCTGGGCGCGGCTGGAAAAGCTTCTCGTCCACTATGCCGATCCTGCCGTCGGCTATCTGTCGCGGGCGCTCCCGTTCCGGGAAGGCGAAGCCGACGACGACTACGACCATCTGGCGCGCGTCCTCGAATGGTCCGCCGGCGGAGATGGCGCGGGAGAGGGAGGGGAGGAATGAAGAAAACCTACCCCATTCCCACCGATACCGCCGTCAATCAGGCACGCGCTTCCGATCCGTTGAACTCTGCATGGGTGTCGGCCAACGCCGGCTCGGGCAAGACGCATGTTCTGGCGCAGCGCGTCATCCGGCTGCTTTTGCGCGGCACAGATCCGTCGAAGATCCTGTGCCTCACTTATACGCGCGCGGCGGCTGCCAATATGTCCAACCGCGTGTTCGCAACGCTGTCGCAATGGACGACGCTGCCCGATGGCGAACTCGGCAAAAGGATAAGAGACCTGGACGGCCGGACGCCCGATCTCGACACAATGCGGCGGGCGAGGCGGCTTTTCGCCGAAGCGTTGGAGACACCGGGCGGCTTGAAGATCCAGACCATCCACGCGTTCTGCGAGTCTGTACTCCATCAGTTTCCTCTGGAAGCCAACATCGCCGCGCATTTCGAAATGCTCGATCCGCAAATGGAACGGGCACTCTTTGCCACCGCCAAACGCGAGATGATCACGGGTGTCGGCGGCGGTGAACGCATCGAATTGACGGAAGCGTTCGCCACCGTTCTGGAGCACGGCGGGGAAACCGGGCTCGATGCCCTGCTTGCCGAAATCGTCGGCAAGCGCGATGGCTTGCGTAAGTTTATCGCCGACATCGGTGGAACCAGCACCGGCTTTCAGCCGCTGTTCGACGAGTTCGGCTTTGCGCCCGATGAAACCGAGGCGGCGATAGCGGCGGCTGTATGGCCGCTGCCGGGATTCGAGCCAGCCTTCCTTGCCACCCTCGATGGAATAGCTACGCAAATTGGCGCCAACCGCGCACGCGTCTCCTTGATTGACGAAGCACTAGCCGGCTTTGCGGAAACCGATCCGATGCGCCGATTGACGATCGTGCAAAGCGCATTCCTGAGCGGCAAGGGTGAAGCCTACAAGCCCGACTGGCTATTCGGAAAGGCGCTGTTGTCCCGGATGCCGGATCTGCCGGAACGCTACCTCGCAGCGGTTGCGGCGATCAGCAAGGCATGTGACCGGCTGGCGCTGTTCCGTATGCTGAAGGCCACTCGGGCCGCCCTGACGATCGCCGATTGGCTAATTGCCCGCTATGAACAGTTGAAGCGCGGCCGGGGCTTGCTCGACTTCAACGATCTCATCACCCGCACCATCAACCTGCTTAAGCGGCCTGATGCCGGAGCCTGGGTGCAGTTCAAGCTCGACCAGGGCATCGACCATATCCTGCTCGACGAAGCGCAGGACACCAGTCCCGAGCAATGGGACGTGGTCAAGAAACTGACCGAGGAATTTTTTGCCGGCGAAAGCGCACGAGGAAACATCCTGCGCACGATCTTCGCTGTGGGGGACGAAAAGCAGTCGATCTATTCCTTCCAGGGAGCGGCGCCGGATTCCTTTGCCGATAGCAAGCAAGAGTTTGCCGGCAAGGTTCGTGCCTCCGGGCGCGAGTTCGCGGATCTAAAGCTGACATGGTCGTTTCGTTCGTCGGAAGATGTGCTGAAGGCAGTCGATCGTGTGTTTGACGATCCGGGTGTACGGCGCGGCATCAGCCACGACACTGACCCGCTCGACCACAAGGCTATCCGCAATGATGCGCCGGGCTACGTGGAAGTATGGCCGACTGTTGGCGCCGATGCCGTCGATGAGCCCGACGACTGGACGCTGCCTGTCAATCACGCCAGCGCGCCGGCGGTAAAGGTTGCCGAGCACGTTGCCCAGACGATCAAGAATTGGATTGACGGCGGCGAGACCATCGAGGGCAAGGGCCGTTTGCTGACGGCAGGCGATGTGCTGGTGTTGGTGCGCAAGCGCGACCGCTTCGTCCATGCTCTGTCGAAGAGCCTGAAGGAAAAGAACGTGCCGGTGGCGGGCGCCGACCGGCTGAGCCTCCCCGGTCACATCGCCGTCAAGGACCTGACGGCGCTTGGGCGCTTTCTTATGCAGCCCGAGGACGATCTGTCGTTGGCGGCAGTGCTGCGCTCTCCGATATTCGACGTTTCCGAGGAGCGACTGTTCGACCTCGCCGCGAAACGGGACAAGAGCCTTTCGCTGATCAGGTCGCTACACAAGCATGCCGAGGCAGACGCCGCCTTGCAGGCAGTCGTCGAACGCCTCGATGGCTGGGCCAGCGAGGCCGCTTTCAAGCCGGTATTCGAATTCTATGCCGGGCTTCTCGCCCGCGACGGTGTTCGCAAGAAGATGATTGCGCGGCTGGGGCCGGAGGCTGGCGATATCCTCGATGAATTCCTCAATTTCTGTCTGGCCGAGGAGCGTGCCGGCCTACCCGGTCTGGACTCGTTTATCGTCACCCTGGAAAATGCCGGTCCCGAAATCAAACGGGAAATGGACCAGACCCGCAACGAGGTTCGCATCATGACCGTGCATGCCGCCAAGGGATTGGAGGCGCCGGTGGTGTTCCTGGTAGACGGTGGAGCACGCTCGTTCAGCGACCAGCATTTGCCGCGCCTGATGTCGTTCGAGGGCTCTGGCGAGCATTGGGATGGCAAGGGCTATCTGTGGCGTGCGGGCAGCGAGGTCGCCAACGGCATATCCATGTCCGCGGCTGATCGCGCCCGTGAGCTTGCCGACGATGAATACCGCCGTTTGCTTTATGTCGGCATGACGCGGGCCGAAGACCGGCTCATCGTCTGTGGCTATCACGGCAAACGCCCTCCCGGCGACGGCACCTGGCACTCCATCGTCAGCCGGGCGCTCGAAGGCGCACCGGAAAGCGAGCAGCGTCAGCAGTCAATTGATGGCAACGCCGTTCATCGTTTTCGGGTCACCAGCCTGCCGCCGGTGCCATTGGTTCAGGCCGGGCCGGGCAACCCGCAAACCGCGTTTGCACCATTGCCACGGACACTGTTCCAACCCTTGCCGGTCTCCGAGGAATTGCCGAGGCCGCTGTCACCGTCCGGCGCGTCGGCGCTCATTGAGGAAGCGACGCAGACGACTGTCGATGCGTCTTCTCCCGTGCTGGATGCAGAGGCGGCGCCGAGCTTTTCGGTATTGCGTGGATTGGCATTGCACAAATTGCTGCAAATGTTGCCCAGCATCCCGCAAGACCAGCGCCTGACTGCCGCGGAGCGTTACTTTGATCGTGTCGGCGCAGACTGGCCGCCAGGTGAACGTGACAACGCGGTGTCGTCGGCCCTGACGATCCTCGCCGACCAGCACTTCGAGCCGTTGTTTGGCGAGGCTTCACGGGCGGAAGTCGCAATTACCGGGAGCGTTGAGATCGCGGGCAGGAAGCGTGTCGTGTCGGGCAAGATCGATCGGCTGGTGGTAACGCCGGAAAAGGTGCTGATCATCGACTACAAGACCAATCGGCCGGCACCGACCTCATTTGAGAAAATCCCGCCGGCTTATGTGCTGCAGCTTGCGCTATACCGGGCGCTGCTCAAGCCGCTATACCCTGAGCGGCAGATCTCGGCGGCGTTGCTGTTTACCGAAGCGCCTCGCCTGATAGAACTGCCAATGGCGGCAATGGAAGATGCCCTTGCTCGACTCACGTCATCGTGACACAAGACCTGCTTGAATAAGCCAAGCTCCACCACCACATTTGGTGCAACGAATTAACCGAGAGGAATTTCGAATGGCCACCGTCAAGGTCGACAAGAACAATTTCCAGACCGATGTGCTCAACGCCAAGGAGCCGGTGGTAGTGGATTTCTGGGCTGAATGGTGCGGTCCGTGCAAGATGATCGGCCCGTCGCTCGAAGAGATTTCCGCCGAACTCGGCGGCAAGGTCAAGATCGCCAAGCTCAACATCGATGAAAACCCGGAACTTGCAGCCCAGTTCGGTGTGCGCTCGATCCCGACGCTGATGATTTTCAAGGGCGGCGAAGTGGCCGATATGAAGGTTGGCGCTGCTCCGAAGACCGCCCTGTCGCACTGGATCAGCGGCTCGGTCGCCTGATCTGTTTCGGCAACGATGAAGTTTGCAAGCCCGGCCCTCGTGCCGGGCTTTTTGCTGGCGCGGAACATTGTCGTTGCTGGCACTCCCGCAGGCGCTCCTTGTCGCCGTTTCATGCGTGAAACAGGAGGATGCGATGACCGGAACAGCGAAATCGACCGTCTTTGTCGATAACGACCGCGTGGTCGTCACCGAATGGCGCTTTGCCCCCGGTGCCAATACCGGATGGCACCGCCACGGCCACGACTACGTCGTCGTGCCTCTCATGGACGGCAAGCTAAAGCTGGTCACCAAGGACGGCGAAAGCTTCGGGGAGATGAAAAAAGGCGTCCCGTACTTCCGCAAGGAAGGTGTCGAGCACGACGTGATCAACGCCAACGAGAGCGAATACGCCTTCATTGAAATCGAACTGAAATAGCTTCTATCCCGGACCTCTGGTCGGCGGCGTGCCGTTTTCCGCCAGAACGGATCCGGCCAGATAAAGCGAGCCGCCGATCAGGATCCGCGGTGGCATTTCATTCTCGTTCCATGTCTCGCGCAGCAACTGCAAGGCGCTTGCGACCGAACTGACAGGTTCGGCGGATAGTCCGGCTTCGGTGGCGCGGATTGCCAGTTCATCGTTCGGAACGCTGGACTCGCTGAAATTTACCGGAACGGTATAGACGTGCTTCACCAGACCCTTGAAGGCATGGAAATAACCGCTCTGATCCTTCGTGTTGATCATGCCGGCGATCAGGAACAGAGGCCGTGGGTTCTTTTCTTCCTGCTCCGCCAGCGCTTCGGCGATGACGACGCCTGCACCGGGATTATGGCCTCCGTCCAGCCAGATTTCCGAACCTTCAGGGGCGAGTTCCGTCAACAGGCCCTGGGTCAGCTTCTGCATGCGCCCCGGCCAGGTAACGGTGGCCATGGCGCGGTCGATGGCCCGCTCGCTGAGAGCAAAGCCCGCTGCCTTGACGCCGGCGATTGCAGCCGCTGCATTGGCGAACTGGTGGCGGCCCGGCAGGCGTGGCGATGTCAGGTCCATCAAGCCGTCGTCGTCCTGGTAGACCATGCGGCCGTTTTCTTCGAAAGCAAGGAAATCCTGCCCGTAGACCGACAGCGGACAGTCGAGCCGGTCAGCCGTATCGACGAGAACTTCAAGCGCTGCGTCATATTCCTGTGCACCGATCACGGTGGGGCAACCGCGCTTAATGATGCCGGCCTTCTCGGCTGCGATTAGCTCGACGCGGTCGCCTAGATAGGCTTCGTGATCGAGCGAAACCGGCATGATTATCGAAACGGCAGGCTTGCGGATCACGTTGGTGGCATCGAAACGCCCGCCGAGACCAACCTCCATGATGGCAACGTCGGCAGGATGCTCAGAAAACAGCACAAATCCGACCGCGGTCAGGATTTCGAATACCGTGATCTTCTGGCCGTCATTTGCCTTGGCGACGCGGGAGATGGCATCTGCGAACTTTTCATCATCCACAAGCTTGCCGCCGCCATCGGCTGCCAGTCGGTAACGCTCATTCCAGTTGACCAGATGCGGTGACGTATGGGTATGAACCAGATATCCCTGCGCTTCCAGAAGTGCGCGGGAGAATGCCGCGCACGAACCCTTGCCGTTGGTGCCGGCAATGTGGATGACCGGCGGCATGCGGTCCTGCGGGTTGTCGAGCTTTTCCAGGAGCCGCGATATCCGATCGAGCGAAAGGTCAAAACCTTTCGGATGCAGCGTCATCAGGTGTTCGATTTCGCGCTCGGCGCTCAACGTTGTCATGGCAAATCCTTAAATCGGCAAGGGCGTTAGCAAATCACCCTGACCAGTCGTGTCATAACCACCTTGAGGTCAAGCACGGGGCCGCGTTTCACCCGAGGTTACGGCAGGCGGCAGGATTTCCGGTTGAAGTGCGTTGGTCTTCTCCGGCACCTTGAGCAGGAGCTTGAGCAGATTGGCAACGGTTTTCTTCATCTCAAGACGGGATACGACCATGTCGACCATGCCGTGTTCCATCAGGTACTCAGCGCGCTGGAACCCGTCGGGCAACTTTTCGCGAATGGTCTGCTCGATGACGCGGGGGCCGGCAAAGCCGATCAGCGCACCGGGTTCGGCGATGTGGACATCTCCCAGCATCGCATAGGAAGCGGTAACGCCACCGGTGGTGGGATTGGTCAGGACCACGATATACGGCAGGCCAGCTTCCTTAAGCCGATCCACCCCGACGGTGGAGCGCGGAAGCTGCATCAGCGACAGGATACCTTCCTGCATGCGTGCGCCGCCCGAGGCAGCAAACAAGATCAGGGGACGCTTGCGCTGGCGGGCAGTCTCGAAAGCGTGAATGAGCGCCTCGCCGGCCGCCATGCCAAGCGAACCGCCCATGAAGGCGAAGTCCTGTACGGTGACGACCACGGGCAGGCCGTCGATAGCACCCTGGGCGCTGAGGATCGCATCTTCCAGGCTGGTCTTCGACTTGGCGTCCTTGAGGCGGTCGACGTAACGTTTCTCGTCCCGGAATTTCAGCGGGTCCTGCACGACCTTCGGGTTTTCCAGAACCTCGTACTTGCCGCCGTCGAAGAAGAATTTGAGCCGCTCGCGGGCCGAAATCTTCATGTGATAGCCTGACGCCGGAATGACGAACTGGTTCTCTTCCAGGTCTTTGTGGAAGACCATCTCGCCGGTTTCCGGATCCTTGATCCAGAGATTGTCCGGCATTTCGCGCCGGCCCAGCATGGAATTGATCTTCGGGCGGACGAAATTGGTGATCCAGTTCATCGTAAGGCTCCTGTCCGCGACTGCACGTCTCTCACCTAGGCCAACTATTCGGCAGCGGCAAGGCGGGCCGAGCGCACACCGTTCGAAAGCTCGGTCACAAGAGCGGTGACGGCGTCGACTGGATTGGCGGTTCGTTCGCCTTTAGGACCAAGCGCGTTTGCAACAGCGTTGACGATGGCAGTGCCGACGACCACACCGTCCGCCGACTGACCGATTGTGCGGGCCTGTTCCGCAGTCTTGACGCCGAAGCCGACGCAGACCGGCAGATCGGTGTGGCTTTTGATGCGCTTGACCGCTTCGGTGGCCTTGCCGGTATCGGCAAGCGCCGAGCCGGTGATGCCGGTCATCGACACGTAGTAGACGAAGCCGGAGGTGTTTTCGAGGACTTTGGGGAGGCGCTTGTCGTCGGTGGTAGGCGTCGCCAGGCGGATGAAGTTGATGCCTGCTTCCAGCGCCGGGATGCACAGTTCGGCATCCATTTCGGGCGGCAGGTCGACCACGATGAGCCCGTCGATGCCGGATTCCTTCGCATCCTTGAGGAAACGCTCGACGCCGTAGATGTAGATGGGGTTGTAGTAGCCCATCAGGACGATCGGGGTGTGGTCGTCGCCTGCGCGGAAATCGGCGGCCATCTTGAGCGTCTTGGCGAGCGTCTGGCCAGCCTTCAAAGCACGCAAACCGGCTGCCTGGATGGCCGGACCGTCGGCCATCGGGTCGGAAAACGGCATTCCGAGCTCGATGACGTCCGCTCCCGAGCTGGCCAGCCCTTTCATGATCGAGAGCGAGGTGTGGTAGTCGGGATCGCCGCCCATGAAGTAGGTGACGAGCGCGGGACGGCCCTCGGCCTTCAGCTTCGCCATGCGGCGGTCGATGCGGGTATCCGTCACGTCAGATCTCCATGCCCATCATCGAGGCTACCGTATGCACGTCCTTGTCGCCACGGCCCGACAGGTTGACGATGACGATCTGGTCCTTGGCCATGGAAGGCACGATCTTCATTGCATGCGCGATGGCATGCGCCGATTCCAGCGCCGGGATGATGCCTTCAACCCGCGTGGTGAGCTGGAACGCTTCCAGCGCCTCGTCGTCGAGGATCGGCACGTATTCGACGCGGCCGGTGTCGCGCAGCCAGGAATGCTCGGGGCCGACGCCGGGATAGTCGAGGCCGGCGGAGATCGAGTGGCCGTCGAGAATCTGGCCGTCGTCGTTCTGCAGGAGATAGGTGCGGTTGCCGTGCAGCACGCCCGGCTTGCCGGCATTCATCGATGCGCAGTGCTCGATGCCGTCGAGACCGTGGCCGCCTGCCTCGATGCCGATGATGCGGACGTCTGCGTCGTCGAGGAAGGGATGGAACAGGCCAATGGCGTTGGAGCCGCCGCCCACCGCCGCGATGATGGCGTCAGGCAGCCGGCCTTCCTGTTCGAGGATCTGGGCGCGCGCCTCGATGCCGATGACCGACTGGAAGTCGCGGACCAGTTCCGGATAGGGATGCGGGCCGGCGGCGGTGCCGATCAGGTAGTAGGTGTCCTCGACATTGGTGACCCAATCGCGAAGGGCTTCGTTCATGGCGTCCTTCAGCGTGCCGTGGCCGGCCGTGACCGGCCTCACTTCAGCGCCGAGCAGCTTCATGCGGAACACGTTCGGGCTTTGGCGGGCAACGTCGGTGGCGCCCATATAGACCACGCAAGGATAGCCGAAGCGGGCGGCAACCGTTGCCGAGGCGACGCCGTGCTGGCCCGCGCCGGTTTCGGCGATGATGCGCTTCTTACCCATGCGCTTGGCGAGCAGGATCTGGCCGAGGCAGTTGTTGATCTTGTGCGAGCCGGTGTGGTTGAGGTCCTCGCGCTTGAAGTAGACCTTGGCCCCGCCGAGATGCCGGGTCAGGCCTTCCGCAAAATAAAGCTTGGAAGGACGCCCGGCATAGAAGGTGGACAGCGCCTGCAACTCGGCCTTGAAAGCGGGGTCGTCCTTGACCTCGTTCCAGTGGCGCTCCAGTTCAAGGATCAGGGGCATCAGCGTTTCGGCAACGAAACGCCCGCCAAAAATGCCGAACATGCCCTGTTCGTCAGGGCCGGTGCGGAAGGAATTGGGCATTGCCGGCTTGTTCATGGCCGATCTCCTAGAGTTCCGTTCGCAGCATGTCCAGCACAGGGAGCGGGTGTTGTAGTGCCACGAGATGCGTCTGACTTGCCGATCAGGCCGCGCGGTCGCTGCGCGCCGCCCGGACGGCCTTGAAGAATTGTTCGATCAGCGCCGTATCCTTGACGCCCGGCGCGCTTTCCACGCCTGACGATATGTCGAGGCCGGGTGGGTTCGCAAGCCGCATGGCTTCGCCGATATTGGCGGCGTTGAGACCGCCCGAAAGCATGTAATCGACGTCTGCGTCAAGCCGGGCAAGAATGGTCCAGTCGAAGGAGACGCCGTTGCCGCCCGGCAATTCCGAGCCCTTCGGCGGCTTGGCATCGAACAGCAAGCGGTCGGCGACGCCGCGATAGGGCGCAATTGATGCAAGGTCCGCCTGTTCACGAACGGAAATGGCCTTCATGACGGGCAGGCCGTAGCGCGCCTTCAGCTCAGTGAGCCGTTGCGGCGTTTCGCTGCCGTGAAGCTGCAACATATCTGGCTTCATTTCGGCGACGATCGTGTCCAGAAACGCATTGTCGGCATCGACGGTGACAGCAACCGTCTTTGCCTTTCCGCCAGCCGCCTTGCGCAGGCGGCCGGCTTCCGAAGGGGCGATATTGCGTGGGCTTTTCGGGAAAAAAATGAAACCGACATGGCTTGCGCCGCCTGCAAGGGCCGCCGCCAGCGCTGCATCGGTCTTCAAACCGCATATCTTGATATCGAGCACCTTCATGCCAGCGAATTGCCATGAAAAGGCGGCGAAGTCGAGGAAAAGCGCTTATTGTCACCGGCAGCAAGCGCACTAGGTCGTGGACTCATAAATGTGATCGAAATGGCGCCTGGAACGGCAAGAAGATGCGAGGAGAAGCGCGAAGGGCGATGTGGACCATCGGCCGAGCGGTTCGACGTAGCAGCTTGCAGCCGTTCCGGCGTCCCCAAATGTGTGTGATGGGGATGTGGTCCATCTGCCCGGCTACTTTGTCGAAAGAGCTTGAAAATGAATGACATTTCCTACGCTCTTTCTTCGCGTATCCGAACAGATGGCCTCACACCATTTCGACCAGATTTATGAGTTTACGACCTAGATTCACCGGCAGAGGCGGGAGCGACAACCATGAAAACCGAGACTATCGCTGAATTGAAGGAAAAGCTCGCGCAGGCCCACAACGTCATCGAACATCTGATGGACAAGGCCGCGTTCAATGGCGCTGAAGCGCACCGTGCGCTGCTCTATTTTTCCAGAGATGGTTTCGATGGCGATTTTCTACCCTGGCCACGTCACACCGATGACAGGCTGCGGCCAGACGAACTCAACGCCGCCAACGATGACTGAACCTGTCCAGTATCAGAACTGTATCGCCTGAAGCGCGCTGCCGTTCTTCTTGAGCCAGGCCCTGCAGCGCTCCGTGTCCGGGCAAAGCTCCTCGCACAGCTTCCAGAACTTCGGCCCGTGGTTCATCTCCTTCAGATGCGCCACCTCGTGCGCGACGAGGTAGTTGATCACCGGGCGTGGCGCCATCATGATGCGCCAGGAAAACGACAGGTTGCCGTCGGACGTGCAGGAACCCCAGCGGCTCGACGTGTCCTTGAACCGCACGGCCTTGGCTTTGCGGCCCACTTTCGCGGTGTGCCTTTCGACCAGCGCCCCGATCTCGCGCCTGGCTTCACGCTTCAGGTAGTCAGTCAGCCGGCGCGGCAGATGCACCCGCTCGCCATGGATGACGAGCGTGGGGCCGTTCTCGTCGCTGCCAACCGAAACGGTGCCGCGCTTGCCGGGTTCGTGCACGATCATGTGCGGTACGCCATAAAGCGGCAGCTTGATGCCGGGGCGCACCTGCGGCCGGTCGGGCACCTTGGCCAGCCGCTGCTCCAGCCAGCCCTGATGACGATGGAGAAATTTCTCGACCTCGCCGCGGCGCAAGCCGGGCGGCACGGTGATGCGCAAGCCCTGCCCGCCGGCGTCGATCCTCAGCGTCAGGCGGCGGGCGCGGTTGTTCTCGACGATGCGCAAGGGCAGCGTGCGTCCGGCGACGACATGCTCCCGCTCCTCGACAGGAGACGGCGCAGGTTTGGTCAGGTTGCGGAAGAAGCCGAAAGACATGGCGGGACGATACGTGATTCGAGGTTTAGAGCGGTTCATATTTTAACAGAACCGTTGAATCGCTCGAACGCCTTGTTCCTACGCAATTCCAGATGGAAAACCGGTTCCCGCTTTTCCTGGAATTGCTCTGGAAAAGAACAAAAAGAAACGRCGCCGCTCATGCCTAACGCCACTCGACCTCTCAGTCGTCAAGCAGGTTGTCGTTGGGCTTGCCGCCGCGACGCTTCGGAGGGGTTTCCGTCGTGGTCGTCGGGGCAGTGGATTTGTTCCGGTTCGCCATGAAGCGATCGAACTCTTCCTGGTCCTTGGCGCGGCGCAGCTCGCGGGCATATTCATCGAACTCCGCCAGCATCTCGTCGAGCTTGCGGCGCTCTTCATCAAGGCGCGCAAGCTCCTTCTCGCGCCAGTCGTCGAAAGCGACGTTGCCGGTGCGGGCCGAGCCGTGGCCCCAGCGATGCGCCTTGTTTGCACCACGGCGGCAACCGGCAAAGATGCCATCCGTCGCGCGGTTCATATCGCTCTTGAAGCCGTCAAGCCGGTCGCCCCAGATGATGTAGGCAAGCATGGCGAGGCCGAGCGGCCAGAACACCATGAAGCCGATCACCATCAAAGCGATGGTCGCCGGCGTCCATGCCGGACGGATCAGTGCAGTCGTGTTCATTTTCTCCCGTTCCTTCAGTTGGAGGCAGCCGATCCGACTGCTCAAATCGAAATGGGAAGACAAAAACGGCGATTCAAGACAGCAATCGCCGAAACCGAACAAGATACTGGAATGACTAGGCTTTTTTGAATCGGTCGAGGAAAAGCACGATCAATCCGCCCGCGAGGCCCCAGAAGGCGGAACCGATACCGAACAAGGTCAGGCCGGATGCCGTGACAGCGAAAGTGACGGTTGCCGCCATGCGGTCCTTGTCGTCCTGCAGGGCTATGGTGAGCGCATTGGCAAGCGAGCCCAGCAGAGCCAGACCTGCGACAAGCACGATGAGGCTTTGCGGCAGGACGGCAAAGATCGCCACCAGCGAAGCGCCGAAAATTGCAAATATGAGATAGGCAAAGGCGTAGAACGGTCCGGTCTTCCAGCGCTCTGCCGGATCGGGGTGAACGTCGGGTCCGGTGCAGATGGCCGCTGAAATCGCCGAGAGATTGGTGGTCGAGGCGCCGAACGGGGCACTCAGGACGGAAAACAATCCGGTGATGCCGATCAGCGGCGCCGGTGCCGGATCGTAGCCGGAGGCGCGCAGCACGGCCAATCCGGACAGGTTCTGCGAGGCCATGGTGACGAGGTAGAGCGGGATGGCCAGGCCGGCGATTGCGGCCGGCGTGAACTCCGGCGCAATCCATGCGAGCGTCGACAGTTCGGGTGCCGGCAAGCCGCCGACACGACCGGTAAGGAACGCAGCAAGGCCACCGCCCATGAGAACCGCCAGCACGGATACTGCCGGATTGACGAGACGCAGGATGAAGAAGGCGGCTATGAGGGGCAGGATCAGCCAGGGATCGGCCGGGATTGTCTTGGCCGCCCCTGTGGCGAACGTGACGACGATGCCGGCCAGCATGCCGGAGGCCACCGATGCGGGAATCCTGGCGATCAGGCGCATCAACGGCTTGAACAGCGCAGTTGCGACCAGCAATACGCCGGTGACGACGAAGGCCCCGACCGCCTCGCCCATGGTGAACCCGCTCGAAGCGGCGATCAATGCGGCGCCCGGTGTCGACCATGCGGTGATGACCGGCATGCGGGTTCGCCAGGAAAGCCAGGCCGTTTCGACGGCCATGGCAAGGCAGATAGCCGTGACCCAGCTTGCCGTCTCCAGTTGCGTTGCGCCAACCGCGGAGGCAGCCGCGATAATGATGGCAAGCGTGCCGCCGAAGCCGACGATTGCGGCGACGAATGCCGAAACGGGGATCGAGATCCGCACGGTCAGCCGGCCCTTTCCGTGATCGCCTCGAGGGCGCGGGTCAAAAGGTCGAGATCCTGCGGCCGCGACAGGCGATGGTCGCCGTCGGGAACGAGCGACAGGGTCACGTCATCGGCAGGCAGAAGGCCGACGAGCTTCAGGGCGTGGCTGTGCGGAACCGCTTCGTCGGCCATGCCTTGCAGCACATGGACCGGGCAATGCGTGTCGATGGGACCGGTCATGACCAGATTGGCGCGGCCATCCTCGATCAGGGCGCGGGTATAGATGTAGGGTTGATCCGAATAGTCGGACGGCTCTTCGAAATAGCCCTTTTCGGCCAAGTCGCGCCGTTGCGCACCGGTCAGCGCCGGCTCGACGAGCTCGGCGGTGAAGTCGGGCGCGGGGGCAATGAGCACGAGGCCTGCCACGCGCCTTTCGCCTGCCCTGTTTAGTTCCTGCACCATGCGCAGCGCAATCCATGCGCCCATGGACGAGCCGACCAGAATTTGCGGGCCGCCGGTGAATTGCGAGAAAACCGCCAGGCTCTGGCGCAGCCATCTGGAAATGGTGCCGTCGGCGAATGCGCCGCCGGATTCGCCATGGCCCGAATAGTCGTGGCGCAGGAAGGCGCGGCCGTTTTCCGCGGACCACGCCGCCAACGCTTCCGCCTTGGTACCGAGCATGTCGGACTTGTAGCCGCCCAGCCAGACGATACCGGGCGCAGCGCCTGCCGCGTGGCGCACAGCGATCGGCGTTCCATCGACATCCAGAAACTCTGGCGCTGTTGTGGTCATGGCTTGTTCCTTGCGGGCCGGGTCTTTTGGCACAGGGCGGCATTGCCGAAAAGCGGCCTGTCGATTTCTTCGGTTGGGGCAGGCCGGATGCTGTGGATTCTGATGATTTCCGATGCGTGCTATGCTATTGACACGGCGCGCGCGCTTCCCACATAGGCGCCTCCGCACATAGTGAAGCAAAAACCCTGCCCCTCAACGGCTCAAGGAGACCACGACCATTCGCAGACCTTTCAAAGCAGCGGCGCCCACCAAGGATGGACCGCGCGCAAATACCGATATTCGCGTTCCCCGCGTCCAGCTTATCGACGCCGATGGGGAGAACCGGGGTGAAGTTTCGATCAACGACGCTTTGTTGCTCGCCGAAGAGGCCGGGCTCGATCTCGTCGAGATTTCCCCGAACGCCAATCCGCCGGTCGCCAAGATCCTCGACCTCGGCAAGTTGAAATACGCCAGCCAGAAGAAGGCCGCCGAAGCGCGCAAGAACCAGAAGGTCATCGAGATCAAGGAGATCAAGATGCGCCCGAACATCGACAGCCACGACTACGAAGTGAAGATGCGTGCCGTGCGCCGCTTCTTCGAGGAAGGCGACAAGGTCAAGCTGACGCTGCGCTTCCGTGGCCGCGAGATGGCGCATATGGAGCTTGGCATGCAGCTTCTGAACAAGGTGCGCGAGGAAGTCGCGACGATCGCCAAGGTGGAGGCCGAGCCGAAGCTGGAAGGCCGACAGATGATGATGGTGTTGTCGCCGCGCTGACGGCTTGAATTTGCAAGGCGTCCCAGCGGGGCGCCTTTTTCTTGCCGCCGTGCCGTGGTGTCGATCATGGCAGGCTGCAAAACGGGTGGATTCGACATGGACGGTGGTGTCTTGGAACAAAGGGCTGCTGGTCGGCAGGATCGCCCGACGCTGGGCAACTATCAGCGCACCCGCCGCTATGTGCTGGCGGTGCTGGTCGTGGCGCTGTTTGCTCTACTCCTGGTCGGGCAGTCGTGGTTCCCGCCCGAATCGGTTGTCCACGAGACCATCGAGATGGCCGGCATCGTGATGATTTTCCTAGGCATCGTCGGGCGGCTGTGGTCGACACTTTATATCGGCGGGCGCAAGTCGGCCGAGGTCGTGACCGGTGGGCCCTATTCGGTGACCCGCAACCCGCTCTACGTATTCTCCACCATTGCTGCCGCCGGCGTCGGTGCGCAGATGGGTTCGTTCACTGCCATGATCGGCTTCGGCCTTTTGTGCGCGTTCGCCTTCCACATCGTCATCCTGCGCGAGGAGCGCTTCCTGTCGGAAGTCATGGGCGCGCCCTACAAGGACTATCTGGCTCGCGTGCCGAGGTTCGTTCCCAACCTGTCGCTCTATAATGAGGGCGATACCGGGTCGTTCAAGCCACGCCTGCTTCGCACCACGTTGCTTGACGGGCTGGTGTTCCTCGTCGCCATGCCGGTGTTCGAGATGATCGACAGCGCGCAGATTGCCGGCACCTTGCCGGTCCTGTTCAGGGTGCCCTGACAAAAGCGTGCGACGCAGCTTTCGACGGGTGTTGCGCCGCGAGCGGCTTTGACGTATAGAGCGGCCGTTAAAGAAAAGCCGCCCGGCAGGGCATGCCGTGGCGGTCTTTATGCTTTTCGGGCCTTTTTGGTCGCCTGAAGCAAGACAGAAGCGCAGCAAATGCGCGTGAGAAAGGAAGCAAAATGCCCAAGATGAAGACCAAATCCGCTGCCAAAAAGCGGTTCAAGATCACTGCGACCGGCAAGGTATTGTCGGCAGCAGCCGGCAAGCGCCATGGCATGATCAAGCGCTCCAACAAGTTCATTCGCGATGCCCGCGGCACGATGGTTCTGGCTGAACCTGACGGCAAGAAGGTCATCAAGAATTTTCTTCCGAACGGCCTCTAAGGCATTCGGTCCGGACAGCGTTTAAGGAGATCACGACATGGCACGCGTAAAGAGAGGCGTTACCGCCCACGCCAAGCACAAGAAGGTCCTGAAAGCCGCCAAGGGCTTCTACGGCCGCCGCAAGAACACCATCCGCATCGCCAAGCAGGCGGTGGAGAAGTCGCTGCAGTACGCCTACCGCGACCGCAAGAACCGCAAGCGCTCGTTCCGCGCGCTGTGGATCCAGCGTATCAACGCGGCGACGCACGAGCACGGCTTGACCTACGGCCGATTCATCGACGGCCTGAACAAGGCCGGTATCGAGATCGACCGCAAGGTTCTGTCCGACATGGCTATCCATGAGCCGCAGGCTTTCGCCGCGCTCGTGGCCAAGGCCAAGGTCGCGCTCGAATACCTGAAGAACACGACGCCGAATGCTTTTGAAAGCGCAGTGGCCTAAGACCAGCGCTTTCCCCAGCTTCGCAAAATCAACTCTGGGAAACCCGCGCTGGCAGGCTGGCGCGGGTTTTTCGTGTGGATCGAATGACCGAGGAAACCGAGATCAGGACGGACATGCTTTCCGCCGATGGGCTGGCAACGCTGTTGCGCCTCATCGTTGCGCAGGCGTCGTTGCGCGTGTCCCGCGCCTCGGTCGATAGCCGGCTGGTCTGGATCAAGCGCTACGACGTGGAACGCATGCCGCTTGCCAAGCGCCTGCACAGCCTCGTCTCGCCGCTGCTGCCGGTTTTCCTGCGGTCTTCGCCGACCACTGGGTCGGCTGAGGCTATCGCGCGGGAAATGCGCAAGCTGGCGAGTTTCAGGGCTGCCGGCTTCGCGGTGCCCGATGTCGTGTTTTCCAACCAGTCGGTGCTGGTGCTCTCCGATGTCGGAGAGGTCGTGCAAAAGACGCTGATGGATTCCCTACCCACTGATCCGGCGCGGCACGACGACCTTTTAATCGACCTGGCGCGGGCGCTCGGCGAAGCGCATCGGGCCGGCTTGTGCCACGGTAGGCCACATCCCAGGGACATGTTCCTGCGCGACGGCCGCATCGGCTTCCTCGACTTCGAGGAGGAGCCGGAAGCGGTGATGCCGCTGCCGATGGCGCAGGCGCGCGATGCCTGGCTCTTGTTCCTGCAGATATCGCCGCGCGCTGCACTGCCGGAGACGCAGGCGCGCGCGCTTGCCGCCTATCGCGCTGCTGCGCCGCTGGAGATCATTCCTGCGTTGCGCACGCTCACGACTTTCTTCGCGCGAGCGATGGCTCCGCTGCGTCTGGTTCCGAACGGCCTGATCGGCAAGGATGGCCGCCGCGCCATCGACGCGACCGACTTTCTGAGCCGGGCCCTCGGCAAGGCGCCGCCATCGAATTCCAAGGTTTCAATGACAGGCCGGGAGCGGCCAAGAGGACAATCATGACGGATATCGATCAACTCGAACGATCGCTGGTGGACGCGGTCGCCAGTGCCGCGGATGAAGCTGCCATCGAGGCGGTGCGCGTGTCGGCGCTTGGCAAGAAGGGTTCGATATCGGAAATGCTGAAGACGCTGGGCACGATGAGCCCGGAAGAGCGCCAGGTGAAAGGCCCGGCGATCAATGGCCTGAAAAACCGCGTCACCGAGGCGTTGAGCAGCCGCAAGGCGGAATTGAAGGACGTCGCCATTGCCGCGCGGCTCGAAGCCGAGAAGGTCGACGTGACCTTGCCGGTGCGCCAGTCGCCGGCGGAGCGGGGCCGTATTCATCCGATCAGCCAGATCATCGACGAAATCGCCGCGATCTTCGGCGACCTCGGCTTCGCCATCGCCGAAGGGCCGGATGTCGAGACCGACTATTACAATTTCACCGCGCTGAACTTCCCCGAAGGGCACCCGGCGCGCGAAATGCACGACACCTTCTTCTTCCAGCCGGATGAAAAAGGCGAGCGCAAGGTGCTGCGTACCCACACATCCCCGGTCCAGATCCGCACCATGGAGATACAGAAGCCACCGATCCGCATCGTCATTCCGGGCAAGACCTACCGGCAGGATTCCGACGCGACGCACTCGCCGATGTTCCATCAGGTCGAGGGGCTTGTGGTGGACAAGACCGCCAATGTCGCCAACATGAAATGGGTGCTTGAGGAGTTCTGCAAGGCGTTCTTCGAAGTGCCTTCAGTCAAGATGCGCTTTCGCCCGTCCTTCTTCCCGTTCACCGAACCGAGTCTCGAGGTCGATATCCAGTGCGACCGTTCGCGGCCCGGCGAAGTGCGCTTCGGCGAGGGCAGCGACTGGATGGAAATCCTCGGCTGCGGCATGGTTCATCCGAACGTGCTGCGCGCCGGCGGGCTCGATCCCGACGAATATCAGGGTTTCGCCTGGGGCATGGGGATCGACCGCATCGCCATGCTGAAATACGGCATGCCGGATTTGCGCGCCTTCTTCGACGCCGATGTGCGCTGGCTGCAACATTACGGCTTCCGCCCGCTCGATATGCCGACGCTGTTCGGCGGACTGAGCAACTGAGCCGGAGGAAACGATCATGAAATTCACACTCTCCTGGCTCAAGGATCATCTCGAAACCGACGCCACGCTTGCCGAGATCGTCGAGCGGCTGACGTCGATCGGCCTCGAAGTCGAATCGGTTGACGACAAGGCGGCGCTGAAGCCCTTCGTCATCGCCAAGGTGCTCACCGCCGTGCAGCATCCCGATGCCGACCGACTGCGCGTGCTTTCCGTCGATACCGGCTCCGGCGACCCTATACAGGTTGTCTGCGGCGCGCCGAATGCGCGGGCTGGGCTGATAGGGGCTTTTGCGGCTCCCGGCACCTATGTGCCCGGCATCGATGTCACGCTCGGCATCGGCAAGATTCGTGGCGTCGAAAGCCGCGGCATGATGTGCTCGGAGCGTGAGCTCGAGCTGTCGGACGAGCACAACGGCATTATCGAATTGCCCGAGGATGCGCCGGTCGGCACCAGCTTTGCCGCCTATGCGCATCTCGACGATGCGGTCATCGACATCAACCTGACGCCGAACCGGCCTGACGCAACCAGCGTGCATGGCATTGCGCGCGACCTTGCCGCGTCCGGGCTTGGCAAGCTGAAATATGGTGCGGTGGAACCGGTTGGCGGTACCGGCGAATGCCCGGTCAAGGTGAAGATCGAAGCGCCGGACCTGTGCCCCGGATTTGCGCTTCGGCTGGTGAAAGGCGTCAAAAACGGCCCGTCGCCGAAATGGATGCAGCAAAGGCTGCTGGCGATTGGCCTGAGGCCGATCAATGCGCTGGTGGACATCACCAATTACATCACCTTCGATCACGGCCGGCCGCTGCACGTGTTCGATGCGGCCAAGGTAGCGGGCAATCTCGTCGTGCGCCGGGCGACCGCTGGTGAAAAGGTGCTGGCGCTGGACGGGCGCGAATACACCCTTACGGCTGAGATGTGCGTGATCGCCGACGACAATGGAGTCGAATCCATCGCCGGCGTCATGGGCGGCGAACATTCGGGCTGCGACGAGAACACCACCGACGTGCTGATCGAGTCCGCACTTTGGGAGCCGTTGAACGTCGCCCGCACCGGCCGCGCGCTCGGCATCATAACCGACGCCCGCTACCGCTTCGAGCGCGGCGTCGATCCCGAGTTCATGGGCGCGGGATTGGAGTTGGCGACCCGCATGGTGATGGAGCTTTGCGGCGGTGAACCCAGCCGTGAAGAAATCACCGGCTATGCGCCTTACAAGTATCGCTCGGTCTCCTTCCCCTTTGCCGAAGTGAAGCGCCTGACCGGTCTCGACGTGCCGCGCGCGACCTGTCTCGATATCCTCGCCCGCCTTGGCTTCATGCCCAAGGGCGACGGCGATGTCGTCGAGGTGATCGTACCGTCATGGCGGCCGGACGTGGACGGCAAGGCCGACCTGGTGGAAGAGGTGATGCGCATTCACGGCGTGGACGAGATCACGCCGAAGCCGCTGGCGGGCCACGATGCCGTCAACGGCAAGATCCTGACGTCGTTGCAGATACGTACCCGTGCCGCCCGCCGCGCGCTTGCGGTGCGAGGCATGATGGAAGCGGTGACATGGTCGTTCATTCCGGCCAAACATGCAGAACTGTTTGGCGGTGGCAGCGAGCGGTTGAAGCTCGCCAACCCGATTGCCGCCGACATGTCCGACATGCGGCCTTCGCTTCTGCCCGGCCTGGTCGCCGCCGCCCAGCGCAATGCCGACCGTGGCATCGGCGACGTCGCCCTGTTCGAGGTCTCCGGCACCTATCAGGACGATATGCCTGAAGGGCAGCGCCGTGTTGCCGCCGGGGTGCGGCGTGGAACCGCGGGCCTCGACGGTTCCGGCCGTCACTGGGCGGGCAATGCCGGCAATGTCGGCGTTTACGACGCCAAGGCGGATGCGATTGCGGCGCTTGAAGCCTGCGGCGCGCCCGTCGAGCGGCTGCAGATCGAGGCTGGCGGTCCAGCGTGGTATCACCCGGGCCGTTCCGGCACGATCAAGCTTGGCCCGAAAGTGGTGCTCGGCACATTCGGCGAGTTCCATCCCAGGACACTGGAAGAAATGGATGCGACCGGACCTCTGTGCGGCTTCGAAGTTTTCATCGACGCCGTGCCGGAGGCCAAGGCCAAGCCGACGCGGACCAAGCCGAAACTGGAGCTCTCCGCTTTCCAGGCGGTCAAGCGCGACTTCGCCTTCGTGGTCGAACGAACGGTCGAGGCAGGCACGCTGATGCGCGCGGCACTTGGCGCCGACAAGAAACTGGTCACCGGCGTTTCGGTGTTCGATATCTTCGAAGGCCCGTCGCTCGGGGCGGACAAGAAGTCGGTTGCCATCGAGGTTTCGATCCAGCCGTTCGAAAAGACGCTGACCGACGAGGATTTCGAGGCGCTGGGCAAGCGCATCGTCGAGAACGTTGCCAAGCAGACCGGCGGCGTGCTGAGGACGTAGCCCTTCCCCGTCGCCGGGAATAGCGCGCCGGCGGCAGCCGTTCGTATGGCATGGGCCTGCGGCTAACCAATACCACCAGCACTTATGGCTGGGGCGCGATCATCCTTCACTGGGTGATCGCCATTCTCTTTATCGGCCAGTTCGTGCTTGGGCTCGCGATGTCGCGCGTCACCAGCCAGCGCACTGCGTTTGAACTGATCCAGTTGCACAAATCCTTCGGCTTCCTGCTGCTTGGTCTTGTCGTGTTGCGCATTGCCTGGCGGCTCGGCGGGGTCACGCCGCGGCTTCCGCCGCAAACGGGCCTGCTGGAGCGCCGCACCGCCCCCTTGGCGCATTTTGCGCTCTATCTGTTTCAGGTGGCTTTGCCGCTTTCCGGATGGGCACTGGTGTCGGCCTCGGTGCTGGCCATACCCTCAATGCCGTTCGGGCTGTTTGTGATGCCTAACCTGCCGCTCGGCATGTCGGCGGGCGCCGAGGGCTTCTGGCTGAAGGCTCACAGCTACCTTGCCTATGCGGGAATGGCGCTGGCGGCGTTGCATGTCGCCGCTGCTTTCCGGCATCACTTCTGGCTAGGCGACAACGTGCTCTTGCGCATGATTGCGCCTTCTTTTGGCAATGGCCGGCGCGGGGCGGAATAGGACGGGCCGCCCGGGCGTTCGTTTCATGCAATCCCCGATCCACCGCCTTCAACGAAGGAGGCTTTGATGTCTTCCCGTGCCTTGGCCTTCGCGGCGATCGCCGCCATTTGCATGTCCGTCTTGCCCGCTCGTGCCGCTGTTTCGCTAAGCGAAGTGGCCGGCCGCTATGTCATCAACCAGAATGGCTCTTCGATCCATTTTTCCATCGCCAATGCCGGCGGCGGCTCGCTCAGGGGCGATTTCAGCCGTTTTAGCGGCACCATTCGGCTCGACAACAACGATGTCGGCCGCTCGGCTGTTGCGATCACGATTTTCCCCGAAAGCGTGGTCACGGGCGAAAGCCGGGTGGATGATTTCTTGCGCTCCGACGCGGTGTTCGACGTGGCCAACGAAAAGGAAATCAGGTTCCGTTCAACCGGCGTGCAGCGCACCAGCGACGACACCGCCTTGATAACCGGCCGGCTGACGGCGCGGGGCAAGACGTTCCCGGAAAAGTTTTCGGTGGAGCTTGCCGGCCTGAAGTCGGGCAACCTTCAGTTTCATGTTACCGGCACGGTCCTGCGCTCGCGCTACGGCATGGATGTCGGCACTCCGATCTATTCCAACGTCGTGGTGTTCGACATGATGCTGACCGGCCGGCGCGGATAGTCGTCGCGCCTGCGCAGTTGGCATTTGCCGAAGCCCGGAGAATAATGACGGGCTCAACTGAATTGGAGAGAGTGGATGTTTCGCTGGGGGGTTCTGTCGACGGCCAAGATTGCGCGCGAGCATCTTCTGCCGGCTATCGTCGAGGCCGACAACTGCGTGCTCTCGGCTATTGCCAGCCGTGACCTCGGCAAGGCAAGGGCGCTGGCCGACCGCTTTGGCGCGCCGCATGCCTTGGGCTCATACGAGGCGTTGCTGGCATCCGGCGAGGTCGACGGGGTCTACATTCCCTTGCCGACCTCGCAGCATGTCGAATGGACGGCCAGGGCCATCGAGGCCGGCAAGCATGTGCTGGTGGAAAAGCCGCTGGCGCTCGATGCCACGGCCATCGCTCCGCTCATCAAATTGCGCGACAAGCACAAGGTGCTGGTGTGCGAGGCCTTCATGGTTACCTACCACCCGCAATGGCTCAAGGTCCGGGATTTGATCGCCGGCGGGGCCATTGGGCGCCTGCGGCATGTGCAGGGAGCCTTTTCCTACTACAACGTCGATCCCGGCAATATGCGCAACCAGCTCGACCTCGGTGGCGGCGCGCTGCCGGACATCGGCGTCTACCCGACGGTGGCGACGCGGTTCGTGACCGGCAAGGAGCCGGGGCGCGTCCAGGCCTCGATCGAGCGAGACACCAAGTTCGGCACCGACATCTATTCCTCGATACGCGCTGATTTCGGTGAGTTCGAGCTGTCGTTCTACCTGTCGACCCAGATGGCGGCGCGGCAGGTGATGGTTTTCCACGGCGACAAAGGCTTCATCGAGGTCGCTTCGCCGTTCAATGCCGGGCTCTATGACCACCACCGTGTTGAATTGCACAACCAGGACCATAGCAGGACCGAGGTGTTCCGCTTTGCCGGCGCGCAGCAATATCGGCTTGAGGTCGAGGCATTCGCCCGGGCCGCGAAGGGAGGTGGCAACCACGTCTTCACGCTGGAGCAATCGGTGCTGAACCAGAAGGTTATCGACGCGATCTTTCGCGCCGGGGACAAGGACGGCTGGGAGCCGGTCTGAACGCCCCATGGTGAGGGCGCGCCGATACTTATTGTCCCATTATGGGGCAACTCGATTGGCACGCTGTGTGCATGGCGTTGCGCATGAAGATATCTGTGCGGCCAGCAAAGCGAGACGGTGAAGCCAAGGTCATTTTCGACGGGCCGCTGGATCGCGAGCATGTTTCGATTTCGAGCGAGGACGTGACGCTGACTTTTGTCGCGCGCGATATCTACAGCACGGCCTCGAACCAGCGCTACACGATCCAGCTCAGCGTCGATGAGCTTGCCACGATCCTCGATGTCGATGATGACGGCGAAGACGGCGCCAGCGAAGCAGGCGACGGAGCCAACGCCGCCGAATAAGGCTTTGGCTGTGCCACCCGTTCGGATCAGACCTCGCAGTTGCAGGGACACCACCGGTTGCGTTGCTGCGTGACCGGCTGATATGCGGGTGCCCTTATGAGCCCGCCAAAGACCTGTTCCGGATGACCTTGCCAATTCTGCCCGAGCTACCGGTCTCCGCCGCCTTGCCCCGGCTTGGCGAGGCGCTTTCCGTTGGCAACAAGGCGGTCCTGGTGGCGCCTCCCGGCGCGGGCAAGACGACGCTGGTGCCGCTGTCGCTTCTCGATGCCGGATGGCTTGGCGCCGGCAAGATCGTTCTGCTCGAACCGCGCCGGCTGGCGGCGCGTGCCGCCGCGCGTCGCATGGCCGCCCTTCTTGGCGAGGAACCGGGTGCAACAGTGGGCTACGCCATGCGCATGGAAAACCGCACGTCGGCCCGGACAAGGATCCTTGTCGTTACCGAAGGTGTGCTGTCGCGCATGATCCTCGACGACCCGGAATTGCCGGGCGTTTCCGCCGTCATCTTCGATGAGTTTCATGAACGCTCGCTGGATGGCGATTTCGGCTTGGCGCTGGCACTCGACGTCCAGGGGGCGCTGCGGCCTGACCTGCGGCTGCTGGTGATGTCGGCAACGCTCGACGGTGCACGGGTGGCCAGACTGCTGGGCGATGCTCCGGTTGTCGAGAGCGAGGGGCGCGCCTTTCCTGTCGCAATCCGCTACGAGGAGCGGCCGGCAGGGACCGCGATCGAGGATGCCATGGCCTTGGCCATTCGCGGCGCGCTCGCCAATGAGACCGGCAGCATCCTTGCCTTCCTGCCCGGCCAACGCGAGATCGAGCGCACCGCGGAACGCCTTGAGGGCCGCGTCGGGGCCGAGACCGATGTCGTCAGGCTCTACGGCATGATGGACGGCAAGGCGCAGGACGCTGCGATCCGCCCGTCTCCTGCCGGTCGCCGCAAGGTGGTTCTTGCAACTTCGATCGCCGAAACCTCGATCACCATAGATGGCGTTCGTGTGGTCATCGATAGCGGCCTGTCGCGCTTGCCGCGCTATGAGCCGGCCAGCGGCTTGACCCGGCTGGAAACAGTCCGCGCCTCGAAGGCTTCGGCCGAACAGCGGGCAGGGCGTGCCGGCCGCACTCAACCGGGTGTCGCCATCCGGTTATGGCGGGCCGAGCAGACGGCGGCCTTGCCTGCTTTCACGCCGCCTGAAATCCTCGAAGCCGACCTGTCGGGGCTGCTGCTGGATTGCGCAGCCTTTGGCGTTGCCGATCCCGCCAGCCTTGCCTTCCTCGATCCGCCGCCCGCGCCTGCGCTCAAGGAGGCGCGCAGCCTGCTGACGGCGCTCCACGCCATCGACCCGGATGGGCGGTTGACCGATGCCGGCGCTGCGATGCGCAAGCTTGCCTTGCCCGTGCGGCTTGCGCACATGGTTGCGGAAGCTGCTCACGCCGATCGTGCAGCGGAGGCGGCGCAGCTTGCCGTTTTGCTTACCGAACGCGGCTTGGGCGGAGACAGTGTCGATCTCGAGCGGCGGTTGAGCCGTTTTAACGCCGACCGGTCAACGCGCGCCACAGCCGCGCGGGAGTTGGCGAAACGGCTGGCGCGAACAGCAGGCGGCAGCAAGGCGGACGTTGGCCAGTCGCCGGTGCACGATGTCAGTTCCGGCGCTCTTTTGCTGCATGCCTGGCCCGACCGTGTTGCCAAGGCACGTGGTGAGCGTGGCCGCTTCTTGTTGGCAAACGGCTCGGGGGCGATGGTTGACGCCGCCGATCCGCTGGCCGGCGAGTTGTATCTGGTCGTCGCCGACCTGCAGGGAAAGGCGCAAAACGCACGCATCACGGCGGCTGCCGCCGTCACCGAGGCCGACATTGGCGTGAGCCTTGCCGACGGCATCGAAACCCGCCTTGAGACCGCATTCGATGTCGAGAGGAAGAGCGTGCGGGTGCGCGAGCAAAGCCGGCTCGGTGCAATAGTGTTGTCCGAGAAGATGTTGCCGCCGCCGACGGGTGCCGAGGCGGACCGGGCGATCCTCGATGCGGTTCGCCTGCACGGCCTTGCGCTTCTACCTTGGAACAAGGCTGTGGAGACGTTGCGCCATCGCCTGGCCTGGCTTCATCACGGTCTTGGAGAGCCTTGGCCTGATATTTCCGATGAAGCATTGAAAACGCGGCTGGACGATTGGCTTTTGCCTTTCCTGACAGGTTCGGCATCGTTTGCAGCTATAGGTGGCGACGTGCTGACGTCAGGGCTGATGTCGCTGGTGCCGCACGATCTGCAGCGCCGTATCGATACCTTGGCGCCAACGCACTTTTCAGCGCCATCCGGAAGCCATGTGCCGATCCGTTATGATGGCGAACAGCCCGTTCTGGCCATTCGCGTGCAGGAACTGTTCGGCCTCGATGCCCATCCCTCGATTGCCGGCGGAACCGTGGCGTTGACGCTGGAATTGCTGTCGCCGGCGCAACGGCCGATACAGACCACGCGCGACCTGCCGGGATTCTGGCGCGGTTCGTGGGCGGATGTGCGCACCGAGATGCGCGGCCGCTACCCCAGACATGTCTGGCCGGAGAATCCGATCCTCGCTACCGCCACCAACCGGGCCAAGCCGAGAGGAACATAGGCGATCCGGAGCCTTTCGTGTGTCCTGCTTCAGCGATTTTCGTCATGAAACCTTTGGCAAGCGCGTGGTCTGTGCCATAACCGGATGAGGTCGCTATCCGAGGTTCAAGCATAAGGCAGGCTCATGTCTGGATTCCGCCGCCAGCTCCCCTCCATGACCGCGCTTGTGGTGTTTGAGGCTGCTGCGCGGCGCATGAGTTTTACCAAGGCGGCCGAGGAACTGGGCATCACGCAGGCCGCAGTAAGTCGCCAGGTGCAGGCGCTGGAACAGACGTTTGGATTTCAGCTTTTTCGCCGCTTGCATCGCTCCATCGAGCTCACGGAGCGCGGCCGAGTGCTGTCGAAGTCGATGTCGGAATCGCTTGGCGCGATTACCCGTACGGTTCGCTCCCTTACCGAGGAAAAGAACGCCGGCGAGCTCGTTATCGCTGCGTCCGTTGCCTTCTCGCATTTCTGGCTCTTGCCCAAGATTTCCGATTTTCGCAGGACCAACCCCCAGGTCAGGCTGAAGATCGTAAGTCAGGACAGCAACGTCAATTTGCAACGCGAAGACATCGATATCGCAATCCGCTATGGCGACGGCCATTGGGCGGACGGCAAGGCAATCGCGCTGTTCAACGATGACGTCTTTCCTGTCTGCAGTCCGGAATACCTGGCCAAACGTGGGTCCCCCGATTGTGTCGCCGACCTCACGCGCCACAACCTGATCGCCAGCGACTCGCAGGATGCGAGCTGGATCGGCTGGGACGAATGGCTGAGGGCATTCGGCCATGGTGGGGACCCGCGCCACGTGACGCTAAGCTGCAGCTTTTACACCGACGCCATCCATGCAGCCATGCGTGGAGAAGGTATCGCGCTTGGCTGGAACCGTCTGGTGCATGATCTTCTGGCCCGAAACCAGCTCGTGCGCGTTTCGGCTGAATCCTTGCGCACCCGGGAAGCCTATTTTGTGGTCTTGAAGAAGGGCCAGCCGCCGAAGCCCCAGGTCGAGCCATTCATGCGCTGGATTCGTTCCGAAACGGGCGACTTGGCCGAGCTCTAGATCAGAGCTTACGTCAGGCGTCACATTACCCACTGTAATGCATTCCATTCTCGACCGTGCAGTTTACAAGCATGGCGGAGGCTTGAAATCATGAGCGTGTGCGGGAAAGCCCTGCCTGCGATCGCGGGCAGGCCAAAAATGAGGGGTAGCCGCAGCCGCCATGTTCACAACCGACATCCAGAATTTTAATCCGAACTTTGTCGAGTCCCGAAGGGCTGACCCGGTTGGCCGCAGAAATTCGCGTCCTGCCGGACGCGCCCTGGCCAGCGGCTTGCGCTGATGCAGGACACCCCCAAAGCCGCATCGAGCAACACCGGAGCGCAGGCTAAACGTATAGCGGTGCGTGGCGTAAGCAAGGTGTTCGGCGCAAATGGCGAGGCTGCCATAGGTTTGGCCAGGCAGGGGATGTCCAAGAACGACATTCTGGCGAAGACCGGCGCTGTCGTCGCGGTCAACGATATTTCCTTTTCGGTCGATGCCGGTGAAATCTTCGTCGTCATGGGGCTGTCGGGGTCCGGCAAGTCGACGCTCGTGCGTTGCCTCAACAGGTTGCAGGAGCCTTCCGCAGGGACGATCGAGATCGATGGCGAGGACATTGTTGCCGCGCCGGAAGAAAGGCTTCGGGCCTTGCGGCTGGAAAAGATCACCATGGTCTTTCAGCACTTCGCCCTGCTGCCGCACAGGACCGTCGCGGAAAACGTCGAATATGGCCTGAAGATGCGCGGGCTTGGCAAAGCAGAGCGCAATGCAAAGGCTTTGAAAGCGCTCGACAGCGTTGGCCTCGGCGGTTGGGCCGACCGCTATCCCGCCAACCTCAGCGGCGGCATGCAGCAGCGCGTCGGGCTGGCCCGTGCGCTCGCGCTTGATCCGGAGATATTGCTCATGGATGAGCCGTTCAGCGCGCTCGACCCGCTGATCCGGCGTGACATGCAAGGCGAATTGCTGGAACTTCAACGCCGCTATCGCACCACCATCATATTCATCACGCACGACCTCAACGAAGCGCTGACGCTCGGCGATCATGTCGCGGTAATGAAGGACGGCCGCTTTGCACAGGTGGGCCGCCCCGCCGATATCGTGCTGCAACCCGCCGACGACTATGTGGCGGCGTTTACTCGCGACATCGATCGTGGCCGCGTGCTGCCGGTTCGATCCGCAATCCGCCAAGTGGCGAGCGCCGAGGCCCTCCGCGTCCTTTTGGCGGATGGAGCGGCGACCATTGAGGGTGCACGTCCACTGCATGAAGTTTTTGGCCTGGTGGCCGCAAACCGCCCGGTTGTCGTGGTCGATGCCGCGGGCCAGCCGGAAGGCATGGTGACGGCCGCCGACATAACGAACGTCCTGGCGGGCGGTTCGCAAAGCGAAGGAGTTTGAGGCCTATGTCATCAGACGCTTTGTCTGGCCTGCAAGCCGCAACCGATATTGCCCGCCCGTCGCACTACGGCACGCTGCCGCTCGACGACTGGATCCAGTGGTCGGTAAAGGACTGGCTGGTGCCTGCGTTGCGGCCATTCTTCCGGGCGCTGCAATGGCCGATCGCACAGCTTCTCGACGGGCTGCAATCGCTGCTTCTGGCGATTCCCTTCGTCGTTCTCCTGGTGCTTGCCGTATTCGCCGCATGGCGCGCGGCCGGGCGAGGTGTAGCCGTCTTCACGTTTATATCCCTGTTGCTGCTGGACTGGATCGGGCTCTGGAAGGAGACGATGATCACGCTGGCGATGATCGTCACGGCGGTTGTCTTCTGCATAGTGGTCGGCATTCCCGCAGGCATCGCCGCGGCTCGCAGCGACCGCACGGCGGCGGTGATCCGGCCGATCCTCGACGTCATGCAGACCATTCCTTCCTTCGTCTATCTGGTGCCGATCGTCATGCTGTTCGGCGTCGGCATGGTGCCGGCGGTGATCGCCACCATCATTTTCGCCCTGCCGCCGCTGGTAAGATTGACCAACCTCGGCATTCGGCAGGTTCAGGGCGAGTTGGTGGAAGCCGGCCGTGCCTTTGGCTCCACGCCGCGCCAGATATTGTGGGAAATCCAACTGCCGCTGGCGCTGCGCACCATCATGACGGGCGTCAACCAGACGCTGATGCTGGCGCTTTCCATGGCCGTGATCGGAGCGCTTATCGGCGCCGGCGGCCTTGGGCTTACGGTCTATACGGGCCTCGGTCGGCTGGATGTCGGCTACGCCGGCATTGGCGGACTGGGCATCGTCTTGATGGCGATCATCCTCGACCGGGTCACGCAGGCGCTGGGCGACGGCCACAAGGGCGCAAGCACCTCCGGCGGTAAGGAGGGATAGTTCCAGAAATTCTACTGACACATGAGTTCGGGAGCAGATCTGCGCGAAGCGCAGCACAACAGGGAGAAGTAAGAAATGGCCGCAAACAAGTTTCTATATTGCCTGGGGGGTGCGCTGACCGCCCTTGCGCTCGGCGCATCGCCGCTGTGGGCGCAATCGCTGCCGGGCGAGGGCAAGACCGTGAAAATGGGTCAGCCGACATGGGATACGGAGTGGTTTCAGGCCCAAGTCTACAAGAAGGCCATGGAGACGCTCGGCTATACGGTGGAGGGACCGACGGCACTCGACAATCCACCCTTTTACCAGGCTGTCGGACAAGGCGACATGGATTTCTGGGCGAGCGGCTGGTTCCCGCTTCACAACACCTATCTGGAAGAGATCAAGGACAAGGCCAGCACCGTTGGCTATGTCGCCAAGGGCGGTGCGTTGCAGGGCTATCTGATCGACAAGAAAACCGCCGAAGCCCACAACATCAAGCTGATCGACGACTTCAAGAAGCCGGAGATCGCCAAGCTGTTCGATGACAATGGCGACGGCAAGGCCGACCTCGTCGCTTGCCCGCCAGGTTGGGGATGCGAACTGACCATCACGCACCAGATGAAGGCATATGGCTTGGGCGATACCGTCGAGCCGATCCAGGCGGCATATTCCGCCTCCATGGCCGACGCGATCAGCCGGTACGAGCAGGGCAAGCCCATCTTCTTCTACACATGGACGCCGAACTGGACCGTCGGCATGCTGAAGCCCGACCAGGATGTGGTCTGGCTGCAGGTTTCCCAACCTTCGCTGCCCGACGACCAGAAGGCGATGGAAAGCCAGACGGCCATCCCTGACGTCAAGGGCTGTGTCGACAATCCTTGCCAGATGGGTTGGCCGGCCAACGACATTCAGGTTGTCGCCAACAACAAGTTCCTCGAGGAAAATCCGGCTGCGAAGAAGTTGTTCGAAGTCATGAGCATTCCGCTCGACGACATCTTTGCCCAGAACGCTCAGATGTACAAAGGCGAGGACAAGCCAGCCGACCTGGAGCGCCAGGCCGCCGATTGGGTCAAGGCTCACCAGCAGGAATTCGACGGCTGGATCGAGGCCGCCAAGCAGGCCGCAAAGTAAAGAACCGCAGCCCTCTCATGCAAAAGGCGGGATCGTGAACGATCCCGCCTTTTTATTTGACGCGTAGTGTCGGGTGATCTCGCCCTACTTCGCCGGCGACTCTTTTTTGCGGAACATGCCGGCGAGATTGCCCCAAAGTTCGATCTTGACGCCCTGTCGTTTCATGATGACGCCCTGCTGGATGATGGACAAAAGGTTGTTCCACGCCCAGTAGATGACGAGGCCCGCCGGAAAACCAGCCATCATGAAGGTGAAGATCACAGGCATCCAGGTGAAGATCATCGCCTGCGTCGGATCGGGTGGGGTCGGGTTCATGCGCATCTGCAGGAACATGGTGACACCCATGATCAGCGGCCAGACGCCGATGTGCAGCAGCGTAGGCACCGCGAAGGGCAACAGGCCGAACAGATTGAACAGCGACGTCGGGTCGGGCGCGGCAAGGTCCTGGATCCAGCCGAAGAACGGCGCATGGCGCATTTCGATGGTGATGTAGAGAACCTTATAGAGCGCGAAGAACACCGGGATCTGGATCACCACCGGCCAGCAGCCGGCAATAGGATTGATCTTCTCGGTCTTGTAGAGCTCCATCATGGCCTGTTGCTGCTTCATCTTGTCGTCCGCGTATTTCTCGCGGATCTCTACCATCTTCGGCTGCACCTTCTTCATGTTGGCCATCGAAGCGTAGGACTTGTTGGCCAGCGGGAAGAACACCGCCTTGACGATGACGGTGGTGGCGATGATGGCGAGGCCGAAATTGCCGAGCAGCTTGTAGAGCGTGTCGATCAGCCAGAACATCGGCTTGGTGATAAAGTGGAACCAGCCCCAGTCGATCAGAAGATCGAAGCGGCGGATATCGCGTTCCTGTTCATAGGCATTTATGGTGCCGACCTCCTTTGCACCGGCAAACACCAGGGTTTCCACCGTGGTCGACTGGCCAGCGGCAACCGGGATCGGGTCGCTGAGAAAATCGGACTGGTAGCGGGGGCGACCGTCGTCGAAATAGGCAAAGCGCGGCTGGAAGGGTTGCTTTGCAGTGGGCACCAGCGTGACCGCCCAGTATTTGTCGGTAATGCCGAGCCAGCCATCGGTGGACTTGCCGGGGGTGAACTGCTTGTCGTCCTCCATGGCGGAGTATTTGTGTTCTTGCAGGCCTTCCTCGCCTGTCACGCCGATCAAGCCCTCGTGCAGGACATAGATGGAGGCGGTCGTCGGCTTGTCGAAACGGGTCACGCGGCCGTAGTTGGACAGCGCTACATCGGCAGTGCCGGTGTTCTGGACGGTATCGGACACCGTGAACATGTAGTTGGCATCAACGGAATAGGTCCGCTTGAAGACAAGGCCCTTTTCGTTGGTGAAAGTCAGTGTAACGGGCGTTGCGGGGGTCAACGTCGCGTTGCCATCCACCGACCACACGGTTTGAGGGCCGGGAGCCGCGCCCGTGGCATCGCTGCCGACGAAGCCGATTTCTGCATAGTAGCCATTGGGCAGTGCTGCCGGATTGAGCAGCTCGATTTCGGGAGAGCTGTTGTCGACGGTCTCGTGGTACTGCTTGAGCTTGAGGTCGTCGAGGCGTGCGCCGGTCAGGTTGATCGAACCCTGCAGGCGCGGCGTGTCGATCTTGACGCGCTGCGTAGCAGCCAGCAATTCGTCGCGCCCCAGGATGCCTCCAGCCTCGCCGCCCGATGTCGTCGGGATGGCGCCCGGCGTTGCCGTTCCGGCGCCGGCGGGCGAGGTTGTCTGGGCAGCCTGGTTTTCCGCCCGGCTTGCCTCCACCTTGGCGGTTTCACGCTGCGCCTCTATGCGCGGGTTCATATAGAAGACTTGCCACAGCGTCAGGATCAGCACCGACAGGGCGATGGTGATGAAGAAGTTACGGTTGTTTTCCATTGAAAACCCTATCGTGATCCGCGCAATCGGCGCGAGAGCTCGGCCTTAAGCAACCCGAACGGCGTACCAAGTACATCTTCGCGTCCGACGATGACATAGTCATTGCCGGGCGCCATGTCATCCGCCGCATGGGTGCGGACGGCCTCCTTGAGGCGCCGCCTGATGCGGTTACGCACGACGGCGTTGCCCACCTTCTTGGTGACGGTATAGCCAACGCGTGGCGCATTGCCGTCACCACGCGCCAGCGCTTCAACGAGAAAAAGCCGCCCGCGGCGCTTTTCACCGCGCCGGACGGCCAGGAATTCCGCGCGTTTGAGAAGCCGACCGGGCTTTTGGCCTATTGGCTTGCCTGCAGCGGGCAAAGATCTCGTCTTCCGTTCAGGCGCTGAGACGCTTGCGGCCACGGTTGCGGCGAGCAGCGACGACACCGCGGCCTCCCTTGGTGGCCATGCGCGCACGGAAGCCGTGCCGGCGCTTGCGGACGAGTTTGGACGGTTGGTAGGTACGCTTCATTTGTTTTAATACCGCGGCGTGCGGCCCTTCTTGGAACTGTCACTGATGCAACAGGAGCTATGCCGGGTCCTGATTGGCGCGACCGAAACCGCGCCGGGAGTGCTGGCCCGAGCGTGAGCGGGCTTATAGGGACAAGCATTTTGGAAGTCAATCGGCGGCCTGGATCACGCATTTTCCGCATTTGGGAAGCAAAGCAGGCATCGTTGCGTTAGCTATCACACAGACATCGGGCAATTGTTTCTATATCTTTGGCTCCCGGCTCGCCATGCGCTCTTGGCGAAGCTGTCGTGGTACGACCGAACTGATTGCATTCCAAGGCGTTGAGCATAGACGGGTTGCGCGGGACAGAGGGCGGAGGCGGTTCGGTGTTTGAATGGAAGCCGCAACTGCGTCTGGATCGGAAGTAAATGAGCCAGGAATTTCCTGACGATGACGAAGCTTCCGTGCAGGGCATGACGGCCCGCACGGTGCCGTTGGCGCGGGGGCTTTCCACAAAGCTTCTGTTCTTGACCATCGCGTTCGTTCTTCTGGCAGAGGTCTTGATCTTCCTGCCTTCGATAGCGAGCTATCGGATGAGCTGGCTGCAGGAACGGCTCGGCACCGCAGCTGCGGTTTCGATCGTGCTTGTCCAGGGCGACCCGGCCTCGTTGTCGCGGGTCGCGCAGAACGATGTGCTGATGGCCATCGGAGCCAAGGCCATTGCGGTGCGCGACGACGGTGTGTCGCGTCTGCTGGTGGTGGCGGATATGCCGCCACAGGTCGATGAACATGTCGACGTGGCAAATTCGTCGATGGTCGATGAGGTGGTAGGTGCACTCGACACGCTGGTGTTCGGCGGTGAGCGAATGCTGCGTGTTACCGGCCCAGTCGGCGAAAGCGACAAGGAATTCGAGCTGATCATGCCAGACCGGGGTCTGCGCAGCGCGATGCTCACCTACTCGGGCAATGTGGCCCTTTTGTCGCTGCTGATTTCGCTGTTCACGGCAACACTGGTTTATGCCGCCATTGACCGCATCATGATCAGGCCGATGCGCACGATGACGCGATCGATGCTGGCCTTTTCGCAAGCGCCTGAAGATCCCGGACGTATCATCCAGCCGGCAGCCAGATCCGATGAAATCGGCGTTGTCGAACGGGAACTGTTCCAGATGCAGGAGCGGTTACAGAAGATGCTGGCCGAACGCAAGCACCTCGCCGATCTCGGTCTGGCCGTTTCGAAGATCAACCACGATATGCGCAACATGCTGGCCACTGCCCAGCTTATTTCCGACAGGTTGCGCATGGCCAAGGATCCGACGGTGCAAGCCTTCGCGCCGAAACTGCTGCGAGCGCTCGACCGGGCGGTTTCCTATTCGGAAGGCGTGCTTGCCTATGGCCGGACGCAGGAACCGCCGCCGTCCCGGCGCAAATTACGCCTGCACCAGCTGGTCGACGAAGTTCACGACGTTCTCGGCGCGGACAACGAAGTCGAGTTGGTGAATGCCGTCGAGCCGGATTTCGAGATCGACGCCGATTCAGACCAGTTGTTTCGCGTGCTCACCAATCTTGGCCGCAATGCTGTGCAGGCAATGGCCACCGATACCGAGAGCGTCATTGTTCGTCGCTTGACGATGTCGGCTGAGCGGGTCGGGAGCGTGTGCCATATCCATGTGACGGATACGGGACCTGGCTTGCCGCCGAAAGCGCTTGAGAATCTGTTCGCCGCGTTCCGTGGGTCCGCGCGCAGCGGCGGTACCGGATTGGGATTGGCGATCGCCCAGGAGTTGGTCCGCGCTCATGGAGGCGCGCTCGAATTGGTGAAGAGCACAGGCGGTGACACGACCTTTGCGGTCGTTATTCCGGATCAGCCGGTTCGCCTGGATCAGGCCCGGTCCGGGCTGCGACGCCTGGGCTAAGTGCTGGCCGCAACAGCGGTCACGCCTTTGCGCAGCTTGGTGACGGACCCTACAAATCTTTTGCCGGATCGACTTGCATTTCCGAAATTCAGCCGCTAGTGAACACGGCACGTTCGCGACTGGCTGTCAAAGCCGGTTGGCGTGGTCTGTCGATACAGACCTAGTGCGCGCCCGTAGCTCAGCTGGATAGAGCACCAGACTACGAATCTGGGGGTCAGGAGTTCGAATCTCTTCGGGCGCGCCATTTTCCTCAATTAATTCAACTCGTTACCGTAGTGAAGGGATTGGCTGTGCCCGTCGCCGCCTTCATGTCCGCGATATGTCTGCAAAATTACTTGGGGAAGCTATGAGTACGACGGCGGCACTGATCCTCGCGGCGGGGCTAATCGTTGCCGCGCTCGCAATCGGGGGCAGGTACGAAACGGCGGCGGTGGACGGCCATATCGTGATATTCGACCGGTTCACAGGCCAAGGCCGATCTTGCATGAAGTTCGGTCAATGCTTCGATCTGGATACGCGCTAACGTCCTCCAGCCGTCCGAACCGACAGAACCTCGCCCAGTGTCTCTAACGCAAGCGACCATGCCGTTTCGCAGCCGGCCCGATACGCCTGAAAGGCGGCTCCCGCCGCCGCGTGCGGGCACGACTCGTAAGGCATGACGGCTGAGGCACCGCCAAAATGATCGTCCCGGCTGTTGGCAAAACAACAGGCCGCACGCGCTGCTTCAAAAGCCCGTCGGACAGCAAAGGTAGCAGGTGGCCAATCTTCCATGTAAAGGTCGCCTCGCAGCGTATTTAGGATTTTCTCTGTCGTTATCAGGGCAACCCTAAGCTCGGTAAGGCTTTCCAGCCGCGTCGCATAACGGTCGCGTCGTTTAGAGTATCGGCCCGCGCGAAGCGCGGCAGGTGCGAAAACCCGGATTGCCTTCCAAGCGAAGAACTCGCTGCGCGCCTGCTCCAATTCCTCCGCAGCGGCCGTATCGATCAATCTCGGAAGGAATGGGATTAGGCTCTGGCGCACATCATCTGGCGAGTTATCGTTGAGATGGTGAACATAGGCCGCGATCATAGGCGAGGTGCATCGAGGCCGGTCAGAATGTGGCAACCCGGCCAACCAAGCCGTCATCTCCATAGCGCAGACCCCCTGCTCGCGCGTCGGATGGCTCCCGACTGTCAGAGATAGCGCTTCGGTTTGAAGGTCCGGTTTCCAGAGATTCTCAATGGCCAAAATGCGCTACACCTTTCTGCTTCGCGCGGTAAACCGTCTAGGATAACGTTAGCAAGCGTGGGTCCGCTTGCAAAAGGGACAGTCTGATGAATCGACAGCTATGACCTCTTCCCACAGTAACGGGCCCACCCAGCCCGCTATCGTATCTGTTCCTCCACCTCGATTAATATGGCAATCTTAACCTCTGTATGCAAAACAGTAAGAGACTAAGATAAGCGGGAGACGTCATGTACACGGCAGAGATCAGCAGAACCAGCCCTTCAGCTTTCCTTTTCATCATAGATCAGTCAGGCTCGATGGATGAGAGGATGGAAACTGAGCAAACTAAAGCGCAATTCGTTGCCGATGTTCTGAACAAGACGCTTTACCAGCTTGTTATTCGATGCACACGCGCCGACGGTGTTCGGAACTACTTCGACGTTGGCGTTATTGCTTACGGTGACTCGGTTCGGTCTGGTTTCGCCGGTGCGCTCGGCGGAAAAATTCTGCACCCCTTATCTGATATTGAAGCCAGTCCGCTACGGATCGAAGAGCGCGTGAAGCGTGTGCCCGATGGCGCCGGTGGGCTGGTGGATCAGCCGACGAAGTTCCCGGTGTGGTTCGATCCGACAAGCTCGGGCGGTACGCCTATGACGGCAGCAATGCGGACCGCAGCGGAGGCGATCGTGGAATGGTGCGATGCGCACCCGTCTTCTTACCCGCCCACGATCATCCATGTAACGGACGGTGCTTCGACGGACGGCGATCCGTCGGCGGTCGCGGATGCGCTAAAACAGATGTCCACCAGCGACGGCGAATGCCTTCTGTTCAACCTGCATATCTCCACCGCAGGCGGTCAGCCGGTGGTGTTCCCGTCTTCGGATAGCGGCCTTGATGAATACGGCCGGTTGCTGTTCCGCATGTCCAGCGCCTTCCCCGGCCACCTTGTCCAAGTCGCTCGGGACAAGGGTTATGACTCGGTCAGCAGCGAGTCCCGCTTCTTCGGCTACAAGGCGGGCTATGAAGCGATTGTGGACTTCTTCGACATAGGTACGCGCGCAAGCAATCTGCGGTGATGCGATGCGCGTTCTACATCGCTGGACGGTGGGGAAGCAGGTAGCGGAGCCCCACCTAAACGAAGACGCCACCGCGTGCGCCAATGTGAAGGGCGTCTATGCCGTCAGCGATGGCGCATCGGAGTCCTTCGCGTCGCGCCGGTGGGCACGAATTCTGGTCGCCCGGTATAGGCGGCGGCCGGTGATCGATGAAGCATGGCTGGCACATGCCATCGGCGCCTACCATGCGGGCTTCGACCGTGCGGTGATGTCGTGGAGCGCACAAGCCGCTTTCGACCGGGGCAGCTTCGCGACGCTCTTGGGGCTGCGGCTCGGGTCCGACGGCGTGTCCATCTTGGGCATTGGCGACTCCCTTGCGGTGCTGGACGATGGCGCCGAAATTCGCGCCACCTTCCCCTACAGTGAGCCGGACCAGTTCCGCGCAAACCCACTCTTGCTTTCGACCATCCACGACAGGAACGCGGCGATCCTAGGCGCCGACTTCACGACGCATTGGCGCCTTGACGGCAAGTCGAAGCTTTTCTGCATGACGGACGCCATAGGGGCTTGGCTTCTGACAGACCGGCCCGAGCGCATGGCCCGCTTGCGGGTGCTTCAGACGCGCGCGGAGTTCGTCGCCTTGGTCGAAGACGCACGCGCCGACGGCACGATGCGCCGGGACGATACCACCCTTCTAGTGATCGGTTAGGGGGTGCGCCGTGTCCGCCTATCCGACCATGGACCAGTATAACGACGCGGTTCAGCATCCGCAGACCGCATTCAGCGATCCCGTGTTGAAGGCGGCGAAGATCGCCACGAACGGCATGGGCCTACCCATCGCGCTTGGCGGCGGATTCGCGCTCACCTACACGGCGACGGCACAAGGTCGAAAGTTCGCAATCCGGTGCTTTCACAAGGAAGCGAAGGGGCTGGAAGCCCGATATGGGCACGTAGACAAAGGGCTACGGACGGCAGGCGGTTCATACTTCGTCGGCTTCGAATACCAGCCCACGGGCGTTCTGGTGAACGGCAAGCGCTATCCCATTGTGAAGATGGATTGGGTGGACGGCGACACCCTCGGATCGTTCCTCGAAGACAACTATTCCGACAAGAGCCGGATCGAACGCCTTCGGCAGCAGTTCACCGACGTTGAACGGTTCTTGCGGTCGAAGGGGCTTGCCCACGGCGACCTTCAGAACGGCAACGTGCTGGTCAAATCGGACCTGAAGCTAATCGACTATGACGGAATTTTCGTGCCGACGATGGCGGCCGGTCAGGGCGCCGAACTCGGGCATAAGCATTTCCAGCATCCGAAGCGGTCCGCCGCAGACTTCGGCCCGGAGATGGATCGCTTTTCGTTCATCGTGATCGACCTAAGCCTTCGGGCAATCGCGCACGATTCAAAGCTCTTTGCCAAATACTCCAACGGCGAAAACATCATCCTCACGGCGAATGATTTCATTGATCCGGGGAATTCGGCGGCCTTCGCGGACCTGAAGGCGATTCCGACGCTGGCTCGCGACACTACCAATCTGGCGAGCATTTGCACGGCGCCGGTGAAGAGCGTCCCGACACTTGAAGACTTCCTTGCCGCCAAGAACATCCCGGCCGCCGCGATCATCATCCGCGCACCAGCGGCCGCGAAAGAGGTAAAGAAGGAAGCGGCATACGTCGGCGCGTATGACGTGGTGGACGCCACCAACTTCGCCTTGGTCGCGAAGCAGGTCGGCAACAGAGTCGAGCTTGTCGGCAGGGTGACGAAGGTTCACACGGCCAAGACCAAGTACGGCAAGCCCTATTGCTTCGTCTTCTTCAACGACTCGCGGCAATCGGTGAAGCTGAACATTTGGAGTGAGGGACTGGCGAAGCTGTCCGGTGCGCCGTCGCAGGCGTGGGTGGGGAAGTGGCTAAGCGTGCAAGGGCTGGTCGATCCTGCCTATTCCGGCCGCTACGGCACGTCGCTTTCGATCACCATCACGTCGAATAGCCAACTGCGAACGATCACGGAAATGGAGGCGCGCCATCGTCTGAAGAGCCCCACCCTCACCACCGGAACGAAGGCGACCGACAACCGGTCCATCCTCGCGGGCTTGGGCACGACGCCATCACGCACCGGAGTGAGTCGTGCGCGCGGCCGCACCTACACCCCGACGGCACCGCCGTCGAAGAACCAGGCCATTCTGGATACGATCCGGCAAGGGTCGGGTGCATCGCCGCAACCGACGTGGACGCCATCTGGTGCACCATCACCACCACCGCCAAAAAAAGAAATCCCATGGGGGTGGATCATCTTCGGTGCATTTGTGCTGTTCATGATTATTCGGGCAAAGATTTAGCGGTTCATCTCTTCGTCGCCAATTTCTTGACGATCTCGTAGTCCATCTGCGCATTGCTAATCCGCACTACTTCCACCGCAACTTTTATCCAAAGAAGGAGAGCCTAACCATCACAGAAAAGCGCACACGAGCAGCAGCGCATCGCTTATCATAGCAGGCCGTAATAGGGCCGCGTTTGAACGAAAAATCGAGGTTTTTACGGATGTCCAACTGTTACCTTCTAACAAGGACAGGTTCCGTTACCGGCCGCACCTGACTGTCCCCCCAGCGCACAAAACGCTGGACGCGCTCTCTATGGCGATGCACCTCCCCCATTGCCGGAGAGACGCAGTGCGCCTCGATAACCCGCGCGGCGGCTCTCGCTGACTCCACGAGGGGGTCTTGACGCTCCATGGTACGGAGACGTTGCGCGTGTGCGTTGCTCACACGTAGTTGGTAAGCCTCGTCTCTCTCCCCCTTACGCTCGATTTTTAGTTCGCGCGCAAGGACGTCCCGCAGGCGCGCGTCATAGTCTGCCTTGTCTTCGCCGACCGCCTTATGGCAGTTGAAACGCCAAGCAATGGAAGCCCACAGGCGCGTCTCGTGGGCGGCCGCGTCTTCGTCTTCGCCACGCTCGACAAAAATTTCCTTGGCCCGGCGCAGCCTGCTCTGGACTTCCCGGCTTTTGACGGATGCGCTCGCGCCCGAATACTCGGAATGGTACACACCCCCTGCGCGTTCTCCCAACGTCCTCAACACGCGTGCGTGCCATTCCTCGTCGCTCTCGCCCATGCGCTCAATCTCGATAGGAGATGTATCCGGCACAGGGGAGCCTATCTCTTGATTGACCAAGCTGCGTAACCTCTCCGTGTTGAGAAGTAGGTCCGACCGGCCTCGTTCCCTCGCTTGCGCATTGGTGTGGTCAATCGCGTTTCGCGCCTTTTCGAGGCAGGGGCCAAGAGCGGTAATCTTTGCCGTCAGGTCGTGCAACTTCTGCAAATCGGCGGCGTAGGTCTCCGCACTTTCGGCTAGCGTCCGGCAAGCACGAGCCGCGAATGCACGTGCGGCCTCGGACGCTTCGATGCACTGGATAGCTTCGCCTAGTTTGTCGGCGGCCATGCGCAGCGTCACACACGTCGCCTCGGCACGCGCAAGGTCCGCGTGGTAGCCGTCAAGCGCGGCATCATCCAGCACATCAACCTCACTCCGCCGCACCTCCAAGGAAGCACGCTCGTCCTCGGCTACTGTCAGCTTCGCCGTAATCTTCGTCAACCGGGCTGTGCGCTGCTCTGGCGTCATCAGTGCAAGCTCGTTAAATTCGTGCGCTGCTTCACCACGGCGCTTACGAGGGCGGCCGGGGCCGCGTTTCGCGGCGTCCTTGAGTTCTTTCAGGAACCCGTCGAGCGAGAGCGGCGCTGTGCGGTTAAACGGCGGATCATAGGCCACATCGTCCACGGGCTCGGGCTGATCGGGCTCCGGCTGATCAGGCATCTGGCGCTCGGCCGCAACCTGATCTTCTGCACTGACATAGCCGTCGTCCATGTCTTCGGGATGAGGGGTGGTGCGGCTACTTGACATCGTTTCTGGCTCCAAATTGCGGACACGATGCGGATATGTATGCAGGGGTATCTTACTTATGCAATTATTTTCAGTATCTTGTCCTAAATCGTCTTCTGATAACAAATCAGCGGGCAGTCTTGTCACAAGGGCGGCAGGCTAAATCACCGTTGCCGCAGCGGCCGGTCGTGGGCGCATTACGGGCTATCACGCCACCTGTGTCGGTATCGTCGCCTTTTAGGGTTATCACCAGCCGCTCAAACTTTTGCCGCGCGCACTGCAATCGCACCTCTTTAGGGGTCCGCATTAAACTAGGAATTTAGTCTCCGCTTGTGCTTCAACCGGAACGGCCGATGCACCCCGCTGGACACTTTCACAAATTAGCTTGATCGCATTCCTGATCCGGCTCGACGAGGGTGACATGACTCACGCCAAGCGCTTGCGCCAACTCATATAGCGTAATGACTGTGGGGTTACGGCGACCGCGTTCCAAGTCGCTTAGATATTGCTGACTAAACCCCGAACGCTCCTCAACTTGCTCCTGCGTCAGCCCCTTCTCTCGGCGCAGGCGTGCAAAATTACGGCCGACCAGCTTACGCATATCCATGCAAAAGTCGGTCGCATTCTGCACATTTTGAGTGTATCAACTATAATATGTAACCACCTCCCGAGAAGGGCGAAACGGCGACCAAATCGCAAAGGGTATTCAATGTGGAAATTTGCACCCTATCGATGGCGATCCAGAGGGCTAACTAAGGGAGGGGCTTCACTAGGAGCATTGCTTGCAACGGTCGGCTTCTTTTTCGATCCGGGACGCCCGCACATGAGAGATTTCTCCAGCGCCATCGCAGGCTTCATTGGGTCGCTGATAGGCGGCATTGCCCTTAGTACGGCAATTCTATTCTTTATCATTACTACTAGGAATTATATAGCATCAAGGCAAAATAAGAAAATTTTACAATATTATTCAAAAAATGATTACTACTCTATATTAGAAGGAATTTTCTCTGCATTTATTACAATATGTATAGGGTTTATATTATTTATTACTGCGATGTATGTATTTGTTACATCAATAGATTATTTTAATGAAATTGGGTCAATAGGTGTCTCATTAATTGTTATTTATGATATTATTATGAGTTCTATTATGGCGGGTCTACTTGGTGCAGGGATTATGGCTTCTCTTTTGCTATTTCGCAATATTATAGTCTATTTGCACTCCAACTCCTTTGATTACGGTAATATCTACCAGCCTCCACGGGCTGACGACACCAGAAATCGCGGGGGCGGTAATGGGCGGGAGTAGTAGCGGTAGCAATGGTAGCAATGATTTCTCCACTTTCTGATGTATATGATAACATACTGATTTAATTGATTAAAATGCTCATTCATAAGCCAGTGCTACCTTGCTACGATATTAATGGAAATCGTTGCTACCGTTACTACTGCTACCGCGCCCGACGCGCGGCGGCGGGCACCCTCACGTAACGCGCCGCCCCCTTGTTCGGCCCTTTGGTGAACTGACCATCGCGGGTCCAGCCATTACGTCGCAATATTCCAGTAGCGCGTTTCGCGTCGGCCTTGGTCATGACCGTCTGCGGCAGAGACACCGCCGCGAGCAGTTCTTGCGAACCGACTTCGTCGCGCTTCTCGACGTAATTAAGTATCGGTCCTGTCCACGGGTCGTCTTCGGTGCGCGTCGCTGCTACCTGTGCTGCTTCTCTCGCCATGTCGTCACTCGGCCACCACGGTTCCTCGGCTCTGTACGCGACAACAGCCTCTGCCCATAACTGGTCCCGGTCATTCGCAACGCTGTCCGTATCGGCACGTGTGACCCTCACCGGCCAAAAGCGCCGCGCTCCGGTATCGTCAAGGAGATAATCCGTTCTATTCGTCGTACCGGCGAACACGCAACGGCGCGGCTCGGAAACCTCCGCACGATCATAAGGGGGGCGGTATCGCTCCTCGTTGCGAGACAAGAACGCCTTCACGGCCTCTACATCTGACCGGCGCATCGCGCTTAACTCGGGCAGTTCGACGATCCAGCGGCCCCGCAACGCCATACTGGCATCTTTGGAAGTCATGTCGCGCAGTCCGTCATGGAACCATTCGCTTGAGGCCAGCCGACGCAACAAGGTGCTTTTGCCGATGCCTTGCTCGCCTTCGAGGATCATGCAGTAGTCGGCCTTGCAGCCGGGTTTCAGCGCTCGTGCGACCGCCGAGAGCATCCACCGCCGTCCAACGGCGCGGGTATACGCCGTGTCCTCGGCACCGCAGTAATCGACAAGCCAAGTGTCAAGCCGCCGGCTACCGTCCCAATGGAGGTCTTCAAGGTAGTGTCGCACGGGCGATATGATCGATTGCCTCGCGACCGCAAGCATGGCGTCATACAGGACGGCACGGGTCGCAGAAGGAAATTGGCGACGGTTGAACCACCGCAGAGCGTTGATAACGTCCGTGTCGCGCAACTCTCGGGGCCGGAAATCGACGTGCTCCATTGTCGCACCGGGGATAGGTCGCAACAAAAGTGTCTTGCAATTGAACTCGTCATACGCGAGCGCGTCTATCCATTCAGGATCGTGTTCCAGAAGGATGCAGGCGTTTTCGTGGCACCACCGAGGCCAGCCCTTTGTGGTCAAGATAAGCTCGCCGGGCGCGCTGGCTGGCATCGTCAACACACCGGGGTCCACCGGCTCGCCGGCCACCTCGACATGCGTCACCCCGGTCGCGCTGTCCCACACGGCCAGATGACCCGACCGCGTGATCGACACGAGGCAGCGATCCGGCGAGCGCTTCGGGTCCGGCCCTTCCAGCCACGATGCCGACACGCGCAGGCCGTCCCCGTCGGCCTCGGCCATCGTCTTGAGTTCCGCCATGGATACTCCGTGCGGCCCCTCGTGGACATCGAACAGCAGGTCGTCGGTCAAGTCGTAAACGCGTTGGGCGGCATTCTCGCCCTTCTCCGTCAGCGCCACCGGCTCCCAGCCGGCCGCCCGCATCAGTTCCTCGGCCTTGTCGGCGATGGCGAAGAACTGGGACTTGGTCAGGACCGGGAGTTCTTCCAGCCGAACGTCGGCCGGAGACTGGTCGCGCCATGAGTATTCCCGCATCACCGTGCCGTCGCGCTCGACCGTGTGGGGACCGAAAGCGCCCATCTGCCGGGCCGACGCGCCGCCGAAAATCTCCAGCACATGCGAGCCCTCGTCCAGTGTCTCTCCGGCCTTCACCCAGCGCCTCGTGTAGATTCGGCCGAACGGTTCCTCGGTGCGGACGAACCACGCCTCCTTGGCCTTGCCTGACGTCCTGACGAGCAGCGGCACGTTCTCGCGGTCGAGTTCCGGCACCATGTCCAGCACCGCGTTCGCCAGCGCGGCGACAAGAGCGTGATCGTCGATGTCGATGTCGATGGCGGCGAGGCCGTTGTCGAGACGCAGGCCGGTCGCCCTGTCGCGTCCTATGCGCGACCACGACCTGACGACCTCCGGCGTGATCTCCATGAATGGCCAGTCCTTCATGAAGGTGGCCTTGTCCCGGTTCCTGATCGGAGAAAAGCCGTTCTCCAGAAGCTTGAGGCGTAGCGCCTCTACCTCTTGACGGCGCTCCGTGCGGTTTTTCTCCGGCGTGGGGATGTCCGGCGACGGTTGCGAACGCAACGGCCCCGGCGTATACGGTGTTTCAGTCACGGCGATCTCCGTGGCAATCTTTCCGCCGCTGCTCCGTCTGATGGAGCGGCGGCTTTCATTTTGGGGAGAGGTCAGGCAGCGCGGCGGGGGTTCGGCCGCGTTTCTCGCTTTTCAAACCAGTCTCTGACGGTTTGCAGGCGATAGAATTTGCGGCCCCCGATCATCAGGCTGGGCAAGCCGTCCGGCTGATTTTCATAACGCCAGAGGGTCCGCGTCGAGATGCCTAGACCGCGAGCGAGCGCTTCGCGGTCGATGTAGTCAGAAAGGATTTCGGTGGCGGTCATCATGCTCTCCATGCGAAGCTACATGACGAACGTAGACAGTACAGGCCACCAGTTCAGGGGACGCTAATTCAGATTTTGGGCGGCTTTGCTCCCCAACGCCTTAGCTTCGTCGATCCACGGCCTGACGGCGCGTATGAACTGCCGCTCGACGTACGAGTGCCTCCCGGTCGCGGCTGCATAGAAGGCTTCCACGAACTTATGAGTAGGGCCCGCCCGCGCGCCGCTAAGGTCGCGCGGTGAGAACCGTATCCAGAAATAGACCGCGCGTTCCACTACGGCCTGTTTCCGCTTCTGTGTAGAGGAGAGCGCACCGCGTGGCCGGCCTCTGGCACGCCGCTTCCGTAAGTCCTCGGGATTAAGTCTCGTCGTTCCAATGGACTCGGCCACCCGAGTCAGATCACGTTGCCAATGAGATTTGGATTTGCCGACTAGGCTTCGCCCAGCGTCGAGTTCGGCGGCAAGCGCCTCGCGGGCTTTGGCAAACGCATCGCCAGCTTTGGCACTGTCACGCGTAATGCCAGCGTCTTTCAAGAGGCAGTCAAGGTCGTACGCGGCCATCATGCACCACCTTTTATCGGCACGATCTCCGCGCCTTCGTCCTGCGACGGCATCACGATGGCACCGACCCGCTCGGTGGCCTGCCGCAACGGGTCAAGCATAAGATGCGCGTATCGGGCTGTCGTCGCTTGCTGGGAGTGCCCCAACAGCGCGCCGATGACAGGCAAGGAAAGCCCCGAGCTTACGAGCAAGCTGGCATAGGTGTGCCGTAAATCATGAATGCGTACGTTCGGTTCGAAAACCCGCCGCTCTTTGCCCTGGGTATCCTTTACCACACCAACCTCGCCCAATTCGGCGGCGAGGCACAACTTGAACCAAAGCCTTTTTAGAGTGCCACCGTGCCGGTGTCCGTTACCGCCGCGTCCGGGGAATACATATTCGTGGACACCGCGATGCTCCTTCGCCGCTTCCTCCTCTGCCTGCGTGCGCAATCTAGCCAGTAACTGACGGGAAGGCGCTGACAACGGAGCATGATGCAGCTTGTTCTGCTTGGTGGCCGAGCCGGGCTTTGTCCACGTGCCGGCAGAGAGGTCAAGTTGGTCCCAACGCATCGCACATACCTCGTTCCGACGTGCGCCGGTCAGCAGCAGCAACCGGACGATGTTGCAAGCTTGCTGATCCTCATGCGCGGCCAGCGCTGTGGTGAACCTGCTTAGTTCAGCAGATGATAAATAGCGGTCCCGCTTTTCCTCTTGATTACGTTCAATGCCGATGCACGGATTTCCGGCCGCGTAATCGCGCCACTGCCATTTGAGGGCGAGCGCAAACATTTTCGACAGGAGTGATACGACGCGATTTGCGCGATAGGGCTTGCCCTGCTTGGTAATCGCCCTGTGCAATCCATCAATATCGGGGAATGTGACGTCGGCCACCTTCAGGTGTTTGAGCTTTGGCAGCACATAATCACGGATCATCGCCTTGTCGTCTGCTGCCGACGCGGCCCTCTTTTTGGGCAGATGCTTCTCGACATAGTCTTGGCATAGGGCAGCGACGGTCTTGGCGTTGCGGTCGGCCTCGACGTCGGCCATCGGGTCTTCGCCACGGTCGATTCGCCGTTTGAGTTCCTTCGATTCCTCACGGGCCGCATTGGTTTTCCAGTCGGGGCGAGAGCCAATGGTGTATCGACGCTCTCGGCCCGAACGAGTCCGATAGTTGAGTATGAAGGAGCGCGCCCCAGCAGCAGTTACACGGCAACCAAAGCCTTTCACCTCGGTATCATAGGTGATCTTGTTACCCTTCTCCGGGACCGACAGCGTGTCCGCAATGGTATCGGTGAGTTTGAGAGCCATAACTTGTGTCCGCTTCATGTCCGTCGACTCGACGGAGCCTATTGACGTTCAATGTCACTGAATGCTACGGCGGTGTCAAGCTTTATCTATTGTAAATCAATTAATTAGACATATGCAGACAGATTTTGTAGAAACTTCAAGGGCCTTTAGAATCGCGCGGGCGGAGACTACGAATCTGGGGGTCAGGAGTTCGAATCTCTTCGGGCGCGCCATTTACAGAACTCTGAACGCCGAACGCCGCCGTTTCTACGCTTGAAGCGGCGACCGGCGTTCGCAGCAATTTCGACTTCGATCCCATGATGCGAACCTCGTCGCCGGCAACCTCGACGCGCTGCGCCGGCGAGTACAGATGATCGCGGCGGTAGCCGCCATCGTCGAGGCGGATCCGTTCACCGGCTTTGCTGGCGAACCCCTTGAGCATATCCTGGATGACGCCCTGATTGCCTGAACTGTCGAGCGCGAGTTGCGTGCGCTCGGCGCCGGCTGACGCCGATCGAAATCCGTAAGAGTAAATACCTGAATAATCGGATCGAGCAGGACCATAGGCGCATCAAGTGCCGCGTCCTGCCAATGGTTGGCTTCTAGTCACCGACGTCAGCCGTGATCATCCTGTCCGGCATCGAGATGGTTCACATGATGCGCAAGCGACAGGCGAGATGCGCCTTCAATCCCAATCCGTCCCTGGCCGAACAGTTCGCAGTTCTTGCCACATAATTGGCTTCAGGCCGACTTCTTTGCGCTTCCAGCAAGCCGTTCCAACAAAACCGTGAAAGTTGCCTAGTCACTGCGATTGTGTTGAGACTTGAGAAGGGAGTTGTCTGGAGAAGGCTGTATGTATGGCGCTGCCGACCTAAGATGCGTGAGGAGGATATCCTCCATCATCGCCGACACCGCATCACCCGCCGAAAGGGCAGAAGGGGTGCTTGATGAACTCTTTCATTTGATCCCCTATGCTGCGGCTCAGATATGTAGCTGGGATGATCAACGACAGACGCATTACACGATCGCCGCGCGCGGCTATCCCACGGCTGTACGAATGGCTCTCAACGGTACCCGCTATCGCGACGATTTGGTCTGGCAGTTTCTTGAAAAAAGCGATGGTGCGGTATTTTGGAAGGATTGCCCGTTCAACCGGGATGAATCCCCATTCTATTCCCAGTCCCTGGCGCCACAGGGCTACCGGGAAGGCGGCACCGTGCTGCTTCGCGACTCCAAGCGCGGCTATATAGGAATGCTGGTCATGAACCTCGAGACCTATCAGGCGCCGGCCGAGGCTGAACAAGCGCTGCTTGGGATCGTAGGGGCGGGGTTGGCCCCACTGGTGGACCGGTTTCATCTCGCTCGTCGCATAGCCGCGGCCTGCGCCCCGCATCGTGCGGCGGCCGTATATCATGCCCAACATGGATGGGTGGATATCTGCGGCGAAGGCCTGCCTCCTGCGCGTTTTCTCGAGGTGTTGGGGATTCCCGGACAAACAGATCTGCCAACCCGTTCAAGCTGGAGAGATCCCGGTGTCAGGCGAAATGAGAAATTGCCCCCCGGACGAAAGGAAGAACTGACCCCCTCTCTTTTGAGAGGACGGATAGATGACGACAGAGCTTTCGGCGAC